>NZ_JBLLDT010000006.1:208938-260698 GCF_049523535.1 Melissospora conviva
CCGCCCCCCCCCCCCCCCCCCCCCCCGCCCCCCCCCCCCCCCCCCCCCCCCCCCCCCCCCCCCCCCCCGCGGTCGTAATGAGCAAGGTGGCCGGCATGACCGAAGATCAGATCCGTTTCGGACCTATTCAGATCGGACAGCGCGTCGGCTGCCTCAGGGGCAAGATCGGCCGGCTCCGTAGCGCCAAGCTGTGCGGCCAATGCCATGATCAGACGTTCCACAAGAAATTCGTAAGGCTCATCAGACACGCGGCGAGTGTACTGAGCGGACCGAGAACTGGCGTGGAGGGGAAACCTCACTGACTCCGATCATCACCTGCCGGCTCTCGGGGTGGCGTCTGCGCGGAGCACGTCCTCGACTTGTTCGAAGCCGTCCGGCCCGGGGACCCACGACCACGCCGGGCCATCGAGCACGTCCGCGCCTGGACCCGAGGTGAGGTCAAGATGATGCAGGCAACCGGAGACCGAGCGCGACGAGGCCGGGCGGCGTGAGTGCCGATGGCAGCGCGACCAGCTTCCCGAGCCGATCCGTGAACTGGCTTCTTGTTGGTGCGCCCGGTAGGAATCGAACCTACGACCAAGAGATTAGAAGGCTCCTGCTCTATCCGCTGAGCTACGGGCGCGCGACGTGCCGCGCCAGCAGATTACCGCCGCGACCCGTGGACCGGGCTGCTGCGGACATATCGCTGGCACGCACATCTTAGGTTTTTCCGCGTACGGCTGCGAGTGCCGTCCGCCGCTTGTCCAGCGGCCGGGCCACCCGACCGCGTACGGGCAGGTCAGGCCTGTCGGGGGAGCGGGACCTCCGCGCGGTCCGGGTCGGGGGCGGTCGGGGCGGGCAGGAAGGCGTCGATCCAGCGGCCAGCCTCGGTGAAGACCTGCTCGCGCACCTCCGGGCCGGAGAGCGTCAGGTCGTGCATGCCACCGTCGAAGCGGACCAGGGTGACGTGCCGGCCGAGCCGGGGTGCCCAGCGCACCATGTGCTCGACGTCGAGGATCGCGTCGCCCAGTGACGCGCCCTGCTCCCAGCGTTTGCCGCGGAACGTCCGGGTCGAGCAGGCCAGCAACACCGGCACGTCGATGTCCAGCCCCGCCCGCAGCCGGCCCTGCCCGCGCCGGATCGCCGCCAGCCAGCCGGCGCGTACCGGGAAACCGGCCAGCGGCTTCCACGTCAGGTCGTAGCGCCACTCGCCGCGGTGGTCGGCGTGCAGGCTCTGGCCGTACACGTCCGAAATCCCGAACGGGATGATCCGGTACGGCGAGCGGCGCCCCAGCCGCGACACCGCCCCGGCCAGCGGCCGGCGCACCACCCAGGGGGCGTTGAAGTCGAAGAAGGGGCTGTTGAGGAAGAGACCATCGACGAGTCCGGCGTCGCGCCGTTCGTGCGCCCAGAGCGCGGTGATCAGGCCGCCGGTGGAGTGCCCCATCACCAGGACGGTCCGGGCCCCGTCCTCGCCCCGGATGATCTCCATCGCGGCGTCGAGTTCGGGGTGGTAGTCGCTGACGTCGAGGCAGAAGTTCGGCGTCTGGTGTGCGAGCAGGCTGCGGCCGTACTTGCGCAGGTCCAGGGCGTAGAAGTCGAACCCCCGGCCGGTGAAGAAGTCGGCCAGGTGGGTCTGGAAGAAGTAGTCGACGAAGCCGTGCACGTAGAGCACCGCCCGGCCGCTGCGGTGCTCGGCGAACCGGCGGACCAGGGTGGCGACCACCGGGCCTTCGTCGTCACTTGCCAGGTCGATCGTCCGCCGTTCGTACGGCTGCCCGAGAACGTCCGGTTCCATGACAACGTCCGGTTCCATGACGCGGACGCTACGCGCTGGCGTCGGCGCGGGGAACCCCGCCGTTTCCGGCGCCGGCCGGTGCTCCCCGGCGGTGGGCGTAGCAGGCAACGGCTTGATCAGGTCTTTTTCCACAGGGGCGCGCGTTGTCCACAACGTCGGCGACAGCCGGTGCTCAGGAGGGGGGCGGTCGGCGCAGGCTCGGCGCTATGAACCGACGAATCCCCATGGAGGGACCATGTTCGATACCAATGTGACGATCGTGGGCAACGTGCTGACCGCCCCGCAGTGGCGGCGGACGGCCCAGAGCAACGCCCTGGTCGCCAACTTCAAGGTCGCCTCGACCGCCCGCCGGCTCGACCGCGAGACCGGCCGCTGGGTGGACGGCAACTCGCTGCGCGTGCGGGTCAACTGCTGGCGCAAGCTCGCCGAGGGCGTCGCCTCCTCGGTGATGGTCGGCGACCCGGTGGTGGTCGTCGGTCGCCTCTACACCCGCGACTGGACCGACGACGAGGGCAACCACCGCACCGTCTACGAGCTCGAGGCGGTCGCCGTCGGTCACGACCTTGCCCGCGGCCGGGCTCGCTTCATGCGCAACCGGCCCGCCCCGACGACCAGCACCGTCGAGGACGCCGAGACCGAGAACCGGGTGCACGGCGAGGCCACCGTCGCGGTGCCGGCGGCCCAGGCTCCGGCGGGGGAGGGGCACGCCTTCGACGCCGAGTTCGACTTCGCTGCCGAGAGCACGGCGGGCGCCGGCTCCCGCTACGACGCGGGTCCGCAGCCGATGCCGGGTGGCAGTGACGACGAGCTGAGCGAGTACCCGGAGCACGAGACCGAGCCCGGTGACGACGGCGACGACGACCGCACCGGCGATGTCGACGACGACGAGCAGACCGGCGCCGCGAGCTGCGGCGACGCGGACGGCTCGCCCTTCGGGGAGCACGTCGCCCCGGGGGACGGCTCGCCCTTCGGGGAGCACGTCGCCCCCGAGCCGGAGGCCGGGCCCGGGGCCGGGTCGCCGAAGACGGGTACGCGGGCACGGCGTGGCCGTCCCCGTACACCGGTGCCGGCCTGAGCTGCCTCGACCGCTGCGGCCGGCCGGCCGGCGGCCGACGGCGAGGCAGTGGCAGGACCGGCGTAGACCTGTCATTGCGGCCGGCGGGTGACAGGTTCACCGGCCGGCAAGGCGAAAGCGGTCACTAGGCTGTCGACGGGGGGTGGCGCGGATGCAGAGCACGGTGGCGACGGCGGCCGGAATGGCCGCCGGTTATGTCCTCGACGCCCTGTTCGGCGATCCGCGTCGCCGACGACTGCCGACCCGGATCCGGTTGCGCCCCGGCAAGGGCGGACCGGGCAGCGGCGAGCACGACACCCGGCCCCGCCAGGGGAAGAGCGGGCCGGGTGCCGGCGCACCCGAGGCCGAGGCGGGCGCGGTCCCGACCGCGCTGACCGTGGCCGCGCCGGTGCTGCTCGCCGCTGCCACCGCCGCCGTCACCGTCGCCACCCGCCGTCAACCGGCAGCCCGCGCCGCCGTCACCGCCCTGGGAGTCTGGGCCGCCGTACGGGCGCGTGAGGTCAGCCGGGACGTCGCGGGTCGCGGCCCCGGCGATTGCGCGCAGGGCGTGGTGCCGGCCGAGGCCGCGATCTCCGATCGCAGTCACCGGGCCCGGGCGTCGGTCGAGACGCTCGCGCTGCGCACCTGCGGCCAGGTCGTCGCCCCGCTCTTCTGGACGGGCGTGGCGGGGCTGCCCGGTCTGACCGCGCAACACCTGATCAGATCGGCGCACCGCCGGGCCCTGCGCAGCGGGGAGCCGGCCCTGGTGCGGGTCACCGGCGGCGCTGTCTCGCTCGTCGACGCCGTGCCGGCCCGGCTGACGGGACTGCTGACAGTCGCCGCCGCGTCGCTGGCCGGTGGCAGTACCGCCGAGGCGTGGCGCATCTGGCGGCGGGACCGACACGACCACCCGGTGGCGGGCGCAGGGCAGAGCCAGGCGGCGCTCGCCGGTGCGTTGCGCGTCCGCCTCGGCGGTCCGAGCGACAGCGACGCCGCCGAAGCGTCCCGGCCCTTCATCGGCGACGGGCCCCGGCCGCAGGAGCAGCACCTGCGGCGCGCCGCGCGGTTGGCCCGGGTGGTCGGACTCGGCGCGCTCGCCGTCTCCGCCGGGCTCTGCGTCGCCCGAGGCGTGCTGATCACCGGCATCGCGGCTCGCAGAACCGCACCGGCCGCGGCGGCGAGGGCCGCACACCTGCCACACCGCTTCGGCGGACCAGCCTCGTGACGCCGCAGATGCCTCCACACCCCGCAGCTTCCGCTGAGCAGACCCGGGTCGAGACGTACGAGCAGCTCGCGGGGGAGGTGCTGACGGTGCCCGCCCGGCTCGGGCGTACCCGGCTGGTCGCCGTCGACGGGCCCAGCGGGGCCGGCAAGAGCCTCTTCGCCGCGCACCTCGCCGACGCCCTCGCCGCCGCCACCGGGCAGCGGCCACCCCTGGTGCACACCGACGACCTGCTCGACGGCTGGGCCGACCAGCTCACCTTCTGGCCCCGGCTGGAGAACGACGTCCTCGCCCCGCTGCGCCACGGCAGACCCGGCGCCTACCGGCGCTACGACTGGCGCCGGGAAGCCTTCGACCCGCGACCCGTGCCGGTGCCGGTCGCCCCGGTGCTGATCCTCGAAGGAGTCACCGCCGCCCGCGCCGCCGTCCGGCCCGAACTCAGCCTCGCGGTCTTCGTCACCGCCCCGCCCGCGCTGCGGCTGGCCCGCGCACTGCGCCGCGACGGCGAGCAGATCCTGCCCGAACTGCGCCGCTGGCACGGCATCGAGCAGGAACACCACCGCACCGACGGCACCCGGGCCGCCGCCGACGTCGTCGTCGACGGAGCGGCGGTCGAACCGGACCCGGGCGGGGCGGGACCGGCCTTCGACCCTCGGCTGCATTTTCTGCGGTTGCCCTGAAATGGGGACGAAAGCCCGCAGGCGGTCGATCAAGGCCGGGAAGGTGATGGACGGCACACACCAGACTGCGGCACGATGCCAGGCAAGCGGCGCTATGGAGGAACACCTATGACTGCGGCGGAGGTCCCGGCTCGGCGCCGGGTGACGTTGACCGGCATCAGCTCCCGGGCCTGGGAACACCCGGCCGACCGCGGGGCCCTGGTCGCGCTCCGGGAGCTGCGCGGATTCGACGACGTCGTCCGCTCCTTCTTCGGCATGTGGAACGAACGCGCCTTCCGCCTCTCCGCGCTCTCCAGCGCCATCCGCGTCGACCACCGGCAGTACCCGCGAGTGCACAAGATCTACGCCGAAGCCGCCGCGACCCTCGACATGCCGACCCTGCCCGAGCTCTACGTCGCCCAGTCGCCGCACCTAAACGCCCAGGCGGTCGGGCTCGACAAGCCCTTCATCGTTGTCAACTCCGCCTGCGTGCAGCAACTCGACGACGCCGAACTGCGCTGCCTGCTCGGTCACGAACTCGGCCACGTCGGCAGCGGCCACGCCCTCTACAGGACCATCCTGATCATCGTCAGCGGCTGGGCGGCGAACCTGAGCTGGCTGCCCGTCGGCGCCCTCGCCCTGCGCGGCATCATCGCCGCGATGATGGAGTGGTGGCGCAAGGCCGAACTCTCGGCCGACCGGGCGGGCCTGCTCGCCGGGCAGGACCCCGCAGCCTCACTGCGGCTGCTGATGAAGCTCGCCGGCGGCGGCGACCTCAGCCAGATCGACACCGCCGCCTTCCTCGAACAGGCCGCCGAGTACGCCGGCGGTGGCGACCTGCGCGACAGCCTGCACAAGCTGCGGATGACCGCCGGCAGCAGCCACCCCGTGCCCGTGGCCCGCGCCGCCGACCTGCGCCGCTGGATCGACTCCGGCGGGTACGCCACGATCATCGCCGGCGAGTACCCGCGGCGCGACACCGACGCCGACGCCTCCGTCACCGAAGAGGTCAAAGCCGCGGCCCAGTCCTACCGGGAGGCGTTCAGCAACTCCACCGACCCGCTCGTCGGACTGCTGCGCCGCCTCGGTGACGGTGCCACCGACCTTGGCGCCTGGGCCGGAGAAGGGGCCGCGCGGGCGCGTACCTGGGTATCGGGGGCTACCGGTAAGGGCCGACGCCCCGGAGCCGGCAACTAGAGCGCATACGATCGCGGTCATGACCAAGACGATGACCGAAGCCCAGCTGCGTGCCGCCGTCGAGCGGGAAATGCCTGGCGTCCGCGCCGACCTGGAACGACTCGTCCGGATCCCCGGCGTCGCCTTCGACGGATTCGACCACTCCCACGTCGTACGCTCCGCCGAGGCCGTCGCCGAACTGCTGCGCGGCTGCGGGCTGGACACCAGGATCGTGAGCTCCGGCGGGCAGCCCGCGGTGATCGGCCGCAAGCCGGCCCCCGACGGGGCCCCCACCGTCCTCCTCTACGCCCACCACGATGTGCAGCCCGTCGGCGACCGCAGCCTCTGGGAGAGCGAGCCCTTCGAGCCCGTCGAGCGCGACGGACGGCTCTACGGCCGCGGCGCCGCCGACGACAAGGCCGGGGTCATGGCCCACATCGCCGCCCTGCGCGCCTTCGGCGACGACCTGCCCGTCGGCGTGGCGCTCTTCATCGAAGGCGAAGAGGAGTACGGCTCCGACTCGCTGGAACGTCTCCTCGCCGAGCACCGCGACGAGATCGCCGCCGACGTCATCGTCATCGCCGACTCGGTCAACTGGGACATCGGTGTCCCGGCGCTGACCACTTCGCTGCGCGGCATCATCAACTGCTTCGTCGCGGTCCGTACCCTCGAACACCCGGTGCACAGCGGCATGTACGGCGGAGTCGTGCCCGACGCGCTGACCACCCTCGCCAAGCTCCTCGCCACCCTGCACGACGACGCCGGAGACGTCGCCGTCGCCGGGCTCGCCGGCCGCACCGGCGCCGAAGTCGACTACCCGGCCGACCGGCTGCGCGCCGAAGCCGGCCTCGCCGAAGGCGTCTCCTTCATCGGCACCGGGCGGCTCACCGACCGGATCTGGACCAAGCCGGCCCTGGCGGTGCTCGGCATCGACGCCCCGACCACCGCCGAAGCGCCGAACGCCCTGGTGCCGGCCGCCAAGGCCAAGCTCAGCCTCCGCCTCGCTCCCGGCGACGACGCCACCACCGCGTACGCGGCGCTCGTGGCGCACCTGGAGAAGCACGCGCCCTGGGGCGCGCAGGTGGCCGTCACGCTCGAACACGACGGGCAGCCCTGCGTCATCGACACCACCGGCCCCATGTACGACGCGGCCCGCGCCGCGTTCCAGGCAGCCTGGGACGGCACCGCGCCCGTCGAGGTCGGCATCGGCGGCTCGATCCCGTTCATCGCCACCTTCCAGGAGATGTTCCCCGGCGCGGCGATCCTCGTCACCGGCGTCGAGGACCCCGACTCGCGGGCACACGGGCCCAACGAGAGCCTGCACCTGGGAGAGTTCGCCCGGGTCTGCCTCGCCGAGACCCTGCTGCTGGCCGAGGTCGCGCGCGCCGGCCGGACCGCAGGCTGAACCCGCCACGCCGAGAAGAAAATCGGGCGAAAGTGGGGGTAGACGCCCGTCGTTTCCGCTAGGCTTTCGAACATGAGTACGAACGAGGCAGTCGAGCGGCTCAACGCCGTGGTCAGTGCTCTGGGGGACGTCGACGTCTCCGCGTGGTCCGAGGCCACGCTCAAGGATCAGCTCGGTGAGCTCTCCACCGCCCTCTGCGCCCTCGACGCGTCACTGGCCCGCATCGCGGACGACGTTCGCGCCCGAGGCCTGCGAATCGAGGAACCGGCGGCCGCGTGAACCCGGTGCCGGCGTCGTGCCCCTACGGGCGCGGCGCCGGCGGCGCGCCCAGCCGCGATCAGCTCTGCGATAGGTGGGCGGGCTCCCGCCACTGGATCAGCTCTGCGGCAGGTGGCGGGCTCCCGCCGCCGGATCAGCTCTGCTGGTGGGCGGGGGTCGGTTCGGCGGCCCGGTCCAGCGGTTCCGGCTTCTTGCCGGTGATGCCGTGCGCCTCCCGTCGCGCCGCCCAGCCGTAGGCGAAGAGCGTCATCGCCGCGAAGAGCCACCACTGCACCACGTAGCCGAGGTTCTGCCAGTTGTTCTCGTGACGGATCTGCACCGCCTGGAAAACCGGATCGGCGGCCGGGATCTGCTCGTCCAGCAGAATGTAGGCCCCGTAGACCGGATACGGCAGCTCGGCGGCGAGCCGCGCCACGTCCACCCGGCGGGTCTCCAGCTTCCCGTTACGGCGGCTCACCTCGCCCGGCCGGCTCTCGGTCAGGTGCACCCGCCCGTTGGCGGTCACCTCACCGCCGGCGATCGGCGGCACCTGCGGCTGGGCCAGCGCATCACCGCCGGAGGCGGGCGGGATCCAACCCAGGTCGACCAGTACCGCGGTGCCGTCGTCGAGCAGCAGTGGGACGACCAGTTCGAAACCGACCGTGCCGTTGACCGTACGGCCGCGGACCAGGATCAGGTTCTCGGTGTCGTACCGGCCGGTGGCCGTGACCCGGCTCCAGGCCGCGTCCTCGGCGGGCCCCGTCCCGGCCGTGCCGGCCGCGCCGGTCGGCGCCGGCACCTGCCGGTCCAGCGGCACCGGTACGGCGCCCGTCGCCGCGTCGATGCGGTTGTTGATCGCCGACCGTTCCTCGTACCGGCTCAGCTGCCAGTTGCCGAGGAAGACCATGACCACCGCCGCGGTCACGGCGAGCGCGAGGAAGCCCAGCCAGCGGGCAGTGAACAGGAACCGGTACACGCCACGAGGCTACCGCCCGGCACTCACGGATCCGCGCCCGAGCCCTGCGCCCGTGGTGCCGGGCGGCGCCGTGGTCAGCCGGCGAGCCGGCCCGACGGGGCTTTGAAGTTCTTCACCGGTTGATCCTTGAGCGCGTCGCGCAGCGTCTCGGCGACCGAGTTCACCGGTTTCTGCGACTGGGCGTCACCGACGGCGTTGAACGGGTTGTCCGGGTCGGAGATGAAACTCGCCGCAGCCAGCTCCGGTGTGTAGCCGACGAACCAGGCCGAACGGGTGCTGTCGGTCGTACCGGTCTTGCCGGCCACCGGCCGTCCGGTGGTGCCGCGGACGCTGTCGGCGGTCGACCAGCCACCGCAGGAGCCCTTCGCCGGTTTGTCCCCGACCGGGCAGCGCGCCGCGTCGGTGGCGGCCCGTGCCGCCTCCTGGTTCAGGACCTGGCGGCAGCTCGGCTTGGCCACCTCATGGCTGATCCCACTGGTGGTGGTGAAGGTCGCCGGTTGTTCGTCCGGGCGGGTCACCGAGACGACCGGGGTGGCGTCGCAGTAGCGGCCGTCGGCGGCGATCGCCGCGTACGCGTTCGCCATCTCCAGCGGCGTGGCGTCGGACACGCCGAGGGTGAACGCCCCCCACTTGTTGGCCTTCTCCGGGGAGGCCTGGTCCCGGTCGACGTCGGTGCGCCAGCGCAGCCCCAGTTGCTCGGCGAGGCGGACCACCTTCTCCGCGCCGACCCGCTCCTCCAGTTGCACGAAGTAGGTGTTGACGGACTTGCCGAAACCGGACCACATGGTCTGCCGGCCGGTCATCGCACCGCTGGCGTTCGACGGCGCCCAGCCCGAATAGACCCGGGACTGGTAGCGATGCGGTGAGTCGATCGCGGTGTCCAGCGGCATGCCGGCCTGGAGGGCGGCGAGCATGGTGAACATCTTGAAGGTCGACCCTGCCTGATAGCCGGGCAGGTCACCGCCGCCGAGCAGCGGAGTCACCGTGTTCGGATAGTTGCCCTTCATGTCCTGGCGGCGCAGCGCCGGGTTGGAGTTCGGGGCATTGCCGGCCAGGTCCAGCGAGTAGACCCGGTTGACCGCCATCGCCTTCACCCGGCCGGTGCCCGGTTCCACCAGCACCAGACCGTGGGCGAATGGGCTGCGGTCGCCCTCCTTGGCGCGGACCCGGTTCTCCGCGACCTCCTGCATCTTCGGGTCGAGGCTGGTCACGATCCGGTATCCGCCACGGCGCAGGTTGTCCTCCCGTTGCAGGGAGTTGTCCCCGAACGCCGGCTGGCTCATCCACCAGTTCTTGAGGTAGTCGCAGAAGAAGCCCCAGTTGTTCTTGGACTTCGGCACCGAGACGCACTCGTTCGGGGGGTTGGTGAGCTTGAGCCGGATCGGCTCGCTCTGGGCCTGGGCGGTCTCCCCCGGGGCGAGGTAGCCCATCTCCGACATCCGCCCCAGCACCCAGTTGCGCCGGTCCCGGGCCTCCTTCTGGTCGGAGCTCGCCGGATCGTACTCGGAGGGGGACTTCACCAGCCCGGCGAGAGTGGCGGCCTCGACGACGGTCAGGTCCTTCGGCGCCTTCGAGAAGAAGATCTCCGCGGCGGCGTAGACGCCGTACGCCCGGTGGCCGAAGTACGCCGCGTTGAGGTACTTCTCCAGGATCTCCGGCTTGCTCATCACCTTTTCCAGGTTGAGCGCGGTCTGCATTTCGCGGACCTTGCGCGCGGTTGTCTGCTCGGTCGCCTGCTGTGCCTCCAGCGGGGTCTTGGCGCTGTCGCGCAGCGCCAGCCGGGTGTACTGCATGGTCAGCGTGGAGGCGCCCTGGGAGACACCGCCGGACTGGGAGTTGGCGACGAAGGCCCGCGCGATGCCCTTGGCGTCCACCCCGGGGTGCTGGAAGAAGCGGGTGTCCTCGGCAGCCACGATCGCCTGCTGCAGGTGCGGGGACATGTCGTCGAGTCTGGTGTAGCGGCGGTGCTCCTCGTAGAACATGGTCAGCAGCGTCTTGCCGTCGCTGGCGTAGACGTACGAGGTCTGGGCCGGCACGACGTTGCGCAGTTCTTCGCTGCGGTTCTCGAACTTGCCGGTGCCGCTCTTGATGCCGAGCCCGGCCACGGCGGCGAGCGGCAGGAGTAGGGCCGCGATGACGACACCGACGATGATGCCGGCGCGGAAGACCGCGACGAACCAGTTGGCTCCGGTGTCCAGGGGGCGTTGTCTCACCCCTTCGAAGCTAGGCGAAATCGCGGAAAATCATGACATGTATTCATCAGGTTCAGGGTGGTGACGCGGCCCACGTACGCGCCGCGTTGTCCGGCGTCCGCGCCGACCGGCAGGATCGCGGGCATGGCGTACCCGCAGACCCCGCACGACCCTCAGCCCTACCCGCTCGGACTGCGGCTGGCCGGCCGGCGGGTCCTCGTCGTCGGTGGCGGCACCGTCGCCGCCCGCCGGGTGCCGGCGCTGCTCGACGCCGGGGCCGCCGTGGCGCTGGTCGCGCCCGAGGTCACCCCGGCCCTGCACGGCCACATCGCCGCCGGCCGGCTCAGCTGGTCGCCGCGCGCCTTCCGCCCGGACGACCTCGACGACACCTGGCTGGTGCAGGTCGCCATCGACGACCCGGCCGCCGCCGCGCAGATCAGCGCCGCCGCCGAGGAGCGCCGCATCTTCTGCGTACGCGCCGACGACCGGCAGGCCGCCTCGGCCTGGACCCCCGCGGTCACCCGCAGCGGACCGGTCACCGTGGCCGTGCTCGGTGGAGGTGACCCGCGCCGGGCGATGGCCGTCCGCGACGCCGTCCGCGCGCTGCTCGCCGACGCCGGCAGCCGTCGGCAGCCCGCCGGCGCGCCGGTGCCCGCGGCGGGGGAGCCGGCCGAGGGTGGCAGCGTGGCGCTGGTCGGCTCCGGCCCCGGCGACCCCGAGCTAATCACCGTCAAGGGGCGGCGGCTGCTCGCCGAGGCGGACGTGGTGGTCGCCGACCGGCTCGTACCGGGCCTGCTCCTGGACGAGTTGCGCGCCGACGTCGAACTCGTCGACGCCTCCAAGATCCCGTACGGCCCGTCCCGGACCCAGGAGGAGATCAACCGCATCATCGTCGAGCGGGCCCTGGCCGGCGCGACCGTGGTGCGGCTCAAGGGCGGCGACCCGTACGTCTTCGGCCGCGGCGGCGAGGAGCTGCTCGCCTGCGCCGCGGCCGGGGTGCCGGTGAGCGTGGTGCCCGGCGTCACCAGCGCCGTCTCGGTGCCCGCCGCCGCCGGGGTGCCGGTGACCCACCGCCAGGTGGCGCACGAGTTCACGGTGGTCTCCGGGCACCTGCCGCCCGGCCACCCCGACTCGCTGGTGAACTGGCCGGCGCTGGCGGCGCTGCGCGGGACCCTGGTGCTGCTGATGGGGCTGAAGAACCTGCCCGCCATCACCGCCGCCCTGCTGGCCGGCGGTCGGGACGCCGGCGTGGCGGTGGCGGTCGTGCAGGAGGGGACCACCGGCGACCAGCGGACGCTGCGCGCCACGCTCGGCACCGTCGCCGACGCCGCGGCCGAGGCCGGGATCCGGCCTCCCGCCATCGTGGTTATCGGCGACGTGGTCACCGCCCTCGACGCGGCCTGAGCACCGGATCAACGCCGGGGCGGGAGCACCCGCGGACGGCGTCCCTGCGCCTGGATGCGCACGACGCCCGTATCCGCCGCGCCCTTGATAGCGCGGCGGATACGGGCGCCGGAGCCCGATGTCAGGCGGACGGGGTGAGCACTCCGCCGTCGCTGGGGGTGATCATGCCGTCGAGCATCAGGGCGCAGCGGATCAGACCCAGGTGGCTGTAGGCCTGCGGGTGGTTGCCCAGGCCCCGTTCGGCCATCGGGTCGTACTGCTCCGGCAGCAGCCCCGTCGGGCCGGCGGTGTCGATCATCTGCCGGAACAGCTCCTCGGCGTCGGCGCGCCGGCCGGTGCGCAGGTACGCCTCGATCAGCCACGCCGTGCAGATGTGGAAGCCGCCCTCGCGGCCGGGCAGGCCGTCGTCCCAGTGGTAGCGGTAGACGACCGGGCCGCTGCGCAGGTCCGCCTCGATCTGCAGCACCGTGGAGAGGAAGCGCGGATCGTCGTCCGGCAGCAGCCCCGACAGGCCGATCCAGAGCGACGATGCGTCCATCTCCGGATCGCCGTAGGCGACGCTGTACGCCTCGGCCTCCGGGTGCCAGCCGTACTCCAGGACGTTCTCGCCGATGCGGTCGCGCAGCTCCACCCACTCGGGCCGGTCCTCGCCACCGTGGCGGCGGACGACCTGCAGAGCCCGGTCGACGGTCATCCAGCACATCACCTTGGAGAAGACGTGGTGCCGGGGTGGCAGGCGCGCCTCCCACAGGCCGTGGTCCGGTTCGTGCCAGCGCCGCCGGACCGCCTCGACCATCGCCTCCAGGACGCGCCACTCGCTGTCGCGTACCGAGCCGCGCCGGTCGGCGACCGCCGCCAGCAGGTCGGCGATCGGGCCGAAGACGTCGAGCTGGAGCTGGTGGTTGGCGAGGTTGCCGACCCGCACCGGGCGGGAGCCGGCGTAGCCGGGGAGGGTGTCGATGACCGCCTCGGCGCCGAGTTCGTGCCCCTCGACGGTGTAGAGGGGGTGCAGCCGCTCCGGGTGCCCGCCGGTGCGTTCGACGATGCCGTCCACCCAGCGCAGGAACGCTTCGGCCTCGGCCAGTGAACCGAGGTCGACCAGGGCGCGGGCGGTCATCGCCGCGTCGCGCAGCCAGCAGTAGCGGTAGTCCCAGTTGCGCACCCCCCCGAGCTCTTCCGGCAGGGAGGTGGTGGCGGCGGCGAGGATGGAGCCGGTCGGCTGGTGGCAGAGTCCGCGCAGCGTCAGCGCGCTGCGCGCGACGAGGTCCCGGGCGCTGGTGGGCAGCTCGAGGTCGGCCACCCAGTCCCGCCAGGGCCGCTCGGCGCGGCTCTGCCGTTCCAGCACCGGCAGCCGCGGGTGGTCGAGGCTGTGCGAACCGAAGCGCAGCTCCAGGGTGAGCGAGCCGCCGAGCGCGGCGAGATCGACGGTGGCCCGGGCGGTCTGGAAGCCGCCGTCGCTGTCGACCTGCCACTGCACGCCGGGGGAGTAGAGCGAGACCGGTTCGCTGGAGCCGAGCACCAGCAGGCCGTCGCCGAGTGGCTGCAGCTGCACGGTGATCTGCCCGAACTCCGGGCGCGGCGCGAACTCCAACCGGACCGGGGCGTGCCCGGTGAGCATCCGGACCAGCACCGAGTCGCCGACGCCGGGGGAGTCCGTGTCGGCGGTGTCGATGGTCGGCAGGTCCAGCCAGTCGGTGACGGTCAGCCCGGACCAGCGGGTCTCCACGGTCATCGTGTTGCGCCGGTAGCGCTGCCCGAGGGGGATACCGCCGCGCAGCGGGGTGACGCTGAAGTGCCCGGCCGGGTTGCCGCCGACCAGGTCGGCGAAGATCGCCGCCGAGTCGGGCTTCGGGTGGCAGAGCCAGGTCACCCGGGCGTCGGGGGTCAGCAGCGCCACCGTACGCCCGTTGGCGAGCATCGAGTGCCGCTCGATCGGCACGGCGCGCTCGCCGAAGAGCCAGTTGCGGCGGGTCTCCAGCAGCAGGCCGAGGGCGCGGGCGGCCTCGATCGGCTCGGCGACCCGGTAGCCGGCGCGGGTCTCGCCCGGTCCGATCTTGATGCCGATGTCGGGGCCGTGCAGGTTGCCGAAGGCGTTCTCGTCGGTGACGTCGTCGCCGATGAAGAGCACCGCGCTGGCCGAGAGCTGGGTGCGCAGCTGATCCAGGGCGGTGCCCTTGTGGGTGGTGACCACCGACAGCTCGACGACGGCCTTGCCCCGGGTGACGGTGATGCCGTCCCAGGTCGCCGGCCCGGCCAGGATCGCCTCGATCACCTCGTCGGCGAGCTGCGGGTCGGCGCCGCGGGTGTGCACCGCCATGCTGGCGGGCTTGCGTTCCATCCGGATGCCCGGCTTGCCGGCGGTGAGCTCGCGCAGTTCGTTGCGCAGCCGGGTGCGCAGCGCGATCAGGTCCGGCGGCAGCCGTTCCACGAAGCCGATGTCGAACTCGGAGCCGTGGCTGCCCACCAGGTGGACCTCGCCGGGGAGGCGGGAGAGCGCCGCCAGGTCGCGCAGCGCCCGGCCGGAGACCACCGCGACGGTCGTCTGCGGCAGCGCGGCGAGCGCGCGGACGGCGGCGACCGACTCGCGCAGCGGCACCGCCCGGCTCGGGTCCTCGACGATCGGGGCGAGGGTGCCGTCGTAGTCGCAGGCGACCAGGAGCTGCGGCACCCGGGCGATGCGGCCGATGGCCGCCCGCAGCTCCGGGTCCAGGTCGTCGGCGGAAGCCGGCGACTCGTCGGTGGCGGTCTGGCTCACGCCGTCTCCTCGGTGTCCGGAACTCCCAGCTCGGTCAGGAACGACCGGGCCCAGTGGCCGACGTCGTGGCTGCGCAGATGCCGCTGCATCAGCCGCATCCGGCGCCGGGCCTCGGTGCGGTCCACGTGGACCGCGCGCAGCAGTGCGTCCTTGACCCCGTCCGGGTCGTGCGGGTTGCACAGGAATGCCTGCCGCAGCTCCGTCGCGGCCCCCGCGAACTCGCTGAGCACCAGCGCGCCGCCGTTGTTGGCGCGCGACGCCACGTATTCCTTCGCCACCAGGTTCATTCCGTCTCGCAGCGGGGTCACCATCATCACGTCGGCGGCACAATACAACGCCGCGAGTTCGGTGCGGCTGTAGGACTGGTGCAGGTAGTGCACGGCCGGCACGCCGACGCGGCCGTACTCGCCGTTGATGCGCCCGACCTCGCGTTCGACCTTCACCCGCAGCGTCTGGTAGTGCTCCACCCGCTCGCGGCTGGGGGTGGCGACCTGGATCATCACCGCCTCGGGAACTGTCAGCTTTCCGTCGGAGAGCAGCTCCCGGAACGCCTTGAGGCGCTGCTCGATGCCCTTGGTGTAGTCGAGCCGGTCGACGCCGAGGATGACAGTCTCCGGGTTGCCCAGCTCGGCGCGGATCTCCTTGGCCCGGGCCTGCACGGCGGGGTCGGCGGCCATCCGCTCCATCTCGGCCACGTCGATGGAGATCGGGAACGCGCCGGCCTTCACCTGCCGGCCGTCGACCTGGATCATCTGCCCCTCGTAGCGCAGACCGAGCAGGTGCCGGGCGAGGCGGACGAAGTTCTGCGCCGCGAGCCGCTGCTGGAAGCCGACCAGGTCGGCGCCGAGCAGGCCGCGCAGCACCTCGGCGCGCAGCGGCATCTGCATGAACAGCTCGATCGGCGGGAACGGGATGTGCAGGAAGAACCCGATCCGCAGGTCCGGCCGCAGCTCCCGCAGCATCGCCGGGACCAGCTGCAGCTGGTAGTCCTGCACCCAGACCGTGGCGCCCTCGCCGGCGACGTCCGCCGCGGCCTCGGCGAACCGGGCGTTGACCAGCCGGTACGCCTCCCGCCAGCGGCGCTTGTAGGCCGGGGTCTCCACCGCGTCGTGGTACAGCGGCCAGATGGTGGCGTTGGACTGCCCCTCGTAGTAGCGCTCGAGCTCCTCGGCGCTCAGCGGCACCGGGTGCAGCCGGATGCCCTCCAGCTCGAACGGTTCGGGGGCGGCGCCGGTGCCGCCGGCCCAGCCGACCCAGGTTCCCTGGTGCTCGGCGAGCACCGGATGCAGCGCGGTGACGAGTCCGCCGGGACTGCGGCGCCACTGCCGCCCCTGCGGCGTGTTCACCTCGTCCACGGGAAGACGGTTCGCCACGACGACAAATTGGCTTCGGACCGTCACAATCGCCACCTCCGGTGATTACGGGTTCGGCCGCTGGACATACCGACAGTAGCTGCGGGGCCGCGTACCCGTTTGTTGCTTGTTGCCCGGGCTTCCTTGAGGGTAAGGCTCCTGGTGATCATGCCAACAAAGTGCCCCGATTGCCGGGAATCTCGCGGCGCGCCTCGCCGCCGGCGGGCCGGACCAGGGGTGAAGTTGGCGGCACACCCGTCACCTGCCAGGATTGACGCGGCTCGGCGGCAGCAGTCCCACCGCCCAATGGAATTACTACGGAGGTAGGCGCACATCGTGGCCCAGTACATCTATGTCCTGGAAAAGGCTCGTAAGGCCCACGGCGACAAGGTCGTGCTGGACAACGTGACCTTGAGCTTCCTGCCGGGCGCGAAGATCGGCGTGGTCGGTCCGAACGGCGCCGGTAAGTCGAGCCTGCTCAAGATCATGGCGGGGATGGACCGCCCCAGCAACGGCGAGGCCAGGCTGATGCCCGGCTACACCGTCGGCATGCTGTCGCAGGAGCCGCCGCTGAACGAGGAGAAGACGGTCCTCGGCAACATCGAGGAGGCCGTCGCCGAGACCAAGGCCAAGCTCGACCGGTTCAACGCCATCGCCGAGGAGATGGCGACCAACTACACCGACGAGCTGATGGAGGAGATGGGGCGCCTGCAGGAGGAGCTGGACCACGCCGACGCGTGGGACATCGACTCCAAGCTGGAGCTGGCGATGGACGCGCTGCGCTGCCCGGCGCCGGACGCCGACGTCACCAAGCTCTCCGGTGGTGAGCGCCGCCGTGTGGCCCTCTGCAAGCTGCTGCTGGAGGCGCCGGACCTGCTCCTGCTCGACGAGCCCACCAACCACCTGGACGCCGAGAGCGTGCAGTGGCTGGAGCAGCACCTGGCCAAGTACGCCGGCACCGTCATCGCCATCACCCACGACCGGTACTTCCTCGACAACGTGGCCGGCTGGATCCTGGAACTCGACCGCGGCCGGGCCGTGGGCTACGAGGGCAACTACTCCACCTACCTGGAGAAGAAGGCCGCCCGCCTGGCGATCGAGGGGCGCAAGGACGCCAAGATGAAGAAGCGTCTCGCCGACGAGCTGGACTGGGTCCGCTCCAACGCCAAGGCGCGCCAGACCAAGTCCAAGGCCCGTCTCGACCGGTACGAGGAGATGGCAGCCGAGGCGGAGAAGACCCGCAAGCTGGACTTCGAGGAGATCCAGATTCCGCCGGGTCCGCGCCTGGGCAACACGGTGATCGAGGCGCACGAGCTGACCAAGGGCTTCGGCGACCGGGTGCTGATCGACAACCTGAGCTTCTCGCTGCCGCGCAACGGCATCGTCGGCATCATCGGCCCGAACGGTGTCGGCAAGACCACGCTCTTCAAGACCATCGTCGGGCTGGAGCAGCCGACGTCGGGTTCGGTGAAGATCGGTGAGACCGTCCAGCTGTCCTACGTCGACCAGAACCGTGAGGGTCTCGACGGGGACAAGACGGTCTGGGAGATCGTCTCCGACGGGCTCGACCACCTGATGGTCGGCAAGGTCGAGATGCCGTCGCGGGCGTACGTGGCGGCCTTCGGGTTCAAGGGCCCGGACCAGCAGAAGCCGACCAAGGTCCTCTCCGGCGGTGAGCGCAACCGGCTGAACCTGGCGCTGACGCTGAAGATCGGCGGCAACGTGATCCTGCTCGACGAGCCGACCAACGACCTCGACGTCGAGACCCTCTCCAGCCTGGAGAACGCGCTGCTGGACTTCCCCGGCTGCGCCGTGGTGATCTCCCACGACCGGATGTTCCTGGACCGGGTCGCCACCCACATCCTGGCCTGGGAGGGCGACGACCAGAACCCGGCGAAGTGGTTCTGGTTCGAGGGCAACTTCGACGCGTACGAGAAGAACAAGATCGACCGGATGGGGGCGGAGGCCGCTCGTCCGCACCGGATCACCTACCGGAAGCTGACCCGTGACTGAGCCCGTCGTCGAGCCGCGGCGCTTCGTCCACCAGGTCGCACTGCGCTGGTCGGACCTGGACGCCTACGGGCACCTGAACAACTCGCGCTTCCTCACCCTCTACGAGGAGGCGCGGGTGGCGCTGATCTGCATGGCCGGTCAGGAGGCGGGGGCCGATTCGTTCGCCGACGGCATGGTGATCCGCCGCAACGAGGTGGATTATCTGCGCCCGGTCGGCTACGACTTCGGCCAGTTCGCCACCGGCGCCCCGCCGTCGGTGCGCATCGAGCTCTGGATCGAGGAGCTGCGCCCGTCGCGGGTCACCCTCGCCTATGAGCTGTACAGCGGTGACGTGCTGGCGAGCCGGGCCCGTTCGGTGCTGGTCCCCTTCGACCTGCGCAGCCAGTCGCCCCGGCGGCTGACGGAGCGGGAGTGGCAGTTCATGACGCCGTACGCCCCGCCGCAGCTGATCTCCGGGGCCCAGGCGTGACGTGGCGCCGGTGCCGGCGATGAGTCCGGCGCCGGGGCACGGGCTGACCGGCATCGGGGACGCCGGGGCCTTCCTGGCCCGGCTGACCCGGCTGGAGCCGGCCGCCCCGGTGCGGCTGCGGTCGCTGCCCGACGGTGCGCGAACGACGCTGGCGGCCCGGCTGCCGTGGGGTGTGCTCGTCACCCGCACGGTCGCCGGGGCCGGTCCCGGCGACGTGACGGTGGCCGCGGCGCAGCTGCTCGCCGTGCTCGCCGCCGGTGGTGCCGAGCTGCCGGCGCGCCGCGACGAGCAGTGGCGCTGGCCGTTGCCGCCGGCGGCGGCGCAGGCGGTGGAGAGCATTCCGGTGGAGCAGGTACGCCGGCTTGCGGCCGCTGCAGCGGGGACGTTGCGGACGGCGGAGCGGGAGGGGGTCGCCGGCCGGGCGGTGGGTCAGCGGGCGCTGCGGGAGGCGCTGCTGGACCACGTCGCGCTGGTGGTGACCGGCGCCGACGGGCCGGAGCGGGTCGAGGTCTCCCAGCGGTTGGTGCAGGCGGTCGTCCGGATGAGGTTCACCGGTCCGGTGGAGGCGACCGGCGTGGCGCAGGTGCGAATCGCCGGGCGATGGACCGGCCTTTGCGCACCCTTCGGCGCGGCATGGTGGCAGAGCGTCAACAACCTGACCATTCGACCGATGGGCAGCTAGCCGTTCGGAGGATGCCTCCTCGGCTGTCCAGTTTGGTGCGGCCGTTGGGGGGCTGCTTTGAACCGGCTGTACGGGTACCGTCGTCCCGCGGATCCAATCAACGCATCGTAGGCAACCGGATCCGCTCGGGAGTGAGGTGCGCAGATGATGCCTTGGTGGTCTTGGCGCCCGGGTCATGGCGGCGGGGATTCGGATACCCGCAGCCGGACCGTGCAGGAGGCGGCCGTCCGCATCGGAGCCCCCGCCCAGCGGGAGTCCGAGGAGGGCTGCCTCGGCGCCGACCGGGCCGAGATGCGGAGCCTGCCGGCGGTGGTCGCGCCCGTGACGCTGCAGCGCATCGGCGCGGTGCTGGACCTGCTCGACGTGCGCTACCTCAGCGACGGCGCCGGTAACCTGATGGCGATGTGGGAGCGGCACGCGGTGCTGTTCGCCCTGGAGGGCCCTGACGACGAGATCCTGGTCATGCGGGCACGTCCACACGCGACCGTCCCGCCGGACTGGGCCGACCGCGCCTACCGGGTTGTCAACGAGTGGAACCACACCCGGCGCTTCTGCAAGGCGTACATGGGAGACCCCACCGAGCGCGGTCAGCTGCCCATCTACGCCGAGGTCCAGGTGCCCCTCGGCGCCGGGGTGCACGAGGCGCTCCTGATGGAGCTGCTCACCACCGGCGCCGCCGCTTCATCGGGCTTCGTCGACTGGCTCTACGACGAGGGCGGCCTGCTCTAACCGCCGGCTGCCGGCCGTGGCCGGCGCCCGGCGCTCAGCCCGCCTCGTCGGTGTTGACCAGGAAGTTGGCGGCCCGCTCCAGGTACTCCCAGAGCGCCTGCTCGTGCTCGGCGGGCAGCTCCAACTGGTCGACCGCGTGGCGCATGTGACGCAGCCACGCGTCCCGCTCGGCGAGCCCGACCCGGTAGTCGGCGTGCCGCATCCGCAGCCGGGGATGTCCCCGGCGCTGCGAGTAGGTGTGCGGCCCGCCCCAGTACTGCATCAGGAAGAGCGCGAGCCGGTCCGCCGCCGGGCCGAGGTCCTCCTCGGGGTACATCGGCCGCAGCAGCGGATCACCCGCCACCCCGATGTAGAACTCGCCGACCAGCCGACGGAAGGTCGGCTCGCCGCCGATCGCCTCGAACATCGTCTGCGGCTCGGCCGTCGATTCCCGGCTCTGCTCGCGCTCGCTTGAAGCAGTCACACCTCAATCCTGCCAGGTGCCGTCCGGGCGGGCCGCCGCGCGGCGGGTGTGGCGGCCCACACCGGCACCGCCGTCAGGTCGGGCCGGCGGTCTCGTTGCCGGCCGGGGTGGCGGGGCGCGGCAGCATCCGGCCCACCGCGAGCTGCTGGGTGATGCCGGAGTTCTCCAGGGCGTCGGCCAGCCGGCGGCGCAGCTCCCGGGCGACCGCGCCCTGCCCCTCCGAGGTGGTCTTGACGGTGGTCCGGATCGTGGCGCCGTCGACGGTCATCTGTTCGATGCCGAGCACGTCAGGGCCTTCGACGATGAGCGAGGAGAGCTCCGGATCCAGCGCCACCGAAGCGGCCGCGGTACGCAGCACGGCGTTCGCCTCCTCCACGCCGGCGAAGCCGATCGGCAGGTCGACCACGACCAGGGCCCAGCCCTGGCTCTTGTTCCCGACCCGGGTGATCTCGCCGTTGCGGATGTACCAGAGCACGCCCCGGCCGTCGCGCACCGTGGTGGTGCGCAACCCGACCGACTCCACCACACCGGTCGCCTCGCCGAGGTCGACGGTGTCGCCGACGCCGTACTGGTCCTCCAGGAGCATGAACAGGCCGGTTATCAGGTCCTTGACCAGGGTCTGCGCGCCGAAGCCGATCGCCACGCCGGCGATGCCGGCGCTGGCCAGCAGCGGCGCCAGGTTGAAGTTCAGCTCGGAGAGCACCAGCAGGACCGCCACCGAGAAGACGATCGCTGTCACCCCGCTGCGCAGCACCGACCCGATCGCGGCGGCGCGCTGGCGGCGTCGCTCGGGCACGAAGGTGGCCGGATCGCGGACCGCGGCGGTGGGGGTGCGCTCCCGCAGCGGCTTGAGCAGAGCCGGGACGGTGGTGTCGGAGGTGGTGCGGACCAGCCGGCTGATCGCCCGTTGCAGCAGGTAGCGCAGGAGCGCGGCGATGGCGATGATCATCAGGATGCGCAGTGGCTTGATCACGACCCAGTAGCTGCTCTCGGCCAGCCAGGCCACGCCGGTCAGGTCGTAGAGCCACTGGCAGGACGGGTCGTCGAGGCAGAGGGTGCTCGGTGACTCGGAGGGCACCGGAACGGCGCTGGGGGCGAGCGAAGGGCTCGGGGTCGGATCAGTCAAGGCGCTCACTGTGTCTTCGTACCGCATCTCGCCGGATGCCCGGCGCTCACCCCGGCACCGGGTGGGGCGTGTCCCGTCGCCCGACTGCCGTCGGACACAGAGAATTGGCGTGATTACCGCGTGCAATGCGCCCCTCGATCGGGGACGATTGACGCACCTGTGCGGGTGACCGCACCGGTGTCGGCCGGCGCCGGATCCCACATCAGCCGGTCGTCGACGAAGGGGATCCACGGGAAGCGGACAACGCGGCGTGAAGGGTGCGAGCGATGCCTGACATACGACCCGGACGGGGCTCTGCGGCGCTGGTCCTCAACGCCACCTACGAGCCGCTCTGTGTCGTGTCGGTACGCCGCGCCGCGATCCTCGTCCTCACCGCCAAAGCGGTCTGTGTCGCCGACGGCGACGGATACCTGCACAGCGCCCACGACGCGCTGCCCGTCCCCTCGGTGGTCCGCCTGACCCGCTTCGTCCGGGTTCCCTACCGCACCCACGTGGGGCTCTCCCGGCGGGCGATCTTCGCCCGCGACGGCTGGCGCTGCGCCTACTGCCAGGGGCCCGCCGAGACCATCGACCACGTCATGCCGCGCAGCCGCGGCGGCCCGCACAGCTGGGAGAACGTCGTCGCCGCCTGTGCCCGCTGCAACCACAGCAAGGGCGACCGGACCACCGCCGAGCTGGGCTGGCGCCTGGCGGTCCCGCCGGCCGCCCCCAAGGGTGCCGCCTGGCGGGTGCTCGGCCACCGCCCCGCGGACCCGCGCTGGTCGTACTGGCTGGACCCGCGCGAGCCGGAGCCGGTCTGAGCCGCCGCGCTCACCGCGACCGCACCAGGGTGGCGAAGACCACCACGTTGTCGCTGTAGCCGGTCTGCCCGCCGACCCACCGGCCGCCACAGGTGATCAGGCGCAGGTTGGGGCGGCTGAAGTCGCCGTAGACCTCGTCGGGTGGGATGCGTTCCTTGTCGTAGCGCTTCACCGCGTCCACGGCGAAGACCGCCGTCGAGCCGTCGGCCCGCGAGACGTCCACCTCGTCCCCGGCGCGCAGCTCCTTGAGCCCGTGGAAGACCGCCGGGCCGGACCGGTTGTCGACGTGCCCGACGATCACCGACGGGCCGTACTGGCCGGGGGTCGGGCTCTGTTCGTACCAGGCGGCCTCGTGCGCCTGGTCCTCGCCGGGCACGCCAATGCTGCCGTCGGCGGCCAGTCCGACCGGATGGATCTGCGCGTTCAGGTCGATGCGCTTCGCCGCGATCGACACCGGTGGGCTCGCCGGCAGCACCGGGAACTTCTTCGGCGGCGGCCGCAGGCCCGCGGTCAGCCCGCTGGGCAGCAGTGTCACCCCGGCCACCCGTTCGATGGCCAGCGCCGAGACGATCAGCACCATCACCGTGATGATCGCGACGACCGCCGCGCCCGGCCGGGGCCGGTGGATCAGCCGCCGGCTGCGCCCCCCGCCGCCGATCGGCCGCGGTGGTGGCGGTGCCGGCTGCACGACGCTGGCGGCCGAGGCCTGCCGGAGAATGCGCCCGCCGCGGGTCAGCGACCCGCGCAGCGCCGACCGGATCGGCCGCGCGCGGTGCCGCCCGCCGCGCGCCCGCTGCGGTCCCATCGGCCGCGCGATCAGCCGTCCGTACGACGGCGCTGCGCCCGGTACGCGCCGAAGGCGACAACCAGCGCGGTGGCGGTGATCCCCCCGGCGAGCAGGAGCGTGTTGCTGCCGTCGGCGGTGCCCCCGCCGCCGGTGGCGGGGCCCTTCGCGGGCTGGCTCATGGTCACCACGGTGAGGGTGGTGCTGGCGGTGTTGTTGTTCTGGCAGGTCAGGTTGACCGGGTAGTCACCGGCGGCCTTGCTGCCGGGAATGGTGACCGAACCGGTCAGGAAGCCGTTGTCCGGGCGCAACATCATCCGGCCGAAGGCCTCGGACTGCACGTCGGCCTGGCGGTTGTTGTTGTCGCCGCAACTGGCGCGCAGGTTCACCCGGCTGCCGGCCTGCGCGGTGCTCGGGTTCACCTCCACGAAGGTGTCGGCGGCGAGCGCGGGCCCGGCCGTGAGCACGCAGAGCGCCCCGGTCATGGTGGCCGCGGCGGCGGCACCGCCGAGGCGGCGCGGCAGAGCTGAACAGCGAGACATCACGATCTCCTCCCCGTACCCGGTGCGATCTCGGCACCGGGTGCGGGGACTGCTTTCCCGCTGGTCCGGTGGCAAACCGCGCCCGCGACCTGTCCACCGGCGCGGCGGCGGCGCGCCGCCCACCGGCGCGGCGGCCAGGGGCACCGCCCCACCCGCCGGGCTCACGATGTGGCCGGCCGGGGGCGGCAGGTTCAGCGGCGGCGGCCGGGGGCCGGCGGGTCGTGCGGCAGCGGGGTGATCGGACGCCAGCTCAGCGGCGTGGAGAGGACCATCGTGCTGGAGGGCTGCCCGTACGGCGCGAGCCGGTCGATGACCCGTTCGAATCCGGTGATCGACTCGGCGGCCACCTTGAGCATGCTGCAGGCGTCTCCGGTGATCCGGTGGATCTCCAGGATCTCGGGCCACTGCGGCACCTCGGTGTCGTGCAGGATGCAGCGCGGGCCGTAGCAGGACATCCGGATCAGCGCGATCACCGCCCGGTCGGCGCGGGTCAGGTCCACGTGGGCGTGGTAGCCGGAGATGACGCCCGACTCCTCCAGCCGCCGGACCCGTTCGGCGACGGCCGGCGGCGAGAGGTGCACCCGGCGGGAGAGTTCGCTGTACGACAGCCGCGCGTCGGCCTGGAGTTCGCGCAGCAGCGCCCAGTCCATCTCGTCCACGGGCTCACCTTTTCTTTGTTAAGTGATTTCCGCAAAGAGCTACATGTTCGGCATGCGGTCGGCCCGTCTGCCGTCGGTGCGGCATTCCGTCGGGCCCCGTCACCACGGGATCATGACGTTACCCGGATCGAGGACGGAGACGAACAGGTGGAGAGCATGGACCTGCAGACGCCCACCCAGGCCGTGGTGCGCCCGGTCAGCGCCCGCGAGCGTGCGGCCACGGCCGCGCGGACCGGGGGCAAGCCGGCCCTGGAGTTCACCGAGCGGGTGCCCTACGACACCTACGTGCGGGCCAGCACCCTGCACCAGCTCCAGCAGCCGCTGAGCGACGACCCCGGCGAGATGTCGTTCCTGGTGGTCAGCCAGATCATGGAGCTCTACTTCAACCTCACCTGCTTCGAGCTGCGCAACGCGCAGCGGCTGCTGCGCGCCGACGACGTCTGGGGCGCGCTCGCCCCGCTGCGCCGCGCCGGCCTGCACATGGAAGGGCTCAACGCCGCCTGGCGCGGGCTGCGCTGGATGACCCCGGCGGACTTCAACCGCTTCCGGGACCTGCTCGGTGAGGGCTCGGGCTTCCAGTCGGCGATGTACCGGCACATGGAGTTCCTCTTCGGACCCCGCGACGCCGCGCTGATCCGGCCGTTCCGCCGGCAGCCGGAGGTCCACGCCGAGCTGCGCGCCACCCTGGCCGCACCGAGCCTCTGGGACGACGTGCTCGCGCTGCTGGCCCGCCGGGGCTTCCGCATCCCGGACGAGATCCTGCATCGTGACTTCAGCGAGGAGCACACCCCGTCGGCCGAGGTGGAGCAGGCCTGGATCCGCATCTACGCAGATCCGGGCCCGGCCAACCAGCTCTGGCTGCTCGGGGAGTCGCTGACCGAGCTCTCCGAGCAGTTCGGTGACTGGCGTCACCACCATCTCAAGGCGGTGCAGCGCACGATGGGGGCCAAGGTCGGCAGTGGCGGCTCCGCCGGGCTGGCCTGGCTGCAACGCGCCATGGCCCGGGTGGTCTTCCCGGAGCTCTGGTCCGCCCGTACGAGCATGTGACGAAGAAGCGAGAGAACATGAACGCGCCCGAAGCCGAGGCCCGCCGGCTCGACGAAGCCGACCCCGGCCACCGCCGGCTCTTCCACGTCCCGCCCGCCGACGGCGGCCGTCACCCCGAGGCGGCCTACCTGGCCGGCAACTCCCTCGGCCTGGCGCCGCGGGCCACCCGCGACGAACTCCTCGCCGACCTCGACGCCTGGCACACCCGGGCCGTCGAGGGGCACGTCGAGGGGGAGCGCCCGTGGCTGCCGTACCACGAACTGCTCACCGCCCCGGCCGCCCGCCTGGTCGGCGCCGAGCCGGCCGAGACGGTGGTGATGAACTCCCTGACGGTCAACCTGCACCTGCTGATGGTGTCGTTCTACCGGCCGCACGGCGAGCGCACCCGGATCCTCATCGAGGACAGCGCCTTCCCGTCGGACAGTTACGCCGTCCGCAGCCAGGTCCGCTTCCACGGCCTGGACCCGGAGACCACCGTCGTCCGGATGCGGCCCCGCTCCGGCGAGGAGAACCTGCGCACCGCCGACGTGCTGGACTACCTCGCCCGCGAGGGCGACAAGGTGGCCCTGGTGCTCTTCGGCGGGGTCAACTACCTCACCGGCGAGCTGATGGACATTCCGACGATCACCGCCGCCGGCCGGGCCGCCGGCGCGGTCGTCGGCTGGGATCTGGCGCACGCGGCGGGGAACGTGCCGCTGCGGTTGCACGACTGGGACGTCGACTTCGCCGCCTGGTGCTCCTACAAGTACCTCAACTCCGGGC
The DNA here is from genome assembly GCF_049523535.1 of Melissospora conviva. Lineage (NCBI taxonomy): Bacteria > Bacillati > Actinomycetota > Actinomycetes > Micromonosporales > Micromonosporaceae > Melissospora > Melissospora conviva. Next base: position 235,245 of record NZ_JBLLDT010000006.1, read on the forward strand.
CGGGCGCGCTCGCCGGCGTCTTCGTCCACAGCCGCCACCTCGGCCGCGCCGACCTGCCCCGCTTCGAGGGATGGTGGAGCACCGAAGCGCAGACCCGCTTCGAGATGGCGCCGGTCTCCCGGCCGCCGGCCACCGCCGAGGCCTGGCAGATCTCCAACCCGCCGATCTTCGCGATGGGACCGGTCCGCACCTCACTGGAACTCTTCGACTCGGTCGGCATGGAGACGCTGCGGGCCCGCAGTCTGCGGCTGACCGCCTACCTGGAGCGGCTGCTCGACGAGGTCACCGAGTCCCGGCCGCTGACCGTGGTGACCCCGCGCGACCCGCAGCGGCGCGGCTGCCAGCTCTCGGTGCGCGTCGGCACCGGCAGCGCATCGACGCTGGCCAAGCGGCTGCGCCACGACTACGGGGTGATCGCCGACGCCCGGGAGCCGGACATCATCCGGCTGGCGCCGGTTCCGCTCTACTCGTCGTACCACGACTGCTGGCGGGCCGCCGAGGCGCTCGCCGCGACCATCAACGAGGAGCTCCGGTGAGTATCGAGCGGATCGAGCAGACCGACGGCGAGATCGCCGTTGTCGGCGCGGGCCTGGCGGGTTGCCTGCTCGCCTGTTTCCTGGCCCGGCGCGGTCACCGGGTGGCGCTCTACGAGCGTCGCCCCGACCCGCGTACGGCCACCGTGGAGCGCGGGCGTTCGATCAACCTGGCGCTCTCCGAGCGGGGGCTGGACGCGCTGCGCCGCATCGACCTGGAGAAGCGGGTGATGGCCGAGGCGCTGCCGATGCGGGGCCGGATGATCCACCCGGTCGACGGGGAGACCGAGTTCCAGGCGTACAGCGCCACCGCCGACCGGGCGATCAACTCGATCAGCCGGGGTGCGCTCAACAACGCCCTGCTCGACGCCGCCGCCGACGAGCCGCGGATCCGGATCGCCTTCTCCCACCGGTTGACCGGGCTGGACCCGTTCACCGGCCGGATGCGCTTCGAGACCCCCGACGGCGAGGTCGCCGCGGAGGCGGCCGTGGTGCTCGGCGCCGACGGCGCCGGGTCGGCGGTCCGCGCGCAGCTGCTGGCCCGGGGCGAGGTGAACGAGCACGTCGACCGCCTCGACTACGGCTACAAGGAGCTGACCGTTCCGGCGCGTGACGGCGAGTTCGCGCTGGACCCGCAGGCGCTGCACATCTGGCCCCGCGGCACCTCCATGATGATCGCCCTGCCGAACCCGGACCGCTCCTTCACCTGCACCCTCTTCTGGCCGCTGGCCGGCGCGGGCAGCTTCGATGCGCTGGACAACCCGCACGCCATAGCCGCGCACTTCGCCGCCGTCTACCCGGACCTGCCGCCGCTCGCCCCGGAGCTGGTCCGCGAGTACCAGGAGAACCCGGTCGGCGTGCTCGGCACCGTCCACTGCGACCCGTGGCAGGCGTACGGGCGGGTGGCGCTGCTCGGCGACGCGGCGCACGCGATCGTCCCCTTCTACGGCCAGGGCGCCAACTGCGCCTTCGAGGACGTCGTCGAACTCGACCGTTGCCTGGACGAGTGCGACGACGACTTCGCCGTGGCGCTGCCGCTGTACCAGCGGCGCCGGCAGGCCAACGCCGAGGCGATCGCCGAGATGGCGCTGGCGAACTTCGTCGAGATGCGTGACAAGGTCGCCTCGCCGCTCTTCCAGGCCGGCAAGAAGATCGAGCACGCCCTGGAGCGGGCGCTGCCCGGGCGCTACGTCTCCCGCTACGAGCTGGTCTCGTTCACCACCACCCCGTACGCGCAGGTCCGTCAGCGGGTGCGCCGTCAGCACCAGGTGCTCGCGGCGACGGCCGCCGGCGTCGCCACGCTCGCGGTGGCCGGGGTGGCGGCCCTGGTACGGCGGGCGCGGCGATGACCGCCTGGGACCCGGCACTGATGTCCGGGCACGCCCCGGGTGGCCCGCCGCTGCTGCGCAACTTCGTCGACGGGGAGTTCGTCGAGGGCGCCGGCCACTTCGTCAAGTCCAGCCCGGTCACCGGCGAGGCGGTCTTCACCGTCGCCGAGGCCGACCGCGCCACCGTCGACGCCGCCGTCGGCGCGGCCCGGGCGGCGCGGCGCGGACCGTGGGGGCGGATGTCCGAGCGGGACCGTGCCGACGTGCTGCTGCGGGTCGCCGCCGAACTGGAGCGCCGCTTCGACGACCTGGTCACCGCCGAGGTCGCCGACACCGGCAAGTCGATCTCGCAGGCCCGGAGCCTGGACATTCCGCGCGGGGCGGCGAACTTCCGCGCCTTCGCCGAGATCGTGGCCACCGCGCCGACGGAGTCCTTCACCACGGTGACCCCGGCCGGCGGGCGGGCGCTGAACTACGCGCTGCGCAAGCCGGTCGGCGTGGTGGCGATCGTGGTGCCGTGGAACCTGCCGCTGCTGCTGCTCACCTGGAAGGTCGCCCCGGCGCTGGCCTGCGGCAACACGGTGGTGGTCAAGCCGAGCGAGGAGACACCCGCCTCGGCGACCCTGCTGGCCGAGGTGATGGCCGCCGCCGGTGTGCCCGCCGGGGTCTTCAACCTGGTGCACGGCTTCGGCCCGGACTCCGCCGGGGAGTTCCTCACCCGGCACCCGGACGTCGACGCGATCACCTTCACCGGCGAGTCGGCGACCGGCAGCACCATCATGAAGGCCGCCGCGGACGGGGTGAAGGCGGTCAGCTTCGAACTCGGCGGCAAGAACGCCGGGCTGGTCTTCGCCGACGCTGACCTGGACGCCGCGGTGGCCGGCTCCGTGCGGTCGAGCTTCACCAACGGCGGTCAGGTCTGCCTCTGCACCGAGCGCCTCTACGTGCAGCGCCCGGTCTTCGACGAGTTCGCGGCGCGGCTGGCGAGCGCGGCCGGGGAGCTGGCGTACGGCTGGCCCTCGGACCCGGCGACGGCGAACATGCCGCTGATCTCCGCCGGGCACCGCGACAAGGTGCTCGGCTACTACGACCTGGCCCGCACCGAGGGGGCACAGGTGCTCGCCGGCGGCGGGGTGCCGTCCTTCGGTGACGCCCGCGACGGCGGCGCGTACGTCCAGCCGACGGTCCTGGCCGGCCTCGGGCCCGACGCCCGGACCAACCGGGAGGAGATCTTCGGCCCGGTGGTCCACCTCGCCCCCTTCGACGACGAGGAGGAGGCGTTCGCGCTCGCCAACGACAGCGACTACGGGCTGGCGGCGACAGTCTGGACCCGCGACGTGGGGCGGGCGCACCGGGCCGGCGCGCGGCTGGACACCGGCATCGTCTGGGTCAACACCTGGTTCCTGCGGGACCTGCGCACCCCCTTCGGCGGCGTGAAGGCCTCCGGCATCGGCCGCGAGGGCGGGCTGCACTCGCTGCACTTCTACTCCGAACTCACCAACGTCTGTGTGGATCTGACATGACCGACATCGAACGCGCGGCCAAGACGCTGCGCACCGCGTACGACAGCGGCAAGCCGGTGCCGCCGCTCGCCGGTGATCTGCTGCCGGTCGGGGACACCGACGCCGCGTACGAGGTGCAGCGCACCCAGGTGCGGTGGTGGGTCAAGCAGGGACGGCGCCGGGTGGGCGCGAAGATCGGGCTGACCTCGCGGGCGGTGCAGGAGAGCTTCGGCGTCTTCCAGCCGGACTTCGGGGTGCTCTTCGCCGACATGGCCGTCGCCGACGGCGCCGAGGTCGACCTCGAGCTGCTCAGCCAGCCCCGGGTGGAGGCCGAGGTGGCCTTCGTCCTCGGCGCGGACCTGCCGCAGGAGCAGGTGACAACCGTCGACGTGATCCGGGCGACCGATCACCTGCTGCCGGCGATCGAGATCGTCGACTCGCGGATCGCCGATTGGCAGATCTCGATCGTCGACACCATCGCCGACAACGCCTCCAGCGGTCTCTATGTGCTGGGCAACAGCCCGCGCCGGCTGGCCGACGTGGACCTGCGGCTCTGCGGCATGGTGCTGGAGTCCGGCGGCGAGCCGGTGTCGGTGGGTGCGGGAGCGGCCTGTCTGGGCAACCCGCTGCACGCGGTGGCCTGGCTGGCGCAGACCATGGCCCGTGCCGGCGACCCGCTGCGCGCCGGGGACGTGGTGCTCTCCGGGGCGCTCGGACCGATGGTCCCGGTCACTCCGGGCGCGGCGTACGAGGCGCGGATCGCCGGGCTCGGCTCGGTCCGCACCGCCTTCTCGAACCCGGGGGTACGCGCATGAGCGGCACACGGACCGGTGTGGCGGTGATCGGCTCCGGCAACATCGGCACCGACCTCATGATCAAGGTGCTGCGCCTGTCGGAGCGGCTGGAGATGGTGGCGATGGCCGGCATCGACCCCGACTCCGACGGCCTGGCGCGGGCTGCCCGCCTCGGCGTGGCGACCACCTCCGACGGGGTCGAGGGGCTGGTGGCGATGCCGGAGTTCGGCCGGGTCGAGGTGGTCTTCGACGCCACGTCCGCCGGGGCGCACCGGCACAACGACGCGGTCCTGCGCGCCCGCGGCCGTACGGTGATCGACCTGACTCCGGCGGCGGTCGGGCCGTACGTCGTCCCGCCGGTCAACCTCGACGCGCACCTGCACGAGCGCAACGTCAACATGGTCACCTGCGGTGGGCAGGCGACCGTGCCGATCGTCGCCGCGGTCGGCGCGGTCACCCCGGTGGCGTACGGCGAGATCGTCGCCTCGATCGCGTCGCGGTCGGCCGGTCCGGGCACCCGCGCCAACATCGACGAGTTCACCGAGACCACGGCCCGCGCGATCGAGCAGGTCGGCGGGGCCGGGCACGGCAAGGCGATCATCGTGCTGAATCCGGCCGAGCCGCCGCTGCTGATGCGCGACACCGTCTACTGCCTCTGCCCCGATCCCGACGCCGACACCGTCGCGATCGCCGCCTCGGTGGCGGCGATGGTGGCGCGGGTGCAGGAGTACGTCCCCGGCTACCGGCTCAAGCAGGACGTGCAGTTCACCCGGGTACGGGCGTACGTGCCGGCGCTCGGCGGCGACTTCGACGGCCTGCAGGTCTCGGTTTTCCTGGAGGTCGCCGGCGCCGGGCACTACCTGCCCGCGTACGCCGGCAATCTCGACATCATGACCTCGGCGGCGCTGCGGACCGCCGAGCGGCTGGTGGCCCGCCGGGGCGCCGCGCTGCCCGCGCAGCCCGGCGCCCCCGAGGACGCGGAGGTGTCGGCATGACCCGGCTCTATGTCCAGGACGTCACTCTGCGCGACGGCATGCACGCCATCGCCCACCGGTACACCGTGGACCAGGTGCGGCGCATCGCCGCGGCGCTGGACGCCGCCGGGGTGGCCGCCATCGAGGTGGCGCACGGCGATGGGCTCGCCGGTTCCAGCGTCAACTACGGCCACGGCGCGGCGAGCGACGCGGAGTGGATCGCCGCCGCCGCGGAGGTCGTCACCACCGCCCGGCTGACCACGCTGCTGCTGCCGGGCATCGGCACCATCGCCGACCTGAAGGCCGCCCGGGACCTCGGGGTGACCAGCGTGCGCATCGCCACGCACTGCACCGAGGCCGACATCTCCGCCCAGCACATCGCCTGGGCGCGGGAGCAGGGCATGGACGTCTCCGGCTTCCTGATGATGTCGCACATGGCCGATCCGGCCCGGCTGGCCAAGCAGGCGAAGCTGATGGAGTCCTACGGCGCGCACTGCGTCTACGTCACCGACTCGGGCGGCCGGCTGCTGATGGCCGACGTCGCCGAGCGGGTCGACGCCTACCGGCAGGTGCTGGAGCCGACCACCGAGATCGGCATCCACGCCCACCACAACCTCTCCCTCGGTGTTGCCAACAGCGTCGTCGCCGTCGAACACGGGCGGCTGGCCGGTCCGGGGCCCCGTGACGCGGACGTGCCGCACGAGCGGGTGGTCCGGGTGGACGCCTCGCTGGCCGGGCAGGGCGCCGGGGCCGGCAACGCCCCACTGGAGGTCTTCGCCGCGGTCGCCGAGCTGCAGGGCTGGGCGCACGGCTGCGACGTCTTCGCGTTGATGGACGCCGCCGATGACCTGGTCCGGCCGTTGCAGGACCGGCCGGTACGCGTCGACCGGGAGACGCTCGCGCTCGGTTTCGCCGGGGTCTACTCCAGCTTCCTGCGCCACGCCGAGCGGGCGGCCGAGCGGTACGGCGTGGACGTGCGCTCGATCCTGGTGGAGCTGGGGGAGCGCCGGATGGTCGGCGGCCAGGAGGACATGATCGTTGACGTCGCGCTGGATCTGGCGCGGCGGCGTGAGGAGGCGGCCCGATGACGGCGGTGGAGGCGTCGGCGCTGGCCGACCGGTTGGACACGGCGGTGCGGCAGCGCCGGGCGATCCCGCAGCTCGCCGCCGAGGCGGGGCTGGACGCCGAGGCCGCGTACGGCGTGCAGGCCGAGGTGCTGCGGCGGCGGCTGGACCGCGGTGAGCGGCTGGTCGGGCTCAAGATGGGGCTGACCAGCCGGGCCAAGATGGCGCAGATGGGCGTCGACGAGGTGATCTGGGGTCGGCTCACCGACGCGATGTGGATCGCCGACGGTGCCACGGTCGACGCCGGCGCCTACATCCATCCCCGGGTCGAGCCGGAGGTGGCGTTCCTGGTGGACCGGGTTCCGGAGCCGGGGGCGACGGTCGCCGACTTCGCCGCTTCGGTGCGGGCGGTCGCCCCGGCGATCGAGCTGATCGACTCCCGGTACGCGGACTTCAGCTTCTCGCTGCCCGATGTGATCGCCGACAACACCTCGGCCGCCGGTTTCGTCGTGGGCGCCTGGTCGCCGGTGCCGGCGGGGCTGGCGAACCTCGGGGTGCTGCTGGAGATCGACGGCCGGGTGGCCCAGGTCGGTTCGACGGCGGCGATCCTCGGTGACCCGCGGCGGGCGTTCACCGAGGGGGTCCGGCTCGCCGGACGGCACGGGGTGCGTCTCGCCGAGGGCTGGGTCTTCCTGGCCGGCGCGGCAACCGCGGCCGTCCCGCTGGCCCCCGGCGCGCACGTGCGCGCCACCGTCCAGGGGCTCGGATCGGCGTCGCTGAAGGCGGCGGCGTGAGCGCCCCGGCCGGCGCGGCCACCGGTGTTCCGGCGACTGGCGGGCACGCGGCTGGCGGGTCCGCGGGCGGCGGGTTCGCGGGGGGCGGCGCGCAGGTGGTGGCGGGCAAGGCCACGCCGCGCGGGCGCTTTCCGCACGTGAAGGTCGCCGGCGGGATGGTCTTCGTCTCCGGGACCTCCAGTCGCCGGCCGGACAACAGCATCGCCGGCGCCGAGGCCGACGAGTTCGGCACCACCAGCCTCGACATCCGGGTGCAGACCCGGACGGTGATCGAGAACATCCGCGACCTGCTGCGCGCGGCCGGCGCGGACCTGGCCGACCTGGTGCAGGTCACCGCCTACCTGGTCAACATGAACGACTTCGGCGGCTACAACGAGGTCTACGCCGAGTTCTTCGACACCGACGGACCGACCCGCACCACGGTCGCCGTGCACCAGCTGCCTCACCCGCACCTGTTGATCGAGATCCAGGCCGTGGCCGTACTTCCCGAAGGAGGAGCCCAGTGAGCGAGATCAGTGAGCCGTTCAGCTTCACCGGCTGGATCGAGGAGAACCGGCACCTGCTCAAGCCGCCGGTGGGAAACCGGGAGATGTTCCCCGGCGGCAAGGACTTCATCGTGATGGTGGTGGGCGGGCCGAACCAGCGCACCGACTTCCACATCGACCCGTACGAGGAGTTCTTCTACCAGGTCAAGGGGAACATGCACATCAACCTGATGACCCCGGACGGGCCGCGTACGGTGCACGTGCGCGAGGGGGAGATGTGGATGCTGCCCCGCGACACCCCGCACTCCCCGCAGCGCCCGGAGGCCGGCTCGATCGGACTGGTGGTCGAGCGCATCCGTGAGGAGGGGACGCTGGAGAAGTTCCAGTGGTACTGCGCCGACTGCGGCAACCTGGTCCACGAGGTGGAGTTGCAGGTCCGCGACATCGCCGCCGACCTGCCGCCGGTCTTCCAGAGCTTCTACGACGACGAGGCGGCCCGCACCTGTGACCGGTGCGGCACGCTGCACCCCGGGAAGGGCTGATGGCCGCTGCCGTGGGCGTGCCGTCCGGCGGCGCGCCCGTCGTCGACGTGCACACCCACCTGGTGCCCCGTGGCTGGCCGGAGCTCGGCGCCGCCTGCGGTGGCTCCGACTGGCCCTGGCTGCGCCTGGACTCCGAGCGCGACGCCATGATCATGGTGGGGTCCGCGGAGTTCCGGCCGATCGGGGCGCAGTGCTGGGAGCCGGGGCTGCGCCTGGCCGACATGGACACCGACGGCGTGGACGTGCAGGTGGTCTCCCCGACGCCGCTCTTCTTCTCCTACGACCGCCCCGCCGACCAGGCGGTCAAGGTGGCCCGGATCTTCAACGACCTGACCCTGGAGATGACAGCCGGAGGCGCCGGGCGGCTGATCCCGTTCTGTCAGGTGCCGCTGCAGGACCCGGACGCCGCCTGCGCCGAACTCGACCGCTGCCTGGCGGCGGGCCACGCCGGGGTGGAGATCGGCAACCACGTCGGCGACCGGGACCTCGACGACGCCGGCGTGGTCACCTTTCTGCAGCACTGCGCGCAGGTCGGGGCGCCGGTCTTCGTGCACCCCTGGGACATGCCCGGCGGGCCGCGGGTGGAGCGCTGGATGGCGCGCTGGCTGACCGGGATGCCGGCCGAGACGCACCTGTCGGTGCTGGCGCTGATCCTCGGCGGGGTCTTCGACCGGGTGCCGGAGACGCTGCGGATCTGCTTCGCCCACGGCGGGGGCAGCTTCCCGTTCTGGCTGGGGCGCGCCGACAACGCCTGGCGCCGGCGCGGGGACCTGGTCCGCGGCGCCTCCACCGCCCCGCCGAGCTCCTACGTCGACCGCTTCTACGTCGACTCCGTCGTCTTCACCCCACCCGCGCTGCGGCTGCTGGTGGAGACGATCGGCGAGGACCGGGTGCTGCTCGGCAGCGACTACCCGTACCCGCTGGGGGAGCGGCCGGTGGGGCAGGTGATCCGGGAGTCCGATTTCCTGACCGAGGGGCAGCGGACAAAGCTGCGTTCGGCCAACGCACTGCGTTTTCTCGGTCGTTGAACAGGTAAACCGCCGGCAATGGGCAGTGGCGGCGCGCGATATCCGATACGGGAGATCGGCGACCCGCCGCTTCGGCGGGCGGTGGGCTCCAGTAACGTGAAAGGAAGCTGGGCCGGGTGGTGGGGTGCTCATACGCCTCCGCCCGACCGGCGACTCGAGATCTCTTTTTCCGCCTGGGGGCGTTGAGGTTGTCTGTTACCGATACGTTGCTGATCTTTGTCGCCGTGCCTCTCGCCGTGGTTGTCGTCATCGCCGCGCTGGGGTACGTCGGCAACCGTGGCGGCAGCGGCGACAAGCGCTACCGGCCGGGCCGGCACTTCGACTTCGCGCCGGTGTGGTTCGTCAACCACCCGGAGCAGCTCGTCGAGTCCGGCCGCGCCGAAATCACCGAGGGTGAGCGCAAGCCGGCCGTGACCACGGGCAATCTGGAAGTGGCGGGTGCCGTGGCGCCCGCCGGTGAAACCGGAGGCGCAAGTGACCGTTGGTGAGATGCAGGCCGAGCAGTCCCGCCCCGACCTGCGGGACGGCCCCTTCACCACCCGTCAGCTGCTCCGCCTCGACGAGGTGCTGAGACTGGCGAACCGGGGTACCGACCTGAACTTCTCGGTCTACGTCGGCCCGCTGGAGGAGCCGGTGCGCGAGCACGCGCTGCGGCTGCACAGCCAGCTCGCCGACCCGGCCGACTCGGTGCTGATCGCCCTCTCGCCGAACCAGCGTCAGCTGGAGGTGGTGACCGGCTCGGTGGCGCGCCGGCGCATCCCCGACCGTGACGCCCGCCTGGCGGCGCTGTCGATGGTGGCGGCCTTCGGCGGCGGTGACCTCGCCGGCGGCATCATCGCCGGCCTGAACCAGCTCGCCAGCCGCGCCGGCAAGTCCTGACCGCCGCACCACCGCGACATCCCGCCGGCCCGTAACCGGCGACCGGCACCACGCCGGTGACAGACACGCAAACGGCCCGGGTACGACTCACGTCGTACCCGGGCCGTTGTCCTGCTCAGGCGCTGCGGTTGTCCCGCTCGCGGGCGGTGATCGCCCGCACCACGCCGTCGCGCCCCTCGGCCACCAGGCGGCGCAGCGGCCCCGGCCGGCCCGGCGCGGCGAGCCACTCGTCGGTCAGCCGCACCGTCTCGGTCTCCACCTGGTACGCCGGGTAGGCGAGCTGGGTGAACTCCTGCGCCGGCTCACTGTCGCGGCTGGCCCAGATCTTGTCGACCACGGCGAAGTAGCGCTCCCGGTAGGGCGCGGTCAGCTCGACCTGCGCCGGGTGGTGGAAGCCCTGCAGCAGCGCCCGGTGCCGCCAGTTCGGCAGCGACTGCTCGCCGGTCAGCTCGGCCCAGACCGCAGCCTTGCCCTCGGCGGTCGGGATCAGCGCCCGCGCGTACGCGGCCTCCCGCTCACCGCTGACCGTCCGGTCCTTGGCGAGCTCCGCCTCGATCTCCGCGGCCCCGGCGACCCCGTTGGCCACCAGCGCGGCGAGCACCTGCCAGCGCAGCTCGGTGTCGATGGTCAGCCCGGCCGTCACCTCGGTGCCGTTGTACCAGCCGCGCAGCGCCACCAGGTCCTCCGGCGCGCGCGCCGCACCGGCGAACGCCCGCGCCCACGCGAGCTGGAACCCGCTGCCGGGCTCGGCGTCGCGCAGCGTCGTGGAGGCGGTACGCGCCAGCTCGGCCCAGCCCGTCGGTGCCCACTGCGGGTCGGCGTAGAAGGTCAGCACCGTGGTGACCTGGCGCAGCGTCTGGGTGACCAGGTTGATGTCGGTCTCGGCCGGCAGGCCGGTCAGCACCAGCGCCACGTAGTCGCGGGCGGCCAGTTCGCCGTCGCGGACCATGTCCCACGCCGCCGCCCAGCAGAGCGCGCGCGCCAGCGACGAGTCGAACGCGCCGATGTGCTGCACCACCGTCGCCAGGGAACGCTCGTCGAGGCGCAGTTTGGCGTAGGTGAGGTCCTCGTCGTTGAGCAGCAGCACGTCCGCGGCCGGTACCCCGGCGAGCGCGGTCAGCTCGGTGCGCTCACCGGCGATCTCCACCTCGAGCAGCTCCCGGCGGACCAGCCGCCCCTCGACCAGGTCGTAGAGGCCGACCCCGATGCGGTGGGTGCGCAGCGTCGGGTACTGCGCCGGCGCCTCCTGCCGGACCGTCACCGACTCGTACGTGCCGTCGGCGGCGATGGCGACCTCGGGTCGCAGCGTGTTGACCTGTGCGGTCTCCAGCCACTGCGCGGCGAACTTGCGCAGCTCCCGGCCGGAGGCGGCCTCCAGCTCGGTGAGCAGGTCGTCGAAGGTGGCGTTGCCCCAGGCGTACTTGCCGAAGTAGGCCCGCAGGCCGGCCAGGAACGGCTCCAGCCCGACGTACGCGACGAGCTGCTTGATGACGCTGGCGCCCTTGGCGTACGTGATGCCGTCGAAGTTGACCTCGACTGCCTCCAGGTCCGGCATCTCGCAGTAGACCGGGTGGGTGGAGGAGAGCTGGTCCTGCCGGTAACCCCAGTTCTTGCGGATCGACAGGAAGGTCGTCCAGGCGTCGGTGAACCGGGTGGCGTGGGTGTTGCACCAGTGGCTGGCCCATTCGGCGAACGACTCGTTGAGCCACAGGTCGTTCCACCAGCGCATGGTGACCAGGTCGCCGAACCACATGTGGGCCAGCTCGTGCAGGATCGTGTTGGCGCGCTGCTCGTACTCGAAGTCGGTGACCTGGGAGCGGAAGATGTAGTGCGACTCGGCGTGGGTGACGCAGCCGAAGTTCTCCATCGCCCCGGCGTTGAAGTCCGGCACCCAGAGCTGGTCGTACTTCGGCAGCGGGTAGCGGACGCCGAACTGCTCCTGGAAGAAGTCGAAACCCTGCGCGGTGATGGTGTGCAGGTCGTCGACGTCGAGGTACTGCGCCATGCTGGCCCGGCAGAAGTAGCCCATGTCCACACCGTCGTGGCTGCGCCGCTGCTCGTGGTACGGCCCGGCGCAGAGCGCGGTGATGTAGGTGCTCATCCGCGGCGAGGTCGCGAAGTGCAGCGTCTTGTGGTCGTCGTCGGCCGCCGCCTCGGTCTCCACCGGCATGTTGGACACCACGCGCCAGTGGTTGGCGACGGTGGCGTGCCAGGTGAAGACGCTCTTGAGGTCGGGCTGGTCGAAGCAGGCGAAGACCTTCTGCGCGTCGGCCGTCTCGAACTGGCTGTACAGGTAGGTCTCACCGTCGACCGGGTCGACGGTGCGGTGCAGCCCCTGCCCGCTGTTGGAGTAGGCGAAGTCGGCGTCCACGACGAGCGTGTTCTCCGCGGCCAGCCCCGGCAGGATCAGGCCCTTCTCCGCCGACCACTGCGAGGTGTCAAGTTCGGTGCCGTTGAGGGTGGCCGAACGGATCGCCTCGGCGGCCACCTCGATGAAGGTGGTGGCTCCCGGCTCGGTGCAGCGGAAGGTCACCTCGGTGGTCGAGCGGAACGTGGGGCCGCCGGCGGCCATGGCGGCGGTGGACAGGTCGAGCCTGATGTCGTACCCGGTGACATCGAGCAGGCGGGCCCGCTCGGTAGCCTCGACCTGTGTCAGGTTACGAACTCCCGGCACTGTGTTTCTCCATCCGATTCTCGCCACCCGCGGGCGGCGTTGCCAGTGCACAGGCCACTCGTGGCGGCCCTGTTCTCCAGCCGAGTCTTCCATGCAGTGGGACCGTTCGGTGGCCGAGGTGGCTGTCGGCTCCTGGGTCTAGCGTGGAAGATCGGCATGCGCCGCACCCGCGGCAGTCAAGTGTGAAGGGACCCTGTCGTGTCCGAACGCAGCACCGTTGAGATGTTCTTCGATCCGCTCTGCCCCTGGGCCTGGATCACCTCCCGCTGGCTGCTGGAGGTGCAGCAGGTCCGCGACATCGACGTCCGGTTCGAGGTGATGAGCCTGTCGGTGCTCAACGAGGGCCGGGACGTGCCCGAGCAGTACAAGGCGATGCTCGACGCCGGCTGGGGGCCGGTGCGGCTCTGCATCGCCGTGGGCGAGCAGTTCGGCCAGGAGAAGGTCAGTGCGCTCTACACCGCGCTCGGCAACCGGCTGCACCTGGCCAAGGAGGAGCTGGGGCCGCAGCTGCTGGCCGCGGCGCTGACCGATGTCGGCCTGGACCCGGCCCTCGCCCGGGCCGCCGAGAGCACCGAGTACGACGAGGCGCTGCGGGCCAGCCACGAGCGCGGCATGCGTCCGGTCGGTACCGAGGTCGGCACGCCGGTGATCCATGTGCCGGGCCCGGACGGCGAGACCATCGCCTTCTTCGGCCCGGTGGTCACCCCGGCGCCGAAGGGCGAGGCCGCGGGCCGGCTCTGGGACGGGACGCTGCTGGTCGCCGGCACGCCCGGTTTCTTCGAGCTGAAGCGTTCGCGGGACGTGCCGCCGACCTTCGAGTGAGCACGGGCGGGCGCGCCGGGTGTTCCCCACGTCCACGGGGAAGGCACGGCGCGTCCGGTCCGCCGCTGCACCAGCGTGGCGCCGGGTGGCCCGCCGACGTGTCATTGCCCGACTCGCCGTACGGGCGTGACAGTCTGTGGTGGTCGTCGTTGCACCCGGTGTTCGCGCAGCGACCCGCGCGGGCCGCGTTTTCCGTAGCCGGAGGCCATCGCCATGCCCAAGCACCGTCGTGTCCCCGCCGAGCAGCCGTCCTCCCGGGAACGGATCGCCGCCAACCTCGGCCGGGCCTACTGGTCGGTCGAGGACGACCAGTGGGGCACGGTCCACCCGGGCATGCCGGCCGAGGTGGCGGAGCTGGTGGCGTCGCCCATCGTGGTGGGCGCGGTGCCGGTGACCGGCACCCGCTTCGTGGCGACCGCCCCGGTGGCCGCCGCCTCCCGGCTCACGGTGCCGGTGGTGGCGGCGGAGCCGGCGAGGGCGCCGCGCCGCAGCGGCCGGCACCGGCGCAACAGCGGACCGCGCTGAGGCCTGCGCCGGGCCCGGTGGCCAGGGTGTGGACAGCGCCGGGGTCGGCGCGGCACCGCGGTGACCCGCGGGTAGCGTCTGCGCACATGACGGTCGTGCATCCGATCACCCGGGCCTGGATCACCACTGGCGGCACCGGCGCGCAGAACTACGACGAGTTCGCCGACGACGCGGAAATCACCGCGATCATCGAGGCGAACCCGCGCAGTGCTCTCGGCGTCGAGATGCCCCATCGCGCGCCGGAGAGCCTCGGCCGCTCGTTCCTCGACTCGCTCCCCGACGCCGTACGCCGCTTCGAGGCGGCGCGGGCCGACGGCAGCTACGCCCCCGCCGAGCAGGTTGTCGTCCTCTACCGGATCAGTGGCGCCGGCGCCCCACCGGCGTACGGCATCTTCGCCCTGGTCGACACCGACCAGATCTCCACCAGCGCCGACGAACCCGGCCTGGTGATCCGCAACGAGGACGTATTCATCTCCAAGGTGCGGGAGCGGGTCGCCCTCGCCGACGCCCTGGGTCATCTCCTCTCGCCGGTGCTGCTGCTGCAGACCGGCCAGGGTGAACAGTTGCACGCCGCGCTGGAGCAGGCCGTCGCGGCCGCCGGCGCGCCGGCCGCCACCGACGCCGACCAGGCCGGGCGCGCCCACGACATCTGGCTGCTCGGGCCCTCCGCCGAGCAGGAGCAGATTCTCGCGCTGGCCGGCGGCGGCGAACTGGTTGTCGCCGACGGTAACCACCGCAGCCTGGCCGCCCAGACCGGCGGCCTGCGCCGCTTCCTCGCCGTGGTCACCACGCCCGACTCGGTGGCGATCCAGCCCTACAACCGGCTGGTCGGCGAGCTGACCACCAGCGCCGACGAGCTGCTGCAGCGGCTGCGGGCCGCCGGGGCCGAGGTGACGCCGCTCGCCGCGCCGGTGCAGGTGCCGGCCGCCGGTGGGGTGGTCAACCTCTACCTCGCCGGGCAGGGCTACGCCGTGCGGTTCGCCGCCGACGGTGGCGACGTGCTCGCCAACCTCGACCACGCCCTGGTCGAGCGGGTGCTGCTGCGCGACGCGCTCGGGCTCGACCCGGGAGACAAGCGGATCAACTATGTCGGCGGCGACTACCCGGCGAGCTGGCTGACCGGTGAGGTGGACGCGGGCCGGGCGGAGCTGGCGGTCCTGATCGCGCCGGTGACCGTGGAGGACTTCGTCGCGGTGAACCTGGCCCGGCAGAAGATGCCCCGCAAGAGCACCTGGTTCACCCCGAAGGCCCGCGGCGGCCTGGTAGTGGCCGAACTGGAGCGCTGACCTGCCGAAAACGGCGTCCGGTGGGAAACCTCCCGGACGCCGTTTTCGTGGCACGCCCCGGACGGCTGTGACGAAACCTTCGTTGCGGCCGGGTACCGGACGCGGGCCGGCGGCGGGGCTGACAGACTGCGAGGCATGCGCGTCTACCTGGGTTCCGACCACGCCGGCTACGAGTTGAAAACGCACCTCGCCAACCACCTCGCCAACCAGGGATACGAGGTGGTCGACGTGGGTCCGCACGCCTTCGACCCCGACGACGACTACCCGGCGTTCTGCCTGCACACCGGCGCCCGGGTGGTCGCGGATCCGGGCAGCCTCGGGGTGGTGATCGGCGGCTCCGGCAACGGTGAGCAGATCGCCGCCAACAAGATCGCCGGGGTGCGGGCCGCGCTCGCCTGGAACCTGGAGACCGCGCAGCTGGCGCGCGAGCACAACGACGCCAACATCGTCGCCGTCGGTGCCCGGCAGCACACGCTCGACGGGGCCACGGCGATCGTCGAGGCGTTCCTCGCCACCGCCTACTCCGGCAACGAGCGCCACGGGCGCCGGATCGCCCAGATGGCCGAGTACGAGCGGACCCGGCAGCTGCCCGACCTGCCCTGACCCGGCGCCGCGCCGGCGCGGCGCTGTGCCGCGACGGGGCGGGCGTGCGGCGGGTCAGGGTCGCGGCGGCGCCCAGTTGCGCCGTACGACCACGAGCCGGCGCTCGGCAGCGGCCAGTTCCGCCTCGTCGGGGCGGGCGGCGTCGCGGATCCGCAGGGCGGCACTGAGCCCCACCTGCGACGAACCGGCGCCGACCAGTCCGCGCAGGTCGCGCTCCGCCTCCCGGTCCTCCGGTACGGCGCCTCGCCGCCGGCGCTGCGTCTCCGCCATGCCGTGACGGTACCGCCACCCGGGGGGCTCGCACAGGTGGCAGCTCGTCGCGTTGCGGGGCAGCGATGACGATTCGCCCCGACTGGTTACCCTCGATGCAAGTTCGGCGGATCGATGCGGAGACGCCGGGAACGGAAAGGGCGAGATGGCAGACGAGACGAAAGTCTGGGCCGAGCAGACCGTCGAGGTTCCGCCGCGGCACGGGTTCCTGCGCGGGGTCGCCTCGGTCGCCCCGCGGGCGCGCCGGCGTACCGAGCAGTTCCCGGTCGTCTCCCCGGAGTCCGGGCGGCCCGACTGGGAGGCCACGCAGGAGCGGCCCCACTGGGAGGCCACGCAGGAGCGGCCCCGGATGCCGCTGAGCTACCACGTCGCGCGGCTGCGTCAGGGGGGCGAGTGGAGCGCCGTCGGCGCCCTCTTCGCCTTCGTCTGCTGGGGCATCTGGGTGATCTCCCTGCGGGGAAGCCTGACCACGCCCTTCTTCACCTTCGTGCTGACCCTGCTGGTCGCGGTCGGCCTCTTCGCGCTCGCCCGGCTGCTCGGCCGGCTGGTCCTGGAGCGCCACTTCGGCCGGGAACGCCGTACCGCCCGCGGCGCGCACCTGGCGGCCGGGTTCTTCCTGGTCGCGGTCGGGGTCGCCTACCTGCAGCAGACCCAGTGGGTGGTCAACGTCTGGAACTGGTTCGCCGGGCTGTTCTGAGCGACCTGACCCCCGGCGCCACCGGCGCCGGCCAGGTCGGCGCCATCCCGCAGCGGCCGCCAGGTCGTCCAGCGCCGCGAGCATCCGCGTCAGGTCGGCGTCACCTGTGCGGTCGCGGCGCCCACGGGGCGGTAGCGCAGGCCGAGGCTCTTGTAGAGGCGCAGCGCCGGATCGTTGTCGTCGTCGACCATCAGCGCCGCCCGGCCGTACCCGCGCACCGCTTCGGCGAGCAGAAAACCGACGAGTCGCCGGCCGGTGCCCCGGCCGCGGGCGGCCGGCCGGACCGCGATGCCGCCGACCAGCCCGACGGTCGGCGCCGACCAGGCGTCCGCGCCGACGGCGACCAGCGCGCCCGTGTCGTCCCGGATGCCCGCCCAGCGCCGCACCCCGGGGATGCCCGGCTTGGCGTACGAGCCGGGGTAGTGCCGCTGCAGCAGTGCCGCCACCTCCGGTTCGGCCGTGCGGGGCAGCCACGCCGCGGTGCTCGCCGGTGCGGGGCCGATGTCGGCGGCGGTCCCGTCCATCCAGCCGAAACTGCCGACGTACGTCAGCGCCGGCACCTGCTGGGCGACCTGTTCGACGAGAGCCCGGTCGCCCAACGGCCGGAAGGCGGGGCCGATCTCGCTCAGGACGGCTTCGACGAGCCGCGCTGCCGAGTCGGGATCGCCGTGCAGCACCAGCCGGTCACGGGCGGAGAGGGCCGGTGCGGCGACGGCGACCGCCCGCCGGTCGGCGCCGGTCCAGGCCCGGCTGGTGCCGGTGAAGCCCTGCGCCGCCCAGACGCAGATCGGGTCGCCGTCGCAGAGGGCCGCCAGTTCGGCGTCGTCCCAGATCTCGTGCACCACGCCATTTTCGCGCCGTGGCCGCGGCGGGCGAAAACGGGCCGGCCGGGTCAGGCGGGCAGCCCCATCGCCTCGGCGGTCAGCTCGACCGAGCGCAGGCGCTCCTGCACGGTGGCCGTCTGGTGGGCCAGGATGAGCTCGTCGGCGTCGACGAGTGCGGCGAAGCCGTCGAGGTACTCCTTGACCACCGGCGGCGTACCGACCGCCGTGTACTTCAGGTTGTGCGCGATCAGCTGTCCCTGCGGGGAGGCGAGCAACTCGTCGGCCTGCTCGTCGGTGCAGGGCTGGTCGCGGCCGAGCAGCATCCGCACCCACTGCCGCTTCAGTCGCAGATGCTGCTCCTGCGCGGACGCCTCGGTCTCCGCCGCGATCACGTTGGCCGCCGCGATCACGTACGGGCGGTCGAGCTGCGCGGAGGGGCGGAACTCGCGCCGGTAGACCCGTACGGCGTCCTCCAGCGCGTTCGGGGCGAAGTGCGAGGCGAAGGCGTACGGCAGGCCGAGCGCTGCCGCGAGCCGGGCACCGAAGAGCGAGGAACCGAGAATGTAGAGCGGCACCCGGGTGCCCTTGCCGGGGATCGCCTCCACCCCGGGGACCAGGCTGGTGTCCGACAGATAACCCTGGAGCTCCTGTACGTCCTGCGGGAACGTCTCCGCGGCGTGCACGTCACGACGCAGGGCGTGGGTGGTCCGCTGGTCGGTGCCCGGCGCTCGGCCGAGGCCCAGGTCGATGCGGTCGGGGTGCAGCGTGGCGAGGGTGCCGAACTGCTCGGCGATGGTGAGCGGGGCGTGGTTGGGCAGCATCACGCCGCCGGCGCCGAGACGGATGCTGCTGGTGTGGGCGGCGACGTGGCCGATGAGGACGCTGGTCGCCGAGGAGGCGATCCGGGCGCTGTTGTGGTGCTCGGCGTACCAGACCCGGCGGTAGCCGAGGGCCTCCGCGCGCTGGGCGAGCGCCACGCTCCCGTCGAGGCTCTGGCGTACGGTCTCGCCGCGGCCGATCATCGCCAGGTCGAGGATGGAAAGTGGAGTGGTCACGGTGTGTCGCCCCTTCGGCTCCGGCGGGCAGGATCAACGGAGAAAGCCCAGGTCGGAGAGTTCCTGACCTGGGCTTTCTTCGCTTGGAGCGGGCGACGGGAATCGAACCCGCGTAATCAGTTTGGAAGACTGAGGCTCTACCATTGAGCTACGCCCGCGTGCGTCTTCGGCGACCTGACGTCGCCTTCAGTGCCTTCGGCGACCTGACGTCGCCTCCAGTGCCTCCGGCGGACATGACGTCGCCTTCGGCGCTGTGGCGACCTGACGTCGCTTCGTGCGCCGGTCAGCTTACCTGGTCGGTGGCGGTCGCGCTCACCGCGGTCCCGTCGTGGGTCCCGGCGGGAGCGCGCGGGCCGGGACGATCCGGGAAAAGGACGCGCCGCCGGGCGACCCGACACCCCGGGGTGGCGCGCAGCGGCATACACTTCTGTGCGCCACGGGGTGTGGCGCAGCTTGGTAGCGCACTCGCTTTGGGAGCGAGGGGCCGTGGGTTCAAATCCCGCCACCCCGACTGTAGTCCCAGGGCTACCAGGTAGCGGGTGCTGCCAAATGGTGGCGTCGGCTCGCCTACGATGGGCGCAATCACGCCCGAACACGACTGAGATCTGTCAAGGAGTACGCCTGTGAAGAGCACCGTCGAGACTCTGAGCCCGACGCGCGTGCGGCTCGCCATCGAGGTGCCGTTCGCCGAGCTCGAGCCGAGCCTCAAGAAGGCGTACCGGGAGATCGCGCAGCAGATCAACGTCCCGGGTTTCCGCCG
Organism: Melissospora conviva; assembly: GCF_049523535.1. Classification (NCBI taxonomy): domain Bacteria; kingdom Bacillati; phylum Actinomycetota; class Actinomycetes; order Micromonosporales; family Micromonosporaceae; genus Melissospora; species Melissospora conviva. The sequence goes on from NZ_JBLLDT010000006.1 coordinate 254,684, forward strand.
GGGCAAGATTCCCGCGCAGGTGATCGACCAGCGGGTCGGCCGCGGCACCGTCCTCAACGAGGCGGTCCAGGAGGCGATCCCGGAGAACATCCTCGCGGCGGTGCGTGAGCACGACGTGAAGACCCTCGGCCGGCCTGAGGTGGACATCGCCGAGTTCAAGGACGGCGAGACGCTGAAGTTCACCGCCGAACTCGACGTACGGCCCGAGATCATCGTCCCGGACCCCGCGACCGTCGAGGTGACCGTCGACGCGCTGCAGATCGACGAGAGCGAGATCGACGAGCAGATCAAGCTGCTGCGTGACCGCTTCGCGACTCTCAAGACCGTCGAGCGCGCGGCCCAGGAGGGCGACTTCGTCCAGCTCGACCTGGCCGCGACCGTCAACGGCGAGGAGGTGCCGGGCGGCACCGCGAGCAACATCTCGCACGAGGTCGGCAGCAAGCAGCTCCTGCCGGGGCTGGACGAGGTCCTGGTGGGCCTGGCCGCCGACGAGAGCACGACCTTCGTCACGCAGCTCGTCGCCGGTGACTTCGCCGGTCAGGACGCCGACGTGGCGGTGACGGTCAAGACCGTCAAGGAGAAGCAGCTGCCGGAGCTGGACGACGAGTTCGCCCAGATGGCCAGCGAGTTCGACACGATCGCCGAGCTCCGCGCCGACCTGCGCGAGCGGATCACCAAGAACAAGCAGATCGAGCAGGTCTACGCCGCCCGCGACAAGGCGCTCGAGGAGCTCGTCGCCGCCGCCGACGTGCCGGCCCCCGAGGGTGTCGTCAAGGAGGAGGTCGAGCACCGCAAGCAGGCGATGGTCGACCAGCTCGAGCGCATCGGCGCCTCGCTGGAGGAGTACCTCGCCGCCGAGGAGAAGACCGAGGAGCAGATCGACGCCGAGCTGGCCGAGGCGGCCAACCAGGGTGTGAAGATCCAGCTCCTGCTCGACACCATCGCCGACGCCGACGAGGTGCAGGTCAGCGACGACGAGTTCGGTCACGAGATCGTCCACCGGGCGCAGCGTGCCGGTGTGGCGCCGCAGCAGTACTACGACCAGCTGGTGCGCTCCGGTGCCGCGGGCGCCGTCTTCGGCGACGTGCGCCGCGGAAAGGCGCTGGCCGCCCTGATGGAGAAGATCACCATCAAGGACACCGAGGGCAACGAGATCAGCCTGGACGCGCTGCGCGCCGACGGCGCGGGAGAGCACGACCACAACCACGAGCACTGAGCGTGTCGTTTCGGCCGCCGTGGCGCCAACCGGCGTACGGCGGCCGAAATGGTTTTCCGGGCACCAGCGGCACCAACTGCGCTGTTAGCGAACACTGGTCGGAGCGGGACTCGACTGCTCCGCCAACCGGTTAGTGTCGGGCGTAAGACGGTACGGAGAGCGAAGGGCTGCCATGACCGAAATGCACATCCCAGCGACGCCTCTACGGGCGACTGAGGCCCGTGGTGGCGACTCCATCGGCAACCTCGACGACTCGGTCTACAACCGGTTGCTCAAGGAACGCATCATCTTCCTGGGCAGCGAGGTGACCGACCAGGTCGCCAACCGCATCTGCGCGCAGCTGCTGCTGCTCGCGGCGGAGGACCCGGAGCGCGACATCAACCTCTGGATCAACTCGCCGGGCGGATCCGTCTACTCGGGCATGGCGATCTACGACACCATGCAGTTCATCGACAACGACGTCTCGACCGTGGCCATGGGCATGGCGGCGTCGATGGGGCAGCTGCTGCTCTGCGCCGGCACCAAGGGCAAGCGTTACGCCCTGCCGCACGCGCGGATCATGATGCACCAGCCCTCCGGTGGCATGGGCGGTACCGCCTCGGACATCGCGATCCAGGCCGAGCAGATGCTCTACACCAAGCGGATGTTCCAGGAGCGGGTCGCCTTCCACACCGGTCAGACGCAGGCCCAGATCGAGGCCGACTCCGACCGTGACCGCTGGTTCACGGCGCAGGAGGGGCTCGATTACGGGTTCATCGACAAGGTCATCACCGGGGCCGCTCAGGTTCCCGACGGTGCCGGAACCCTGAGCTGAGGAGCTGACGATGACTGACCTGAGCCTGCCCCCTCAGTTCGGGGCCGTGCACAACCGCTACATCCTGCCGTCGTTCGTCGAGCGCACCTCGTACGGGGTCAAGGAGTCCAACCCGTACAACAAGCTCTTCGAGGACCGGATCATCTTCCTCGGCGTGCAGGTCGATGACGCGTCGGCCAACGACGTGATGGCACAGTTGCTGACCCTGGAGGGGACCGACCCCGACCGGGACATCATCATGTACATCAACTCGCCGGGTGGATCGTTCACCGCCATGACGGCGATCTACGACACCATGCAGTACGTCCGCCCGGACATCATGACCGTCTGCCTGGGCCAGGCCGCCAGCGCGGCGGCGGTGCTCCTCTCGGCCGGCACGCCCGGCAAGCGGATGGCGCTGCCGAACTCCCGGATCATCATCCACCAGCCGGCGACCGAGGGCGGCTACGGCCAGGGCTCGGACATCGAGATCCAGGCGCGCGAGATCCTGCGGATGCGCACGCAGCTGGAGGAGATGCTCTCCCGGCACTGCAACCGGCCGATCGAGAAGGTCCGCAAGGACATCGACCGCGACAAGATCATGACGGCCGACGAGGCCAAGGAGTACGGGCTGGTCGACACCATCCTGACCAGCCGCAAGAAGGGTCTGCTCGCGGCCAACGCGGCGAGCTGAGCACGGCGGGGTCGGAGGCCGACCGGAGATCGTGTCCCGGTCGGCCTCTGACACACCCGCGCCAGGGGTCGGAGAATGCTCCGGTACCGGGTAACGTCAGGTCTGTACCACTTCGCTGGTCTCGACCGGCGGGGGATCGACAGGGCGTAGCGTCCTCAGGCGAAGGCCGGCATCCCGGCCGATGAACGCAGGGAGAACGTAGGTGGCACGGATCGGTGACGGCGGCGACCTACTCAAATGCTCCTTCTGTGGCAAGTCGCAGAAGCAGGTCAAGAAGCTCATCGCTGGCCCTGGGGTCTACATCTGCGACGAGTGCATCGATCTCTGTAACGAGATCATCGAAGAGGAGCTGGCCGAGTCCAGCGAGGTGAAGTGGGAAGAGCTTCCCAAGCCGATGGAGATCTGCCAGTTCCTCGACAACTACGTCGTGGGGCAGGAGCAGGCCAAGAAGGCGCTGGCTGTAGCGGTCTACAACCACTACAAGCGCATCCAGGCGGAGACCGCCGGCGGCCCCGGCTCGGGTAACGACGCCGTCGAGGTGGCGAAGTCCAACATCCTGCTGATCGGCCCGACCGGCTGCGGCAAGACCCACCTGGCGCAGACCCTGGCCCGGATGCTGAACGTCCCCTTCGCCATCGCCGATGCCACCGCGCTGACCGAGGCGGGCTATGTCGGCGAGGATGTCGAGAACATCCTGCTCAAGCTCATCCAGGCCGCGGACTACGACGTCAAGCGGGCCGAGACCGGCATCATCTACATCGACGAGGTCGACAAGATCGCGCGCAAGTCGGAGAACCCGTCGATAACGCGTGACGTCTCCGGCGAGGGTGTGCAGCAGGCGCTGCTGAAGATCCTCGAGGGCACGGTGGCGAATGTTCCGCCGCAGGGCGGTCGCAAGCACCCGCACCAGGAGTTCATCCAGATCGACACCACCAATGTCCTCTTCATCCTCGGTGGCGCCTTCGCCGGCCTCGACCAGATCATCGAGTCCCGGACCGGGCAGGGCGGCACGGGCTTCGGCGCCCGGCTGCGGGCTGTCTCGGAGCGGTCGACCGATGACATCCTCGGCCAGGTAATGCCGGAGGACATGCTCAAGTTCGGTCTGATCCCCGAGTTCATCGGGCGGCTGCCGGTGATCACCAACGTCCGCAGCCTCGACCGGGACGCGCTGGTTCGGATCCTGACCGAACCTCGCAACGCCCTGGTACGGCAGTACCAGCGGCTCTTCGAGATCGACGGGGTCGAGCTGGAGTTCGAACCCGACGCCCTCGAGGCGATCGCCGACCAGGCGATGCTGCGCGGCACCGGCGCCCGTGGTCTGCGCGCCATCATGGAGGAGGTTCTCCTCTCCGTGATGTACGAGGTCCCGAGCAACCCGGACGCGGCCCGCGTGCTGATCACCCGGGGCGTGGTCCTGGAGAACGTCAACCCGACGATCGTCCCCAGGGAGTTCAACGGCCGGCGGGCCCGCCGCGACCGCGAGGAGAAGTCGGCCTGACCGGTTCCGGTCGGAGCCTCCCGGCCGTACCCTGATGTCCATGCGTGTTGCGGTCTGTCAGCTCAACTCCCGCGCGGACCGCGCACGCAACCTGGCCGCGGCGGCCGAGTTGCTGACCCGGGCCGCCGACGCCGGCGCGGACCTGGCTGTCCTGCCCGAGTACGTCGACTTTCTCGGCCGGGGCGCCGATCAGCCTCCGGCGGAGCCGGTAGACGGCGAGTTCGGACAGTTCTTCGCCGAGCAGGCCCGTCGCGCGGGCATGTGGGTGGTTGCGGGCTCTTTCCATGAGCAGGGCCCGGATCCGCAGCACACCTTCAACACCTCGCTGGTCTTTGACCGGGGCGGCGAACTGGCCGCGGCCTACCGCAAGATCCACCTGTACGACGTGGAGATCCCGGGCCGGGTCTCCTACCGCGAGTCCGCAGGCGTGGCGGCGGGTGAGAAGCCGGTCGTGGTGCCGATCGACGGGGTGCCGGTGGGGCTCTCGATCTGTTACGACCTGCGCTTCCCCGAGTTCTACCGCCGGCTCGTCGACGACGGCGCCCAGCTGCTGCTCGTGCCGGCAGCCTTCATGATGCACACAGGTCGTGATCACTGGGAGGTGCTGCTGCGGGCCCGCGCGATCGAGAACCAGTGCTTCGTCGCCGCGGCCGGGCAGATTGGTGATCACGAGCCGGGCCGTACCTGTTTCGGTCGCAGCATGATCGTCGACCCCTGGGGGACGGTGCTGGGGCAGGCGCCCGACAGGAGCGGCATCGTCGTCTGTGATCTCGACTTCGACCAGCTGCAGCAGGTCAGGACTGAGCTGCCGAGTCTCGCCAACCGCCGGCTGCGCTGAGCCCACGGCTAGGTCTTCTCCTCGGCGTTCTCGGCCGCTCCTTCGTCGTCCGGTGCCGCGGCGTCCTTCCCGTTGCCCGCCGAAGCTCGTGGTGCCCGGACCGGGTGCCCTACGCCCCCTGCAGGAGCACCCCGGTCAGCGCGAGAGCGACGATGGCGCCGGCGGTGAACAGGAGAGCGCGGTTCATCCGGGACAGGCCCCGCTGGGCGAGTTTGCGGACCGAGGCGATGACCGCCAGCAGTACGAAGGCGCCGATCACGATCTGCCAGAACGGCAAGAGCAGTCCGAGCAGCGCTTCAGCCGCCAGCGACGTCGAACTGGGGGGTGTTGGGCCCATGGGGTAACTCTGGCACGTTCCAGGCCCTGGTGGCCGTGATGCGGCGTCACCGGGTGGGGATGGCGCGGCGTCATCCGCTGGGGATGGCGCGATGCGGTGTCACCGGGTGGGGAATGGGTTGAGCATGGGGAGTGTTCGACAGGGTGGCGGGCGGCGGATCCACAGTCAGGGTCATTGATTTGTGTTCTGCCGACCGAACGCGTAACTTTCTCTCTGCAAGCGGGAAGCCCCCAAAGGGGCCGAAAGCGAGCAACCAGATCCTGATGGGCGACCAACAGGAGCTGGGCCGGGCGGTGCGACTCTCCGGGAAGCCGGAGTTGCGAACGCGAAACCGACCGGGTAGAGTTACCCAGCCGGCAGGAGCCGGGCAGGATGACTGCGGAAGCAGTCGCCGGCCGGTCTGCAGGAACTCCCGACAGTAGCGACCACCGGATCCCGGTGTGCGTCATCGGGAGCCGCCGGACTCGATCTTGAAAGCCTGAAACTGGGGCTTGACAGTGACGAGAGCGGCGAGTAAGGTTAAGGAGTTGCCCCGAGGAAGTCCCCGCAGGGGGGCGGACACGGTGTGTGGTTGTTCTTTGAGAACTCAACAGGGTGCTAGATAAGCCAGTGCCAATTATGATTTATACCCGGGCCTGG
>NZ_JBLLDT010000007.1:0-258877 GCF_049523535.1 Melissospora conviva
GCCGGTGGTCGCCCGCCGGCCGAGGCCGGGCGGCGCGGCCCGCATCGCGGGCCGCCTTGATTCTTAAGAGGACTATTGGGCAACTTCGTGCGGCCGCCCGTGGTTCCGGCTGAACTCGATAACCGCCAGGGCCTTGTCGTCGTGGCGCTTACTCCTGGGCCACCGCCGCCCATCCGGGTCGCCGGCCTCGGTGTCGTGCACGAAATCCACGAGGCTACGGGGATCGGTGCGGGCTAGGTCCATCGCTGCCTGCCAGTCTGGCGGCTGGTGGTAGCGCTGCACTCCAGCGGATACCCCATCGGTCATCACGACGACCGCTTCAAACTCGTCTCTGCGCCACTGCGCCCGGACGGCCTGGTGTGCTGCGGCTGGGGCAGCTTCCGCGATCCAGTACCCACCGGGCCGGTTGCGGTGGGCGCGTTCCTCGTCGACAAGCTGCCGCCACTGGTTGCCGTCGCCAAAGCCGAACCCACCGCGTTCGGCGATGCGTTCCCGTTGCTGTCGGGCTACCTGCTTGAGGCGGTCGTCTTCGACGCGGCGAATCCTCCCCTCGCGGGTAAGACCGATGACCGGGCTGTCGCCGAGGACGAGCACGTCTACGGCCTGGTCGTCCCACCGAACGATGCTGACCGTGGTGGAGGGTGCCTGTCCGGGGATCAGCTGATGCCGTTCGGCAACGGCGCTGATGGCGTCGGCAAGCAGCTGCCGAAGGCCGCCGCCCTGGTGCCTCAACCGGTGCGCAATCTCCCGGCCCAGGATTTCGGCAATCCATCCCCCGTCGCGCTCGGCCGCCTCGGGTTGGGAGGCTCCGTCGAGGACCACGACAGCGTGCGGAAGCGTGAAGACCCGGTCCTCACTCGGGCGGTCCGGGCCTGGTCGCTCCGCAGTACGGACGGCTACTGGTGCACTCGCGGCGGACATAGCAGCTCGCTCCTGGTCACCGTTTCGCCGTCATGGTCGCTGATGACGACCATGGAGAACGGCCGGGTGCCGACTTGGGCATAGAGGTCAGAAAGGTTGCGGGCCAGGTAATCGACGGCGCCAGCCGACCCCAGGGCGTGCACACCGGCCACGACAAGGAACAGGCGATCAGAGCCGGGCACGGGCAGACGGCCGACGTGGGCAACGCCGGACCATCGTTGTTCGCCGGCCAGGTCCATCGGTGACTCGTAGACACGCCCTCCGTCGCGCTCACGGATGGTCCACCCGGTGGGCCGGGTGGAGGCTTTCATGCTCGGCCGGGGGTGAGCCCGCCCCAACGAGATCGCGATCATCGATCCGACCACGATCCCCGAAGGTGGTCTCCTGCGCTGCGACTCCGTCATGCGCCGGAGCCTAGTGACGCCACGCCACCAACGCTGGTTGATCTCGCCATCCGCCCGCACCAGTGACGCCGAATTCCAAGTGGCATTAGCCCGGCTGGCTGCCGACGGTGAGGCCGTCGACGCTGGAGCGCAGGAACGCTTCGATGGCGACGTACGCGGTGGGTTGGTCGAGCGCGGAGCGGACCTTGGCAACCTGGTTCTCGCGATAGCACGCGAAGGCTCGCCTAACCGATCGGTACTCGCCTTCCGCCGCAGTCCCCAATTGGACCGGGGCGGGAGGCACCAGCGGATTTCGCTTCCGCCGCAGGGCGAGGGCGTCTACTCGTCCAGCGGTTCGTCGCTCCACCGGAACGACGCCTCACCGCCGCGCACATGGAGGACGAAGTCGGCAACCTGCTGACCATCCGGCTTGACCAACGAAACCATCCGGCAGATCCGATCCTGGATGGCCTCCCAGGCTTCACCGTCCAGGTCACCGTCCGAGTCGACCAGCTCGACCTCGCGTTGGAAGAGCGGTGCCAGGTCCGCGAAGCCCAGTCCCGCCTCGAACTGCCCGGTGGACCAGGGCTGATCGACGCTGTGCACGCGGATTTGGGCGACGATCTCCTCTCCCCGGCGGAGATGCCAGAGCGAAACGTCCTTGTGGTCATCAGACATGGCCGATCCTAAGGGCACGCAGATTCCGAGACCGTTCCGGAGGTTCTTGCGGGGATGCGGTTCGGGTCGCCCTCCTCCGTCGGACAGCTTGGCTGCACAGCCGCCCCTCGTCACGGCAGTTCCAGCTCCCAAGCCTCGAATGGCGGCTCGACTATGTACTCCTGGTCGCAGTAGCGGCGGATGTACTGCGCGGCGCGCCACTCGGCATCATCTGCGTTCGTCACCTGGCCGTGCTCGTCGATGTCAAGCACGCTGGAGAAGATCGTCATGACCTGCTCCAGCGTCGAGCCGAACTGCATCAAAGCAGGCCGGTAGTCAATCCCGTCCAGGAGGTCCAGGCAGAGCGTGCCAACGCATCGGCGGTGCCCCTGCCTTCAAAGATCAAGACTGAGGTCAGCTGGCGTCGGTGGCTGTCGTTGACCTGCTCGTCGTGTCGTCGTCGGCCTTCCTGCGTCTGCGGGCCGTCTGCCGGTGTCGTTACTGATTCACACGCCGACGCGCGGGGTGGGGTGTGGGTTGCTGGCCGGCTGACTTTCCGCCCCGGCCCCATCGGGGCCGGGGCGGCGGCTCCGGAGGAGCCGGTTGCCGCGCCCCGCCCCGCGCCGCGCGGAGCGCGCTTGATCTCAGTACAGAACAATTCGGCAACGCGTCCCCGTGAGCCCAGCAGGGAAGGCCAGACAGAACGACGGGTGACCGGTCCCGCTTCACCCCTGCGACCGCAAGGCCCAGGTCACCAGGAGATGCGGGGCAGTGTGCAGACACAAGCAGCCAGCAAGCCCCGGCAGGCAGGCTGCGAGAGTGCGATTGCGCTGGACACTGCCTCTCCGCCGCGCCCTACCTCTTCTTCACCTCATACCTCAGCCCACCAGGGTTTCCGCCACATCTCTCATGCTGCCGACTACCGCGTCGGCCCTGGCGGCCTCGAACTGCCGGTGCTTGTGGGGCTTGTTGGCGTAGCCGATGACCGGCACCCCGGCCGCTGCGGCGCCCTCAATGTCCGACAGGGAATCTCCGACCAGCACACACCTGCCAGGATCAGCGGCAAGTGCCGACACGGCCGACAGGATCACGTCTGGACTCGGCTTCATCTGCTCCGGCTCGGCATGGGCGCGCCCAAAGACCGCGGCGACGTGGCCGGCCAATCGGTGAGCGGCAAGGTAGCTCGCGATCGCCGGAGCGGAGTTGTTGCTGACGATCGCCACCGGCATTCCGGCCTGCTTCGCGGCAACGATGACCTCCCGGCCGTACGGCGTCGGCTCCGAGCTGGCTGCGGCGCGCAGCTCCGCGGCGCACAACGCATCTTCCATGGCGACCACAACCGACGGCTCACCGTTGCTGCCTGCCCAGCGCAGCACTTCCAACGGGTCCGTCTCCTGCGCCACCTCGGCCGGCACGTCGACATCCAAGCGGTGAAGCAGCTCGACCAGCTCGGCGGCGATACGCGGTGCCGGGTAGCCGGCAAAGATGTCGCAGACCGGGCCGTCGAAGTCCAAAAGCAGGGCCGTGCTCCTGGCGAGGAGCTCCCCAAGCCGGGTGTTCATCTGTCGTACCGGTAGGCGATGGTCGTCCAGATCGAGTCGAACCACTGCCGGGACGCCTCGATGAACTGATTGCCGTGTGAGGCGTCGTCATCGGTCACGGCGTAGTGGAACAGCGGCACGTCCTTGCCCATCAGGTCGTAGATCGCTGTGGGCTCGCCCTTGATCGTCACGGTTCGCTCGACGGCGGGATAGAAGCCGAAAAAGACTTCCTCCCGGTTGAGCAGGTAGAGCTTGAATTGCGGTGACGTGCGGTGCATCCGCACCTCGACGCTGGCGGCCGGCACCAAGCCGAGGTCGGCCAGCTCGGTGACCTGGTCAATGATGCCTTCCACCGCTCGCCGGGTGATGCGGTCCGCCCGGTCCCGCACGGCCGGGTCATCGGCTTGGGTCTCGGCACGGGCCGGAAGCGCCATCGGCGCCGCCGTGTCCGACACCAACACGCGGATTGCGATCGACTCCGGAGCGAGTCGGCCGGCGCGAACCTTGTCCAGCACCTCGGCCAGGGCATCGCGCAGCGTCTCGCCGGAGAAGCCGGCGAAGTCGATGGTGACGTGCGGCCGCTCGAACGCGGCTTCGATGTGCGGGCGCAGCTCCACGGGCCGCTGCGTCTGAGCGCGGACGAACGCACCACTTCCCTGTCGGGTGATGATCAGCCGCTCTGAGCGTAGGGATTCCAGTGCGCGCTTGACGGTCTCCCTGGCCACTCCGTAGCGGGCGGCCATCTCGGGTTGCGACGGCAGTTTGTCGCCCGGCGCCAACCGGCGCGTGAGGATCGCCGCGCGGATCTTGTTCGCGATCTGCTGGGACGCCTGCTTGGGGTCGTCCGGGTCAAGTTCGCCCAGGTAGTCCAGCTTGTCAGCCACCCATCCAGGCTACATCTGGCTAGCCAAGCAAGGAAAGTTCCGTCCTTGTGGTTGACTTGGCTAGCCAAGCTGGCCTAATCTTCATCTGCGCCTACATGGCTAGTACGGCAGCCACCGACGCCGCTGTGGGCGGGGTGGACGCGAGGCGGCCGTGCGCTTCGCGCGCCGCTCGGCGCTGCCCAGCAGCACGGCGCCGGCGGCGCGCGATCCCGCCTGTGGGCGGCACAACGGCGTGCCGCCCACAGGCGGGATCGCGCATTGATCTGCCGGTTCGGTCGGGCGCGAGTCCGGTCGGCTCCGGCGCTGGCATCACGAGTTGGTCCTGCTGCCGTACTCGCCGCTCGGCTGCGGTGGCAGGGCCGGGTGGTCCTGCCGACACCCGCACGGCAGGACCACCCATCCATCTGGCACCTGAACGAGAAAGGCGGAACCGATGCGCAACCTGCTCCGACGGATCTTTCTCCGCTCCGAGGGCAACCGACCAGGACCACTCGAAGACCTCGCCCAGCACGCCGACGCCTGGTCACCACACGCCAGCCGGTGGGCCGAGAGCGGCCCAGCGGTCGGGCACGTGCCGGCGGCGGACACCCGTAAGCCGCCGCGTCTGCCACTGCTGCCCTGGCAGGTACGCCACCGGCGCTTCTCACCGACCCGCTGGGGACGGCAGGGCGTCGACCCGGCAGAGGTGGACGCCTTCCTCCAGCGGATCGCCGACGACCTCACCACCATGTACGCCCAACTCGCCAACAGCCGCGACGAAACCCTGCGAATCAAAGACGCCCTGCGCGACTGGCAGAGCCGCCAAGCCCGCAACACCTACGAATACGCACGCCGATGACCGACCCAAACACCCGCTGGGTAATCCACCTCCCCGTCACCGCAACAGACCTACCGCGAGCCCGCATCCTCGCCCGTACCGCAGCCCGCGCCCTGTCATTCCTGGCCGAACTCGACCCCGGCGAAACAACCGTCTCCGCCGAAGACACCCAGAGCGAACACCACCGCGCCTTCTGCGACCAACTACTCCCCGGCGGCCGACGCTGCATCCTCCGCGCCGAACACCTCCACCCCTGCACCGACCGCCCACCACGCCCAGCCCACAACGGCCGCCCATACGGCACCCCGCGCCACCGCTGACCGCCCTCAAAGCAATTGAGACAGCCCATCGCGTCGCAGATCTGATGCTTCCCCGGGTTTCGGAGCCGTGTTGGTTGGCGTCAGGCCACGGATAGGTTGGCCGGGTGGAGCCTCTGTCTGTTGAGGATGGTCGGGCAGGATGCCGGGCATGCAGGTGATCACGGCTGCCCGGGCCGGAAGCGTCATCGGTGCCGCCGTGTCCGACACCAGCACGCGGATTGCGATCGACTCCGGAGCAAGTCGGCCGGCACGGACTTTGTCCAGCACCTCGGCCAGAGCATCGCGCAACGTCTCGCCGGAGAAGCCAGCGAAGTCGATGGTGACGCGGCCGCTCGAACGCGGCTTCGATGTGCGGGCGCAGGCACAAGACGCTACGGGTCACCCTGGAGACGTACGTGCACTGGTGGTTCAAGCGGGACCGGCCGCGTGGCCTCGTCGGAAAGGCTCTCCAGGCGGCTGCAGCCAAGCCGAATCAGGGCGCCATCCCGTTTCAAGATCAAAAGCTAGCTTGTACTGACGATGTACCAGTTGATCACGCGGGAGGAAGAATGCCCGGTAGGGGCGCGTAGTGAGTGGAGCCGAGGGGACTCGAACCCCTAACCCCTGCCTTGCAAAGGCAGTGCTCTGCCAGTTGAGCTACGGCCCCTCAAGCGGACGGAGCCGCCGGGTTCTGACAGTGTGACGCGAGGGCGTCGGAGGTGAACGTCTAGCGCAGGTCGGGGGCGCTGGTCGCCTCGGTCCAGAGGGCGCGCTCGTCGTTCGACTCTTTGACCTTCTTGGCGATGACGGCAGCGACACCGAGCACGCCGGCCACGATCAGAATCTTCTTGAACATCGGGCTACCCCTAGCGCTCGACGACCGCCGGATGGTGCGTGAAGTGGGGCTAGCTGGAATCGAACCAGCGACCTCAGAGTTATCAGCTCTGCGCTCTAACCGACTGAGCTATAGCCCCCTGCGACGGCGCTTACGGTATCGCACCGCCCGAGCCGGTCCCAAATCGGGGTCCGGATCTTGCCGTCTGCCGTCCTCGCCGACGACCTTACCCCCGGCGAGAGCACCGGGGCGACCGTGTTTCGTACGGCCGCCCCGGTGGCCTCGACGTCGCTAGTCGCGCTCCGCGAGGGTCAGCTCGACACCGCCGACCAGGTCGGCGCAGACGTTGTAGACGAACGCGCTGAGCGTGGCGAGGGCGGTGAAGAGCACCACGTTGATCAGGCCGACCAGCGCCGAGGTGCCGATGACGCCGGTGGCGGTGATCGCGAAGCCGCCGCCACTACCGTTGTTGAGAGTGTCGGCCACGGTCGAGTTGACGCTCTCGAAGACGCCCATCGCGTCAAGTGCCAGGTAGAGCACCGACGTTGCCACGATGATCACGAAGAAGAGAACCAGCGAGACCGCGAAGGCGAACTTCATGACCGACCAGGGGTCGATCCGCTTGAGGTTCAGCCGGGCCCGGCGCGGGCCGCGGCCGGCCGCCGAGCCGACCGAGTTGCGGGCCGCGCGGACGGCCTCGGTCACCCGGGCCGCGCCGACCGCAGACGGCGCCGACCCCCCGGAGGAGGGCACGCCCTGCGGCAGTCCGCCGCCGGCGACACCGAAGCGGGTCCCTTCGAACCGGCTGCCGGCCGAACCGACACCCGCCTGGGTGGTGTCCCGCGTCGGCACCGAGGTGCCGGCGGTGGGGCGAGCCGGGGCCGGGGTCGTACCGGCTGAGGGCGCTGCCACGGTCTTCTCGGTCTCCTTCGACGGCTCCCCGGACTGGTCGCTGGGACGGTCCGGCGGCGGTGCCATGCCGGGAGCGCGGGTGAACTTGGGGGCCGGCGCCTCGCCGGGCACCGTGGCACGACCGACGGCCGCCTGCCCGGTCGCGGCGTTACCACCGTCGGCAGAGCTGTCGCCCTGCCCGGAAGCCGCGCCGGGGCTCACGCCCGGCGCCTTGTCAGCGCTGCGCGTGGCGTCGTCGTCCGGCTTGGCCGGGGCCCCCGCGTTCCCCGACTTCGCCTGGGTCTCCGTCATCAACTAGTCCTGTTCGTCAGGCTCGTCGGCATTGCGAGCAATCGCCACGATGGTCACACCCTCTGGGAGGTCCATGAGTTTGACCCCCATTGTGTTCCGATCCCGGGTCCGCCGTACAGGCTCGACGGGCGTGCGGATGACTCCGCCGTTGCTGGTGATGGCGAAGAGCTCGTCGTCCGGGCTCACCACCACGGCGCCGACCAGGCCACCACGGCGCTCCGTGATCTTCGCAGTCAGTACGCCTTTACCTCCCCGGCCCTGGACCGGGTATTCCTCGATAGGGGTCCGTTTTGCGTATCCGCCGTTGGTGGCGACCAGAACGTCCAGGCCCTCCTGGACGACCTCCATGGCGAGCAGTTCGTCGGCCTCGCTGAAGCGCATGCCGATGACGCCGGAGGTTGCCCGCCCCATCGGGCGCAGCGCCTCGTCGGTGGCGTTGAAGCGGATCGCCTGGGCGTTCTTGGAGACCAGCAGGAGATCGTTCTCCGGTGCCGCCAGCACGGCGCCCACCAGCTCGTCGCCCTCGCGCAGGTTGATCGCGATGACGCCGCCCGAACGGTTGGAGTCGAACTCTTCCAGGCGCGTCTTCTTCACCAGGCCGTTCTTCGTCGCCAGCACCAGGTACGGCGCGACCTGGTAGTCCGGGATCTGGATGATCTGCGCGATCCGCTCCTCCGGCTGGAACGCCAGGAGGTTGGCCACGTGCTGACCCTTGGCCACCCTACTTGCCTCAGGCAACTCGTACGCCTTGGCCCGGTAGACGCGTCCCTTGTTCGTGAAGAACAGGATCCAGTCGTGGGTGGAGCAGATGAAGAAGTTGCTGACGATGTCGTCCTGGCGCAGCGTGGCGCCGCTGACGCCCTTGCCGCCGCGACGCTGCGAGCGGTAGAGGTCGACCTTGGTCCGCTTGGCGTACCCGGTGCGGGTGATGGTGACGACCACGTCCTCGCGGGCGATCAGGTCCTCCATCGAGACGTCGCCCTCGAACGGCACGATCTTGGTACGCCGCTCGTCGCCCCAGCGGGCCACGATCTCGCCGAGCTCCTCGGAGATGATCTGCCGCTGCCGCTCCGGCTTGGCCAGGATGTCCTTGTAGTCGGCGATCTCGAGCTCGAGCTTGGCCAGCTCGTCGAGGAGCTTCTGCCGCTCCAGCGCCGCCAGGCGCCGCAGCTGCATGTCCAGGATCGCGGTCGCCTGGATCTCGTCGATCTCCAGCAGCCGGATCAGGCCCTGCCGGGCGTCCTCGACGGTCGGCGAGCGCCGGATCAGGGCGATCACGTCGTCGAGCGCGTCGAGCGCCTTGCCCAGACCGCGCAGGATGTGGGCGCGCTCCTCGGCCTTGCGCAGCCGGAACGCGGTCCGCCGGCGGATCACCTCGAGCTGGTGCTCGACGTAGTACCGGATGAACTGGGCCAGGTTGAGCGTGCGCGGCACCCCGTCGACCAGGGCCAGCATGTTGGCGCCGAAGGTCTCCTGCAGCTGAGTGTGCTTGTAGAGGTTGTTGAGCACCACCTTGGCGACCGCGTCGCGCTTGAGCACGATCACCAACCGCATACCGGTACGCCCGGAGGACTCCTCGCGGATGTCGGCGATGCCGGCGAGCTTGCCCTCCTTGATCAGCTCGGCGATCCGCTCGGCCAGGTTGTCCGGGTTCACCTGGTACGGCATCTCGGTCACGACCAGCGAGGTACGCCCCTTGGCGTCCTCCTCGACCTCGATCACCGCGCGCATCCGGATCGAGCCACGGCCGGTCCGGTACGCGTCCTGGATGGCCTGGGTGCCGACGATCAGACCGTAGGTCGGGAAGTCGGGGCCCTTGACGATCTCCATCAGCGCGTCGAGGGTGGTCGCCTCGTCGACGTCCGGGTTCTCCAGGCACCACTGCACGGCCGCCGCGATCTCCCGCAGGTTGTGCGGCGGGATCTTGGTGGCCATGCCGACGGCGATGCCCTCGGAGCCGTTGACGAGCAGGTTCGGAATCCGCGACGGCAGGATGCTGGGCTCCTTGGCCCGGCCGTCGTAGTTGTCCTGCATGTCGACGGTGTCCTCGTCGATGTCACGCAGCATCTCCATGGCGAGCGGGTCGAGCTTGCACTCGGTGTACCGCATCGCCGCCGCCGGGTCGTTGCCCGGCGAGCCGAAGTTGCCGTTGCCGTCGATCAGCGGGTAGCGCAGCGACCAGGGCTGCGCCATCCGGACGAGGGCGTCGTAGATCGCCGAGTCGCCGTGCGGGTGGAACTGGCCCATCACGTCGCCGACGACCCGCGAACACTTCACGTAGCCGCGGTCCGGGCGGTAGCCGGAGTCGAACATCGCGTAGAGGATCTTGCGGTGCACCGGCTTGAGGCCGTCCCGCACGTCCGGCAGCGCCCGGCCCACGATGACGCTCATCGCGTAGTCGAGGTACGAACGCTGCATCTCGACTTCGAGCCCGACCGGTTCGACCCGGTCGTGCGTGACGACCGCGGCGATTTCCTCGGGGACCTCAGGATCGTTGGGGGAGGTGCCGGGTGTATCGGTCACTGTTAACCCTTATCAGACTCAACGCCGCTTCTCGGCTGTGGATAACGGCTGTGGAAAGCGCTGTAGCTGTGGATAACTCTGTGGAAATCGCGACCACGCGACCGCCGTCAGATGTCCAGGAAGCGGACGTCCTTGGCGTTGCGCTGGATGAACGAGCGACGTGCCTCCACGTCCTCGCCCATCAGCACGCTGAAGAGCTCGTCCGCGGTTGCCGCGTCGTCCAGGGTGACCCGGCGCAGCGTGCGGCTGCCCGGGTTCATGGTCGTCTCCCACAGCTCGGGGTAGTTCATCTCCCCGAGGCCCTTGAAGCGCTGGATGTCGTCCGGCTTGGCGTTCGGCTTCTTCAGCTGCCGCAGGGCGATCAGGCCGTCGCGCTCCCGGTCGGAGTACGCGTACTGGGCGTCGTCGCCCTTCCGGTTCCACTTGATCTTGTAAAGCGGCGGGGCGGCCAGGTAGACGTGGCCGAGCTCCACCAGCGGACGCATGAAGCGGAAGAGCAGCGTCAGCAGCAGCGTCTGGATGTGCTGGCCGTCGACGTCGGCGTCGGCCATCAGCACGACCTTGTGGTAGCGCAGCTTCTCGATGTCGAAGTCGTCGTGGATGCCGGTGCCGAGCGCGGTGATCAGCGCCTGCACCTCGGCGTTCTTCAGCACCCGGTCGATGCGGGCCTTCTCGACGTTGAGGATCTTGCCGCGGATCGGCAGGATCGCCTGGGTCCGCGGGTCGCGCCCCTGCTTCGCCGAACCGCCGGCGGAGTCACCCTCGACGATGAAGACCTCGGACTCGCGCGGGTCGGTCGACTGGCAGTCGGCCAGCTTGCCCGGCATCGAACCGGACTCCAGCAGCGACTTGCGCCGGGCCAGCTTGCGCGCCTGCTGGGCGGCGATCCGCGCCCGGGCCGCCTGGCTCGCCTTCGTGATGATCTGCTTCGCCTCGGCCGGGTTGCGGTCGAACCAGTCGATCAGCCACTCGTTGCAGACCCGCTGCACGAAGCTCTTCACCGGGGTGTTGCCGAGCTTGGTCTTGGTCTGCCCCTCGAACTGCGGGTTGGCCAGCTTCACGGAGATGATCGCGGCCAGCCCTTCCCGGATGTCCTCGCCGGAGAGCTTCTCGTCGTGCTTGAGGAGCTTCTTGTCGGCGCCGTACCGGTTGACGACACCGGTCAGCGCGGCGCGGAAGCCCTCCTCGTGGGTGCCGCCCTCGATCGTGTTGATCGTGTTCGCGAAGGTGTAGACCGACTCGCCGTACGACTCGTTCCACTGCATCGCGATCTCGACGGACATCCCCTCCTCCTCGGAACCGAACTCGACCACGCTCTTGTGGATCGGGTTCTTCGAGGCGTTGAGGTGCCGGACGAAGTCGGCGATGCCGCCCTCGTAGCAGAACGTCACCTCACGCGGCTCGCCGTCGTCCTCCTGGACCCGCTCGTCCCGCAGCACGATCTTGAGGCCGCGGTTGAGGAAGGCGTACTCCTGGATCCGGCGGTAGATCGTCTGGAAGTCGAAGTCGACCGTCTCGAAGATCTCCGGGTCCGGCCAGAACGAGACCATCGACCCGGTGCGGTCGGTCGGCTCGCCCTTCTCCAGCGTCCCGGGCTTGGAGTAGTCGTAGCGCTGCCGCCAGACGAAGCCGTCCTTGTGGATCTCGACCGCCATCCGGGTCGAGAGGGCGTTGACCACGGAGACGCCGACGCCGTGCAGACCACCGGAGACCGCGTACGCCTTGCCGTCGAACTTGCCGCCGGCGTGCAGCACGGTCAGCGCGACCTCGACACCCGGCTTCTTGAGCTTGGGGTGCAGGTCAACCGGGAATCCGCGGCCGTTGTCGGTGACCTGGACACCGCCGTCGGCGAGGAGCACCACCCGGATGGTGTCGCAGTGACCGGCCAGGGCCTCATCGACGGCGTTGTCGACGACCTCCCAGACCAGGTGGTGCAGACCCCGTTCACCGGTCGAGCCGATGTACATACCGGGGCGCTTGCGTACCGCCTCCAGACCTTCAAGAACGGTAATCGAACCGGCGCCGTACTCCTGGTTGTTCTGCCCTGCCACCCTCGGCCACTTTCTCGCGTCTCTCAAGGCGCGCGTGAAGCGCGCCGGGCGCGGGTTCGGCGGGACGGTCCGCGACGTCGGCAGAGGGGCTGCCACCAGCGGCTTTCCCGCCGGTGCGGCACTTCTGCCGGGCGCCGCGGTCGCCCGCGGATCGCATTCGGCTTGGACCCGGCCCGAACACTGGACCCGGGCGTTGCCGCCCGTGTCGTCGTTCGATGTCGAATCTTCAGTCTCTGCGGTCAATCCTACTGTGCCGGGACGACCAAACTGCCACTCGGCACCCCATCTGCCGGGTCTCAGACGTTCGTAGCGGCCCGAACCGCTCTCCCCGCGAGTCCCCCTACACGAGCCGAGGGCTTCCCGTACCTTTCCGGTCCCGGACGGGTCACTGCCCGCAACCGCTGCCGCCAGACCCGACATGGACTTTCGTTAACCGGTACGGTGCCGTAGTTTGTCGCCCGCCGTCCGGTCCGGCCAAGATCAGGTGCTGGCGCGCCTCGGTTCCCCCGGCTCGGCAGCGGGCGGCCCGCCTCGGGCTCAGCCGGCTCGGCACACCGGACGATCGACCGCACCCGGTTCGACAACACCAGGAGAGGTGACCTGCGATGGGGCTGGACAATGTCGCCGTACGCTGGCCGCGCACCGGCGAGCGCTATGAACCGGTCCCGCCGGAGGAGTTCGCCGACTTCGACGAGATCGCCCAGATGCCGACGGTGCCGCCGGCCACCGCCGCCCTTGCCGTGGCGATCGCCCGCAGCTCGACCGTGCGGGCCACCCCCTACAGCCGCCTGGTCGACCTGCTTCTCGGCCTGGAGAACGTGCTGCACGCCACCGATGCCGACGCCGACGCCGAAGACCCGGTGATCGACCCGGACGGCTGCGGCTGGATCGCCGACGGGCTCGAACGCTTCGCCGTCGCCCACCGCGCCCACGGCGAGATCGTCACCTTCGACTCGGTCGGGGAGGTGCTGCGCGCATCGCTCGCCGACGGACGCCTCGCCGAGCAGCAGTTGCGCTGGCTCGACGCGCGGCTGCACGCCCTGCGCGACGCCGTCGGCAACCCGCCCGGCTGGAACTTCGCCCGCACCGAGATCAGCGTCCTGGGCGCCTTCTACCGCCGCTGCGCCGACTCCGGCTTCGCCGTCTACGCCAGCCGACCGTCCGCGTAACCCTCCGCGAGCCGGCTGCGGCGGGCCGGGCGGATCGGGTCAGCCGTACGTGTCGCGGGGGCCGCGGCCGCGTACCCGGCGTGGGCCGCGCGACCAGGACGGCGCCGCCGGGCCGTGGATGTTGAGCCGGGTGACCACGTTGTGCCCGACCTCGCGGGCGATCTTCTGCAGCAGGGCGGCGCTGAGCAGCCGCAGCTGGGTGGCCCAGGCGGTCGACTCCGCCTCGACGGTCAGCACGCCCTCCTCCAGCTTCACCGGGCGGCTGTGCGTGGCGATCTCCGCGCCGACCACCCGTCCCCAGGCGCCGAAGACCGTCGCCTCCGCCGTCGGCTGCTGCCAGCCCCGGGCCTTGACGATGCGGGCCAGCACGGCACCGAGCAGTTGCGGGTCGCGCGGATCCGGTCCCGGCCCGGAGTAGCCGCGCAGACGGCGCTCACCGCCCTCGCCGCCACCGCGCGTCGTACGCCGTCGCGGTGCGGCTGCCTGGCGGCGTGCCTTGGCCGCGTCCAGTACCGCCCGGGCCAGCTCCGGCCCCGCCTGGTTCCCGTCGGCAGTCGCCCCGGCTGCGGCAGCTCCGGCCTCGGGTGAACCTGGCGCCGGCGATCCTGGCGCGGATCCGCCCCGCCCGGACGAATCCGCGGCGGCCGCATTCCCTACGGAGGCGCCTGTCCTGGAGGCGCTTGGTGCCGGGCCGCCCCGGGTCGTCCGGTCGGCGGCTGCGCCGGGGGTGTCGGCGTCGCGGCGCGGGCGCCGCGCCCCGGTGGCGTCATTCGACACGGGTCACCGTCCCCTGCTCCACCTGGTAGCGGGTGCCGCGCAACGCCACCGGCAGGTCGTCGTCGACGGCACAGGTCACCAGCAACTGTGCCGCCCCGCCGACGAGCTCCGCCAGCCGCTCGCGCCGGCCGGCGTCCAGCTCGGCGAAGACGTCGTCCAGGGCCAGCACCGGCTCGATGCCGTCGGCCCGCAGCAGGTCGTACGCGGCCAGCCGCAACGCCAGGGCGAAGGACCAGCACTCGCCGTGACTGGCGTACCCCTTGGCGGGCAGCGGACCGAGGGTGAGGGTCAAGTCGTCGCGGTGCGGGCCGACCAGGGTGGTGCCCCGGTCGATCTCCGCGCTGCGCGACTGGGTCAGCGCCGCCGCCAGGCCCGCTTCCAGCGCCGCCCGGTCGCCGCCGACCGGCTCCAGCTCGAACGAGGGCCGGTAGGCGATCCCCGCCGCCCCCTGCCCGGCAGCCACCGCGTCGTACGCCTTGGCGACGTGCGGCGTCAGGGCCGTCACCAGCTCCAGTCGCCCGGCGAGCAGCTCGGCGCCGTACCGGGCCAGCTGGGCGTCCCAGACGTCCAGGGTCGAGAGGTCACCACCGCGCGTGCCGCCGGTGCGGCGCGCCAGGTACGACGTGCGCAGCAGCGCGTTGCGCTGCTTGACCACCCGTTCGTAGTCGGCGCGCACCCCGGCGTAGCGGGGCTGGCGGGTCACCAGCAGCTCGTCGAGGTAGCGGCGCCGCTCAGCCGGGTCGCCGCGGACCAGCTCCAGATCCTCGGGGGCGAAGAGCACCATGCGCAGCGCGCCGAGCACGTCGCGGGCCCGCCGGGCCGGGGAGCGCCCGATCCGTGCCCGGTTCGCCTTGCCGGGCACGATCTCCAGCTCGACCAGGAGCTCCCGGCCCTCGTGGGTCACCGCGCAGCGGATCACCGCCGCCGTGGCGCCCATCCGCACCAGCGGCGCGTCGGTTGCCACCCGGTGGCTGTCGAGGGTCGCGACGTACCCGAGCGCTTCGATCAGGTTGGTCTTGCCGACCCCGTTGGGCCCGACGAAGACGTTCGGGCCGGGTTCGAGCTCCAGCGACACCCGCTCGTAGGAGCGGAAGTCGACCAGTTCGAGCCGGCGAACGTACACGCCGGGGTCAGTGCTTGGTGACGGCGTGGCCGCCGAACTGCTGACGCAGCGCGGCCACCGCCTTCATCGCCGGGGAGTCGTCCTGGCGGGAGGCGAAGCGGGCGAAGAGGGCGGCGGCGATGACGTTCATCGGCACGGCGAGCCGGACCGCCTCGTCGACCGTCCAGCGACCCTCGCCGGTGTCCTCGGCGTAGCCGCGCAGGCTCGCCAGCTCCGGGTCCTCGTCCAGGGCGTGGTCGAGCAGGTCCAGCAGCCAGGAGCGGACCACGGTCCCCTCCCGCCACGACTTGAAGACCCCGGGTACGTCGGTGACGAGCTCGGACTTGGCCAGCAGCTCGTAGCCCTCGGCGTAGGCGTGCATCAGGCCGTACTCGATGCCGTTGTGCACCATCTTGGCGTAGTGCCCGGCGCCGACCGGCCCGGCGTGCACGAAGCCGAACTCACCCGCCGGCTTGAGCGACTCGAAGATCGGCATCAGCCGTGCGACGTGCTCGTCGGAGCCGCCGACCATCAGGGCGTAGCCGTTGTCCCGGCCCCAGACCCCGCCGGAGACACCGGCGTCGAGGTAGCCGATGCCCAGAGCGTCGAGCCGCTCGGCGCGCGGGCCGTCGTCGCTGAAGCGGGAGTTGCCGCCGTCGATGATGAGGTCACCGGGCTCGAGCACCGCGCTGAGGGCCTCGATGGTCTCGTCGGTGACGCCGGCCGGGACCATCACCCAGACGGCGCGCGGCGCGGCGAGCTTCTCGGCCAGCTCCGTGAGGGTGGCGACGTCGCTCACCTCCGCGTTCTGGTCGAAACCGACCACCTCGTGGCCGGCCGTGCGCAACCGCTCGCGCATGTTGCCGCCCATGCGGCCGAGGCCTACGAGACCGAGCTGCATCTGTCTTTCCTCCGTGTCGGGTGGTGGATCAGCGGGTGACCCGGATCGGCATGATCAGGTAGCGGTACCCGGGAATGACCACCCCATCCTCGCCCGCGGGAGAAATCACCGCGGGCTTGAACGCGTCGACGAAAGAGAGCTGCGCGTACGCCGCGCCGAGGTTCTGCAGACCGTCGATCAGGTACTGCGGGTTGAAGCCGATGGTCAGCGCCTCGCCGGTGAAGGTGGCGTCCATCGCCTCGCTGGCGCGCGCCTCCTCGGTGCCCCCGGCTTCGACGACAAGTCCGTCCGCGCTGAAGCTCAGCAGCACCGGGGTGGTCCGCTCGGCGACCAGCGCGACCCGCTTGACCACCTCGATCAGACCGGCGACCGGTACCCGGGCCTCGGCGTTGTGGGTGGCCGGGAAGAGTGAACGCACCGGCGGGTAGTTGGCGCCGTCGAGCAGCCGGCTGGTGGTGCGCCGGGTCCCGCCGGAGAAGCCGATCATGCCTTCGCCGGCGGCCCCCTGGGCGAGGGCCATCGTCACCTCGCCGCCGAGCGGCCCGAGGGCCTTGGCGGTGTCGTTCAGCGTCCGGGCCGGCACCAGGGCGTTCAGGCTGATGTCGGGGTCGTCGGGGCTCCACTGCATCTCGCGCAGTGCCAGCCGGTAGCGGTCGGTGGCGAGCATCGCCAGCGTGCTGCCGGTGAGTTCGATCCGCACGCCGGTCATCATCGGCAGCGTCTCGTCGCGGCCGGCGGCGACCGCGACCTGGGCGACGGCCGAGGCGAACGCGACGGCGTCGATGGTGCCGGCGCTGGCGGGCATCTCCGGCAGGCTCGGGTAGTCCTCGACCGGCATGGTCGGCAACGTGAAGCGGGCGCTGCCGCAGACGAGTTCGAGGCTGGAGCCGACCGCGGCGATGTCCACGGGCTTGGCGGGGAGCGCCTTGGTGATCTCGGCGAGCAGCCGACCGGAGACCAGGGCGGAGCCGTCGGCGTCCCCCTGCACCTCGACGGTGACCTGGCTGGAGACCTCGTAGTCGAAGCCGGAGACGTGCAGGTTGCCCTCGGCGACGCGGAGCATCACCCCGGCGAGCACCGGGATGGAGGGGCGACTGGGCAGGCTCTTGGCCGTCCACGCCACCGCATCGGCGAGCGCGTCGCGTTCTACTCGGAACTTCATGCTTGCCTCCGCCTTGACGTCGACGACAACTCTCTCATGCCGGCGGCCACCTGACCGATCCCCCGGACAGCGTGGGTCACCCTGGAACCTTAGGGCGCGTGACCGGCAGCCGTGTGCCCGGCCCCGGTGCTGCGGGGTCCGCCGGGCCCACGGCGGACCGTGCGACCGGCAATCCACAGAAAGCCCAACGGTGATGATTGGTTTTTGTTTCTTTAGAAGATAAAACTCATCGTCTTCATAGCTGCTGTGCAAACTGTGGAGAACCCGTGTTCGTGCAGGCCAGCGGGTTATCCACCGGTGGTTTACCTGTGGAGAAACATGGGAAAAACTCGGTGGTTGGTCCACAGGCGCCGCCGCCGCCGCGGTTGTCCACCGCTGTCCACCGGTTATCCACCGGTTATCCACCGGGTTTCTCCCCAAGGCTGTGGACACGTGAGTCGGGCTTCCGACGCGTTGTCCCCAGAACCTTCAACAGGATGTCCACACCCGACCTCGCGCCGGTGGACAACGCAATGCGGATCGAGCAACTTCCACAGGCTTGTCAACAGGACTTCTCCACATCTTGTGGATAAGTGTCGCTGTCTGAGACCGGATATCCACCGGTGGGGAAAACCACCTGTGTACAAGCTGTGGATATGTGGACGGGCGCAAGAGCGTTTTTGGGGGCCGACAGGCCGCGAAGCACCTGCTCACAGCGGGAGATGGCCGCTGCGGCACCCGGTCGGCCGGCCTGTGGATCTTCACATCCCGGGTTCCGCCACCGTGCCAGCGCGGCTCGGAGCCGTCCCGACGTGTCGGGGATCTCCTGCGTTGACGGACACCGTGTGCGCCGATGACGGCTGCTTGGTCCGCAACGACTCACGCCCGACCACCGGACAATCGCCGGGCGGGGCCCGGGGCGACCGCGGACGAGCCATGGAACGACCACAGGCCCGGCGGGCGGCCGGGCCTGTTCGGGACGTGCGGACCTCCGCGGTGGACCTACCGGAGGCCGGAGGATCAGGAAGTCTGCTTTATGCGGTTGGTCAGTTCGGCGATCTGGTTGTAGAGCGAGCGCCGCTCCGCCATCTGCTGCCGGATCTTGCGGTCGGCGTGCATCACAGTGGTGTGGTCGCGACCGCCGAATGCCTGCCCGATGCGGGGCAGCGAGAGGTCGGTGAGCTCCCGGCACAGGTACATGGCGACCTGGCGGGCGTTGACCAGCACCCGGGAGCGGGAGTGGCCGCGCAGATCCTCCAGGCTCACCCCGAAGTACTCGGAGGTGGCCGCCATGATCTGGTCGGCGTTGATCTCCGGTCCGGAGCCGTCCGGGATGAAGTCCTGCAGGACCTCCTCGGCCAGCGACAACTCGACCGTCGAGCGGGTCAGCGACGCGAACGCGGTGACCCGGATGAGGGCCCCCTCCAGCTCCCGGATCGAGTTGGAGACCCGCGAGGCGATGAACTCCAGCACGTCCGGCGGCGCGTACATCCGCTCCTGGGCTGCCTTCTTCTGCAGGATCGCGATGCGCGTCTCCAGGTCCGGCGGCTGGATGTCGGCGAGCAGCCCCCACTCGAAGCGGGTCCGCATCCGGTCCTCGAGCGTGGCGAGCTGCCGGGGCGAGCGGTCCGAGCTGATCACGATCTGCTTGTTCGCGTTGTGCAGCGTGTTGAAGGTGTGGAAGAACTCCTCCTGCGTCCGCTCCCGGGTCTCCAGGAACTGGATGTCGTCGATCAGGAGGATGTCCACGTCCCGGTAACGGCGCTGGAAGGCGCTGGTCTTGTCGTCGCGCAGCGAGTTGATGAAGTCGTTGGTGAACTCCTCGGTGGAGACGTACCGCACCGACTTCGCGTTGCCCAGCGTGGTGGCGTAGTGCCCGATCGCGTGCAGCAGGTGGGTCTTGCCCAGCCCGGAGTGCCCGTAGATGAAGAGCGGGTTGTACGCCTTGGCCGGCGACTCCGCCACGGCGACCGAGGCCGCGTGTGCGAAGCGGTTCGACGATCCGATGACGAAGGTCTCGAACATGTACTTCGGGTTGAGCTGATTGCCGCCGCCGCCCGTGGGCCGTCGCTCCGGAACGCGGTGATCCCCGGGTACGGAGAGCCGCCCCGGACCACTGTCCCCGCTGCGCGTCGGCCGCTCGGCCATCGGCCGGTCGCGGCCCATGGCGTGCGCCGGGTTGTGATCGTCCTGCCGGTAGCGCGCGGAGGGCTCGGACTCGGCAGGCTCGCGCCGGGGTGGGGTGGGGCGCGAGGGATAGGCCGGGTTGAAGAGTGTCGCCTGGCCCTCCCGGCTGGCGGGGATGAGACCGGGCCGTACCTGCTCCTCGATCAGATCCGGGCGGCGGTTCGGCTGCGGCTCGTGCTCGGCCGGGGGTCCTTCTCCGCGGGGGTGTTCCTCGCCACGGGGCCGGGCGTACCCCGGGGCGGGGTACTCGTCGCGCCGCGCTTCGTCGAAGCGCGGGCGGGCGGGAGGCTCGGCTGCCGCGGGCCCACCGGTGTAGTCGTACTCGGCGGTGGGTTCGGGGTAGCCGCCGGCCACGCCGTTGTAGATCGTTCCCGGGCTGGTGCCGGCGCTGTCCTCGGTGGCGCGCACGGTGACCGCGACCTGGATCTCGCGGCCGAGCCGGCGGCTGAGCGCCTCGGTGATGGCCGGGCGCAGTCGCGACTCGATCACGTCACGGGTGAAGGCGTCCGGGACGGAGAGCAGAGCGGTGTCCTCGACGATCGCGCGGAGGCGGGTCAACCGGAGGTAGGCACGCTGCTGGGCGGAGATGATCTCGTCGGCGAGTTCGTCGGTAGTCGCGGCCCACACCGCGGCGAAATCGATCGCTCCGGCCACCGTCCGTGCACCCCCTCGCCCTGCTTCTCGGTCACCGCTGATTCGCCGACCGGCTGCTACGTGTCACGGCCCGCGGGGCGTTGCCGCCTCTGGTCAAGCCTGCGCCGTCCACAAGTTATCCACAACCTGTGCACAGGCCGATTGTGACCGACGACCGACCATGTGTGGGACCCCGCCCCCACCCGAACGACCCGCTGAAGCGCGTTCACCTTCCTGAACGATCCACTGCCCTGTGAGGTCTTGCCCGGCAGCGCCCTGCGTGGTCTTGCCCGGCAGCGCCCTCGCCTCCGGACGCGTACCGCAATCGGGCACGGTAACAGCGTCGGCGGCACCGCTTCAACCGGTCCGATCCTCGGAAACCTGCCGGAAACGGGCCTTTGTCGATCAACCGTCCCCGTTCTCCCGCGCTGCTCACGGTGTCTATCGGCAAAAGGCGCCTCGAGGTGTCGCGTTGACGGTGATTGCTTCGCTGCGTAGGCTTGTGCGGCTGCTCTGTGACCCTCTGCTAGGGTGATGAGTGCTTGCTGCCCCGGACCATCTGAGCTGAACGCACTCGGACCGGCTCTCGACCGCTCAGGACCGACCCCGTCGGATCTGACCGGCCTCAGCCGACCGCGTCAGGACCTCCAGGACGCGTACGGGTCATGCCGACCCTCAGGCGGCTACGGGCAGCGAACAGGCCACCTGTCGAGGTGGCTTGCGAGACCACACAGCTGATCCGGGCGGTCCCACCGCCCGGGGGGTATGAGAAGACGGAGAGCCTGACGTGAGCAAGCGCACCTACCAGCCGAACAACCGTCGGCGCGCCAAGACCCACGGCTTCCGGCTGCGCATGCGCACCCGGGCCGGCCGCGCCATCCTGTCGACCCGTCGTGCCAAGGGTCGCACCCGACTGTCGGCCTGACGCCGACGCCGGGCCGATCCGGGAGACCAAGGCAGTCGTGCTGGCCGCCGCGCAGCGACTGCGGCGCAGCAGCGACTTCGCCGCAGCGTTTCGTGGTGGGCGCAGAGCCGCCCGCGGCACGCTGGTGGTGCACCTGAAATCGGCTGACCCCGGCCTGACGCACGAAGTGGAGCCGGCGCGGAGCGCCGACGTGGAGTACGTCTCCACGTCGCCCCGCGCCGGTTTCGTCGTCTCCAAGGCCGTCGGCAATGCGGTCGTACGCAATCGGGTCCGCCGTCGTCTGCGGCATCTGGTCCGCGAACGGCTCGGCGAACTGAGCGCCGGCAGCATCCTGGTGGTGCGGGCGCTCCCCGCCGCGGCCGACGCCTCGTACCTCCGGCTCGGCGCGGATCTCGACGCCGCCCTCGCCGCAGCCCGCTCCGAACGCGGTCGTGGCCGGCGGTCCCGGTGAGCGGTTCCGACTCGCAGGCCCCGCGGTCGCTCGGTGCCCGCATCCTGATCGGCCCCATCGTCGCGTACCGTCGCTGGATAAGCCCGGCGTTGCCGGCCCGTTGCCGCTTCTACCCCTCATGCAGCTCCTACGCCCTCGAGGCGATCAGCCGTCACGGTGCGCTGCGGGGGACCGCGCTGGCAGGCAGGCGACTGCTGCGCTGCCATCCCTTTCACCCAGGTGGACATGACCCGGTTCCGGAGCCGGGCGGCCGCCGCCGCGTCGACGTGAGTGGAGACCCGAATTGAATCTCGACTGGATCTACACGGCGATCTCGTGGATCCTGCTGCGCTGGCATGACCTCTGGGATCTGATCATCCCGGACCGGGCCGTGCTCGGCACCAACTGGTCGTGGATCCTCTCCATCGTCTTCCTGGTGGTCACGCTCCGGGTCATTCTCTTCCCGCTCTTCGTCAAGCAGATCAAGTCGCAGCGGGCGATGCAGGCGCTCCAGCCGAAGATGAAGGAGCTCCAGGAGAAGTACAAGGACGACAAGGAACAGCTCCAGGCCAAGATGATGGAGCTGTACCGGACGGAGAAGGCCAACCCACTGATGGGTTGCCTTCCGATGTTCCTGCAGGTCCCGGTCTTCCTCGGCCTCTTCTGGATCCTGCGGCGGCTCGATCCGGGCCGCACCGACGCGAACATCACCCTCTACGGCTGGACCGCCGAGCAGTTCCACGACGCCTCGGTCGCGCAGCTCTTCACCGCGCCGATCTCGGCGACCTTCGGCTCCTCGGCCGAGGAGCTGGCGGTGCTGGGCGCCAACGGCACCGTCGTCAAGATCATTGCTGGTGTGCTGGTCCTGGCCATGATGGCCACCACCTTCCTCACCACTCGGCAGATGATCATGAAGACCGGCCGGGCCGAGGACCCGCAGCAGGCGATGATCCAGAAGCTGATGCTCTACGGCATCCCGCTCTCGCTGCTCGTCTCCGGTGCGATCTTCCCGATCGGTGTGGTCATCTACTGGGTCACGAACAACCTCTTCAGCCTCGCCCAGCAGCAGTGGGTGCTGCGCAAGTACCCGCCGCCGCCCACGGCCAAGAAGACCACCGGCGCCGGCAAGTCCGCCCCGGCGGGCAAGGCGAAGAACGGCAAGGCCCAGCCGGCCAAGGCCGGACTGCTCGGCCGCAAGGCCCCGGTGCAGCCGGAGCCGAAGCCGGTGAACAAGGCGCTCGCCCCGAAGCCCGGAGCGAAGCCGGTACGCCCCAATCAGAAGCGCGGATCCACCAAGCGCAAGGGCTGAGACTGCCGTCCGGCCGCCCCACCAGCGGGGCGGCCGGACGTTCTCCGTGAGGCCGGTTCCGCAGCGACGGAGCGCCGAAATCCGGAATCGATCGCGCAGAGTGCGAGCAGGGGCGAAACTGCCCTGACAGACCTGCCCGCGGAGCCGGCCACCACCGTCGGACGCGGGAAACCAGTGGGCCCCCCGGGCCCGCGTCCGAACGAGTACGGAGATGACACCGTGACCGACACCAGCACCCCGCGCGCCGACGACTCCCCCAGCGAGGAGACCGAGGCGATCACGGAGCAGCGCGGCGCCGGCCTGGACTCTGCCGAAGCCGGCGAGATCGAGGAGATCGAGGAGATCGACGCCACGGCTGACGAGGACGACGAGGACGACGACGCGGAGGCCGACGAGGAAGCCGGCACCGCGGCGGCGCCCAAGCGCTCCCTGGCCGAGAAGGACCTCTTCGCGCAGAGCGAGATCGCCGCCGACTACATCGAGGGGCTGCTCGACATCCTCGACTACGACGGCGACATCGACGAGCTGGTCGCCGGTGGCCGCCCGGTCGTCGAGGTGGTCGGTGGTGACGTGGAGGCGCTCGTCGGCCCGCGCGGCGCCACCCTGGAGGCGCTCCAGGAGCTCTCCCGCCTGGCGATCTTCCGGCAGACCGGCTCTCCGAGCCGCCTGCTGCTGGACATCGGCGGCTACCGCGCCGAACGCCGCAAGGAACTCGGTGCGGTGGCGAAGAACGCGGTGGAGAAGGTCAAGGCGCACGGCGAGCCGGTACGTCTGGAGCCGATGTCGGCGTTCGAGCGCAAGTGCGTGCACGACGTCGTCAACGCGATGTCCGGGGTGCAGAGCGAGTCCGAAGGCGTCGAGCCGAACCGCCGCATCATCGTCCGCCCGGCCGACTGACCGCGGCATGACCTACGAAACAACCGCCGTCCCGCCCTCCGACGCCGAGCCGAGCCCCTCGGCGCCGGCCGCGGAGGTTCCCCTGCCGGCGCCGGACACCGCGGACCAGCCGGCCGCCGAGACCGAACTTTCGTCGGCGCAGGCCGAGATCGTGCTCCCGGAGGAGCTCACCGAGGCCGCGCAGGCGCTCTTCGGTGACCGCCTCGAACTGGCTTCCGCGTACGCGCAGCTGCTCGCCACCGACGGTGTGCTGCGCGGTCTGATCGGGCCTCGCGAGGCGCCGCGCATCTGGGATCGGCACCTGCTCAACTGTGCCGCGGTGGCCGAGGTGATCCCGCCGGAAGTCACCGTCCTCGACGTCGGTTCCGGTGCCGGGCTGCCCGGCCTCGTGCTGGCGATCGCCCGGCCGGACCTGAACGTGGTGCTGATCGAACCGCTCGCCCGGCGGACCAGTTTCCTGCTGGAAGCGGTGCAGCAGCTGGGTCTGGCGCGCACGGTGCGGGTGGTGCGCGGCCGCGCCGAAGAGGCCGCGGCCGGAACGACCAACGCCGGTGTGATCACGGGTGACATCGTGACCGCGCGGGCGGTGGCGCCGCTGGACCGGCTCGCCGGGTGGGCGCTGCCGTTGCTGGTACGCGGCGGACGGGTGCTGGCGCTCAAGGGCGCCACCGCGGCCGACGAGGTCGCCGAGCACACCGCTGCGGTGGAACGCCTCGGTGGCAGTGCCCCGGTGGTGCACCGCTGCGGTGTCGGCGTGATCGATCCGCCGACCACCGTTGTGGAGTTCGTGCGCGAACGGATCGTCCACCCGCCCGGTGCACGGCCGGCGAAGAAGTCCCGGGCGAACCGGCGCGGCGCTCCGGGGCGCAACCGCCGCTGACCGACGCCTTGTTGGGCGCTGGGGCGTACGGCATGGCGGTCGTACGATCGGCCCGTCGGCGCAGCGTCGGTTTGCTGGAGTCAAGTACCGGATGCCGGGCACAAGCCTGGCATCCGGTCCGGCTTTCAGGGGACGGGAAGCGTGTTCCGGGTGAGGGCTGGCGGGACACGCAGCCGGCGGTTGCTGCTCTTCCCTGCTGCGGCCGTGGTTGCTTCCGTTTTTACGCGAGAGCCGATCTGTGACCGCAAGTGCGAGCACTATGTGCCGATGCGGCCAGCGTGGAGACCAGGTGGTACTGGCCTCATCGCCCGATGTGTCGTGGACCTGATCCGCCCGTGCGCCGTAGGCTGACCGCGCGTCGATAATGTGGAGCGGGTGGGCAGCGTGATGGTCAGCCCCTCGCCGCTCCTGCCGGACCGGCCGACCATCCGCAGCGGGTAGGGATGACAGGGTGCATCACGACGGTAGATATGACGAGCCAGAACTGACACGCGGCTATTCCCCTCAGGCTTCGGTTTCACGTGAAACCGAAGCCCACCCGGACGCAATTTCCGGTAGCGCCGTCCAGCCGCAGGCCATCGCCGGGGTGCAGCACGCGCCGGCGCCGGAGCAGCGGCTGCCGCCGGACGAGGTCGCCATTTCGGCGCCCTCGGTTGACGAGGCCACGCCGGTGTCGAATACGGCGGGCCAACAATCGGACGCGTACGTTTCACGTGAAACGGAAATGCGTCATGATGATGATCCACCCCTTGCTATGGAGGCGATGCGTGCCGTGCAGATTCTGAATCCCAGCGGCGAGGTGACCATGCCCCGCCCGCAGCGGACTCGCGTCATGTGCGTCGCGAACCAGAAGGGTGGCGTCGGCAAGACCACGACCACCGTCAACCTGGCGGTGGCGCTGGCGCTGCACGGCAACCGGGTGCTGGTGGTCGACCTCGACCCACAGGGCAACGCCTCGACCGGGTTGAGCGTGCCGCACCACACCGGCGTTCCGGACGTCTACGACTGTCTGATCAACGGCATGGCGCTGGAAGAGGTGGCGCAGGGCGTCGAGGGCATCCCGAACCTCTGGTGCGTACCGGCGACGATCGACCTCGCGGGTGCCGAGATCGAGCTCGTCT
This sequence comes from Melissospora conviva, assembly GCF_049523535.1. Taxonomy (NCBI): domain Bacteria; kingdom Bacillati; phylum Actinomycetota; class Actinomycetes; order Micromonosporales; family Micromonosporaceae; genus Melissospora; species Melissospora conviva. Next base: position 25,587 of record NZ_JBLLDT010000007.1, read on the forward strand.
CTGTGGTCGCCCGTGAGTCGCGGCTCTCCCGCGCCATCGAGGCGTACCCGGGTCACTTCGACTACGTCTTCATCGACTGCCCGCCGTCGCTGGGGCTCCTGACGGTCAACGCGCTCGTGGCGGCCCAGGAGGTGCTGATCCCGATCCAGTGCGAGTACTACGCCCTGGAAGGGCTCAACCAGCTGATCAACAACATCAACCTGGTACGCCAGCACCTGAACCCGCGGCTCGACGTCTCCACCATCCTGCTCACCATGTACGACCGGCGGACACGCCTTGCGGACGCCGTGGAGCAGGACGTGCGCAACCACTTCGGCGACAAGGTCCTGCAGGCGGTCATTCCGCGCAACGTCCGGGTCTCCGAGGCGCCGAGCTACGGCCAGTCGGTGATGACGTACGACCCGGGATCCCGCGGTGCGATGAGCTACTTCGCCGCGGCCCAGGAGATCGCGGAGCGAGGGGCGATGGCACCGGTGGGCCGCAATGCGTAGTGGTGACGAGTCGCTGGGAGGCGTCGTATGAAGAACCGTCCGCGGGGTGGCCTTGGTAGGGGCCTCGGCGCGCTGATTCCGACGGCTCCGGTGCCCGTCGCCGCCGAAGCCGGCGGAGGGGTCGCCACGGCGGAGCCGCCGACCGGCGGACCTGCTGCGGCCTCGGCCTCGGCCTCGGCCTCGGTCCCGGTCGCGGCTCCGGCGTCCCCGGCTCCGGCCGCTCCGCCGGCCGTCGAGACGTTCTCCCCTGCCGAACCGGCCGGAGCGCAGCTCGCCCCGGTGCCGGGCGCGCGGTTCGCCGAGATTCCGGTTTCGTCGATCATCCCGAACCCGAAGCAGCCCCGGCAGGTCTTCAACGAGGAAGCGCTGGAGGAGCTCAAGGTCTCGATCCAGGAGGTCGGTTTCCTTCAGCCGATCGTGGTGCGGGCCCTCGACGACGAGAAGTACGAACTCGTCATGGGAGAGCGACGCTGGCGCGCCGCCCAGGAGGTCGGCCGGGAGACGATTCCGGCGATCGTGCGGGACACCCGCGACGACGCCATGCTGCGGGACGCTCTGCTGGAGAACATCCACCGCGCCAACCTCAATCCGCTGGAAGAGGCCGCCGCCTACCAGCAGCTGCTGGAGGAGTTCGGTGCCACGCACGAGGAGCTGGCCCGGCGAATCGGCCGCAGCCGCCCGCAGATCTCCAACACCATCCGACTGCTGAACCTGCCGCCGCAGGTGCAGAACCGGGTGGCGGCAGGTGTGCTCTCGGCCGGGCATGCGCGTGCGCTGCTGGCGCTGGACGACGCCGCCGCCCAGGAGGAGCTGGCGCGCCGGATCGTGGCGGAAGGACTCTCGGTGCGTTCGACCGAGGAGATCGTCCAGCTGGCGCTCGCAGACGGCCCCGCGAAGACCCCGGCCAAGCGGCGGGCCAAGCCGCACGCTCCGGCGCTGACCGACCTCGCCGATCGACTCTCGGATCGGTTCGACACCCGGGTGAAGGTCGACATCGGCCGCAGCAAGGGAAAGATCACGATTGAGTTCGCGACGGTGGACGACCTGGAGCGGATCGTCGGGCTGATCGGCATCGAGGAGGAGTCAGAGCTGCCCGAGGAGTGATTCCCCGGAGTCGCCTGCCCTGGCAGGTGCGAACTCCGGCAGCGAAGAACGGCGGGCCGCGCAGTCAGATGCGGCCCGCCGTTTCGTCTGCGGGGGCGGGCCGACGCTCAAGCCCGGAATGGCGAGCTTCGGTTTCACGTGGAACCGGGGCGGCGGCATCATTGTGCCGACGCCCGACGCCCGACGCCCGACGCCCGACGCCCGACGCCCGACGCCCGACGCCCGACGCCCGACGGGCTGCGTGCTCCGGCGACAGCGGGGTGATCAGCCGGTCCCGCGCCGGACGCGTTCTTCGTGCGAGCCGGCAGCCACGCACGGCGTTGGTGCCTCGCTCTGGCGATCTCCCGTCTCGCGTCGCCGGTATCACCGGATCCACGCCTGCCTTCGTCGAGCGGGCGTGTCAGTGGCGGAGCCGCGTTTCACGTGAAACGCGGCAGCCTCCGCCCGGTGGCGAGTCGTCGGATCGAACCCGGCCGAGCCGGATCAGCATCGACAGCGCGTATTCCCGCGGAGAGGTCTGGGACGGCAAGCCCTCCCTGCCGGTCAGCCGCACATGGTTCTGCGGCCATACCGGTCCCGACCCCAGGATGCCGGTCAGCCGCGATCGGGCCCCGGCAGAGCCGCGATTCGGCCGGTGGCGTGCGGGCGAAGCAGCGCCTGCGGAGAGCATCGGCGCACCACCGGCCGCCGGAGCTGATTTCCGTCCGATCGAGGGCCGGCGGCCCTGGGAAAGTCCGGCCGGTTTCGGGCTCGCGGCCGCACCGAAGAGGGGTCATGTTCGTTGGATGTTCGGGATCCCCAGCGGCGGCAGAGTTGTCCACACAAGTTATCCACAGGCAGCGTGGTTTCACGTGAAACCCCGCGTGAAAGCGGGTGCGGGCCTGTGGATTACTTCGTGGATTACCGGGTTTTCCGGCGCTCAGGGGCGAAGTTCACGGGCTGAGCGATGGGGACAACCGTCTCCGGCTGGGCTAGGGTCACCTCGTGTCCGACACCCCTCCTCTCCCTGCTTTCAGCACCTGGCCCTCGTTCCCCTTCGAAGGGGATTTCCGCGTCAAGAAGCTCGACGATCCAGTAGCGGTCGAGCCGGACCGGAGAGGCGAGGGAGACCGTGAGTGCCTGAGTTGCCAGACTCCCGACGACGCATACATCTGGGTCGGTGAGCGCTGGCGGGTGCGTGCCATGGACCGCCCTTCCGGGCTGCCGATGGTGCTGATCCTGGAGACCCGGTCCCACTACGATCTGGGCGACCTGCCCAACCTGCTCGCCGCCGAGCTCGGCGTCATGACGGTACGTCTCGAACGGGCGATCCGATCTCTCGACGGTGTGGCGCGGGTACACGTGAACCGCTGGGGTGACGGCTCGGCGCACCTGCACCTCTGGTTCCTCGCCCGCCCGTACGGGCGTCTGCAGCTGCGGGGAACGTTCCTGTCGCTCTGGGACGACATTCTCCCGCCGATCTCCGAGCAGCGGTGGCGTCAGAGTCTCGCCATGGTTGCCGCCTGGCTGGCGGACTTCGAGGGCCGGCCGGTCGCCGAGCCGCCCCGGATCGAGTGGCAGGCGCCGGCGAGTTTCGCGTCGAGGGACGCCGCAGCCGCGACGGATCGCGCCCGGGAAGCGGATCGCGCCCGGGAAGCGGAGGCTGCCGGGGAAGCGGACGCTGCCGGGGAACGGGGAGCGTGGACGGACGCCGGGGTGACGGGAAGCGAGTCGTCGCAGAACGCTCTGCCCGAGCCGGCCGAGAGCGGGCCGGAGGTTCGCATCCCGGCTCAACGCGCCGGCCTGGCCGACGACCCGGTCGACCCGGTCGACCTGGGCGACCCCGAGAGCGTCAGCCCGGACCGGGGCGCTGGTCTGCCCGACCGCGCCTCCGGTTACACCGCGCCGACGCCCCGCAGCGAAGGCTGACAACCGCCAAGAGCTGCCACCGCCAGAACGGCCAACCGCGGAGCGTGCGGACTCGCGGGGCGGCGGCTGCGCCCGGCCGGGACTGTCAGAGGTCCCGGTCGGCGGCCCGCGCCACCATCGTCGCCAGGACCCGGCCGAGGTCCAGCCCGGCGGCCTGCACCGCGAGCGGGAGCAGCGACGTCTCGGTCATCCCCGGCGAGACGTTGACCTCGAGCACGTGCGGTGCCCCGGCCTCGTCGACGATCAGGTCGACCCGGGAGAGATCCCGCAGGCCGAGCGCCTGGTGTGCGGCGAGCGCCGTCTCGGCCACCGCGGCCGCCACCGGCTCGGCGAGCCGGGCCGGTGTGTGCCAGGTGGTGAGGCCGGCCGTGTAGCGGGCCGCGTAGTCGTAGCGGCCGTTGCGGGGAACGATCTCCACGGCGGGGAGCGCCTGCGGTCCGTCGCCGAGGTCGATCACGGAGACGGCGATGTCGACACCGGGCACGTAACGCTCCACCAGGGCGGTCGAGTCGTACGCGAAGCAGCCGACCATCGCGGCGGGCAGGGCGGCGGCGTCCCGGACGACCGCGGCGCCCAGGCCGGAACCGCCCTGGGCGGGCTTGACCATCAACGGCAGCCCGAGGTGGTCGACGATCCGGTCGAGCACGGCGACCGCGCCGAGCTCCGAGAAGCGGTCGTGCGGCAGCGCCACCCAGTCCGGGGTGGGGATGCCCGCCTCGCGCAGCACAGTCTTGGCGGAGGGCTTGTCCCAGGCCCGCCGCGAGGCACGCGCATCGCAGCCGACGTAGGGCACACCGCAGAGGTCGAGCACGCCGCGCAGCGAGCCGTCCTCACCGGCCGCGCCGTGCAGCGCGATCACCACCGCGTCCGGCGGATCGGCGGCCAGCGTCGGCAGGAGCGTCGCGTCCACGTCCCGCAGCTCGGCGTCGATCCCGGCCGAGCGCAGCGCGTCGAGGATGCGACGACCGGAGCGCAGTGACACCTCGCGTTCGTAGGAGAGGCCACCGGCGAGGACCACTGACCGCAGGTCACGCCGCTGTCCGGACGAGTCGTGACCGACGGCGCTGTCGGCGCGGAGAGACTCCGCTGAGGTCGTACCCATGGGCCTGATCATGCCAAGTCGGGACCGGGCACGTCCGCGCCGGCCTGTCCGCGGCGGCCGACCGGGCCCGGCACGCCTCCGAAGACCTGACGCATCGCGAGCTCCTGCTCCATCACCCCGGCGAGGCGCCGCACCCCCTCCCGGATCCGTTCCGGCGAGGGGAAGGAGAAGTTCAACCGCATGAAGCCGTGCCCGGAGCCGTCGGCGTAGAAGCCGGTGCCCGGCACGTACGCGACCCGCGCGGCGATCGCCCGCGGCAGCATCGCCTTGGAGTCCAGTCCGTCCGGCAGACTGGCCCAGATGAAGAGCCCGCCGTCCGGCCGGGTCCACGTGGTCCCCTCCGGCATCAGGTCACCGAGCGCGTCGAGCAGCGCGTCGCGGCGTTCCCGGTAGATCTCCCGGTAGATCTTGAGCTGGTCCCGCCAGGGCATGGTCGTCAGATAGGTGGTGACGGCGGCCTGGGCGTACGCGCTCGGGCAGAGGATCTGCGCCTCGCTGGCGATGACGAGCTTCTCGCGGACGGCGTGCGGCGCGAGGATCCAGCCGACCCGCAGCCCGGGGGCGAAGGTCTTGGAGAAGGTGCTCAGGTAGAAGACGCCGTCGCGGCGCCGGGCCCGCAGCGGCCGGGGCGCGTCACCGGAGAAGCCGAGCTGACCGTACGGGTCGTCCTCCACCACCAGCAGCCCGGCGCGTTCGCAGATGTCGAGCACCCGCTCCCGGCGCTCCTCGCTCAGCGTCACACCGGTCGGGTTCTGGTACGTCGGGATGGTGTACAGGAACTTCGCTCGCCGGCCAGTCCGGGCGACCTCGGCGATCGCGGCCTCGAGCGCCTCGGGAACGAGCCCGTCGTCGTCCATCGGCACGTGCACGACCTGGGCCTGGGCGGCCTGGAACACCCCGAGTGCGCCGACGTAGGTCGGCCCCTCGGCGAGCACCACGTCGCCCGGGTCCAGGAAGAGGCGGGAGACCAGGTCCAGCGCCTGCTGGCCGCCGACGGTCACCACCACGTCCTCGGGCGAGGCGCCGCAGCCGACGTCGATGCCGGAGAGGGACATCACCTCGCAGATGCGTTCCCGCAGCGCCAGGGTGCCCTGGCCGATGCCGTACTGCAGGGTGTCCACGCCCTGTTCGGAGCCGAGGCGGCCGAGCATGTCGCCGACCGCGTCCAGCGAGAGCGCGGCGATGTACGGCGCGCCACCGGCGAGCGAGACGACCTCCGGACGGCTGGCCACGGCGAAGAGGGCCCGGATCTCCGACACCGTCATGCCGCGGACCCGCCGGGCGTACCGGTCGGTGTAGTCGTCGAGCGTCGTGCCGGTCACGGACATCACCTCGAATGCAGGGGGCTGTCGGTCGATGGTAGTCCTCCGATCACGGCGCACGCCCCGGCTATTCGGTCGGAGGCGCAGGTCACGCGGGCCGGTACGACCGTCCGCCCACCTCCTTGGTGCGTCCGCTCCCGGGGTGCCGTGGCAGGGCGTACGATCGCTCGTCGAGGACCGTGCCGGGCGGCCGGCGTCGGCGCGGACGGGTGCTGGATTCGAACCAAGGGTGGCGCGATGTCCCGACGGCTGGTCAGTCTGACCCTCGACACGTTGGAGGATCTGCCGCGTTCCTGCCGGGCCTGCGTCTACTGGGAGCTCGACCCGGTCGCCGCGGATCGTGCCTGCGCGGCGGGTGACCCCGGGCTGGAGAAGGAAGCCTGGGTGTCGCAGACTCTGCTGGAGTGGGGCTCCTGCGGCAAGCTCGTCTACGTCGACGGGATGCCCGCCGGGTTCGTCATGTACGCCCCGCCGGCGTACGTCCCGCGGTCGATGGCCTTCCCGACCTCACCGGTTTCGGCGGACGCGGCGCTGCTGACCACCGCCCACGTGGTGTCGTCGTTCGCCGGTGGCGGGCTGGGCCGGATGCTGGTGCAGGGCGTTGCCCGGGACCTCACCAAGCGGGGCATCAAGGCGATCGAGGCGTTCGGCGACGCCGAGGCCGATGCGGGGAGCGAGGCCCGGGGGCGCTGCCTCGCCCCGGCGGACTTCTACCTGTCGGTGGGCTTCAAGACGGTACGGCCACATCCGCGTTTCCCCCGGCTGCGCCTGGAACTGCGCACGGCGCTCTCCTGGAAGTCCGACGTCGAGTACGCGCTGGAGAAGCTGCTCGGGTCGATGAGCCCGGAGACGCTGCTGCGGCCGGTACGTCCCGCGGTCAGTCCGGCCGGCAGTACGGTCTCCGCCCGCAGCGACTGAGTCGATTCCCTACTCGGCGTGGGTGCCGGCGGTCAGCCGGGCGCGTAGTTCGCTGACGTCGATGGAGCCGGTCGGTACGTCCTGTTCGATCGGGAAGTACATCCGCTGCACGCCGGCGATGATGGACTCCACCACCCGGTCGCGGAACCGGGGGTCGATCAGCCGGGCGCGGTCCCGCGGGGAGGTCAGGTAGCCGACCTCGGCGCGGATGGCGGGCATCCGGGTGAAACGCAGCAGTTCCCAGCTCTTGGCGTGGGTGCGGCAGTCCAGCAGTCCCGTGCGGGAGACGATCTCGCGCTGCACCAGCCCGGCGAGCCGCTCGCCGGTCGCCGAGGTGACGCCGTTGTCCGTGCCGAAGTGGTAGCAGGCGACCCCTTCGGCGTCCGGGTTCGGATGGTGGTCCAGGTGCAGCGAGATGAAGACGTCGGCGCCGACGTCGTTGGCGAGCGCGGCGCGGGCGGCGTCGTCAGGCCCCTCGGCGAGGGCCGGCCCGCGGGTCAGGTGTACCCGCATTCCGGCGGCGGCGAGGCGCCCTTCCAGCCGGCTGGCGAGGTCGTGGACGATCTCGGCCTCGGTCCAGCGCTGCGGCCCGTCGCTGACCACCACTCCGGGATCGCTGCCGCCGTGCCCGGGGTCGATGACGACGACCCGGCCGACGAGGGTGGTGCCGGACTGGCGCAGCGCGTCGGACTCACGCAGCCACTGTGGCCGGCCGCCGATCACCTTGCGCCCCAGCCGGCGGAGCGCGTGCATGGTGTGCGGTCCGCAGGTGCCGTCGGGGGTCAGTCCCACCTCGCGCTGGAACTGTGCCACCGCCCGGGCGGTGCGCATGCCGTAGATGCCGTCGGAGCGGCCCGCGTCGAACCCCATCTCCAGCAGCCGTTCCTGCAGCACCCGGACGTCGTCGCCGGTCAGCGGCGCCGGGATGGCGTGGTAGAGGGTGCGGGCGCCGAGGTGCCAGCGGGCGGCGTCCAGGGCCCGCCAGGTCTCCGCGCCGACCCGGCCGTCGACACTGAGGCCGCGGCTCTGCTGGAAGGCCCGTACGCCTCGTTCGGTGGCGGCGTCGAACTCGTCACCGCCGCCCTCGTCGAGCAGCTGGACGCTGGTGAGGATGCTTCGGATCTCGCGTACCGCGGGTCCTCGGGCGCCGAGGCGGATCGGTCGCACGGAAAACCCCCTCGTGGATACGGATTCGACTCCCCGGCGTGGGACTGCCGCGCCGCTGCGGCTCGGCAGCGGCGAGCAGCAGACGTCGGGATGAGCGTACCGTGACGGCCCGGTTGTCGAGGGTGGTTGCGGGTCGGAGCCCGGGCGTGGGCGGAGTGTCGTCGGACCAGTTGATGGGCCTGCTCCATGGCCGACGTGACCGCAGACGAAAGCACCGGCGCCCGGATCCATCAGGACCGGACGCCGGTGCGGTGCGCGGGTGGCGCTGCCTCGGCGATTCCGCCGAGGGCCGAGTGCGAGGTTGCCCTACAGTGCCGACTCGACCAGCTTGACCAGGTCGCCCTTGGGCTTGGCGCCGGCGATCGACTGCACCGGCTCACCGTTCTTGAACATGGTCAGCGTCGGCACCGACATGATCCGGTAGTTGCGCGCGACCTCCGGGTTCTCGTCGATGTTGAGCTTGACGATGCTGACCTGGTCGGCCATCTCGCCGGCGATCTCCTCCAGCAGCGGAGCGATCTTCCGGCACGGCGCGCACCACTCGGCCCAGAAGTCCACCAGGACCGGCTTGTCGGACTTCAGTACGTCGGCCGCGAAGCTCGCGTCCGTGACCGCCTTGATTGCTCCCACGATTACCCTCCTTGGGGGTACTACTTCGAGTCGTTCAGTCCTGCAGGGTGGCGATGAACCGCTCGGCGTCGAGCGCCGCCGAGCAGCCGGTGCCGGCGGCCGTGATGGCCTGACGGTAGGTGTGGTCGACGACGTCGCCCGCGGCGAAGACGCCCGGCACGCTGGTCCGCGTCGAGGGGGCCTGGACCCGGACGTACCCCTCGTCGTCGGTGTCGACCTGGTCGCGGAAGAGTTCGCTGCGCGGGTCGTGGCCGATCGCCACGAAGACCCCGGTCACGTCGAGGATCTTCTCCTCGCCGGTGCGCACGTTGCGGACCCGTACGCCGGTGACCTTGCCCTCGGCGCCGAGGACCTCCTCGACAACCGAGTTCCACTCGACCTTGATCTTTTCGTTGGCGAGCGCCCGCTCCGCCATGATCTTGCTGGCCCGGAACTCGTCCCGCCGGTGGATGATCGTCACCGAGGCGGCGAAGCGGGTCAGGAAGGTCGCCTCCTCCATCGCCGAGTCACCACCGCCGACGACCACGATGTGCTGCTCCCGGAAGAAGAAGCCGTCACAGGTCGCGCAGGACGACACGCCGTGGCCGAGGTACTCCTGCTCACCCGGCACGCCCAGCGGCCGCCAGGCCGAACCGGTGCTCAGGATGACGGACTTGGCCCGGTACGCCGTCTCGCCCACCCAGACCGTCTGCACCGTGTCGGTGCCCGGCACGCCGGTGTCGACCAGCTCGACCCGGGTCACGTCGTCGGTGACGAACTCGGCACCGAAGCGCTCGGCCTGCTTACGCATGTTGTCCATCAGCTCGGGGCCCATGATGCCGTCCGGGAAACCGGGGAAGTTCTCGATCTCCGTGGTGGTCATCAGCGCGCCGCCGGACTGCACGCCCTCGATCACGAGCGGGTTCAGGTTGGCGCGCGCGGCGTAGACGGCCGCCGTGTAACCGGCCGGCCCCGAGCCGATGATGATCAGGTTGCGGACCTCGTCCACTGCCGTCTCCCGAGTCTCTGTGTGTGGCTACCGGCGAGCGCGCCGGATGCCGGTGGGGTTCACCGATGGTGAGCACCGCCGGTTGACCTCCAGAACGCATCGTACGAATCCGCAATTCCCGGATCGGTCGTCGGTGCGCCATCTCACGCCACGTTCCGGCGGCGATGTGTGGTGTCACCCTACCCGGGCCCGCCGGCGGACGTCGGCGTCAGAACCGAGGCCACAGGCCGGTCCGGTGGCGAAAGCCCAGCGTTCGCCGCGGCCGTCGACGAACTCGACGATCACCGCCGGAGCGCCCTCGAAGTTGGCGTAGTCGACGGCGACCACGGTGACCGCGCCACCGCCGTGTTCCGCCGCGACAGCCGTCAGACAGGAGGCGAGGGCGGCCTGCCCGCGGAGCCGTTCGAGCGGTGAGCCGAAGGTCTGCACGCCGACCGGTGGCTGCGGATCGGCCGGATCCGGTGCGGCGTCCGGACCGAGCGAGGCGCCCTCGGTCGGTCCCGGCGGCACGTCGGCCGCACGGCGGGCGGGCACCCCCAGCGGGAGCGTAGCCGCTGTGTAGTCGCGGCCGGAGGCGATGAGCCGATCGGCGCCGGGTGCCGTGACCTCCGCGGCGGAGCTGGTGGTGCCGGCCGCGTCCTCGCCCGGCCCGCGCAGCTGCCCCAGGCCGAGCCCCACGACCGCCAGCGCCACCACGGCCACCGCCACCGGTGCCGCCAACCGGGCCCGTCGACGCCGGCGGGTGTCCCGTCCTGTCGTGGCGGGGGTGGCACCGACCGGGCGATTCGGCGGACGGTTGTCGGCTGCCCGGCCGATCCGGGCCCCGTCGTGACCGCCCGCCCCGAGCTGCCGGCCGGAGTCGGCCGCCGACGCGGACTCCTGCCCGGCCGGCGTCGCGGTGGTGAGCGGCCCGGCTTCCGCGAGCACGCCGGTCAGCCGAGCGAAGACGTCCGGCGGCATCGGGGGCGCCGACGCGCCGTACGCGGCGAGCTCCGCCGTCACCGCCGCCAGCGCCACGACCGTCTCCCGGTACGCCCGCTGCCACTGCGGATCGTCGCGCAGCAGCCGATCGACCTGCGCCGCGCGCGCGGGATCCAGTGCCCCGCCGGCGTACTCGGCGAGCAGGTCGTGGTCGACCTCGCTGAACCGTCCGGCCGTCACCGGGCCTCCCGACTGGTCTCCTGCGTGTGCTGCTCCGCTGCCGGTTCGACGTCCTCGGCGCCGGCGCGGTTCCCGGCGGTGTGGCCGGTCACGGCGGGCGGCGCCGGCGGGCGGGCCCGCAGGTGGCCGAGACGCACGGCGAGCCGGGCCCGGCCGCGGGCGCACCGGCTCTTGACCGTCCCCTCGGCGACGCCGAGCAGCCGGGCCGCCTCGGCGACCGGGTAGCCGTGCACGTCGACCAGGATCAACGCGGCCCGCTGCTCCGCGGCGAGTTCGGCGAGCGCCTGGCGCACCAGCAGCCCGGTGTCGTGGTCCAGTTCGGGGGCGGCCGGCTCCCGGGCCGGGTGGCCGAAATCGTCGCGCTGCTGCGGCAACGGCACCGTCGGATGGGCCTGCCGTCGCCGCAGACGGTCAAGGGCGGCGTTCACGACGATCCGGTGCAGCCAGGTCGTCACCGCAGACTCGCCCCGGAAGCGGCCGGCGGCGCGGTGGGCCGAGAGCAGGGCGTCCTGCAGGGCGTCGGCGGCCTCCTCGCGGTCACCGGTGGTGCGCAGCGCCACCCCCCAGAGCCGGTCGCGGTGCCGCCGCACCAGCGTCGCGAAGGCCAGCGGGTCGCCGTCGGCGTGCGCCCGCAGCAGCGCCGCGTCGTCCCGAGGATCGTCGGCCGGGGCCGTCGGGACGGCCGGGTCCGTCTGATCAGCCGGCCCGGTCGGGCCCTCTTCGTCCCCGACGATCAATCCACGCTCCTGACCTCGCGGTGCCCGCGCCGGCCGGCGGCGGGATCACTGACCCCGGACGATGATTTCCTGTACGCCGACCTGGAAGCCCCCGTCGGAGGTGGCCGGCAGCTCGGTGAACCAGAGCAGCAGGTAGCGGTACTCCTGGTCCGGGTCGAAGTCGCTGAACGTCATGGTGGTGCCGTCGTGCCGTTCGTACGCGCCGACCGGCGTCTTGCGGTAGCTCTGGAACAGCTCCTGGTCCCCGGCGGTGGTGGAGGGCGGGTTGATGCTGCCGGAGTAGAGCTCGGCGGAGGCGCCGGCGGCGGAGAGCTCCGCGGTGACCGACTTGACCATGCGCGGTTCGCCGAGGTCGATGAAGATGCCCATGCCGGCCTTGACGTTGCCGAACTTCGGGCTGAAGTACTTGTGCGTGAACCAGCCGCCGTCGGTGTCACCGTCGACGACCTTTTCGATGTCGCGCAGCTCGTCGCGGTCGCCGCCCGGCGGGTCGACGACGCGGACCTGGTCGGCGCCGATGGCGATCTGGACGATCTGTGCCGGGCTGCTGTCGCCCGGGGTCTCCGACGGGTCGGTGCCCGCGCTGGTCTGCGCGACCGGTCCCGGTGCCGGGTCGTCGCCGGGGGTGAGCACGGTGACGCCGACCAGCAGCGCGATCAGCGCGGCGGCGACGCCGCCGCCGATGCTCAGCAGCAGTTTGCGGTTACCGAGCTGGCCCAGCGCCGACGGCTCGTCGTCGACGGCCGCCGCGAACCGCAGCGGGCCGCCCTCCGGTTCGGGCTCCTCGGCGAGCGCGTCGAGGCTGCCCAGTTCGGCGGCGAGCGCCTCGGCGGTGGGCTGCGGCGCCTGCGGGTCGAGCAGGGCCGTCGTCAGCTCGTCCAGGTAGGACGGGATGCCGGCGCGTACCTGGCGGGGGGCGGCGGCACTGCCGCTGCCGTCGCGGATCGCGTCGGCGACCGCGGCCCGGCCCTGGCCGGCGGTGGCGCCGAGCATCGGCGCCTCGGCGTACGGCCAGCGTCCGGTCAGTGCGAAGTAGAGGATCCCGCCGACGGCCCGGACGTCGGTCTCCTGGGTGTCGACCACGTCGGAGCGGCCGTCGGCGAGCACCACCCGGCCGTCATCGCTGATCATCACGGTGCCGGGGTGGACGTTGCCGTGCACCATGCTCGTGGCGTGCACCGCGCTCAGGGCGGCGGCGACCGCGTGGGCCACGCCGGCGGCGTGCGCAGGGTCGAGCACGCCCTCGGCGACGATCTCCCGCAGCGACCGGCCGCTGACCCACTCGCGCACCACGTACGCGCGTTCACCCTCGTCGATGGCGTCGTAGACGCCGGCGAGGTTGGGGTGCACGACGCGGCTGGCGGTCACGGCGGACTGGAGCATCGCAGTGGCGGAGTCGCCACCGGGGTAGCGCAGGATCACCGCGACCGGTCGCCGGAGCACGACGTCGACGCCGCGCCACACCTGCCGGCCGGCGCTGTCGTCGTTGATGTGTTCGGCGAGCTCGTACCGCTCGGCGAGGATCTCGCCGACCTCGGGAGCACCGAAGGTCATCAGCGATGGGGCGCTGTCGCCCGCTCCCTGACCTTCGCCGACCTGGGTCACCAGTCCTCCCTCGGTGCTCGTGTCAATCGATGGGCGTCGTGCGACCGGCGCCGGTGCGGCGCCCGTCCGCGGCCTCTCCGGCGCGGCGTTCCCCGACCGACGGTCGGTACTGCCCCCGATCCGTCCAGAGCGACCTTACCCGCGCGGGCCGGATCTCCGACATCCATCTTCGTGCCCATAACGGCGGCGTGCCAGTTGAGCAGCGAGAATGTCGTGTCGGCGGCTTCCGTCAGCGGCCGAGGCGGCTGCGGACCATCCCGATCACCTCGGTGATCTCGCTGATCCGCAGCAGCATGGCGAGGCCGAGATAGGTGAGGCCGACCGCGGCGCCACCGACCAGGATCTGCACGACGGATTCCCAGAACACGGGTGCGTCGCCGCCGGGCAGGAGCTTCACCACCACGGTCCCGACCACCGCCGAGAGGCCGGCGGCGACGATCACCTTGCCGAAGGTCCGGGTGATCTGCCCCATCCCGAGGCTCCCCATCCGGGGTCGCAGCAGCCAGGCCGAGAGGACCGCGGCGGCGACGTACGAGACGGCGTTGCCGATCATGGCCGCGCTGGCGGCGAAGCTCGCGGAGAGGGCGGCGAAGAGCCCGATCAGGACCAGCACCCGGACCACCACCACCGGAATGTTGATCAATGCCGGGGTGCGGGTGTCGGGCAGCGCGTAGAAGGCGAAGGTGAAGAGCTGGCTGATCGCGAAGGGCACCAGCGCCAGACCGGCGATCATCAGCACCGGCACGGTGGAGCGGGCGTCGTCGGCCGTGAAGGCGCCGCGCTGGAAGAGGGCGAAGACCACCGGAGTGGCGAGCACCCAGTAGCAGACCGCGATCGGGGCGAGGACGGCCGTGACCGTCCGGGTGCCCCGCGAGAGGTCGGCGGCGAGGTCGGCGAAGCGGCCGTCCGCGGCGGCGGCGCTCATCCGCGGCAGCAGCGCAGTGATGATCGAGACGGCGACGATGCCGTGCGCCATCATCATCAGCAGATAGATGTTGTTGTAGCTCAGCGCGCCGGCCTCGCCCCGGCCGGTGGCCCGGTTGACCAGGTTGAACACGGCGATCACGCCGATCTGGCTGACCGCGACGTAGCAGAACATCCAGGCGCCCAGGTGGCCCAGTTCCCGCAGCCCGAGAGCGCCGAAGTCGAACCGCCACTTCCAGCGGAAGCCGACCTTGCGCAGCGCCGGGAAGAGCCCCGCGGCCTGGACCGCGACGCCGAGCAGCGTGCCGCCACCGATCAGCACGATCTGACCGATGGTCATCTGGTTCGGGTCCAGCACGCGCGCGCCGTAGACGAGCACGTAGATCCCGCAGACCGCGATCACCACGATGTTGTTCAGGATCGGCGCCCACATCGGGGCGGCGAAGTGGCCGCGGGTGTTGAGCACCGCGCTGATCAGCGCGCTCAGCCCGGTGAAGAAGAGCATCGGCAGCATGAACCGCGACAGGGCGGTGATCAGGTCGGGGTAGTCGCGGGTGGTCTCGTCGCCACCGGCGACCAGCCAGGTCAGAAGCGGGGCGGCCACCACCGCCAGCAGCGCCGCGACGCCGAGCGCCAGCACCGCCAGGGTGAGCAGGCGCTGCATGTACGCCTCACCGCGGTCGGCGTCGGCCTTGCGGCGGCGCACCAGCACCGGCACCAGCACACTGGTCAGCACCCCGCCGAGAAGGAATTCGTAGACCATCCCGGGCAGGATCTGCGCCGAGGTGTACGCGTCACCGATCGCCTTGCCGAGCGCGGCGGTGATCGCCATCGTCCGCAGGAAGCCGGTTCCCCGGCTGACCAGGCTGCCCATCGCCATGACGGCGCTGTTGGCGGCGGCACTGCCCTCGGCGACCTGCTCCGGTGGGGGCGCACCCTCCAGCGCCGGGCTGTTCGGCGGCTCCGCGGAGATGAACGTGGCACCGTCGTCGGGTGGCAGTGGGCCCCCGGCGCTGGCATTGGCGCTGCGGTAGAGACCGCCGCTCATCGAGCCTCCCAGGGTGCACCGATCCGATCGTTGAAGACCTTAGTCACTTTCCGCAGTTCGGTTGGGTGTGACCCGGTCCGCCCGTCTGTGCGCCCGCCGCCGCCCGGCGCCCCCGCGCCCGATAGGCTGGCGGTCCCATGTCCGAAGCCTCCGCACGCCCCGCGCCCGCCGGTGCCATCGCACCCGACGGCGGCAGTGGCGACACCCCGTCCGCGCCCGACCGGCGCCGGCTCACCGCCGCCCAGCGCAACGCCGTGGCCGAACTCCTCCGGGTCTCCCCGGTCGCCGACGAGCTGGGCCGCCGCTTCGCGCAGGCCGGCCACGAGCTGCACCTGGTCGGCGGTTCGGTACGCGACGCCCTGCTCGGCCGCCTCGGCGACGATCTCGACTTCTGCACGGACGCCCACCCGGACACCACCTTGCGGCTGCTCAAGGGCTGGGCCGAGGCGATCTGGGAGACCGGCCGGGAGTTCGGCACCATCGGCGCGCAGCGCGACGGTCTCCGCTTGGAGATCACCACCTTCCGCGCCGAGTCGTACGACCAGGTCAGCCGCAACCCGGTGGTGGCGTACGGCACGAATCTGATCGACGACCTCAAGCGCCGGGACTTCACCGTCAACGCCATGGCGGTCAGCCTCCCCGACCACGACTTCACCGACCCGTACGGCGGGCTCGACGACCTCGCGGCGCGGATCATCCGTACGCCCGGCACGCCGCAGGAGTCATTCGGTGACGATCCCCTGCGGATGCTGCGGGCGGCCCGGTTCGCCGCGCAGCTGCGCTTCACCGTGCACCCCGAGGTGCGTGCGGCGATGCAGCGGATGGCCGCGGACCTGGATCGGATCACCGCCGAGCGGATCCGGGACGAGTTCACCAAGCTGCTCTGCGGCGCCGACCCGGTGACCGGGCTGCGGCTGCTGGTCGACACCGGGCTGGCCGACCGGTTCCTGCCGGAGCTGGCCGGCCTCAAGCTGGAGATCGACGAGCACGCCCAGCACAAGGACGTCTACGAGCACACGCTCACCGTGGTGAGCAACGCGGTGGCGCTGGAGTCCGACGGCTGTGACTTCGTGCTGCGGATGGCGGCGCTGATGCACGACATCGGCAAGCCCGCCACCAAGGCGGTCGGTTCGGACGGGCGGGTCAGTTTCCACCACCACGAGGTGGTCGGCGCCCGGCTGACCAAGCACCGGATGAAGGCGCTGCGCTACCCGAAGGACGTCACCTCGCAGGTGGTGAAGCTGGTCGGGCTGCATCTGCGCTTCTACGGTTACGGCCGTGGTGAGTGGACCGATTCGGCGGTGCGCCGCTATGTCACCGACGCCGGTGAGCTGCTGCCACGGCTGCACAAGCTGACCCGGTCGGACTGCACCACGCGCAACCGGCGCAAGGCGGCGGCGCTCGCCGCCGACTACGACGCGCTCGAGGAGCGGATCAGCCGCATCGCCGCCGAGGAGGATCTCGCGCGGGTCCGGCCGGACCTCGACGGTAACGCGATCATGGAGCTGCTCGGGGTGCCGCCGGGGCCGGTGGTGGGCCAGGCCTGGCAGCACCTCAAGGAGTTGCGCCTGGAACGCGGCCCGCTGGACCGCGACGAGGCCGAGGCGGAGCTGCTGCGCTGGGCGCGCGAGCGCGGCATCGCCGGCTGATCGCAGAACGAGGGCGCAACTGCGGCGTCGCCGGCTCGACCGCGAAACGACGCGTCCGTCGGGAGGCGTTCGCCGTACGAAGAGGCCGGGACGGCGCTTGCCGCAGGGAGATAGAAGCAATTCGGGAAATGCCTCCCGTGTACCGCTGTCAATTACTTGACGAAACGCGATCATCTGGCCGTTCGGACGAGGCGAGCACTTCCCGGATCGTCGATAGTGGAAAGATCATCAAACCCTCTGTTCGCCCCCGCATCACCGGTGTCATTCATCCCGGGGATCGGCTGGGCGGACTTCGTCCATCCCATGGGGAGATCTTTCTGTGAGACGCCGAGGCGTTATGCGCCGCTCGGCGGGGGCCGGGCTCGCGCTCGCCCTCGTCACCTCGGTCCTGTCCGTCACCACCGGTGGCGCGGCAATGGCAGACCATGCAGCTCCGTACGACCTGTCCGGTCTGGAGTTGCGCGAAAAGCTTCGTACCGAGTCCCCCGTGGACCGGACCGCGCCCCGTGACCGCACGCCGAAGACCGTGCCGGGCCGCTACATCGTCAAGCTCAAGGACGGCACGGCCGCCCCGAGCGCCACCCGCGGCACCGTGCAGGCGTTGACGAAGTCCAACGGCGGCAGTGTGCGGAAGGTCTTCACCGGCGCGCTGCGCGGTTACTCCGCCGACCTCACCGCCGCCGAGGCGAAGCGGATCGCCGCCGATCCGGACGTCGCGTACGTCGAACCTGTCCGCAGGTACTCGATCAGCGGCACCCAGAAGAATCCCCCCTCCTGGGGGCTGGACCGCATCGACCAGACCGGCACCAGGCTCAACGGCGCCTACCGGTACCCGGGAACGTCGGCGCGGGGTGTCACCGCGTACATCATCGACACCGGCATCAACGTCGCGCACCAGGACTTCGGCGGCCGGGCGAGCAACGGCTTCGACGCCTTCGGCGGCACCGGTGACGACTGCAACGGTCACGGTACCCACGTGGCGGGCACGGTGGGCGGCAGGAGCTACGGCGTCGCCAAGGATGTCAAGCTCGTCGGCGTGCGCGTGCTCGACTGTGACGGCACCGGGACCACCGAGGGTGTCGTCGCCGGCATCGACTGGGTCACCGCCAACGCGAAAAAGCCCGCCGTGGCGAACATGAGCCTCGGCGGTGGCGAGGACCCCGTCCTGGACGACGCGGTCAAGGCCTCCATCGCCCGCGGCGTCGGTTACGTCGTCGCGGCCGGCAACGACGCGCACGACGCCTGCTACTACTCCCCGGCGCGGGTGCCGGCGGCGATCACGGTCGGCGCCACCGACAAGCTGGACATCGTCCTCAACTCCTCGAACGTCGGCGGCTGCCTGGACATCTTCGCCCCGGGCGCCGGGATCACCTCCGCCTGGATCGGCAGCGGCACCGCCAAGAAGAGCGCCTCCGGTACGTCGATGGCCGCGCCGCACGTGACGGGCGCGGCAGCGATCCTCCTGGCCCAGAACCCGGGCTGGTCGCCGCGGCAGGTGCGCGACGCGGTCGTCAAGAGCGGCATCGCCGGCGCGGTCTTCGGGACCTTCGGCAGCATCGACCGGCTCCTGCACGTCGGGGCCGTGCCGGTCAAGCGGAGCTCCGTCGGCCTGCGGGCCCGGTTCAACGAGAGTCTCGTCGTCGCCCCCAGCGGCGGCAAGAAGGCGCTGGTGCCCCGCAGTTGGGTGCTCGCCAAGGGCGAGAAGTTCGACATCGTCCCGGCCGGTGGCAGCTGGGTCGCGCTGAAGTCCAAGGCGAACAACCGGTACGTCGTGGCCCCGAGCAGCGGCAAGAAGCCGCTGATCGCCAAGACCAAGTCCATCGTCGGCTCCGCGAAGTTCAAGCTGGTCCACAACATCGACGGCAGCATCAGCCTGATGGCGAAGGTCAACCGCAAGTGGGTCACCGCCGGCAAGAACTCGCTGATCGCCAACGGCACCCGGATCGGCACCCGGCAGCGGTTCGACATCGACGCGCCGAACCCGGTGGTCAGCCTCCGCGCCACGGTGAACAAGAAGTACGTCACCGCCGATGGCTCCGGCACGAAGCCGCTGATCGCGAAGCGGGGGTCGGTCGGCCGCTGGGAGAAGTTCGAGCTCGTTGACCTCGGCAACGGTCTGGTGGCCCTGCGCTCGATGGGTAACAAGCGCTTCGTGGCCGCGCCGAGCTCCGGACGGAAGCCGCTGCAGGCGAAGGTCTCCTCCCTCGTCCTCTCGGCGATCTTCTTCATGCCGGGCACCGATCAGAACGGCAACATCGCGCTGCTCGCCGTGGTGAACGAGCGGTGGGTCCGGGCCGAGGGCGGCGGTGCGAAGCCGCTGATCGCCAAGACGCACTTCGACGCCAGGCTCAGCGCCCGGGAGTACTTCACGGTCAGGGCCGCGTAGCCGGTCGCACCGCTCCGGAGCCCGCCGGCACCGCTCCTCGGGGGTGGCGCCGGCGGGCTCTGGTGTTTTCGCGGCCGGGGACGCACGAGGGCCGGGGTCCGATCGGACCCCGGCCCTCGTGTCTGTCGTCGGTCAGTTCACCGCGGTCTCGCCGCCGGTCACGGCCTTGTGGTTGTCACCGGCTCCGTTGCCGCCGTTCTGCGTGGCGCCGAGTTTGCCGAGCAGGCCGGCCAGGTCGATACCGGTCAGGTCGGTGCCGAGCTGCAGCCCCTGGGCGACGTTGTTCGCCACCGACTTGGTCAGCGACGAGGCGCCGTCGGTGGAGATGACGGTCATCTTGTCGATGCCGGCCATCGGGGCGCTGGCCGCCTCGACCACCTGCGGCAGCATCTTCACCAGCAGGTCGAGGACGGCGGCCTCGCCGTACGCGTTGAAGGCCTCGGCCTTGCGGGCCATCGCCTCGGCCTCGGCCTGCCCCTTGGCCAGGATCGCGGCGGCCTCGGCGGTGCCTTCCCGCTCGATCGCCTCGGCGATGGCGGTACGACGCCGCTGCTCGGCCTCACCCTCCTTGGCGCCCTCGATGGCGTTCGCCTCGGCGAGCGCGGCACGGCGGGCCCGCTCACCCTCACCCATCAGGCGGGCCTGCTCGGCGGTGGCCTGAGCGGCGGCGATGGTGGCCTGGCGCTGCGCGTCGGCGGCGAGCACGGCGGCGGCGCGATCCGCCTCGGCCTCCTGCTCCACCTTGTACCGGGCCGCGTCGGCGGGCTTGCGGACCTCGGTGTCGAGCTGACGCTCCTTGAGTTCGGCGTTGCGCTCGGCGACCTTCTGCTGCTCGGAGAGGATCGCCTGGTCCCGCTCGGCCTGGGCGAGCGGGCCGGCGGCGGCGGACTTGGCCTTGGCGGCGTCGATCTCGGCGGCGATGCCGGCCTGCTTCAGCGCCAGGTTGCGGTTCGCCTCGGCGATCGCCTCCTCGGCGAGGAGGCGCTCCTGCTCGGCGGCCTGCCGGGCGCGGGCCTCGGCGATGGAGGCGTCCTTGAGCACCCGGGCGGCTTCCGGACGGCCGAGGTCCTGCAGGTACGACCCCTCGGCGATGATGTCCTGCAGCTGGAAGGTGTCGAGCACCAGACCCTGGTTGGTCATCGAGTGCTCGGCCTCCTCGGCCACCGCGCTGGCGAAGGCGGCCCGGTCGCGGATGATCTCCTCGACGGTGAGCCGGCCGACGATGGAGCGCAGCGCGCCGGCGAGCACCTCCCGGGTGAACTCCTCGATCTCGTCCTGCTGGTGCAGGAAGCGCTGGGCGGCGGCCCGGATCGCGTCCTCGGTGCCGCCGACCTTGACGATCGCGACGCCCTGGAGGTTGGCGCGGATGCCCTGCTTGCTGACTGCGCCGGTGATCTCGACGTGGATGCGGCGGCTGGAGAGGTCCAGGGACTGGATCTTCTGCACGACCGGCAGCACGAAGACCGACGCGCCCATGACGACCTTCTGGCCGGAGTTGTCGGTGGAGCGGACGCCGTCGACGGTCTGCGTGGTGCGGCCCTTGCGGCCGGTGACGATGAACGCCTCGTTCGGCCCGGCGACCTTGATCCGGGAGAGGACGAAGAGGACCAGGATGAGCAGCAGCGCGACAGCGCCGCCGATGGCGATGACCAGTGGCATTAGCTTCCTTCGATGAGGTGGGGGGTCTGCTCGACCAGAACGCTGGTGTCGGAGGGGGCGGCGACGACGAAGATGCCCGCTCCCGTGGGGATCGCGCTGTCCGCCTTCGCGTTGAGCTTGACCGGCTGGCCGCCCACGCGGACGCGGACCTCGCCGTATCCGTTGGCCGGGATCGGGGTGACCACCACGCCGAGGGCGCCGATCAGGTCGTTGCGGGTCGGGGTGGCGTCGGTGTTCATCCGGTCCGCGGCCCGGCCGAGCCGGAGCGCGAAAGCGGCGGTGGGGACGGCGGCGACCAGCCCGATCCCGGCCGCGGCGGCGACCAGGACCGGGCTGGAACCACCGATGAGTTCGTTGGCGATCGCCGCGCCGAAGCCGAGGGCGCCGGTGAAGCCGGCGAGCGCCTCCGTGGAGATCCCGCCCTCCCCCGAACCGATCTCAAAAAATTCGAGACCGAAGAGGGAGACGATCAGAAGGGCGATGCCGATCCCGCCGATGATGAGAAATACCAAGGTTCCCGAGGCCACGCCTGGCATGGTAGTGATGGCCTGCAATAGCCACGGGAGGCGCGGGGTCGTCGGATCAGAAATCGTCGTCGAAGCTGACGCTGCCGGTCACGCCGACCTGATAGGCCGAGACCCGCCGTTCGAAGAAGTTCGACAACTCCTGGACGTCCTGCAACTCCATGAAGGCGAACGGGTTCCGGCTGCCGTAGAGCGGCGCGATACCGAGCATGGCCAGCCGCCGGTCGGCGACGTGCTGCAGGTATTCGCGCATGTCGGCCGGGGACATCCCGGAGACGCCCTGTTCGAGCAGGTCCACGGCGAACTGCACCTCGCACTCGACGGCCTCGGACATCATTTCCCGGACCTGCTGCTCCATCTCCGCGTCGAAAAGCTCCGGCTCCTCGGCTCGTACGGTGTCGACCACGTCGAAGGCGAAGGCCATGTGCATCGACTCGTCGCGGAAGACCCAGTTCGTGCCGGACGCCAATCCGTGTAGCAGACCGCGGGAGCGCAGGTAGTAGACGTACGCGAAGGCGCCATAGAAGAAGAGGCCCTCGATGCAGGCGGCGAAGCAGATCACGTTGAGCAGGAACGCCCGCCGGTCGTCGCGGGTCTTCAGCTCACGCAGCGCGAAGACCGAGTCAATCCACTTGAAGCAGAATTCCGCCTTGCGCGCGATCGAGGGGATGTTCTCCACCGCGGCGAAGGCCTCGGCGCGATCCCGCTCGTCGGGGACATAGGTGTCGAGCAGGTTCAGATAGAACTGGACGTGCACGGCCTCCTCGAAGAGCTGTCGGGACAGATAGAGCCGTCCCTCCGGGGAGTTGACGTGCTGATAGAGGTTGAGCACCAGATTGTTGGCGACGATCGTGTCGCCGGTGGCGAAGAACGCCACCAGCCGCGACACCAGGTGCTGCTCGGCGGGGGTGAGCCGGGCCAGGTCGGCGAGGTCGGCGTGCAGGTCGACCTCCTCCACGGTCCAGGTGTTCTTGATCGCGTCCTTGAAACGGTCGAAGAAGTGCGGGTACTTCATCGGCCGCAGGGTCAGGTCCATTCCGGGGTCGAGCAGCATCACTGGCAGGCCTCACACGAGTCGGGGTTTTCCAGGGAGCAGGCGAGCGTGTCGTCACCGCTGACGACGGGCTGGATCACCGGGGCATCCGCCGGGGCGATGGAAACGGTGGCCTGCTGGATGCGCGTCGCCGGGCGTGAGCGCAGGTAGTAGGTGGTCTTCAGCCCGGCTTGCCAGGCGTAGAGGTACATCGAGGAGAGCTTGCCGATGGTCGGCGCGGCCAGGAACAGGTTCAGCGACTGCGACTGGTCGATGAAGGGCGCCCGGGCGGCGGCGAGGTCGATGAGCGCGCGCTGTGGCAGTTCCCAGGCGGTGCGGAAGAGTTCCCGGACGTCGGCCGGCAGGTCGGTGAGGCCCTGCACCGACCCGTCGGCGCGCTTGATCTGCTCCCGGACCGGCGCCGTCCAGAGCCCACGAGCCTTGAGCTCGCGTACCAGGTAGGTGTTGATCTGGAGGAACTCCCCCGACATGGTCTCCCGCTTGAAGAGGTTGGAGACCTGGGGCTCGATGCACTCGTAGCAGCCGGCGATCGAGGCGATCGTCGCGGTCGGCGCGATCGCCACCAGCAGCGAGTTGCGCAGGCCGTGCGCGGCGATCGTCGCGCGCAGCGCCGCCCACCGTGCGGTCTGCGTCGGCTCCGCGCCCCAGAGGTCCGGGTGCAGCTCACCCCGTGCCGCACGGGTCTGGGCGTACGCCGGATGCGGGCCGAACCGTTCGGCGAGGCCGGCGGAGGTCTCCAGCGCGGTCAGGAAGATCTCCTCCTGGACCCGGGTCGACAGCTCCTTCGCCGCGGCGGAGTCGAAGGGCAGGCGCAGCGTGAAGAAGGCGTCCTGCAACCCCATCAGCCCCAGCCCGACGGGGCGCCACCGCGGGTTCGACGCCGCGGCCTGCTCGGCGGGGTAGTAGTTGATGTCGATGACCCGGTCCAGGAAGACGACCGCGGTCCGGACCGTGGCGCGCAGCTTCTCCCAGTCGATGCCGTCGGCGGTGACGTGGGCGGCGAGGTTGACCGAGCCCAGGTTGCAGACCGCTGTCTCCCCGTCGTTGTTGACCTCCAGGATCTCGGTGCAGAGGTTCGACAGGTGGATGACGTTGCCGGGTGCCGCGGTCTGGTTGGAGAGCCGGTTCGAGGCGTCCTTGAAGGTCATCCAGCCGTTGCCGGTCTGCGCGAGGGTGCGCATCATCCGGCCGTACAGTTCGCGGGCTTTGACGGTCCGGACGGCGCGGGGCTCCGCGGCCCGGTATGCGGCGTCGAACTCCTCGCCGTAGAGGTCGGGCAGCTCGGGCGCGTCCGACGGGTCGATGAGCGACCAGTCGGCGTCGGCGGCCACCCTCCGCATGAACTCGTCGGGGATCCAGTTGGCGAGGTTCAGGTTGTGGGTACGCCGGGAGTCCTCGCCGGTGTTGTCGCGCAGTTCGAGGAATTCCTCGATGTCGGGGTGCCACGGCTCCAGGTAGACGCACGCCGCGCCCTTGCGCCGGCCGCCCTGGTTGACCGCGGCCACGCCGGCGTCGAGGGTCTTCAGGAACGGCACGATGCCGTTGGAGCGACCGTTGGTGCCGCGGATCAGGCTGCCCCGCCCGCGTACCCGGGACCAGGAGATGCCGATGCCGCCGGAGAACTTCGACAGCTTCGCGACCTGGTGGTAGCGCTCGTAGATGGAGTCCAGTTCGTCACGGGGGGAGTCGACCAGGAAACAGGACGACATCTGGGTGTGCCGGGTGCCGGAGTTGAACAGGGTCGGCGAGCTGGGCAGGTACGCCAGGCTCGACATCAGCCGGTAGAAGGGGATCGCCTCGTCCGGCGTCCGGGACAGCCCGCACGCCACCCGCATCAGCCAGTACTGCGGGGTCTCCACCACCAGCCGCGTCTCGGGGTGGCGCAGCAGGTACCGGTCGGCTACCGTCCGCAGCCCGAAGTACTCGAAGCGCAGGTCGCCGCCGGGGTCCACGGCGGCGTCGAATTCGCCGGCGTGCCGGGCCACGAAGGCGGCCGTCTCGTCGCCGACCAGGCCCAGGCTGTGGGCGTACCGGATCGACTGGCTGAAACCGGCGACGCCCTGGCCGTGGACCTCCTCGGCGACGTACGCCGCGAGGAGCCGGGCGGCGAGCCTGGAGTACTGCGGCTCCTCGCCGATCAGGTCGGCGGCGGTCTGGATCGCCAGCCGGTCCAGTTCGGCGGTGGTGGCACCGTCGTAGAGACCGTTGATCGTCTTGGTCGCCACCCGGAGCGGGTCGACCTCGTCGAGGTCGGCGACCCACCGCTGCACCGCGGTGACGATCCTGTTCACGTCGACCGGTTCGATGCCGCCGTCGCGTTTGCGGACCTGCATGACGGGCCGGCGCTGCTGCGGCGCGGCAATCTT
This sequence comes from Melissospora conviva, assembly GCF_049523535.1. Taxonomy (NCBI): domain Bacteria; kingdom Bacillati; phylum Actinomycetota; class Actinomycetes; order Micromonosporales; family Micromonosporaceae; genus Melissospora; species Melissospora conviva. The sequence continues at coordinate 50,330 of NZ_JBLLDT010000007.1, forward strand.
GTCTGGACTGAGTGTCACGAACTCTCTCCTCGCGAGCCCATGGCCGTCTGCGCGCGCGGAGAGGACACCGTCATACCCGGGCAGTCGAAAGGCCCGGGGCGGAGGCGTCGGCCGTCCCGCGCGGCCTTCGACCGCCGTACGCCCCGATGGCGTACGGCGCGCTGGCAGGTCTTCGGACTCGCGGGCGTGACCTGACGGTCGCCTACCGGCCGTCGCTTCCCAGACCCGGACCGGTCCAGTGCTCGATGACGGCTTTCGTTCCCACTCACCGCTGCGGGGCAGTTCCGGTCTCACACCGTATTCCCTCTTGCCTCGTCCGTCTGGTGAAAGACGGCCGAACCAGCTGCGGGTGTCACCATATATGGGATCGGCCGGGAAACAGCAACACCACATGCTGTGTCATGTGTTGCCGTGGGCATTCGCAGGGCGGTGCCGGGCAGGTGCCGGCCGATCCTGTCCCGTCAGGCGGTTTCCCGTCCGGTCGGCGACGAGGGGTGGCGCGCGACCCCGCTATGCTCGACGGCAGCGCTGGTTCGCCCCGGCTGCTTCCTGGGTGGGGCGTCGTAAGAGGGAACCCGGTGGGAATCCGGGACTGTCGCGCAGCGGTGAGTGGGAACGAAAGCCGTCATCGAGCACTGGGCAGCGCAGCCTGGGAAGCGACGGCCGGTAGGCGACCGTCAGGTCACGCCCGCGAGTCCGAAGACCTGCCAGCACGCACACGCCCACCGGTGTGTGCCGCCGTCGGCCTCGCGGGTGGGGTCGGACGCGCCGTGCCCCACCCTGCGGTGAGGTGCCGCCGCGCTGCCCTGATCCGTGAAGCCGCCATCTCGCGGAACGGATGAACACGAGCATGACGCAACCCGGCCGGCCGCCCGCGGCCTCACAGCTGACCCTGTCGCAGATCATGGATCAGCACCACACCAACCTGATGGGCACCGTCCACGGCGGGCGCATCCTCAACCTGATCGACTCGGCCGCCGGCGTGGTCGCCGCCCGCCACTCCGACGGGCCCGCGGTCACCGCCGCGATGGACGAGACCGTCTTCCTGCGGGCCGTGCGGATCGGGGACGTGGTCCACCTGGACGCGCGGATCACCTGGGCCGGCCGCAGTTCGATGGAGGTGGCGGTGCGGGTGACCGCCGACCGGTGGGACCGGGCGGTGCCGCCCACCACCGTCGTCACCTCCCACCTGGTGATGGTCGCGGTCGACGAGGGGGGACGTCCTCGGCGGGTGCCGCCGCTGCTGCCGCAGACCGCGGAAGACCGCCGGGCGTTCCGGCAGGCCGAGATCCGGCGCCGGCACCGCCTTTCCCTCCGCGACGCTCTCGCGCGCTCGGTACCGGAGGAGACCGCCGCCTGATGCCCCACGCGCAGATGGCGAGGGCCGGATCCGTCACGGATCCGGCCCTCGTGAGGTCACGCGCGCCGCTCAGGGCGCGCCGACGTCAGCGCTCGATGGTGCCCGGGATGGAGATCACGGTTTGCCGAGGGCGACGACGTACCGGTCGTGCAGTTCGGCCGGGAACGGGTGCCGCTCGATGATCCGGCCGCTGAGGTCGGAGACGATCGCCTTCCTGCCCTGAAGGCGGACGAGCCGGTCGTTCCCGGCCCAGTAGACGTCGGCCACCGCCAGGTCCTGGATCACCTCGCCGGTGGCGACCTTCACCAGCTGCGGCGTCTCCTGGCCCTGCACCACCACGTGGCGCCCGTCGGGCGACCAGGCGTACGCGCCGGTCACGTCACCGCGGACCGGGAGCAGGCGGGTCGGCGCCCCGGTGTCGGCGGAGAAGAGCTGCAGACCTCTGCGCGGATGCCGCCGGGCCTCCGAGAGCTGTGCGAAGTGGTCGGTCTGCGGGTAGGCGACCTCGGTGCCGTCTGGCATCCAGGTGAAAACGCAGGAGTCGGTGCAGGAGAAGGACTCCGGTGCGGTGGGGCCGCCCACCAGGAAGGTGCGTAGGCGGGCGGCGCGGGCATCCAGCACACCGAGGTGCTCTTCGCCGCGCTCCTTGTCGCGCAGTGTCAACAGCAACCGGGTGCCGTCGGGTGACCAGGACGGGGGTGCCATGGGCCGGGCGGGCAGGCGCACCCAGCGCACCCGGCCGGTGGGCACGTCGAGCACGCCGATCTCCCGGGGACGGTCGGAGTTGCTGACGGCGGCGAGGTCGCCCCTCGGCGCAGCCAGCACCGCGTCGTAGTCGGTGAGTGCGATGTATCGGCCGGTGGCGCGGTTGAGGATCAGCGCCTTGCTCTGCCGGTCGCCGGTGGTGGCGTCGAAGTACCGGGGCACGTCGGCGCCGGCGAGGACGTACCCGCCGGGAAGTTCCAGCGGGCGGGTCCACCAGTCCTCCGGCGGCGGGCTCATGTCGACTGCCACCGGTTCCGGCTCGACCGGGGCCGGTTCCCCGGAGTCTGTCCCGCGCCAGGCGGCGTAGCCGGCGATCATCAGCGTGATGGCGAGACCACCGGCGGCCAGGATCTTCGGCAGCCGGCGCGCCGGCGCGCCAGGGCCGCGGTCTGTGGCGGAGCCGGACTCGGCGATGTCGTCTGGATTGGACACGCCCGGATCATGGCACCCTTCCCGGCCCGCGGTGGTCCCGTCGGGCCGTACGTGTCCGCACGGCGGCCGCGTTGCGGTGGGGGACACGGCCGGGCGGTGCGCAGATGGCGAGGGCCGGATCCGTGGCGGATCCGGCCCTCGTGGTGTCACACGCGTCCGCGCGGGACGCGGTGGCGTCAGCTTTCGATGGAACCGGCGATGAAGTCCTCGACGGCCTGGTGGGCGTCGTGGTCGGCGTACTGCACCGGCGGGGACTTCATGAAGTAGGACGAGGCCGAGAGGATCGGGCCGCCGACCTTGCGGTCCAGGGCGATCTTCGCGGCGCGGACGGCGTCGATGATGACGCCGGCGGAGTTCGGCGAGTCCCACACCTCGAGCTTGAGCTCGGCGTTGAGCGGGACGTCACCGAAGGAGCGGCCCTCCAGGCGGATGTAGGCCCACTTGCGGTCGTCCAGCCACGGCACGTGGTCCGACGGACCGATGTGCACGTCGCTCTTGCCCATCTCGTGCGGGATCTGGGAGGTGACCGACTGGGTCTTCGAGATCTTCTTCGAGACCAGGCGGGTGCGCTCCAGCATGTTCATGAAGTCCATGTTGCCGCCGAAGTTGAGCTGGTACGTGCGCAGCAGCTCGACACCGCGGTCTTCGAAGAGCTTCGCCAAGGCGCGGTGCACGATGGTGGCGCCGACCTGGCTCTTGATGTCGTCACCGACGATCGGCAGACCGGCGTCGGTGAACTTCTGCGCCCACACCGGGTCGGAGGCGATGAAGACCGGCAGCGCGTTGACGAAGGCGCAGCCGGCGTCGATCGCGGCCTGGGCGTAGTGCTTGGCGGCGTCCTCGGAGCCCACCGGCAGGTAGGCGACGACCACGTCGACCTGCGCGTCGCGCAGCGCCTGGGCGATGTCGACCGGCTCGGCGCCGGACTCCTCGACGATCTCGCGGTAGTAGTGGCCCAGACCGTCGAAGGTCGGACCGCGCTGCACGGTGACGCCGGTCGGCGGCACGTCGCAGAGCTTGATGGTGTTGTTCTCGCTGGCGACGATCGCCTCCGCGAGGTCCATGCCGACCTTCTTGGCGTCCACGTCGAACGCCGCTACGAACTCCACGTCCGATACGTGGTAGTCGCCGAAGGTGACGTGCATGAGACCCGGGACGCGGTCATTCGGGTCAGCGTTGCGGTAGTACTCGACGCCCTGCACGAGGGACGAGGCGCAGTTGCCCACACCGACGATGGCGACGCGAACGGAGCCCATCGCGTTTGCCTCCTTCTTTCTGGTCACGGCCGCTCATTCCTGGACACTCCAGGCGGAGGCGGGTTCTTGTCTTCTCGTCGGCCACCGGCAGTCCCGTTGTCCAGGACGGCCGGGGCTCGGCCGGAGCGCTCGTTGGCGATGAGCTCCTCCAGCCAGCGGACCTCGCGCTCGCAGGCGTCGAGACCGTGGCGTTGCAGTTCAAGCGTGTACGCGTCGAGGCGTTCGGCTGCCCGGCCGAGCACGTCGCGCAGGCCTTCACGCCGCTCCTCGATCTTGCGGCGGCGACCCTCGAGGATTCGCAGGCGGGTCGCCTGGTCGGTCCGGGCGAAGAACGCGAAGTGCACGCTGAAGCCGGTGTCCTCGTACGTCTCGGGGCCGGTCTGGGCGATCAGCTCCGCGAACCGTTCCTTGCCCTCGGCGGTGATCTCGTAGACGACCCGTCCGCGCCGGCTGGTCAGGGGCGGGACCTCGTCCGAGGTGACCGGCGCCGCCTCGGCCTCGGTGATCCAGCCGGCCGCCTGCATCCGGCGCAGGGTCGGATAGAGGGAGCCGTAGCTGATGGCCGCGCGGATGGTGCCGAGCTTGGCGGTGAGCTCCTTGCGCAGCTCGTAGCCGTGCATGGGCGATTCCTGTAGGAGTCCGAGCAGGGCGAGTTCGAGCACCGTGCCGCCCTCCTCCGGGTCCGCTGCGTACCTTCGTCACGATGTATCGAGGCGATACATCGCACCGTAAACCCTCGCCACGGATCAGGCAAACCCATCGCAGTGCGGGGGCAAAACTACTCAGAGTTACCCTCCTCGCCTCGTTCCGCCCGACGGCGTACCCTTTCCCGCGTGCGCACGTCTCGCCAGGTGGTCGACTACTCGCTGCAGAAGCGAGCGGTCCTGCGTGAGCTGCACTCCGGTCGCATCGGCACGCACGACGTCTGTGACGCCTCGCCGTACCTGAAGAACGCCGCGCGGTTCCACGGCGAGGCCACCGAGGAGCGCTGCCCGGTCTGCCGCGGGGAGAACCTGACATACGTCCATTACATTTACGGCGACGAACTGAAGACCTCGGCCGGACAGGCGCGTACCCGGGCGGAACTCTCCGTCCTGGCGATGACGCTGCGTGAGTTTCAGGTATTCGTGGTGGAGGTGTGCCGAAGTTGTGACTGGAACCATCTCGTCGAGCAGTTCCTGCTCGGCAGGGACGGACTGGCAGCCGAAGGCGCCGGAACCGACGTGCCGGAGGCCGCAGCCGCCGGCACGGACCCTGGTCCCACGTCCGGGACCCGCCGCGACTCACGAGCGCGACGGTGACCCTGGTCCGGAGCATCACGACAGTACGAGCACAGGCGAGGCGCTCAGCCGCCCCGACCGTCTGGCTCACGGCAACCCGGTGGCGGCGTCATGGCGCGGGCCCCGAGACAGCAGGGTGTGAGGAATGAACTCGTACGGCGATCCCAATACCCCTTACGGGCGCGCGCAGACGCCCCGTGAGGAGGAGGAACCGCAACCGGGCCCTGATTCGTACGGCCGTCCCGGCGGCGCCGGGCGGGCCTCCGTGCCCCCGGCGGGCACCGGCGGGCGCGCTTCGGTCGGCGGCGGCTCCGGCCGTGCGCAGGTCGGCGGGCCCGGGCGGGCTCAGGTTCCTGGTGGGCCGGGCCGGGCTCAGGTTCCGGGCGGTGGGCCGGGTCGGGCGCAGGTGCCGGGTGCGGTTCCCGGGCGGGCTCAGGTCCCTGGTGGGCCGGGCCAGGCCCAGGTGCCCGGCGGTGCGCCGGGCCGTGCACAGGTGCCGGGTGCGGTTCCCGGGCGGGCTCAGGTTCCCGGTGCGCCGGGCCGGGCCCAGGTGCCCGGCGGTGCCGGCCGGGCATCGGTGGGTGCCGCCGCGGTGGGCGCCGCCTCCGTCGGCGGTGCCGGCCGGGTTGGCGCACGGGCCGCCGTCTCGCCGGACGGTGGCGCGCCGGGCGGCCCCGGCGGACCGACCGGTCCGGGCCGCGGCGGTCGCGGTGGCGGGGCCGGCAAGGACCCGCAGGCGCTGAAGCGGGCCAAGCGCCGCAAGCGCCTCAACTTCGTGATCGCCGGCTTCGCAGTGCTGATCATGATGGCCGGGTTCGGGGTCGTCGGTCTGACCTACTACTCCACCGGCGTGGTGCTGCCGCAGCACCAGAACCCGCCGCTGGCGACCAGCATCTACTACAGCGACGGCAAGACCGTGCTGGCGAAGCTGGGCCAGGAGAACCGGGCCTTCGTCAAGATCGAACAGCTTAAGCCGTACGTCGCGTTCGCGGTTGCCGCGGCCGAGGACCGCAAGTTCTACGAGCACTCCGGTGTGGACTACGTGGGTATCGCCCGGGCCGCCTGGAACAACGTCACCGGCGGCACCCGGCAGGGCGCCTCGACGATCACCCAGCAGTACGCCCGCAACGCGTACGACAACCTGCAGGACAACACGTACTCGCGCAAGCTCAAGGAGGCGATCCTCGCCTCCAAGCTCAACGACCAGTTCGACAAAGACGAGATCATGCAGCACTACCTGAACACGATCTACTTCGGTCGGGGTGCGCACGGTATCGAGGCGGCGGCGCAGGCGTACTTCAAGAAGAGCGCCACCAAGCTCACCGTGGGCGAGGCGGTGGTCCTCGCCGGCATGATCAAGCAGCCGGAGCCGGACGCCAACCACAAGAGCTACGACCCGGAGCTCAACTACGACGAGTCCGTCGGCCGCTGGAACTGGATCCTCGACGGCATGGTGGGCAAGGGCTGGCTCAAGGCCGAGGAGCGGCCCACCGAGTTCCCGAAGACCCGTCCGCGGGACAGCACGGGCCCGGGCCTGGACTACGGCGTGGAGACCCCCGTCGGCAACGTCGTCAACTACGTGCGGCAGGAGCTCATCGAGAAGGGGCTCTGCACCAGCAAGGCCGACGAGGTCACCGAGTCCAAGCCCGGCTGCAGCCAGGCGCTGATGACCCGCGGCTACCGGATCGTCACCACCATCGACGTCAAGGCTCAGAAAGCGGCGCAGGCGGCGGCCCGGCGGGCCGCCAAGACTTCGCCCATGCAGGGGCAGCCGAAGAACCTGATGGCGGCCATGGTCGCCATCGAGCCGAAGACCGGCCGGGTGCTCGCCTACTACGGTGGTGAGAGCGGTGTCGGCACCGACTTCGCCGGCCGGAACGTCGACAGCAGCGGCAACCTGACCGGTGGGCACCCGCCGGGCTCGAGTTTCAAGATTTACACGCTGGCGGCGGCGCTGGAGGCGGGCAAGTCGCTGCAGTCCCGCTGGAAGTCCGACCCGTTCAAGCCCGAGGGCGTCGGTTACACCGTGCGCAACGCCGGAACCGACACCGACAAGACCACCTGCGGCAACCAGTGCACATTGGACATCTCCACAGTGCACTCCTACAACGTGCCCTTCTATCACATCACCGAGGAGATCGGTCGATCGAAGGTCATCGAGATGGCCCGCAATGCCGGCATCACCAAGATGTGGAACACCGAGAGCAGCCCGGCCAAGGTCTTCGACCTTGACGGCGACAAGATGGAGACCCTCGAAGGGGCCTTCTACGACCCGATCGCCTACGGCCAGTACCCGGTCACGGTGCTCGACCACGCCAACGGCGCCGCCACCTTCGCCAACCGCGGCAAGTACATCAGGGCGCACTTTCTGATGACCATCGAGCAGATGGACCAGAGCACCGGTGAATGGCATCTGATCGGCGGCGAGCAGCGCAAGGTAACCGAGAAGATCCGCCCCGAGGTCGCCGACGACGTCAACGCCGTCCTGCAGAAGATCCCGGGCTACGGCGGCGACAACCTCGACGGCGGCCGGCCTGCAGCCGGCAAGACCGGAACCTGGGAACTCGAGCGCCAGCCGGGCGAGAACGCCCACGCCTGGATGGTCGGCTGGACCCCGCAGATCGCCACGGCGGTCTGGGTCGGCAACGTCAAGGACGAGAAACCGTTGCGCGACAAGGCCGGCCAGAAGATCTACGGAAGCACGCTGCCGTCGGACATCTGGAAGCAGTTCATGAACGTCGCGCTCGACGGCAAACCGGTCGAGCAGTTCCAGCCGGCGGCGAACATCGGTGACCCGGATGCCGGCAACGCCCCGGAGCAGAAGCCCGAGCCGCCGCCGAGGAACCAGGGGCGCCCCGGCGGTGGTGGCCGCGACGACGACGAGCAGGAGTGCAACCCGCTCAACCCGTTCTGCAACACCGAGCCCGACATCACCCCGGGCGGGGACGCGGGCGGTGCCGGCGGTGGTCTGCCCACCCCGGCCGTGACCGTCGCACCCACCCCGGAGCGCCGGGAGTGACCCGGAGGGCGTGACCGCAGCACACCTCGAATCAGGGGGCCGGATGCCGGCCCCCTGATTCCGTTCCGGTGCTCGACGCGGCCTTTGTGGTGTCAGGCTCGTGGTGTCCGCCGTTCTGCGGCAGGATGCCTGCCATGAGCACGCAGGCCACGCCGAGTGGGCATGACGGGACCGACCAGCCGGCCCGCTCCGACGGCTTCGTCCGGGGCATCTCCGAAGCCATCGGCGGACCACTGGGCGAACACGCCGCCACCGACGGCCGCGGCAACCGGTTCTGGACGGCGACCCGCATCGTGCTCGCGCTCGCCTGCCTGGCGCTCGCCCTGCACTGGGTGCAGAAATCCCCCTGTCAGGACGGCGCCTGGCAGAACAACTCCCAGTACACCCAGTTCTGCTACACCGACGTGCTCGCCCTCTACTACGCCGAAGGGCTCAACGAGGGGAAGGTGCCCTACCGCGACCACCCGGTGGAGTACCCGGTCGTGACCGGCTACTTCATGGGCGCGATCGGCCTGCCGGTGCATGCCGTCGGGGACGCGAACCCGCAGATGAACCAGGTGCAGTGGTTCTACAACATCAACGCGGTGGTGCTCTCGGCGCTCGCCGTCGTCACGGTGGCGGTGATCCTGGCGCTGCGCCGCCGCCGCCCCTGGGACGCGGCGCTCTTCGCCCTCGCGCCCGCGCTGGTGCTGACCGCCACCGTCAACTGGGACTTCCTCGCCATCGGACTCGGCGCCGCCGGTCTATACGCCTGGGCGCGCCGGCGGCCGGTGCTGGCGGGCGTCCTGCTCGGCCTGGCCGGCGCGGCGAAGATGTGGCCGCTGTTCATCCTCGGGCCGATCCTGGTGCTGGCACTGCGGGCGCAGCGACTACGCGCCGCGCTCATCGCGCTCGGCTCGGCCCTGGCGACCGTGTTCGTGGTGAACCTGCCGGTGGCGGTGCTCTACCCCGAAGGCTGGGGGCGGTTCTTCGAGCTGAACACCACGCGCGCCATCGACTGGGGCACGTTCTGGTACATCGGCCGCTACCTCGACGGCAAGGTCAACAGCGGCGCGGTCGGCGACCAGGGCCCGTTCCAGTGGCTCAGCGCCAACATCCCCACGCTGAACAACCTGGCGTACGCCATCTTCGCCCTGGGCTGCCTGGCGGTCGCCGTGCTGGCGCTGCGGGCACCGCGCCGGCCGCGGCTCGCCGCCCTCTCCTTCCTGGTGGTGGCGATCTTCCTGCTCTCGGCGAAGGTCTGGTCGCAGCAGTTCGTGCTCTGGCTGCTGCCTCTGATCGTGCTGGCCCGCCCCCGCTGGGGCGCCTTCCTGGCCTGGCAGATCGCCGAGGTCTGCTACTTCCTGGCCTTCTACGGCGAACTGCTGGGTGTGCAGACCGGTGAGCCGGTCATCCCGGAGGGGGTCTTCGTCCTCGCCGCCGCGCTGCGCTGGATCACCGTCGCGGTGCTCTGCGGCTTCGTGATCCGCGACATCCTGCACCCCGAACACGACCCGGTACGCGCCAACTACGCCGACGACCCGGACGGCGGGGTGCTCGACGGGGCGCCGGACGCCCCCTGGCTCGACCGATGGCGCCGGCCCGGAGTCTCGAACCGGGCCCAGCCCGGCGTGCCCGTCGCGGTGACGGTGGCCAAGGGCTGAGCGGGCAGCCGGCGTCAGCACCGGCGGCCCCATCGCCGGAGCCGGCCGGTGCCCTACCCGAGCAGTCGGTCAGTCGAGGCGGTAGACGATGGTGTCGCCTTCGTCGATGCGCCGGATGCCGAGATGGTCGACCGGCAGGTTGATCGCCGTCTCCCACGGCGTGCCCCCGACCCGGTCGCGGAGCACCACGACACTGCGTACGCCCATCGCCCGCAGGTAGGTGACGCTCTCCTGGTCGGGGAAGGCCAGGGTGACCCGCCGGGTCTCGTCGAGCCGCCGGGGCGTGAAGCCGCTGCCGCCGTTGACGACGTCCTGGAAAGCGGAGGTGGACCAGAGCATCACCAGCTGGTCGATCCCCGAGGAGCTCGGCAGGACCAGCATCGGTCCCGGAGTGGTGCGCAGCGCCGCCGGCTGCTCCGGCACCGTCGGATGCGGGGTGACGTTCACGCCTTCGACGATCACCAGCAGCAGCGGCAGCAGGGTCGCCAGCCGCAGCCAGGGACCCGGCCACGGCGGGATCCGGGTGGCGGCGAGCTCGCGTACCCGCATCGCGAAGGCGGTGACCGCGCCGGCGGCGAGCAACGCCAGGAAGAGGGTGGTCCAGAGCATCATCCGACCCGGGGTGCGCAGACCGCTCCAGCCCGGCAGGTACTCCACCAGCAGCAGATAGGTGTAGGTGCCCCCGAAGAACTTGGTGCCCATCGCCAGGATGCCGGTGACCAGCACCCCGGCCAGCAGCAGCAGGCGGTGGCGCAGCGCGAAGACCGAGAAGAAGAGGCCGCCGAGCGCCAGGGCATAGAGCGCGAAGCCGCCCAGCAGCGTCATCTCCGGCGCCCAGGTCAGCGTCGAACGGGCGCCGGTGTGCAGCTCGCCCCAGAGCTGGGACTCCGCCGGCGCGATGAAGAAGCTGCGTAGCGAGGGCGAGAAGAGGTCGATCTCGGCGGGCGAGCGCTCCGCGTACGGGTGGGCCTCGGTGACCTTGAAGAAGGGGATCGAGAGCAGGGCGCCGCTGATCGCGAAGACCAGTCCGCCGCCGAGGTCGGCGATCAGCAGCCGCCGTCCGAAGGGCCGGGGCGCTCGGTTGATCCAGAACCGCCGGACGTACCAGGTGACGAGGCCGGCGAGCGAGAGCGCGGCCAGGATGTAGACGAAGGGCAGTCCGATGCCGAAGCCCAGGCTGATCTGCCAGGTGGCGACGAGCCAGCCGGCGATCGCCCAGCCGGCGTGGCTGCGGGCCGGCCGGTAGCCGTACCGCAGCGAGTAGCCGTGGCCGCGGGCCAGCATCGCCAGCGCCAGCGGGATCCCGCCATTGGAGACGACGTGCAGGTGCCCGGCCTGGGAGAGCAGCCACGGCGCGTACGCGAAGCCGACACCGGCCACCGCGCCACCGATGCGTCCGGCTCCGAGCTGGCGGGCCAGCACGTAGGCGCCGAAGGTGGCCAGAGCGTGCGCCAGCACGAAGATGATGTTGTAGCGGAGGAGCGCGGCCTCCGGGCCGGTGCCGAGCATGCCGGCCGGGGCGTAGCCGAGCAGAGTGTCGGAGAAGGCGAAGCTCCACGACTCCGGGTAGAAGGTGTTGGCGTGCCAGAGCATGCCGGGGTCGGCCAGCAGGATGTGCCCGGACCAGGCCATCTGCCACGCCTGCAGGCTCGGGTCCCAGTAGTCCTGCGGGATGGTGTGCAGCGGGTACCGCAGGGTCGGCCAGGTCATCAGGACCGCCAGCGCCAGCGAGGCGAGGGCGGCCAGGGTCCACTCGTGGGCCAGGAACCGTCCGCCGGCGCGCCGGGCGCGCTCACCCCGTCCGGGGGGCGGCTCCTCGGCCGACGCGAACGCCGACCAGCGCTCCTCGGCGGAGTCGTCGCCGTCGGCCGCCGGTTTCCCGTTCTCCGCGGCCGGGGTGGTCTTCTCCGCGGCGGGCTTCGTCTCCGCCGCGGTGCCCGCTGCCGGCTCCGTCGTCTCCGCCGCGGTGCCCGCTGCCGGCTTCGTCGTCTCCGCCGCGGTGCCCGCAGCCGGCTTCGTCGTCTCCGCCGCGGTGCCCGCTGCCGGCTTCGCAGCCGGCTTCTGCTGGGGTGTGGTGCGCTCCTCGTCGCGGGCGCTGCCGTCGCTGGTCTTCGACTGGTCGGTGGTCATCCGCGAGGTTTCCCGTCGGTCAGCCGCTCCCGCAGGAACGCGATGTCGGCACCCTGTCCGGCGGCGCCCCCCGGTGTTTCGACGATCACCGGGGCGCCGGCCGCCCGGATCACCGCCACGACCAGCTCCGGATCGATCTGCCCCTGGCCGAGGTTGTCGTGCCGGTCGGCGCCCGAGCCGAACGCGTCCCGGGAGTCGTTGGCGTGGATCAGGTCGATGCGGCCGGTGATCGCCTTCACCCGGTCGACCAGGTCGAGCAGCTCCTCGCCGCCGGCGTGGGCATGACAGGTGTCCAGGCAGAAGCCCACGTCGTACTCCCCGACGGCGTCCCAGAGGCGGGCGAGCGCGTCCAGCCGCCGCGCGCAGGCGTTCTCGCCGCCGGCGGTGTTCTCGATCAGCACCGGGGTCGCGAAACCACCGGACTCGGCGGCGTAGGCGAAGGTCTTGCGCCAGTTGTCGAAGCCGGTGGCGATGTCCTGCCCGGCGTTGACGTGGCCGCCGTGCACGATCAGGCCCCGGGCGCCGATCTGCGCCGCGGCGTCGGCGTGGCCGACGAGCAGCTTGCGGCTCGGGATCCGGATCCGGTTGTTCAGCGTGGCGACGTTGATGACGTACGGGGCGTGGATGTAGATCTCCACGTCGGCGGCGCGCAGCCGATCGGCGTCCTCACGCGGCGGGGGCGCTTTCCACCCCTTGGGGTCGGCGAGGAAGAACTGCACGGCGTCGGCCGATCTGACTGCCGCCTCGGCCAGCGGGTCGGCCGGATCGACGTGGGCTCCGATGCGCATGCACGCGAGCCTACGTCCCGGTGCCGACAGGGCGGGGATCGGTCGCGCTCCGGTGCGGGTGTTTCGTCGTCACCGGCGGGGCCGGGCGTCGTTAGCCTTCAATGAATCGATGTTCCCGCCTCGCGGTCGGCCGCGGGCACGTGGCACCACCGGGGCGGGGCCGGCCGTACGCGAGCCGCCGCAGACCGACCACGGGAGGGGCCGATGCGATCGTCGTCGCGCCGCACCGTCGCGGTCTTCGCCGCCCTGGCGCTCCTTGCGCTCGGTACGCCGCTGCCGGCCGCAGGCGGCGCGCCGGCCGCGGCCGGGCAGCGCGACGAGATCGTCTTCCGGGACGGCGGCACGGTGCTCGGCGTGCGCTGTTCGGCCGTGCCGGAGGTCTCCACGGTGACGGTGCCGCCGGAGGCGACCCTGCGGCTGGTCAACCGCACCGGCGGGCGGGCCCGGCTGGTCATTGACGACGAGGTCGCCGGGGAGTTGCCGGCGGGGGCGGCCGGCGAGGTGCTGGTGCGCCGCGGGCCGGTGCGGGTGGTGCTGGAGCCGCTCTGTCTCTTCGCCGCCGGGACGCCCCTGTCGGTACAGGTGGTGCCGGAGTTGACGGCGCCGACAGTGCTCGGGGCGGCTTCCGGGCCGGGTCCGGCGGCCGGCACGTCCGGTGGAGCTGGGGGCGGCGTGGCGGCCTCGGCCGAGCCGGTGGGGTGGATCGAGCCGGCCCGGGATCGCGGGCCGCTCGGCCTGCTGGCGCTGGTGGCGACGGTCTGCGTGATCGGAGTCTTCGCCGGAGCAATTCGGGCTATTTTGGCACAACACCCTACAAGACCTGTTGTAACGTAAGATAACAACACGATAAGCTCCGCGGGGCGCCCATCGGTCCAACCTCACCGGTGTGGTCGTTCCTCCCCAGGTCCCACCCAACGAATGCGGACGGGGCGTCCCGCGGCTCACCCCGAACGGGCCCGTTTTCTCGCCGACGGCGAAGGAGGCGGGCCCGATTCGTGCCGGCGGGCCCTCCCGTGCCGGGCACCGTCCGGCCGTGGTCGTTGGGGCACTGCGACGGCCGTACGGCGGTTCGGGGCGGCTGCCGGGGACATGATCGTCAAAGCCCGCTATCCTGGTCAGGTTGTCCGCTTGCGCACCGGGTTCCCCCGGAAGGCGGCCCGGGCAGCGACGCACGACCTCCTGCCACGGAACGTCCGTGGCCGTTAGCCCATAGGAGGTGAGTTGTCTTGCGTCACTACGAAGTAATGGTGATCCTCGACCCCAGTCTCGAGGAGCGCACCGTCGCCCCGTCGCTCGACACGTACCTGAACGTGATCCGGACCGCGGGTGGCTCGGTGGAGAAGCTCGACGTGTGGGGCCGCCGGCGCCTCGCGTACGAGATCGAGAAGAAGGCCGAAGGCATCTACGCCGTCATCGACCTCCAGGCAACGCCGGAGGCCGTGGCCGAGCTGGACCGTCAGCTGCGACTCAACGAGTCCGTGCTGCGCACCAAGGTCATCCGCCCGGAGACGCGTTAATCACGTCTTCCGGTTCCCCCGGATCAGTCTCGTCGTCTCTGTCGTACGGCCCTGAGAGCCTGACGGCAGAGACAGATGAGCGCGCGAGGAGATGGTCATGGCAGGAGACACCACCATCACGGTCATCGGCAACCTGACCGATGACCCCGAGTTGCGGTTCACCCCTTCCGGTGCCGCGGTCGCCAAGTTCCGGGTCGCTTCGACGCCCCGTTACATGGACAAGGCTTCCAACGAATGGAAGGACGGCGAGCCGCTGTTCCTCTCGTGCACCGTCTGGCGGCAGGCCGCCGAGCACGTTGCCGAGTCGTTGCAGCGGGGCGCCCGGGTGGTCGTAGTGGGCCGGCTGCGTCAGCGGTCCTACGAAACCCGCGAGGGTGAGAAGCGCACCGTCATCGAGCTCGAGGTCGACGAGATCGGCCCGTCGCTGCGGTACGCCACGGCGAAGGTGCAGAAGATGTCGCGCTCTGGCGGTGGCGGCTTCGGCTCCGGCGGCGGTGGTGGACAGGGTGGCGGCGGAGGCAACTTCGACGACCCCTGGGCCTCGGCCGCACCGGCGACGTCCTCCTCTTCGCGGTCTGGTTCGGGCGGCGGAAACTTCGACGAAGAGCCCCCGTTCTGATGGCTAGAGATCGCAAACCAGGAGCAAGAGCAATGGCTAAGGCTGCGGCACTGCGCAAGCCCAAGAAGAAGGTGAACCCGCTCGACAAGGACGGGATCACCTACATCGACTACAAGGACACCGCGCTGCTGCGCAAGTTCATCTCCGACCGCGGCAAGATCCGCGCTCGGCGGGTGACCGGGGTCACCTCGCAGCAGCAGCGTCAGATTGCCCGTGCGGTCAAGAACGCCCGTGAGATGGCGCTCCTGCCGTACACGAGCACGGCCCGCTGAGAGGAGGCACCGATATGAAGATCATCCTTACGCAGGAGGTGTCCGGTCTCGGTGCCCCCGGCGACATCGTCGAGGTTCGTGACGGCTACGGCCGGAACTACCTGCTTCCGCAGGGCTTCGCGATCGCCTGGAGCAAGGGCGCGGAGAAGCAGGTTGCCGTGATCCAGCGGGCCCGTTCGGCCCGTGAGATCCGCGACCTGGACCACGCCAACGAGGTCAAGGCGCAGCTGGCGGGCCTCGATGTCCGCCTCGCCGCGCGTGCCGGCGACGGTGGCCGTCTCTTCGGCTCCGTCACCCCGGCCGAGATCGTCACCGCGGTCAAGTCCGCGGGCGGCCCCGTGCTGGACCGGCGTCGTCTCGAGCTGCCGGCTCACATCAAGTCCCTCGGTTCCTACCCGGTCAGCGTCAAGCTGCACCCGGAGGTCACCGCGAAGTTCAACCTGAACGTCGTACAGGGCAAGTAGCAACACGACCGAAGGGCCGCACCCGTCAGGGGTGCGGCCCTTCGGCGTTCGCAGGTGGCGTTCTCCCAGGCGTTGCCGGGTGCCGGTGGCGGATGCTCCGGGGCGTGCTCAGGCCGGCGGGTCACCGGTGACCGCATTCACCAGCAGCATGGCGACCGCGCCGCCGACCACCGCCGCCGCCACGCCGACACTCGCCGGCCGCCAACCGGTCGCCACCCGCTGCAGCAGTAGCGCCACCGGCAGGCTCATCGCCAGGGCGAGGCCGAGTCCCGGGACGGCGGTCAGCACCACGCCGACAGCCTCGCCGCGGGTGGGTCCACAGGCGCCGGTACAGGCTCCGGTGCGGGTCAGTGCCCAGCCGAGCGGCACCAGGAGCAACAGCGCGTAGCAGGTGAGGGTGTAGCCGACCGTGACGTGATGCCCGCGCCCCACCAGCGTGAACGGCGGTCGGCGAGCGGCCCGGGTCGTCGGCGGGCGACGGTGCCGCCCCGCGTGCGCCGGTCTGCGCTCGGTCGGACTCTCCTGCCGGGTGCCCACGTGATCCACGTTCCTCGGGTGCCTTCCGATTCGCCGCCAATCTCCCCAATTCAGTTAAGTGCTGCTATACCCGGCGAGATACGCGTGGCGAGAGGGAAAGTCTGGTGGAAATTTCCCCTCCACAGCTGTGAATTAAGGAAAGCCCAGGTCAGGAGGGGTGGTGGCAGTGTCGGTCGGAACTTATCCACAGCTTGTGCACAACGCTGTGCACAAGCGCCCCGGTGTCTGTCCACAGGTTCTCCGCAGCCCTGTCCACCGCGTCGGTTGAGTGGCCCCGCCAGCTTCCGTAGGGTTACCCGTCGCCCCCTCATCCGCCGGCGACCCCCCGATTCCGGCCGCGGCACAGGGCGCAGGCCGCGTCGCAGCAGGGCGCAGCACAGTTGTCGTACCCGGGCGGTTGTCTGGACACCGAGGCAGTGGAGGGGGACCGCATGTCCGTCAGCGAGGACACCCGGCCCGAAGGTTTCGCCGGGGCGTCCGCGGCACCGGCAGCGGCCCCGCCCCAGCGCGACGGCCAGTTCGACAAGACGCCGCCCCAGGACATCGCCGCGGAACAGTGCGTGCTCGGCGGCATGCTCCTGTCGAAGGACGCCATCGCCGACGTGGTGGAGATCCTCAAGTCCAACGACTTCTACCGGCCGGTCCACGCCACGGTCTTCGACGCGATCCTCGACCTCTACGGCCGGGGTGAGCCCGCCGACGCCATCACCGTCGCCGCCGCGCTCGCCGATTCCGGCGACCTGAACCGCATCGGCGGCGCGCCGTACCTGCACACGCTCATCGCCAGCGTGCCGACGGCGGCCAACGCCTCCTACTACGCGCGGATCGTCGGCGAACGCGCCGTGCTGCGCCGACTGGTCGAGGCCGGCACCCGGATCGTCCAGCTCGGCTACGGCTCGGCGGCCGGTGGCGGCCGGGACGTGGACGACATCGTCGACCTGGCGCAGCAGGCCGTCTACGACGTCACCGAGCGCCGGGTCAACGAGGACTTCGCGGTCCTGGCCGACATGCTTCAGCCGACGCTGGACGAGATCGAGGCCGTCGGTGCTTCGGGCGGGATGATGACCGGCGTCCCCACCGGCTTCACCGACCTGGACCGGCTCCTCAACGGCCTGCACGCCGGCCAGTTGATCATCGTTGCCGGCCGGCCCGGTCTCGGCAAGGCGCTCGCCCTGGACACCCCGCTGCCGACACCGCAGGGCTGGACCACGATGGGTGAGGTCCGCGTCGGCGACCGGCTCCTCGCGGCGGACGGACGGCCGACGACGATCACCGCCGCCTTCGATGTGCTGCACGACCGCGCCTGCTACGAGGTCGAGTTCTCCGACGGCTCGGTGATCGTCGCCGACGCCGAGCACCTGTGGAAGACGACAGCCGCGCAACCGCCGCTGACCGCCGCCCCGCCCGCCGACGGGCAGCCGTCGACGGCCGGGCAGGATTCGCCGACCGGCCAGGTCGTGACCACCGCCCAGATCGCGGCGACGCTGCACACCGCCGACCAGCGGCTGAACCACGCCGTCGAGAACGCCGCTCCGCTGCTGCTGCCGGAGCGGGAGCTGCCGGTGCCGCCGTACGCGCTCGGACGCCGGCTCGGCACGGAGGCGGCAACCGAGGCCGGCGACGTGGCGCCGGCGGCAACCGAGGCAGCGGAGCTACCCGAAGGGCCCGAGGGCCCGCACATCCCGGCCGTCTACCTGCGGGCCGCCCAGGGGCAGCGCCGGGCGCTGCTCGCCGGGCTGCTCGATGCCGGCGGCACGGTCGGGCCGACCGGCGAGATCCGCTTCACCGCCCACGGGCCCCGACTGGCCGAGGATGTCCGGGAACTGATCGTCAGCCTCGGGTACCAGTGCGGCCCCGTCACCGCGGTGCCGGGCGGTCCCGCCGGGCAGCCCGTCTCCGCCCTGGAACTCGTCACGACCGACGAGGTGTTCCAGGTGGAGGAGAAGCGCGCCGCGCACCGCAGCCGAGGCCGGGCCATCCCCCAGACCCGATCGCGGTACGTCGTGGCCGTACGGCCGGTGCCGAGCGTCCCCGTGCGGTGCGTGACCGTGGACAACGACGAGCACCTCTACCTCGCCGGCCGAAGCATGATCCCGACCCACAACAGCACCGCCTCGATGGACTTCGCCCGCAACGCGGCGATCCGGGCGAACCAGGCGGCGGCGATCTTCTCGCTGGAAATGAGCAAGGTCGAGATCGTCATGCGACTGCTCTCGGCCGAGGCGCGGGTGCCGCTGCACGTGCTGCGCTCGGGTCAGCTCTCCGACGACGACTGGACCAAGCTGGCCCGCTGCATGGGGGAGATCAGCGAGGCGCCGCTCTTCGTCGACGACACCCCCAACATGAACCTGATGGAGATCCGGGCCAAGGCCCGGCGGCTCAAGCAGCGGCACGACCTGAAGATGATCGTGGTCGACTACCTGCAGCTGATGAGCTCGCCGAAAAAGACCGAGAGCCGCCAGCAGGAGGTCGCCGAGTTGTCCCGAGGGCTCAAACTGCTCGCCAAGGAGGTCGAGTGCCCGGTGATCGCGGTCAGTCAGCTGAACCGTGGCCCCGAGCAGCGCACCGACAAGCGGCCGCAGCTCTCCGACCTGCGTGAGAGTGGATCGATCGAGCAGGACGCCGACGTCGTCATCCTGCTGCACCGCGACGACTACTACGACAAGGAGTCGCCGCGAGCCGGTGAGGCGGACTTCATCGTCGCCAAGCACCGTAACGGACCGACCGACACCATCACGGTCGCCGCGCAGCTGCACCTGTCCCGCTTCGTCGACATGGCGATCGTCTGACCGCAGCCGGACGACGCCGCGAGCTGGTGCCGGCGGGCCGGGACGCCTGTGGCGGACCGGCCCGCCGGTGACGGGTCAGTCGAAGAGTTCGCCGAGGAAGCCCTTGCGGCGCTTCTGCCGGTAGTGACCCCGGTAGCCGTGGTGCTGCTGGCCGTACGCCGGCGCCGGCGGGTAACCCTGCTGGGCGTACCCCGGCTGGCCGTAGCCGGGCTGGGCGTAACCGGGCTGGGCGGGTGGCGGCGGAGGCGGGGTGTAACCCGGGGCCGCGGCCGGCGGGGCGGGCTGAGCGGAGGGCTGGCCAGCGGGCTGCGCCTGGTTCCAGTTCGCCTCGGCCTCGAAGAGTTTCTCCAGTTCGCCGCGGTCGAGGAAGATACCGCGGCACTCGGTGCACTGGTCGATGGTGACGCCACTGCGCTCGTAATTGCGCATGTCGCCATGACACTTCGGACAGGTGAGCTGCATCTGCCAGACGATACCGCCCCGAGTCACCCCTGAGCCTGAAGCACGTCGACGACTTCGGCGTCCGGCACCTCGTGGAAGTCTTCGTAGTAGCGGCTGACCGCGCCGAAGTCCGCAGGCCGCTGCGCGCAGATCACCTCGTCGGCGACGCCGACCAGAGCCTCGTACGCCGGGACCGAGCCGACCGGCACCGCCACGATCACACGACGGGCGCCGAGTTCCCGGGCCACGCCGACAGCGGCGCGGGCCGTGGCACCGGTGGCCAGGCCGTCGTCGACGACGACGGCCACACAGCCGCGCAGGTCCAACGGGGCACGGCCGGCCCGGTAGAGCCCCTCCCGCCGCTGCAGCTCCGCGGACTCGGCGCGGACCACCTCGTCGATCTGCCCCGGTTCCAGGCCGCTGGCCGGGATCTCGTTGCGGACCTGCACCCCGCCCGGGCCGATCGCGCCGAACGCCACCTCCGGCGCCCAGGGCACCCCGAGCTTGCGTACGACGAGGACGTCCAGCGGGGCGCGCAGCCGGTGCGCGACGGCGGCGGCAACCGGCACACCACCCCGGACCAGGCCGAGAACGACGACGTCAGTGTCGCCGATCAGAGCGGTGAGCCGGTCGGCGAGCTGGGCGCCGGCCGCGGTCCGGTCGCGGTAGGTCGTCATGACTCAGGTGTACGCCAGCGCGGCCGCCGCCGCCGGTGAAACCGCCGATGGCGGCGACAGAACCCGCACCGGCGCCGATTCGCGGCACCCGTCCGTTCCCGGGCCAGACCCTTTCCGAGCCGTCTGTTCCCGAGCCGGCCCTTCCTGCGGGTGCGCGAGTCGTCAGGACCAGAGCGCGGCGGCGAGCGCCAGCCCCGTGCCGGCTGCCACCGAGGCGGCGGCGACGCTGAGTACGGCGTTGCCCAGCGCCGCCCGGGTCTCACCCCGCTCGTGCAGACGTACGGTCTCGTACCCGAAGGTGGAGTAGGTGGTCAGCGCGCCGCAGAACCCGGTGCCCAGGAGAGCGACCAGCGGATCGTCGGCCGCCGCGAACCCATTGTCGCCGGCCCTGTTCGCACCAGAGGCCGCAGCGCCGATCACGAAGCCGAGCAGGAGGGAGCCGGTCACGTTCACCACCAGCGTCCCCCAGGGAAACCCGCCGCGGTGGCGGGCCTGCACGGCCCGGTCGATCAGGTAGCGCAACGGTGCGCCGACCGCGGCCCCGAGCGCGATCAGCAGGGCGGTCACCCCGGCCTCGCCGGTCGGTCCGCCGACGCGCCGGCGGTGAGGCGGCGGGTGACCGTCAGCCCGCACCAGACGGCGGCGAGGGCCGCGACGAGGGTGCCGGCGAGGTACGCCAGCGCCGTACCGGGCCGTCCGACGGCGATCGCCTGCTGGGCCTGCACGGCGTAGGTGGAGAAGGTCGTGTAGCCGCCCAGGACGCCGACGCCGAGAAATGGGCGCAGCAGCCGGTGGGTGGTGCGGACCTCGGTGATCAGCACCATCAGCACGCCGATCAACAGGCACCCGGAGACGTTGGTGACGAAGGTGGCCCAGCCGAAGTCGCCCGGTGCGTTGGGCCAGACGACTGCGAGGGCGTGCCGGGCCAGCGCGCCGAGCATCCCGCCGGCGGCGATGGTGGCGAGCAGTGCCAACGTGCCCGAGGGCAGTTCGGCGCGTTCTGTCCGATCGCGCAGGTCGACGTCGGAGTCGACGGGCGGCTCTTGCGGTTGCAGCGTGCTCTCCCCTGCCGGCCCGGCCGGGCGACTCCCCGGCCGCACCCGCCCCGCGGCCGCCCGGTCCGTCGCCACGCCGCGTCGGGCCGTCAGCGGACCAGCACGACCTGGGGTACGCCGGCCGCTGCCGGCCGATGGCGGCGTAGCACCGGCACCCACATCAGGAAGGCTATCGGGTAGAGCAGGTAGCCGAAGCGGGTGGCGGGCATCAGCAGGGAAGCGGCGAGCAGGCCGTACCCGCAGACCAGCGCGGCGCGGGCGGCGTCGGTGGCGGGCCGGCGCACCAGCCATCCGGCGCCGGCGGCGAGCAGCAGGAGCGCGCCGATGATCCGCCCGCCCGGCAGGTACGTGGCGATCAGGTGACCGGGCAGGGGGGACGCGGCGGGGCTGCGGACCAGGCCGTGGCCGAGCGGAAATCGCAGCACGTTCTCGGCGAGCGCGGCGGCGTCGACGAACTGGGCGGGCAGCAGCACCATGATCGGCAGTCCCAGGCCGCCGGCGGCCAGCCGGGTCAGCGCCCGCCGGCCCTGGGTGGCGGCGTGGATGGCGAGCACCAGCACGACCGGCCAGGCGATGAGTTTCAACGCGGCGGCGAGGCCGACCGCCAGCCCGGCGGCCCCGTGGCGGCGGTGGGCGGTCAGGGCCAGGGCCAGCAGGCAGAGCGCGACGACAGGCAGGTCGTCACCGCCGGTGGCGAGGGCGAGCGCGCCCGCCGGCAGGACCGCGACGGCCTGCACAGCCCGGATCAGCGGGCCCGTCGGCGTACCCGCACGGCGCAGCAGCAGCACGGCCGACGCCAGCAGCACGGCGGTGACGACGGCGAAGGCGACGCGGGCGTCACTCCACCAGACGGTCCCGGCCAGCGCGCGGGGCAGGCCGAAGAGCGCCATCCCCGGCTGGTACGGCATGTACCCGCTGAGCTGATCCGCGACGGGCAGCGCAGCGATCTCGGCCCGGCTCAGGTAGGGCGTGCCGGTCTCCAGCAGCCGCTGCCCGGCGTGTTCGACGACGCGTACCTCCTCCTGTGCGTGGCCGGGCAGGCCCGCGGCCCGGCGGCTGCTCTGCCACAGCAGCGGCAGCCCGGTGGTGGCGGCGACAGCGAAGAGGGTGAGCCCGGCCCGGCCGGGCTGGCCGGTGAGACGTGGTGCCCGGCCGCGCCGCCGGGCGGCAAGCTGGGCGAGGACGACCACGGTGGCGATCAGGTAGCCGGGCGCGGCGGTGAGCCCCCAGATCCGGTGCGGGGGCAGCGCGGAGACGACACCGATGCCGACGGCGAAGAGGGTGCTGCAGCCGTAGAGGGCCGCATCGGCGGCGAGGCCGCCGGTGGAGCGGTCCAGCCGGTCCCGGCACCCGCGTACGGCGCGCGGCACGGCTGCGACCCTCACGCGGGCCAGTTTGGCAGATTATCGTGGCGTTTGCCGTCTTCCGGTGACTGCCTCGGCGGCAGCCGGATGACCGGGGCCCCTTCGTGCAGCGCGGCTGCCAACCGTCCACGGTGGCCGTCCGTGCCGCGCTGCAGCACGGCCAGGAAACGCTCCGCCGGCATCGAACGGCCGAAGAGATGGCCCTGGCCGGCGGCGCACCCGAGCTGCCACAAGGTCTGCCGCTGCCGTTCGCTCTCCACCCCCTCCGCCACCACCGTCAGGCCGAGACTGCGGCCGAGATCCACGGTGGACCGGACGACCGCGAGGGCCTGGACGGAACTCTCCATCACCGCGACGAAGCTGCGGTCGATCTTCAGCTCGTGGACCGGGATGCGGGAGAGCAGCGACAGCGACGAGTAGCCGGTGCCGAAATCGTCCAGGGCCAGCCGGACGCCGAGGGCCCGCAGCCGGGCCAGCACTTCGTCGACGACCTCCAGCCGGCTCAGCGCCAACGTCTCGGTCAGCTCGAGATAGAGCGACCCGGGGGCGACTCCGTGCGCCAGCAGCCGGGCGTGCACCGCGTCCGGGAAGCCGGTGTCGAGCAGGCTGCGCGGCGAGACGTTCACCGCCACCGGCGCGTCGAAGCCGGCCTCGCGCCACTGCCGTACGGCGTCCAGGGCCTGATCCAGCACCGCCGCGGTGAAGGCGGGTAGCAGCGCCGAACGCTCGACGGTGGCGATGAACCGCAGCGGTTCGATGGCGCCGTGCACCGGGTGCCGCCAGCGGGTCAGCGCCTCGGCGGCGATCAGGTCGCCGGTGCCCAGGTCGACGATCGGCTGGAACTCGACGATGAACTCCCGGTTGTCGACCGCGCGGGCCAGGTCGCCGCCGAGCCAGAGCCGGCCGAGGTCGGCGGTGTCCTGCGCCGGCGCGTACGTGCAGATCCGCTGGCCCGCCCGCTTCGCCTGGTACATCGCCACATCCGCCCGGCGCAGCAGCTCGTCGATCCCGCCGGCGCCGGTGCCGGCGGCGATGCCGCCGCTGGCCTCGACGCCGACCCGGATCCCGTCCACCAGGAAGGGCTCCCGCAGCCCGGCCAGCACGACGTCGGCCCGCACCGCGGCCAGCGCGGGCGCCGGCAGCCCGACGAAGAGCACCGCGAACTCGTCACCGCCGAGCCGGGCTACCAGGTCCGCCGGGCCGGCCGCCGCTCGCAGCCGCTCGGCGACCTGCACCAGGACCTGGTCGCCGGCGGTGTGGCCGAGGGTGTCGTTGACCTCCTTGAAGTGGTTCAGGTCGATCAGCAGCAGGGCGATGACGCCGCCGCCGTGCCTGCGGTCCAGCATCCGTTCGCCCCGCTCCAGCAATGCCCGGCGGTTGGGCAGCCCGGTGAGCGCGTCGTGGCCGGCGGCGTGGGCGTGCCCGTCGGCCGCGCGGGCCAGTTCGGCGTACGCCTGGGCGTTGCAGACGGCGGTGCAGAGTGCGGCGGCGAAGGTGCGCAGGGTGTAGCGCTCGCGTTCGGAGAGGGCGACCGGGCGGTGGAAACGCAGCCGCAGGATGCCGACGTCGGTCTCGCCGTCGACGCCACGCAGCCGGGTCTCGATCTGGGCCGGGGCATCCGAGACGAGCCGGGCGCTCGGTCCGTCGTAGCTGATCCGGCCGCCGCTGCCCTGGACGGTGCGCTCTGCGGAGGTGAGCTCGATCTCGACCTGATCGGCGGAGAAGAGTTCGCCGGCCTGGTTGACGGCGGTGGTGAGGACCCGGTCGAGGTCGATGACGTTGAGCGCGTCCGTGGTGCGTGCCAGCCGTTGCCAGGCCTGCTGTTCGGCGCGGCCGCGTACCCGGTGGGAGTAGGCCAGGTGCAGGCTCAGCACCAGCGCGGGCAGCGCCGGCAGCAGGCGGGGGTCGACGAAGAGCACGACGAGCGTGCCGAGGGTGGCCAGATAGCGGAATCCGGTGCCGAGCAGCCGCAGGTCCCAGTCGGTGCGCAGCAGGGTCGGCAGTGGCGTGCGGGAGACGAGGGCGATCACCTGGAGGGTGATGAGTTCGTCGGCCACCACCGCGACCAGGTACCCGACGGTGGCGGCGGCCAGCAGGTGGGCCAGGGTGTCCGGGCCGCTGCCGTAGCCGGCCAGGGCCAGCCCGGCAGCGGTCGCGACGAGGGTGTTCTTGCCGATGCTGAAGGCCGTCTTGAGTCGCGAGAGGCGGGCGATGCCGGCCGCCGCGGCGACGCCGACGGCGGTGCAGAGAATCACCCAGTGGGTCGGTGCGACGAAGAGCCCGAGGACGATCGCTGTCTCGCTCCAGGTCACCGAGTAGTGCGCCGAGCGGAGCCGGAAGCCCGCCTTCATCGTCGTGCAGATGGCGATCATGGAGGTGATCGTCAGGAGGACGATGAGGTCGTTCGCCTGCGCCGGCTGCCGGATCGCGATGACCAACGCCAGCACTGTCGCGGTGCCGGCCGCCGCGACGACGAGACCGACCAGCGTTCGTACCGCCTGGTCGGTCTGGTTGTCATGGTGCTCGAGCGGATTCACGTCACTCCACCGCAACGTGCGACTTCGGCCCTGTCGGACGGTGATGCGGGGCGCGCGAAGAGGCCGTCCCGCGGCACGGCCGTCAGTCCCACTCCAGGCCACGCATGGCACGCCCCTTTCCCGTTGGCTGATTCCGCCGGCGCGGCTTCAGCCGGTGTGGAGGATCGCTTGGTGTGCCGAGATTAGGAGCGGCGTGCGGCAGCGGGGCGGATGATGCGCCGCTTTGTGCAATATATGTGAGATCTATCCATGGATGTCACGGTCTGCGACTCGGACGGTCCGTACGGTGATCCTCGCCCTCGCCGGCGGGGTAGCGCAAGATCGGAGATTCGGACCCGCGGTGACGACCGGTGGTCGTCGGAGCCGCCCGATAGGCTCGACGCCGTGACCGAGCAGCCGACCCACCCATCCGCGCAGCGGCCTGCGCCGGCGCTGCCGACCCACCCGTCCGCGCCGCGGCCCGCTCCGCCGCAGCTGAGTCATCTGGACGGTGCCGGCGCGGCCCACATGGTCGACGTCTCCGGCAAGGCGATCTCCGTCCGCCGGGCGGTGGCCGCCGGCCGGCTGCGCACCACCCGCGAGGTGGTGGAGCTGCTCCGCGGCGACGGACTGCCCAAGGGCGACGCGCTCGCGGTCGGCCGGCTCGCCGGGATCATGGGCGCCAAGCGCACCGCCGACCTCGTTCCACTGTGCCACCCGATCGCGTTGCACGCCGTCAGCGTTGAGCTGGAGCTCGGGACCGAGACCGTCGAGATCACCGCGACGGTCCGCACCGCCGACCGCACCGGCGTCGAGATGGAGGCGCTCACCGCGGTCGCCGTCGCCGGTCTCACCCTGATCGACATGGTCAAGGCCGTCGACCCGGCCGCCTCCGTCGAGGCGGTCCGGGTGCTGCGCAAGGAGGGCGGCAAGACCGGCGAGTGGGTCCGGCCCGAGGAGCGGCCGTGATCCGCGCCCACGTCGTCGTCGCCTCCGACCGCGCCGCAGCCGGCGTCTACCCCGATACCAGCGGTCCGCTGCTCGCCGCCGGGTTGAGCGCCCTCGGCTGCGAGGTGACCGGACCGCTGGTGGTGCCCGACGGCGAGCCGGTGGCCGAGGCGGTCCGGGCAGCGGTCGCGGCGGACGCCGACGTGGTCGTCACCAGCGGCGGCACCGGCATCACCCCGGGCGACCGGACCCCGGAGGTGACCCGCGCCCTCCTCGACTACGAAATTCCCGGCATCGCCGAGGCCATCCGGGCCCACAGCGCGCAGGCGGTGCCGGCCGCAGCGCTCTCCCGTGGGCTCGCCGGAGTCCGCGGACGGACCCTGGTGGTGAACCTGCCGGGCTCCACCGGTGGGGCCCGCGACGGCCTCGCCGTGCTCGGGCCGATCCTCGGCCACGCGGTCGACCAGCTTCGGGGCGGCGACCACGGCCACCCGGCCGGCCAGCCACGCGGCGACGACCAGGGTGCCGGCGGCGACCAGCCGCGCGGCGGCGACCATTGATCAGCAGGAGGCCAGTGCAGTGAGCACCGACACCGCGGTCGCGCCACCGTCCGGGCCGGCCACGCCGCCGGTCGACTGGAACCGGGCGCGTGCCCTCGTACACAGTGCCGGCCGGGCCGCGGCCCCACCGGTGCGGCACCTCGCACCCGCCGACGCCGACGGCTGCACCCTCGCCGCCGGGCTGGCCCCCGTCACCGATCTGCCCGCCTTCCCCACCTCCAGCGTGGACGGCTGGGCCGTGCGCGGGCCGGCACCGTGGCGGGTGGTGGGGCGTGTCCTCGCCGGCGCGCCGGCCCCGGCGCTGACAACCGACGGTACGACCGTCGAGATCGCCACCGGCGCCATGGTCCCGGCCGGAACCGCGGCGATCCTGCGGATCGAGGAGTCGACCCGGACCGCCGACGGACTGGTCACGGGCGTACCCCGGCCGGCGCCGGAGTGGCGGCTGCCCGGCGAGGAGGCGCGCGCCGGCGAGGAGCTGGTGCCGGCCGGCACCCCCGTCGACCCGGGCGTGATCGGGCTGGCCGCCTCCTGTGGCCTGGACACCCTGGCGGTGCGCCGCCCGCCCCGGGCTGCCCTGCTGGTCTTCGGCGACGAGCTGCTCACTGCCGGGCCGCCCGGCGCGGGCCGGGTCCGCGACGCCCTCGGCCCGTCGGCGCCGGGCTGGCTGCGCCGCTACGGTGCCGCGGTGGCCCCGGCCGACGTCGTCGTCCCGGTCGCCGACACCCGAGCCGCGCACGTCGCGGCGCTGCGCGCCGCCCTCGACGAGGCGGAGCTGGTCTGCACCACCGGCGGCACGATGCACGGCCCGGTCGACCACCTGCACCCGGCGCTGGCCGAACTCGGCGCCGAATACGTCGTCAACACCGTGGCGGTCCGGCCCGGCTTCCCGATGCTCCTGGCCCGGCTCACCCGCGCCGACGGAGCCGTCCGCTTCGTGGCGGGACTGCCCGGCAACCCGCAGTCGGCTGTCGTCGCCCTCGTCTCGCTGGTGGCACCGCTGCTGGCCGGAATGCAGGGGCGAGGACTGCCGCACCTGCCGCGGGTGACCCTAGCCGCGGCCGTACCCGGCCGCGGGGCCTACACCCACCTGGCTCTGGTCCGGCTCGACGGCACCGACGGCCGGGCTCATCCGGTGCCCCACGTCGGCTCGTCGATGCTGCGCGGGCTCGCCACCGCCGACGGTTTCGCGGTGATCCCGCCCGGCGACGCCGGCAAGCCGGGCGATGAGGTGTCCCTGGTGCCGTTGCCCCTGCTGCCCGGGGAGCGGCTGCGATGAACGCCCCGGGCACCGGCGGTGTCGCCCTGGTCGCGGTCGGCGTCGAGGCGCTGGACCTGGCCGCCCACGAGGCGGCCGTCGCCGACGTGCGGGCCGGCGCGGTGGTCTCCTTCCAGGGCGTGGTGCGCGACCACGACCACGGTCGGGGCGTGCTGCGGCTGGAGTACGAGGGGCATCCCAGCGCCGAACAGGTGCTCCGGGAGATCGCCGAGGAGTTAGCGGCACTGCCGGAGGTCTACGCCGTCGCCATCTCCCACCGCGTCGGAGAGCTGGAGATCGGGGACGCGGCGCTGGTCGCGGCGGTCAGCACCGCGCACCGGGCGGCGGCCTTCACCGCCTGCGCCCGGCTGGTCGACGAGGCCAAGGCGCGGCTGCCGATCTGGAAGCGGCAGTTCTTCGCCGACGGCACCGAGGAGTGGGTGAACTGCCCCTGATCCGCGCTGCGGCCGGGTGGCTCAGCGGCGGGCGAGGAGGGCGGCGGCAGTCGACCGTTCACCGTAGAACGCGGGCTCCGCGCCGGGCCGCCACGGCAGCGTCGTGACGAGCACGATCAGGGTGAGGACCAGTGAGTTCTCCAGGACCGCCCCGAAGAGCCCGTCCTGATAGTGCGAGACCTCGGGGAGCTGGTGCTCGTACGGCCAGATCGGCGAGATGACGAAGAGCAGGTACAGCCCGCCGGCGCAGAAGAGGTGCCGCAGCCCGATCATGGTCGGCCACCAGCGGCCGATACGGGGGCCGGTCAGAGCTGCCACACCGCTGCCCGGCACCCGTAGCGGCAGGCCGCGGGCATCCCAGCGCCGTACACCGGTGTCGGCGAGCACGATGAGGGCCGGGATGACCCAGACCAGGTGGTGGGTCCAGGAGATCGGGCTGATGATGTTGCCGGTCAGCCCGACGAGGGTGAAGGCGGTCAACTCGTCGCCGTCGGCGCGGGCGGCGCGCGCCCGGTCCAGACCGAGGACGAGCACGAGGACCGCGAAGACGAACCAGAGCAGGGTCGGTGTCTCGATCATGTCGTAGAGCCGGGCGAGCAGCCCGGCCAGCGAC
This sequence comes from Melissospora conviva, assembly GCF_049523535.1. NCBI lineage: Bacteria > Bacillati > Actinomycetota > Actinomycetes > Micromonosporales > Micromonosporaceae > Melissospora > Melissospora conviva. The sequence goes on from NZ_JBLLDT010000007.1 coordinate 79,088, forward strand.
TGGTTCGGCGTCATGTCCGCCGCCCCCACCCGCTCGGTCTGCCAGATGACCGTCCCGAAGTACGCGGTGGATTCCGCCGGCATGACGGCGAAGACACCACAGCCGACGGTCAGGGCGGTACCAACTGCCGTCCACGCTGCCCGCCACTGGCGGGTGAGCATCAGATAGAGGATGAACAGCGCCGGAGTGAGCTTGATGGAGGTCGCCAGTCCGATTCCGACGCCGGCCCAGGCACCGCTGAAGAAGAACCGGCGCAGCCCGCCGTCGTCCGGGCGGGCCGGCAGGCCGCGCCGCGACCGCCAGCGCAGGGCCACCAGGTCGGCCAGGACGAGCGCGAAGAGCAGCAGGTTGACCTGGCCGTAGCCGAGCGTCTCGCGGACCGGCTCCAGGGCGACGGCGAGCGGCACGGCCAGCGCCACGACGAACCAGAGCGGCTGCCCCAGCCGGGCGGCGATCGGGTGCAGCAGGGCGATCATGACCGCGGTGAGCGCGGTGAGGCTCGCCAGCAGGTTGACCAGGGCCGCCACCGGCATGGAGAGGGTCGCCATCGGCAGCATCAGCAGTGCGGCGAAGGGCGGATAGGTGAAGCCGAGGGTCGTCTGCGGTGCGACGAATTCGTAGAGCGGATTGCCGTTTGCCCACCACACCATCGCGCCGTGGTAGATCTTCATGTCGAAGAACGTGTACTGCCGGCCGAACGCGCCGACGGCGAGCCAGGCGAGATACGTGGCGAGGGCGACGAGACCGAGGCGGACGAGAGTCCGGCGATCTGCGGCGAGTAGCCGGCGACGGATCCCGCTCAGGCGGGCCCGCCGTCCTGAGACGGTCGCCGGCATGGCGCGTACACCCCCGTACCACGTTCGTGCTGCCCGTCCAGGTCCGGTTCGGAGCCTAGAGCGTCGCACCACCTCGGGGCCTCCAGTGTTATCCGACCGTGTCCGATCCCATGCACGATCGACACTTCATCCCATGTTGCCGCCCTGCGCGGCATTTCGGGGTGGTTCGCAGTACTTGGCGCGGCGCGTCGGACGGTACGGGGGTGGGCGCCGGTCGTGGATCAGCCGGGCAGCATCCGGGCGGTGCTCGCCGAGACCTTGGCGATACGGGCGTCGCGGCGGGCGCTGCGGACGGCACGCGCCATCGACTTGCGGCTGTGCCGGACCCGGTGCCCGGCACGCCAGCGCAGCCCCGGCTTGCCCTCGGTGTCGAGCGCGGCAAGGAGCAGGCCGCCGACGAGTCCGAGGTTCTTCACGAAGTGGATCTGATCCTGGCTCTTCTTCTGCGGGTCGCTCTCCTCCCAGAAGGCGTGCCCCGCCAGGGTCGTCGGCACCAGGCTGCCGGCGAGGGCGGTCGCGGCGAGCCGGGGAAAGTGCCCGGTGGCGAGGAGCAGGCCGCCGACGAGCTGGACGCCCGCGTTGATGCGCACCAGCGACGCGGTGTCGGTGGGGATCCGGGGCGAGGCCCTCTCCAGGGTGGGGGTCAGCGGGTCGGTCACGCGCGCCGCCCGCTCAACGAAGGGTTCGGGGTTGTTGAGGGTGCGCGCGCCGTTGATCACGAAAGCGGCGCTGAGCAGGGTCCGAGCAACGGTACGTACGGGTCTCATGGATCCAGTCATACCCGTTGCCCGATGGATTATCCCGGCAATGTCCCAACTGGCCTGTCGCAGGGCGGAGACATGCGTCAATGGATCCGATGTGCCTGGCGGAGCCCCGCGGCGCGTGAGCCGCGGTAGCGTCACCCGGTGACCACTCTCCGGTTGCGGCCGGAAGGGCCGGCCGACGCGGCGCCGATCCGGCAGGTGCTCGCCGCCGCCTTCGCCCGGCCGGACGCCCGCAGGCCGCCCGAGGTCGGGCTCGTCGAGGATCTGCGCGCCGGCGACGCCTGGCTGCCGGGGCTGTCGATGGTCGGCGAGTCCGGCGGTGAGATCGTCGGTTACGCCCTGCTCAGCCGGGTCCGGGTCCGTCCCACGGCGGTGCCGGCGCTGGCGCTCGGCCCGGTCGCGGTGGCACCGCACCGCCAGCGGATCGGCCACGGTACGGCGGTGGTGCAGGCGGTGCTCGACGCCGCGCGGGAGTTCGACGAGGAGCTGGTGGTGGTGCTCGGCGCGCCGGCCTTCTACCGCCGGTTCGGCTTCGTCCCGGCCCGGCGCTTCGGGCTGACCAGCCCGTGGTCCGGTCTCGGCGACCCGTGGCAGGCCCTGCTGCTGACTCCGGCCGGCCCCGACGGCCCGGCCGTGCGCCCCGGCGAGGTGCTCTTCCCGGCACCGTGGGGCCAGGTCTGACCGTAATGCCGCTCACGCCGGCTGGGTCCGCGGGTATGCCGGCTCACGCCGGCTGGGTTTGCGGGTATGCCGGCTACGCCGGTTGGGTCCGCGGGTATGCCGGCTACGCCGGTTGGGTCCGCGGGTATGCCGGCTACGCCGGCTGAGTCCGCAGGTAGCGGCCGAAGTGCGGCACGGTGAAGGCGACCGTACCGCGCTCGCCGGAGTAGATCAGGCCCTTCTTGATCAGCGCGTCGCGGGCCGGGGAGAGGCTGGCGGGTTTCCGGCCGAGCGCCCGGGCGATCTCCGCGGTCGGCACGGCGACGTCCATGTCGTCACGGGTCTGACCGGTCGACTCCGCCCCGGCCAGGGAGAGCCCGGCCATCGCCCGCATGTACTCGCGCTCAGCCGGGGTCGCCCGCTCGAAACGGGACCCGAAGAAGCCCACCGCCAGCTCCGCCTCCGCCTCCGGTGCGGCGACCCGTACGTCCGCGTCCGTGATCGGCGAACGCGGCGCGTGATCCCAGGTCGCCTTCCCGTACGCCTGCACGAAGTACGGGTACCCGCCGGACTTCTCGTAGAGGACGTCGAGGGCCTTCTGCTCGTACTCGACCTCCTCGCGGCCGGCCGGCGCGCAGAGTGCCTGGTCGGCGGCGACCCGGTCGAGGCGGTCGATGCGCTGGTAGCGGAAGAGTCGTTCGGAGTAGGACTTCGCGGCGCTGAGCACGGCGGGCAGGTGCGGTAGGCCGGCGCCGACGACGATCAGCGGCGCCCCGGACTGGGAGAGTTCGTGGCAGGCGGCGCAGAGCGCGGAGACCTCCTCCGGCCCGAGGTCCTGCATCTCGTCGATGAAGACGGCGAGCCCGGTCCCGACGTCGGCGGCGACGTCGGCGGCGTCGCCGAGGAGTTCGACCAGGTCGATCTCGATGTCGCCGGAGTCGGCGCGGCCGACGCTCGCGGCCACGTCGATGCCGGGCTGCCACCGGTCGCGCAGCCGGGGGCTCTTGCCGCCGATCGGCGCGCGCTGGGCGAAGGCCTTGAGGACGCCGAGGAAGTCGTCGATGCGGTCCGGGGCCCGGTGGTGCGGGGCGAGCTCGCGGACCGCCATGTGCAGGGCGGCGGCCATCGGGCGGCGCAGCGACTGGTCCGGCCGAGCCTCGATCTTGCCGGTGCCCCAGAGCCGGCCGATCGCCGCCGAGCGCAGTGTGTTGAGCAGGACGGTCTTGCCGACGCCGCGCAGTCCGGTCAGGACCAGGCTGCGTTCGGGCCGGCCCCGGGCGACCCGTTCCAGGACGACGTCGAAGACGTCGAGTTCTCTGCCCCGGCCGGCGAGTTCGGGTGGGCGCTGGCCGGCGCCGGGGGCGTAGGGGTTGCGGACCGGATCCACGTATCGCACCGTATCGGGCCATCTAGCGACAGAGCTAGATGTGGGTAGATCCCGGCATCGGCGTGTCCGATCTCGACATGAAACTAGGGGTGTCTAGCGAAATCGCTAGACACCCCTGGTTTGGGCTATCGCCGGATCAGCGCTTCTTCATGCAGAGCACGAAGTCGCGGGCGTCCAGCGGTGAGTCGTAGGTGTAGTACACCTCGGTCGCGGCGTAGTCCTTGCAGGCGTCCTTGTCGGAGGTGCCCACGACCCGGGCGAGGACCTCCATCGTGCCGGGGGCGCAGGCCTCCTTGCGCAGCTTCGGGCTGATCGACGTGCCGTCGTTGACCAGGCAGTCGCCCTTGACCGCGAACATGGCGTCACCGGGGTTGGTCGTCGGCGTCGTGGCACTCGGCGACGGGCTCGGGGACTCCGACACCGTGGGCTCGGCCGACGCGCTCGCCTCCGCGCTCACCGACGGCTGCGGGTCCGCCTCCTCCTCGGCCATGAAGCCGATCGCGGCGAGTCCGGCACAGCCGAGGCAGCTCAGCAGAGCGAGGATCCCGACGACGATGAGGGTGATTTTGAGGCCGTTCCCCTTCTTCGGCGCCTCGGCGCCGTACTGCGGAGCCCACGGCCCGCCGGGCTGGCCGGTGCCCGGCTGCTGCTGCCACGGCTGGCCGGCGGCCGGTTGTCCCCAGGGCTGACCGGCCGCGGGCTGGCCTGCCGCGGGCTGGCCGCTACCCGGCTGCCCCCACGGCTGGCCCGGCGCGGGCTGACCGGCCGGCGGCTGGCCCCAGGGCTGGCCCGGTGCGGGCTGGCCGGCGGGGGGCTGTCCCCAGGGCTGGTTCGGGTCCGGGGCGCCCGGGTTGGGAGCCGACTGGCCCCACTGCTGACCGGGCTGGTTCGGCGGCGCCGCGTGCAGGGGCAGTGTCGGTGGTTCGGGGTCGGCGTTGTACGGGTTGGCCGGAGGCGGCGGGAACCCGGAGCCGGACGACGGCGTGGCCCCCGACTGGCCGTACGGGTCTTCGGGATTGCCGGAGCCGGCCGATCCGTATACAGACATGCGTTTCCTCAGTTCGTCGTTCGGTAGGGCTTGAGGCAGAGGACAAAATCGAGGCTGGTCAGCGGGCTGCGGAAGAAGTACCAGTTGGTGTAGCCCTCGACCTGCTCACACTTGGCCTGGGCGTCCTGCTCGCCCTCGGTCGCGCCGTCGAAACGGCGCAGCACCTGATACGTGCCGGCGCGGCAGGCGCTGATCCAGAGACCCGGTGTGTCGGTCTCCGCCTGATCGATGCGCACGCACTGGCCGGCGGCGGCGAACCGCCCGTCGGTGGAGGCGACATCGACTGGAGCGCCGTCCGGATCGGGCTGCGCCTCCTGGTCCGGCTCGCCGTCGGCCGTCGTGGCCGGCGCCGAGTCGTTCGAGTCGATCAGGACGAGCAGGGTTGCGGCCGCGCCCGCACAGGCCAGCGCGGCGACCATGAGCAGGGTGGCGATCAGCGCGGTGCCCCGCAGGGAGGGCCGACCGCGATGTGCATTGAGATCGGCCATTCGCCCTCCCCGCGCGGTGTGGTTCGCACCGGCGCGCTGCGTCCGGCGTCGACGCAACGGTAGTCGCCCCGGCCAACCCCCCCACCTGCCGGATCTGCGCCCGCCCTTCCCCTTCGGAGAGTGACGATCCGGCTACGGTTTCACCCCCCGATTGAATCCGGTCCTCGAGGCTGTCCTACCGCCGATACGATCCCACCCCATGTCCGCCGTGACCGTCTCGGTGGCGGCTCTCCTCGGCGCCGCCGCCGGCGTACTCGTGCCCCGGACCGCCTACCGCCTCGGCGTCGTTGCCGGTACGCCCGCCCGGGCCGGTTGCGAGCACTGTGGACGGCCCTTCCGCGCCGGCCCCGGTGGTTGGCTGGGGCCGGCGACCTGCCGGGGCTGCCGAGCACGGCTCGGGCCGCCCACCACGTTCACCGTCACCGTCGCCGGGCTCGCCTACGGGCTGCTCGCACTCCGGTTCGGCGCCGACCCGGTGCTGCCCGCCCTGCTCGCCGCCGTGGCGATCGGGCTCCCGCTGGCCTGTGTCGACCTCGCCCGGCTGCGGCTGCCCGACCCGCTGATCGCGGCCCTCGCCCTGGCAACCGCCGCCGGGCTGGCGCTCGCCGCGGCCGGTACGGGAACAGCCGTCCCGCTGTGGCGCGCCGGCGCGGCGGCGATCGTCTGCGCCGGGGCGTACCTGCTGCTGGCGCTGCTGCCCGGCTCCCGGCTCGGATTCGGCGACGTCAAACTGGCCGCCGTGCTCGGCCTGCCGCTCGGCTGGCTCGGCTGGCCCGCGGTGCTGACCGGCCTGCTCCTGCCGCATCTGCTCATCGGTCCGGTGGCGCTGGTCCTCCTGCTGACCCGCCGCGCCGGACGGCGGACCGCACTGCCGCTCGGGCCCGCGATGCTCGCCGGCGCCCTGGCCGCGTTCCTGCTCCACCCCCGCTGACGCCGGGTCAGAGCAGCCGCAGCTGATGGTCGCGGGAGCGGCGCGGTTCGCTCGGCCCGAGCCGTTCCAGCAGGCCCGGATCGATCGAGTCGAGGAACGGCGTCGGACGGCACTCCCGCTCGACGCCCTGGCGTACCCGCCGGCGGACGTGGCTCAGGTAGAGCCGGTCCTGCGCCCGGGTCAACCCGACGAAGAAGAGCCGTCGCTCCTCGGCGATCTCCTCCTCGGTCGCGGTCTGCCCCGGCCAGCGCAGCGGCAGCAGGCCGTCCTCACAGCCGACCAGGAAGACCACCGGGAACTCCAGGCCCTTCGCCGCGTGCAGGGTCAGCAGCGTGACCGCTTCGGCGCGCGGGTCCAGCGCGTCCACCTCGGCGTCGGTGAGCAGGCTCGACAGGAAGAGCGCGAGGTCGTCCTCGCAGCGGCGCGCCAGCGGCATCAGCAGATCGACCGCGGACCGGACCTCCTCCGGCCGTACCGCGCCGGTGGCGTCCAGCGTCGGCACCGAATAGCGCTGCGCGACCGTACGCCCGGCCCGGCGCAGCCGCTCCGCCAACGGCCCGCCAGCCGCGTCGGCGTGCCGCAGCTCCTCGGCGAGCGCCTGCACCCCCGGCCGGTCGCGGATCCGGTCGTGCGAGCGCTTCTGCACCGGAATGCCGGCCCGCACCAGCGCGTCAAGGATCGCCCGGGCCTGCGAGTCGGTGCGGTAGAGCACCGCGACGTCGGAGAAGGACGCCGACGCCGTCCGCCCGTCCATCCGTCCGGCGTCCATCGAACGGTGCGAGAGGCCGCCGACCAGCTCGTCGACAGTACGGACCACGAAGTCCGCCTCGTCGGCGACCGTCGCCGCCGGATAGACCCCGACCAGGGCCGCCTCCGGGTCCAGCCGGGCCGGGTCCAGCCGCCGTCCCCGGACCAGCGACGACGGGGCGATCGCCTGCACCGCCGCGGCGAGGATCGGCGCCGACGAGCGGTAGTTGCGGGTCAGGCGTACCAGACGGGCGTCGACGAAATCCTGCGAGAAGCGCAGGAAGTAGCCGACGTCCGCGCCGCGGAACGAGTAGATCGCCTGATCCGGGTCGCCGATCGCGCAGAGGTTGCCGTCGGCCGGGCTCAGCAGCCGCAGCAGCTGGTACTGCTCGGCGTCGACATCCTGGTACTCGTCCACGAAGATCCACTGCCAGCGGTCCCGGTAGCGCTTCACCAGCGCCGGATGCTCCGCCAACAGCCGTACCGGCAGGGTCACCAGCTCGTCCAGGTCGACCAGGTCGCGCTTGCGCAGCAGGCGCGCGTACGCCACGGCGTCGGCACCGGCCTCGGCGCGCAGTTCGGCCCGCTCCCGCTCGTCGGCGACCCGGAAACCGGCAGCCAGTCCCGCCGCCCGGTGGTTTTCCCGCAGGATCGTCAGCCCCACCGAGTGGAAGGTGCCGACCGTGATGTCCTCGGCGAACGTCCCGAGCAGTCCGTCGAGGCGTTCGCGCAGCTCCTCGGCGGCGCGCCGGGTGAAGGTGATCGCCAGGCAGCGTTCCGGGAAGACGTTCAGCTCCGCACAGAGGTACGCGATCCGGTGCGTCAGGGTCCGGGTCTTGCCGGTGCCCGGCCCGGCCACGATCAGCATCGGGCCGCCGGGAGCCGAGGCAGCCACCCGCTGCATAGCGTCGAGGCGGTCGAGCAGCCCGGTGCCGACCTCCTCCATCCCCGCCAGCATCGGCTCGAACGGCTCATGTGGCGACGGCGGCACCGCGATCGGCGGTGGTGGCGGCGGAGGTGGCGCCTGCTTCGTCGTACGCCGCTGACCGCGCGGGGCGCGCGGCGTCGCCGGTGCCGGCGGTGCCGCCGGGGCGGCCGTCTCCCCGGCGCGCTGACGCGGCACGGGCACGTCGAAGAGCGCCTCGGTCTGCCGGGCGCCGCCGGCCGGTGGCAGCTCCGCCGGTGTGAAGAGCCGGATCACGCCGTACTCGCCGTCGTAGCCGGCGACCCGCTCGACCTGGCCGCGGCGCAGCCGGCCGATCGCCTCGGCGAGCTGCTCCCCGCCGGCCCGGCCGACCTCGTCCAGCGGCGAATCGGTCAGGATCCGCAGCTCCGGGCCGAGCGCGGCGAGCAGGTGGTTCAGTTTCCCCTCGACGGTCTTGGAGCGGGCACCCACTCCGTTGAGCTCACCGAGGATCTCCGCCAGCGGCACCAGGTGGGTGACCGCCGGGGCGTGCGCCGGCCGGTACCCGGCCGGCCGGTCGGCCAGCTCCTCGATGCGGCTGAGCACCCCGACCGTCACCGGCTTGCCGCACTCGGCGCAGGTGCCGCCGGCGGCCCGGGTCTGCTCCGGGGTCCAGTTCACCCCGCACGCCCGGTGCCCGTCGCCGTGGTACTTCCCCTCCTCTGGGAAGAACTCCACCGTGCCGGCCAGGCCGTCGCCGGTGCGCAGCGCCTCGCGTACGGCGAAGTAGTCCAGCGCGGTGGCGAAACGCGTCGCCTCCCGGGCCAGCGCCGGCGGCGAATGGGCGTCGGAGTTGGAGACCAGCCGGTACCGGTCGAGGCCGGCGACCCGCCAGTTCATCTCCGGGTCGGAGGAGAGGCCCGTCTCGACGGCGAAGATGTGGTCGGCGAGGTCGGCGTAGCAGTCGGCGATCGTGTCGAAGCCCGACTTGGAGCCGAGCGCGGAGAACCACGGCGTCCAGATGTGCGCCGGGACGATGTAACCGGCCGGGTCGGCCGTCAGCGTGATCTCCAGCAGGTCCCGGGAGTCGAGCCCGAGGATCGGGCGCCCGTCCGAGCCGAGGTTGCCGATCCGTCCCAGGGCGGCGTTGAACCGGCCGACCGCGTCGAGGTCGGGCAGGTAGACCAGGTGGTGCACCTTGCGGGTGCGGTCACCGCGCTTGTAGATCGTGGAGATCTCGGTGCTGAGCATGAAGCGCACCGGTGCGGCCTCGGCCAGCCGGGCCGGCGCCGCGCGCAGCAGCTCCTGCTCCAGCTCCGCATCGAGGCGGTAGAGCCCCGGTTCGGCGGGGACCAGCGTCTCGCAGAGGTGGTCATACCACGCGGGATGGGTGAAGTCGCCGGTGCCGAGCAGCGCCACGCCCTTGCGGCGGGCCCAGTGCCCGAGCGTCGGCAGGGTCAGATCCCGGCTGCAGGCGCGCGAGTACTTCGAGTGGATGTGCAGGTCCGCCACGAACGGTGCGGCACCGACGGTGGCGCTGCCGGGGGTTGCGGCGCTGAACGAGGGCACGCCGCATCCTGCCACGAGTCGATCCGGCGCGCTCCGCCGCCACGCGCGGGCGTGAGGAGCGCTATACGGCCCGCAGTTCGACCAGGGCGACCTCCGGCGGCGCGCCGACGCGGACCGGCGGACCCCAGAAGCCGGCCCCGTTGGTGACGAAGAGCTTCGTCCCGTCGACCTCGCCCAGCCCGGAGACGACCGGCTGCTCGAGCCGGACCAGCAGGTTGAACGGGACGATCTGCCCGCCGTGGGTGTGCCCGGAGAGCTGCAGATCCACCCCGTAGCGGGCCGCCTCGTGGGCCTGCACCGGCTGGTGCGCCAGCAGCACCACCGGCCGGGACGGATCCCGGTCGGCGAGCGCGGCGGCGTAATCCGGGCCGGCGGCCACCCCGACCCCGTCGGCGGAGACGTCGTTGACCCCGGCCAGGTCGAGCACCCCGGCCGGCGTACGGATCTCGGCGCGCTCGTTCTGGAGCACCCGCAGACCGATCCGGTCGAGTTCGGTGACCCACTCCTCCACGCCGGCGTAGTACTCGTGGTTGCCGGTGACGAAGTAGCTGCCGTAGCGGGAGCGCAGGTCGCGCAGGGGTTCGGCGGCCGGCCCCAGTTCGGCGACGGGCCCGTCGACCAGGTCGCCGACGATCGCCACCAGGTCGGCGTCGAGCCGGTTGACCGCGGCGACGATCCGTTCGGTGTGCGCCCGGCCGAGCAGCGGTCCGAGGTGGATGTCGGACACGGTGGCGATGCGCAGCCCGTCCATGCCGCGGGGCAGCTTCGCCAGTGGCACCGGCACCCGGTGGATGCGGGGCGCGCCGGTGGCGGTCCGCACGCCGTACCCGGTCAGGCCGGCGGCGGTGAGCCCGGCGAAGATCGCCGCGCCGCGGGCGAGCAGCAGGCGACGCTGCGGATCCGGGGCGGCGCCGTCGCGGTCGGCCCCGGTGGGCGGCGCCGCGCCGTCGGAGGTGCCGGCATCGGCGGGACCGGTGGCGCTGTCGGTGGGCGCGTCGCCCGGGCTGCCGGGCTCCGCGTCCCGGCCGGCGGGGACGGGCGCCTCGCCGGGTCCGGCCGGCTGCGCGGCAGTGCCGGCTTCGGCCACGGCCACCCGTACGGGCATCGCGTCAGCGGCCGGCGCGGCGACCGTGGTCCGGCGTCGCGCCTGCCGGCGCAGCGTCAGCCGGGCCACCAGCATCGGCAGCTCCAGCACCAGCAGCACGACCAGCAGGTAGAACATGACCGCGATCCAGAGGTAACCGGGCCAGGCCAGCCAGCTCAGCTGCTCCACGCCGCCCATCGTGCCGATCATGGTGGCTGGAACGAGGAGCGTGAGCAGGAGCGCGGCGATGCCGCCGGCGCGGCGCAGCGGACCGGGGCGGGTGGTGTCGCGGACGAGCCGCCACCAGATATAGAGGTGGATGAGGCCGAGCAGCACCACCACCGTGCCGACGAATGCCAGCGCAATCACCCCGTCCAGGCTCTCGTTCAGCCGCCCGCGAAGGGAGGCAGCACGTCGACCGTGGCTCCACCGGGCAGCGGCGTGTGACGATCATGCCAGGTGGTGCCGTCGACCAGAAAACTCGCCACGGTCAGTACCGCCGCGAGTTTCGGGCCGTGGCGGCGGGAGAGCACGGCGATCAGATCGTCGAGTCCGCAGTCGGCGGGAAGCAGCTCCTGGCCATCGGCGGCCGGCACCGTCCCGGCATCGGCCGGTGGCCTCTCCGCGGCGCCGACGGCAAGCGTCTCCTCGGTGCGGCCGGCGGCGGCGCGGGCGCCGGCGTAGTACCGGACGATGACCGGCACGCGCTCAACCACCGATCGCCGACATCGGCCGCGACGGTTGCAGGAACGACGGATCGTCGATGCCGTGCCCGGCGCGCTTGCCGGCCATCGCGGCCCGCCAGCGCCGGGCCAGCTCCTCGTCGTCGGCGCCGGCGCGCAGCGCCCCGCGCAGGTCGGACTCCTCGGTGGCGAAGAGGCAGGCGCGCACCTGCCCGTCGGCGGTGAGCCGGGTGCGGTCGCAGTCACCACAGAACGGCCGGGTGACGCTGCCGATCACGCCGACCCGCAGCCCGTCGCCCCCCGCCACCAACCAGGTCTCGGCGGGTGCGCCGCCGCGGGGGGCCGGGTCGGGCAGCAGGGTGAACTCGGCCCGCAGCGCGGCGAGGATCTCGGTGGCCGTCACCATCCGGGCGCGGTCCCAGCCGTGCTGGGCGTCGAGCGGCATCTGCTCGATGAAGCGCAGCTCGTAGGAGTTGGCCAGGGCGAAGCGCAGCAGCGCGGGCGCCTCGTCGTCGTTGACCCCGCGCAGCAGCACCGAGTTGATTTTCACCGGCCGCAGACCGGCCTCCCGGGCGGCCGCGAGTCCGGCGAGCACGTCGTGGTGGCGGCGGCGTCGCGTCAACGCGGCGAACCGGTCGGCGTCGACGGTGTCGAGGGAGACGTTGACCCGGTCCAGCCCGGCGTCGCGCAGCGCCGTCGCGGTCCGCGCCAGCCCGATGCCGTTGGTGGTCAGCGAGAGGGTGGGCCGCGGACGCAGCGCCGCCGCCGCGGCCACGATCGCGGGCAGCCCCGGTCGCAGCAGCGGCTCACCGCCGGTGAAGCGCACCTCGGTCACCCCCAGCTGCCGCACCGCGACGGTGATCAGCCGGATCACCTCGGCGTCGGTCAGCAGGTGCGGGGCGGGCAGCCAGGGCAGCCCTTCGGCCGGCATGCAGTACGAGCAGCGCAGATTGCACCGGTCGGTCAGCGAGACCCGCAGGTCGGTGGCGACCCGGCCGAACCGGTCGACCAGGGCCGAGCCGGCCGCAACGGGGGAGTTCATCGTTCGACGTTAGCGCGTCACCCCGACAGCGCGGCCTGAGCCGTGCGGACGACCGCGTCGCGATAGACCGCGCCGAAGGCGGCGGTGTGCACCAGCAGCAACCGCAGCTGGTGCACCGGCAGCCGGGCCTGCCAGCCGTCCGCCAGCGGCCACTGCTGCTGATAGCCGGCCAGGATCCGGTCCAGGTAGGGCGCGCCGCCGAAGAGTGCGAGGTCGGCGAGGTCGGTCTCGCGGTGCCCGCCCTGGGCAGCCGGGTCGATCAGCCGGACCCGGCCGTCGGCGGCCCAGAGCAGGTTGCCCGGCCAGAGGTCACCGTGGATGCGGGCCGGCGGCTCGTCGCCGCCGTACTCACCGAGGCGGTCGACCACCCGCTCGACCAACGCCGCGTCAGCGGGGCCGAGGGCGCCGTTGTCGACACTGCGCCGCAGGTACGGCAGGAGCCGGCGCTGGGCGAACCACTGCGGCCACGGTCCCGCATCGAGGGTGTTGTCCTGCGGCAGGACGCCGATGAAACCGGTCCAGTCGGCGCCGAACGCCGGTGCGCCGCTGCGGTGCAGTAGCGCCAGCTCCCGGCCGAGGCGCAGCGCCGCCTCCTCCGACGGGGCGCCCGCTTCGATCCACTCGAGAGCGAGCAGGTCCCGGGTGGCGACCAGCACCTCCGGTACGGCCACCGCCCGCGACTCGCCCAGCCAGCGCAGCCCGGCCGCCTCGGCCGCGAAGAAGCCCTCCGGCGCCGTACCGGCGGGCCAGGTCTTGGCGAACAGCGAGGTGCCGTCGTCGAGGGTGAGCCGAGCGGCGGCACAGCTGTCGCCGCCGCCGACGGGTGTCTCGCGGATCCGCTGGTGGGTGAGGAAGATCGGCAGCTGGGTGGGGTGTTCCCGCAGGTGGGCCAGATCCATCAGCGCAACATAGCCTTTTGCGGCGAACCGCGGATCGCGGACCCGGATTCAGGTAAGGATGAGCCATGGCCGAAGTCCGCATCCGCTCGTACGGTCCGGCCGACCGCGCGGCCGGCCTGCGGCTCTGGGGCGAGCTGGTCCGCCAGGAGCAGGAGCTGTACGGCGAGGAGTCGTACGGAACCTCCTTCGAGGAGTATCTGACCCGGCTGGAGCTCTCCGGAGTGTGGGTCGCCGACCATGATCCGGACGGCGTGATCGGGCTGGCCGGGCTGGTGCTCGACGGTGCCCGTGGCCGGGTCGAACCGGTGGTGGTGACGGCCCGGCACCGCGGGCGCGGCGTCGGCCGGGCGCTGCTGCGACAGGTCGCCGAGCACGCCGGCCGCCGTGGCCTGCGACAGCTGCTGGTGGCGCCGCAGACGCGCAACCAGGCCGCGCTGCGCTGCCTGCACGCCGCCGGCTACGACCGGCTCGCCGCTGTCGAGCTCGCCATGGACCTGGGGGATGCCCGAAGGTCGGCCGCGCCGCCGGTCGGGCTGCACGACCTGCAGTTCCGGTCCTGATCCGCGCCCCCGTCGGGCCGCGCGGCCGGTGGAGAAACCGCACCGTACGGGTCGTTCCCGCAGTGCGCGAGCCGCCGGCAGCCTGTGGACGGCGCGCGTGTCGTCCACAGGGTCTCGGCACGGGGTGGCCGGCGCAGCAGGCTGACGACCATGACATCCATCGACAAGGCGAAGCTCGCCGTGCGAAGTCCGGCGGACCTGATCGCCGCCGTGCCCTACCTGCTCGGCTTCCATCCCGCGCAGAGCCTGGTGGTGACCGCGATGCGCGGCGAGCGGCTGGTCTTCGCCGCGCGTTGCGACCTGCCGCACGGCGACCCGGCTCTGCGGCAGAGCGCCGACTATCTGGTGGCGGTGCTGCGCCGGCAGCAGTCGGAGGCGGTCCTGCTGCTGGGCTACGGCGCGCCCGAGGAGGTGACCCCGGCCGTCGACGCGGTGCGCGCCGCCTGCGCCGACGCGGGGATCGTCGTCTTCGACGCCCTGCGGATCACCGGGTCGCGCTACTGGTCGTACCTCTGCGACGAACCGTCCTGCTGCCCGGCCGAGGGGGCGCTCTTCGACCCGGCGGCCTCGGCGGTGGCGGCGGCTGCCGTCTTCGCCGGCGAGGTCGCCCTCCCCGACCGGGAGAGCCTGGTCGGGGAGCTGGCGCCGCTGACCGGCAAAGCCCGGGAGGCGATGCGACTCGCCACCGCCCGCGCCGAGGAGCGGCTCGTCGAACTGCTCGCGGGTGCCGGCCGCCGCGATCTGCCGGGCGACTGGGCGCTGCGCGCGGCGGGCGCCGACGCGGTGGCGGGCGCGCTGGCGCGGCGGGACGCCCCGGAGCGGCTCACCGACGACGAGGTGGCCTGGCTGAGCCTGCTCCTGGCCCACGTCCCGGTACGCGACCACGCCTGGGAGCGGATCGACGACGACGAGCGGCAACTGGCGCTCTGGACCGCACTGCTGCGCCGGGTCCAGCCCGACCTGGCGGCGGCCCCGGCGGCGCTGCTCGGCTTCGCCGCCTGGCGGGCGGGGCGGGGAGCGCTCGCCGCGGTGGCGGTGGAGCGGGCGTTGCAGGCCTGCCCGCAGTACTCGCTGGCGCTGCTGCTGGACGAGATCCTGCGCAACGGTGTGGCGCCCGCGGTGCTCGACGGGTGGCCGCAGTTCGATCAGCCGGCCGGCAGCCGTACCCGCTGTGATCCGGTGTAGACGTTCATGGTGGCGCCGCGCAGGAACCCGACCAGGGTCATCCCCGCCTCATGGGCCAGGTCGACCGCGAGGGTGCTCGGCGCGGAGACGGCCGCGAGCAGCGGCAGCCCCGCCATCCACGCCTTCTGGGTCAACTCGAAGCTGGCCCGCCCGGAAACCATCAGCAGCCGGCCCCGCAGTGGCAGTTGTCCCTCACGGACGGCCCAGCCGACGACCTTGTCGACGGCGTTGTGCCGCCCGACGTCCTCCCGTACCACGATCGGCTCGCCATCGGCGGTGAAGATCCCGGCCGCGTGCAGCCCGCCGGTCCGCGCGAAACCCCGCTGCGCGGCGCGCAACCGCTCCGGCAGCGCCGCCAGCACCGTCGCGTCGACGGCCAGCGCGTCATCGGCCACGGCGAACCGCGACCGGGTACGCACCGAGTCGATGCTCGCCTTCCCACAGACCCCGCAGGAACTCGTGGTGTAGAAGTTCCGGCTCGGATCGACCGCCGGGGCCGGCACGTCCGCGCCGAGCACCACATCCACCACGTTGTAGGTATTCGGCGTCTCGGCGCCGGCGCAGAGCTGTGCCGTACGGACGTCGGCGGCGTCGCGGATCACGCCTTCGGTCAGCAGGAAGCCGATGGCCAGATCGAGGTCGTGCCCGGGGGTGCGCATCGTCACGGCGAGCGGAGCGCGCCGCCCCGGCCCGGCCGCGCCGACCCTGATCTCCAGCGGCTCCTCGGCGGCGAGGCTGTCCGGCCGCCGGGTGGCCACCCGGTCACCGCCCAGGTCGATCCGCAGGATTTCGCGTCGGTCACCGGCTCGTCCCATGCCGCCATCCTGCCTGTTGCGGCCCCGCTCAGGGCGGACGGCCGCGTCGGCGCGGGCGTACGAGTACTTCCACGGCCGCGTCGGCGCGGGCGTACGGATGCGTCCATGGCGGCCCGACACGGGCGTCGGCCGTTACCGTGGCGGGGTGGAGGGCTACGCGGCGGTGGTGCTCGCCGGTGGTGCGGGCCGGCGCCTGGGCGGGGTGGACAAGTCCCGCCTGCCGGTCGGCGGGCGGCCCATGCGCGAGCACGTCCTCGACGCGGTCGCCGACGCCAGGCCGCGGATCCTGGTGGGGCCCGGTCCGGCGCCCGCCGGGGTGCTTGCGGCCCGTGAGGAGCCGCCCGGTTCCGGTCCGGTGCCGGCCACCGCCGCCGGGCTGGCGCTGCTCGGTCCCGAGGTGGCCGAGGTGGCGCTGCTCGCGGTCGATCTGCCGCTGCTCACCGCCGCGGCGGTGACCGCGCTGCGGGTACGGCTGGCGGTCGGCGACTGCGACGGCGTCTGCTACCGCGACGACCGGGGCCGGCGCCAGCAGCTCTGCGGGGTGTGGCGGGTCGCCGCGCTGCGTGCCGCGTTCGACCGGCTGCGGCACGAGCGCGGCCCGGAACTCGCCGGGGCATCGATGCGGGCGCTGCTGGCCGGGCGCACGATCGCCGAGATCGACCCGACTGGAGACGGCCCGCCCCCCTGGTTCGACTGCGACACCGCCGAGGACGTACGCCGGGCGCAGGGCTGGTCGGCCTGAGTGGTGCGGCCGCCGCGGAGACGGGGGAGTGCCCTCGCCTCGGGTTGAGTTTCGTCGCCGCACCCTGGGTAGGGTGTGGCTGACGGACGGAGGCGATCATGACCGCAGCACACCCCTCGGTGCCGGCGGACGACGCGCCGGGAGAGCCCGGAAACGAACCGGCGCCGGCCCGGCAGGCGGCGCCCGCGCAGCCCGAGTCGATTCTGCTGGACGAGCCGAGCACCGCCGATCTGCGCGTCAAGGTGACCGAGGCCTGGCAGGAGTTCGCCCGGGCGCTGGCGGCGTGCCTGCCGAACCTGCCGGTCGGCGGCCGTATCGATCTGACCCTGGACCCGACGGCCTCCGGCACCGACGACGCCGTCTACTCGATCCATGTGGAGGCCACGCAGGAGCAGCTGCTGCTCGCGCGGGCCGTGGGCAACTCGGTGCTTCCCGAGGGCTTCCGGCTCGACCGCTCCGCGGTCGCCGACATGGTGGCGCTGGGCTGGTCACCGCCGGGTGTGGTGACCGGCTCCGCGGAGCACTTCGGCCTGCTGGTCTCCGCCGCCGACGCGACCCGGCTGGCGGCGACGATCTCCCGGACCCTGCGTGACGTCTACGGCGCGCCCCACCCGGCCTTCCTGGTCTACCTGGTGCGCGACCGCGCGGACGAGCCGATCCCGGTGGGGCCGCTCGGCCTGGCGCGGGCGGACCTGCCGCACGACCTCGACGGTGAACTCGACGAGGCGCTCGCGGCCGCGGTGCGGATCGCCGAGCCGGAAGCCGGCGACGTCGCCGAGCTGGCCGAGGCGGTCCACACCGTCGTCTCCACGATGATGAAGTCGAACGCCGACCAGGTGCACGTCGACTCCGACGGCGACATCAACATCCGGGCCGGCTCGGCGATGGTCTTCGTCCGGGTCCGCGACAACCCGCCACTGGTCGACGTCTTCTCGCCGGTGCTGACCCAGGTCGAGCCGACCGAACGGCTCTACGTCAAGCTCTCCGAGCTGACCAACCGGATGCCGATCGGGCGCCTCTACTGCACCGACGACACCGTCTGGGCCTCGATCCCGGTCTTCGGGCGCAACTTCCAGCCCGCCCACCTGATGCTCGCCGTGCAGGTGATGACCGGCCTCGCCGACGAACTCGACGACCGGCTGCACGGCGAGTTCGGCGGCAAGCGCTTCTTCGGCGAGGAGAAGCCGGTACGCGCCGAGGGCGAACACCGCACCGGCATGTACCTCTGACCACGCGGAGCACCCACCTCGCGACGCTGCGGCGACCTCCTGTCGCGCCGGTTCGGCGTACCGGTGGGGCTGGCTAGAATCTGTGCCCGCCGTCGCGTTGATGATCGGCGGGACCAAGCGAAAGAGCGGGCATGGCTGTCTACAGCACACAGCGGCTGCGCGGACTTCGGGTGGTGGTCACCGGTGGGGGAACCGGAGGGCACACCTATCCGGCGCTGACCACGATCCGGACCCTCAAGGCGCGGCTGTCCGATGCGGGCACCGAGCCGGAACTGCTCTGGGTGGGGGTCTCCCACGGGCTGGAGGCCCGCATCGCCCGGCAGGAGGGCATCCCCTTCAAGGCGATCACCACCGGCAAGCTGCGCCGATCGCCGAACCTCAAGGAGATCGGCCGCAACATCGCCGACGCCTTCCGGATCCCCTTCGGCCTGCTCCAGGCCGTCGCCGTGGTCGTCCGCACCCGTCCGGCCGTGGTCCTCTCCACCGGCGGGTACGTAGCGGTGCCGATCGGGGTGGCCGCCTGGCTGACCCGCCGGCCGCTGGTGATGCACGAGCAGACCCTGGCGCTGGGGCTGGCCAACCGGATCCTGGCCCGGCTGGCCACCCGGATCCTGCTCAGCCACGAGTCGTCAGTCGCGCACCTGCCGGCCCGGGCGCGTTCCCGCGCGGTGGTGACCGGCAACCCGGTACGCCCCGAGGTCTTCACCGGCGACCCGCGCCGCGCCGCCGCCCGGTACGACTTCGAACCCGGCCTGCCACTGCTCTACGTCACCGGTGGCGCGCAGGGCGCGGTGCAGGTGAACAACCTGATCGCCGAGATCCTGCCGGACCTGCTGCCGTACTGCCAGGTGCTGCACCAGTGCGGCGAGTACTCCTTCGACCGGATGCGCCAGCTCGCCGCCTCCCTGCCGTCGCACCTGGCGCACCGCTACCGGGTGGTCGACTACGTCCACGACGAACTTCCCGATGTGCTCGCCGCCGCGGACGTCGTGGTGGCCCGCAGCGGCGCGGGCACCGTCGCCGAGCTGACCGCGCTCGGCAAGGCCTGCGTCTTCATCCCGCTCATTCCGACCAGCGGCGACGAGCAGCGGCGGACGGCCGCCCACCTGGCCGCCGACGGCGCGGCCCGGATGCTCGCCGCCGGCGACGCCACGCCGGCGCGGCTGCGTGCCGAGGTGCTCGCGCTGATGCAGGACCCGGCGCTGCGCGAACAGCTGGCGCGGGCGGCGGCGCGGCACGGCCGGCCCGCCGCGGCGGCGGCCGTCACCAGCGAACTACTCGACGCCGCCGGCCGCGGCTGACCGCGACCGCCGGAGCCCTGCATCGTCCGGCCGTCAGGCGGCGCCCCCGCACGGCCCGGCCGTCAGGGCGAGTTGTTCGGCCGTCAGGCCGCGCCCCCGCATCGCCGGGATGTCAGGGCGAGTTCCCGCCGGTGTCAGGCCCGCTCGGGCGGGTGGGTGTCGGTAGCGGCGACCGTCGGCGACTCCACCAGGCGGGAGAGCACGATGGTGCTGCGGCTCGAGGTCACGAAAGGCTCGGCGCGCAGCCGCTCCAGCGCCTCCTCCAGGTGCGCGATGTCCGCTGCCCGCAGGTGCACCAGCGCGTCCGCCTCGCCGGAGACGGTGTAGGCGCCGACCACCTCGGGATGCCGCCGGGCGGCGGCCCGGATCTGCGCCGGGGTGGTCCGGCCCGCGCAGTACAGCTCCACGAATGCCTCCGTCGCCCAGCCGACCGCGGCCGGGTCGACGACCGCGGTGAAGCCGCGGATGATGCCGGCCGCGCGCAACCGGTCGACCCGCCGCTTCACCGCCGGCGCCGAGAGCGACACCCGGGCGCCGATCTCCGCGAACGACGATCGGGCGTCGGCCACCAGCAACGCAACGATCCGCTGATCTACCTCGTCCATCTGCAACGTTCCACCCTCGTTACGCAATGCCCACGGCTGTTTTTGCTGGTGTGACCGTACCTAGCCTTGAGGTTCGTGACGGAGCAGAGGACACCACCCATGACGCGCGAGTACCTGATGTGCCCGCCGCAGCACTTCGCCGTGGAGTACGCCATCAATCCGTGGATGGACCCCGCGGTGGAGGTCGACCG
Source organism: Melissospora conviva (assembly GCF_049523535.1). NCBI lineage: Bacteria > Bacillati > Actinomycetota > Actinomycetes > Micromonosporales > Micromonosporaceae > Melissospora > Melissospora conviva. The sequence goes on from NZ_JBLLDT010000007.1 coordinate 98,758, forward strand.
CGAGCTGGCAGGCAAACAGTGGGAGCTGCTGCGCGTCACGCTCACCGACCTCGGCCACACCGTCCACGTGCTCCCGGCCCGCGCCGGGCTGCCCGACATGGTCTACGCCGCCAACGGTGCGTTCTCGGTGGACGGCACCGTCTACGGTGCCCGGTTCCGGCATCCACAGCGCCGCTCCGAGGCCGCCGCCCACCACCGGTTCTACCTCGACCGCGGCTGGACCTACATCCCGGCGAGCGAGACCAACGAGGGAGAGGGCGACTTCGCGTACGTGCCCGGGGTGGCCGGCGGGGTGATCCTGGCCGGCTACGGCTTCCGCACCGATCCGGCGGCGCACGCCGAGGCGCAGGAGGTGCTCGGCCGTCCGGTCGTCTCGCTGCGGCTGGTGGATCCGCGCTTCTACCACCTCGACACCGCCCTGGCGGTGCTGGACGAGCACCGCATCGCCTACTTCCCCGGCGCGTTCTCCACGGCCGCACAGCGGGTACTGGCGCAGCTCTTCCCCGACGCGGTGCTGGCCGACGACGCCGACGCGCTCGCCTTCGGCTTGAACCTGGTCAGCGACGGCCGGCACGTGGTGCTCAACAGCGCCGCGACCGGTTTGGCGCAGCGGCTCGCCGCCGCCGGGTACCGGCCGGTCGCAGTGGAGCTGACCGAGCTGCGCAAGGGCGGCGGCAGCGTCAAGTGCTGCGTCGCCGAACTCCGCCCGGCGCCACCGCAGACCTGATCAGCCGCCGCCCGCGCCCGGCATCGCACCGCCGCCCGCGCCTGGCCGCCGCGGCACCGCCCGCGGCCGGCGCCGGGCCGGGATCAGCCGAGCGCGGCCAGTTCGTTGACGAGCACGTTGGCGTGCACCCGGCCGTCGCGCTGCACGTTGCGCAGGTACCACTTCTGCTGCGGCGTACGGACCTGGTTGAACTGCCACGACCCGCGCGGGCTGTCGATCTGGCCGATCCGGCCGAGCGCCAGGTTGATCTGCTGCGGGTCGGAGGCGGGCCCGGCCAGCCGGATCGCCTTGTCCAGCACCTGCGCCGCGTCGTACGACGCCATGGCGTACGTGGTCGGCGAGGTGTTGTAGGCCTTGCGGAAGGACGAAACGAAGCGCCGGTTGGCCGCGTTGTTGATGTCGGTGGAGTAGTTGAGGGCGGTCTTGATCCCGGCGCTCTCCCGATCCTTGAGTTCGTCGAGGACGCTGCCCTCGGTGAGGAAGCCCGGACCGTAAATGGTCTTGGCGTAGCCGGCGGCGCGCAGCTGCTTGACGAACTGCACCGCGGCCGTGCCGGAGTAGTAGCAGAAGATCGCGTCCGGGCGCTGCTGCAGGGCGCTGTTGATGGCGCCGCGGAAGGCGGTGCGGCTCGGTTCGAGGTCGCCGGTCGTCCAGACCACGGTGCCGGAGAGGCGGGAGTCACCGATACCGAAGGCCTCCCGGAAGCCCTCCACGATGCCCATCGTGCGCAGGTCCTCCGGCGCGACGATGACCACCCGGCCGCCGGCCGGCAGCTCCCGGGCGATGTACGGGGCGAGGGCCCGGCTGGGCTCGTCGAGCACGTAGGAGGTGCGCCAGATGTAGACGACGCTCTGCAGGCTCGGTGCGGAGGCGTTCGAGGCGATGAGCGGCACCCGGGCCTGCTCGACGGTGTCGCGCACGGCGCTGAGTGCGGCGGCGCCGGCGATGCCGGTCAGGGCGTGCACATTCTGCTGCAGCAGCCGCTCGACGGCGCTGCGCGCGGAATCCGGAGTCTCGCCCTCATCGGCGGTGATCAGCTCGACCCGCCGGCCGCCGAGGAGCTGGTCCTGCCCGTCGAGGAAGAGCCGGAAGCCGTTGCCCATCTCGTCGCCGACCGGCTTGTGTCCCCCGTTCTGGGGCGTGATCAGGCCGATCTTGATCGGTTGGGCCGCGGTGTCGTCGTCGCCACCCCATCCGCAAGCGCCGGCGAAGCCGGCCACGCCGAGGGCGCCGAGCGCCTTGAGTACCCGTCTGCGGTCCATCTGCGACACCGGTCGTCCCTCCCAAGCGTTTGCCGGGCGGCCTCGCAGCCCCCACGGCGTTGTACCCGTTTTGGCAGGCCGCGTCAACGACTAGCGATCATCGTGCATCGACTGCAACGCGGTGACGACGGTGGACCAGCTGGGGGAAAGCGGATCGATCAGGCCGAAATGCTCGCATTCGGGCAGTTCGATCAATTGGACGTCGGCGTCCGCGGCGCGGGCCGCCGCCACGTAGGAGCGGCTCATCGCCGGCGGTACCTGTTCGTCGCGCAGGCCGTGCACGACCACGGTCCGGACCGGGATCGGCGTCAGCGCCACCGGATCGGTGGCGGCGTACCGCCCGGGGAGCTCCTGTGGACCGCCGCCGAGCAGCGCCGCGACGGCCCCGTCGTCCAGGTCGTCGCGGTACGCCCGGGCGAGGTCCGCCACCGGGGCCAGCGCCAGCACCCCGGCGACCAGCTCCGGTGCCCGGGCCGCACACCAGAGCGCCAGCTGCCCGCCCGCGGAGTGCCCGAGCAGCAGCACCGGCGCGTCCGCGCGGAACCGGGGCAGCAGCGCCGCGGCCGCCGCCGGTGCGGCGCGGACGGCGTCGAGCGCGTCGTCGAGGGTGCCCGGCCAGCCGCCGCCCGGCGAGCCGGTGCGGCGGTACTCGATCTGGGCCACCGGGTAGCCGAGCGCGGCCAGCGCGGCGGCGAGCGGGCCGGTGTGGGTCCGGTCGTACTCCGCCCGCCAGAACCCGCCGTGTACGACGATCACCAGCGGCCGGGAAGCGCCGCCGTCGACGGCGGCCGGCGCGCGCAGGTCGAGCACCTGGTCCGGATGCGGGCCGTAGGCGACGGTCCGGTCGGCGGGCGGCGCGGGCCGGGTCAGCACGGCACGGGGATCGGGCACGCCGACGACGGTAACCGGTACCGGCGGGCGGAGGTACCGGGTGTTGCGGGAAGATGGCGGGATGACCGAAGCCACACCGTCACCCGAGAAGAACGACGACGACACCACTTCGGCGAGCGGCAGCCGCTCCGGAACCGTCGTGGTGGTCGGGCCGGACGGCCGCCCTCTCGGCACCGTCCAGACCGACGGCGAGTCCGGCGGCAACGAGGACCCGGCCCGCCTCATCGAGCAGCCCGCGAAGGTAATGCGGATCGGCAGCATGATCAAGCAGCTGCTGGAGGAGGTGAAGGCCGCCCCGCTCGACGAGGCGAGCCGGCACCGGCTGCGCGAGATCCACGAGCGCTCGATCGTCGAGCTGGAGGACGGACTCGCGCCGGAGCTGCGCGACGAGCTCAAGCGCATCTCGCTGCCCTTCGCCGAGGAGGCCACGCCGAGCGAGGCGGAGCTGCGGATCGCCCAGGCCCAGCTGGTCGGCTGGCTGGAAGGGCTCTTCCACGGCATCCAGGCCGCGCTGGTCGCGCAGCAGATGGCGGCCCGGATGCAGCTGGAGCAGATGCGTTCCGGCGGCCGGCAGGCACTGCCGAGCGGACCGGGTGGTCTGGTGCCGGGCATCGGCGGCATGCCGGGCGCTCCGGGCCCCGGCGGCAACGACGGCCACAGCACCGGCCAGTACCTCTGACCGGAGCAACGCCCGGCCGGCACCCGGGCAGCGCGGGTCAGCCGGCCGGCAGGCAGCGGTCGAGGTAGGCGGCGACCCCGTCGGCGTGGTTCGCCGCGGTGACCTCGTCGGCGATCGCGAGCACCGCCGGGTGCGCGTTGGCCATGGCCACGGCGCGCCCGGCCCAGCTCAGCATCGGGATGTCGTTCGGCATGTCCCCGAAGGCGAGCACGCCGGCCGGGCCGATACCGCGCTGCTCGCAGTACCAGGCCAGCCCGGCGGCCTTGGTGACCCCGGCGGCGGAGATCTCCACCAGCCCCGAGTTGGAGGAGTGGGTGGCTTCGGCCAGCCCTTCGATCGCCTTCGAGACGAGCTCCACGAAGGCGTCCGGGGTGTGCAGGTCGGAGCGGGCCAGCAGCTTCACCGCGGGCGCGGCGAGCAGCTCCTCGGGGGTGGTCACGGCCCGGACGGCCTCGTGGTCGGCATCCCAGCGGACCGGGTACTCCGCCTCGTGCCGCAGGTGCCGCCCCTCGGCCACCTCGACGGCGAAGCTCACCCCCGGCACCGCCTCGCGCAGCCGGCGGGCCACCTCGCCGAGCAGTTCCGGCGCGAGCGGATCGGCCCGCACCACCGAATCGGTCAGCGGGTCGTAGACGACCGCTCCGTTGGCGCAGACCGCCGGCAGCGGCGTGCTCAGCTGCGCGTAGACCAGCGGCAGCCAGCGGATCGGCCGGCCGGTCACCAGCACCACCGGGATACCGGCAGCGCTCACCCGCGCCAGCATCTCGTTGGTACGCGCACTGATCGTGTGGTCGTCACCGAGCAGCGTGCCGTCGATGTCGGTGGCCACCAGCCGGGGTACGTCGCTCATCCGCGGGACAGTAGCCGATCGAGGTAGACCGCTACCCCGTCGTCGTCGTTGCGCAGGGTCACGTCGTCGGCGACCGCCCGTACGCTCGGGTGGGCGTTGGAGACGGCGACCCGGCCCCAGCCGGCCCAGGCGAACATCGGCAGGTCGTTGGGCATGTCCCCGAAGACCAGCACCTCGGCCGGGTCGATGCCCAGCGCCCGGGCCACCACGTCCAGGCCGGTCCCCTTGTCCACCCCGGGCGGGGTGATCTCGATGAAGCCCAGCCCGGCCTGGGTCACCGTCGCCTGCTCGGCGGGCACCAGGTCGCGGGCGATCTCCAGCAGGTGGTCGACGTGGTGCGTGCCGGTCCGGACGAACGCCTTGATCGGGTCGGTGGAGAGGCAGTCGGCGCGGCTGCGGACCTCGAACCGCTCCGGGTACGGCCAGGTCGGGTCGAAATCCCCCCAGAGCGGCGCGTCGTGGGTGTCCATCGCCTCGACGAAGACGGTGAGCGGTCCCACCTTCGCCTCCAGCCGGGCCAGGATCTCCGTCAGCGTCGCCGCGGAGAGCCGCTCGTCGCGGAGCACCACCGGCGCTCCCGGCCCGCTCTGGTCGACGACCCGGCCGCCGCCGGCGAGGACCAGGAAGTCGGCGGCGCGGATGTCGTTGCGGGTGAGCTCGGTCAGCCGCGGACCGCGGCCGGTCGCCGCCACCACCGGAATGCCGGCGTTGCGGACCTGGTCCAGAACCTCGTGGGTGTAGGCGGAGACGGTCTCGTCGCTGCGTACGAGGGTGCCGTCGAGGTCGGTGGCGATCAGCTTGGGCAGACCGGTAAGGGGCATCTGGTTCCTCCTCCTACCCGCCGCGCACCGGGGAAAGTGCTGCTCGACCCGGATCGTGCGACGGGCAGCAAGGGTATCTCGCCCGAAATGCACCGGCCACGGCTTCGGCGGTGAACACCGAACGACACGACGTCCGCCGTCGTCCCTTCCGCGGTCGGAGCGCGCGCAGTGCCGGATTCGGTTAGCGTCAGGACATGCCTATCCGTACCGCATCCGCACGTTGGCAGGGCGATCTCGCCGCAGGTTCCGGCACCATCCGCACCGGCAAGGGCGGCTACGAGGGGAACTACTCCTTCAAGTCGCGTTTCGAGGAGGGGGAGGGCACCAACCCCGAGGAGCTGATCGGCGCCGCGCACGCCGGCTGCTTCTCGATGGCCTTCTCGAAGTTGCTCGCCGAGGCCGGCTTCACCCCGACGTCGGTCGAGACCACCGCCAAGGTGCACCTGGACAAGACCGACGCCGGGATGACCGTGACCCGCATCGAGCTGGAGACCCTCGGCGAGGTCCCCGGCATCGACGAGACGACCTACCAGAAGCTCGCCGAGGAGGCGAAGGCGAACTGCCCGATCTCCCGGCTGCTCGCCCCGGGCGCGCAGATCTCGCTGAACGCCGGGCTCGCCGCCTGATCCACCACGACCCTGCCGGCCGCCGTCGCGCCGGCAATTGATCCACTGCCCGGTCCCGGTACGACGTGACGCCGTACCGGGATCGGGCACAATTGCCTGCGTGCCGGTGGAGATGAGTCGGGAACGCTTCGAAGAGCTGGTCGGCGAGGCGCTCGACGAGGTGCCCGAGGCCCTGCTGCGGCTGATGGACAACGTGGTGATCCTCGTCGAGGACGAGCCGCCCGCGGGCGAGGCGGAGCTGCTGGGCCTCTACGAGGGGCACGCGCTCACCGAACGGGGCTGGGACTACGCCGGCGTCCTGCCCGACCGGATCTTCATCTACCGCAATCCGACCCTGCGCTGCTGCGACTCGGAGGAGGACGTGGTCGAGGAGGTGGCGGTCACGGTCGTCCACGAGATCGCCCATCACTTCGGCATCGACGACGCCCGGTTGCATGACCTCGGCTGGGCTTGAGCCCCGATTTTCCCCGCTATCGGCAATGATCCGATCACTTGATCGGCGACCCGCAGGAGCACTGATGGCCGCAGCCACCCCAACCGGCGACGATCCCGGCTCGGTGGAGATCTGGCCGATGAAAGACGACGAGGCCGACATCTCCGCAGTCCTGTCGATCTACCAGGAGGGGCTCGACGGGGGCCTGGCGAGCTTCGAGACGCAGGCGCCGGACTGGGAACGTTTCGACGCGGCCCACCTGCCCGCGCACCGGTTCGTCGCGGTGGACGCGGTCAGTGACGCGGTACTGGGCTGGGTCGCCGTCGCCCCGATCTCGGCCCGGGCCGTCTACGCCGGTGTGGTCGAGCACTCCGTCTATGTCGGTGCCGCGGCCCGCGGACGCGGTGTGGGGAAAGCCCTGATGGCAGCCCTGATCGAGTCGGTCACCGCCGCCGGGATCTGGACCCTGCAGGCCGCGGTCTTTCCGGAGAACACCTCGAGCCTGGCCCTGCACCGGGCGGCCGGATTCCGGGTGGTCGGCGTCCGGGAGAGGATCGCCCGCCGCGACGGCGTCTGGCGCGACGTACTGCTGCTGGAACGCCGCAGTCCGGAGATCGACTGACCGTTCCGGGGCCGGGAAGGGCGGTCTTCAGTCCGGCCGGCCGGCCCGCAGCCCTGCCAGCCACCGGGCCGCCTCGGCGTAGTCGGCGTCGGTCAGCCCCGGCGCCACGACCGGCTCGGTGTCGTCGCCGCCGGCCCACCGGTGCCGCGGGTACGACCCGAGGAAACGCAGGTCGGCGCAGACCCGCCGCAGCCCCTGCAGGGCCTCGCCGAGCCGTGCCTCGCCGACGTGTCCGGCGCAGTCGAGGAAGAAGACGTACCGGCCGAGCCCTTCACCGCTGGGACGGGACTCGATCCGGCTCAGGTTCACGCCCCGGACGGCCAACTCGGTCAGGACCGACAGCAGCGCGCCGACCCGGTCGTGGGAGATGTAGACCGCAAGCGACGTGACGTCGTCGCCGGTCGGCGCCGGCGGTGGTCCGGGCCGGGAGACGAGCACGAAACGGGTTACGGCGTCCGGATGGTCGGCGATCCGCTCGGCGAGCCGCACCAGCGACTGCCCGTCGGCGCCGATCGGCGCGCAGATCGCGGCGTCCTGCTCGCCCTTGGCGGCGGCCTGCGCGGCGGCCCCGTTGGAGAGCACGTCGATCACCACCGCCTCCGGCACGTGGCGGCGCAGCCAGCCCCGGCACTGGGTGGAGGCCTGCGGGTGGGCGGCGACGCTGCGTACGGCGGCCAGGTCGATCCCGGGGCGGGCGGCGAGGACGAAGTCGACCGGGATCACCACCTCGCGGACGATCATCAGCGGATCACCGTCGATCATCTCGTCGAGGGTCACGCCGACCGCCCCGCCGACGGAGTTCTCCAGCGGCACCAGAGCGGCGTCCGCCGTGCCGGCGCGCACCGCCTCCAGCGCCTCCGGCACGCTGCGCACCGGCCGGTGCCCGGGCGCGTCGGAGACGAGGCGCAGCGCCTGCTCGGAGAAGGTGCCCTCGGGTCCGAGATAGACGTAGCGGGTCGCGGGGTTTGCCGGCATGTCGTTCAGCCTACGCATCGCCCTCGTCGGCGGTGGCGCCGTCGCAGGCGAGCGCGGCGATCCCCGGGGGCGCCTCGGCGCGGATCTGCGGGGTGCAGAGATCGGTGCCGGCGGTCACCACCCGCAGGGCGTCCGGTTCGCCCCTGGTGATCACCTGGAGGGAGCCGTGGCCGGGTGCGCTCAGGACGGTGAACTGCCAGCCGGCGGCGCAGAGCGGACCCGAGGTGACAGTCACGGCGGTGTCCGGTCCGAGGACGCCGCGAGGTCCGCGCAGCAGCGCCAGCAGGGTCTGGGCGTCGGGCTTTCCGGCGCAGTCGCGGGCCGGCGGCCCGGTGCGCGACGGGGTCGGCACCGGGGCGCCGCTGGGCTGCCCGCCGGGAACGGCCGGAGCACCCGGAACGGCGGGGCCGGGCGCCGACGGGACGGCCGGCGCGCCCGCGGCGGGAGGCGGGAACGTCGGTGCCGGGCTGATCGTGGGCGTCGGGGTTGCCTGCTCCACACCCGGCGCGGGCGTGATCGGGGCGACCGCCGGGGGCGTGCCGCAGCCCGCGAGCAGGGCCGCCAGCGCCGCCGGGGCGAGCAGCATCGGCAGGGTGGGACGCGGTGCGGTACGACGCGGCATGGGCGGCGATCCTCGATATCGACGAACGTGGAAGTCGATTATCACCGAGGGGGCGAGCAGGGTCAGCAGGAGGCGACAGGCTCGCTGACCCGGTGCCCGGCGTCGCGCAGCGCGGCGATCGCGTCGGCGACGCGTACCGACGGGACGAGCAGGTAGTCGGTGTCGAAGGTCGAGAAGGCCAGGTTGTCGACGCGGGCCTCGGCCAGCGGTACGGCGAGCCGGGCCAGCACGCCGGTGGCGACCACGTCCAGCGGGCCCGGCACGGCCAGGCAGCGCCACGGCGTCTCGACGATCGCGTCGGCGGGTACCTGCCGGGACGGGCAGATGATCGACACTCCCTGCGCGGCTCGGGTGACCGAGACGACGTCGTTGCCGGAGTGCACGTCGAGCAGGCCGGCGGGGATCGGCGCGCCGGTGGGCAACAGGCACACGGCGTACTCGTCCGGTAGCAGCACGATATCCAGCATCAGGGCACCCTACGGGCACGACCCGGCCGAGCCCAACCGATCTGCGGCGATCACCACATAATCGGCGCGAGGTCACACCTCTGCCAGGAAGGTGAGGGAGCCGGCGACCTCGCCGCGGCGGAGCACCGGTGTCGAGATGGCGTCGAGGGTGCGGTCCCGGTCGGCGCCGTTGCCGCGGCAGACCCGCAGCAGCCCGCGGGCCAGCCGGCCGGAGGAGAGGGCGAGCAACGGCGGGATCTTGTCCACCTCCTGCTCGGTGAGGTCGCAGCGGGAGGCGGTGAAGTCCAGCAGGCGCAGGCCGCCGGCGAGCAGCGGGCGGCCGATGATCTCGGCGGGGGAGCCGAAGCCGAGGACCGCGCAGCCGCTGGCCGAGATCGCCGAGACTGTCGTCCGGGCGTCGATCAGCAGGCAGGGCTCCTCGGCGTCCCGGACGGTGCTGCCCCAGTCGCCGAGGCCCCGAGGGCAGGGCGGCACGTCGTCGGCGAGGGTGAGGACCTCCGAGAGTGCGAGCTCGAGATGGGCCACCGCGCCTCCTGTCAGACCTCTGGGCCGTCGACGTCAGCCGTCATGCACGCAGGCGACAACCCGGGTGCCCGCCAGCGCGCCGGCGTCGCATGGTGAACGTGACGTTACCGTGGGCTCGGTCGCTTGTCAGCGGCCGTTCGGCCCTGGGCGTACCACCCGTAGTCGTACGTGGAGGGTTGGCCGTCGGGCTGCCAGGTGGTCGGCCGCTCGGCGACGCGGGAGAGCTTCTGGGCGGTGGCCGCGCTGATCCGGTTCCCGCCGGCGACCAGCAGGCGGTCGAGGTTCTGGTGCGGTGCCACCAGGCAGCCCTTCGGCAGGCCGTAGAAGGTGATGACTCCGGCGCCGACGAAGGTCAGTGCCGGGGTGACGGGGACCTGGAGTCCGACGGCGGCGGAGATGGCCTTGCCGGCCCGTTTGGCGTCGCGTACGGCGTCGGCCACATAGGGCGGCCTTCTGCCGTCGATCTGCACGACGTCACCGGCGATCATGACGCGCGACCGGCCGTGGTCGACGACGGTGACGGCGAAGACCCCGCCGGGCCCGATGGCCAGGAAGCCCGTCCGGTCCGCGGCTCCGGGCTGGTCGAAGGGGGTGAACTGCTCCGCGAGCGGCTTGACATGCGGCCACGCGACGACGTGCCACGCGGGCCCGAGGTGCTGGAGCTGGTCGATGGCCCGCGCTCCGGCGGCCTCCATCCGGCGTACGTCACGGTCCACCCGACGGCGTCGGGCCCAGTCGAAGGGGGTGGTCGTGCGCTGCAGCGGACTCTCGCCCACGTCAGGCAGGAGTCGGTTCTGGGGGCGGGTGGGGAAGATGGACATCTCGGACCTCCGGCAAAAGGTTCCGTTGCGTCAGGGTGCCACTACCCTACGTGCGGCGTGCCGAGGGGGGAACTCGGATCGCAGCATGAGTATGGATCAATGTCGCCGGGGCCGCATCCATCCTCCGGCGCGGCGGCATCCCATGACCTACGCTGCGCTGGTGACCCACTACGTCGACAGCGAGGTCGGACGGCTCGGCACCGTACTGCTGCACCGCCCCGGTCCCGAGTTGGCGCGTCTCACTCCGCGGAACAACGACTCGCTCCTCTTCGACGCCATCCCATGGGTCGCGCGGGCGCAGGAGGAGCACGACGCCTTCGCCGCGGCGCTGCGCGACCACGGCGTCGAGGTCCTCTACGTGGCGGAGCTGCTCGCCGAGACCCTCGCCGTGCCGGCGGCCCGCGAGGAGCTGACCGGCAGCGTCCTCGCCGACCCGCGGCTCGGCGACACGCTGCGCCGCCGGGTCGCCGACCACCTGACCTATCTGGACCCGGCGGCGCTCGCCGAGGTGCTGATCGCCGGGCTCGCCCACGAGGAGCTGCACACCACCCGCTCGCGCCCCGGCGGGCTGGTCTACACCCTGATGGACCGGCACGACTTCGTCATCGACCCGCTGCCGAACCTGCTCTTCACCCGTGACTCGTCGTTCTGGGTGGACGACCGCGCCGGGGTGACCAGCCTGGCGATGCCGGCCCGTCGCCGGGAGACGACCCTGACCAGCGCCATCTACCGGCACCACCCGCGCTTCGTCGGCACCGACTTCGTCTACCGGCCCGACCTCGAGCATCTGGAGGGCGGCGACGTGCTCCTGCTGGCGCCCGGCGTGCTCGCCGTCGGCGTCGGCGAGCGGACCACCCCGGCCGGCGCCGAGCGGCTGGCCCGGCAGGTCTTCGCCGCCGGTCTCGCCCACACGATCCTGGTGGTGCCCGTCGCCCAGGAACGGGCGACCATGCACCTGGACACCGTCTGCACCATGGTCGACGTCGACGCGGTGCTGATGTATCCGAACGTCGCCCACAGCCTGATGGCGTACACCGTCGTCGCGGGCGAGGATGGCGAGCCGCAGGTCGACGGCCCGGCGCCCTTCCTGCGGGCGGCGGCCGACGCGATGGACCTGGACGTGCTGCGGGTGATCGACACCGGGCTGGACCCGGTCACCGCCGAGCGGGAGCAGTGGGACGACGGCAACAACACCCTCGCCATCGCCCCCCGCATCTGCGTCGGTTACGAGCGCAACGTCGAGACCAACGCCCAGCTGGAGCGGGCCGGCATCCAGCTCATCCGGATCTCCGGCTCCGAGCTGGGCACCGGCCGCGGCGGCCCGAGATGCATGTCCTGCCCGCTGGTCCGCGAACCGCTCGCCACCGTCCGCCCGGCGTGAGATGTCGCGTCAGCGCAGCGTGAGCTGCCGGCCGAGCAGGCCCTGCCGGGCCCGGCGGGCGGCCGCGTCCAGCGGACCCTCGACGGTCAGCGCCTCGGCGTAACGCTTCGCCACCTCCGTGAGCGGCCCCTCCCAGTGCGCGGCGGGCAGCTCCTCGGGCAGGTCCCAGACCGGCACGAGCCGCCCGTGGGCCCGGAACATCCCGGCGAAACGCGTCCCCTCGCCGAGCGTCAGCGTCCCCGCGGCGGCGAGCCGGGAGAGCGCGTCGAGAGCGGCGTCCTCCCCCTGCGGCAGCACCCAGCGCACGTGCGCCTTCTCCGGCACCCGGCACCAGTACGCGGCCGGCGCCGACTCCATCCGCACCGTCGGGTAGATGGCGGCGTTGGCGCGCTCAAGCGACGCCTGAACGGAGGGATCGTCGGTGGCGCCCGGGTCGAGCCAGAACTCGAACCCGGAGTGCATGGTGATCTCCAGCGGCCCGTCGATGAGGATGTCCTGCAGCCGCGGCCCGGGACCGGGCAGCGGCGGGACGGCGACCTGGTTGCCGGGTTCGGTCCGCAGCGCGCAGAGCAGCGCCTCGGCCAGGTCCCGGGAGACATCACCGGACTGGTCGTGGCGCTGCAGGCCGAGGAAGACCCGCCCGTCCGGCTTGGTCATCGCCGGCGCGGCCATCGGCAGCACGGTGGCGAGGGTGACGGGCCGGTCGCCGTACTCGGCCACCAGCTCCGGGCTCAGCCGCAGCGGGGCCGACGCCGCCGGCACCAGCTCCCGCAGCGCGATCCATTCCGGTTCGTCGGCCAGCCCTTCGAAGGGGCGGGGCGAGAAGAGGTCGATGACCTTCTCGCGCTTGGGTGCGGTACCGGCCGACCGGGAGTTCTTCCGACGCTTGCTCACGGGCAGAGAGCCTAGGCGGTCAACCTGAACGGGGTGGGCGGCGGCCCGCCCGCACCGGGGTACCGGGGGCTCAGGCGGGGATCGGACCGGCGACCGGGACCAGGCCGGCCCGCCTCGTCTCCGCCGGTGCGACACGCCACCGGGCCCAGACGCTCTGCCCCAGCCCGTCCCGCTCCACCCCCCAGCGGTCGGCGAGCGCGGTGACGATGCGCAGGCCGCGCCCGTCGACGGAGTCGTGACCGACGGTACGCATCAGGGGCGGCCCGGTCGCGCCGCCGTCGGTGACCCGGATCTCGGCCTGCCGGGTGCCCTCGGCCGTCAGCAGCCGCCACGTCACCCGGACCACGCCACCGGGAAGGGCGTCGGCGTGCCGGACGGCGTTGCCGACGAGCTCGGCGAGCGCGGTGACGACGTCGGCCAGCAGCGCCGGCGGGAGCAGTCCGGTGAACTCCTCCGCGAGGCGGTGCCGGGCCGTGCGGGCACCTCGTGCGTCGTGGGGGACCACCACGCACCACGAGCGTTCCACCGTCTCTGCCACGTCGGTCGCCTCCCTGTCGAGGCCGGCTGCCGTGCCGGCTGTTCACCGCCGTCATCGACGGCTCAGCCACTGGGCAGGCGTACCTCCGCGACCGTACCGCCGCCCGGGCGGGGGCGGAGACAGATCCATCCGTTCTGTCGTTCCACGATCCGCCGCACCAGATATAACCCGAGGCCGGTGCCGGGAAACCGCCGGCGGTCACCGGATTCGCCCTGCCAGAACCGGTCGAACGCCCGCTCGACGTGCTCCGGGCGGATCCCCACCCCCCGGTCGGCGACGGTGAAGGTGACCGTCCGCTCGTCGGCCGCCGCCCGGATCCGCACCGGGGTGTCCCAGGCCGAGTACTTCGCCGCGTTCGTCACCAGCTCGGTCAGCACGGTGGCCGGCGTCCCCGGGTCGCCGAGCACCGGCGGCAGACCGGGGGGCAGCTCCAGGGCGATGCGCTCCCGCAGGTCCGCGGGGAGCTCGTCCACCGCGGTACGCAGCGCCGCCGCCAGGTCGTACGACCCGGCCACTGCCCCGGCGGCGGGTTCGGCGGCGTCGGTGGAGGCGAGGAGCCGGTCCACGAGCCGGGCCAGCTCGCCGGCCCGCTGCCCGATCACCTCGGCGGCCCGGCGTCGTTCGGTCTCGTCGAGGGAGTCCCAGTGCCGGGTCAGGGTGTCGGCGTACCCCTTGATCACGGTGACCGGCGTACGCAGCTCGTGGCTGGTCATCGCGAGGAAGAGGTCCCGGTCGTGGGCGCGCAGGTACTGCTCGGTGATGTCGCGGAAGCTGACGATCCGCCGTCCGTCGGGGCCGGGCAGCCGGTTGGTGGTGACGGTGATCCAGTTGCCGTTGGGCAGCTGCTGGTCGGCTACCTCACCCGGCGCCGGTGGCGCGAACGGCAGCGGCTGCTGCAGCACCTCGGCGGCGGTGCGACCGGTGATGGTGGTGGCGGCGGGATTCCAGAGCTGCACCAGCCCGCTGCTGTCCACCACCGCCAGCCCTTCGGTGAGCGCGGCGAGCAGTCGGCCGTCCCCCTGCGCCGGCAGCCCGTTCTGGTCGCCGTACAGGTGCGCGATGCAGGCGGCGAAGTAGGCCAGGATCCGCTCGTGGTCGGTGGCGCGCAGCTCGGGACCGGCCGGGTAGACGGTGTGCAGGCTGCCGACGAGCAGTCCGCCGATCTCGACGCGGGTAACCAGCATCGGTCCCAGCCCACGGCCGGTGAATTCGGCGGCGAGATCCGCCGGCAACGAGCCGACCGGTACCAGCCGCACCCGCTCGCCGGCCATCAGCACCGTCGGGTGCGCCTCGGAGGGCGGCACCGGACGTCCCCGGGCCCAGGCGACCGCACCGGTGGCGGCGACGGTACGTCCGCCCTGGGGGCCGTATTCGACGAAGGCCGTACCGATCGCGTCGGTGCTGACCTGGAGTACCTCGAGGAGCCGGCCGAGCACCGGTAGTCCCCATTCGCCGGCGTTGATCATATCGATCACCACGGTATGCCCGGCGATCAGCGAGTCGTAATCGGGGCGAGCGGCCACGGGTCGAGTCTGCCCTCTCGGTCGTGCTTTGGCATCAACCGGTCACGCCGCAACCGGTCACGCCGCAACCGGTCACGCCGCAACCGGTCGGCGGCCCAGCCGGTCGGCCCCGAGCCGGTCAGCGCCCCAGCCGGTCCAGGACCAGCCGCGGCCGGTCGGTGATGATCCCCTCGACGCCGCCGTCGAGGACCAGCTCCAGGTCGGCCGGGTCGTTGACGGTCCAGACGTAGACGTCGTTGCCGGCCTGCCGCACCGCGGGCAGCAGCTGCGGACGGGCGCGCAGCAGACCGATACCGGGTCCGGCGATGCGGGTGCCGAAGGGAAGCCGGCCCAGCTTGAGCCAGCGCGGCACGACCTCCAGCAGCAGCACCGTCGGCAGGGTGGGGGCCAGGGCGTGGACGCGGCGCAGGGCCAGCGGCGAGAAGGACATGACGGTGACGCGGAGCGGATCGCCGTCGCGCGGTTCGGCGAGTTCGTAGCGGCGCAGCAGCTTGACCAGTCGCTGCTCGACCTCGGCGCCGTACCGGGTGGGGTGTTTCGTCTCGATCAGCAGCCGCAGCGGGCGGTCGGCGGCGCGGACCGTGTCGAGCAGCCGGGCCAGGGTGAGCAGCCGGGTCCGGGCCGGGTCGACGGTGACGGGCACCTCGCCGCCGGCCTCCTCGGTGCAGCCGGGATGCCAGGAGCCGAAGTCGAGGGCGTCGAGTTCGGCGAGGGTACGGGCGCTGACCAGGCCCTGGCCGTTGCTGGTGCGGTTCAGGCGCCGGTCGTGGACGCAGACCAGGTGCCCGTCGCGGGTCAGCCGCACGTCGCACTCAAGCCCGTCGACGCCCTCGTCGAGGGCGCGTTCGTACGCGGCGAGGGTGTGCTCGGGCAGCGCCGCGGAGGAGCCGCGGTGTGCGAAGACCAGAGGTTCGGTCATGATCGGGTCGCGGTCAGAGCACGTGTGCGGGTTCGCCGCTCTCGCTGACCATCGGGCGTCCGGCGGCGGCCCAGGCGCGCATGCCACCGTCGACGTTGCGCACCTGCTCCCAGCCGTTGTTGAGCAGGTAGCCCACCACCTGTGCGGAGCGGCCGCCGGAGCGGCAGATGACCGCCACCTCGGCGTCGGCCGGCACTTCGGCGAGCCGGGCGGGCAGCTCCATCATCGGCAGGTGGTGCGCGCCGGGCGCGTGGCCGGCCGCCCACTCGTCGGGTTCGCGTACGTCGAGCAGGTACGCCTGGTCGTCAACGTCGGTGACGGCGATGCTGGGGATCTGGGGTCCGAACACGGTTACCAAGAGTAGAGCGTCGGCGGCGCGGTGGCGATCGACCCACCGTACGGGTCCAGAGACGATCGACCCACCGTGCGGGTTCAGAGGCGATTGACCCAGCGTGGGTTCGCCTCGGCCCATTCCCGCACCCGGTTCTCGCGCAGCGCCGCGAAGAGTCCGTCCCCGGACGGGTCCAGCCGCACGTACGAGATGCCGTACCCCTCCTCCGGGTAGGAGGGGAGCTGGACGCCGGAGATCTGGTCGGAGCGGAGTCCGCGCAGCGAGAAGGCGAGGCTCTCCACCGGTACGCCGTTGGTGTCGACGGTCAGCGCCGAGCCGGCGGCCCGGAGCACCTGGTCGAGCTTGACCGGGTTGCCGACCACGTCCGCGGCGCCGGCACGTTCCATGATCGCGCGGAGCAGCTGCTGCTGGTGGCGCTGGCGGTCGTAGTCGCCGCCGGGCAGGCCGTACCGCTGCCGGGCGAAGTCGAGCGCCTGGGCGCCGTTCATCTCGTGACAGCCGGGGGTGAAGACGGCGTTGGTGTGGATCGAGCGGACCTCGGTGTCGACGCACATCCGCACCCCGCCGAGGAGGTCGACGACCTTCTTGAAGCCCTCGAAGTTGATCAGAGCGGCGCCGTCGAAGCGGAGCCCGGTGAGGTTGGTCAGGGTGGCCGAGAGCAGCTGGGTGCCGCCCTGGTCGGTGCCGCCGGCCTGGAAGGCGGCGTTGATCTTGTCGGTGCCGCCGGGGTAGCCGTTCGGCGCCGAGGGGATCTGCACCAGCAGGTCGCGCGGCACCGAGACCAGGTACGCCCGGTCCATCCCCTTCGGTACGTGGGCGATGATGATCGTGTCGGAGCGCTGGTCGTCGCTGGTCTGACGGGGGCGCTCGTCGGAGCCGATCAGCAGGTAGTTGAGCGGCCCGGAGGCGGCGCTGGGCTTGCGGCGGGCCTCCGGGTTGAGCAGCTCCTCCTTGGTGAGGGCGCGGTCGTAGCGTTCGACGATCTGCCAGAAGCCGACCCCACCGAGCACGGCGAGAATCAGCAGGACGCCCCCGAGGCGGAGCAGTCGGCGCGGCCAGCGGGAACGCCGGTCCGGTGGCCCGGCGCCGGCCGGCGGACCGGCTGGGCCGGGCTGGCGCCCGCGTGCGGATCTGGACGTGGCGCACTCCCGAGGCCGGAGGGTGAGCACTTCTCACCTGAGGCTACGGGCGCGGCAGCCCGCACCGGCCCCGATCGCGCCGATTGGCGTCCGGGAACTGCCGCCTCGTGCACCGGCAGTGCAGTGGTGGACGCGGGCGGGGCGGTGCGTTATTTGCGGTCGGACAGCACGCTGGGGTTGTTGTAGACGTACTCGGCGAGGGTGTCGGACTTGATGGCCTGGAACATGCCCATGGTGGTCTCGTCCAGGAACTCGAAGGTGATGCCGTCGCCGTTGAAGTTGCCGCCGTTGGTGCGCAGCATGGTCATCTCGCCACCGCCGACGCCGCGCAGACCGTAGACGAAGTCCTCGATGGCGATGTTGCCGGTGTCGAGCACCAGGGACTCGCCGGCGGCCTTGAGTAGCGCCTGGACCTTCATCGGGTTGGAGACGACGCCGCTCTCGGTGGCCTTCTTGGCGATCGCCTTGATCACCTGCTGCTGGTTCTGCTGGCGGCCGTAGTCGGAGTTCTCCATTCCTTTGCGCTGCCGGGAGAAGTCCAGCGCCTGCCAGCCGTTCATCTTCTGGCAGCCCTTCTTGTAGCTCACCGGCTGGTAGGGCTTGCCGCTCTCCCGGGCCTTGGCCAGCGCCATGACGCCCTCGCCCTCCACCCGCATCATGTGCGCGGAGGTGATGGGCTGTTTGACGCAGACCTTGATCCCGTCGAGGGCGTTGACGATGCTGCGGAAGCCACCGAAGTTGATGATCGCGGCGCCGTCGAAGCTGACCCCGGTCAGACCCTTGATGGTCTTGGCCATCAGCTGGGCGCCCCCCTCCCAGCCGCCGCCGTTCTGGGCACCGAAGTGGAAGGCGGAGTTGATCTTGTCCGTGCCGTGGCCTGGGATGTCCGCCTTGGTGTCCCGCGGAATGGAGATCAGATACGCCGCGTCGTGGGTCGCCGGGATGTGCAGCACGATGATGGTGTCGGCCCGCACATCGGAGGCGTCCCAGTCGGCGCGGACATCGACGCCGAGCAGGAGCAGGTCGATCGGGCCCTTGAGGTCGTCACCGCCCTCGGCGCTGGACTTGCCGGCGTCGCCGATCAGGCTGCCGGTCTTGATGTCCTTGGTGGCCTGGTTGATCACCGTCTTGGCCCCGACGATGGAGGCGCCGCTGACCACCATCAGCACGGCGCCGAAGATCAGCAGGAGGCGGGCCCACATCGGGTCCTTGCCGCCCTTGGACTTCTTGCGCTTGCCACCGGCCGGGGGGCCGGGAGGGCCGCTCCGCTTCGATGCGGATCGCGGTTGCTGCGACACGCGGGCAGCGGCGGCCGTCGAGGTGCGCGACGAAGGGCGGGTCTGAACCGACATGCTGCTCCAGGGCGCGTTTGTCTTGGGGGGCGAACCAACCTTACGGAGCAGTCACACCAAATGGGAATTGTCCGGCCATCAACTGTTCGGACAGTTTTCCCCACCCTCCCCGGCAGTCTTTCTCAGGTTAACCACAGTCAGCGATGATGCCGCGACTAATTGGCGCCGGGGGTCGGGGACGACTTGGACTCTTCCTGACTGCGCATCCACTGCGCCATCTTGTCGCCGCCGATCGCCTGATACATGGTCAGGGCCTGTTCCCGGTCGGAGACCACCACCGATTCGCCATTGATCGTCTGACTGCCCAGGTGCGGGCTGGTGACGAAGTGCAGGTTGTCGCTGCGCAGATTGCGGAACTGCAGCGCCATGTCGGTCAGCGAGAAACCCTCGTCGACCGTCACCGCCGCCGTCACGGCCTTGAGGAACGAGTTCAGCCGGGCCGGGTTGGTCAGCGTGCCGGTGCTCGCCGCCTTGTCCATCAGCGCCTTGAGGAACTCCTGCTGGTGGCGCATCCGGGCGAAGTCGCCGTCCGGGAACTGCTTGCGCTGCCGGATCCAGTCCAGCGCCTCGGCGCCGTTCATGTTCCGGGTGCCCTTCTCGAAGGTGCGGTAGGGCTTGTGGATCGAGGTGATGGTCCGCTCGACCTTCAGCTCCACCCCGCCGAGCGCGTCGGTCACCTCCTTGAAGCCGCCGAAGTCGATCGCCGCGACGTGATCGATGCGCACGTCGGTGAAGCACTCGACGGTGCGTACCGCCAGCGGCAGGCCGCCCCACGCGAACGCCGCGTTGACCTTGGCCCGGTTGCCGGAGTCGCAGGTCGCGCCGGCATCGGCGGGAATCGGCACGTACAGGTCACGCGGGATCGAGACCAGGTACGCCGCCGAGTGGTCCGACGGGATGTGCATCAGGATGACGGTGTCGGCGCGCCACTGGCTCGACTCGTTGATCGGGGCGTCCGGGTCCCGCGAGTCGGTGCCGACCAGCAGGATGTTCAGCGAGCCCTCGACCGTTTTGGCGGGCCGCCCATCGGTGAGCCCGGCGAAGGGGTCGGTGCGGGCCAGATCGTCATTGAGACCCCGCGCGTAGAACCAGCCGCCGAGGCCGGCGACCAGCGCCAGCGCCAGCACGGCGACCAGGGCGATCCGCCCCCAGCGCGGCTTCGGGCCGCGGCGTCCGCCGTCCCCGGAGCCGCCCCGGCCACCGGGCCCGCCGGGGCCGCGGGGCCCACCGCCGTCGAAGTCCTCGTCGTACCGCTCGTCGGCGCGCTGGGCCGGCGCGGCGCCGCGGACGCGCCCGCGCCGCTCGTCGGCTCGCACGCTCGCCCGTCCGGCGGCGGCGTGGGGGCGCCGCCGGGAATCGTCGGCGTACGGCTGGTCGGACCTCGCGGCAGGCATGTCAATCAGGGTACGTAGCCCATGCCCGTCCCGCCTGTCGGCGAGGGTCGTGTCCGTTGCGGTTGTCGCGCCGCCCTGCTACGCCAAACGGGTACGGAAGTACTCGATGGTGCGGCGCAGGCCGTCTTCGGGCGCGACCTGCGGGGCGTATCCGAGCAGCTCACGGGCGAGAGTGAGATCCGGGCGACGCTTTTCGGGGTCGTCGGCGGTGCGGGTGACGAACTTAACCTCCGACGTGCTGCCGGTCAGCGACACGATCAGCTCGGCGAGCTCGCGCATGGTCAGCTCGTGCTCGGTGCCGCAGTTGACCGGTCCGGTCTCGCCGGAGTCGAGCAGCGCCAGGATGCCGCGGACCAGGTCGTCGACGTAGCAGATCGAGCGGGTCTGGGTGCCGGTGCCGTGCACGGTCAGCGGCTCGCCGCGCAGCGCCTGGCTGATGAAGGTCGGGATGGCCCGTCCGTCGTCGGGGCGCATCCGCGGGCCGTAGGTGTTGAAGATCCGCACGATGGCGGCGTCGAGGCCACGGTGGCGCTGGTACGCCATCGTCGCCGCCTCGGAGAAGCGCTTCGACTCGTCGTAGACGCTGCGGATGCCGATCGGGTTGACGTTGCCCCAGTAGCTCTCCGGCTGCGGGTGCACCAGCGGATCGCCGTACGCCTCGGAGGTCGAGGCCATCAGGAAGCGGGCGTTGTCGGCCAGTGCCCGGTCGAGCAGGTGGAGCGTGCCGAGCGAACCGACCCGCAGGATCTCGATCGGCAGCACGGCGAAGTCGGTGGGGCTGGCCGGGGAGGCCATGTGCAGGACGGCGTCGAAGCGCTCGGCGAGGGCCGGGTGGTGGACCGGCAGCCCTTCGGTGACGTCGGCCTCCACCAGCGTGAAGCGGGGGTTGTCGACGAGGTGGGCGACGTTCTCCTTCGAGCCGGTGACGAAGTTGTCGACCACCACGACGGTGCAGCCGCGTCCGATCAGTGAGTCCACCAGGTGTGAGGGGACGAAGCCGGCGCCGCCGGAGACCAGCACGCGGTGATCGGGACCGAATCGCGGGGTGACGTTCATGCCGTCAGCGTACCGAAGCGGGAGACCGGGACCGGCGGCACGACGGCCGCGGGCCCCCGATCGGCGGTACGCCGACGGGGGCCCGCGGTGACGCCGCGCGCGAGGAGTTCCCGCTCAGTGCGCTCCGGCGCCGGTCAGGGAGCGAACTTCCAGCTCGGCGTACTTGTCGGCGTCGTTCTCCTTGGAGATGATCGTGCCGATCCAGCCGCAGAGGAAGCCGACCGGGATCGAGATCAGACCGGGGTTCGACAGCGGGAACCACTGCCAGTCCGAGTCCGGGAACATGGACGTCGGCGCCCCGGAGACGACCGGGGAGAAGAAGACCAGGCCGACCGCGGCGATCAGGCCGCCGTAGATGGCCCAGACCGCGCCGCTGGTGTTGAACCGCCTCCAGAAGAGGCTGTAGAGGATCGCCGGCAGGTTGCCCGAGGCGGCGACCGCGAAGGCGAGCGCGACCAGGAACGCCACGTTCAGGCTCTGCGCGAAGATCGACAACACGATCGCGATCGCGCCGATGCCGAACGCCGAGATCCGGGCCACCCGGACCTCCTGCCGCTCCGAGGCCTGGCCCTTCTTGACCACGTTGGCGTAGAAGTCGTGCGCCAGGCTCGACGACGACGCCAGGGTCAGCCCGGCGACCACGGCGAGGATGGTGGCGAAGGCGACCGCGGCGATGATCGCCAGCATCGCGGCCCCGCCGATCTCCCCGCCGAAGAAGTCGAAGCCGAGCGCCTCGGCCAGCTGCGGGGCTGCGGTGTTGCCCGCCGTGTCCTGGGCGACGATCGCATCCCGTCCGACCAGCGCCGCCGCGCCGAAGCCCAGCGCCAGGGTGAAGAGGTAGAAGGTGCCGATGATGCCGATCGCCCAGAGCACGCTCTTGCGGGCGGCCTTCGCCGTGGGGACCGTGTAGAAGCGGATCAGGATGTGCGGCAGCCCGGCGGTGCCGAGCACCAGCGCGACACCGAGGGAGAGCAGGTCCATCTTGTTGTAGAAGGTCTGCTGGGCGTTGCCGGCGACCTCGACTCCGTACCGCAGCCCCGGCTCGAGGAAGGCGTCGCCCTTGCCGGAGGCGCCGGCGGCGTCGCCGAGCAGCGCCGAGAGGTTGAAGTCGTAGTGCGCCAGCACGAGCAGCGTCATCACCAGCGTGCCGCCCATCAGCAGCGCCGCCTTGATGATCTGCACGTAGGTGGTGCCCTTCATCCCGCCGACCGTGACGTAGATGATCATCAGGGCGCCGACCAGGATGATCGTGGCGACCTTGGCGGTGTCGGCGCTCATGCCGAGGAATGTGGTGTCGGGCTTGATGCCGAGCAGGAGCGCCACCAGCGCGCCCGCCCCCACCATCTGCGCCAGCAGATAGAAGATCGAAACGGTGATGGTGGAGACCGCCGCCGCTGTCCGCACCGGACGCTGCCGCATCCGGAACGCCAGCACGTCGGCCATCGTGTAGCGGCCCGAGTTGCGCAGCAGCTCCGCCACCAGCAGCAGCGCCACCAGCCAGGCGACCAGGAAGCCGATCGAGTAGAGGAAGCCGTCGTAACCGTAGAGGGCGATGATGCCGGCGATGCCGAGGAACGAGGCGGCCGACATGTAGTCGCCGCCGATCGCCATGCCGTTCTGGAAGCCGGAGAAGGAACGCCCGCCGGCGTAGAAGTCCGTCGCCGTCTTGGTCTGCCGGCTGGCCCAGATGGTCAGCCCGAGGGTGACGACGACCAGCAGGACGAAGAGGACGATCGTCAGCGTACGGGCGGTGTTGGCGTTCCCGGCCTCGGCCGCGAGCACCGCCGTGGCCTCAGCCGCGCGGACCGTGCTCATGGGTCACCTCCCCCATGTCGGCGCGGACCCGGTCCGCGAGCGGGTCGATCCTGCGCCCGGCGTAACGGGCGTAGACCCAGGCGATCAGGAAGGTGGAGACGAACTGCAGCAGCCCGAAGATCAGGGCCACGTTTATGTTGCCGATCAGCTTCGTGGCCATGAAGTCGCGCGCGTACGCCGACAGGATCACGTAGAGGGCGTACCAGCCGAAGAACGCCGCGGTCATCGGGAAGACGAACCGGCGCAGGGTACGGCGCAGCTGGACGAAGTCGTCCGAGCGTTGGGCGGCGACGTACCGCTGCGCGACCGACTCGGTCGGGGCGGGGGTATCCGTGGACATGCGTGAATCACCACCTTCATCTGGGAGGTGGGCGCACGGTATGGAGCCGCCGGGCCGGGCCGGAACGGGTGATCGCGCCCTCGGGCGGCAGCTGCGCCGAACGGCGTCCTGGCTGCGCCCACTGACGGCGCCCCGCCGTTCGGCGCATCGGTGGTGGCGGGACCGGGATGAGGGCGGGCCGGGGGTCGCGGCCGGGCCGGCCAGGACTCAGTCGGGCAGTTCCCGGTAACGGCCGCGGTGGTGCAGCAGCGGGACGGCCCGCTCCCCGACGGTGGCGTCGATGATGGTCGCCTCGACGAGCTGCGACCAGCCGAACTCGCGTACCGAGTCGAGGCGGCAGGCCGCCCAGGCGCTCGCGTCGGCGGGCACCGGCCCGTACGCGGTCTCGGTCCACTCGTCGAGGGCGAAGAGGCCGCCGGGCGAGGGGAAGAGCCCGGCGAACCGGTCGGCGAGCTGCCGGTGGGGCGGGCCGAGCACGCTCACCGCGAAGCAGCCGGCCGTGACCGCGGCGTCGAAGAAGTCCGACTCCGGGTCGACCAGGCCGAGCAACCGGTCCGGCTCACCCTGGGCGACCAGGGTGGATGAGACGGTCAGTCCGGCCGGGCCGGGTGCGGTCCAGAGCGTCACCGGGGCGGCGAGCCGCCCACGCAGCCGGCGGGCCGGGGAGCGCTCCTGCTGCGGCGTCGCGAAGGGATCGGTGTGATGGATCTGGGCGCCCGGCTCTGGATTCACGTGAAACATTGTGGCCCGCTCAGCGCCGGGGCGTCACGGCGTGCAGCAACTCCGGCATCCGCCGGTCCAGCCGGTCACCGGCGATGTACGCGCCGAGCAGCGCGCCCCCGACGCCGTACGTCAGCCCGGCCGGCAGGGCCAGCCAGAGCCAGAAGCCGGGGAGCAGGACATTCGCCAGCAGCAGCGGCACTGTGGCGACCACCGAGGCGAGCAGCGCCACGATGCTCAGCAGGCTGCGGGTCATTCCCGCGCCGGTGTTCATCGCGAACGGGTTGCTCGTCTCCGGCAGGTCGTACGCCCCGATCACCGAGACCAGCGCGTTGACCCCCAGACCGGCGCCGTACGAGGCGAGCAGGGTTCCGGCGGCGACCCCGGCCCAGGCCGGCTCGCCGAGCACGAAGGGCAGCAGCAGTGCGATGAGAACCAGCAGCGGCACCATGTAGAGCGAGTAGGCGACGAACCGGGCCCGCAGCTCGGTCTGCCCCGGCACCCCGGCGATGACGTTCGCCGCGTACGCGCTGCCGTCGTAGCCGAACTGATTCGCCAGGTTCAGTGCCGCCATCGTGCCGACGAAGACCATGGAGAGGCTGAAGAGCAGCGGTGAGACATCGACATCCGATCCGCTCAGCGCGTCGTTCATCCCCGAAGTGCCGCCGAGGTTGATCATCACCGGGACGAAGACGCCGATCACCGCGAGGGTGATCAGCCCGGAGCGGCGGCGGGCGTCCCGCCACCAGTACCGGGCTTCCCGGGCGACCAGCGCGCCGAACCGGTTGCGGGGCAGCCGGGCGAGCAGCCGGGGGAAGAGAGCGCCGACCGCGGAGCTGCCCGCCGACGCCGGCTTCGCGGCCGGGCCGGCCGAGGCGGTGCCGACCATCGCCGACTCCATCGTCCGGCTCCACCAGACCAGCAGCACCGCGATGGTGACGGCGGTGACGGCGAGCTTGAGCAGCGCCGCCCACCAGCGGCCCTGCGCGACCTCCAGCCCAGCGGTGTAGGGCGCCCCGATCGGGGTCCAGGAGACGATCCGGGCGACGTCGGCGACCCGGTCCCAGTCGGCGCCCTCGGCGCCGCGCATCAGCAGCAACTGCAGCGGAGCGAGCAGCGCCGCGAGCACGGCCAGCAGCACCGCGGCCAGGTCCCGGACCCGCCGGGAGCGGAGCATGCCGGCGAAGGCACTGGTCACCGCGCGGCTGGCCGCCACGCAGAGCAGCACCCCACCGACCACCCCGACCGCCGCGACGAGCGCCGCGCCGAGCCCGCCGAGCAGCCCGGCGGCGACCACCAGGCCGCCGGTGGCGAGGAGCGTCGCCAGCGCCGGCGCCCCGATCAGGGCGGCGGTGAGCAGGCCGGTCACCAGGGTGCGGCGGGTCAGCGGCAGGAGCGCGAACCGGGCCGGGTCGAGGGTCTCGTCCACCCCGAAGAAGACCAGCGGCAGCAGCACCCAGCCGAGCACGATCACGGCGCCGCCCAGCCCGGCGCCGATCACGGCCACGTTCGGGTTGTCGGTGGCGCCGGTGGCGAGCAGCAGGAAGAAGCCCATGGCGGCGAACCAGAGCCCGCCGATGAGACCCAGCACGAAGAGGACGACCTTCGCGGTCTGCCCGCGGAAGCCGTTCGCCATCACCCGCAGCTTCAACCGGGCGAAGTGCCGTGCCGAGACCGGCCGGGGTGCGGTCGCCGTCGTCGGGGCGGCCGAGGTGCTCACCGGGAGAGCCACGACAGCTCCTCGCCGGTCGCCGTCCGTCCGCCGACCACCTCGACGAAGACCTCCTCCAGCC
Source organism: Melissospora conviva (assembly GCF_049523535.1). Taxonomy (NCBI): domain Bacteria; kingdom Bacillati; phylum Actinomycetota; class Actinomycetes; order Micromonosporales; family Micromonosporaceae; genus Melissospora; species Melissospora conviva. The sequence continues at coordinate 124,295 of NZ_JBLLDT010000007.1, forward strand.
GCCGCTGCCCGCGGACCTCGTCGAGGGTGCCGAAGCGCTGGATGCGGCCCTGGGCCAGGATCGCCACGTGGGTGCAGATCCGCTCCACCACCTCCATCACGTGGCTGGAGAAGACCACGGTGCCGCCGCCGGCGACGTAGCGGAGCAGGATGTCGCGGATCAGCGCGGCCGAGACCGGATCGACCGCCTCGAAGGGCTCGTCGAGCACCAGCAGCCGCGGCCCGTGCAGCAGCGCGCAGGCCAGCCCGATCTTCTTCTTCATCCCGGCCGAGTAGTCCACCACCAGGGTCCGCCCGGCGTCGCCGAGCGCGAGCACGTCCAGCAGCTCCGCCGCCCGCCGGTCCACCTCCGCCGGGTCCATCCCGCGCAACAGCCCCTGGTACGCCAGCAGCTCCGCGCCGCTGAGCCGGTCGAAGAGCCGTACGCCGTCGGGCATCACCCCGAAGAGCCGCTTCGCCTGCACCGGGTCGGCCCAGACGTCGTGCCCGAGCACGACCGCCTGGCCCATGTCGGGCCGCAGCAACCCGACCGCCATCGACAGCGTGGTGGTCTTGCCGGCGCCGTTGGGGCCGAGTAGCCCGTAGAAGGATCCGGCCGGCACGTCCAGGTCGACGCCGCCGACGGCGACCTTGCCGTCGAAGCTTTTCGCCAGACCCCGGAGCGTCAGGGCGGGGTGCTCACCAGTCATGCCTACGACCGTATCCGGTGGGGCGTCGGCGCAGCTCAGGCGAGGGGACGATCTTGTTCTCCTCCCCGCGACGGACCTCAGGACATCAGCCGCGGGTCCACCCGGTCACGCGTCGTCCGGCGCTGATCGTCACCGGCTGCGGCCGGCGCCGGATCGTCGCCGGCCGGCTGCTCACACCGTTGCCTTGCCGGGCAGGCGCAGGGCGTCGGGGGCGTGCAGGCGCAGCATTGTCGAGCCGACGTCGACCGGGACGCGGCGGCGGGTGGCCAGCGACACCGCGATCATCACGGTGAAGGCCAGCGGCACCGTCCAGGCGGCCGGTTGTGCGGTGAGCGCGGCCGGCCAGCCGGTCAGCGGCGGCCCGAGCACCGTCACCAGGACCGCGCCGACCGCGGCGCCGCCGCCGGCCAGCACGCCGGCGGCGGCCCCCAGGTCGGTCAGCCCGCGCCACCAGATGCCGAGCACCAGCAGCGGGCAGAAGCTGGAGGCGGCGACCGCGAACGCAAGCCCCACCACCTGCGAGATGTCCAGCCCGGAGACGTTCAGGGCCAGGACGGCCGGCACCACGCCGGCGATCACCGTGGCGAGCCGGAAACTCCGCACCGAGCCGTCGCCGAGGACATCGGTGGAGATCACCCCGGCGACGCTGGTGAGCAGCCCGGACGAGGTGGAGAGGAAGGCGGCGAAGGCGCCGGCCGACACCAGTGCGGTGAGCAGCCGGCCGGTGGTGCCGTCGCCGAGGGCCGCGCCGGGCAGCAGCACCACCACCGCGTCGGTCTGGCCGGTGACCAGCAGCTGCGGCGTGTAGATCCGCCCCAGCACCCCGTAGACGGTGGGGAGCAGATAGAAGGCGCCGACGAGGGCGAGCACCACCAGCGTGGTCCGGCGGGCCGCCGCGCCGTCGGGGTTGGTGTAGAAGCGCACGAGTACGTGCGGCAGCCCCATCGTGCCGAGGAACGTCGCCAGGATCAGCGAGTACGTGCCGAAGATCGCCCCGTCGCCGTCACCGGCGCCGTTCGGCAGCAGCCAGCCGGCCGCGTCGGTCGCCGCCCCGGAGACCCCGGGCACCGGGTCACCCGCGGCGAAGGAGAGTTCGTCGCCGGGGTGTACCTCCCGGGTCCGGCCGTCGGGGAGGGTGAGGGTCGCGGCGTCGGAGACCACGACGGTGGTCTCGGTCCGGAAGACCGGTCCGTCGAGCGGGGTCACCGGCGGGCGGGCGTCGGCCTGCCACTGCAGCGCCAGGAAGATCGCCGGTACGGCCAGCGCGGTCAGCTTCAGCCAGTACTGGAACGCCTGGACCAGGGTGATCGCCCGCATCCCGCCGAGCGCCACGTTCGCGATGACCACCCCGGCGACCACCAGGGCCCCGACCGGGTACGCCGCCCCGGTCACCGTCTGCAGCGTCAGCCCCGCCCCCTGCAGCTGCGGCACCAGATAGAACCAGCCGATGAAGATGACGAAGACGGTGGCCAGGGCACGCAGCCGCCGCGAACCGAGCCGGACCTCGCAGAAGTCGGGGAGGGTGAACGCGCCGGAGCGGCGCAGCGGCGCGGCGACGAAGAGCAGCAGCGCCAGGTAGCCGGCGGCGAACCCGACCGGGTACCAGAGCATGTCGACGCCGTCACGCAGGATCAGGCCGGCGATGCCGAGAAAGGACGCCGCGGAGAGGTACTCCCCGCCGATCGCCGCCGCGTTCCAGGTGGGGCTGACCGTACGGGAGGCGACCAGGAAGTCCGAGGTGGTCCGGGCCAGTTTGAGCCCGTAGAAGCCGATGGCGACGGTCAGCAGGGTGACGGCCACGATCGCCGGGACGACGTACTGGTTGGGCATCTAACGTTCCGGTCGCGCGACCAGGTCGGTGAAGTCCTGCTCGTTGCGCTGGGCGAGGTGCACGTACGCCCAGCCGACGGCGACCAGGAACGGGAAGGCGCCGACGCCGAGCAGCAGCCACGGCAGGTGGATCCCGAGCAGCTGCGCCCGGCCGACGGCCGGGGCGGCGGTGAAGAGCAGCGGCAGCCCGCCGAGGCCGATCGCCACCACCAGCGACAGCCGCAGGGCGAGCGTCAGCTGGGCGCGGACCAGGCCGCGCACCAGCGCCTCGCCGACGCGGGTCTGCTGGGTCAGCTCCGTGTGGGCCTGCGCGCGGGCGGCACCGCGGCCGGCTTCGGCGAGCACCACCCGGGTACGCGGTGGCAGCGCCTCGGTGCGGTCTGGCGGATCGCTGTGGGCGGCCACCCCGCCAGTCTCGGGTGTGGCGGGCGTCACTGTCCAGTGCCCGGGTGTGGCGATGTGGAGGTCGGCGGCGACCTGGCACGGGGATGCTCGTGGACGTCCCCCCTTCTCACCTGGTCATTGTTAAATACCTATATGTAGGGCCTTCCCTATTTCGATCTTCCGCGTATTGTGCGAAACCGTGCCATCGACCAAGCGCAGCGGCGAGACTGCCGAGGGTGATGCCGTCCGCCCGGGCGGCGATCTCCTCGCGGACCCGCCCGCCCCCTCCACCGACGCCGGAGACCCGCCCGCGGCGACCAGCGGCGTGCACCGGATCAGCGGCGAGACCGTCGACGCCGCCGTCCGCGAGAGCCAGGAACTCGCCGCGCAGTTCGAGGAGGAGAAGCCCGGCCGGGTGCTGACCGGCCCGCTTGGCCTGTTGGTCACGGGGTTGGCGACGGCTGTCGCCCTGCTCGCCCTCTGGCAGGTCTTCGACCCGCTCTCGCAGGGCAGCAAGTACTACCTGATCTTCTTCCTGGCGGGAGTGCTGCCGCTGGCGTTCCTGGCGTACCCGGCGGGGCTGGCCGCCCCCGGCTGGCTGCACCGGCTCCTGCCCGCCCGGCTGACCCGGCCGCCGGCCGAGGCGCGTGCCAACCGGCCGTCGGTGCTGGACTGGGTCTTCGCGGCGTTCGCCCTGGTGGTCTGCCTCTACCCGGTGCTGCCGGTGACGCTCGGCTCCGGCGGCGGCGGGTACACCGCCTTCCTCGACCGGCAGGGACTGCTGGCGCCGCTTGACGTGGCGATGGGCACGATCCTGCTGCTGCTCCTGCTCGAGGTCTGCCGGCGCACCACCGGCTGGGTGCTGCCCGTGGTCTGCCTGGTCTTCCTCGGCTACGGCTACTACGGCGGCATGCTGCCGCAGAACTGGGACGTGGCCCACTCCGGTCTCGACTTCGAGCAGCTCATCGACGCCTTCTACAACTCCGACAGCGGCTTCTACGGCACGCCGCTGGACGTCGCCGCGACGTACATCGTGCTCTTCACCATCTACGGGGCGGTGCTGGACCTCTCCGGCGCGGGCCGGTTCTTCGTGGAGCTGTCGGTGGCGGCCTTCCGGCGGTCCCGGTCGGGTGCCGGGCGGACCGCGGTCGCCTCCGGGTTCCTGCTCGGCACGGTCTCCGGGTCGGGCGCGGCGACCACGGTCAGCATCGGCGCGGTGACCTGGCCGATCCTGCGCCAGGCCGGCTACCCGGCCGAACGCGCCGGCGGCATGCTCGCCGCCGCGGGTGTCGGCGCGATCCTCTCCCCGCCGACACTGGGCGCGGCGGCCTTCATCATCGCCGAGTACCTCGGGGTCTCCTATCTGGCGGTGCTCGGCTGGGCGCTGGTGCCGACGCTCCTCTACTACCTCGGCATCCTGCTCTCGGTGGAGATCGACTCCCGGCGCTTCGGTGCCCGCGCGGTCGCCGTCGAGGCGGCCTCACCGTGGCGGCTGCTGCTGCGCTTCGGCTACCACTTCAGCTCGCTGCTGGTCATCGTGCTCTTCCTGGCGCTGGGGCAGACCCCGTTCCGGGCGGTGGTCTACGCGACCCTGCTGGCGGCGCTGCTCTCCTTCCTGGACCGGCGCTACCGGCTGACGCCGACGCGGCTGGTGGAGGCGCTCGCCGCCGGCACCCGCGGGGTCCTCGGTGTCGCGGCGGTCTGCGCGGCCGCGGGCATCATCACCGCCACCACCACCAAGACCGGGCTGGGACCGCAGACCGCCGCGCTGCTGATCGACGCCGCCGCCGCCGTCTCGGACCACCCCGCGGTGGTCATCGCGCTCACCGCGCTGCTCGCCGCGTTCGCCCTGACCCTGCTCGGGCTCGCCGTGCCGGTGACCGCCTCCTTCGTCATCGGCTGGGTGATCGTCGGCCCGGCGCTGCTTGACCTGGGGGTGGCGGCGCCGGCCGCCGCGATGTTCGTCTTCTACTTCGCTGTGCTCTCGGAGGCATCGCCGCCGACCGCGCTCGCGGCGGTCGCCGCCGCCGCCGTCACGGGCGGCCGGGTGGTCCCGACGATGTGGCAGACCATGCGCTACGCCCTCCCGGCCTACCTGGCCCCGATCGCCTTCGTGGTCACCCCCGCCGGGCTGGGGCTGCTCGGCATCGGCGGCGCCGGGCAGATCCTCTTCGCCGGGCTTGTCTCGGCGGTCAGTGTCGCCGTGCTCGCCGCGGCCGCCGGTGGCTGGCTGCTCGGCGCCGGGCCGATCGGCGCCCTGCCCCGGACCCTGCTGGCGCTGGCCGGCGTCGTCCTGCTGTGGCTGGAGCCGCTGCCGGTCACCGTCGGCCTCACCCTGGCCGCGGCCGTGGTCGTCACCTGTCTGATTCGGCATCGCGTGGCCGGAGAGTCCGGTCCGCTGCCTGCCGGGAAACCGGCAGTTGTAGAGGGAGGAACCAAGTGAGGCCAGGTAACGTACGGCTCGTCGCCGGAGTGGGAATGCTGACGCTGCTGGGGACGGCACTCGCCGGCTGCGGCGGCCGGCAGGACAACGTCGCCACCGACGACACGTCCACCGAGGTCACCTGCGAGGTGACCGCCGATACCCGCCTCGGCATCGCCACCGGTAACGCCACCGGCGTCTACTACGTCGTCGGCAACGCGCTCGCCACCCAGCTGCCGGGCGCCACCGGCGGCAAGGTCACGGCGACCGCCGCGGAGACCGGCGCCTCGGTGCAGAACATCGAGCAGCTGGTGGCCGGCAAGTACGACATCGCCTTCTCGCTCTTCGACACCGCCACGGACGCGGCGCAGGGCAAGGGCTCGTTCGGCAGCCCGCAGCCGGTGCAGGCGCTGGCCCGCATTTACGACAACTACACGCAGGTCATCGTGCGTGCCGACGCCGGCATCGAGTCGGTGGCCGATATGAAGGGCAAGCGCATCTCCACGGGCTCGCCGAAGTCCGGCACCGAGGTGATCGCCAACCGGCTGCTGCAGGCGGCAGGCCTGGACCCGGCCGCCGACATCAAGGCCCAGCGGCTGGACCTCACCAAGACCGTCGACGGGATGAAGGACGGCACGATCGACGGTTTCTTCTGGTCCGGCGGCATCCCGACCGGTGGTGTCACCGACCTGTTCACCACCCAGGGTGACAAGGTCAAGTTCATCGACATCACGCCGCTGCTGCCTAAGATGAACGAGATCAACACGGCGTACCAGACCGGCACGATCGGCAAGGACGTCTACGGCACCCCGGCCGACGTTGCCACCATCGTGGTCCCGAACGTGCTGCTGGTGCGGGAGAACCTCGACGCCAACGTCGCCTGCGCGGTCACCAAGGCCATCTTCGAGAAGAAGGACGAGCTGGCCAAGGCGAACGCCGCCGCCGGTGGGATCAGCCTGGAGACCGCCGACAAGACCGATCCCGTGGCCGTGCACCGGGGCGCCCGCAAGGCGCTCGACGACCTGTTCGCCGGCTGACCCGGCAACCGTACGGGCCGGCGGGACACCCTCGCCGGCCCGCCCGGCGCCATCAATCGAAGCTTTGGAGGCTCGGGTGCCCATCATCGGGGCAGGCCGGCACACGCGATCCGCGGCGTGGCTGCGGTCGGTACGGACCCAGCTGATCGTTCCGATCGTGGTGGCGACGGCCGGTCTGCTGTTGCTCGGCGCGGTGCAGACTTCCCGCGCGGTCGGCACCGCCGGCGACGCCGGCCGTGCCCGGGTGCTCGCCGGCACGGCGACCGCGACCGTGCGGCTGGTGCACGAGCTGGAACGGGAGTACGCCGAGACGGCCGCGCTGCGTGCCCGGGGCGGCACCGCGGGCCGCCAGCTGGTCACCGCCCAGCGTGAGCGGGTGGACCAGGAACTCGTGCGCTACCGCGAGGCGCGGCTGGCCGCCGGCAAGGAGGTTCCCGAGCTGACCGCGGTCCTCGAGGCTGCCGACGTCGAACTGGGCCGCCTCGGTCTCGCTCGCAAGACGGCGACCGGCAGCTCCGCCAGCGGATTCTCCGACACGGCCTACCGGGACGTCGCTGAGGCGCTGCTGGCCGTGGCCGACGCGCTGCCGGCTCAGCTGCGCGACGCCGACCTGGCCGGTGCGGCCCGGGAGGTGGCCGTCGGTGCGGCCCGGGAGCACCTGGCCGCCCTGGAGCGGGACCTGGTCGGCGGGGTGCTCGTGCGGGGAAGGGCGACCACCGCGGAGCTGACCGCGCTGGCGCGGCTGCGCGGCGCGCAGGACCAGCGGCAGGCCGAGTTCGCCCAGATCGCCAGCGCCGACGGGCGGCGCTTCGCGTCCGAGTTGCTGACCGGTCCGGACCTGGGAACAGCGGAGCGGATGAGCGACGCGATTCTCGCGGTCGACCCGGGACGGCGGGTCGACGCCGGGGACGCCGACGCCTGGTACGTCGCCCAGAGCGGCACGATCCGCGGCTATCACCGGCTCGGCCTCGAACTCTCCGAACGCCTTGACCGGCTCGCGGCCGAACAGGCAGGTCAGGCCGCGCGGCAGGCGTGGCTCACGGGTCTGGGCAGCGCCCTGGTCGCCCTGACCGCCCTCGGCGCCGCGGTGCTGCTCGCCCTGCGGATCAGCCGGCGGTTGAACCTGCTCCAGTCGGCGGCGCTCACCGTCGCCGACACCGAACTGCCCGAGCGCATCGCCGCCGTGAGTGGCGGACGTGCCGCCACCGGCGAGGACACCGCGGCCGCCACGACGGCCCGGATCGCGCAGGGGCGCGACGAGATCGCCCAGCTGGCCCAGGCGTTCGCCTCGGTGCACCAGGTGGCGGTCGACCTGGCCGTGCGCCAGGCGGAGCTGCGGCTGGACCTGCGGGAGACCGCCGAGGCGCTGGCCCGCCGCATCCGCACCCTGGTCACCCGGCAGCTGCGCCTGCTCGAGGAGTACGAGCAGGCCGAGACGGACCCGCAGGCGCTGGCCCGGCTCTTCGCCCTCGACCATCTCGCCGCCCGGTTGCGGCGCAACGGCGACAACCTGCTGGTGCTCGCCGGGGCCGACCCGGCACGCAGCCAGCCTGGCGGCCACCACCTCTCCGAAGTGGTGGCCGCGGCGGCCTCCGAGATCGAGAATTTCGACCGGGTCGCCGTGGAGCTGCCGGACGTGGCGGTCAGCGGCCGGGTCGTCGGCAGCCTGGTGCACCTGCTGGCCGAGCTGCTGGAGAACGCGACGAGCTTCTCGCCGCCGGCCGCGGCGGTGCAGGTGCAGGCCCGGGTCTCCGACGGCGCGTTGCTGATCCGGGTCTGCGACCAGGGCATCGGGATCGGGCCCGAACGCCTCTCCGAGATCAACAGTCTGCTCGCGGCGCCGGCCGGGCTCTCCAGCCGGTCAGCCGGGCACATGGGCCTGCACGTGGTGGCCCACCTCGCCGCCCGCAACGGTTTCCAGGTGGAGCTGGAGTCGACCGGCGCGGGCGTCATCGCGTACGTGGGGGTGCCCGCCGAGGCGCTCGCCCCGCTGGATTCGATCCGCCCGGCGGACGAGCGCGCGATCATCGTGCGGCCGGTCGGCACGCCCCCGGCCGCCCTTGCCGCCGCGGGCCGCGGGGCGGTCACCAGCGGTCGCTCCCCGGCTGCCGCCAGCCTGCCCGCCTGGCCGACATCGGTGCGGGGCGCCACCGCCCCCGCGGTTGCCGGGCAGCGGCCGGTGCTGCCCCGGCGCAACCGCGGCGAGCAGCTCGCACCCGAGCCGGCGCCGGCCACCACGTCCCGCGTCGATCCGCTCGACCCGGAGCTGGTACGCAGCCGGCTCTCCGCGCTGGCCGCAGGTGTCTCCGCCGCCCTACGCCGTGATCCACCGCCGAACCAACGGGAGAGATCGGAATGAATCAGCAGTTGCAAGGCCGTCTGGACTGGCTGCTCACCAGCTTCGCCGATCAGGTGCCGGACGTCGCGCACGCCGTGGCGCTCTCCGGCGACGGGCTGCGGCTCGCCTCCTCGGCACACCTTTCGCACGACCAGGCCGACCAGCTCTCCGCGGTGATCAGCGGCCTGGCGAGCCTGACGATCGGCGCGGCCCGGCTGATGTCGGCCGGGCGGGTACGGCAACAGATCATCGACATGGACGGTGGCGTGATGCTGGTGATGTCGGTCGGCGACCGGGCGCTGCTCGGGGTGCTCGCTGCTCCCGGCTGCGACCTGGGGCAGGTCGGGTACGAGACGGCGATGCTGGTGCAGCGCGTGGCGGAGGCGCTGGAGCCGGCGGCGCGGCGATGAGGCGGGCGCGACGCGGGAGCGCCCTGGCCCTGGTCGTGGCCCTGCTGCTGACGGCAGGCTGCGCCGACAGCGGCAAGGACGAGGCCGCCGAACGGTGGCACGGTGGACAGATCTACCTGGGCACCGGCAACACCACGGGTGTCTACTACCAGCTCGGCGGCGGGCTCGCCGACATCATCACCCGTCATCTCGACGGCTACCAGGCGCGCGCCGAACCGACCGGGGCCTCCGGCGACAACGTCGTACGGATCGCCAATGGCGACATGGACATCGGCTTCAGCCTCGCCGACACCGCGGCCGACGGATACGAGGGGCGGGCCTCCTTCACCGGACGCCCACAGCGGGTGCAGGCAATCGCCCGCATCTACCGCAACTACACGCACGTGATCGTGCGCAAGGCGGCCGGCATCGGCTCCTTCGCCGACCTGCGCGGCAAGCGCGTCTCCACCGGATCGGCGAACTCCGGCACCGACGTGATCGCCGGCCGGTTGCTCACCGTCGCCGGGATCGACCCGGACGCCGGCATCACCCGGCTGCGGCTCTCCCTGCCGGAGACGGTCAAGCGGATGCGGGCCGGCGAGGTGGACGCCCTGTTCTGGTCCGGCGGCCTGCCCACCCCGGGTATCACCGATCTCTTCGCCGCCGCGGGCGACACTGTCACCTTCCTGCCGATCGCCGACCTCACCGAGCGGCTCAACCAGCGCTTCGGTCCGGTCTACTCGGCGGCGGAGCTGCCGCGCAGCGCGTACGGCACGGCGCGGGACGTGCCGACGGTGGCGGTGGCGAACCTGATCCTGGTCTCCCCGGAGCTGCCGGACGACCTGGTCGAGTCGCTGACCCGGCTGATTTTCATGTATCAGGCGGAGCTCGGCGAGGTCCATCCGGAGGGGCGCAACTTCGACCGGGCCAGTGCCGCCGACACCGATCCGGTGCCGCTGCATCCCGGTGCGAAGCGCTTCTACCGCAGCGGCTGAGCGCCGCGCCGCATCTCGCCGTCAGGCTGTGGACAACCTGTGGACAATCAGCGGCCGGAGTTGCCTGCGAGCTGCCTTCCTGGCCCGCCCCGACGGGCTCGGTGACGGCGTTCGGCGTTACAGGGCCCCAGTTAGCCGTCGATTCGTACGATTTCGTGGCGATGGCGGGCCGGCCTGGCGAGCGTCGCCGGGGGAGTTCACCGCTGTGGATAACGTGTGGACGCCGGTTCGGTGACGGGGCGCGGATCGGGTGTCGCCAGAACACCTGCCGGGGCCGGCCGCCGGGAACGCAGTAGCACCAGCAGCCCGGTGGCGGCCGTCATCGCCGCCGCGGTGACCAGGGCGCTCACGGCGATGCCGGCGAGCGTCTGCGGAACGACCGTCGCCACAGCCACGGTGTAACCGGCGGTGCCGGCCCACAGCGGCGCCGAGGGCCAGCGCGCCCCGGCGGCGACCTGCGCGTTCACCAGCACGAAGACGAGCGCGTAGAGCGCCCCGGTCGCCGCGAAGATCGGGGCGTACCCGCCGAACCCCGTGTAGGCCGCGCCCCCGGCGATCCCGAAGGCGAGTTCCCCGGCGAGCGCCGACGCCGTCACCAGCAGCACACCGAAACCGGCGACCAGTGCCAGCGCGGTGGTGAGGCTGCGCCGGTCACCTTTCGCCAGGCGGGGCAGGACGAGCACGGTGACCACCTGCGGCGCCCAGAGCGCCCCCTTTGTCAGGACGGTGCCGACGGCGTACGCCGCCGAAACGTCCGCTTCGAGGAACCGCCGGGCGAGCAGCAGATCGGCGTAGGAGACCACCAGCATGGCCAGGGTCGCCCCGCCGGCGGTGAAGACCGCCCGGACCGGCACCGCTGCCGCACTCCCCGGCCCGGTGCTCCCCGCCGCGCCGCCGTTGCGGGCCAGCTGTGCCAGCAACGGCAGGACCAGCGCGGACGCCGCCGCCCCGGCGAGCAGTGCCCCGGTCAGTCCGGCCCCGGCGAGCAGCCCCACGGCGACGCCGCCGTACCGGCCGGCGGCCAGCACCGCCATCCCCGCGGCCAGCCGCAGGAACCGCTGGTCACCCTGGAGTTCCCCGACCCACCGGCCGGCCACCACGACGCAGCATGTGATGACGCCCAATAGAGCTGTCGCGTGCGCGGGGAGCCGCAGCAGGACCGTCGCGACCGGAAGGACCACGGCGAGCGTGCCGACGGTGACGGCGACGGTGAGGCGGGTGGAGGTGGCGGCCGAGGCCGCGCCGTGTCGGGCCCGGTGCACCGCGACCGCCATCTGCAGCCCGGTGGCGGGCACGCCCAGGATGGCCCCGAGGGCCAGCAGGGTCGCCAGTGCGCTCAGCGAAGCGGGCTCCAGTTGCCGGGCGCCGATGACCGGCAGCACATACGCCAGCGCGTTGACCACCACGCCGGCCGCGGTGACGGCGAGCCCCGCCGTGCCCAGCGCCGCGAGGCGCCGGCGGCGCACCGCTTCACTCATCTTCGCCCCACGTCTGCGCTGCCGCGCCGTCTGGCCCCCGCGTACAGTCGATGCGCCGGGCTCCGCCCGGTCAGCGTAATGAGGAGGTCAACCCTGCGAGATCGGCTGTGGCTGTACGGCACCGGGCTCCTGGTCGCCGTCGCGGTCCTCGCTCCGCTGGCCGGTCCCGGCTACGTGCTCGGTTACGACATGGTCTTCGTGCCGCGGCAGCCGCTGCGCGCCGAGCTGATCGCCCCGGGGGACTCACTGCCGAGGGCGGTGCCACTCGACGCGCTGGTCTCCCTCGCCACCCAGGTCGTACCGGGCTGGCTGCTGCAACGCCTGCTCCTCGCCGGGATCCTCCTCTTCGCCGCCGTCGGCGCCGGCCGGCTGGTGCCCGGGCGACGGCGGTTGACGGTCCTTGTCGCCGCGGTCGGGTACGCCTGGACGCCCTACCTCGCCGAGCGGCTGCTGATCGGCCAGTGGGGACTGCTGCTGGCGTACGCGGCGCTGCCCTGGCTGGTGCGGGCGGCGATCGCGCTGCGGGCGGGGCAGCCGGGCGCCCTGCCCAGGCTGGTCCTCGCGGCCGTGCCCGCGGCCGTCACCCCGACCGGCGGGGTGATCGCCGCCGGGCTGACCGCGGCGCTGCTGCTGGGCCGGACCCGCCGGAGGGCGGCCGCGCTGGCGTGCGGGGCGGTGCTGCTGCTGAACGCCCCGTGGCTGGTGGCCGCGCTGGTGACCAGCGCCGACGGGCGCAGTGATCCGGCGGGGGTGCTCGCCTTCGCGGCGCGCGGTTCGGACTGGAGCGGTGTCCTCGGTTCGCTGGCGGGCACCGGTGGCATCTGGAACGCCGAGACGACCCTGCCGAGCCGGGCGTCGCTCCTGACGCCGATCGGGACGCTGGTCATCGTCGTGCTGGCGGCGTACGGCGCGCGGTTGCTGCACCGTCGCTGGCCGGGCGGGGTGGCGCTGCGGCTGGCCGGGGCGGCGGCGGCCGGGTTCCTGCTGGCCTGCGCGCCGGTGCTTCCCGGCGGTGTCGCGGCGCTGGAGTGGCTGGTGTCCGCCGTCCCCGGCGGCGGGCTGCTTCGCGACGGGCAGAAGTTCCTGATGCCGTACGCCCTGCTGCTCGCCGTCGCGGCCGCGCTCGGTGCCGAACGCCTCGCCGACCGACTGGACGCCGCGCTGCAGCGGTCACCGGCCGGGGCCTCCGACGACCGCCTCGCCGGCCGGTCGGTGCTGCTCGGCGCGTTGCTGCTGCCGGTGCTGCTGATGCCGGATCTGGCGTACGGGGCAGGCGGTCGGTTGCGTCCGGCGCAGTACCCCGCGGATTGGGATGTGGTGGCCGCGCGGGTGGCCGCGGATCCGGGTGAGGTGCTCTCCCTGCCGCTGAGCGCCTACCGGGCGTACGACTGGAACCATGGCCGCACCGTGCTGGATCCGCTGCCCCGGTACCTTGACGCGGATGTGCTCGTCGACGACACCCTGATGGTCGGGGAGTACGTCGTCAGCGGCGAGAATCCGCGGATGGCGGCGCTGCGGGCCGGGTTGGCGGCGGGGGAGCCGGTAGCGGCGACCGGGGTGCGCTGGGTGGTGGTGCAGCGGGCGTACGGCGCGGGTGTGCCGCCGGAGCAGCTCGCCGGATTGCGGACCGTGCACGCCGGACCGGATCTGATTCTGCTGTCCAACGACGCCGTGCCGGCCATCGACGGCGGTGATACGTTCTGGCCGGTGACCGGTGCGTGTGCACTGGCGCTGGCGGTTGCCCTGGTCGCAATTTCAGGTCTTCGCTGGAAGCCTACTGCGTGGTAACGTCCGCGCACCTACCCAGGAGGAGGAAGTCCCCCATGCGCAAAGCACTTCCGTTGGTTGTCGCTGGTGCGGTTGCGGTCGCGCTTGGTCTTGTCGGCTCGGCCGCGCTCGCGAACAGCTTCGGCGGCCCCACCCCCACCGAGGCCGTCAAGCAGGCCACCAAGGACGGCAGCCAGCCCTTCACCGACGAGGCCGGCAACCGTATGCTCCCCACGTTCTACGGCAGCAAGTAGGAAGCCTCCGGCACGAGGGCCGGTGCGGTCCGCGTCTGCCTCGCCACGAGGCTCGCGAACGCCGCGCCGGCCGCTGCCCAGGTGAACCGCCCCGCGTGTTGCCGAGCCGCGGCCGCCATGGTCGTCCGCAGCGCATCATCGGTCAGCAGTAGCCGCACCTTGGCGACGTAGTCGTCGAGATCCTCGGCGAGAAATCCAGTTTCGGAGTCCACGAGGGATTCCTCCACCCCGCCGGCGCCGCGGAACGCCACCGTCGGGGTTCCCAGCGCACCCGCCTCGACGATGGTCAGCCCCCAGCCCTCTTTGAGTGACGGCGTCAGGGCCACCCAGCACTCCGCGAGCAGCCGGGCCTTCTCCTCATCGGTGACGAATCCGGCGAATTCCACCTGGGCGCTGATGCCCAGTTCGGTGGCGAGTTCGCGTAGCTGCGGCTCCCACCAGCCCTGGCCGACGATCGTCATCCGCAGGCCGGGCAGCTCCTCGCTCAGGGCGGCGACCGTCTGCAGTGCCACCTCCACCTGCTTGTGCGGGACGAGGCGCCCGAGGACGACCAGGGACGGCTGCGGGGTCCGCGGCACCGGGGCGTGCAGGGCCATCTCCGGAGTGCCGTTGTGCACGACCGTCACCCGCGCCGGATCGATGCCGAGCGTCGCCAGCTCGTCCCGGGTCGCGCCGGAGACCGTCACGTACTGACAGCGGCGATAGACGCGGGGAGCGAGCCAGGACTCCACCCACCAGCCGAACCGCGCCAGCCACGGGCCGAGAACGACCGGCCACTGCTCACGGTGCACGTGGTGGACCAGCGCGATGACCGGGCACCGGGCGTAGAGGGGCGAGAGGAACGGAAGCCCGTTGCCGACGTCGACGATGAGGTCCGGCCGGCCGAGGCGCGTACGGCTCAGCGGCCCGAAGCCCAGGAAGCCGAGCAGGTAGGTCAGGGCCGCCCGGAAATAGACGGTGTGCCGGCCCCCGCCGCGCAGCACGGTGATGCCGGCGGCCGTGGTCTCCCGCGCCGGCCCGGCGGAGTGCGTCGCGCAGAAGAGCGTGGACCGGTACCCGAGGCGGACGAGTTCGGCGGCGACCCGTTCGATGTACACCTCGGACCCACCGCCCTCGGGGTTCCGCGTGTCCCGCCAGTTGAGGAACAGCACGTGCGGGTGCGGCCCAAGTGTGTCCATGTTCACCCCTACTCGCGAGTACGCTTCGCGGTCGCGTCACACTATGGGCTCGCCGTGGCGGGTGGCAATGGTTGAACGGAGACGATATGCAGCAGGAACCCGGAACCGAGGGCACCGTCGCCGGGTCCGGGGACGTCCCTCGGGTCGTCTGGCGGCTGCGCATCGTGGCGATCTGCGCCGCACTGACCGCGCTGGCGTTCCTGCAGGATCCGGGTCTGACCGCCATCGATACCAAGGTCGACCTGGCCGAGGATCCGCTGGGCTGGCTGGAGCGGGCCCTGCAGATCTGGGACCCGACCGGCACCTTCGGGCAGTTGCAGAATCAGGCGTACGGCTATCTGTGGCCGATGGGACCGTTCTTCCTGCTCGGTGACCTGATCGGCGTGCCGTCCTGGGTGGTGCAGCGGCTCTGGTGGGCGCTGGTGATGATCGTGGCCTTCACCGGTGTGGTCCGGCTCAGCGGCCGGCTCGGCATCGGCAGCCCGTGGGCCCGCCTGATCGCCGGGGTGGCTTTCGCCCTCTCACCCCGCATGCTCACCGAGCTCGGCCCGATCTCCGTCGAGGCGTGGCCCAGCGCGGTCGCGCCCTGGGTGCTGGTGCCGCTGATCGGCCTCGCCCACGGCGCCGCCATCCGACCGGCCGTGACCCGGTCGGCGATCGCGGTCGCCTGCGCCGGTGGCGTGAACGCCACCGCGGTCTTCGCCGTGGTGCCGCTCGCCGGGCTCTGGCTGCTCAGCCTGCAACCGATGCGACGGCGGCTGCAGGCACTGCTGGCCTGGGCTTTCGCCGTCCTCTGCGCCACCGCCTGGTGGCTGGTGCCGCTCTTCGTGCTCGGCCGGTACAGCCCGCCGTTCCTCGACTACATCGAGACCGCGGCCAGCACCACGGCGCCGACCGACCTGGTCAGCGTCCTGCGCGGCGCGTCGCACTGGCACGCCTACCTCAGTGGCCCGTACGGCGCCTCGTGGTCGGCGGGCTGGGAGCTGGCCACCTCCAAGATGCTGATCGCGGCGACGGTGGCCGTCGCCTGTCTCGGCCTCGCCGGACTGTCCCGTCGCGGCCTGCCCCACCGCCGGTTCCTCGTCACCGGGCTGCTGGTCGGCCTGGCCATGGTCGGGTTCGGCTACACCGGCGCTGTCAGCGGGCTCTTCAGCGGCCAGCTGCACGCCTTCCTGGACGCCGCCGGCGCGCCGCTGCGCAACGTCCACAAGTTCGACGTGGTCCTGCGCCTGCCGCTGGCCCTCGGGCTCGCGTACCTGCTGGGCCTGCTCGGGCGGGCAGCTACCGTCGGCGACGGCGACCCAAGCCGTACGCCCGCGGCCCGCTGGGTGCACCCCGCCCGGCTGCGGGCGGCGCTGGTGACCGGCACCGCGCTGATCGCCGTCGGGGTGGTGGCGACACCGGCCCTGGCCGGCGGGATGGCGGCCCAGGGCAGCTACAGCGAGGTCCCCGGCTACTGGCGGGAAGCGTCGGACTGGCTGGACGACAACCTGGAGAACGAGCACGTGCTGGTCGTCCCGGCGGCCCGGTTCCCCCGCTACCTCTGGGGCAGCCCGAGCGACGAGATCACCCAGCCGCTCCTGGAGAGCCGATGGGGCGTCCGCAGCTCCATCCCGCTGACCCCGCCGGCGACGATCCGGCTGCTCGACTCCATCGACTCGGTGCTCTCCAGCGGCACCGGATCTGCGGGCCTGGCCGACGTGCTCGCCCGCTCCGGTGTGCGCTACCTGCTGCTCCGTTCGGACCTCGACTACGGCCGCTCCGGCGCCACCCCGCCGATGGTGGCCCGGCAGGCGCTGCAGCGTTCACCCGGTCTGCGCCGCGTCACTGCGTTCGGGCCGGAAATCGGCGGTGGAAGGTTGCCGGGAGTCTTCGCCGACAATGGCTTCGACGTGCCGGTGCAGGCGCTCGAGGTCTGGGGGGTGACCCCGAAGGCGGAAGCGGTGGCCGCCTACGACGCCGCGTCGCTGACCACTGTGATCGGCGGGCCGGAGTCGATGATGTCGCTGGCCGCGGCCGGGCAGCTCCCCGCCGGGCCGACGATTCTGGCCGGCGACCGGCCGGACGGGCTGCCCGCCGGTCCGGTGACGCTCACCGACGGCTTGCGCCGCCGGGAGGTCTCCTTCGGGCTGCTGCGGGACAACGCCTCCGCGACCATGACCGCCGAGGAGGAGGGCTGGCTGGCCGCGCCGGCCCGGGACTATCTGCCCGACTGGGGAGACGAGCACAGCACCACCGCCCGGTACCTCGGCGTGCAGCGCATCCGGGCGTCCAGTTCGTGGAGCGAGGCGGAGCCGATGAGCGGCGCCCGGCCGGCCCACCAGCCGTACGCCGCGATGGACCGCGACCTGAACACCTCCTGGCGCTCCGCGCCCGGAACCAGCGCGGTGGGCCAGTGGCTGGAACTGGAGCTGACCGACCGGGAACGCATCGACACGGTGGTGGTCACCTTCGACCGGGGAACCGACTCCATCCCGACCGCGATCACCGTGGCCACCGACCGGGAGCAGGTGCGCGTCACCGAGGTCGACCAGACCGTCGAGGTGGCACTGACCGACCCGTCCCCGATCAACCGGCTGCGGATCTCCATCGACGCCGTCGTCGACGTGCGGATGGGTTTCGGCGGGGTCGGCATCGCCGAACTCTCCGTCGGGGACGTCCGGGCCGCGCGCACCCTGCTGGTGCCCCCGTCGCCGATCGTCAACCGGGCCGCCTCGGTGGTGCTCGAGGCGGCGCCGGCAAAGCCCGCCTGCTACTTCCACGACGACCGGCCGGTCTGCTCGGGCGAGCTGACGCGTCACTCCGAGGACGCCGGCCGGATCGACCGGACCCTCGATCTGCCCGGCGCCGCGCAGTACCGGCTGCGGATGTGGGCCCGGGCCTCGCCGGGCGGACCGTTGAACGCCCTGCTGGACCCCACAGGCGCGGCGGCGGTGACGCGGGGCATCGTGCCGACGGTCGTCGCCTCCAGCGAGGCGGTGCCGGACCCGGCCGCCCGCGCCGGGGTCGTCGTGGACGGCGATCCGGAAACCACCTGGTACGCCGCGAGCGACGACGCGCATCCCTGGCTGCAGCTGACCTGGCCCACCGAGCAGACGATCAGAGGGCTGCGCCTGGCCCTCTCCGACGACGCCGCGGCCGCGCGTCCGCTGGCGGTGACCGTCCTGTCCGACCAGGGCTCACGCAGCGGCATTCTCGACGAGGGTGGCAGCATCGTCTTCGAAGACCCGATGCGCGCGACCGGCATCACCGTGCTGATCACCGAGACTCAGGGCGCGCTCTCCCATGACCCGTACGTCAACCTGCCGGAGCCGCTGACGGTCGGTGTCAGCGAGGTCGCCGTCCTGCCCGAGGGCAAGGTGCGGCCGGCCGATCAGCACCAGCGGGTGCAGTTGCCCTGCGGCACCGGCCCGACCGTGAACGTCGACGGGCAGACCCGCACGACCGCGCTGGTGGCGAGCCGTCGCGAGCTGCTCGAACTGCGGGAGGTTGAGGTCGCGCTCTGTGGCGCGGACGCCGCCCGGCCGGTTCCGGCCACCTCCGGCGAGGTACGCGTCGTCGCCGTGGCGAGCACCGTCTCCGAGCCGACCCGACTGGCGCTGATCCCCCGCGGCAACAGCGACGGCACCGTCGCGGATGCCGCCGCCGAGCGTCCGGTCGAGGTGCGGCAGTGGCAGAACGCCCGGCGGCTGCTGACGCTGCAGCCCAGCACCGCCGACCAGATCGTGGTGCTGCGGGAGAACGTCAATGAAGGCTGGGAGGCGATCGCCGACGGCGTCACGCTGACGCCGTTGACCATCGACGGCTGGCAGCAGGGCTGGCTGGTGCCGGCCGGAGTCACCGAACTGGAGCTGCGGTTCGCGCCGAACAACGCGTACGTGACCGCGTTGGCCGGCGGCGCGGTGCTGCTGGGCGGCACCGGCCTGCTGGCGATGGTGCCGGGCCGCGCCAAGGCCGGGGCCATGGCGGTGAGCGTGCCGGCCCGACGGCGGCGCCCGGTGGCGGCCGCTGTCATCGGCGCGATCGCACTGCTGACGGTGGGTGGGCTGACCGCTGCGGGAGTGGCGCTGCTGGCCGCGGCGGTGTTCGTGGTCTTCGCCGCGGTGGCGCCGATTCTCGCCGAGGAGGATCGCAGGCAGCTGCGCCAGGGCCTGCGGATGGCCGGAAACTGGCTGCCACCGGCCTGTCTGGTGCTCGCCGGCTGGCTGGCGATCCGGGTCGACGACTTCCCCGGTCGCTGGGCTCAGCTCGCCGCGCTGGCCGGTATCACCGTGCTCTGGCTCTCGGTCGTGGCCGGGCGCCGTCGTGGCCAGTAGTCGTTCCACCGCTGGAAGGGACGCTCGACGAGGTAGTAGCTGAGCGCGCCGAGGATGGTCCCGCCGGCGGTGGTGAGCAGGAAGATGGTGGCCAGGCTGCCGGAGAACTCGGGCAGGTCGCCGATGAGGTAGATGCCCTCCAGCACGAAGGGGTGCCAGAGGAACATGCCGTAGGAGACGAGCCCCAGCCACCGCAGCGACCCGGCGGAGAGCACCGTCTTGGTGACGGTGGTGCGCCCGAACGCGGCCGGCAGGAAGATCAGCACCGCGATGACGGTGTAGAGCACCACCTTGAATCCGAACTGGGCGGCGGTGGGCTCGGCGAGGTCGCGGGGGCCGGCGAGCGGCGTGGTGGCCACCGCGAAGAGGGCGAGCGCCAGCGCCCAGCAGGCCAGCGGCGCGGATGCCAGGTCGTCGAGCACCCGCAACCGGGGCTGGGCGCCGGTGCTCAGCGCGACATGGGCGACCGCCATGACCATGCCCGCGCCGAACCAGAGCGCGTAGGAGGGCAGCCACATGGTGTGCAGCCCGGTGAAGAGCACGCCGAGCCCCATCAGAGTGACCCAGGCGCCGGTAGTCAGGGCCGCGCCGGCGGCGATCGCCACCGCTCGGCGTGGCTGCCAGCGCCGGCCGAGGGCCGCCCAGGCCAGCAGCGGCAGCACCGCGTAGAAGAGCACCTCGGTGGCGAGGCTCCAGGTCTGGCCGGTGCCGGCACGCAGCTGGGACGGCTGGTAGATCTGGGTGAAGGTCAGGTGCCGCACCCAGTCGCCGATCGGCGCCACCCCGTTGGGCTGCAGCACGGTCAGGCAGACCACCACCATCAACCAGTACGCGGGCAGGATCCGCAACCCCCGGCGCCAGAGATAGGCGCGGGCATCGGGACGGGGACCCCCGGTGGCGAGCTGGTACGCGTGTGGCCGGAACAGCAGGAATCCGGAGAGCACGAAGAAGATCGCGACACCGGCGTCGAGCCGGGCGAGCCAGCCGCCCCAGAACGGATCTCCCATTGTCACGCCGGTCGCGAAACCGACGTGGTGACCCACGACGGCCAGGGCGCCGACAGCGCGCAAAGAGTCCAGAGCGGGGAGTCGGTTCATGGTCCGACTCCCTATAGCTACATTCATCATCCGTCCAGGGGTCGCTTTCTTGGTTTACCAGGTAGTAACCTCCGCCACACAAGTGTAGGCATCGGACCCTTCCTGGGATACCTGCCACCTGTCGTTGGGGAGGATGAGTGAAGGCTCGTATTGGTGCCGTGCTTTTCGGCATCGGCATCGTGGCCCTGGTGCTCGCAGCCGGGCTGTACTTCTACGTGGCGCCTTCGGTGACGGCGCTGCCGTACGACCTGAAGGCATGTCCCGAGGCGCCGGCCGAACTCGGCCCTGACGACGAGGGATGCCTCAAGCCGAGCGTTGCCGAGGCCAAGGACGCCAAGTTCCTTTACACCGACGGCACGGTGGAGATCAAGACCGGTCGTCTCCTGTCGACGACCAAGGTCGTGCCGCGTCCGGATCTCACCGCGGAGCTTGAGGGCGACCTCGCCGACAAGGCCGTCGTCTGGGACGTCTGGAGCAACGGCGTGGCCCCGGACCTGGAGCCGGACGACGCGTTCCCCAACCTCGACGGGTGGCTGGCCAGCAGCTACAGCGCGTCGCTCGCACTGGACCGCAAGACCGCCGAGGCGGTCGAGTGGAACGACCAGTTCCTCGACGCGTCGGCGGCGACGTTCCCGAGCGACGAGGCAGCGGCGGCCCAGCCGGCCAGCACGGAGGTGGCGTTCAAGGGGCTGACCTACAAGTTCCCCTTCAACACTGAGAAGAAGAGCTACGAGTACTACGACCGGGACCTCGGCGCCGCGACGGAGATCAAGTACGACGGCACCGACAAGGTCGCCGGGCTCGACGTCTACCGGTTCAAGCAGGTGATCGAGAACCAGCAGCTGGTCTTCCCCGCCGACAGGCTCGCCGCACTGGCCGGCACCTTCGGTGGCGAGGGCGCGACCACCGGTGCGGTCACCTACAGCAACACCCGCACCATCTGGGTCGAGCCGGTGACCGGCAACTTCATCCGGGTCCAGGAGCAGCAGAACAAGACCTTCACCCCGGACGTCGGCGAGCCGACCGCGTTGCTCGACGGCACCTTCGTCTACACCGAGGAGACCGAGAAGAACAGCGCCGAGTCGGCCAAGGCCAGCCGTGACAAGCTGCTCCTCGTCGGCCGCACCCTGCCGATCGCCCTGACGGTGCTCGGTGCGCTGCTGGTCCTCGGCGGTCTGCTGATTGCGATGAAGCGGAGCCCCGCTCCGGCCACCAACTCCTCACGGCACCGCGCCGACCAGGACGAGACCCTCGTCAGCTGAGGCAGTAGCAGAACTTTTCCGGGACGGTCGGCGCTGCCGGCCGTCCCGGAATGCTCAGCGGTTCCAGTCCTGCTTGGCGGCGCGGACCAGCCGGTCCTTGAGCTCCCGGGTGTGCCGGCGGCTCACCGGCAGCTCCGTCTCGTCGACGAAGACGACATAGCCGGCGTTCACCAGCCGCAGTTCGGTGATCAGCCGCAGCTGGACCAGGTAGGAGCGGTGGATGCGGACGAACCCCGCGTCCCCCCACTGCTCGGCGAGCGTGGCGAGCGAGACCCGCACCAGATGGGAGCCGTCCGCGGTGTGCAGCCGGGCGTAGTCCCCCTGCGCCTCCACCCAGCGCACCGCCGAACGGGGCAGCATCCGGGTGCTCCCGGCCAGCTCCACCGGGATCGCCGGGTCCGGTTCGGCGTGCGCCGCCGCGCCCGGATGACCGGGCACCACCCGGGAACCCAGCACCCGGCGCAGCGACTCGGCGAGCCGTTCGGCGCGGACCGGTTTGCGGACGTAGTCGGTGGCCCCCAGGTCGAAGGCGTCGGCGGCGCCGTCGTCATAGGCGGTGACGAAGACGATCGCCGGCGGCCGGGCGAAGCGCCGCAGCACCCGGGCCAGCTCCATCCCGTCCAGGCCGGGCATCCGGATGTCGAGGAAGACGACGTCGACGTCGCCGTCGCGCAGCAGCCGCAGCGCCTCGGTGGCGTCCGACGCGGTGTGCAACCGGGCCACCCGGGGATCGGCCCGCAGGTGGTACGCGAGCTCGTCGAGCGCCGGCGGCTCGTCGTCGACGGCGAGCACCCGCAGAAACGGTCCGCCGGCGGTCATGCGCCGGCCCGTACGTGCGGGTGGAACTTCGGAATCCGCATGCTCACCTTCGTCCCCGATCCGATCCCGGTCTCGACCACCAGCCCGAACTGGTCACCGAAGACCGACCGTAGCCGCTCGTCGACATTGGAGAGTCCCACGTGCTGGGCGTACTCCTCCCGCTCGGCGTCGCCGGCCCGGACCCCGGCTACGCCGCTGGCCAGCGTGGCCGGATCCATGCCGACCCCGTCGTCCTCGACGGTCAGCCGGCACTCGGCGCCCTCGTCGCGCGCCGAGATGCTCACCGTGCCGACCCCCGGCTTGCGGGACAACCCGTGCCGTACGGCGTTCTCGACCAGCGGCTGCAGGCAGAGGAACGGCAGGCTCACCGGCAGCACCTCGGGGGCGATCTGCAACCGCACCTGGAGCCGGTCGCCGAACCGGGCCCGCTCGATGGTCAGGTAGCGGTCGATGGAGCGCAACTCCTCGGCGAGCGTGGTGAACTCGCCGTGGGCCCGGAACGAGTAGCGGGTGAACTCGGCGAACTCCAGGATCAGGTCCCGGGCCCGTTCGGGGTCGGTCCGCACGAACGAGGCGATCGCGGTGAGCGCGTTGTAGATGAAGTGCGGGCTGATCTGCGCTCTCAGCGCCCGGACCTCGGCGCGGGCCAGCCGTTCCCGGGAGGAGTCGAGTTCGGCGAGCGCGAGCTGCGCCCCGGCCCAGTGGGCGGTCTCCAGGGTGGCCTGCACCAGTCCGGGTGCCGGGACCTGCTCGGTGATGGCGGCGAGCGCCCCGGCCGGGGTGCCGTCCGGTCCGGCCAGCGGCGCGAGCACGGCCCCGCGGACCAGGCAGTCGACGCGGTCGCAGCGCAGCTCGGCCAGGCCGAGCACGGTGGAGCGGCCGGTGCGGATGACCCGGTCGGCGGCGGTACGCAGCTGTGCGGCGTGGTGTGCGCCGTTGCCGTCCAGGGCCAGCAGCTCCTCGCGGCCGAGGACGGCCAGCCCGGCGGCGCCGGTGAGTGCCCGCAGGTGCCGGGCGGCCTTGCCGGCCGTGGCGGGGGTCAGGCCGGTGCGCAGCGGCTCCATGGCGAGCCCGGCGGTGTGCAGGACCTCGTAGGCGGCCCGCTGTCCGGCGGTGGCGATTCCGCGCCGGCCGCGCAGCCGCAGTACCGCCCAGAGCGCGGCGGCGAGCGCCGTCACCAGCGCGGTGACCGCGACGACCGACGATCCGTTGCCCGCCACGCACCGATCATCGTCGCTGCGCCGGGCCGCGCCAAGCCCCGCCCCCGCGAGCTGTGCTCACCGGAGTGTTCGCGGGTGCCGAATCCACCCCGGCGAACCGCCCTCACCGGAGGTGTTCGCGGCGCCGAACCCGCGCCCGCGAACCGCGTCAGTAGGCGCCCTTGCGGGCCAGGACGACCCCGACGGTGCGCCAGAGAATGCTCAGGTCGTAGGCGAGCGACCAGTTGTCGACGTAGTAGAGGTCGAGCCGGACCGCCTCGTCCCAGGAGAGGTCGGAGCGTCCGGAGACCTGCCAGAGCCCGGTCATGCCGGGGCGGACCAGCAGCCGGCGGCGGACGTCGCCGAGGAAGTCGCCGTCGTCGGCGGGCAGCGGACGGGGTCCGACCAGCGACATCTCGCCGAGGAGCACGTTGATCAGCTGGGGGAGCTCGTCGAGCGAGGTGGCGCGCAGGAACCGGCCGACCGGGAAGACCCGTGGATCTTCCTTGATCTTGAAGAGCATGCCGTCGCTCTCGTTCTGGTCCACCAGTCCGGCGAGCCGTTCCTCGGCGTCGACGTACATGGTCCGGAACTTCCAGACCCGGAACGTGTGCCCCTCGTGCCCGACCCGCTTCTGCCGGAAGAAGACCGGCCCGGGGTCGGAGATCCGGATGGCGATGGCGATGGCCGCGAAGAGCGGTGCGAGCAGCAGCAGCCCCAGGCCGGCCCCGACCCGGTCCATCAGGTTCTTCATCAGCAGCGCCGGACCGGAGAGCGTCGGCTCTTCCACGTGCAGCAGCGGCAGCCCTTCGATGGGGCGGATGTGCACCCGGGGGCCGGCGATGTCGGTCAGTTGCGGGGCCACCACCAGGTCCACGCCACTGCCTTCGAGCTGCCAGGCGAGCCGGCGCAGCTCACCCGGTTCGGCGCTGGCCGAGCCGCAGACCGCGATGGTGTCGCCGCCGACCTCGCGCACCAGCGTCAGCACGTCGTGCCCGGCGTAGACCGGCACGGGCGTCTCGATCCCGCGCGCGGCCGAGTAGCCGTCGGTCAGCGCGATGGCGACCGGGATCAGGCCGGCGGAGGGGTGGCGGGTGACGGTGTTGTAGACCTCCAGCGTCTCCGGCAGCGTGCCGACCAGCACCATCCGGTGGGCGGCGTACCCGCTGCGCCGGCGCATCGAGTGCAGGACGAGCCGGGCGAACATCCGCCCGATCAGGATCAGCAGCGTGGTGCCGACCAGGGCGGTGCCGACGGTGTACCGGGAGAGCTGGGTGACGGTGGCGAAGGCGAGGAAGGAGACGCTCGCCGCGACCGTCACCGAGGCGCGGATCACCCGTTTGAACTCGTCGGGCCCCAGCCCCAGGTAGCGTCGGTCGTAGGCGCGGTTGCTCCAGAGGATCAGCACCCAGCCCAGCGGCAGCAGCAGGTACGCCACCGTGTGGAAGAAGGCCGGGTCCTCCTTGACGTCGTAGAAGCCCGAGGCCGCCTGGTCGAAGAGCGAGATGGCGATCCAGCTGCCGAGCGCCGCGGCGGCGAAGTCGAGGAAGAGCAGGACCAGGATGTACGGCCGGTGCCAGCGGGACACCCGCCGGCGGGCACGGGCCCAGACCGAACGGGGCACACCGCTGGTGGCTGACGACGGCGGCTGGATCTCGAAGCTGTCGACATGCCGCACGGTTTGGCTCCGGCCTCTGTTGGTTCCGGGGCGCTGGAGGCTAGTTGTCACCTCACCTACGTCCTCCCGCATGACACGTTCCGCTCACTGGGGGTGAGGGCCGCAACCCGAACAAGTCTTCCATGCGGGTCCCGGCACCAGCGGGACCCGAGGACAGTACGCCCTCTCGCTCCGGTCGGGATCCGGCCGGTTTCACTCCTGAAACCGGGGACCGAGCCACTATACCGATGGATTACCCGGCGGCCAGTCTCCTGTGTCGGGCGCTTCCGCCCCGGATGGCCGCTTTGGCCCAATGCAGCGAGATGGTTACTCAGCGTATCAACTTCGAGAGGCGGCGATCCGCCAGCGGCTTGCCGCCGGTCTGACAACCGGGGCAGTACTGCAGGCTGCTGTCGGCAAAGGAGACTTCGCGCACACTCTCGCCGCAGACCGGGCAGGGCAGCCCGGTACGGCCGTGCACGACCAGTCCTGACCGCTTCTCCCCCTTGAGTTCGGCGGCCCGCTGCCCCACCGAGCGGGTCACCGCGTCGGTGAGCACCCGGCGGGTCGCGGCGTACAGGGCGGCGAGCTGCTCCTCGGTGAGCCGGTCGGTGCGGGCGAACGGGGAGAGCCGCGCCGCATGCAGGATCTCGTCGGAGTAGGCGTTGCCAATGCCGGCCAGCACCTGCTGATCGGTGAGCACCCCCTTGACCTGTCCGCGGCGGGCGCGCAGCCGGTCGGCGAAGGTCGCGGCGTCCACGTCGAGCGCATCCGGCCCGAGCTTCGCCACCCCCGGAACCTGGGCCGGATCGCCCACCAGGTGGATCGCGAGTTTCTTCTGGGTGCCGGCCTCGGTCAGGTCGAAGCCGGAGCCGTCGTCGAGGCGTACCCGCAGGGCGATCGGCCCCTTGCCGGGCTTGAGCGGCGCCGCCGAGGTGAACCGCTCGCGGTAGTGCAGCCAGCCGGCCCGGGCCAGGTGCACCACCAGGTGCAGCCCGTCCAGCTCCACGTCGAGGTGCTTGCCGTGCCGCGACGCCCCGGTCACGGCGCGCCCCGCCGCGGCCGACGGCGACGGGTCGTACGTCTTCAGGGCGTTGATCGCGGCGACCTCGATCCGGTCGACACGCCGCCCGGCAGCGCGCTCGCGCAGGTAGACCGCGAGCGCTTCGACCTCCGGTAGTTCCGGCATTCACCAAAGGTAGCCTCTGCAGGCGTGAGAGTCGTGGTGGCGCACAACCGGTACCGGCAGGCCCAGCCTTCCGGTGAGAACCGCATCGTCGATGTCGAGATCGCCCAGCTGAGCGCCGCCGGGGTGGAGGTGCTGCCGTTCCTGCGCAACTCCGACGACATCACCGCCATGTCGGCGGGGGCGAAGGCGCTGCTGCCGATCTCGCCGATCTACGCCCCGGGGGCGCAGCGCGACCTGGAGCGGTTGATCATCGAGCAGCGGCCGGACGTGCTGCACCTGCACAACCCGTACCCGCTGCTCTCGCCGTGGGTGGTACGGACCGCGCACAAGCACGGCGTGCCGGTGGTGCAGACGGTGCACAACTACCGGCAGGTCTGTTCCTCCGGTCTCTACTTCCGTGACGGCGGCATCTGTCAGGACTGCCGGGGCAAGGTGCTCGGGGTGCCGGCGATCCGGCACGCCTGTTACCGCGACTCGCGGCTGCAGAGCGCCCTGATGGCGACCACCCTCGCCGTGCACCGGGGCACCTGGCGCTCGGTCGACCGCTACATCGCGCTCACCTCGGCCGTCGCCGACCACCTGCGCGACTACGGCATCCCCGGCGACCGGATCGTGGTCAAGCCGAACGCCATCCCCGACCCCGGCGCGCCCGAGCCGCTCGGCGACGGGTTCCTCTTCCTCGGCCGGCTCTCCCCGGAGAAGGGGCTCGGCCTGCTGCTGGACGCCTGGCAGCGGCACCCCGACGGCGCGCTGGGCCGGCTGCGCATCGGCGGCGACGGCGAGCTGCGCCCGCTGGTGGAGGAGGCGGCCGCGCAGCGCGGCGACGTGGAGTTCCTCGGGCCGCTGGACCCGGCCGGGGTACGCGCCGCCATCGACGCCAGCGCCGTGATCATCGCCGCCTCGACCTGGCACGACGTGCTCCCGACTGTGATCATCGAGGCGCTCGCGAGTGGTCGGCCGGTGCTCGGCACCGCACTCGGCGGCATCCCGTACCTGATCGGCGCCGACGACCCGGCCGGCGCCGCCGGCTGGGTGGTGCCGCCGGACCCGGCGGCGATGGCCGCCGCGCTCCCGGTCGCCCGGGCCGGCGCCGCCGCCCTCGCCGGGGCGGCCCGCGCCCGCTACGAACGCATCTTCCACCCCGACGTGGTCACCAGCCAGCTCCTCGACATCTACACATCCCTCACACCTCTCCGCTGACCTGCCCCGCCCCCGCCCCCGCCCCTTCCGCGCGTGATCATGGCGTTATGTCCACGACACGCCGAGGCGAGTGGTCATAACGCCATGATCAACGGCGGCGGGGTGGGGGTGGGGGGGTGGGGGGTCAGTGCAGGGAGGAGCGGGCGGAGAAGGCGATGCTGGCCAGCAGGAAGCCGCCGTTGACAACCGAGAAGGCGACCATCACCCAGACCGTCAGGGCGGGGGCGAAGAGCAGCACCAGCGCCGCCACGAAGATCACCGCGCCGTAGTCGCGGACCAGCTTCACCAGCCGCACCGGCAGCGACGTCGAGGTGACCATGCTCGCGGCGTTCGGGCCGGCCTGCATCACCGAGGTCACCAGGTTGACCATCCAGGTGCCGGCGAAGACCGCCACCAGCCAGACCGGGGTCTGCGGGCGCTGCGCCACGGCCACCGCCCCGATCGCCGTGACCAGCGCGATCTGCGCGGCCACGTCGCAGAGGATGTCCACCCGGGCGCCCGCCGCGCTGCCCTGCCCGGTCACCCGCGCCAGCTGACCGTCGGCACAGTCCAGCGAGTACGCCACCTGCCAGCCGACCAGCGCCACCAGCCCGATGACCCAGGCCGGTACGTCCCCGTCGGCAACCGGCCCGGCGAAGGCCACCACGATCACCGAGGTGGCGAGCCCGAGCACCAGGTTCGCCAGGGTCAGCGCCGTGGGGCGCAGCCGCAGCCGGGCGGCCCCGGCGGCGAAGACCGCCCCGAGCCACTGGCTGATCGACTCGCTGAAGAGCCCACCGCCCCGGTTGGTGCGGTAGAAGTCGGTGACCGTCGGGCGGCCGGATTCAGTCAAGGTCGCTGATCGCACCGGCGTAGTCTGCCAGCCGCTGCCGCGTCTGCGCGGGCGACATCGCCAGATGCTCCAGAATGGTGTACCGGTCCGGCCGGGTGGTCGGAGCGAACTGCACCGCCTCGACGAACTGCTCGTCGCTGAGCCCCACGTCGGAGGGGAGCCGGGGCAGGTCGTGCCGGGCCAGACAGGCCGACATCTGCCGCAGCCGGACGGTGTCCCCGCGCAGGAACGTGCAGAAGAGCGCGCCGAGGCCGGCGAGTTCCCCGTGCGAGGCGGTGCCCGGGAAGATCGCGTCGATGGCGTGCATGATCTCGTGGCAGCCGCCGCTGGAGGGGCGGCTGGTGCCGCAGACCGCCATCGCCAGGCCGCTGGAGATCAGCCCTTCGGCGAGGACCGTGACGAAGGCGTCGTCGCTCATGTCCCCGGGGTGGCAGATCAGCGCCTCGGCCGCCATCCGGGACAGCGAGGCGGCCAGCCCGTCGACCGGCTCGCCGCGGACCTCGCGGGCCAGCTCCCAGTCGGCGAGGGCACTGATGTTGCTCACCACGTCGCCGATGCCGCCCCGGTTGTACCGGTCCGGTCCGCTCTCCACGAAGTCCAGGTCGACGATGACCGCGATCGGGATGTGCACGCCGTACGAGCCCTTGATGCCGCCGGTGATGAGGCTGGCGACCGGGGAGGCGATGCCGTCGTTGGCGAGGCTGGTCGCCACCGACACCATCGGCAGGCCGCGGCGGGTTGCCGCGTACTTGGCGACGTCGATGGTCTTGCCGCCGCCGATGCCGACCACCGCGTCGTACGAGCGGGCCCGCAGCTTGCTCCCCAGGTCGTCGGCGGCCTCGAGGGTGCCGCCGGTGACGGTGAAGATGTCGGCCGAGCGCAGGGTCGGCCGGATCAGCTCGACGATCTTCTCGGCCTGCCCCGGGCCGACCACCACCGCCACGTCACCGCCGGCGGAGATCCGTCCGTCGGCGAGGATGGCGGCCAGGTCGGCCACCGCGCCCCGCCGCACGTCGATGGCGAGCGGGGTCATGATGGTGCGGGCTAGTAACGGCACGCGATCTCCCGCGCCCGGACCAGGTCGTCGTGGTTGTCGACCTCGACCCAGGGGAGGTCGCCGATCGCCGCCGCGCGTACCTCGCCGCCGGCCTCGGCGAACTCCTGGTAGCCGTCCTCGTAGTAGAGGTTCGGGTCGCGCCGCCAGGTCTTCTCGAGCGCGTCGGCCAGGTCCGCGGCGACGTGCGGCGCGATCAGGGTGGCGCCGATGTACTCGCCGTACGCCTGCGCCGGGTCCATCAGCTTGGTGATGCGGGTGAGCCGGCCGGCGTCGTCGAAGACGGTCTTCATCTCCTCCTCGGCGAGCTTCTTGACCGTGTCGACGGCGAGCAGGACGCCCGGGCCCTGCTCGGCCAGGAGGATCCGTTCCACGTCGACGGGGTGCACGGTGTCACCGTTGAGCAGCAGCACGCCGCGGTCGAAGTACTCGCGGGCCAGCCAGAGCGAGTAGGCGTTGTTCCACTCCTCGGCCTTGTCGTTGAAGACCAGGGTCAGCGTCACGCCGTGCCGCTGCTCCAGCTCGGCCTGGCGGACGCGGACCGCCTCGGCGGCGTACCCGACGACCACGACCACCTCGGTGAGACCCACCGCGGCCAGGTTGCGCAGCGCGATGTCCAGGATCGTCGTCTCACCGTCCACCGGCACCAGGGCCTTCGGCAGCGTGTCCGTGTACGGGCGCAGCCGGCGCCCCGCTCCGGCAGCGAGCACCATACCGATCATCGACGACATCCTCCTTGGTGGCACGGGGTTCCCGCTGGAGGATATCGAGACCGCCGCGCGCCGGGGCCGCCAGGCGGAACCTGCCGGGCCGGGGGGCTTGTCCGGACATCGATGCGTCTCGCACCATGTCGGTACCGATTCGTTCCAGGAAGGGGTGATGACCCGTGCAGGTACGCGATGCGATGTCCAGTGAGGTGCTGGTGGTCGGGCCGGAGCACACGCTGCGGCAGGCGGCCCAGATGATGTCCGAGCGCCGGATCGGCTCGGCGGTGGTCGTCGATCCCGACTCCCAGGGCATCGGGATCATGACCGAACGGGATGTGCTGTACGCCATCGGCGCCGGCCTGGACTGCGACACCGAACGCACCGCGGCGCACCTGACCTGGGACGTCGTCTACGCCGGCCCGGACTGGACGCTGACCGACGCGGCGGCGGCGATGGCCCGCGGTGGCTTCCGGCACCTGGTGGTGATCGAGGAGGGCGAGGTGCTCGGCGTCATCTCGGTGCGCGACATCATGCGGGTCTGGGCGCAGCAGCGGGTGCCGATCGGCCGGACCGCGTCCGAGCAGGGCACCGAGGCGCAGGTGTGACGCGTCCGCATGCTGAAAACACCCCGGATGGCCATGGATCCACCCGGCCCAGGGAATACTCTGCTGCCATGAGTGCCGAGCAGCTGATCTCGTTCGCCCGCGGGGCCCCGTCGCTGGACATCGTCGACATCGAAGGGCTCAAGGCGGCCGCCGTACGCGCCTTCGACGCCGACCCGGCGGGGGTGACCGCGTACGGCACCTCGGTCGGTTACCTGCCGCTGCGCCAGTGGATCGCCGACAAGCACGGGGTGACCCCGGAGCAGGTGCTGATCACCAACGGGTCGCTGCAGGCCGACGCATTCCTCTTCGACCACCTGGTGCAGCCCGGCGACGCCGTGGTGGTGGAGCGCCCGACCTACGACCGGACGCTGCTGAACCTGCGCAGCCAGGGTGCCGAGGTGCACGCGGTGACCGTGCAGTCCGACGGGGTGGACACCGCCGAGCTGCGCAAGCTGCTCGAGAGCGGGGTACGCCCCAAGCTCGCCCACATCATCCCGAACTACCAGAACCCGGCGGGCGTGACGCTGTCGGAGGCCAAGCGCCGCGAGCTGCTGGACCTGGCCGCCGAGTACGGCTTCACGATCTTCGAGGACGACCCGTACGCCGACATCCGCTTCCGCGGCTCGGCGCTGCCGTCGATGCTGTCGCTGGACACCGCCGGCGTGGTGGTGCACGCCTCCAGCTTCACCAAGACCGTCTGCCCGGGCGTCCGGGTCGGCTACCTGGTGGGGCCGCGGGATCTGATCGCCGACATCGCCAAGCGGGCGACGAACCTCTACATCTCGCCCGGCATGGTCGCGCAGGCGATCGTGCACCAGTTCTGCGTCAACGGCGACCTCGACCGGTCGATCGCCACGGTCTGCACGGCGCTCGGCGAGCGCGCCCGGGTACTGGCCGAGTCGCTGCGCCGGCACATCCCGCAGGCGAGCTTCGTCGAGCCCGACGGCGGCTACTTCCTCTGGGTGGACCTGCCGGAGTGGGTGTCGGTGGAGAAGCTGGCCCCGGCGGCGGCCGAGCGGGGCGTGGCCGTGGTCAAGGGCAGCGACTTCGTCACCGCCGGCGGCGAGCACTCGCTGCGCCTGGCCTTCTCGGCGGTGACGGTGGACCAGATCGACGAGGGCGTGCGGCGCATCGCCGACGCGATGGAGTCGATCCGCCCCTGAGCTTCGCCGGGCTTCCCGGCATGTTCGATGACGCACGACGCGGGTGGGGCCAAGTCGCCCCACCCGCGTCGTGCGATCCGGCCGATGCGCCCCGTGCGGCGTAACCTGCTCGCAGATCGATGGCGAGGGAGGTGGGGCATGGCCGGACAGACCGACCGTGGACGACTGGCGACCGGCGCGGGCCGTACCCGGCCGTGGACGGCGGTCCGCGCGATCAGCCGGATCCGCCAGCCCGAAGCCGATGGCCACGACATCGCCGGCCCGCCCAGCGCCGTCATCGACTGCGCCGTCTACCTGGAGGGCGTACGGCAGCCGGAGAGCACCGACTACGTCGAGGCGCTGGCGGCAGCGCGCGCGCACGAGCAGGGCTTCGTCTGGGTCGGGCTGCACGAGCCGGGGCTGGCCGAGATGACCCGCATCGCCGAGGCGTACGGGCTGCACGAGCTCGCCGTCGAGGACGCCGTCAAGGCCCGGCAGCGCCCCAAGCTCGAACACTTCGGCGACGTCAGCTTCCTGGCGCTGCGCACCGCCCGCTACGTCGAGCACGGCGAGCTCACCGAGAACTCCGAGGTGGTGCAGACCGGCCAGGTGATGCTCTTCATCGGGCCGCAGTTCGTGATCACCGTTCGGCACGGTGACGCCTGGCACCTCTCCCCGGTGCGCGCGGAGCTGGAGACCCGCCGGGAACTGCTGGCCCAGGGGCCGTGGGCGGTGGCGTACGCCGTCACCGACCGGGTGGTCGACCGCTACCTGGAGGTCGCCGACCAGATCGAGGACGACCTCGACAGCCTGGAGTCGGAGGTCTTCGGGCGCCAGGGCAGTGGCCGCATCCAGCGGATCTACCAGATGAAGCGGGAACTGGTGGAGTTCAAGCGGGCGGTGGCGCCGCTGCAACGGCCGCTGATGACGCTCACCGCGCAGATCAACCAGGATGTGCCGACCGAGGTGCAGCGCTACTTCCGCGACGTGCAGGACCACCTGACCCGCACCGTCGAGCAGGTCAACTCCTACGACGACCTGCTCAACTCGATCCTGCAGGCACGGCTGGCGCAGGTCAGCGTCGAACAGAACAACGACATGCGCAAGATCGCGGCCTGGGCGGCCATCGCCGCGGTCTGGACGGCGATCGCCGGGGTCTACGGGATGAACTTCGAGTTCATGCCGGAGCTGGCCTGGCCGTACAGCTATCCGATGGTGCTGCTGGTGATGCTCGCCAGCTCGCTGGGGCTCTACCGCTTGTTCCGCCGCAACGGCTGGCTCTGAAGCGGACGCGGCGGCGCGGCGACCTGGGCCGCCGCACCGCCGGTGTCGCGTCGCGGCCTCCCGGCCGCCGGGCCGCTCAAAGGCGGCCGTTGCGCAGCGCGCTCGCGCCGACGCCGCGGTCGGCCTCCTCGGCCGTCTCCAGGGTCACCGCGGGCTCGTTGGACGTCGCGACCACCACGGTCTCCACGTCGTCGTGGGGGCCGCTGGTCTCGGCCGGCTCGTACGCCTCCCACATGAGCTGCTGCTCACGCCGGCGGCGCAGCGCCAGGGCGCCGGCCACGCCGGCCACCGCGCCCGCGGCGAGCATGCCGGTGGTCAGCGCACGGCGACGGGCCTTCTGCTTCTTCTGCTTGCGTGCCATGGGCAGGTTCTTTCCCTTCACCTTCTCCAACGCCGTCCCGGTCCCCGCCGAGGCGGCGGCGGCCAGAGGTGCGACCGTGGCGAGGGTCGATGCCCATCCCGTGGCAGCGCTGCTGCGCACCTTCGAGGCGGCCGGAGCCACCTGGCGGCGAGCGGCGTCGAACTGCGGCCGGACCGAGGTCTCCAGACCCTTCGCCGCATGCGTCGCCGCGTGCCGTAGATGACCGAGGCCCTCATTCCATTCGACCTTGGCGAGCTGGCTGTGCGACTTGCGCCGCAGGCTTGCAAACACGGTTCCACCTCCTGGCTGCTGTTACCTTCGTCATCCTCCACCGTCGGACACCTCCGCATGGCCAGATCGGGCACATGGGAGGATCCGCATGGATACTGACCACCGATTAAGGAGTACCCGTGGCCGAGACCATTTACGCCACTCTGCACACCAACCATGGCCCGATCCGGCTTCAGCTCTTCCCGGATCACGCCCCGAAGACCGTGCGCAACTTCGTCGAACTCGCCGAAGGGACCAAGGAGTACACCGACCCGCGTACGGGTCAGCCGGGTAGCGGCCCCTACTACGACAACACCATTTCGCACCGGGTGATCGCCGGCTTCATGGTCCAGATGGGTGACCCGACCGGCACCGGCCGCGGCGGCCCGGGCTTCAAGTTCGGCGACGAGTTCCACCCCGAGCTGCGCTTCGACCGCCCGTACCTGCTGGCGATGGCGAACGCCGGGCCGGGCACCAACGGTTCGCAGTTCTTCATCACCGTGGAGCCGACTCCGCACCTGAACAACCGTCACACCATCTTCGGTCAGGTCGCCGACCAGGACTCGGTCAAGGTCGTCGACTCCATCGCCGCCACCCCGACCGGCCCGAACGACCGGCCGCGCGAGGACGTGGTGATCGAGCGCGTCACGATCGAGCGCCAGGAGTCCTGAGCGCGGCAAGGTACCTTTGCTCGCATGACTGAGCGCCCGGGCCGGCCCGTCCACCGCTGTGAGGTGGACGCGTGAGTGAGTCACCGCAGACCGTTCCGGTCTGCTACCGCCACCCCGGCCGGGAGACGTACGTCCGCTGCACCCGCTGTGACCGGCCGATCTGTCCGGACTGCATGCGCGACGCCGCCGTCGGGCACCAGTGCCCGGAGTGCGTCGCCGAAGGGCTGCGGACCCAGCGGCCGGCGCGCACCGCCTTCGGTGGCGGTGCCGCCGGCCGGGCCGGCTACGTCACCAAGACGCTCATCGGGCTGAACGTGCTGATGATGCTCCTCTCCATCGCCTCGGCCGGGGGTGGGGGCATCGCCGGTGGCGGCCTGGGCGGGTTGATGGGCGGCCAGACGCCGCTCACCCTCTGGGGTTCGGTGCTGCCGTACGCGATCTACGACGGCGCGCTGCACGGTGTGGCCGACGGCGAGTACTACCGCCTGGTCACCGCGATGTTCCTGCACTACGGCGTGCTGCATCTGCTGCTGAACATGTGGGCGCTCTGGGTGCTGGGCCGCTCGCTGGAGACGGCGCTCGGGCCGCTGCGGTTCGCCGCGCTCTACCTGGTCGCCGGGCTCGGCGGCAACGTGGCTGCGTACTGGCTCAGCGCGGAGAACACCACCAGCGCCGGTGCGTCGACGGCCATCTTCGGTCTCTTCGCTGCGCTCTTCGTCATCATGCGCCGGCTGGGACGGGACACCTCCGCGGTCATCCCCATCCTGGTGATCAACCTGATCTTCACCTTCACCGTGCCGAGCATCTCGATCGCCGGGCACCTCGGCGGCATGGTGACCGGTGGCGCGCTGGCCCTGGTCCTGGCGTACGCCCCGCGGACCCGGCGCACCCTGGTGCAGTCGGTCGGGATCGGGGCGATCGTCGTGCTGCTGCTCGCCCTGGTGGTGGCCCGTACGGTCGCGCTGCTCGTCGGCTGAGCGTCCCACCTGGTGCCACCCGTGGGCCGGTGTCGTCTCACCTGGTGCCCGCACCCCGGACCCACCCGGAAACGCGACGTAGGATCGCAGACAGGCAAGTTACCGGGGAGTAAAGATGCGGGACGCGGTCATCGTCGGGGCGGTACGCACGCCGGTCGGACGCCGGAAGGGCAGCCTCGCCGAGGTGCATCCGGTGGATCTCTCGGCGCACGCGCTGCGTGCCCTGGCCGAGCGGAGCGGGTTCGACCCCGCCCTGGTCGACGACGTCATCTGGGGTTGCGTGTCGCAGGTCGGCGAGCAGTCCTGGAACATCGCCCGTAACGCGGTCCTCGCCGCCGGCTGGCCCGAGTCGGTGCCCGGCACCACCCTGGACCGCCAGTGCGGCTCCAGCCAGCAGGCCCTGCACTTCGCCGCCGCCGCGGTCAGCGCCGGCCAGGCCGACCTGGTGATCGCCGGTGGCGTCGAGTCGATGACCCGGGTGCCGATGGGCTCCAGCGCCACCGGCGGCATTCCCTACGGCACGCTCGTGCGCGAGCGGTACCGCGGGGTGCGCGGCTTCGCCGAGGAGGAGCCGGTCCCGTTCAACCAGGGCGTCGGCGCCGAGCTGATCGCCGAGAAGTGGGGCCTGTCCCGTACGGCTCTCGACGAGTTCGCCCTCGCCAGTCACGCCAAGGCCGCCGCCGCCCAGGACGCCGGTCTCTTCGCCGCCGAGATCGCCCCGGTCCGGCTCGCCGACGGCAGCCTCTTCGCCGCCGACGAGGGCATCCGCCGCGAGACGAGCCTGGAGAAGCTCGCCGGGCTCAAGACCCCGTTCGCCGCCGACGGCGTGGTGACGGCCGGCTCCGCGTCGCAGATCTCCGACGGCGCCGCCGCGCTCGCGGTCAGCACCGCCGAGTGGGCGATCAGCCACGGCCTGCGGCCGCTGGCCCGGGTGCACACCGCGGTCGTCGCCGCCGACGATCCGGTCATGATGCTCACCGCGCCGATCCCCGCCACCGCCAAGGCGCTGCGCCGCGCCGGGCTGGGCATCGAGGACATCGGCGTCTACGAGGTCAACGAGGCGTTCGCGCCGGTGGTGCTCGCCTGGCTGCAGGAGACCGGGGCGGACCCGGAGCGGCTCAACCCGCGCGGCGGGGCGATCGCGCTCGGCCACCCGCTCGGCGGTTCCGGCGCCCGGATCATGACCACCATGCTGCAGCACATGCGGGACAACGACATCCGCTACGGCCTGCAGACCATGTGTGAGGGCGGCGGCATGGCCAACGCGACCATCGTGGAACTTCTGTAATTCACACCCACTGATGCCGCGTCACTGTCCGTAACCTGTCGTTGCACAGTGTATGGACGTGTTCTCCCGTACGTTCCTTCCCGCGGCCGTCGACGCCGGGGTGGCGGTACCCACGCTCTCCCGGCACATGCCTGTCTTCCGCCGCTGCGTCGGACCGGCGGACACCTCCCTGCTGGTTGCCCGCTGCGCGCTTCCGGCGCGCAGCGGCTCCGCCGACCACCTGCTGCTGCTGACCGCGCGCCGGCTGGTGGTCACCCATCAGACGCGGCTGACGCACCGGCTGCGCCTGCACCTGAACACCGAACTGCGGCAGCTCAGCGACATCACCTGGAACCCGGACCCGCGGCTGAGCACCATCGAACTCGCCGCCACCGCCGTCGACGGCGTACGGGAGCGGTTCCTGATCCGGACCCGTACGCCGGAGCAGGTGTGGCGGATGGACGGCCTCTTCGCCCGCGCCTTCCGCGCCGAGCCGGTGCTGGGCGCCGCGCGCGGCACCGCAAACCGCCGGTCCCGCACGGCGCACCCGGGTGGCGCGGCGGCGCGCCGTCCGGCCGCCGACCGCCCCGGCACCTACCGCCCGGCTCTCGGCTGACCGCCCGGCTCTCGGCTGATCGCCCGGCTCTCGGCTGGTCGCGCGCCGGGGTCAGCCGGGTGGGAGGGCGTAGCCGACGTGGTCGCGGTGCTCCAGCCGCCAGCCGGCCGGGGTCAGCCGTTCGCACTCACGCCGGGCGCCGGCGCAGACGATGGCGTCGACCGTGGCCGGGTCGGCGGCCGGGCGTTCCGGCAGCGTCGAACGGAGCGACACGATCTGCGGTGAGCCGCCGTCCGGGTCGCGCAGCAGCAGCCACCAGGGATACTCCCAGTCGTCGTTGAGCTGCACCAGGCCGATGCGGCGCGCACCGGAGTCGCGTACGGCGTCGGCGGCCCACCGGTACTCGTCGGCCCACTGCGGACGGCGGATGAAGCGGGTCTCCCAGTCGTCGTTGGTCAGCACCGACTCCGCGCCGACGAGCCGGCGCGGGTAGCCGTAGACGACCGAGAGCAGCCCCGCGACCGCGGCGACCGCCAGCACCGCGCTGATCACCACGGTGGCGACGGGCCGCCGTCCGCTTGCGGCCCGCCGGCGCAGCAGCGTGTCCAGCCAGAGCCCCACCAGCGGCACCGCGAGCACCAGGGCGTAGAGCAGCAGCCGGTTTCCCCAGGTCTGCCACTTGATCATCACGATGTGCAGGATTCCGGAGGCGAGCACCGCCAGGGCGTACCCGCGCAGTTCGTTGCGGCGGTCGTCGGTGATGAGCCGGGCGGGGCGGATCAGCGCCAGCGCGAGGGCGATCAGCGCCAGTGTGCCGGTGATCGGGAAGGCTGCCCGGTCCTCGTCCGGATACCAGGCCGGCACCGGGAAGGTCTCCTTGCCGAAGGTGATGGCCCGGTCCTGCGGGTCGACGCCGATCGCCTCGGCGAAGGCGACGATGCCGGCGGCGGTGGCGGCGGTCAGCGGCGGCACCGGCACGTCCAGCGCGGTGTGCGCGATCCGTACGCCGTTGACCAGGATGGACGCCGGGTCGTGGCGCTGCATCGGGATTGACTCCCGCAGCCGCGGCGGGCCGAGCGGGTGGTCGAATTCGACGGTCATCCGGGCCATGAACGGCCCGGTCACCACCGCGGCGGCGGCGAGCACCAGCACCGAGGCGCCGATCACCCTGGCGGCCTTGACCGCCCGGCGGTCACCGGCGAACGCCGTCCGCAGCTGGACCACGCCCCAGAAGAGCAGCATCGGCCCGACGCCGAGCAGGCCGCTGGTCTTGGTGAGCGCGGTGAGCCCGGTGGCGGCGCCGAGGCCGAGGACCATCGTCGCGTTCGCCGGGCGGCGCAGGCCGTCGAGGACCAGGGTCGCCACGACGCCGACCCAGGCGGCGACGACCAGGTCGGTCTGGGTGCTGGTGGCCTGCAGCACCACCATCGGGGTGCAGGCGAGCACGAACGCGCTGAGCAGCTGCGCGCGCCGGCCGCCGCCGAGCTGGGCGGTGATCCGGCTGACCAGCAGTACCGCGCCGAGCCCGGCACCCCACTGGATCAGGTGGTGGAGCCCGTCGCCGCCGGTGAGCAGCCGCAGGTGCAGCAGCAGGTACTCCGCGCCCGGCGGGATCGTCACCTGCCGGTGGATGGCGGTGGGCCAGAGCTCCAGGCTGCCCTGGGCGACCCAGTGTTCGACCTTCGGCAGGTGGTAGGTCTGCGAGTCGAAGTTGTTCGGTTCGGCCAGCAGGGCCACCAGCAGCTCCAGCAGGAGCAGCCCGCCAACCGTGCCGGCCAGCAGCCGCTCCGCCAGGCCCGCCTCGCGCCACCAGTGCCGCGGTCGCAGCCGCGGTCGCCAGGGGGCGCGGCGGTGGCGCAGCGCGGCGGCGGCGAGCGCCGCGACGACGAAGACCAGCCAGGCCGTCGCGACGGGAACCAGGCTGAGCCGGCCGATCGCGCCGAGTCCCTCGACGGTGAGTACCGCGAAAACCGCCGTTATCAGCGCCGCCCGCACCACCGCGAGCCGCCCGGGCGCCACCACTTCCGGTCCTGCCGGCCGTACGGCATATGTCAGCCCGCAGAAGGCGATGGCGAGACAGAGAAGGAGAAGCAGACCGGCTACCGGCATGGCGGGAAGTTACACCATGAGGGACAGCGGGGCGCGCGCGCCATTCTGGCCGTTCACACGACCCGTGCCGTTCTGCTGCAAGCTAGGCTATGCCCGACTTAACGTAGCCACCGTGGAGATTTCCGTGAAGCTCTCGATCCTCATGCCGGTCTACAACGAGGAAGAACGCGTGGCGGATGCCCTGAAGCAGGCACTCGCGGTGGACTATCCGTGTGAAATCGAGCTTGTCGTGGTCGATGACGGCAGCCGGGACAACACCGGCTCGATCCTCGCCGCCGCCGACGATCCGCGCATCCGGGTGATCACGCATCCACGCAACGCCGGCAAGGGCGCCGCCATCAAGACGGCCGTCGACAGCGCGCACGGTGAGTACATGGTCATCCTCGACGCCGACCTGGAGTACGACCCGCAGGACATCCCGAAGCTGCTCACCCCGGTGCTCGACGGGCACGCCACGGTCGTCTACGGCAACCGGACCTTCGGCAGTCACAGCGCGTACAGCTTCTGGTACGTGATGGGGAACAAGGCCGTGACAACGGCGGCGAACGTGCTCTTCAACTCCTACATCGGTGACCTGGAGACCTGCTTCAAGCTGCTGCCGGTGGAGCTCTACCGCTCGCTCGACGTGCACTCGCGCGGTTTCGGCATGGAGGCCGAGGTGACCGGCAAGCTGCTGCGTCGCAAGATCCGCCCCTTCGAGGTGCCGATCAGCTACCGGGCCCGCGGCCGCGAGGAGGGCAAGAAGATCACCTGGAAGGACGGCGTCGAGGCGATCTTCATCCTCGGCCGCGAGCGGGTCCGCCGCAGCCCCAAGGTCGCCGCCTCCTGACATCGGGCGTCCGCCTGACTGCCCGCTCCGGCTGAGTGGCTGGTCGGACCGGCTGGTCCGGCGGCCCCGAGCCCGCCGGACCAGAGCCGTTCAGCGCCCGAGGAACCCGGTGATCGAGGCGCGCAGCCCGGCCGCGTCCAGCCCGTGCCCGCGGGCGTGGTCGGCCGCCGTGCCGTAGCGCCGCAGATCCGTCCGGCCCACGCCCAGCGCCAGCAGCCGGTGCGGCCGGTCGGCGAGCGCCTCGCCGACGACCCGGCTGGAGGTCCCCGCCAGGTACGGCTCCACCAGGATCACCTCGCTGTCGGCCAGCGCCCGGAGCCCGGCGGTGTCGAAGGGGCGCGGCCGGTTGGTGTAGGCGACGTTGACGTCCAGGTCGGCGACGGCGGCCAGCACGTCGTCGAGGACCGGCCCGACCGCGATCACCAGCGGCCGGGGTGTGTGGTCGCCGCGCAGCAGTCGCAGGTCGCCGGCGTCGCGCTGCGGCCAGGCGTTGCTGATGGTGGAGAGCCGCAGATAGACCCGGTTGTCGGCGCGTACCGCAGCCCGCAGGGCCGGGGTGACCTCGTGGGCGTGGCCGGGGACGTGGATGGTCCAGTTCTCCAGGGTGTCGATGAGCGCCACGTCCTGCGGGGACATGTGGGTGCGCCCGGATTCCGGCCGGTCGTAGGAGGCGCCGACGCTGACCAGGACCGCGCCGACGTCCTGATGGTCGAGGTCGAGCTTGATCTGCTCGTACGCCCGGTCCACCAGGAACGGCGCGTAGCTGTGCACGATGGGCCGCATCCCGGTCAGGGCGAGCCCGCCCGCGACGCCGATCATCAACTGCTCCCGGATCCCGACGTTGATCACCCGGTCGGGGTGCTGCGCGGCGGCCGGGTCGAAGGCGGAGGCGGAGATGTCGGCGAGGACCACGGCGCTGCGCGGCTCCTCGGCGAGCAGGTCGGTGGCGGTGCTGATGAACGTGTCCCGCATGGTCATTCCTTGGGTTCGACGACCGCGACGACGACGTGCGGCCGGTGGATGTCGGTACGGCGCAGCGCCGTCTCCAGCGCCTCGTGATCGCGGCCGTCGACGGTGTCGGCGCTCCAGCCGTGCACGGTGAAGCGGCTCGCGATCCCGCCGGGCCAGCCGTGGGTGGCGGACTGGTTGTCGATGACGACGGCGGTGACGCTGCCGAGCCGGGTCGCCCCGGCGTAGGCGATCGCCTCGTGGTTGGAGCCTTCGTCGAGTTCGGCGTCGCCGAGCAGGACGTACACCCGGGGGTTGAGCAGGCCCTGGGCGCGCAGGCCCAGGGCGGTGCCGACGCCGAGCCCGAGCCCGTGGCCCAGCGAGCCGGAACCGATCTCCACGCCGGGTACGAGTCGCCGGTCGGGGTGGTCACCGAGGCGGCTGCCGGCGGCGCCGATGGTGTCGAGCCAGTGCGCGGGGAAGAAGCCGCGCTCGGCGAGCACCCGGTAGTACGCCGAGGGGGCGTGCCCCTTCGAGAGGAGGAACCGGTCCCGCTCCGGATCGTCGGGATGTTCGGGGTCGACGCGCAGAATGCGCTGGTAGAGGACCTGGAGTACGTCGAGCGTGGAAGGGCGCGGCAGCACTGCGGCCGGTGCCGGGCCAGCGGCGGTCATCGTCATGCCGCTAGCCTGCAACTTAAAGTTGACTTCACCTCAAGCAGATGATCGAGGACTGGGATGCAGGAGTCGATGACGATCGGGGAGCTCGCCGCGCGCAGCGGCGTGGCAGCCTCGGCGCTGCGCTACTACGAGCGGCTCGGCCTGATCCGGGCCGGCCGCACCAGCGGCAACCAGCGCCGCTACGAACGCGCCGAACTGCGCCGGGTGGCGTTCATTCGCGTCGCCCAGCAGGTCGGCGTCTCCCTGGAGGAGATCCGCGCCGCCCTCGACGGACTCCCCGATTCCCGTACGCCGAGCGCCAAGGACTGGGAGCGGCTCTCGGCGGCCTGGCGCAGCCGGCTCGACGAGCGGATCCGCCTGCTGACGAAGCTCCGCGACGACCTGGACGGCTGCATCGGCTGTGGCTGCCTGTCGCTGCAGCGCTGCAAGCTCTACAACCCGGGTGACGTGCTCGGCGCGCAGGGTCCGGGGGCACGGCTGATGCTCCCGCCCGCGCCGCCGGCCTGATTGTCGTCACGGCTTCCGGCGGCCCGGCCGGCCGACTGTGCCGACGGCCGCCGACCGCACCGTCGGCTCGCCGGCACAGTCGGCTCCGTCAGGTGGTGACGAGGAGGACCTTGCCGAGGTGGGCGTTGGAGTCCACCAGCCGGTGCGCGTCGGCGGCCTCGGTCATGGGGAGCCGCCGGTCGATCACCGTGCGGATCTTTCCGGCGGCGATCAGCGGCCAGACCTCGTCGCGGACCCCGGCCACGATGGCGGCCTTCTGCGCGGCCGGACGCGACCGCAGCGCGGTGGCGGAGACCGAGCCACGCTTGGCGAGGAGCTTGGAGATGTCCAACTCGGCCTTGCGCCCACCCTGCATGCCGATGATCACCAGTCGGCCGCCGTCGGCGAGCGCGTCCACGTTCTGCGCGAGGTACCTGCCGCCGATGATGTCGAGGATGACGTCCGCGCCGCGCCCGCCGGTCTGCTCGCGTACGGCGGCGACGAAGTCCTCGCTGGTGTAGTCGACGACGCCGACCGCCCCCAGCTCCCGCAGCCGCTCGTGCTTGGCGGCCCGGGCGGTGGTCAGCACCTGCGCGCCGATCGCCGTGCCGTACTGGATGGCGAGGGTGCCGATGCCGCTGCCGCCGCCGTGCACCAGCAGCGTCTGCCCCGCGTCGAGCCGGGCCAGCTGCCGTACGTTCGACCAGACGGTGCAGGCCACCTCCGGGAGCCCGGCCGCGTCGACCAGGTCGACGCCGGCCGGCACCGGCAGGAGCTGCCCGGCGGGGACGGCGACCTTCTCGGCGTACCCGCCACCGGTGAGCAGCGCGCAGACCTCGTCGCCGACCTGCCAGCCTGTCACGTCCGGCCCGAGGGCGCTGATCACGCCCGAGCACTCCAGCCCCGGGTACGGCGACGCGCCCTTCGGCGGCGGGTAGTAACCCTGCCGCTGCAGCAGGTCGGCGCGGTTCACCGCGCTCGCCGCCACGTCGATCAGCACCTCGCCGGGGCCGGGCTCCGGGTCGGGAACCTCCGCCCAGGTGAGTACGTCGGGTCCGCCGGCTTCAGTGATCGTGATCGCGCGCATGGCAACAGTCATACCCCACCCGCCCCGTGTCGTGCCCGGCAGCCGTGATCCCGTCCAAGGCCGGTTGCGGTGCCAGTGCGCTGCGGTTCCTGCGGCGGAGCGCGGTCGGGTGCGGTGCCCGACGGCCGCGATCCGGGTCCAATGGCCGGATTCCGCCCACCGGTACGGCCCCCGCGTCACTCTGCGTGCCGTGGCACACTAGGCACGGTCGCGAAGCCGGTGGTTTCGCGCCCCGGGAGGGCTCGCCTAGTGGCCGATGGCGCTGGTCTTGAAAACCGGTAAGAGGAGCGATCCTCTTCGTGGGTTCGAATCCCACGCCCTCCGCCGTACGTTTCCCTCCACCCTCAACCCTTGTGGTGGCCCGAGGCGTTTCCCTCCTCGAGGGGGTGGGCATGACGGATTCCTTCCACGATTTCGTGGTGCACCGTTCACCGGCGCTGTCACGGAGGGCCTTTCTGCTCACCGGCGATCACCAGCTCGCCGAGGACCTGCTGCAGAGCGCGCTGGCGAAGACGTACCGGCACTGGCTGCGCATCCGCGACGGTGACCCGGAGGCGTACGTCCGGCGGGTCATGTACCACCAGCAGGTCTCCTGGTGGCGGCGGCGCCGGGTCGCCGAGCGGCTGGAGTCCGAGCCCACCGACCAGCCCGGCGGCGACCACTCAGACGCGACCGCCCTGCGGCTGACCATGTCGGCTGCGTTGCGTCGGCTCAGCCCGCGTCAGCGTGCCGTGATCGTGCTGCGCTTCTACGAGGACCTCACCGAGGCGGAAGCCGCCGAGGTGCTGGGCTGCTCGGTCGGCACGGTCAAACGGCACGGACACGACGCGATCCGCCGGCTGCGTGCCGTCGCCCCCGACCTGGTCGACCGTACGGAGCAGAGGAGCCTGCGATGACCGCCCGACTGCGCGAGTCGCTCCACACCGCGGCTGCCGACGTTCCCGCGTACCCGGTCTACAAGCGG
This sequence comes from Melissospora conviva, assembly GCF_049523535.1. NCBI lineage: Bacteria > Bacillati > Actinomycetota > Actinomycetes > Micromonosporales > Micromonosporaceae > Melissospora > Melissospora conviva. The sequence continues at coordinate 168,623 of NZ_JBLLDT010000007.1, forward strand.
GCGCTCGCCACCGCCCGCCGCTCCCGCCGCCGTACGGCGCTCGGGGCGGCCGCCGGGCTGGCGCTGGTCGTGACGGCCGGGCTGTTCCTGCCCCCGGCCGGGACCGATTTTGTTGGCCCGGCTTCCATCGAGGCCGAAGCCGCGCTGCCTGACCGGGTCGGCCTGCCGCCCTTCGGCAGCCTGCGCGCCGGCGACTGGCCCCGCCTCGGCCCCGCCTCGGTGATCTTCACCGGGCAGGCGCCGCGCCTGACGTACGGCGACGAGGGGAGCGTCATCGCTGTCGTCGGTGCCGACGACCGCTACCGGATCATCAAGGGCGGCATCGAAGACCAGGCCGGCGAGGACACTCTCCTCTCCCCGGACGGCCGGCAGATCGCCTTCGGCCCGGGCGCGTTCTGGGATGCCGACGTGAAGGTCATCGATTTGGTCACCGGTGCCAGCCGTACGGTGACCGGCGGGGTCCCGGACACGGTTATGGCCGAGCCCGCGGGCTGGTCACCGGATGGGCAGGCACTGGTCGTCCGCGACACCGTCCGCGTCGACCCGCAGGGCAGCAACTATCTGCAGGTGCTGACCCTGGTCCGGCTCGACGACAACCGCCGGATCACGCTCTTGGACGGCGACGAGGAGCGCAGCATCCCGGTCGCGTTCGCCCCGGACGGCGCGCGGGTGGCGATCCAGACCGGACGGACGGTCACGGTCACCGACCTGGACGGGCGGCAGGTCGCGTCGTTCGCCCTCGAACCGGAGACGGAACTGGCGGGGAAGGGCGCCTGGAGCCCCGATGGCCGGACGCTGACCGTGACCCGCCGGGACGGCGACCGCTGGAGCCTGCGCCAGGTCGACCCCGGCACCGGCCGGGACCTCGGCGCGCTGGATCTGCCCGCCGTCACCGGTGTGACGGCGATCCGCCTGCTCGGGTGGGCGACCGACGGCTCGGCCCGGGTCGTTGCCTACCGGCCCGCGCCCGGCGCGCGTGCGTTCGACGTGCCGCTCGCCATGGACGAGCGGCTGGCGTACGGCAACGTCGGCACCGTCGAGGTGCTGGCCCTGCACAGTGGGACGGAGCAGCCCGCCACGCTGCTCACGGCCCCGCGCGACGTTGTCGCGATCGACGTCGCCGACTCCGTGGTCCGCAGCGGCCAGACGCGTACGGCGGACCCGCCCCTCGGCGTCGGCCCGCGGTTCTGGTTCTGGACGGTCCTCGGGACCCTCCTGGTGGGCGGTGTCGCCGCCTACCGCAACCGCAGTGCCCTGGCACTCTGGCGCTTCCAACGCCGCGCCAGGCGCGGCAGAGCCTGAGGCTCGCATCGACGAGGGCGAAAAACCGGCCGGTGTGCGGGTACAAAGAGGAGCCCGGCCGGAACACTGCCGGGGAAGGACCCCATGAACCTGGACCGCACCCGAGGAGGATCCGTGAGATCGCGTACGAGGACCGCGCTCACCGCCCTGCTTCCGCTCCTCGCCGTTGCGGCCTGCACCGGTCCTGCAGCCGAGGAGCCAGGCGGGTCGTCGCCGGCGCCGACCTCGAGCCCGTCCCCGTCCCCGACCCCGTCGCAGGATCCGGGAGCGCCTCAGGAGCAGCACCTGCCCGAGGAGCCGCAGCCCACCATCACGAGCGGCGAACCGATCATGCCGACCGACTGAGCTCCTGCTCCTCGAAGAGCTCCCCCACCCGGGCGAGGAAATCACGCAGGTTCGGCTCGGTGACGAGTGCGTCCGCCTCGGGCAGGGTCAGCCAGCGCAGTTCGGCGCCCGGCTTCTCGGGACGGGCCAGTTCCGGGGTGCCGGTGGCGAGCAGGAACCGCAGGTCGGCGTGCTCGTGGGCCGGTTCGGTGCGGCCGGCCGGCACCGGCAGGACCACCACCTGACGCAGGGTCGCGTCCGGCCAGCAGATCAGGTCGTCGAGGCCGGTCTCCTCGGCGCCCTCCCGGAGCACCACCTGCACCGGGTCCTGCTCGCCGGGGTCGCCGTGCCCGCCGATCTGCAACCAGGCGCGCATGCGGGCATGCCAGCGCAGCAGCACCCGCCGCGTCGGTGGATGCACCACCAGCGCCGACGCGGTGACGTGCAGTGGCAGCTCCCGCGACCACGGGTCGCCACCCGAGACCAGGTCCCGGATTCGCCGTACGTCGGCAGTCTCCGCCGCGGTCCGTGGCTGGCATCCGTCAAGCGCCGTCGCGAGCGGCGTCCGTGCGGGGTGATGCATCAACTGCTCCCTGTGGGACCGGGGGATCTCGAAGGCCCACCACCCTATCGATCGACCGCCGTCACGGCTGTTGCTTCACGGCCGCCGGGCGCAGCCCGCGCCCGCGGCCCGTCTTCGGGGCGAAGATCGGCCCGCGTACGGGTAGAAAGAGGAGAGCGAACCCACCACTGCCGGGAAGGAACCCGATGAACCTGGACCGCCCGATCCCGCCGGACCCGTACGAGCTGCTCCCCGCCGTCGGATCGTTCACGCTGACCAGTTCGGACATCGCCGACGGTGAGCCGATGGACGCCGCGTTCGCCCACCCGGGTGTGGGTGGCGAGAACCGGTCGCCGCAGCTGTCCTGGTCCGGCTTCCCCGCCGAGACCCGCGGTTTCGTGGTCACCTGCTTCGACCCGGACGCCCCCACGGCCAGCGGTTTCTGGCACTGGGCGCTGGTGAACGTACCGGTGGAGGTGACCGAGCTGGCGTCCGGCGCGGGCAGCGCCGCCGACGCCGGGGTGAGCGGCGCGTTCAGCGTCCGCAACGACTACGGCGACGCCGGGTACGGCGGCGCGGCCCCGCCGGCCGGTGACCGTCCGCACCGGTACCTCTTCGCGGTGCACGCCCTCGACACCGACAAGCTCGACCTGACCCCGGACACTCCGCCCGCGCAGGTCGGCTTCAACCTGACCTTCCACACCCTGGCCCGAGCCGTCCTGCGCCCGACCTACCAGGTCAAGTAGGCCCCGGCCGGGGTCGGCACGGCTCCCCGCGCCCGGCCGGGCCGACGCGAACCGCGCCCGGCCGGGCCCCGCCCCCGGCAATTCATGATCGTTAGTTGATTTCCGGTGCCCTGACCCGCTGAGAACACCGGAAATCAACTAACGATCTCTGTCTCTCGACCCGATGGACGGTGCGTCCGCCAAACCGGCTCCACCCGTCCTCCACAGAGCGCAAACCCTGCCCAGCCCCGTCGATCATGAGGTTATGTGCGACCGGCGCGGCGTGTCGTGGTCATAACGCCATGATCAGCGCACGCCTGACGGTGATCGGGTTGGGCGGAGGTGTCTGGGAGGCGGTGCTGGCGTCGGAGGGGGGAGGTGGGGTGGCGGGTCAGGCGGGGACGCGGGCCACGGCGAAGACGGACTGGCCGAAGGGCGGGCGGACGGCCTGCTCGGCGGCCTTGGTGACCGGGAGGACCAGGGAGTCGTACACCTTGACCATGGGGCCTTCCTTCGGCATCAGCCGGAAGACCTTGGTGGCCATGAAGTAGCCGATCAGGCCGAGCGCGTTGGCGTAGTGCAGCTTCTCGACGGTCAGCCCGGCCTCGGTCAGCGCCGCGCGCATCGTCTTCTTGGTGTAGCGGCGCACATGGCCGGTGGCGATGTCGGCCGGTCCCATCGCGAACATGAAGGCCGGCACGATCAGCACGATCGCGCCGCCGGGGCGGACCAGGTCGCGCATGCTGCGCAGCGCGCCCACGTGGTCCTCGATGTGCTCCAGCACGTTGTACGACACGACCGCGCTGTAGTCGCCGTTCTCGGAGTGCGGCAGCAGCATCTGCCGTACGTCGATGTTGGGGTGGTCGGCGAGGCGCTCCTTGAGCCCGACCAGGCGGTCCGGGTCGGCCTCGGTGGCGGTGAAGCGCTCCAGGTGCGGCGCCCACTCCAGCGCGTAGTCGCCGAGGCCGCTGCCGATCTCGATCGGGTTGTCGCCGAGGTACGGCAGGGCGAGTTCGACGAACCAGCGGCGGTGATTGACCGCGGTGGCGAGTCCCTCGAGGACCTCCGACTGGATACGCTGGTCCCCAGTGATTTCTGCCATGCGGCCGATTCCCTCGCGATCTCGAGTCGCCTGCACCTGGTCGGGACAGAGTGAACCATCTACCCCGGCGGTACCAAAATCGGGGCAGCAAAGACCCCAGATTAGCGGCATCCCCCCGGGGCACCGCCAGCCGGTGACCACCAGGTGAACCCGAGATGCCCCAAAACGGGCCCCGCCCCCGTACGGCTTTACTACGCTCGCAGCGAGATGGCTTCGACGAGCGCACCCTTCGCGGACGGTTCCGGACCGGAGCGCGGCGGCGCAGCGACGGCCGTGCAGAGTGGACAGGGCAGGCTCGCCGACCTCGCCGCGCTGCTCAGCTTCGCGGCGCTGGCCTTCTGGGTGACCGCGCGGCTCTGGCTGCACCCCGGCCACCAGGTCCGGGCCAACCGCACCGACCAGGCGCTCTTCGAGTGGATGCTCGCCCACGGCGCCCGGGTGCTCACCGACTTCGACTACCCGTTCTTCTCCGACCGGATGAACGTGCCCGACGGCGTCAACCTCGTCGCCAACACCTCAGTGCTGGCGGTGTCGCTGCCGTTGACGCCGATCACCCTGGCCTTCGGGCCGCGCGCGGCCTTCGTGGTGTTCCTGACGCTGGCGCTGCTGGCCACCGCGCTCGCCTGGTACCTGGTGCTCTCCCGCTATCTGGTCGGCTCCCGCGGCGCGGCCTGGATCGGGGCGCTCTTCTGCGCCTTCGCCCCGAACATGATCTCGCACGCGAACGGGCACCCGAACATCGTCAGCCAGTTCCTGGTGCCGCTGATCGTCTGGCGCACGCTGGAGCTGCGCCGCCACGGCCGCTGGCTGCGCAACGGCGTCTTCCTGGGGCTGCTCATCGTCGCCCAGGGCTTCATCAACCTGGAGATCCTGCTGATGACCGCCGTCGGGCTCGGCGTGGTCGTCGCCGTGCTCGCCGTCGGCCGCCGGACCGTACGCGCCGACGCCCGGCCCTTCCTCGCCGGCCTGGGCGTCGCCGCCGCGGTGTCGGTGCTGCTGCTCGGCTACCCCATCTACGTCCAGCTCTTCGGTCCCGGCGCCTACCAGGGACTCTCCACGCTGATCCGCGGCTACCGCACCGACCTGGCGGCCTTCTTCGCGTACGCCCAGGAGTCGGTCGCCGGCGACCCGGCGGTCAGCACCCGGCTGACGCCGAACGACACCGAGGAGAACGCCTTCTTCGGCTGGCCGCTGGTGATCCTGGTGGCGACGCTGGTCTGGTGGCTGCGCCGGGACCTGCGGGTGATCGCGCTCGCCGTCACCGGCGCGCTCTTCGCGCTCCTCTCCCTGGGACGCAGCATCCAGTTCAACGGGGAGGAGACCGGCATCTGGGCGCCCTGGGCGCTGCTGGAGGACCTGCCGCTGCTGCACTCGGTGGTCCCCACCCGCTGGACGCTGGCCGTCACCCCGGTCATCGGGGTGCTGCTGGCGATCGCCTGCGCCCGCAGCGCCGAGCTGGCCCGGCGGTATCCGGCGGCGCGCAACGGCATCCGCTTCGCCACGGTCACCGTGCTGGCGATGGCGTTGCTGCCGATCGCGCCCACTCCGCTGCCGACGTCGCCGATCCCGGCCACGCCGGAGTTCGTCAGCTCCGGGGCCTGGCGGACGTACGCCGACGGCGACCGGAGCGTGGTGACCCTGCCGCTGGCGGACGCCACCTACGCCGAACCGCTGCGCTGGTCGGCGCAGACCGGTCTGGACCTGCGGCTGGCGCGCGGCTACTTCCTCGCCCCGGACACCCGCGCCGACGCGCCCGAACCGGGGGTTGGCGTCTTCTCCGGGCCGCCCCGGCCGACCAGCACCCACTTCTCGGCGATCTGGCGCAACCGTGAACAGCCGCCGCTGGACCGGACGCAGCTTGTCGCCGATCTGCGTTACTGGCAGGCGGGGGCGGTGGTGCTCGCCCCGCACCGCCGGGCGGAGCAGATGCGGGAACGGATGACGACCCTGCTCGGCGCCGAACCGGTCTGGACCGGTGGCCTCTGGGTCTGGGACGTCCGCGATCTGACCGGCTGACCCCCGCACCACGCCCGGCCCGTCCGTCACCGCGCCCGGCCCGTCCGCACCGTGCCCGGCCCGTCCGTTACCGCGCCTGGCCCGTCCGTCAGCGCCGTGTCCGGGAAGGCCGGCGCGGTCGCCGGGGCGAGGGTCAGGCGGTGCGGATGCAGCAGCCGGGGCAGACCTTCGGCTGCGGCAGGCGCGCCGCGAGGCAGCAGGTGCGGCGCTGCACCGCGGGCAGCCCGTGGGCGTCGGTGGAGATCTCGATCAGGTCGCTCATGCCGAGCGTTTCCAGCAGCGTGTCGATGGTCCGCAGCGACGAGCCGGGGAGCGCGTCGGCGGCCTGCAGGATCGCGTACGCCACGCCGGAGGCGATCGAGCCGTGCAGTACCCGGGTGCCGAGCCGTACCTCGGTCTGCAGGGCGGTGATCATCGGCGTGAAGTGCCGGTCGAGCAGTGACTCGCGGAGCACGGCGAGCAGCGCGGCCTCGTCGGCGACGACGTGGATGCGCGGGTCGCCGGCCAGCGCCAGCGGGTCGGTGGGGAGCACCGCGATGCGGGTCTGCGGACGCAGGCCCAGCGCCACCGCCGGCCGGTGGTCGGCGAAGTCGACGAGGACATCGGCGGGGTCGAGCAGTGGGACGCGGCGGGCGCCGGCCCAGCCGAGCACGGCCGGCAACGCCAGCCAGTAGCTGTACGCCTTCCAGGCGACGCCGGCGCAGACGTGCTTGCTGCCCTGCCAGCGGGTGACGGCGGCGGCGACGAAGTCGGCGATGCCGCCGTCGTGGATCAGGTTGCCGGCGGGCCGCCAGCCGGACTCGTCGGTGACCACCAGACCGGGAGCCAGCCCGGGGAGGCGGTCGGTGCCGAACATGCCCCGCAGGGTCGTGGTGACCGGGGCGAGAGCGGCGGCGGGGTCGACGGCGGCGCGGCCGGGGGCGAGGGTGATCACGTCAGGCTGCCGTTTCGCTGCGGCGTCCTAGCGGTCACCTGGACCATCTCCTCGGGTTGTTGCCGTTCGTCGTGCGCTGCCTGTGCCCTGTCGTCGTGCTGCCGGGCGCCGTGCTCCGGCGACCCGCGAAGCTAAGGCTAACCTAACTTGCCGTGCGTCAACAAGGGCTCGGGCCGATCCGTTCCCAGCCGGTGCCCGCCAGGGACCGCGTCGCTCGCCCCAGCCGGGACAGGCACCCGCCAATGTCGCCGGATACCCGGACACCACCTGGGAAAACCGGCATGGGCGCCGAGGCGTCGCCCGACGAAAAAAGACCGGGCCGCGTGCCCAGTGGGTGGGGCACGCGACCCGCTCTCGGGGGGAGAAAAGCCTCAGTAGTCGCCGAAGCTGTCGTACCGGATCTGCTCCGGCGGCACCCCGTCGGCGGCGAGCGCGCCGAGCGTGGCCCGGACCATCGGCCCGGACCCGGCAACGAAACAGTCGTGCTCGGTCCACGGGCCGAACCGGGTGAAGACCTCCGAGACCTGCCCCTGCTCGCCGGTGAAGTCCGGGTCCTTGGAACAGACGGGGACCACCGAGAGCCACGGGTAGTCGGAAAGCAGCTGCTGGAACTCCGCCAGGCCGTAGAGGTCATCCCACCGCCGCGCGCCGTAGAAGACATGCACCCAGCGGGTCCGGTTGTAGCGGGCCACCTCCTGCACCAGTGCCTTGATCGGCGCGATGCCGACCCCGCCGGCCACGCAGAGGATGTCCCGCGACGAATCCCGGTTCAACGTCATCGCGCCGGTCGGCGCCGCGAGCCGCAGCAGATGCCCCGGTTTCGTACGCCGTACCAGCGCCGCCGACACCCAGCTCTCGCGTGGCACCCGTACGTGGAACTCCAGGACGTTGTCGTCGGTCGGGGCGTTGGCGATCGCGTACGTCCGCCACACCCGCGGCAGGAAACGCGGCACCTCGACGCTGACGTGCTGCCCGGCCCGGTAGTCGAGCCGATCCAGCAGCGGGCGGCAGGTGATGACGGCGAGGTCGCGGCCGCGCCGCTCGTGGGTGAGCACCTCGGCGTTCCAGAAGGCCGGCTCGGTCGCCTCGGCGGCCCCGGCCCGCATCCGGTCCGCGATCGCCGCGTACGCCCCGGCCCAGGCCTGCTGGTACTCGTCGTTCCAGTGCTTGCCGGCCACCGACGCGAGCGCGTCGAGCAGCGCCTCGCCAACGGCGTCGAAGTGCTCGTCGCGGAGGTGGAACCTGCGGTGGTCGCGGCCGAGGGCGCGCAGGGTCGTGTCGAAGCGTTCGGGGTCGCCGACGATCTGGATGGTGGTGACCAGGGCCTCCAGCAGCCGGTCGTGCTGGGGAGCCATCTGCGCCGGGAAGAGGTTGCGCAGTCCCGGCTGGTCGAGGAAGAGCCGGGAGTAGAAGTGGCTCACCAGCCGGTCGCGGGAGTCCTCGACCAGGACCCAACTCTCCTTCAGTAGCCGTTCCAGGTTGTCCATATCGACGCCCTCTCGGATACGCACGGGAGCTGACCTGCCAAAGCATGACCACTCTTCGTGTCAGGTGGTCGCACAGAGTGTGCGACCGGCGCGAACGCGGCCGTCGTTTCGCGCGATCCCGGCGTGGCTGCGTTGTTGCGTGGCTGCGTGGCTGCGTGGCGTCCCGGCGTCGGAGGCCGCCCTGTTCGGCGTGGAGGTCCCGGCGCCGCGGGCCGGACCGGTCAGGCAGAGTGGGGCGGTGACCGTTGAGCTGGCCGCGCCGCCCCGGCGGCGGATACTCGGCAACGAGGTGCTGCTGGTCCTCGGACTCTCCCTCGGGCAGTCCGCCATCTACTCCCTGGTGCGCATCGTCGCCCGGCTCACCGACGAAAGACCCCTGTCGGAGCAGAGCGCCGCGCTGAACGTCTCCCAGTCGGTGCGCCCCTGGCTCGACCTGACGTACCAGCTCCTGGGGATCTTCTTCGCGCTGCTGCCGGTCCTGCTGGCGTTGCACCTGCTCAACCGCTACCCCGGCAACGCCGTACGCCGCCTCGGCCTTGACGCCGGCCGGCCCGGCCGGGACCTCGCGTACGGGGCGGGGCTGGCGGCGCTGATCGGGCTGCCCGGGCTGGCGCTGGTCTGGGCGGCGGCGCAGCTCGGGCTCAACGTCTCACTGGTGCCCTCGGCGCTGCAGGACACCTGGTGGGCGGTGCCGGTGCTGATCCTGGCCGCCGCCCAGAACGGCATCCTCGAGGAGGTGCTCGTCGTCGGCTACCTGATGACCCGCCTCGGCGAGCTGCGCTGGTCGGTGCCGGCGATCATCGCCGCCAGCGCGCTGCTGCGCGGGACGTACCACTTCTACCAGGGCTTCGGCGGCTTCGTCGGCAACGTGGTGATGGGCGTGATCTTCGCGCTGGTCTTCCTGCGGACGCGGCGGGTGATGCCGCTGGTGGTGGCGCACACGCTGATCGACGTGGTCGCCTTCGTCGGCTACGACCTCCTGCCCGACTCCTGGTTCGACTGGCTCTGACCCGGTAGGTCAGCGGCGCCCGGCCGGTGCGGAGGTGGCGCGGTAGTGGGCGATGGCGCGGGAGGCGAGCCGCCGGTTCACGTCGGCGCAGGCGATCCCCGCCAGTAGCGGACCGGCTCCCGGCAGGCGCCGGGTCAGCAGCCGCAGCGTCGCCCACGCCCCGGTCTGCCAGGCCAGCGGCACCGCCAGCCGCCGCCCCGCCTCGGCGACGTCCCGTACCGGGTCGTCGGTGGGCTCGGTGTCGGGCCCGGTCGCGTCGACCGCCCGGCCCACGGCGTTGCGGGCGCTGGTCAGGTCCGGATGCACGCCGGTGAAGGCCAGCAGTTCGGCGGCCCGGTCCGGGTGGGTGGGGTCCTGATCGTGCGCGGCGGCCAGGTGCAGCAGCAGCCCTGCCTGCGTCCACGCGAGGGTCGCCCCCTCCAGCACCGGCCCGGCCACCCCGGCCAGTGAGGCGAGCGCCCCGCCGGCCTTGGCCATCCGGTCGTACCGCCCGGTGGCGAGCCGCACCAGACCGGCGGTGGTCACATCCGGGTACGTCGAGCGCACCTCGTCCGCCCAGCTCTTCGCCGCCGGCCCGAGCGACTGTACGGCGGCGAGCGCGAGCAGCTCCGGCGCGTACACCGGCTGCGCGGCGAGCCGGCGCAGGACGGCCAGTGCGGGCGTACCCGTCGCGGGGACGGCGGGCTCGGTGGTCGGGGCGGGGAGGTTCGGCGATTCGTCGACCCGTACGAGCGCGTTGCCAGTCGCCGCGAGGGCCGGCTGCATCGCTGTTGCGGCCCCAACCCCGCCCTGCGCGGTGTCGCGGTGGGCTTCGGACGCCGGGGCGATGGTGGGTCCGGTGGTCGGGGTGCCGGCTTGCGGGGGTGCGGCCGGCTCGGCGATCGGAGCGGCGGCCTGCGGGGGTGCGGCCGGCTCGGCGCTTCCGGGTAGCGGGGCGGTCGGGACGGAGGGTTCGTGGCGCGGGGTCAGCCCCGGCAGCGGCTCGGGTGCCGCTTTCCCGGCAGCGGCGTTCCCGGCGGCCTTCTTCGCGGGCGCGGCCTTCTTCACGGCGGCCTTGCCGCCGGTGGTCTTCTCGGCCGCGGTCTTCCCGGTCGTGGTCTTCCCGGCCGTGGTCTTCTTGGCAGTGGTCTTGCTGACAGCGGGGGTCTTACTGTCGGCGGCCTTCGCGGCGGTCTTCTTCGCCGTCCTGGCCGGTCTCCTGGTGGCCTTGGTGCCCTTGGCCGGCGTCACCGGCTCGGCCGCAGTCGTCGTTTCGGCGGCATGCGCCGGTGGCACGGCCGGTTCGGCGCCGCCCGGCTCGGCGCTGTGCGGCGCTGGGGCGACGGAGGGAACCCGGTGGTGAGCTGCCTCACGATCGGACGAGCCTTCGGCGCGGCCACCCCGTTTCCGCGGCGGCGGCTCCTCGCCGGCGGGTGGCTGGAACAGTACGGCCGGCGGCGGCGTCTTGCGGGGGCGTGACGCGGATCGCTCCTGCGGCGGTTCAGCACCGCCACGAGTGGGTTGCCGGCGGGGCGGATCGGTGCGGGCCTGCTCCTCCATGCCGTTGGAGCGTAGTCCCGTTCCGCCCCGTTCGCCCGGTGTAAGGCCCCGGTGGCGGTACCGCTTTGCTGAGGTGGTCACCGGACCTGTATCCTCGGACGCCGGTAGCTCTTAGCTATCGAGGAGACTTCGCCTAGTCTGGTCTATGGCGCCGCACTGCTAATGCGGTTGGGGTCTTAAAGCCCCTCCCGGGTTCGAATCCCGGAGTCTCCGCGCGAAAGCCGGTTGTGTAGACTGGCCCAGCACGAGCGCCCGTAGCTCAATGGATAGAGCATCTGACTACGGATCAGAAGGTTAGGGGTTCGAGTCCCTTCGGGCGCACACAGTTGAACAGGGAAAACGTACAAGGCCGGTCGCTTGCGACCGGCCTTGACAGCATCCGGTGACAGCAACGTCATTCCGGGGTCCCGTCATCGAGCATGCCGCCGAGCTGATCCAGCGCCGCCCGCTTGTCGTCCAGGCTGACATGCCCATAGACCGTCATGGTCATTTCCAACGTGCTGTGCCCCACGATGTCCATCACCGCACCGTTCGAGGCGGTACGCCCAGGGCCAGGAGCACCGAGACGCACCCGTGCCGTAGGTCATGCAGCCGGATGGCCGGCAGTCCCGCCCTGGCACACTGATCCTGTACCAGGCGAGTGCAGTTCCGTGGGTCGAGCGGAGTGCCGATCGGGGTCGTGAAGACGTAGCCGAGACTCGGCCACTTCGCCCCCAGTGCCAGCCGTTCCGTCTCCTGGTTTCGCTGGTGGACGCGCAACGCTCGGACGACGACGGCCGGGAGCGGTACTGCACGCGCCGAGCGTTGAGTCTTCGTCGGAAACGTTGCCAACTTCCCGTCGACCCGGTACAGGCTCCGCCGGACGCGCAGAACCCCCGCATCCAGGTCGACGTCGTCCCACCGCAGGCCCAGGGCTTCACTGCGCCGAAGACCGAGCACCGCGAACACCAGGAAGAGAGCGTGCAGCCGGTGATGCCGCGTTGCTTGAAGCAGCACGCGGACCTGGTCGACCGTCAGCGGTTGGCGTTCCTGCTTCTCCGGGCGGGGTGCCCGGACCAACTTCGCCACGTTGCGAGAAATGATCTCTTCCCGCATCGCGTCCTCCAAGGCCGCACGCAGCACCGCATGAGCCAGCTGCGCCGTCCGTTCCCCAACGCCGTCTGCCGAGAGGGCAGCGAGGAACTGCCGAACGTCGCGGGCGCCCAGTTGCCCGAGACGCTTCCGGCCGAGCTTTGGCACCAGATACTTCGCGATCAGGTCGCGGTAGGACCGGGCGGTATTGGGCCGAACCCGCGGAGCGGCTACCTGCTCCATCCACTCATCGAGGTACCGGGCGACCGTCAACCCGGCGGGAGCCAACGGCGCGCCTGCGCGAACGTGCTTGCGAATTTCGACAAGCTTCGTCTCGACCTCTTCCGCCGAATGGCCGTAGACGTAGCGGCGTGACTCCCCACCCCCCGGCATGGGAACGAAGTACGCTGCCGTCCATCTGCCGTCCTTGCGCAGGTAGATCGAGCCTTCCCCGTTTCCGCGCCTGGAACGCCGAGGCTTGCGCTCGGGCAACTGCTCACCGTCTATTCCTGGCTGCGGCATCAGTCGTCGGCTCCCGCTTCAACGCGGCCCGCGATGCGGGCCGCGCCGCCCGGCCTCGGCCTGCTGGCGACCTCCGGCCGGCATCGGCCGGACCGGGCGGCAAGACGCATGGGGATTGAAGGGGATTTGAAGACCTCGGGGCTCCGCCCCGAACCCCGGGCCTCCTCGGAGATGCCGCCGCGGATCACCTCGCCGGGCACCACAAGGGCTACCGGCCTCCCCGGACGGGGCCACGGTCGTTCGTCCGGTAGGGCGCTCCACCTTGTCCCCGCCCGGGGAGGCCGGAAGGTCTACGACTGCCCGACGAGGAGATCCGCTTCTAGCTGAAGCTTCAGTTTGCGAAAGCTTGTACGACGTTGTACCAGGGCATGGTGGTGATAGCCGACCCCAGGGCCCCGCCGAGTCCGTTCAGAATGATGGTGCGCACAACGATGCCAAGGGCCTTAAGTCGATCAGGTCGCGGTTCGTTTCGGTTCAATTCGCGATCCATCAAAGCCAGTTGAGCCTGGATATCGTCACGATCTTCCTGGCTCATGGCGGGGTGTTCGGCTGCTGCGCGCGCGCCTTCGATGAACTCTCGAGCTTGAGCTGCGAGTTCAACGGAAAACTCGCCATACTGGCTGGCGTTCGGGCTGCCCTGCTGCACCTGCGAGCCGATCATCGTCCCGATGTGAAGGACATTGACCATCGGAACAAAGTGCTCAGTCGGCTGGTCTGGCCTAGTCCGAGCCTGTTCAATCTCGCGAATTCCCAGGTGGGTCAGCTCGACAGAGAACACTCCTTGAAAGGCACGCTCGGCACGCAGCAGTCCCTCGCCTTCAAGGAAGTCGATCGCATCGTCCACCGCTGTTCTCGATGCACTGTCGTCGCCGATGCCTTCCTGCTTGAGGAACAGTTCCGGTCGCACGGATGCGGAGCGGCTGCCCTTCGCCTGGTCGAAGACCCAGTTCATGAACCGCGTGCGGAACGTGCGTCGTGCCTCGATCTCGTTTGCCATCGGCCCCTCCGGCAAGAACATCAATAAAGATACTCATGTCTACCATCGGGCGCTCATGATCGTTAGTTCGCCGCCCCTTCGGCGTGTCGCGGCCGCAAGTGTCTGGCTTCTGGTCGCAGTCCGCAAGAGGTCAGCGTCCGATTAGCGGCAGGATGGCACAGGGTAGCCGAGGCTGGGAAGGGTTGCCGGCGTCGTTACTTCACCGAAGTAGATAAGACGCCATGACCGCCGCTCCGGCGATGACCGCCATCGCAAACAAGGATGCGGCGACTCCCTTGCGGAAGGAATCCCAGGAAAAGGCGTTGACGCCGCGAGATTGGGATGCGCTGAGGAGCATGTGGGAGGCGGAGTTCATTTCCTCGCAGACTCTCTTAAGCTCCTCTGTCTTTGCGATCGTCAGCGATGCTGATTCAGATGCTTGCTGTAGCTGATATAAGACGCCTTCAAGGTCCTTCGTTCTGTTCTGGATCTCGTGCGAAACAGTGAACAAGCTATCTGCGACGTTCGGGTTGATGCTGTCAGCGGCCCGAGAGAGTAAGTGCGCGACGTCTTCATTGATGCATGCACTCGCTCGCGAAAGAATGTTGGCGACGTCTTCATTTATGTTGCGGGCGGCGGTTGCCAGCGTGTATACGGCGTCCGGTGATATGACACCTTCGGTGAGTGCTCTATGGACTATGGCGCCAAGTGCGGGGGCGTCTTTGGCCAGCTTGTGTAGCACCGCCTTCGTCTTTGGGTCGAGCTGTTCTATCTTTAGGTCCCTGCCGACAAGTAATCCTGGTCCGGTGTTTATCTGACTACCCGCTGGCCACTCTTTAGGGGTGTCCATAGCGCCTCATTCCCTGATCAGGTTGCTGTCGCCGTCGAATCGAACATCTCGGCCGATGAATATTCCGGAGCCGTGATTTTGCTGCGAACCCACAATGAATGCGTGGTCACCCGTGCTGGCGACGCCTTCGTTGCTTCCAATGGCAATGGAGTGCGGTCCGGAGGAGTCCTGAATTGCGGCGGGCAGCATGCGCGCCACATCACTTGCCAAATCTGGATCCGCAGATAATGCCTTGCGAATTTGCAGGCGAAATGCTGCCTCGCTGTCCTCCTCTCGGTTCGCGAGATCAATGAAAGCGTTTTTGATGGCGTCCTCTGAATCCTTTTTCCGAAGGATTCGGGAGAGTATGCGCTCTCCTATCCCGGCAACTGCGGTAGACGTCTTCTCGACGGCCATATCATGGATCTTTTCTGCCGCGTCCTTGCCGTAGGCGGTGGCCATGGCGGCGGCATACGGCACCACTGCCGAAGCGACCTGGGCTACATCGATCTGCATCTATTATGGATACGTGAGGTCGACGGACGGGGCAGTCGTAAACGAGACAGTCCATGCACGTTGGGCGGGCCTTGCCCCGTGCCATGTAGCCTCCGGCTAGCTGCGCGTCGCAGTCCGCATCCAGTCCGCAAGAGGTCGGCGGACACCGGGGAGTGGCGAGAGATGTCGGAAGGTGTTCCGCTGCTGGACCGCCATGTGCCCAGGTCGGCGGGGCAAGCAACTTGATCTCGTAATGCATAGGTCGCGGCTTCCGTGGGACGACGCTCATCCCGCTGCAACGCCTGCCGATGCCCCGTTGCATCGGAACCCATCTCGTACGGCAGCATGTCGTGGTGACCACCCAACTGTGCTCCTGCTGCGGACAACCAGCCGATGTCCACGACCGGCAGGCGCGGTTTCGGCTGCCTGATCCTGTCCTGAACACGCGCAAGCAGCACAGGGCACGGGGCGCGTGGCTGAGCCATGGGACGCCGGATGATTCGGTGATGATGCAGGTTCCCGGGGTCGGTGCCTTCGTGCGAGCGCTGCTTCCCGTGAAGTTGACC
Source organism: Melissospora conviva (assembly GCF_049523535.1). Lineage (NCBI taxonomy): Bacteria > Bacillati > Actinomycetota > Actinomycetes > Micromonosporales > Micromonosporaceae > Melissospora > Melissospora conviva. Next base: position 184,082 of record NZ_JBLLDT010000007.1, read on the forward strand.
GGTGGCTTCAGCGCTACGTTCGGGGTCTGGGTTGCCCTCGATCCCGCTGACCTTCAACGCACGTTCGCAGTATGGTCGCGCCCGGAGTATCAGAACCTACGGCTCCAGGGCTGGCTCGCGAACGCTCTCCCGGCCTGGGGCCTGCTGGCTGCCCCGGTCGAGCTGGAGGTGCGTGATCCGGAGCAGACGCCGTACTGCGCAGAGAGCACAGATCCTAAGCTGGCCAAAGTGCTGACTGAGATCTGGCCGCACCAGGATGTGTTAGCCGAGCTGCCATAGACCTTCAGCCCACGGGCCATCCACGGGCCACAAGGCGGTGTCACGGGAGGCCAAACGAGGCTACCGCCGGCCAGCCCGGCAAGGTAAAACGCCATGCTCCGAACCGATCTTGTGCGATTCCCAAGCTGGCAGTCAGCGTGCGCGTGCCCGTTGCGTGCCCGTTGGGGTGGGCGATGGCGGTCAATGGGGGGTCTGCTGCACCGATAGGTGACAGGTCAAGTCACGCGGCCTGACTGGCCGGTGGGGTCATGATGGTCTCGTACTCGATAGGGGTCAACCGGGACAGGGATCGTTGGCGTCGGCGGCGGTGGTAGGTCCGTTCGATCCAGGTCACGATCGCGGTCCTCAACTGTTGCCGGGTCGTCCAGGTTCGGCGGTCGAGGACGTTGTTCTGCAGCAGGCCGAAGAAGGATTCCATGGCGGCGTTGTCGCCGGCGGCGCCGACTCTGCCCATCGACCCGGTCATGTGGTGCTGGTGGAGGGCGTGGACGAATTTCCGGCTTCGGAATTGCCTGGGTTCAACCGGCGTTGACACCACCTGGTCTCGTCGGGGAGGCTGGACGGTCTGGTGACTGCCCGACCAGGAGATCCGCCGATTCCGGGGATGCTTCGCAACGTGGATACTAGGCGAATGCGCGAAGAGGAAGTCTTTCAGGCGATCGCCCATCGCGTGGCTGCTCTCGACTACAGCGACGAAGTCTTCGTCCGCCCTGGCTACCTGGATGCGGATGGCAGCTGGGTACTGACGCCTTCTGCCGATGACGTTCGATGGCTAGAGGAGCGTGGGTCACAGGCGCACCTTGCAGCCGAGGCGGTCGGAGCGGTTGACCCGCTGCCGCCGCTCGAACCTGCCTCTGCCGAGGCCGTGGCGGAGGCCGAACGACTGCTCGGCCATCCGTTACCGCCGTTGCTGCGTCGTCTCTACCTTGAGGTTGCCAACGGCGGCTTCGGTCCGGGCGTACTAGGTGTCGCTGACGGTTACACGGACGACCTGGAGAGAACGGCAGTCGATCGGCTGGACCCACGAGAGCCCTCAGGCCTTTTTCCTGTCGCCCATTGGGGATGCGCAATCTACTCGTACGTCGACTGTTCCGAGCCATCGGCGATGATGTGGGGCTTCGATCCGAACTCGGGTCTGGCAGAGCGGTCGTTCTTTCCCGAGGGGATCTCTCTCACCGAATGGCTCAGCCGGTGGCTGGAAGGGCGGCTCCGCCAGCCTTTGCTCGTCAAGGATCCGCAGACGGGTGTATGGCGTGGCGCAACCCATGCTGAGCATGAAGCCGAAGCTCGTGAAGTCGCCGAGCTAGCAGCACGGATAAGCGGCGCTGGCGGACGCGACGCCCGAGGAGAAGGGCGCCGCAGATAGCACCGTTGCCCACGGTGACAGCAACGGTTGACAGCAACGGTGCTGTACGGACTGACGCAGCAGCGGACAACTGCGAGCCCTGCTACCACTGTTTGCCCACCCTCCTGCACCGAGCCGGACGGTTCGGCCGAGGCTACGGATCAGAAGGTTAGGGGTTCGAGTCCCTTCGGGCGCACAAACGATCAAGGCTGTGACCTCCCTGAACAGGGGTCACAGCCTTTTTCTTTCCCATTTTGTGGCCACCGGTCCCGCCTGCTGGGATGACGATGGGCGGTGCAGCGGGGGCTCGGCGATGGTGCCGGCGACGTCGGCGAGCCTGTTGCGACCCCGGTTGCGGTCTGATCTAGGCGCGTCGCCGTGCCGCGGTGGGCACGGTGTGCACGTTGGTTGGGATCGCAGAGGAAGGGCGAGTGACCAGCGGCGTGATCGTTCGGGGACGGCCGGCGACGCCGCGACGCCGGAGCGATCGCCGGACGCGCGTCGCGAGGCCCGACGCCCGGGAGTGCTGATTCCTATGGCGTGAGCGCGTATGAGGGGCGGAGGAGGGTTCGCGCTGACGCCGGTGCGCGGTGGCACCGGCCAGTCAGGCCGCGTGACAACACCTGTCCTCGCTCATTCGGTGAACTCGGTCCAGGAGACAGCGCGGTCGAACCGCTGGGCGGCGAGGTCGTCGACGCGGATCATGAAGCGGCCGAAGTAGACGTAGTCACGGGTCTCGAATTGCACCAACGGGAGCCACTCCCGGCGGATCCGCTGCAACTCCTGTTCCACGAGGAAGGCCTCCTGGGCGCGGTCGATGCCGTTCAGGCGGCCTCGAAGCTTCTTTTCCGCCATCTCCAGCTCAGGGTCGTCGTACAGGTGGCCGTAGGACTTGCCGCCGGTGTGCCACGAGTAGCCGCCGAGCTGGAAGGCGGCGGAGTTGGCGGCCGGCCGGAGCCGGTCGACCAGGGCACACAGTTCCCGACGATGCGGCATGTCGCGCGCCAGCTGCTGCTGAAAGACGGACAGGTCCGCATCCTCCGCGGTCAACCAGGAGGGTAGGTCGGCGTGGACGACAGCGAAAAGGTCCTGCTCGGGGGCGATGAAGTCACGGTTCGCGTAGTAGGGATGGGCAGCGTAGTCAGCCGGCAGCTGCGCCGCGGTCTCCGTGCCGGCGCGCACATACAGCAGCCGCCCGTACTGCTGCGCGTCGCTGCGCTCACAGACGTCGTAGTCCTCTTCGTGATGCAGGAACACCAGCAGGGAGCCGTCCGACGGTAGCGGCAGGCGCTCGACCCGCGGCAGCGCGGCACAGTCGAAGGACGCGATGAACGGCAGCGGGTAGCCCTCCGGGTCGGTGGGCCACGGCATGCCGACCGGGAGCTGCGGTAGGCCGCCGGCCTGGCCGACGAGCACGTCGGCGGGCCGCCCGGACGGCAGATCCCCAGAATGCGCCGCGATCCCGCCGTTGTACTGCTGGCTTGTACAGATGGCGAAGCGCAGCAGCTCGGCGAACGTCGCCGTCTCGGTCTTGGTGAAACCCGCGTCGGTCGCGGCGCGCCAAAAAAGCTCGTAGTGATCCACGGACGTAATACTGGCAGGCCTGAATAACCGGCGGCGGCAGGCTTTTCGTATCCGCTCTTCGGCTGCTCGCCCACCGCGGCGTGCCCTTGCGGTCGAAATGGGTGAACCTTGTCTTCGAGCCTTTTCCGATCGGGTACGGGTGGTGGCTGCGGGATCCACCACCCGTACTTCGCTCGGACCGGCCGGATGGTGCGGCTATTTCGTGAGAGTTCCGCGCAGCAGGCACTTGCCCGAGTGCGTGGCGTCGCCGCCGCGCTCATGGCGCCCACGGAGGCTCCGGTGCAACTGAGGCGGCGGTGGGCTCGGGGGTCGTTGCCGCGCCCCCGAGCCGCGGATCAGCTCGTCAAATAGCCCAGGTCTCGCACCACCTCGCAGAACGCGACGGGGCCCAGGCCATCGCACCCGCGTACGCCAGTCAGGGTCTTGGGTTGGTCCGGGTCATGCCAGTTATATCGAGGCGTATACGTGATCTCGACTGTCTGCGGCCAGTCGCGCAGGACCGAGGTGTGGTCGTCGCCGAAGCGCCAGCCCGTCGAGGTGAGCACGAACAGTTTCCGCGCGTCGACCTTCATGCCGGCGAAGGTAGCCAGGTCTACCTCGCCCGGTGTTGCCAGCTCGCGGCCCAGTTGGGGGAACGGCTGGATGATGGCGTAGTCGGCGAAGATCTCCGACCAGGCGGCCCTGTCGTCGCCGAGGTGCCACGGGTGCGGCACGGCGACGGTGGCCGTGTCATCGAGCTGCCATGCCTGGTCGTGCAGGTCGGCGAAGGTACGGTCCTCGGCGACCCGGAAACTGACGGTGCCGTGTTCGCCGGACGCCGCCCACACCAGCCGGTGGGTGAGCTGCCACATCAGCGGGTGATCCAGCAACAGGGCGCGGAACTCGGCCGCACTCCACCGGCGCCCGGTGACCATGGCGTCCTCGATGGCCCGAATGCGCTCGCCGCCGATCTGCTTGACCTCCTTCTTCAGGTCGGCGAACCGCGCGTACGCCGCAGGCGCCAGCACCGGATCGTCGGCGGCAGCCGGCCGCGGCAGCCGGGACAACCGGCGTCCGTCCCCGGCCGCGATCCACGGCTGCAACTGCTCGTCGAGATTCACCGTGAAACGGCGTGGCCCGTAGTCCAGGACCGTCCGGCCATCGGCGTCGAGACCCAGGTCCGGCACGATCCGGTCGGCGAGTTGCTCGGGGCTCAGGCCGCGGGCGGCGGCTGTGCCGGCGAGTTGCTGGGAGGCGTGCTCGCGTAGACCGGCGGTTGACGCTCTGCGGCTGAGCCGATGCAGTTGGGTCAGGGCGAAGTCGGTGCCGATCGCGGCGAGCACGTCCATCGCGGCGCGGATCCGGGTGCTGGCGGACGACCATTGCGGGAGTACGGCGACCAGGTCGGCGACGGTGGTGTCGTCACCGAGAGCGGCGATGGACACCAGCGCGATGCCGCTCTTCGGCGCGTATTCGGCCGTGCGCCACTGCTCGAGGACGGCCCAAGCAAAAGCGCCCAGCTGTCGTGGCTCGCAGATGTCACGGGCGGCAATGAGCTCCGGTCGCGGCTTGGTGATCGTGGAGAGGGCGAGCAGCACACACAGCCGGTGGACCGCCTCCGCAGCCAGTGTCTCGCCGGTGTCGCGGACGGTGACCGCGGGAAGCTTGGCGGGGATCAGCCATTCCGGCAGGTCTGGTTCCCGCGGCAGCACGCCGGCCAGAACCGGTGGCACCACGCCCTGCGGGCTGGGGGAAGGTAGACCGGCGATCGCGTGGACGCGGGCCCGCCCGTCATCGTCGAGGGCCGCCAGCGACTGGGGGTACGCGAGAACGTGGTCACGCAGCAACTCGATGACGAGTGGCTCGGTGGCTCTGGTGAGCAGTGCCCGCAGCGCCAGCTGGGGATCGCGCTTGGCCGCCGCCAGCAACGCCGGCCGGAAGTACTGGCGCTCGACCCGGTCCACGACGAGCCCGAACGCCTCCTCGGTCGGGATCGCGGCCAGCGCGGCCACGGCCCGTTTCACGTTGTCCGCGCCGTCGATGCCACGGTAGTAGTCCTGCTGGTCCAGCATCGTCGCCCACCCGGCGCCGAGCCCGCCCCCGCCGTTCGCGACGATCTCCTCGGCCCGGGCGCGGCCCGGCCCGGCCAGGTGCGGGATCCACCGCGGCTCGGTGAGCACCATCGCGCCGAACAGGTCACGCGACACCGCGTCGTCGCGCTCGGCGAGGACACGCAGAACCCGCAGCGGGTAGCGGGTCAGCACGCCCGACTTGAGCAGGTTCCCCGGCCGCCACGGCTTCTCGTCGAGGTGGTCGCGGACCAGGATCCGCATCGCGTCGTCGCTGGGTGTGCCGGCGACGAACCGGGCCGCATCCGGGTTGAGCCGTGTCGGCTGGTTCAGGGCGCTGAATTCGTGCAGGTAGAGCAGTGCCAGATAGAAATCGTCAGCCAGAAAGGTGACGGCGGCCGGTCCCACACCGTCCAGCACCGTGAGGGCGTCCCCGGGTTCCTCGAAGCCGAGCATCGTCCGGCGGATCGCGCCGCGCAGTTGCTCGAGATGTTCGGTGCGGCTCGCGGCCAGTAACAGGATCCCGGACATCGCGCGATGATCGGCCTGGATCCACTCCTCCCGGCCGGGCTCGTCGAACCATGCCGCTGCCGCCGCGCAGTCCTCGTCCACCCAGTCCTGCCTGGTCGGCATCAGGTAGGAGGCCAAGATGCGGCCGGCCGGGAAGCTCCGATGCCCGGCCAGGACGGATTCCGCCTCCCTGTAATCCCGGTCCGACGCGACCGCGAGGTGACGCCGGACCGCCCGGGCCACCGCGTACGTGGCGCCGAGGTCATCGCCGCGCCACCCCTGCTCGTAGGTGTCGCCCTCGGAGGCGCGGGTCCAGAGCTCACCGGTGTGGCAGATCTGGTTCGCCGCCACGACGGCCCGGACCGCGAACAGCAGCCCGGCCCGGGCCACCCATGCGTCCACCAGGGTCTGCCCGTCGGCGGGCACGTTGCGATAGACCACGAGCAGCGCTGCCACCGCAGCGGCGACCGGGTCATCATCCGGTGCCCGCAGATGCCGCTCGCCGGGGGCGACCAGCGCCGCGTCGAAGACGGCGTTACGGCCCAGCACGCGGGCACGTCCCTGCGTGGTCCGGTCCGTCGCGAGGAGGTCCCGAAGCCGCTGCGCGGCGCCCGCCGGATCGGTGATCGCCGGCCGCCACCGGCCACCTCGCCGCGGATGGACACGGGCCCACCAATCCTTCGGCATGTGCCAGGCGTCCTCGTCCGGCATCACGAACCTGCGCATAAAGCCTCCTCGTCCACAGTTCGCGGGGAGGGTAGTACATCGGTATGACGCGAATTGTCCACAGCCGACGGCGTTCCACGGGGCCGCAGCGCAGCGGAAGTGTGCGAGGGGTCAGGTACAGGTCCTGAGCCGCTTTCGAGTCGCAATCGCCTGCGGGTGCGCCGTCGGTGCGCGGGGCGGTGTTCGTGGACGCGGTGCTGCCGCCGCCCGAGGGTGAGCAGGCGGCGGCGCCGGAGGGGCTGCGGGAGCTGTTGCGCGCGCAGACGGACGGTGAGGGGCTGCTGCCGGTGTGGACGCGCTGGTGGCCGGCGGCGGATGTCGCGGTGTTGTTTCCGGACGCGCAGGCCCGGGCGGCGGTGGAGGCTCAGCAGCAGCGGGTGCCGTTCGACTATCTGACCGCGCGGGTGAAGGTGGCCGGTGGCTGGGATCGTTTGCCTGCGGCCTATGTGGCGTTCGGTGACACCTATGCCGAGGAGCGGGAGGACGCCCGTGGTCGCGGCTGGGCGGTCGAGACGATGGCCGGCGACCATCTACACATGCTGGTGGAACCAGGCCGGGTGGCGGCGGCGATCGTACGCCTGGCGCGGGCTCTCTGATCTCCGCACGCCCGCGGGCCAGCCGTTGAAGTCGGAGACCGTCCTGGCCCGGTCGAACCTGCGCTGCCGCATTGCGCTCTCTCCTTCTGCTCGGCCGGGCTGCCGGCCCCACGCTGGATCGCTGCGACGGCACCGTCTTGGACGAAAACGACATGGCGATGCCGGACGGAAGGTGGCGAGTCGACTGGCCGTACTACCCGAAGCCGGGCGAACGGCACCCGGCGGAACAGCCGTACGTCGTGCTCGCGGATCCCGAGGGCAACCGGTTCTGCGTCGCCGGGCAGCGGTAAGACGCGTTGCCCCTCGGCCGGCCGGCCGGCCGCTCGCGCTCATCGCCGTCGCATGCCCGCGGTTGAGGATGCCGGCGATCTTCTCCTTGCGATGATGGTCAATATTGATAGCCTTCAGCGGTGCTTGAGCACCTGGACATCTCGCTGCGTTGCCTGATCGGAGTGGTCTTCCTCGCCGCCTGCATCGGCAAGGTCGGCAGCCGCGCGTCCTGGCGTGAGTTCGTCGCCTCCCTCGCCGCGATGCGGGTGGTGCCGGCGCGGCTCGTCCCCGCCGCCGCCTACGCGGTCGGCCTGGCGGAAGCCGCCGTTGTGGTTCTGCTGCTGTTGCCGCCGACCGGCCGGCTCGGCCACCTGCTCGCGGTGCTGCTCCTGGTCGCCTTCAGTGGCGGGATCGCCGTGACGCTGCGCCGACGAACGCGGGTGGCCTGCCGCTGCTTCGGTGCGGCGGGTGCGCCACTCGGCCGGCGGCATCTGCTCCGCAACGGTCTGCTGATCACTGCCGCGCTGGTGGGAGTGGCTGTCGGGGGCGCCGGCGGTGGCGTGGCCCCGGCGGGAGTCGCCGTGGCCGGGGTGGCCGGTGTGGTGCTCGGACTCCTCTTCGTGCGCTTCGACGACATCGTCGAACTTTTCGTCGCCCCGCCTGCCCGGCCCGGACCCGGGATCCGCGCCGGACGGCGCGGCGGGCCTGAGCAGGCCCACCGACACGACGACGCGACCGTGCCCCCGAGATAGCTCACCACCCCGAGAAGCACAAGGAGCCCCTCATGGCGTACCTCGCCGCTGCCGTCGTTGTCGTCGGCATGATCGCCCTGCTGAATCTGATCCTCGCCTTCGGGCTGATCAAACGGCTACGGGAACACACGGCGCGGCTCGCCGTCCTCGAGGCCGGGCACAGCAGCCAGATCATGCTCGGGGCCGGGGAGAGCGTCCAGCCGTTCCAGGCCGTCGCCGAGGACGGCGCGGCCGTCACCCGGGACGGGCTGACCGGGCGTACGCTCGTCGGGTTCTTCTCCCCGGGCTGCGAACCCTGCAGGGAGCGGATGCCGCACTTTATCCGGTACGCGGCCGAGCACCCCGGCGGCCGGGACCGCGTCATCGCGGTGGTGGCGAGCGAGCCGGCCGCCGCGGCGGAGTACGTGGCCGCGCTGACGCCGGTGGCCCGGGTCGTCGTCGAGTCCGACGGGGGGCCGCTCGGCGTCGCCTTCGGGGTGCAGGGCTTCCCGGCGTTCGGTCTGGTCGACGAATCCGGAGTCGTCGTCGCCAGCGGTTCCATGATGGACGAACTCTTCGTGCCCGTGGCCGGATGAGTCCAGCAGACGACGGCGGCTCCGCCCGGCATGGCCCGCCGGGCGAATCGACGGAGAAAACGCCAGGCGGATCACCCCGTACGGCCGGTGACCGCCGATGGCCGCTGTTGACCGCTGCCGCCATGGGCCTGCGCCTCGTGCGTCGCGGAGCGCCCCTGGTCACGATCGCCTATGGCCTGGTCACGGTGGCGAGCGGGGTGCTGCCGATCGTCACCGCGTGGCTGCTCAAGGTGGTCCTGGACGCGATCGGCAGCGGCGCGGAGCTGGGCACCGTTCTCGCCGCCGGCGCCGGCCTGGCCGTCGCGGGGCTCGGCACCGCCCTGCTGCCGCAGTTCGGCGCCTACCTGACCGCCGAGATCGCGCGGAACATCGCCCTCGTCGCCGACGACGAGCTCTACCGCTCGGTGGGCCGCCAGGTCGGGCTGGCCCGGTTGGAGGATCCGGTCTACCTGGACCGGCTGGGACTTGCCCAGGACGCCGCGGCCCGGCCGGTGCAACTGGTGGAGGCGGGCTTCGACCTGGTACGGGGGGTGCTGCTGGTCGGCGGCTTCGTCGGATCGCTCGCCCTGCTCAGTCCGGCCCTCACCGGACTGGTCCTGCTTGCCGCCGTACCCGTGTTCCTGGCGGAGCTGGCGCTCGCCCGCCGCCGGGCCCGGGTGCAGTGGCAGCTCGGCCCCTGGGAACGTACGGAGATCTTCTATCGGAGTCTGCTCCAGGACGTGCAGGCGGCGAAGGAGATCCGGCTCTTCGGCCTGGAGGGTTTTCTGCGCGGGCGGATGCTGCGGGAGCGGCGCCGGGCGAACCAGGCGCTGCGCCGGGTCGACCGGCGGGAACTCCTCATCCAGGGCGTTCTGGCGGTGTTGGCGGCGGTGGTCGGCGGGGCCGGGCTGCTCTGGGCGGTCCGGGCGGCGTACGCGGGCGAGCTGTCCGTCGGCGACGTCTCGATGGTGATCGCCGCGCTGGCTGGCGTGCAGTCCGGGCTGAACGCGCTGGTGCGGGCCGTCGCCGACGGACACGAGCAACTGCTGCTCTTCGACCACTTCGCGGTGATCAGCACCGCTGAGGTGGATCTGCCGCACGCCGTCGCGCCGGCACCGGTGGGGCCACTGCGCCGGGGCATCGAACTGCGCGACGTCTGGTTCCGCTACAGCGACGAGCTGCCCTGGGTGCTGCGCGGTGTCGACCTTCACCTGCCGGCGGGTGAGGCGGTCGGACTGGTCGGGCTCAACGGCGCCGGCAAGAGCACCATCGTCAAGCTGCTCTGCCGCTTCTACGACCCGGACCGGGGGGCGATCCTCTGGGACGGCGTCGACCTGCGCGACCTCGACGTGACAGAGCTGCGCCGCCGGATCGGTGCCGTCTTCCAGGACTACATGGCCTACGACCTGAGCGCGGCGGAGAACATCGGCGTGGGCAACCTGCCGGTGGCGCAGGACCGGGACCGGCTGATCCGGGCGGCACGGCAGGCCGGCGTGCATCCGGTGATCGAGTCACTGCCGTACGGCTACGACACCCTGCTCACCCGGATCTTCTTCGGTGAGTCGGACCAGGGTGACCCGCAGACCGGGGTGCGTCTCTCCGGCGGGCAGTGGCAGCGGATCGCCCTGGCCCGCGCCTACCTGCGGGAGGAACACGACCTGATGATCCTCGACGAGCCCAGTGCCGGCCTCGACCCCGACGCCGAGCACGAGGTCCACAACGCGCTGCGTGCCCACCGGGCCGGCCGCACCAGCGTCCTCGTCTCACACCGGCTCGGATCGATCCGCGACGCCGACCGGATCGTGGTGCTCGCCGCCGGGCGGGTCGTCGAGCAGGGGACACACACCCAGCTGATGGCGGCCGACGGCGCGTACGCGGGGCTGTTCCGTCGTCAGGCGGACGGCTATCAGCTCGATCCGGTACCGGAAGAGGTGCGGTGAGCACGCCGGTCGTCGTGGCCGCCGCGCTCGCCGCCGCGGTGGGCGCGGCGCTGTGGTGGCTGCGCGTGCGGTACGTGCTGGTCACCGTCGACGGAGAGAGCATGTTGCCGACGTACCGCCCCGGTGACCGGGTGCTGGTGCGGCGGGTACGCGCCTCGGCGTTGCGTACCGGGCAGGTCGTGGTCGCCGGATGGCCGGACCGGCACTGGGTGCCGGGGCAGCGGACCGGCAGACACCGGCCGGTGCCGGACGAAGCCTGGCTGATCAAGAGGATCGCCGCACTGCCGGGCGATCCGGTGCCACCGGGGTTGCCCGGTCCGGACGTGTCGCAGATCGACTCGCTCGTCGCGGCAGCAGCAGGTGGGACGGTGCCGGGCGGCCGCGCGCCGGAGACCGTGCCCACCGGGCTGCTGGTGCTGATCGGCGACAACCGGGCGGCAAGTCACGACTCGCGACAGGTCGGTTACTTCACGCTCTCGGACGTGCTCGGCGTGGTCAAACGCAAGGTCGTCTCGTCAGGTCATTGACGTCCATATACATGTACGATCATCGCTGTCCCACCATCTGGCGGGATGAACTCCAGTTAGGAGGATTCGCGTGCTGCGACTGATCGAATCTCTGGGTGACCGGATGCTCAGCCTGGTCGTGCCGAAGACCACGGCCGCCGCTGCGGCGTGCCAGGCCGGGTGGGGCGCCTACTGCGACTGCAGGTCCGGGCGGCCCCGCTACCTGTACTGCGAGTGTGTGAACGGAATCCGGCGTTGCGACTGCAAGACTCGTTCCGGGGTCGGAGTCTGCTGACCACGCTCCGGTGAGCCCGTCCTGCCGTGACCGGTGGGACGGGCTCATTCCGCTCGGGGGTGGACGACCCCTGCCCAGGAGTTCCTTCAAGCGGCTAGGAGCATGGGATGTGTCAGGCGAATTCGCACCCGAGTTCATTCCAGACTTGCATTTCCGACCATTCCGCCAGGAATTGGTAGGGGTAGGCCGGAAAAGCGACCGCCGAGACCCGGGTCAGGGCCTGGATGTCATCCGCCTCCAACTCGAGATCGGCTGCGCCGAGATTGGCTTCCAGTTGCTCGGCGCTGCGTGCACCCAGAAGCACAGAGGCGACGCCAGGGCGTGACATGAGCCAGGCCAGCGCTACATGCGCCATCGGCCGGCCGATCCGGTCTGCGATCTCCCGGACAACAGCGAGGACCTCGTAGGTGTGCTCGGCGTTGCGCCGTGCATAGGCTTCCACACCACGATCGGGGTCGTCGCCGAGGCGGGTGGCTCCCTCGGGCCGGGAGTCGGATGAGTATTTCCCGGTCAGCCAACCGCCGCCGAGCGGGGACCAGGGAATCAACGCCAAGCCGGCATCGATACAGCAAGGCATGACCTCGAGTTCGATGCCTCGGTCGAGCAGGTTGTACTGCGGCTGCAACGCGATGGGCACGGAGACGCCGAGCATCCGGGCAGTGAGGATGATCTTTTGGATCTGCCAGCCGGCAACGTTCGACCAAGCGATGTAGTGAATCTTGCCCTGTCGGATCAGATCGCCCAGCGTCGAGAGTGTCTCCTCGACATCGGTGTGCCGGTCCCAGCCGTGCATGTAGTAGACGTCGATGGTTTCAAGTTGCAGGCGACGCAGGCTGTCGTTGACTGCCCGGACGATTGCCCGGCGTGAGCCGCCACGACTACCTGGGGGCGGCCCGAAGCGACCCTTGGTGGCAATGACGAGGTCGGCCATGCCGCCGCGCTGTTTCCCCCAGCGCCCGATGATTTCCTCGGAGAGGCCGTTCGAATAGACGTCGGCGGTGTCAATGAACGTGCCGCCGCGTTCAACAAACAGGTCCATCTGTCGATAGGCCTCCGCTTCGGTGGTCTCGGCGCCGAAGGTCATCGCGCCGAGTGCCAGACGCGAGACAACCGGGCCGTTACGTCCCAGCTGCGCCACGGGCATAATTACGTTCCGGTCCGCTGAAATCGTCACTAGATACTCCATCCGCAACAGCAACAACGAGTGATCACGGTTTCCTTAACGCGGGCCGGCATCCCGCCTTCCGGGCTGACTCACGGCTGCACGATCCCACAACCTCGTACTATCCGCAGTCCTGTGTGTACGGAAACGGCGAAGCCGAAGCGCGTGGCACGCGGCCGGTCGGGGGAGGCGTCGCTTTCGTCAGGCTCCCCCGACCGGCTGCAGGGGGCATATCCTTCCTCTGTGGGCCTGCGGTTCGAGACACGTCGATCGGACTCAGGGTGGATCAGCACCGTGTGGACGTGCACGAGCGAGCAGGTCACCGCGATGACGTCGGTCGCCGGGGCGCATTGGGGCCTGGTGTTCTGGGAGCAGGCGGGCCGGACGTACGCGGGGATCACCGGTCCTGAGACCCGGACGGGGACGGCGCCGGTGCCGGAGGGGGCGACCTTTACGGGTATCGACTTCGCCGTCGGCACCTCGTTGCGGGCAGTGTCCACGCCGGCGCTGGTCGACGGTGGCATCCAGCTTCCGGACACGACCCGCCGGACGTTCAGGCTGGATGGGGCGCGCTGGGAGATGCCCGGCTGCGACGATGCCGAGGCCCTGGTCGAGCGTCTGGTCCGGGCCGGGATCGTGGTCCGTGACCCGCTCGTTGCCGAGGTGCTGCGGGGTGGCCACCCGACCGTGGCGGAGCGCACAGTCGAGCGCCGGTTCCGCGCCGCGACCGGGCTGACGCGGGGCGCGGTGCGGCAGATTGAGCGGGCCCGTACGGCGGCGGAGCTGCTGGCGGCCGGGGCCACGGCAGGCGATGTCGTCGTCAAGCTCGGCTACTTCGATGAGCCGCACCTCGCCCGGGTGCTGCGCACCTACGTCGGGCGTACCGTCGGGCAGTTGCGGGCGGGCGTCGGCGGGGCGATCGCGCTCGATGTGGATCAGCGCCGGACGTCGTAGACGAGTTTCAGGATGCCGTTCGGGTAGCTCTCCGACTCCCGCAGCGTCAGCATGTGCTTGTCCCGGTCGGCGCGGCCGAAGAGGCTCTTCCCGGCGCCGAGCAGCACGGGGAAGACGAGCAGGTGGTACCGGTCGATCAGGCCGGCGTCCGACAGCCGCCGGGCCAGCTTCGCGCTGCCGTGGATGAAGATCGCGCCACCTTCGCTCTCCTTTAGCGAGGCGACGTCGTCAGTGGAACGCAGGATGGTGGTCGGCCCCCACCCGTCGACGAGGGCGTCCTCGGTGAGCGTGGAGGAAACGACGTACTTGGGCAGTTCCTGGTAGTCGGCGTGGTCGGCGGATCCGGGCCAGACCGGCGCGAACGCCTCGTAGCTGCGGCGGCCGAACATCAGCGCCGTCGTCTCGGCGAGCTCCTCGCCCTTAAGCGACCAGGCTTCCGGTACGTACTCGAGGTCCTTGAACACCCAGCCGCCACTGCGGTGCTCCTCGCCCGGACCGCCGCCGGGCGAGTCAACGACACCGTCGAGCGACATGAAGCCCGTGTAGACCAGATCCCGCATTGCGCTCTCCTCCTGCTCGGCCGGGCTGCCGGATCCACGCTAGATGGCGGCCACGGCACCGTCTTGGACGAAAACGACATGGCGCGAGGTGTGGCCTAACCAGCGGAGGGTGGCCTGGGTGCATCCCAGACCTGGGCGAACTCGTCGGCAAACAGGGGCCAGACCAGACGTACGCCGTCCTCGACGGAGTCGATCTCATCGGCCGGCGGCCCGAAGATGACGAATTCGTGGGGGATGATCCTGCCGGCTGCGTCCTTTCGTTGTAGCGGATCGGAAAAGCGCAGCGCCACTTTGTCGCCGAGGCGGCGACAGGCCTCCGGCTCATCCTCGACCAGGGCAAAGGCTTCCTCGTATGCCAAGAGCGGATCGCGGTATCCGCCGTCACGGAGGAACCGGAATCCCCAGTGCTTTCCCCCGGTGGCCCAGATCAGCCTCATCGCCGGCTCCTGATGAAAATGTGCTTCTCCTCGGCGCTTTCCAGGTCGATCCGGAAGCCTGTCAGCGCCGCTCTCAGGTGGTCCTGCTGGACCAGCGCCTCGGCCCTGGCCTCGGCGAGTTTGCTGCCGGCCATCACGGCTGCGTCGCTGAGCCAGGGCATGACGAAGGTGAGGACCTTGCCAACCGGTGCGGGGAGCTTGCTTTTGGCCACCACTCCAGTCAGCACATAGCTCAAAACCTTGGCGCCACCGACCAGGTTCTCGGCGACCTTGCTGCCCTTTTGCAGCGCCTCGGCCCACCGTACGTGTCGTTCGAATGGCAGCATGGCGGCCAGCGGCAGGATCAACTCCAGGCCGACGCGCTCGCTCACCTCGATCCTGCCCGGACTGAACTTCGCCGAGGAGAGCAGCAGAAAGTCCTCGCCCACTGACAAAGCGTCACTGGCTTCGACGAACCCGGCGATTACCTCACGCAGTTCGGTTATCTCCTCTCCGGCCTTGCTGATGAGGAGATCCCGGAAATTGAAGACATTCATCTGCGGCAGCAGATCGGACTTCGACAGGGCGAATATCCAGATCCGCGGGACCTCGACGAGAGGCTTGCCGTCGGTCAGGATGTCGTCTTTGAGGGAGAGCAGCCCGTTGCGGAAGTTGGCAAGCAACGACTTCAGGTACCGCTCCTCCTCGCCCTCGTTGTCCAGCAGACGTTGTGCGTCCACCAGCAGCAGTGCGACATGAGAGCCGAGCAGGGACCGGAAGGTGTCGACCCGGCGCTGGGCCTCCTCGGGCCCGCTCACGTCCTGCTCGAACCACTCGCCCGGGTAGTCGTGCCAGACGAGGCGCAGGGCATCGAAGGGCCGCGCCTTCTTCGCCCTGGGGCCAGAGGCGTCCTTCAGCTTGATCGAAAATGAGTAGGACGTAGCGGTGAAATTGGTGGCGCGGGGCAACCGTGGGGTGGAGTCCTTCATGCCGAGATAGTTGCGATGCAGCCGATTTCCCTGACCGAAGTCGTCCGCCATCACATAGAAAGGATTCTTCTTTCCGAACTGCGGTTCCTGTGTGGCTCCGTAGAACGAGGAGAGCAAGACGGTCTTACCGCTGCCACGCCCTCCGAACACCGCAATCTGCTGCTCCAGCGTCCGACCCAGTTGCATGCGAGCAAGATACGCTTCGGCCGGCTACCCGCAACCCCACCGGCCGCCGCCCTGCGCGCAGCCGTGACCGTCATGTCCGTCTTCGTCTCGGCCGGAGTAAAGAACCCGACTCGCCGGTGCGCCTGCGGAGGACCATACGGGGCCGATTGTCAGTCAGCGGCGATCCGTGCGGTCGCATCTTCGGCGGCGGCGAGCAGCACCGAATTCCCGGTACGGGCGTACGCGTCGATCGCAGCGTCGGCGAATTTGATCGCGTGTGCGTCCCCGGTCTCCACAGCTCGTTGCATGACCTCTTCGGAACGCAACGACGTACGGGTGGAAGGGGCGGGCCGCGCCTCGGCCGGACTGTATGCGGCGGTGACCGCGGCCGTCGCAGCCCAGGCGGCGGCGAGGCTCGGGGCCCAGAGCGCAGCCGGCAGGGCCGGCAGGGTGCGCAGTACCGCGGTCGGCGCGGTGGCGGCGTGCACGAGCATGACGGGCTTGGCGTATCCGTGTGTGCCGTGGCGGATGACGGCAGCGTCCACGATGGCGGCGAGCCGGGTCGGCACATCTTCCGTGTGGTGACCGGGCACGGCGCCGGCCGCAGTCGGCCAGGTCGGCAGGTCGGCCAGTTGGGCGAGGCGGGCCCGGATGCCGTACCGCTGGTCCGGGACGCGGGGCACCGCATCGAGCGCGGACCGCGCGTCGGTCACCGGGTAGGGCCCGACGCCAGGCGACGCGAGTGGTTGCCACCGGGCCGCCCAGTACGCCAGCCCCTGGCCCAGCTCGGTGACACGCGGCCCGGTTTCGGCGCCGAGCAGGGCGCGTACCGCGTGGCCGACGCGGATCACGCCGTGCGTGGCGCCCGCGGCGATGCCGGGCAGCAGGCGCGGCCACCATCGGGCGAGCACGTCCCGCCAGTGGTCGTCGGCGAGTTCGCGGTCGAAGTAGGTCAGCCAGTCGCCCGTACGCACCGGGTCGCCGAGCGGATCACGCCACTCGTCCCGGGCGATGGCTTGGATTCCTCGTGGGCGCTCCTCCAGCCGGTCTGCATAGGAGTCGAGCCAGCGGTGGACGGACTGCGCCTGGCCGTGGTGGACCAGCGCCTCGGCCGCCATGGGGGCGTGGTTGGAGAGCCAGCCGTCCCGCTCGGGGCCGGTGTGTCGCAGCCGTTCGTACGCCTCGTCGAGCATTGTCATGTGCAGAAGCCTGCAACGTGAAGCTCGGTTCAAGTCAAGGTTGACTCTGACTACACGGACTGCGGTCCTTCCATTCGCAACCGGCAGCTCATGGCATCCGGAGTACCCGTACCGGATCACGCAGGCCGGCTGCCGCCGCCGACGGCAACTGGGCGATCGCCCCGCCGAGGCCGGCCGCGACCACCGTCCAGACCACGAAGTCCGGCGGCACCACCACCGACTGGGCGAACCACAGGTACCCGGAAGCGCAGACGGCGCCGCAGACACTGCCGGCGAACATCACCATCCAGCCGGGCAGGAGCACCAGCGCCACCACCGTCAGACGGCTCGCCCCGAGCGCCCGCCGGCGCCCGAACTCCTGGCGCCGTGAGTTCACCATCAGGACGGAGACGAGCCCCAGCACCAGGGCGCCGGCCGTCATCACTCCCGCCACGATCGTCGCGCTCCGCTCGGAAACGGTACCGGTGATTCCGGCCCTCAACTGCGCCAGATCGGTTGCCTGCTCCACCCGGATCTGGCCGGGCCGGCTGCTCTCCGACAGGGCCAGGAGCATTGCGGTGGTCTGCTCCATGGATTGCACGTGGGTGACGGTGACGTACAGGTTGCGGGGCTCGTCCCGATCGACGTCCGCCTCGAAGAGCGCGCCGGTCGGCGCCCGCTGGTGGTCCGGGTCGTAGACGCCGACGACCGCCCATTCGTGTCCGTTCGCGTCCTGGACCGCGCCGATCCCGTCGCGGAAGCCGAGCGCCGTTGCGCTTGCCGAATCGATGACCGCCTCGTCGGGGTCGCTCGGCCACCGGCCCTGCCGCAGTGTCAGTGGCAGTCCCTCCCAGGAGTCGGCGACCGCCCGAGCCGCGACCGCGGGACCATCCGCGAGCGCCCGGTTGCGGACGTCGACAGCGGGCCCGGTCATCCACACCTCGTCCACCGTGGAGAGACTTCGTACGTCGGCGAGCATGGACCAGGGCAGGACCCGGCTGCCCTCCTCGTCCACCAGCGTCAACGTTCGCAGGTGAGGCTGGGTGAAGGTCGCGGCGACCGCGTCCCGCTGGGCCACACCCTGCCCCACCGTGACGGTCAGACCGGCGATCACGGCGAAGCCGATCGCGGCGACCGTCAGCGAGAAACCGCGCAGGGCGCGGGCGGTGGCCCATGATTCCCGCAGGATGTGGACGACGGAGCTCACAGCCGCACCGTTCTCGTGCAGCGCTCGATGACCCGGTCGTCGTGGGTGGCGATCAGCACCGCACTGCCGGCCGCCGCCGCGTCCGCCATCGTCGCCAGCACGACCTGCGCCGACGCCGTGTCCAGGTTTCCGGTCGGTTCGTCGGCGCAGATGACCGCCGGTTCGAGCAGCAGGGCGCGGCAGAGCGCTACCCGCTGGGCCTGTCCGCCGGATATCTCGCCGGGCCGGGCCGAGGGACGCAGGCTGACCCCCATCCGTTCGAGGAGATCCATGGCCCGCTCCGTGTACGCCGCAGGGCTGAGACCGGCATAGAGCGTCGGTTCGAGAACCGCATCCAGCACCGTGCGGCGGGCGTCCAGGGCGGCGTCCTGGAAGACGAACCCGAACGACCGCGCCCGCAGGCGCGAACGCAGGAAGTCGGGCATCGCGGCCAACGGCCGGTCGTTCAGCCGTACCTCTCCCGACCAGGGAGTCAGCAGGCCAGCGAGGAGGTAGAGCAGTGTGCTCTTGCCCCGGCCGGAAGGGCCGGTGAGGGCGACCATCTCGCCCGCGCGAACGCCTGCGCTCAGGTTCTCGACGATCGGAGCGCTGCGGCGGTAGCCGAAGGTAACTCCCTCAGCGGCAATGATCATTTTTGGGCCTGCGGTCCCGGTACGGCGACCGTGGCGCCCACTGCAAGGCCCGTCACCACCGCGATTCCTCCTGCGGAACCAACAACCGACACCTCCTGGCGGGTCCCGTCGACGAGCCGGACGCTGGTCTGGCCGGCGGCGTCGGTCTCGATCGCGGCCATCGGCACCGCCGGGCCGCTCTGTTCCGGCACCGTCTGGACCTTGATCGGCACGCTGACCGAGGCCTCCTTGCCGAGCGCTCGCAGGCAGTAGGTGTCCACGGCGCAGAACTGCTTTTCCGGACTGGCGGGACGAGCCAGGCGTACCAGCATCTCCCCGCCGGGCGCGCCGTCGCCGGCGGCTGCCGGGACCTGGCCGAGCCCGGCGACCACCGCCTGCTGGTCGTCGCCGACCAGTACGGCGGCGCCGACCGGTATCAGTGCCGCCTGGTCCCGGGCCACCCGCAGCTCGAGCTCGGGCACGCCCTTGTCGACCCGGTAGGGGCGGTCTCCGGGCGTCGCGTTCCTGCCCGTCTCGAGCGCCTCGGTGGGGCGCACGCGGACCGGCAGGGTGGGGAACCAGAGGATGTCGCCGGCCTGCAGGGTGCCGTCGGCGGACAGCCCGGCCCCGCGCTGCCACTGCATCAGAGCCGATTGCAGATTCGCGTCGAACAGCGGCGAGTCCCCGCAGACCGACGGTGAGCCCTGTGCGCAGAGGAATCCACGTAGCTGGCGTACGTCGGCGCCCTCGTCGCCGAGGCTCAGGGCACGGAAGGCGGGCACCTTGCCCCTGCCGGCGTGCACCGGCCGGAGGTCGACCGTGTACAGCGGGGTGCCGGCCTTGACGGAGGTGGAACGGCCCACGAGGACGCTGGTGATCACGCCGCTCGCGCGGGCTGTGGGGCCATCTGCCGTGGTCGGCGTGATCTTTCCAGTGAACGACAGCGACCGGCCGACCGACCTGTTCTCGACCGTCCACGTCATCGCCGTGGCCGTGGCGTCGCCGGCGATTCCGGTGGCCCGGGTCGCCGATCCGACCGACCAGCGGCCTGCCTGGAAGGTCACGGCGACCGCGATGACCACCGCGAGCACCAGCCCCGTACGGCGCACCGCCGGCCGCCAGTCCCTTTTCACCGGGGCGCTCCGCTTTCGAAGGGAAGCATCTGCTCGGGGCACTTCTCCAGGGCCTGCTGCCACTCCTGCTCGGTGTTGAGCGCGAACAGGTTCAGCTCCTCGTGCTTTTCGAGGTAGACCGCCTCGGACGGGAGCTCGGCCGTCGGCAGGCCGTTGGCGGCGAGGCAGTCGGAAAGCGCGACGATCCGCTCGTACTCGGTGCGCAACGCATTCTCGTCGTCGGCCGGGAGCAGGCCGTCGGCCACCAGTTGCCGACGGCAGTCCGCCAGGGCCGACTGGTACTCCGAGAACTGGTTGTCCTCCGGGTCGACGAAGTTGACGCCGCCGTCCGCGCCTCGGGTCACCGGGAATCCCTCGGCGGAGAGACACTCGAAGAGGCGGTCGTTGACGGTCCGGTCGTCGACCGTCCTGGCCCCGGCAGGTGGGGTTTCCGTGCTGGAGCAGGCGACCGCGGCGACCGTCGTCGCCAAGGCGAGCAGGACGCCGAGCCCGCGGCGGCCCGGCGACGGCCGCCCTCTCAGCGAGGCCCAGGCAGCGCTCATGACAACTCCTCTTTCAGTTGGGTTGCGTAGCGGGTCGCTTCGACGTTGCAGACGCTGCCGGCAGCGCCCCACTCGCGTACGAAGGCGTGGAATCCGCCGAGACAGTCACCGCGCCGGCCGTCGATCTCGGCGAGTAGCTCCGCCTCGCCGACGGGCAGATCCAGGCTGGCCCGCGCCAGGCCCAGGCTGCCGGCGAACAACAGGAGGCTGTTCATCTGGTCGAGCGGCCGGTCGCCGAGGGTCCTTGCCATGTGCGCGGCCAGCCGGTCGAGCAGATGGTTGTCCGTACTGCCGGTGCCCTGGAGGGCGAGCAGCAGCCGGGCCGCGGCGTACCGGTTGTCGTCCTGTGGTGCGAAGAGCGCGGTCAGGGCGGCGGGGGTGATCTCCGGGGAACGCAGCGGCACGTCGAGCACGTCGGCGTGTTCGGCGGCCGAGATCCAGGCCATCACGGCTTCCGGGGTCGTCAGCGTGGGCGCGTCCGCCTCTGCCTCTTTCAGGAACTCGGCCACCACCGCTGCCCGTTGCTGCGGGGTGGACTGCGTTCCGAGCAGATGCCCGATCGCCGCGCCGGCGAGGCGGTGGCTGATGTCGCGCCCGGTCAGTGGCCCGGTTGCGGCGAGGACCTTGCTCGACCACTGCGGGTCGATCAGGCCGGGGCCCTCGGGGGCGATCCGCAGGTAGCGGATCATCCGGAACGTCGAGCCCAGCGAACCGGCGAAGACCGGCGCCTCCAGGATGCCGCCGGCGACGAGACGTTCCTCGTCGAACTGGTCAGCGAAGAGACGGGTCAGGGCGGGGTTGCCGGCGCGCGCGAAGGCCCGCACCGCGTACGAGTAGGTGTAGTCGTCGAAGGCTGCCCGGTCGAGCAACGGCCGCCAGTACCCGGGGTCGGTACTCATGCCGGGCACACCGGGGTGCAGGGCCACCCAGCCGTAGAGCTCGCGGGCGAGGAGAGCGATGTCGGTGCCCTCTTCGAGGGAGGCCAGCCACGTGCCGGCCGCCGAGGGAGCCGGCGTTTCGTGGCCGGCGCGGGTCAGCACCTCAACGACCTGCATCTGCACCCACGGCGAGGGGTCGTCGTGCAGCTTCAGCAGGTCGGCGCGGGCCGTCTCCCCGAGCCGTACGGGGTTGCCGGTCTGCGTGGCGACCGTCGTCGCCTGCCACAGCCGTTCCAGTGCGTCGCGGCCCGGGACCCCGCGGTCGGCTGCGGAGAGCCAGCCGGTCACGGTGCGGGCGTCGACCGGGGATTCGAGTCCTGCCTCCACGAGCAGGGCGGCTGCCGCCACCTCGTTCGTCTCCTCGGTCAGCGCCGGGTGGAGCCCCTTGGCCGTCTTGGACCAGGAGGTGGGATCTCCGGTCGCCTGGCGTGCCAGGTTGTGCAGCACCTCGCTGAGCGCCGAGGGGGTGAGTGCGCTCCACAGCTCGGGCGGGAACAGGAGATTGTCCGGGGACCGGAGGTTGTCGAGGTCTGCGGCGAGACCCGTCGGCCGTGCCGCGGGTTCCGGCGCGGCGGGGGTGCACGAGCCGAGCAGAAGGAGCAGGGTGCCGAGAGGCACGAGACGCCGCCAGAGCGGACGTCTCGTGCCACGACCCGTGGGGCTGATTACCAAGTCGTCCATCCGCTGTTGGCGGTGACGCTGCCCGAGGTCAGGCGCGACCGCGAGGCGACCGAGACGGAGAAGATGCTCGGCTTGGCGGTGCCGGACATGTAGTTGCGCTTGGCGGTGACCGTCCGCGACGCGGTCGCCAGTGAGGTCGAGTTGCCGGTGATGGTCACCGACGGCTTGGCCGAGATGGTCACCGAGACGCTGATGCCATTGGCCTTGACGTCACCGCGGTGGGTGAACTTCTTGGTGGCCGAGGTGGTGGCTTCGGCGTCCCAGTCGCAGCTGCTCACGTAGACGTTGCAGGACCAGGCGTTGGCGGTGTAGGTGACACCGGAAACGTTGATGCTGCTCGAGCTGCTGAAGGCGTTGGCCGGCACGGCCATTCCCATGCCGAGGCCGGCCACCGTGGCGGAAACCGCCATTGCCCGCCAGATATTACGCTTGATCTGCATTGCGCACGTCACCTCATTTGAGTCGAAGAAAGAATGCTTTTAATTGGCGAAAGCAAATGCTACTGAATGATTCATGCAACCCGGGTTGGCGCGCGCCGAGAGCAGTGAATCATGGTGGCCGATGCTTGGTCAACTCCACAGTGGACTAACGGGCAGTGATCAACTGCGATGGCTCGGACGATAGTTTTCGCAGGTGGGAAGGTTGTGGGGAGGGTGGCACTTCGTGCCGTCTCCGGAGCTGCGCCACGGCCTGCGACCGCCGGGGAGGCAAAAGCGCCGTCGTGCCCATCAAGTCCGAATCATCCGGTCGATGATCTTTAGTCGGTAATGATCTTCAAAGAAATTCATTGCCTGTCGGCAATGTTCCCCGGGTGGAAATTCGTGCCGCGTTCGGTGTTCCCGGTATCGGCCGTATTCCTCGTGGCGCAGCTCGACCCGGTCGGCATTGGTGGCGCCAGATGCCACCGCGCCGCGGTCCGACAGCCCTCGGCCGTCGACCGGCAGGGTCAGTGGTCGCGGAGCAGGCGGCCCGCGCCGGGGACCTGGTCGGCGATGCCGTGTTCGCGCAGCGCGTGCCAGAGGGTGGCGGCGTTGATGGCGACCACCGGCTTGCCCAGTTCCTGCTCGAGCCGGTCGGCCTGGGCGACGAAGGAGAGGTTCGTGCCGACCTGGACGATCGCGTCGACCTCGGGGCCGTCGAGTTCGGCGACGAGTTCATGCAGCCGCTCCTCGCCGACGCGGGCGATGTCGGTGGCGGTCGGGCAGCGCAGGCCGGTGATCGCCACGACGTCGAAACCGGCTTCGGTGAAGAAGCGCCCCACTTCCCGGTCGGCGACCGGCTGGTACGGCGAGAAGACCGCGATCCGTCGGCACTCCAGCTCCTGCAGCGCCGCCCGGCACGAGCTCGCTCCGGTGGTGACCGGCAGCCCCGTACGGTCGCGAAGTCGCCGCTCGAAGGCGGCGTTGCCCTCGACGCCGCCCCAGAACGTCTCCGCGGACATCCCCATCACCATGCGGTCCGGTTCGGCGGTCAGGGCGTCGCGGACCGCGGTGTCGATCGATGCCCGGATCTGCCCGAGGAGCGCCTCGAAGCCGGCGTCGTCGTTCATCACCGGGTTCGGGATGTACATCGACCCGGCCCGGTAGGCGACACCGGGCACGCGAGCACCCCAGTAGTCGTGTTCGACGACGGTGTTGGTGCTCGGCACGATCACACCGAAGACGGCCCGGGGTCCGACGATGTTGGTCACTGCTGACTCCGCGTTTGTCGTGGGGGTCGCGACGCCCCTGCGCCCGACGCGCCGTCAGCCTCCCACGACCGATCGCGGCACGGTACGCCCCGAAGTACCGACTGGGACGGCCTCAAGTAGCGAGTCCGGTGGTGATTGGGCCCTTTGCCGACGTCGGAGGCCGAGGGGAGAGAAGTGTCCCCCTGTCGTCACCTACCGGCCGCGCGCCGAAACGGGTTGTCTGGTGCTGCGTAGTCGCACCACATCGGAGGTGACGGCATGGCATAGGGCCCGATGGTCCTCCTGACCCACAACTGAATATCTCAGGTGATCATGCGGCCTGGCGGACGCACGGGGGGTCCGCCGGGCCGTATGTCGTTTCGGTGACGGCGCGCAGGGGTGACGCAGCGGGCGGTCATAATGACCGCGATGGCCCACTATCCACAGGCGACGCGCGCCACCGGCACCGAGGCCGGTCCCGGGCGCGACCTGGGTGTACCCGGATGCGTCCGCGCGGTCGAGGTCGGGCGGGGCGGGTTCGGCGTCGTCTACCGGGCCTGGCAGCCCGTCTTGTCGGCTGCCTGGTCGCGGGCGCGGTGCTGCTCTCCGTCGCCGGGTCGGCGGCCCCACCGGCGGTCCCCGAGGTGTCGATGCCGGCGCAGGTCGCAGTCGGCGAGCAGGAGCTCTACGCACTTTCCGAAGAGCACCCGGTGACCGTGGCCAACGCCGGCGCCGTCCCCGTCCAGGTCACCGCGGCCCCGCCCGGCCGCTGCTACGACGACGCCGTGCAGATCGCCCCGCCGGCGTACGGGTACGACGGTGGCCTGCGGGCGCTCTCCGTACGCCAGTACTGGTCGCCGACCTGCCGGGCGGTGATGGGGTACGTCTGGGTCTGGAAGCAGTACCGGGACAACGCGATGCTCGACGACGGCACGTGGCGGGTACGGCTGGCGGTCCGGCCGGCCGGCGGGGCACGCGGCAACGGTGTCGCCGAGCACGTCCAGGGCCAGCCGCACGAGCTCTGGACGGTGCCGTTCACCCCGGGCGCCGGCTGCACGGTCGTGACGGCGACCCTGACGCACCGGCGTACGGGTGAGTCGATGACGGCGACCACCAAGCCGTGGTGCGGTTGACCATGCGCGGCTACTTCGAGGTCCACCTCGCCGGGTCGGTGCGGCTCGCGCCGCTGACCGCGGACGCGCTGACCATCGGCCGCGCCGTCGGCAACGAGGTGACCATCGACAGCAACCTGGTCTCCCGGCTGCACGCCCTGGTGGAGCGTTTCCCCGCCGGCTGGTGCATCCGTGACCTGGGCAGCACCAACGGCACCCGGGTGAACGGCGTGCGGCTGCGTTCGGCGCGGACCCTGCGCGACGGGGACCGGATCGAGGTCGGCCCCGCCCGGCTCGTCTTCCACGCCCCCGACGGGGAGATCGGCACCCGTACCGTCGGGATGGAGTTGCCGCCGGTGCCGCCGGTGCTGACGCCCCGGGAGCAGGAGGTCCTGGCGGCGCTCTGCCGGCCGTACTTTGCGGAAGGCACGCCCTTTCCCGAGCCGCCCACGGTGCGGGCGATCGCCGCGGAGCTGCACGTCACCGAGAGCGCGGTGAAGAAGCACCTCGCCCGCCTCTACGACAAGTTCGGCCTGATCGGCAACAACGACCGCCGCCGCTCCCGGCTGGCCGCTGAGGCCGTACGCCGCGGCGCCGTCTGAAACGCCGTCGCACCCGTGGATTTCCTTGAGGAACTCCGGCCGAGGGTGTCGGATCGGAGCGGAGGCGTTCGTAGCTGGAGTGGGAGGCGGGCCGGACGGGCCCGCCGGTAGCCGAGGAGACAGTGATGGCGCAGTACCTGATGTCGGTGTTCGGGCCGGCCGAGCGCGGCGAGTTCGGCGGCTACTCCTCCGAGGAGGAGATGACGCAGGCGTACGCGGACACCGGCGCTTTCAACCAGCGCCTGCAGGACGAGGGTTACTGGGTTTTCGCCAACGGCCTGGCGCCGGCCACCACCGCGACCGTCGTCGACGGGCAGGGCGCCGAGCCGGTGGTCACCGACGGGCCGTACCTGGAGTCGAAGGAGCACATCGGCGGCTTCTGGATCATCGACGCGCCCGACCTGGATGTGGCGTTGAAGCTGGCCGCCGACGGGTCGAAGGCCTGCCGGGGCAAGGTCGAGGTGCGTCCCTTCGCAAGCGAGTGACGGCGGTCGACGAGGCGATCATCCGGGTCCACCGCGCGGAGTGGGCCCGGGTGGTCGCCGCGCTGGCCCGGCGCTTCGGCGACCTTGACCTCGCCGAGGAGATGACGGCCGAGGCGTTCGCGGTCGCGGTCGAGCGCTGGCGGGCCGACGGTGTGCCCCCCAACCCCGGCGCCTGGATCACCACCACCGCCAACCGGCGCGCCATCGACCTGCTGCGCCGGGAATCCCGCCGCGACGACAAGCAGAGGCAGGCGCTGATGCTGTACGACGATCCCTCGGCGCAGCCGCACGGCGTCATCGACGACGACCGGCTCCGGCTGATCTTCACCTGCTGCCATCCGGCCCTGGCGATGGAGTCCCGGATCGCGCTGACGCTGCGCATGGTCGGTGGACTGACGGTCGCCGAGATCGCCTGCGCGTTCCTGGCGAAGGAGACCGCCGTCGGACAGCGGATCACCCGGGCGAAAAGCAAGATCAAAGCGGCGGGGATCCCGTACCGGGTTCCCGCTGCCGAGGACCTCCCCGCCCGCGTCGGCGGCGTACTGGCGGTGCTCTTCCTGATCTTCAACGAGGGCTATCTGAGCTCGGACCCGGCGCAGGAGGCAGTCCGCGGCGACCTCACCGGCGAGGCTATCCGGCTGACCCGGCTGGTCCATGCCCTGCTGCCCGCCGACGGTGAGGTGGCCGGACTGCTGGCGTTGATGCTGCTGACCGAAGCGCGCCGCACGGCTCGGGTCTCGGCCTCCGGTGAGCTGGTCACGCTCGGCGAGCAGGACCGCGGCGCCTGGGACGCGGCGCTGATCGCCGAGGGGCACGCGCTCGTCCGGGCCCGGATCGCCGCCGTCGCCGCAGGTCAGGGCCGCCCCGGCCGCTACCAGCTCCTGGCTGCCATCAACGCGGTGCACACCTCCGCCCGCGACGTACGCGACACCGACTGGTCCCAGGTCGTCGCCCTCTACGACCAGCTCGTCGCCCTCGACCCGTCGCCGATCGTCGCGCTGAACCGGGCCGTCGCCCTGGCCGAGCTCGACGGGCCCGAGGTGGCGCTGGCGCTCGTCGACCGGCTGGACCTGGCCGGCTACCACGCCTACCACGCCACCCGCGCCGACCTGCTGCGCCGGCTCGGCCGGTCGGCGCAGGCCCGCACGGCGTACGAAAGGGCCATTGAGCTGGCCGGAAACACGGCGGAGGTCGCCTACCTCACCCGCCGCCGCGACCAGCTCACACCGAAGTAGGACAGCGCGCCGCCTCACCTGCCGCCCCGAACGGTTTGTCAGGGTCCGCTCTGGCGCCGATCGGCTTCCGCCGGTCTACGGCAGTTCCAGGAATTCGCGCAGCGCCGTCTCGACCGCCTCCATGGTGGCGTGTGAAACGAACCCGTGGTTGTCGCGGAGTGCCCTTCGGTCCGCGACCTGCACGACACTGTGGATTCGGACGTACGCGCCGGTCAGCGGGTCGCCCTCATCGAGGCGTACCGCCAGGTGGTTCGGGTGCGGTACGTCGCGTACGACGGTCAGCGCCCAGATGGGGAGTACGTCGACGCTGTTGTACTCGTCGTTGCTGATCACGAGGATTCGGTGCTGACTGCTGCCACGCAGCAACGTCCAGATCTGTCCGCGTCTCACCACTGGGAGTCACGCAGAGCTACGTCATTGCTCGCCTCGATCAGCGTACGGTCGTCCTCCGCCTGCTCGGCGGAGCGTCGGCGCAGGTACTCGCCGTACGCCTGGGCTGCTTCCCGCTGGCGGGCCCGGCGGGCCTCGGGGAGGACGCGCCGTACGGCGTCGACCACGACGGCGGAGGCATTGCCCTGGCTGCGCAGGTAGGCCGCGACGTCGTCGGGCACGCTTATGCTGATCTTGACGGTCATACTTTCATCCTACCGGCTGCCGGCTGCTGATTACCGGCTGCGGGCGTCGGCGTGGCCGACAGCCGCCCCGGCAAATGGGAGCGCGCAGCGCGGGCCCTGGCCGGTAGCGTGCCTGCGGTGACAGGGCAGAGGCGGGGCGTCGCCCTCGATGCGGGACGCGGCGCCGGCTCGGCAGGGAAACGGGAGCAGATGATCCGGAGAGCAGACCTCAGCGACGCCGACGCCATCACCGAGGTGTTCCTGGCGTCCCGGGCAGCGGCGATGCCCTACCTGCCGCGCCTCTACGACGACGCGCAGACCCGCGCCTGGATCGTCCACGTGGTGCTGCCCGGCTGCGCGACCTGGGTCGCCGAGAGCCCGGCCGGCGAGATCCTGGGCTTCGCCGCGCTCGACGGCGACGTGCTGGAACACCTCTACCTGCGGCCCGACGTACGCCGGCAGGGCATCGGCACGGCGCTGCTGGCACAGGTGCGCCAGGCCGCCCCGGGCCGGTTGAGCCTGCGCGTCTTCACCCGCAACACCGCCGCCCGGTCGTTCTACCAACGGCACGGCTTCCGCCCGGTCGACGAGGACGACGGCAGCCGCAACGAAGAGAACGAGCCCGACATGACGTACGCCTGGCAGCCGTGACCCGATCCGACGTGCCGTTCGCATGCCGGCCCCTTGAGTGCGTACCGCTCTTTTCTTGATCGTTAGTCGAAAACAAGTGTTCCAGGGGGCTCGGGGCACCGGTTTTCGACTAACGATCAAAAAGCGGCGGCTCAAGGTGTGACGGCGGCGGCTCAAGAATCGCGGCGGTGGCTCAAGGTGTGACGGCTGCGGTTCAAGGTGTGGTGGTGGCGGCGCGGAGCAGTTCCAGCGGGTCGGTTTGGACGCCGAAGCGGTGCCGCAGCGCGCGGTGTGCGGCGTGCAGCCCGGCCATGCCGTGCACTCCCGGCCCGGGCGGGGTGGAGGAGGAGCAGAGGTACACCCCGGGCAGCGGGGTGCGGTACGGATCCCAGCGCGGCACCGGCC
The DNA here is from genome assembly GCF_049523535.1 of Melissospora conviva. Classification (NCBI taxonomy): domain Bacteria; kingdom Bacillati; phylum Actinomycetota; class Actinomycetes; order Micromonosporales; family Micromonosporaceae; genus Melissospora; species Melissospora conviva. Next base: position 212,775 of record NZ_JBLLDT010000007.1, read on the forward strand.
GCATCGCCAACTGCCACGGGTTCACCGCCCCGCCGGAGATGTCACCGCCGACGTAGTTGGCGTTCTGCTCGGACGCCTGCGCCGCGGTCACCACGTGCCGGGCCAGGATCAGGTCCCGGAAACCGGGGGCGAAGCGCTCCACCTGGGCGGCCACCTGGTCACTGACGTCCCGCACGGACCCGTTCGGCACGTGCGCGTACGTCGAGAGCGTGTGCCGGCCGGCCGGGGCGCGACCGGGATCGACCACGCCGGGCTGCACGGCCAGCACGTACGGGCGCTCGGCGTGCCGGCCGGCGGCCACCGCTGTCTCGGCGGCCCGCGCCTCGGTGGCCGAGCCGACCAGGTGCAGGGTGCCGGCCAGGCCGCATTCGGGGACCGTCCACGGCACCGGGCCGGCGAGCGCGAAGTCGACCTTGCAGGCGGCGCCGCCGTACCGGAAGGAACGCAGTTGCCGGGCGTAGCCGGTGGGGAGCCGGTCGCCGGCGATGGTGAGCAGTCCGGCGGGGGCGACGTCGAGCAGGACCGCGCGCGCCGCCGGCAGGTCGGCGAGGTCGTCGATGCGGGTGCCGGTGATGACCTGGCCGCCGAGGCGGCGCAGCCGGGCCGCCATCGCGTCGGTGATCGTGGCGCTGCCGCCTTCGGGGACGGGCCAGCCGACGGCGTGGCCGAGGGTGGCCAGCAGCAGCCCGGCGCCGGCGGGGGCGAGCCGTCTCGGCGGGGCGATCGCGTGCGCGGCGACCCCGGCGAAGAGCGCAGCGGCCGCCTCGTCGCGGAATCGCGTCGCCGCGGCGGGGGTGCCCTGCTCCAGGGTGCGCAGACCCAGCAGCAGCGCGGCGGCCGGGTCCGGCGGCACCGCACGCAGGTCGGACAGGGCGGTGCCGACCACCCCCTGCCAGCGCCGCACCAGTGGTCCGAGCAGCGACCGCCAGGCCGGGCCGTCCCGGCCGAGGCCCGCGGCGGTCCGGTCCAGGTCCCGCCAGGCCAGCGCCGCCCGGCCGCCGTCGAGCGGGTGGGCGTACGCGATCTCCGGCTGCCGCAGCCGGACGCCGTGCGCGGCCAGGTCGAAGGCGCGGAAGAACGGCGAGGCGAGCGCCATCGGGTGCACCGCCGAGCAGACGTCGTGGCGGAAACCGGGCAGTGTCACCTCCTCGGTACGGGTGCCGCCGCCGATGGTGGCGGCTGCCTCGTACACCTGGACGGTGAGCCCGGCCGAGGCGAGCACCAGGGCGGCGGCGAGCCCGTTGGGGCCGGACCCGACGATCACCGCGTCCACCTGGGCGCTGCCGTGCCGGCCGGTGCCGGCCACGGTCTCCGTCATCGCCGTCTCCTCTTTCCGCGAGGTTTCACACTGTCACGGCCGCCGGTGCGCCGTCCCGGACCAGTGACTGTTCGGCGGCGAGACCGGCGTAGAGGGTGTTGTCACGGACCAGCTCCGGGTGGGTGCCGACGGCGCGTACGACCCCGTCTTCCAGGAGCACGATCTGGGCGGCGTCGACGATCGTGGAGAGCCGGTGCGCCACCACCACGACCGTTGTCGTCCGGGAGATGTCCCGGACGACCTCCCGCAGCGCCGCCTCGTTGGCGGCGTCCAGCTGGGAGGTCGCCTCGTCGAGCAGGAGCAGCCGGGGCCGGCGCAGCAGGGCGCGCGCCACCGCGATCCGCTGCCGCTCCCCGCCGGAGAGGGAGAGACCGCGGTGCCCGACCGGCGCGTCCAGGTCGCCGCCGAGGCGTGCCAGCAGGGACTCCAACCGGGTCGTCCGCAGCACCGCCCGGATCTCGTCGTCGGTGGCGCCGGCGGTGGCGTACGCGATGTTCTCCCGCAGGGTGCCGGCGAGCACGGCGACGTCCTGCTCGACGTAGCCGATCACGGCCCGCAGCTGGGCCAGCGGCCAGTCGGTCAGCGGCCGGCCGTCGACGAGGATCCGGCCGTGCTGGGGTTCGCCGAAGCGTTCGATCAGGCTGAGGACGGTGGTCTTACCCGATCCGGAGGGCCCGACCAGGGCCGTCAGGCCGCCGGCCGGGACGGTCAGCGTCAGGTCCCGCAGGGCCGGTTCGTCGCGTCCCGGGTAGCTGAAGTGGACATTCTCGAAGGTGACACCGGCCGGCTCCGGTGCCCGAGCCGGCGCCCTCGTGGGCGGGACGGGCGGCTCGTCGACAGCGGGGAGGTGGAGCCCTTCGATCGGCAGCGCGTTGATCTGCGCGATCCGGGCCAGCGCCGCCCGCCCCACCTGCAGGTAGGTGCCGGCGCCGGCGAGCTGCATCACCGGATGCATCAGATAGGCCACATAGAGCAGGAACGCCACCAGCGCGGAGACCGGGAGGGAACCGGCGGCGACCCGCGCGCCGCCCACCCCGAGCACCACCAGGAACGCGACCTGGATGGCGAGCCCAGCGCTGGTCCCGGCGATCGAGCCCCACCGCGCCAGGCTCACCCCCTGCCGGTACGCGGCCAGCGCGGCGGCGTCGATCCGGGCCGCCTCCACCGCCTCGGCGCCGGAGGCCTTCACGGTGGTGAAGGCGCCCAGCGCCCGCTCCAGGGCGGCGCCCATCTCGCCGACCGACTCCTGCGAGCGCAGCGCGGCGGTCCGGATCCGCGGCATCAGCAGCCCTATGACCAGCACCAGCAGCACCACCACGACGGCGGTGACCGCGAGCAGGACCAGGTCGACGAAGGCCATCAGTGTCACCGCGCCGATGAGCATCACACCGCCGGTGAGCAGGTCGATCAGGCACTGGGTGGCGAGCTGCCGCAGCAGCATGGTGTCACTGGTGACCCGGGCCAGCAGGTCTCCGGGGGCCTGGCCGCGTAGCGCCGGCACGGTGAGCCGCAGCAGGTGCCGGACCAGGCCCCGCCGCCCGTCCAGCGCGACCGCCTCGCCGGTCCGCAGGATCAGATAGTTGCCGGCTCCGAGCAGCACGGCGGCGGCGATCACCAACCCGGTCAGGGCCGACAGCGCCCCGCCGACGCCCCGGCCGTCGGTGAGCCCGTCGATCAGGGCTTTGGCGGCCAGCGGCTGGGCGAGCCCGAGCAGGCTGGAGGTGAGCAGCAGTACGGCGGCGGCGAGGAACGGCCCCCGGTGCGGCCGGACGTATCCGGCGAGCATCCGCAGCCAGTGCCGGTCACCGGATGGCTGGTTCACCGGGCGTCCGCGGGGCGGTAGACGCTGACGTGCATCGGCTCGGCGCCGGTGAAGGGGGTGCCGGCCCAGTCGCTGTGCCGCTCCACCAGGCGCAGCCCGGCCTGCTCGGCGTAGGCGTCGACCTCGTCGGGGGTGGTGAGCCGGCTCAGTTCGGTGGCGATCCGGGAGCGCCCCTGCTCGAACCAGATGTGCGACAGGTGCCAGATCCGCCGGTCGGCGTCGATGGTCGAGTACGACAGCAGCCCGGTGTCCCGCCCCGGATAGGGCGTGAAGTACGACTCCCGCGCCCGGCCCTGGTTGAGCGCCAGTGCGAACGCCGGATTGTGCGTCTCGATCACCAGGGTCCCGCCGGGAGCCAGGCGGTCCGCGGCCGCCTGAACCGCACGTGCCTGCTCCTGCGGATCGAGCAGCATCGACAGCGTCCCGCAGACGCAGTAGACGAGGCCGTACTGGCGCTCGTCGGCCCAGTGCCGCAGGTCGCCGAGGACCGGGGTCACCGGGTCCCCGACGGCCGGGGCAACCGATCCGTCGCCGATCACGGCGGTCACCGGACCGTCGGCGGCCATCGTTTCGGTCAGCACGGCGAGCATCTCCGGTGAGGAGTCCACGCCGACGACCGGCCCGACCAGTTTGGCCAGCGGCAGTGCGACCCGCCCGGTGCCGACGCCGAGTTCCAGCGTCGCCGCCCCGTCCCCGGGGTGCAGATCGGCGAGGCGGCGTACGGTCTGCGCGACGGCGGGGCCGCCGGGGAAGAGCCGGTCGTAGAAGTCGGCGAACTGCCGCCCGTAGCCGATGTCGTGGATGTCAGTCATCAGTGTTCTCCGTCAACGGCACGAACGGGGAGGCCAGCAGGTACTCCGGCTTCTGGGACTCGTCGTAGCCGGCGCTGCGGGCGATCAGGAACTGGAAGCCCTGCAGGCCGCGCCGCGGGTGCTGCTGGCGCACGACCTGCTCCACGAGGTCGCGCAGGACCTCGTACGCCGGGGTGGTGGTGATGTCCGTTCCGGGGTGTCCCATCCACCTGATCAGATCGGCGCAGATGTCGAAGACGGCCTTGTCCTGGCGTCGTTCCGGGAACCAGACCATCTGCCGCCAGGCCCGGCGCGGGATCTCGATGGTCTCCGCCCAGGGGGTCTGCTCGCCGTCGTCGGTCAGCACCCGGTGCAGCAGGTGGAAGTCGTGCTGGGCGGGTTCCGGGGCGAAGAACCGCCAGTTGCCGATCATCAGCCCCGCGACGTCGTAGCGGCGGAACCGGTCGAAGACCTGCTGCGGGTGCTGGCTGAGCACGGTCACCCCGAACCAGGTGACCAGGCCGGCGGTGAGCCCGATGGTCAACGGGCGCAGGTCGGAGGCGACCCGGCGGCTCATCGCACACCGCCCTTGCGGATCGCGTCGCCCTTGCGGGCCGCGCCGTCCTTGCCGACCGGCCCGTCCTTGCCGACCGGCCCGTCCTTGTGGATCGGGCCGTCCTTGTGGAGCAGGCCGTCGTCCTGCGGAGAGTCCTCGGTGACATCGGCGACGAACGCGGCGAGGATCTCGGCAACCTCGCCGGAGTGGTCGGCGTCGGTGAGGATCTCGTCGTGGTCGGCGCCCTCGATGGTGTGCCGTTGCGCTCGCGGCGCCGCTGCGGCGAACTCGTCGTGCAGCTCCGCCTGCACCGCGTCGGCGCGCGCGGTCTGCCCGGCGGTGATCACCACCAGCGGTACGTCGATGTGCGGCAGTGGGGTGTCGGCCTCGAAGTGTTCCCGCACCACCTCCCACTCCCGCCGGGCCGCGGACCAGAGCGCCGGGTCCCGGTACTGGGCAAGGGCGATGCGACGCACCGACTCCGGCATCCGCTCGACCCAGGCGGGCCGGGGCAGCATGGATCCGAGCCCGGCCCGCAACGACCCCGGCATGATCGCCAGCGTCTCGGAGAGCGCCCGGCCGCCTTCGGCCTGGCGCGGTGAGCGCTGCAGCTCGGCGGGGTGGCTGGCGTCGACCAGCGCCACCCCGCGCACCTGGCCGGCGAGCCGTTCGGCAGCGAGCAGCGCCAGGTAGCCGCCGAGGGAGTGACCGGCCAGCACGAGCGGACGGTCTCCGGCGACGTGCCGGGCCAGTTCGACGAGGTCGTCGACCATCGTGTCGAACCGGTACTCCCCGGTGTCGTGGTAGCGGCTGGCGCCGTAGCCGGCCCGCTGGTACGTGACGGTGGTGAACTGCTCGCCGAGCGGTGCGGCGATCCGCTCCCAGTGCTCGGCGGTGGCCGCCAGCCCGTTCTCCAGCAGCAGCACCGGGCCGTCGGCGGGGATCGGGCCGCTGCCGGCGTACCGGTAGGAGAGGCTGTTGCCGGCGGTGGTGGCGAATCTCTGCTCGTCGCCGCGACCGCGCTCGATGATCCGCCGCCGGCGGATCCGGGCGGCCTGGCCGGCGGCGAAGAGCGCCAGGCCGGCGGCGGCCGCGACGGCGGGCAGGGTGTCGTCCCGGCGGACACCGTCGCGCGCGCCGGTGCGGTCCCGGGGACGGGTGGTGTAGACGACCGCGGGATAGGTGGAGGTGAACGCCCAGAAGAAGCGTCCCAGCCCCATCACCCGGGTGTTGACCAGGTGGAACGCGCCGGCTGCGCCGAGCAGGAAGGGCGCGGGACGGCCCTTGGCGGCGAAGGCGAGCGGGAATGCGCACTCCATCGCCAGCACGCCGTGCGCGGTGAGCCGGGTCAGCCGGGGGAAGCGGCGCATGAGTTCCCAGGCCTGCTTGTCGCCGTAGGTGATGGTGCGGACGATCGCGGGCAGTGCCCGTCCGCTGCGCCAGGTCTCGCTGGGCAGTTTCGCCCACCCGGAGACGGTGTACGACAGCACCGACTGCAGGGAGAGGAACCAGAGGGCGGCGTCCACGACGGCGGGGCGGTTGCGGCCGGCGCGGGCGACGGTGGTGAGCGCCTGGACGAGGAAGGAGACCTGGTCGGCGCCGTCGCTGCCGTAGAGGTGCTGGGCGTGCAGCGCCCCCTGGCTGCCGGTGAGGACGGCGTTCGCGACGACCCGTTGCCGGTTGGTCAGGGGCAGCCAGAGCGCGGCGGCCGCGACGGCCCGACTGGCGTGCAGCGCGGTGACCACCCGCTGGTCGGCGAAGAGGTCCAGGACGCGGGTGGCCCGGGGGGCGTGGGCGCGGAAGGTACGGCGGTTCACCGCCCAGTTGTTCGCGCCACCGCGCTGCCGGTCCCGGCCCCGGGTGAGGTATTCGAGGCTGGCGAGCAGGTGGGTCACCGAACCGATCCGCTCGGTCCAGTTCAGCACGGTGGAGCGGTCGAGGCCGGCAGTCAGCCGGCGCGGGCGCGCGGTGGGTCTCTTCATGGGGAAGCGCTTTCTGATGGTGCGTCGGGCCGGACCGGCGAGCGGGGGCGACTATCGGGAGCGGTGCGGGACGGTGCGGGGGCGCCGGCCGGAGGAATCCGGATCAGGGGTCGCTGTGGCACGAGCCGGTGTGCCGCAACTGGCACACCGGCTCCGGCACGGGCGTTGGCAGGCCTCGTACGTTGGGCCGCTACTCCACCACCGGCTCGGTGCTGCCGATGGCCCTGCCCACGGCGTAGCCCGCGGTGAAGAGCCCGGCCACCGAGGCAACCAGGCCCATGCCGGCGGCGAAGGTCACGACGGGGGCGGGGGTGGCCAGGACGGGCATCGTCCCGAACTGGTTGCGTGCCTCCCGGCTGGTGATCGGGATCGTGGCGAGTTCCGGTTCGGCGTTCACCCGCATAGCGAGACTGGACATAGATCACCCTCCTCAATGGTGTGGTTGTCGCCTGGCCTACAGGGGTTGCGTCGACCCTCCGATGACGGCGAAGGCCGGGCCGATCTGGCAGACGTGGTAGCCGCCGGCGGGGGCGGCGACGAAGGCGACGCAGAGGACGGGCGAGGCGCCGGTCCGGTTCTGCACCTCGGGGCTGGTGATCGGGATCGTGGCGAGTTCCGGATCAGCGTTCACGCGCATGGCAAGACTGGACATTGATCATCCTTTTCCATGTGTGGGCGGTCGCCCGCCTACAACTGCGGCTCGGTTGTCCCCTCGGCTGCGGCGCGGGCCTGGCCGAAGGTGTAGCCCGCGGAGAACGCGCCCCACCCGACCAGGACACCGGCCACCACCGCCGTGGTGGCGAGTACCGGCGCGACGTTGCCCCGGGCGTACAGGTCCCGGCTGTCGGCGAGGTCGCCGAACATCTCCGCCGAGATGTCGTTGGTGTGCTCGACCAGAAGGCTCATCAGCAGGTACCTCCTCTCGTTCTGATTAGCTGATATGAACGAGAGCAGAGGAACGATTCATATCAGCAGCGATCATGAGACGCTAGGATGGCCGATGACTCGTACGCCGTCAACCACTTCCCGACGGCGCGATCCCATCGACGAGGGGAGGGTGTCCGCATGGGCCAGTCGAGCACCGGCACCCTGGCCGACAAGATCAACAGGCTCTTCGAGGTCGTCCGCCGCCCGGACCGGGAGCAGTACCGCAACGAGGAGGTGGCCACAGCCTGCCGCGAGGCCACCGGCGAATCCTTCTCCGCCACCTACCTCTGGCAGCTGCGCACGGGTCGCCGGGTAAACCCGACCAAGCGGCACCTGGAGGCGCTCGCCCAGTTCTTCCAGGTCCCCCCGGCCTACTTCTTCGACGACGAGCAGGGCGACCGCATCGCCGAGGAGCTGGAGCTGCTCGGCGCCCTCCGCGACAGCGCCGTCCGGCAGATCGCGCTCCGCGCGGTCACCCTCTCCCCAGAGGGGCTGGACACCATCAGCGACATGATCGAGGCGATCGGGCGACGGGAGGCGCGCCGGGCCGGAGCCGCGGCCCAGCAGCGACCGCAGTCCGGTGGAGGAGAGGAGACCGCTGGGCCGGCGGTTCGCGATGGCGGTTGACCGGCGCATGTGGCGCCGCTGCCGCCAGATCGTCGACGGGCTGACCATCCCGGCCCCGTTCGAGCCGGTCGCGTTCATCGGCGCGCTGGCGCACCGGCGCGGTCGGCGGGTCGAACTGGTGCCGATGCCCGGCGGCGCCACCCAGTGCGGCGCGCTGGTCGCCACCGATGACGCCGACTATCTCTTCTACGCCACCAGCACCACCCGGCTGCACCGCGAGCACATCCTGCTGCACGAGGTCGGCCACCTGCTCTGCGGTCACATCGATGACCGCTCCCTCGCCGCCCTGCCCGACCTGCTGCTGCCGAACCTCTCCGCCGACCTGGTCCGCCGGGTGCTCGGCCGCTCCGACTACTCCGCCGCTCAGGAGCAGGAAGCCGAACTGGTCGCCTCGATGATCGCGCAGCGGGCCCGCCGGGACCCGGTGGACAGTCCCGGGCCCGTCACGCCCGAGGTCGCCGACGGGCTGGCCCGGCTCGGCTCCATCTTCGCCACCGACTGACCACCGCCGAGGGGTGCCATGCTGGACTGGCTCAACTTCGGCGCCCTTGCGCTCGCCGTCGCGGTCGCCGCCTACAAGCTTCTGCGGATACGCGGCAAGCCCGGCGCCGACGGCATCCGTTACCTCTGCGCCTTCTTCTGCTCCATCGGGCTCGGCCTGGCGGTGATGGCACCCCCTGTCTTGGCCGCGGCCAGCCGGATCGAGCCGGTGCCGAACCTGGGGCGGCTGGTCGGCAACGGACTGGAGATGCTCGCCGCGTACTTCCTCGGGGCGCTCGGCCGCAGCATCGCCCGCCCGGTCGACACCCCGCGCTGGCTGCGCCGGCACGGCCTGGGGCTGGCCGGGGCGGTCAGCTTGATGGGGACGCTGCTGGCCACCGCCGACACCGAGTTCACCCTGAACTTCGTCAACGCCTACTCCCACGACCCGCGAGTGGTCGGCTACCTGGCCGTGTTCTTCTGCTACATCCTGGTCTGCCTCTTCGCCTTCATGGCGGGCGTCGGCGGCTACCTGCGGCACACCGGCAGCGGCGTACTGGGCGTGGGGCTGCGTTTCGTGGTGGCCGGGACCATCCTGGGCATCCTCTGGGCCGCCTGGTCCGGCCTGCGGCCGGCGATCACGCTGATCACGGGCCGCTCCCTGGCGACGACCCTGCCGGTCGGCGCCACCCTGGGCTCGATCTGCATGCTGCTCTGGCTGATCGGGGCCACCCTCACCGCCTGGGGGGAACGCATCACCGCGCCACTGCGCTGGATCCGCGCCCTGCGCGCGCTGCGCCGCATCGATCCGCTCTGGCGCGCGCTGCGGGCCGCGATGCCACAGATCGCGCTGCACACCGGCCGGGGGCGGCCGCTGCCCGGGGTCGAGTTCGCGCTCTACCGGCGGGTGATCGAGATCCGTGACGCCCAACTGGCGCTGCGGCCCTACGCGCACCCCGACGCGGCCCGCTGGGCAGGCCCCACCGCGGACCCGGCCACGGTGGAAGCCGCCCTGCTCGCGGCCGCTCTGGTCGGGCACGCGCACGGCCGGCGGTACGGCGCGGAGCACCCGTTCCAGGACGTCGACGCCTCGCTGGAATCGGAGAGTGCCTGGCTGGCCCGGGTGGCCCGGCAGTACGCCCACGCCGAGGAGGTGACCCGGGTGCGCCGGCTCGCCACCGCTAAGGTCACCGGCGAGGCGGCGCTCGGCACGGGCCAGGACGGACCGATTCCTTGATCGTTAGTCGGAAACCGGTGCCAGGAACCCTTTGGAGCACCCCTTCTCGACTAACGATCAAGGATGCCGGACCCGCCACGGCGTATCCCGGTTCCCGGCGGGTGGGTGCCGTCGCCAATGCCGGCAGCGCCGGTCTCCCCAGTCGATCCGGCGGCGCCGGGTTCCTGAGTCGATCCCTGCGGCGCCGGGCTCGTCAGTCGAGTACCGCGGTCGCCTCGACCTCTACCAGCATGTCGGGCTCGGCGAGCATGGCGACCCCGATGCCGGTCAGCGGCGCCTGCGGGGTGATGCCGAGCTTCGCGCTCGCCCGGGCGACCCCCTCCAGGAAGCGCGGCATCAGGTCGGGGTTGGTGTCGACGAAATAGACGGTCAGCTTGACCACGTCGTCGAAGGTGGCGCCGACGCCGGCCAGGGCGGTGGCGACGTTGAGGTAGCACTGCTCGACCTGGGCGGCGAGGTCGCCTTCGCCGACCTTGCCGCCGTCGGCGTCGCGGGCGACCTGGCCGGCGATGAAGACCATCTTCGAGCCGGTGGCGACCGACACCTGCCGGTAGAGGTCGACCTTCGGCAGGCCTGCGGGGTTGATCAGGGTGACGGACATGACGACTCCTTCGAGAGAGAACCCGGGGCTCGTTCGGGAGAGAGCCTGGGGCTCGCGATGGGCGAAACTATAGCAGTGCAATGCTATGTATTCTGGTGGCGTGGCGAGGACGAAGGATCCGGCGGTGCGTACCCTGCTCATCGAGCGGGCCGCGCAGATGCTGCGCGCCCGCGAACCGATCACCCTGCGCTCCCTCGTAGCCGGCACCGGCGTCTCGACGATGGCCGTCTACACCTATTTCGGCAGCATGGACGGGCTCTGGAAGGCCCTGCGGCAGGAGGGCTTCACCCGGCTGGCGGCGAAGTTCGCGCCGGTGCCCGCCTCCGACGACCCGGTCGCGGACCTGGCCGGCCTGATCGCCGCGTACGTCGGCAACGCCCTGGAGCACCCCGACCTGTACCGGGTCATGTTCGACGCGAGCTTCGACCTCGAAGACCTCAAGGCCGCCGACGCCACACTGGAGTTCCTGGTGCAGGCCGCTCGGCGCGGCCAGGAAGCCGGGCGCTTCCGTGCGGCCATCGTGCCGCTGGACCTGGCGATCCAGAGCTGGGCCGCGGCGCACGGGCTGGTCTCCCTCGTCGCCAACGGACCTTTGTCGGCTGAGACGCTGGAGCACGTCCCGATCCTGCTGACCGCGCTGTATGTCAACGCCGGCGACGACCCCGACCGGTGCCGCCGTTCGGTCGCCGCCGGCTGGGCACGGCCCGCCTAATCCCCGCGCGGGTGTCGGACGTACGTGGTTGGGTGTCGGCGTGAATTCACACCGCTTCCTGGCCTGCCTGGCCGATGATTACGCCCGCCTGCGCGCCGTCGCCGAGACCGACCTCGACGCTGCCGTGCCGAGTTGTCCCGGCTGGAGCGTCGCCGACCTGACCCGCCACGTCGCGGAGGTCTACCTGCACAAGAGCGCGATCATGCGGGACGGCGCCGAACCGGAGCCGTGGCCGCCGGCCGACTGCGCGACAGCCGCACCGATCCCGCTGCTCGACCGGGCGTACGCGCAGCTCGTCGACGAGTTCGCCGGCCGCTCGCCGCAGGATTCCGCTCTCACCTGGTACGCGCCGGACCAGTCCGTCGGGTTCTGGATCCGGCGGATGGCGCAGGAGACGGTCATCCACCGCATCGACGCCGAGCTCGGTGCCGGGGCGTCGTTCGCGCCGGTCCCCGACGATCTGGCCATCGACGGCATCGACGAGCTGCTGCGGATCTTCGTGGCGTACGCCGTGGCCGAGTATGCCGACTACTTCACGGAGGTCCTCGCCGAGTCGCCCGGCCGGACGTACCGGCTGCGGACCGATGGTGCGGCCTGGCTGGTGCGGACCGGGCCGAAGTTGTTCACCGTGGACGATGCCGCCGACGAGCCGGTTGACGGGGCACCCGCCGCGGTCGACGTGACCGTGAGCGGACCTCCGGCTGCGCTGCTGCGCTGGTTGTGGGGCCGCGAGCGCGACGGTGACCCGAGCGAAGTGACGGTCGAGGGCCCGCCGGAGGCGGTAGTGGAGTTGCGCCGCTGCATCGTCACCGCCACCCAGTAACCGGCCGGAGGGCCCGACGAGAGCGGGAGGCTGGCACCTCATCGTTAGTCGGAAACCGGTGCGAGATGGCCCCCGGAACACTGGTTTCCGACTAACGATCAAGGAGTTCGGTGAGCAGCTTTTCGACCCGGGTCCGGATCTCGTCGCGGATCGGCCGGACCGCTTCGACGCCCTTGCCGGCCGGGTCTTCGAGCTTCCAGTCCTCGTACCGTTTGCCGGGGAAGACCGGGCAGGCGTCGCCGCAGCCCATCGTGACGATCACGTCGGAGGTCTCGGCCGTCTCGTACGCGAGTTTCGTCGGGGTCTGCCCGGCGATGTCGATGCCGACCTCGGCCATTGCCGCCACGGCGGCCGGGTTGACGTGATCGCCGGGGGCGCTGCCGGCGGAGCGGACCTCCACCCGGTCACCGGCGAGGTGACGCAGCCAGCCGGCCGCCATCTGGGACCGGCCCGCGTTGTGCACGCAGACAAACAGGACGCTCGGCTTGCTGGACATGCGGCGGCTCCTCGGTACGGGTTGGGTGGACGACGCTGCGCGGCAGGATCAGCGACCACGGCGAAGGGCCTGCCGCCGACTGCCCGGCGCGCTTGCCGCGGGTGACGGGCTCAAGGCGGTGGGGCCGGCGCTTGCGGCGGTGGCCTCATGGTGACTGGACGGTGCTTGCCGCGGCCGGGGAAGCGGCGGCGGGGAAGCGCCGGCGCAGGGCGAGGCTCACGTAGACCAGGGCGACCAGGACGGGCACCTCGATCAGTGGGCCGACCACCCCGGCGAGCGCCTGGCCGCTGGTGACGCCGAAGGTGCCGATCGCGACCGCGATGGCAAGTTCGAAGTTGTTTCCCGCCGCGGTGAACGCCAGTGTGGTGGTGCGTTCGTAGCCGAGCCCGATGGCCTTGCCGAGCGCGTACGAACCGCCCCACATGATCGCGAAGTACGCCAGCAGCGGTACGGCGATCAGCGCCACGTCCCACGGCCGGGAGGTGATGGCGTCGCCCTGCAGGGCGAAGAGGATGACGATCGTGAAGAGCAGCCCGTAGAGGGCGACCGGGCCGATCTTCGGCAGGAAACCCTGCTCGTACCAGGTGCGGCCCTTGGCGCGTTCGCCGAAGCGGCGGGTGAGGAAGCCGGCGAGCAGCGGGAGGCCGAGGAAGATCAGCACGTTGCGGGCGATGTCCCAGCCGGAGACCGCCAGTGCCGCGCCGTCGAGGTTGAGCCAGCCGGGCAGTACGGCCAGGTAGAACCAGCCGAGGACGCCGAAGGCGATCACCTGGAAGACGGAGTTGACCGCGACCAGGACGGCGGCGGCCTCACGGTCGCCGCAGGCGAGGTCGTTCCAGATGACGACCATGGCGATGCAGCGGGCCAGCCCGACGATGATCAGGCCGGTGCGGTACTCGGCGTGGTCGGCGAGGAAGATCCAGGCGAGGGCGAACATCAGCGCCGGGCCGGCGACCCAGTTCAGCAGCAGTGACGAGATCAGCAGCCGCCGATCGCCGGTGACGGTGTCGAGCCGGTCGTAGCGGACCTTCGCCAGCACCGGGTACATCATGATCAGCAGTCCGAGCGCGATCGGCAGCGAGATGCCGCCGATCTTGACGGCGTCGAGGGCGGCGTTCAGCCCCGGGATCAGCCGGCCGAGCAGCAGGCCCGCGACCATGGCCAGGCCGATCCAGAGCGGCAGGAACCGGTCGAGCCGGGAGAGGCGGCCGACGACCGCGGGCGCGGTTTCGGCGGAGACGGTCTGGGTCACGGGATCAGCAGGTCCTGACATTGTCGGAGCGGGTCTGTGCCTGGGCGGCCAGGTCGGCAAGATGCAGGGCGGCACCCTGCAGGGCCTGCGGTACGAGCCGGTAGAGGGTGTGCCGGCCGCGCGGCTCGGCCTCGACCACCCCGGCTTCGCGGAGCTGCCGGAGGTGCCCGGAGACGTTGGGCTGCTTGGCTCCGGTGCCCGTCACCAGGTGCGAGGTGGTCGCCGGGCCGGCGGCGAGGAGTTCGACGATGCGCGCCCGCAGCGGGTCCGCCAGCAGCCGCACCACATCAGGATTCGCTGATATCAGTTCATCCTGATTTGTTGTGGCGGGCGTCATGGCCGGGGGTGCCGGCTGTGGCGGCCGGGGTGCTTCGGCCGCGAGCAGCCCGCCGAGCAGGGCGAGCGCCGACCGCCGGACCGAGTAGTACATCCACGTGCCGCGCCGCTCGGCGTCGACCAGGCCGCTCTCCCGCAGCACCCGCAGGTGATGGGAGATGGTGGCGGCCGTGACCTCGAAGGCGTCGGTCAGGTCGCAGACGCAGATCTCGTCGGTGGAGGCGATCAGCGAGAGCAGGCGCAGCCGGATCGGATCGCCGAGCGCCTTGAACATCGGCGCCAGCTCGCCGGCGGCCTGCGGCGCGAGGGCCTGCACCGACAGCGGCGGACAGCAGGCGGCTGCGGGCGAGGGGTCCAGCAGGGGGGAGGCCGACATGTCCCATAGCTTGACATCCATCAAAGCAGGATGCAAGGTGGCGTGTACGTTTCGAGCAGCGTCTAGATAAGCATCAGGCGGCGCTGATGCCCCGCGCCTGCCGTACGCCGGCACACCGCGTGACCCCGAGGAGCAGACCGATGACCGACAAGCCCACCACCGCGCAGCCCTCCGGCGATCCTGCCGAGACGACTGCCTGCTGCGCCCCCGCTGAGACCGCCGCGCCCGCCGACGCCTGCTGCGCACCGGCCGAAGCCAAAGCCGATGCCGAGGCCGGATGCTGCTCCGCCGAGGCCGCGCGGGCGCCCGCCGAGGACGGCTGCTGCGCTGACGCATCAGGGCGTACTGATGTGATCGGGGATGCTGCCGCTTCGCCGGTCGCCGAGGTGGACGCCGCCCTGCCGGTGGTCGTGATCGGCGCGGGCCCGGTCGGCCTCGCCGCCGCCGCCCACCTGAGCGAGCGCGGGATCCCCTTCACCGTCATCGAGGCCGGCGACGGGCCCGCGGCGGCCATCCGGCAGTGGGGGCACGTTCGGCTCTTCTCCCCGTGGCGGTTCGACGTCGACCCGGCCGCAGCCCGCCTGCTCGCCGAAGCCGGCTGGGCCCGCCCCGACGACGACAAACTCCCCACCGGCGCCCAGCTCGTCGCCGACTACCTCCAGCCGCTGGCCGACCTGCCGCAGCTCAAACCGCACCTGCGCTACGGCGCACGGGTCGCCGCCGTGACCCGGGCCGGCTTCGACCGGGTCCGCACCGCCGGCCGCGAGGCCACCCCGTTCCTCGTACGGCTGGACTCCGGCGAGGAGATCCTGGCCCGCGCGGTCGTGGACGCCTCGGGCACCTGGGGTACGCCGAATCTCCTCGGCGCAGCCGGCATCCCCGCGCACGGCGAGCCCGAGGCGGCGGCCTTCGTCGAGTCGGCGCTGCCGGACGTCCTCGGCGCCGACCGGGAACGTTTCGCCGGGCGGGCCACCCTGGTCGTCGGTGCCGGCCACTCGGCCGCCAACACCCTGCTGGCGCTCGCCGACCTCGCCGCGCAGGCCCCGGGCACGACGGTGACC
This sequence comes from Melissospora conviva, assembly GCF_049523535.1. Taxonomy (NCBI): domain Bacteria; kingdom Bacillati; phylum Actinomycetota; class Actinomycetes; order Micromonosporales; family Micromonosporaceae; genus Melissospora; species Melissospora conviva. The sequence goes on from NZ_JBLLDT010000007.1 coordinate 228,172, forward strand.
TGGGCGATCCGTGCCGCCTCGCCGGCCCGCGCCTACGGCGGGGAGAGCGCCGACGCGCTGCCCGCCCGCGGCGCGCTCGGCACCCGGCTGCGGGAGTACGTCGAAAGCGGGGCGATCACCCTGCTCACCGGCTTCGGCGTCCAGCGCCTCACCGTCACCGGTGAGCAGGTCGAGGTCTCCGACGGCGCCCGTACGGTCGTGGTGGACCGGATCGTGTCGGCGACCGGTTTCCGCCCCGACCACGGCATCGTCTCCGAACTGCGCCTCGACCTCGACCCGATCATGGGTTCGCCACGGGCGCTCGCCCCGCTGATCGACCCGAACCAGCACTCCTGCGGCACGGTCCCGCCGCACGGCGCGGATGACCTGGCGCACCCCGAGCCGGGCTACTACGCGATCGGCGTGAAGTCGTACGGCCGGGCGCCGACCTTCCTGCTGGCCACCGGGTACGAGCAGGCCCGCTCCGTCGTCGCCGCGCTGGCCGGTGACTGGGCTGCCGCCCGCGACGTGCAGCTCGACCTGCCCGAGACCGGGGTCTGCAACAGCAATCCCGTCCTGGGCGCCGACGGCACGGGCGCCGACAGCGGCGGCGACTGCTGCGGCACGCCGGCCGTGCCCGAGCCGACCGGCCGGGGGCTCGCCACCGGAATCGCCGGTGGGCTGCTGAGCGCACCGCTGGTGCTCACCGACCTCACCCCTGCCGGGCAGTCCGGAGGCTGCTGCTCCTGACCTGGCAGTTGCTACCGTCATCGCCGGCGGCTGTGGCCGGGATCCGCCGATGCCACCGGCACGGCGATCAAGCGACCGCCGGGAGATAGGCTTTTGGAATGTCCCGAGCCTCGGTGCCGACCTTCTTCCAGAGGTTGGCATCGGGCCCCGGCGACGCCCGAAACCTGTTGACGGAAGGCTGAGGACGAGGTGCTTTTCAAGGCTTTCCGCGGGTCGATCGCGCTGACGGTCATCGGTCTGGCCCTGGCCTTCTGGTACGCCGGCACGACCGGACTGGCGATCGCGGCGATCCTGATCGTCCTGGAGATCTCCCTCTCCTTCGACAACGCCGTGGTCAACGCCACGATCCTGCGCAAGATGAGCCTCTTCTGGCAGCGGCTCTTCCTGACCGTCGGCATCCTCATCGCGGTTGTCGGCATGCGGATGGTCTTCCCGCTGCTCATCGTCGGTGTCACAGCCAACCTCAACCCGGCAGAGGCCATCCGACTCGCGCTCGAAAAGGGCGATCCGCACACCCCGGGCACGTACGGCTATCTGATGGCCGACGCGCACCCGTCGATCGCCGCCTTCGGCGGGATGTTCCTGCTGATGCTCTTCCTGAGCTTCATCTTCGAGGAGCGCGACGTCCACTGGCTGGCGTGGCTGGAGCGGCCGCTGGCCCGGGTCGGCCGCCTCGAGCAGCTGCCGGTCGTGGTCTCACTGGTCGCTCTGGCGATCGCGGGCTACGGCTTCGCCGCCGAGGACAAGATCGGCACGGTGCTCCTCTCCGGCATCCTCGGCGTGGTCGCGTACGTCTCGGTCAACAGCCTCGGGAAGCTCTTCGCGCAGGACTTCGGCGAGCGCAACTCCGGGGAGGCCGGGCAGCGGGGCGCGAACGCGCAGCTGGCGGCGCAGACCGGCAAGGCGGCGTTCTTCTCCTTCCTCTACCTGGAGCTCATCGACGCCTCGTTCAGCTTCGACGGCGTGATCGGGGCGTTCGCCCTCACCTCCGACCCGATCATCATCGCCATCGGGCTCGGCATCGGCGCGCTCTTCGTCCGGTCGATGACCGTCTACCTGGTGCGGCAGGGCACGCTGCAGCAGTACGTCTTCCTGGAGCACGGCGCGCACTGGGCGATCGGGGCACTGGCGGTGCTGCTGCTGGTCAGCATCAAGACCGAGGTGCCCGAGCTGATCACCGGGCTGATCGGTGTCGGCTTCATCCTGGCCGCGTTCGCCACCTCCGTGGTGCGCAACCGCCACCTGACCGGCGGTCAGAGCGACGGTGACCAGACCGAGGGGTCGGAGTTGACCTCGGTCTCCGAGCAGCGCTGACCCCGGGCCCGGGCCTGCCCCGGCCGCCCCCGCGGGCAGGCGCCTCACGGGCAGGCGCCCCGCGGGCAGGCGCCGCGCGGGCGGACGGCCTCCCGCAGGGCTGGCGGGACAGCGTGGAGCCCACTGCGGCGATACGGTTCGCTGATGTTCGCAATTGATCTCGGTGACGGCGCCGAACTTCGTCCGTTGGAGCCCTGGCAGGCCGAGGAGTTCCTCGCCCACATCGACCGGGCCCGCGACGCGGTCGACCCCTGGGTGCCATGGGCGACGCTGAGCACCGACCTGGAGTCGGCCCGCGCCACCCTGCGGCGGTACGCCGATCGCGCCGCCGCCGACACCGGTCGGCTCTACGGGATCTGGCTCGACGGCACACTCGTCGGCGGGGTCATGTTCGTCGCCTTCAACGCCGCCGCCGGCAGCTGTGAGCTGGGCTGCTGGCTGGAGCCGGCCGGGCAGGGCCGGGGCCTGATCACCCGGGCGGCCGGGCACCTGATCGACTGGGCGGTGCGGGTGCGGGGCATCCACCGGGTCGAGTGGCAGACCCGCCTGGAGAACACCGCCAGCCGCAACGTCGCGAAGCGGCTGGGGATGCGCCTGGACGGGGTGCTGCGGGAGCAGTTCCCGTACCGGGGGGTGCGGCACGACACCGAGGTCTGGTCGCTGCTGGCGCCGGAGTGGACCGGCCGGGCGGCCGGCGCCGGGGACGCGACGACCCCCTGACATCGAGGGCCAGGGGGTCGCCGTCGGCGATCAGGATCAGCCGATCCTGTACGCCCGGTAGACGATCGTCTCGGAGCTGTTGCCCTTGGTGTCGGTGACCTTGGTACGCAGGCTGACGTAGCCCGAACCGGGGTTCTTGACGCTGGTCACCCACTTGCCGCCGGACTTGCTGAGAGTGGCCTTCTTCCAGGTCTTGCCGTGGTCGACCGAGACGTACGCGACCACCGACTTGACGGTGGAGCGGGTCAGCGGCACGTCGTACCCGGAGTGCTGGCGGCGCACGGTGAACTCCACCTTGGTGGTGCTGCCCGGCGCGGCCGAGTTGGTGATGTCCAGGTGCTTCGGGGCGATCGTGACGGTGTGGGCCGGCACGTGCTGGCCCTTGTTCGGGTTCGCGTAGAAGCGGAACTTGCTGATCGTGCGGGCGGAGAGCAGGGTGCCGGGGTAGGTCGCGCCCGGCGAGGTGCGCTTCGCGTCGACGGTGAGGCCGTACCAGCCGGCGGACGTCATCCGGTAGTTGAACTCGGCCCCGGTGCGCCGGGTCTGCTGCTTCAGGACCTTGCCCCCCTTTGTCAGCTTCACCACCGCCGCGCCGCCGTTGTCGTAGCCGGCTGGGCTGACGAAGTATTCCCACGCGGAGAACCGGAGCAGCTTGTTGTTGACCACGGGAATCCGCCCGCTCGGACCGAAGACGGCGGGAAAGACCGCCTCGGAGTAGGTCTTGCCGCTCTCCATGGTGCGGGTGCGCCGGTAGGCGCCGTAGATGCCGCTGCCGTCCTCGTTGCGCACCTCGGTCTGCCATTTGCCGGGCGAGACGTGGGTGTGGAGGGTGACCCGGCCACCGTCGTACCACAGCTGCGAGCGCATGGTGCCGAGGCATCCGCCCGCCTCGTTCTCCAGGGACGTGGGGGTGTGGCGCCCGCGGGTGGCGCCGGTGCGGACCTGGGTGGTCAGCCGCGCCAGCTTGGACGTGGCGAAGGTCCGGTTCACGCCGGCCGGTACGCCCTTCGTCGATCCCGCGACGACGTGGCTGTTGACGACCCGTCTGCCTTTCTGGTCCTCCGACCCCTGCGACCACTCCGCCATGTAGGCGAAGCGGAGATTGGCGGAGGAGTTCGGCACGACGTAGACGTGGCCGGGGTCGGTGACGGCCGCGGCACGTCCTGTCCAGTCCTGTCCGGCGACGCAGATCGCCGCCGTCACCCAGGTCGCCGCTCCCTTCGGCGTGTCGAGTGCGACCTTCACCGGGCGTCCCTTGCGCGCGTCGACGGTGGTCGCGCTGGCGCCGGAGACCTTGACCGTACGGGCGCCGACGGTCTGGGCTACCGAGCCGTCCTCCCGGATCAGCGTCGTCACCACGTAGGTGCCGCGCGGCAGGGACGCGGCCTTGCTGCCGATCAGGTCGTAGGTCCGCTTCGTTCCGAGGTTCGTCGCGACCACCCGTTCGCGGACCTTGGCGCCGGTGCGGTCGATGACGGTGACGGTCAGGGTGTTCGTCGCGGCAGCGGCTGCGCCCGGGGCGGCCGTTATCGCGAGGGATGTCAGAAGAGCGGCTGACGTGAGGGCCGCTGAGGTGCGTCGCACGCGTTGTCCCTTTGTCTGGTGTGCCGGGTCAGGCGATCTTGTACGCCCGGTAGATGGTGATGTCGGAGGAGTTGCCCTTGGTGTCGGTGACCTTGGCCCGGAGGGTGACGTATCCGGACTTCGGGTTCTTCACCGTGGCGACCCACTTGCTTCCGGACTTCTTGAGGGTCGTCTTCTTCCAGGTCGCGCCGTTGTCGTACGACGCCCAGGCGGTCATCGTCTTGACCTTCGGGGCGGTGCCCGCCTTCACCCCGTTCTGGGACTGGCGTTCCAGGGTGAGGGTGACGTCGGTGCTGCTGCCCGGCCCGGCGGCGTTCTGCAGGTTCAGCCCGGCCGGGGTGAAGCGGGTCAGGTAGACCGGGGCGACCTGGGTCTTCTTCGGATCGGCGTGGAAGCGGAAGCGCGCGCTGGTCCGGTAGGAGAGTTGCCCGGCCGGCGGGTCCGTGCGCTTGGCGTGGACGGTGAGGCCGTACCAGCCGGAGGTCTTCAGGGGGTAGGTGAAGCGCTCGACGCGGGGGAAGTAGTCCGACTCCAGGGTCTGCTTCTGGAGGGTCTTGCCACCCTTGGTGAGCGTCGTCGACGTCTTGACGCCCGCCACGTGGCTCCAGCCGTCGTGGGCGAAGTTGGTCACCCCGGCGAAGCCGGGGTCGGTGAACATGCCGTGCGGCTCGAAGAACAGAGTCCTGTACCTGGTGTACGGCAGGTCCCGGCTCGGCCCGCGTCCGGCGCTGAAGAACTTCACGCTGTAGCTTCCACCGCTGACCAGGGTGCGGTCGCGGATGCTCGACGCGCGCGTCGTCTCGCCCTGGAACTGCCACTTGCCCGGCGTGAGGTACGCCGGCGCGGAGAATCCACCGACGCCGCTGCGGCCGTCGGCGATGAGGCCCTGGGCGCAGCCATTGGCCTTGGATACCAGATACACCCGCTGGGACTCCCGGTCGCTGCGGGACTCGGCCCGTGCGGTGATCTTGACCGGAACCAGACTGGAGCGCTGCACCGTCTTGCGGTAGCCCTTCGGCAGGCCCTTCACGGTGTCGAGGGAGGTGTAACTGGGAGCCGCCGCGTTCTGCTGCCAGGTGGTGGCGAGCGTGAACCGCAGCTTCTCGGAGCTGTTCGGGATGACGTACCGGCGGCCGGCGCCCCACGAGTGCACCAGCAGGTTGCTGCCCACGCAGATCCGTGCGGTGGTCGATACCACCGGCTCTTCGACGGCAGGGCTGATGGCCGGCTCGACGAGCCTGCCGTTGCGGCCGTCGATCACGGTCGAGCTCGTGCCGGAGACCTTCACGGTACGGGCGCCGAGGGTGCTCGTACCGTCACCGGGCTGGATCTCCGCGCCGGCGATGTACGTGCCCTTCGGGAGTTTCCTGGCCTTGTTCGAGGTGAGGGTGTAGTCGGCGCCGGTGCTCAGGTTGGTGACGTACACGTACGTCTTGACCTTGGCGCCGGCGCGGTCGTAGACATGCACGGTGAGGGTGTTGGTGGCCGCGGAGGCCGCGCCGGGCATCGCTGTGACGGCGAGGGGAATGAGTACGGCGGACGCGGTGAGCGTCGCCAGGGTGCGTCGCATGAGTCATCCTCCAGAATCGACGTTCGCCGACCCTACCAAGATCGATTCGGGCGGCGCCGTCCGTTATCCGGATTGACGGTGGGAATGGGCCGATCGGCCAGGCGATGGCGGCCGGTTTCGCTACGGAAACGTTTCGGGCCGCCCTCGGCGAACGAGGGCGGCCCGGATCGTGCGGTGCCGGATCAGCGGATTCGGTACGCCCGGTAAATGGTGACCTCGGAGGAATTACCCTTGGTGTCGACGGCCTTGGCCCGGACGGTGACGTATCCGGAGCCCGGGTTCTTCACCGTGGCGACCCACTTGCTGCCGGACTTCTTCAGCGTCGTCTTCTTCCAGGTCTTGCCGTTGTCGTACGACACCTGCGCCGTCACCGTCCGCACCGTCGACTTGGCCCGCGGCTCGGCCTGCTTGGGCCGCTGCACCTTGATCACGAGATTGGTGGTGCTTTCCGCCTCGGCCCGGTTCTGAATGTCCAACCCACCCGCGGCGATTCGGATCAGGTGAGCCGGCGGAGCCTGGTTTTTCCGCGGGTCGGCGTAGAACCTGTACTTCGCGACAACACGGGGAGAGAGGATCCCGGCCGGGACCGTCTTTTCGGGGTGGTATCGCCGGGCATCGGCGGTCAGGCCGTACCAGCCCGCCGCGGGCAGTGTGTGGCTGAATTCCGGATCGCGTTTGGCGAAGTTGTCACGGGTCTGCTTCTTGAGGATTTTGCCGCCCCGGCTGAGCGTCACGACGGTCCTCGAGTTGGTCTCGTAGGAGCCTTCGGCGCTGGTCGAGTCGGGATTGTCGAGCATGGCCATCGTGGTGAAGGAGAGCCGCCCGAAACCAGAAACCGTCGGCAGGAACGTGTTCGGGCCGTAAGCGGCACGGAAGAAGGTAAGCCCGTAGTTCTTGCCGCCCTGCAGCGTCAGGGTCCGGTCCTGGTAACTGTCGTCCCCGATGACCTTGAAGTTCCAGGTGCCCGGAGAGACGTGGGCGGTAAACCGGTGGGGCGTCTTCCAGTTGTACTGCAGCCGGTGACTCTCATCCAGCGACATGGCGGTGGCCCCCATGTCCCGCAGGCATCCGCTCGCGGTGGAATCCATGAAGTAGTTGTGCTCGGAGCTGAACGCCGTTCCGCTGCGGGCCGTCAGGGTGACCGGGGCGAGGCTGCTGCGCTCCACCGTCCGGCTGTAGCCGGCCGGGACCCCCTGCGTCGTGCCTGTGACGACGTAACCCACGTCGTTTGTCGCGCCGTTCTTGGGCTCGGACCAGTAGGACAGGTGCGCGAACTGGAAGTTCCGGGAGCTGTTCGGTACGACGTAGACCCGCTCCGGGTCGTGCGCGGCGGAGACGTAGGTCGACGGTCGTACCGAAGCGCAGATCCTGACGGTGGTGTCCGCATGACTCATGCGGTGGGGGGCGGGGTTCAGCGTGACGTTCAGCGGCCTGCCCTTGCGGGCGTCGATGACGGTCGTGCTGGCACCGGTGACCTTGGCGGTCCGGCCGCCGACGGTGACGCTGTCGTCGGTGGGGGTGTGGATGCTCGCAAGGGCGACGTAGGTGCCCCTGGGGAGCGTCCGGGCCTTGCCCGACGTCAGGGTGTAGGTGGCGCGGGTGCTCAGGTTGACCACGGAGACGCGGGTCGCGACCGCGGCGCCGTTCCGGTCGATCGCGGTGACGGTGAGGGTGTTGGTGGCGGCCGAGGCCGCGCCGGGCGCGGCCGTGACCGCGACGGGCAGCAGTACGGCGGTCGCGGTGAGCGTCGCGAGGGTGCGTCGCATGAACCATCCTCCAGAATCGACGTACGCCGACCGTATCAAGATCGATTTCTCCGCACCGTCCGTCACTCGGTTCGGCGGCGGGAATGGGCCGATCGGCCAGGCGGCGGTGGCCGATTTCGCTACGGAAAAGATCCGGGCCGCCCTCCACAAACGAAGGCGGCCCGGATCGTGCGGTGCCGGGTCAGGCGATCTTGTACGCCCGGTAGATGGTGATGTCGGAGGAGTTGCCCGAGGTGTCGACGACCTTGGCCCGGAGGGTGACGTATCCGGACTTCGGGTTCTTCACCGTGGCGACCCACTTGCTTCCGGACTTCTTGAGGGTCGTCTTCTTCCAGGTCGCGCCGTTGTCGTACGACGCCCAGGCGGTCATCGTCTTGACCTTCGGGGCGGTGCCGAGCTTCACGCCGCCCTGCTTCTTGCGGTCAAGGGTGAGGCTGACGTTGGTGGTGCTGCCCGGCTTGGCGGCGTTCTGCAGATCCAGGCCGGCCGGGGTGAAGCGGGTCAGGTAGACCGGCGCCACCTGCTGCTTCCTGGGGTCGGCGTGGAAGCGGAACCGCGCGGTGGTCCGGTACGAGAGCAGCCCGCTCGGCATCGCCATGGTGGGGTGCTCCCGCTTGGCGCTCACCGTGAGGCCGTACCAGCCGGCCGAGGTCATGAGGTAGTTGAAGCGCGCCTCGTGGGCGTACGTGAAGCGCTTGGTCTCCTTCTTGAGCGTCCTGCCGCCCTTGGTGAGCGTCGTCGACGTCTTGACGCCCTCGGTGGAGCTGTAACCGTCGGTGAACGTTTCGACGACGCCGGTGGAGCCGGTGTCGGTGAACATCCCGTGCGGGTTGAAGTACAGGCTCCGGCCGTAGGTGTACGGCAGGTCGTAGCCGGGTCCGCGGCCGGCGTTGAAGAAGTTCTGGCTGTAGCGCCCGCCACTGGCAAAGGTGCGGTCCCGCACGCTGATATGGAGAGGCGTCTCGGCTACGAACCGGTACTTGCCCGGCGACAGGTGGAGCGGCATCGTGAACCCGCCATAGCCTCCGTGGCCGGTGACGCTCAGGCCACCGGCGCAGCCGCCGGCCCGGCTGTGCAGGGCCACCCCCAGATGCTGCTGATCACCACGGGCCTGCGACCGCGCGTGGAGGGTGACCGGAACGAGGCTGGAACGTTGCACCGTCCTGCGGAAGTTGTTCGGCAGCCCGATCATGCTGCCGAGCGCGGCGTAACGGCCCCGGACCTCGGTGGACGTTCCCGACTGGTGGGTGTCCATCCAATCGGCGGCGTAGGCGAGCCGGAAATTCTCCGAACCGTTCGGGATCACGTAGAGCTTGTCCAGGATGGCGTGAGACTCGACGAGGTAATCGCTTCCGGCGCAGATGCGCGCCGTGAGAGCGCCGAGGGTCTCCGCAGTGGGCGGGTTGAGCGAGACCTGGAACGGCTTGCCCTTGCGACCGTCGATGACGGTCGAGCTCGATCCGGAGACCTTGACAGTACGGCCGCCGAGAACCGTCGTGTCGTCGCTTCCGACGATTTCGGCGGCGACGACGTAGGTGCCCCTGGGTAGTTTCCTGGCCCGGTTGGAGGTGAGGGTGTACGCCTCGCGGGTGTTCAGGTTGGTGGCGTGCACAGACGTGCTGACCTTGGCGCCGTCGCGGCCGTAGACGTGCACGGTGAGGGCGTTGGTCGCGGCTGATGCGGCACCGGGCATCGCGGTGATCGCGAGGGGAATGAGTACGGCGCTCGTGGTGAGCGCCGCGAGGGTACGTCGCATGAATCATCCTCCAGAATCGACGTACGCGGAATCTATCAAGATCGAATCTGAGGCGTGGTCCCCTTTTTCGGCCGGTGGCGGGATTCGGCCGATCGGTGGAGGGATGGCGAGCCGTTTTCCCGGAAACGGGTCGGGCCGCCCCCGTTCGACGAGGGCGGCCCGTATCAGTGCCGGATCAGGCGATTCGGTACGCGCGGTAGATGGTGATGTCGGAGGAGTTGCCCTTGGTGTCGGTGACCTTGGCCCGGAGAGTCACAAAACCGGACTGCGGGTTCTTCACCGAGGCGATCCATTTGCTGCCGGACTTGGTGACGCCGACCTTTTTCCAGGTCTTGCCGTTGTCGTACGACACCTGCGCCGTCACCGATTTCACGGTCGACTTGGCGCGGGGTGCGTCGTGGTACTGCTGCGGCCGCTCCAGTTTGAGCTGGACGCTGGTGGTGCTGCCGGCCTTCGCGCGGTTCTGCGAGTCGAGCCCGGACGCGGCGAAGCGGACCAGGTGCACGGGCATCGTCCGGTACAGGTCCGGGTTCGCGTGGAACCGGAACTTCGCGACCGTCCGTGGGGAGAGCAGCCAGGACGGCGTCGGCGCACCCTCGGGGTGGTAGCGCCGGGAGTCCACGGTCAGCCCGTACCAGCCGGCCGAGGAGATCCGGTAGCGGAACTCGTACGCGCTGCGGCTGTCGCGGGTCTGCTTCTTGAGCGTCTTGCCGCTGCGGGTGAGTGTCACCGTCGACCTCGTGGCGCCCGCGTCGGAGTAGTCGGAGAGCCCCGAGTCGGGGTTGGCGACCATCCCGAGGGTGCTGAAGGAGATGACGCGGCGCGCCACCCACGGCACGTACCGGTGCGGGCCGTAGACGGCGCGGAAGAACGTCAGGCTGTAGCTGTTGCCCCCGGTCAACGCGAGGGTGCGGCTCTGCTCGCTGGTGTTCGACCCGGTCGACAGCTCCCACGTGCCCGGGGTGACGTGGACGGTGGTGCGGTTCGGGGCCGGCCACGTGTGCCGGAAGTTGTTGTCGTCGTCCCATCCCGCGGGGTGCTGCGGCATGCGGCTCAGGCAGCCGCCGCCGCGATAGTCCAGCGTCATACTGTGTTCGTCGGGGAAGATCGCGCCACTGCGGGTGCCCACGGTGACCCTGGCGAGACCGCTGCGCGGGACCGCCCGGCTGTAGCCGGCCGGGATGCCCTTCGTGGTGCCGGCGAGGACGTATCCGGTGAGGCCGGGAGAGCTCTGCGCGGACCGCGGCTCGCTGACGTACGTCGCGTAGGCGAAGCGGAAGTTCTCCGAGCCGTTCGGTACGACGTAGAGCGGGTTCCGCGGGTCGCCGTTGGCTGCCCACTCCCCGTAGTTCGCCGGGGTGCAGATCCGGGCCACGGTCGTCCGGTAGCTGCCGGGTGCGGCGGCGGGGCTCAACCCGACGTCGACCGGCCGTCCCAGGCGGGCGTCGATGGTGGTGGCGCTGGCGCCGGAGACCTTGACGGTCCGGCCACCGAGGGTGCTGCTGCGCTCCCCCGGCGTGAAGATGTCGGCCATCGCCACGTACGTGCCCTTGGGCAGCGTCCGGGCCTTGCCCGAGGTCAGGACGTAAGGCTTCTTGGTGCTCAGGTTGACCGTTGTCACGCGGGTCGCGACCGTGGCGCCGGTGCGGTCGTAGGCGGTGACGGTGAGAGTGTTGGTGGCGGCGGAGGCGGCACCCGGTGCCGCTGTCGCCGCGAGGGGAACGAGTACGGCGGTCGCGGTGAAGACCGCCAGAGTACGTCGCACGAATCATCCTCCTGGATCGAAGCCTGCCGAACCTAGCAGTGCCGGGCCCGGGATGCCGTCCCGTTTCGCCCCGCCCGGCCGCCCCGCGTCGTCCCGTTTCGCCCCGCCCGGCCGTCACGCGCTGCGGGTCCCGGAGAGCCGGACCGCTCGCGCGGGCGACGTCAATGTCGCCAGCCGCAAACGCAGTGATTGCGATGATTTGAACACGGAACGGCAAAGATCTTGACGGTGAATGTTGTCTCAACTTGTGAGACGGAGCTTGGGAGGGCGTGAGCGTGCGGCCCTCGCACGCAGCGAGAACAAGGCGTGACAGGCGCCACGATGCGGGACAGCGCTGCGCCTCACCGCCGAGGGGCGGGTCTAGCGTCCGGTCGACAGTTGGGGAGTTTTTCTCCAGTTGACCCAAGGCGTCCGCATGCGCCGGAAATGGCGTCCGCGGTGCGCGCGTATCCAGACGAGGTAACGCGAATGAGTTCCGGTTCGAACAGCCGCCGGCGCATCGCCGCCGTGGCGGGCGTCGCAGCGACGGCCCTGGTGCTGTCCGCCTGTGGCGGCAGCTCCGACAGCGCGGGTGAGGACGGTGTCCTCACCATCGGCACCAGCGACAAGATCCTCACCATCGACCCCGCCGGTTCGTACGACAATGGCTCCTTCGCCGTGATGAACCAGGTCTACCCGTTCCTGCTGAACACCCCGTACGGCAGCGCCGACGTCAAGCCGGACATCGCCGAGTCGGCCGAGTTCGTGGAGCCGACCAAGTACCAGGTCAAGCTCAAGGCCGGGCTGAAGTTCGCCAACGGCAACGACCTCACCTCCTCGGACGTGAAGTTCAGCTTCGACCGGCAGGTCGCCATCGCCCACGACAACGGCCCCGCGTCGCTGCTGGGCAACCTGGCGAGCACCGAGGTCGTCGACGACACCACTGTCGTGTTCAACCTCAAGAGCGGCAACGACCAGACCTTCCCGCAGATCCTGGCCAGCCCGGCCGGTCCGATCGTCGACGAGGACGTCTTCGCCGCCGACGCGCTGACCTCGGACGCCGACATCGTCAAGGGCAACGCCTTCGCCGGCCAGTACAAGATCACCGGCTACGACATGAACAACCTCGTGTCGTACGAGGCCTTCGACGGCTACCAGGGCATCCTGGGCGCCGCGAAGACCAAGGAGATCAACGTCAAGTACTACGCCGACGCGTCGAACCTGAAGCTGGACATCCAGCAGGGCAACATCGACGTGGCGTTCCGCAGCCTCTCGGCCACCGACGTCGAGGACCTGCGCGGCAACGACAAGGTCAAGGTCGTCGACGGCCCCGGCGGCGAGATCCGCTACATCGTCTTCAACTTCAACACCCAGCCGTACGGCGCCAAGACCGCCGACGCGGACGCCAAGAAGGCCCTCGCGGTCCGGCAGGCGGTCGCCGACCTGATCGACCGTGACGAGCTGTCGAAGCAGGTCTACAAGGGCACCTACACCCCGCTCTACTCCTTCGTTCCGGAGGGCCTGACCGGCGCCACCGAGTCGCTCAAGGGTCTCTACGGCAACGGCCAGGGCGGCGCGGACGCCGACAAGGCCAAGAAGCGGCTGGCCGACGCCGGCGTGCAGACCCCGGTCACGCTGAGCCTGCAGTACTCGAACGACCACTACGGCCCGTCCTCCGGTGACGAGTACGCGCTGATCAAGGACCAGCTGGAGTCCAGCGGCCTGTTCAAGGTCGACCTGCAGACCACCGAGTGGGTGCAGTACTCCAAGGACCGCGTCACCGACGTGTACCCGGCCTACCAGCTCGGCTGGTTCCCGGACTACTCCGACGCCGACAACTACCTGACCCCGTTCTTCGGTGCGGACAACTTCCTGGTCAACGGCTACGACAGCGCCGAGGTGCAGAAGCTGGTCGCCCAGCAGGGCACCACGCCGGACGCGGCGCAGCGGCAGAAGCTGATCGAGCAGATCCAGGAGACCGTCGCCGGTGACCTCTCCACGCTGCCGTACCTGCAGGGTGCGCAGGTGGCGATCACCGGAACTGACATCGCCGGCGCCGACACCACCCTCGACGCCTCCTTCAAGTTCCGTTACGGCGCCCTGAGCCGCAACTGATCTCGTAACGGCCGGCACGTCCGGACCGGCCGCCCGCGGTGACCCCCACAAGGGGCTGCCGCGGAGCCGGTCCGGACGTGCCGACCACCCGGATTTGGTGGAGTGACATGACGAGCACGACGACGGAGCCGGCCGAACCCGGTACCGGGCCACAGGCACCACCCGCCGCACCGGCAGCCCGCAAGAGCGGTGGCAGTGGACTCGGGCGCTACCTCCTGGTGCGCTTCCTGCTGATCATCCCGACCGTACTCATCCTCGTGACGACGGTCTTCCTCGTCATGCGCCTCACCGGTGACCCGATCACCGCGGCCCTCGGCGGACGGCTGACGCCGGACCAACTCGCCGAACGCATCGAGGCCGCCGGTTACAACCGGCCGCTGCTGGTGCAGTACTGGGACTACCTCAGCGGCATCCTGCGCGGCGACTTCGGCACCACACTCAGCGACAACCGGCCGGTCACCGAGGTCCTCACCACCTACGGTGCGGCCACCCTCGAACTCGCCTTCTACGCGCTGATCGTGGCCTTCGCCGTCGGTATCCCGCTCGGCCGCCGCGCCGCCTACCTGCGCGACCGCCTGCCCGACGCGGTGCTGCGGGTCTTCGCGATCCTCTGCTACGCCACCCCGGTCTTCTTCTTCGGACTGATCCTCAAGCTGGTCTTCGCCGTCGAACTCGGCTGGCTGCCGGTCGCCGGCCGCGCCTCCACCGGGACCGAGATCCGGATGCAGCGTGTCCTTGACAGCCGCACCGGCATCTACCTGGTCGACGCGATCCGCACCGGCGACGGCGCGATCATCTCCGACGTGCTCCTGCACGCCGTGCTGCCCGCGGTCGCCCTGGGCCTGCTCACCGCCGGGGTCTTCCTGCGGCTGGTCCGCACCAACGTGATCGGCACCCTCGGCACCGGCTACGTCGAGGCGGCCCGCTCCCGCGGTGTCAGCGAGCGGCGGCTGCTGCGCAAGCACGCCTACCGCCCCGCCCTGATCCCGATCATCACCGTCATCGGCATGCAGATCGCCATGCTCATGGGTGGCGCCGTGCTCACCGAGACGACCTTCGAGTGGAAGGGACTGGGCTTCCAGCTCGTCCAGTACCTCCAGGCCCGGGACTTCGTCGCCGTACAGGGCATGGTCGCGATGCTTGCGGTCATCGTCGCGGTGACCAACTTCGTCGTCGACGTCATCGCCGCCATCATCGATCCCCGGGTGAGGTACTGAGATGGCCACCACCGCCAAGACCACCACGCCGGCGCACCCGCCGCTGTGGCAACGGCTGCCCGTCGTACGGCAGGTCCGCCAGAGCGTCGGCCTGCAGCGTGGAATGCTCGTCGCCGGCCTCGTGCTGACCGGCCTGTTCCTGCTGACCGCCCTCTTCGCGCCGCTGCTGGCGCCGTACGGCTACAACCAGCTGCGTGATTCCGCCGGCCCGTTCGGCGCGCAGCTGGGCCCCTCCGCCGAGCACTGGCTCGGCACCACCGTCGGTGGCTACGACGTGGCATCCCGGGTGATCTGGGGTTCGCGTACGGCGCTGATGGTGATCGTCGTGGCGCTCGTCTTCTCGCTCTTCCTCGGCGTGCTGCTCGGTCTGCTCTCCGGCTACTTCGGCGGCTGGCTCGACCGGGTGCTCGTCGTCGTCTGCGACGCCATCTACGCCTTCCCGTCGCTGCTGCTGGCGATCGTCATGGCGATCGTCATCAGCGGTGGCCAGTCCAGCCTCTACGGCGGCATCGTCGCCGCGGCCATCTCGATCACCGTGGTCTTCGTGCCGCAGTACTTCCGGGTGGTGCGCGCCGAGACGGTCCGGATCAAGTCGGAGGCGTTCGTCGAGTCGGCGCGGGTGATCGGCGCCGGGCACGGGCGGATCATGACCCGGCACGTGTTGCGCAACGCCACCCGGACGCTGCCGCTGATCCTGACCCTGAACGCCTCGGAAGCGATCCTCACCCTCGCCGGCCTGGGCTTCCTCGGTTTCGGCATCGAGCCGACCGCCGCCGCCGAGTGGGGCTTCGACCTGAACAAGGCGATCTCGGACGTCACCAGTGGCGTCTGGTGGACCGCCGTCTTCCCGGGCCTGGCGATCGTGCTGGTCGTGCTCGGTCTGACCCTGGTCGGCGAGAGCCTCAACGACCTGGCCGACCCGCGGCTGCGCACCCGCCGCCGCGGCGACGACGGCGGCGAGGTCGCCGAGACCTCCGTCGTGCCCGGTGGCGCGCAGACCAGCGTCGTGCCCGGTGGCGCGCAGACCGCCGGACCGGCCGGGCTCGCCGGCCTCGAACCGACCGACGACAAGGGGGCACAGGCATGAGCGGCGTCGTCGACATCAGGGACCTGTCGGTCTCGTTCGCCACCGACCACGGCACCGTCGCCGCGGTACGCGACGTCAGCCTCTCCGTCGCCGCCGGCGAGGTGCTCGCGGTCGTGGGCGAGAGCGGCAGCGGCAAGACCGTCACCTCGCGCAGCATCCTCGGGCTGCTGCCCGAGACCGCGACCGTCCGCGGCGCGGTGGTGCTCTCCAGCAAGGACGGCAAGAGCGAGCGGAACGTGGCGACGCTGAGCGGCAGCGAGCTGGCCGCGGTCCGCGGCCGGGACGCCGCGATGGTCTTCCAGGAGCCCTCGACGGCGCTCAACCCGGTCTACCCGGTCGGCTGGCAGATCATCGAAGGGCTGCGCGCACACGGCAAGTACAGCCGCGCGCAGGCCCGCGCCAAGGCGATCGACGTGCTCCGCCGGGTCGGCATCCCCGACCCGGAGCAGCGCGTCGACCACTACCCGCACCAGTTCTCCGGCGGGCAGAAGCAGCGCATCGTCATCGCCCAGGCGCTCGTCCTCGACCCCGGCGTGATCATCGCCGACGAGCCGACGACCGCGCTGGACGTCACCGTGCAGGCCGAGATCCTCGACCTGCTGCGCCGCTGCCGCGACGAGTTCGGCACCGCGATCGTGCTGATCACCCACAACATGGGCGTTGTCGCCGACCTCGCCGACCGGGTGGCCGTGATGTACCAGGGCCGCATCGTCGAGCAGGCCGACGTCAAGACGATCTTCTCGGCGCCGCAGGACCCGTACACCCGGCAGTTGCTCGCCGCGGTGCCGCGGCTGGGCACCGGCACGGCCCGGGCGCAGGAGCGCGCCGGACGCCGCCCGGCGGGCTGGGCCGACTCGGCGCCGGTGGTCGAGGCCCGGGACCTGCGCATCGTCTTCCCCGGCCGGATGCGCAAGCCGGACTTCACCGCCGTCGCCGGGATCAGCTTCAGCATCCGCCCCGGCGAGGTGCTCGGCCTGGTCGGTGAGAGCGGCAGCGGCAAGACCACCACCGGCCGGGCCATCGCCGGCCTGACCAAGGTCACCGGTGGCTCGCTGAAGGTGCTCGGCACGGAGATGAACGGCGTCAAGGAGCGGCGCTTCCGGCCGGTCCGGGAAAAGATCGGGTTCGTCTTCCAGGACCCGGCCTCCAGCTTCAACCCGCTGCTGACCATCGCCGAGGCGGTCGCCGAACCGCTGATCGTGCACGGCCGGGCCAAGGACCCCCGCGCCGCCCGGCCTCGCGTCGACGAGCTGCTGGAGGCCGTCCAGCTGCCGAAGGCGTACGGCGACCGGTTCCCGCACGAACTCTCCGGCGGCCAGCGGCAGCGGGCGAGCCTGGCCCGCGGGCTGGCGCTCGACCCGGAGCTGCTGATCGCCGACGAGCCGACCTCGGCGCTGGACGTCTCGGTGCAGGCCCGGGTGCTGGAGCTCTTCGACGAACTCCAGCGCGAACTCGGCTTCGCGGCGCTCTTCATCAGCCACGACCTGGCCGTTGTCGACATGCTCGCCGACCGGATCGCCGTGCTCTACCGCGGCAAGCTGGTCGAGGAGGGTACGGGCGAGGAGGTGCTCGGCGCGCCGAAGCACCCGTACACCCGGCGGCTGCTGGCCTCGCTGCCGGTGCCCGACCCGGAGCAGCAGGCACTGCGCCGCGCCGAGTGGGAACGCCTGCGCGCCACCGACTGACCCGGCGAACGAGGGTTCCGCTTCCTTCTCGTTGATCGCTCGATATCGAGAAGAGTAGATTCGTGGGCGCTGGCGGGCGGCGGGGTCCCGTCACGCTCACGAGCCGGAGGTGGCACCGTTGGCCTCCACCGCGGGTGGCCGGAGTGTAGGGCTGACGCGTTCTGTGCTGCCGGCCCCGCTTCGCCGTGATCTGGCGACGATGATGCCGTCCGGCCGACCGGTGACCTTTGCTGCTGGTGACCTGATGATCAGCGAGCACGCGCGATCGACACATGTCCTCGTCATTACTCGCGGGGTCGTCAAGATTACCGTCAGCGCACCCGGCGGTCGCGAGGTCCTGCTTGGCCTACGTGGCGCCGACGAGCTCGTGGGCGAGTTGAGTGCGATCAGCGGCGACGCTCGCTCTGCCAGCGCGTGGGCGCTTCGGCGGGTGGAGGCACGGGTTATCGCCGGTGCAGTCTTCCGTAGCTACCTGCAGACACACCCGCCTCTGATGTTCGCGGTACTGCAGGCGGTGGTGCAACGGCTACGAGAGGCGGACGGTCGCCGCTTGGCCTTTGCCGGGTTCGATGTGGTGGAGCGCGTCGCCATGCTGCTCGCCGAACTGGCGCAGACGCATGGCAGGCCTGTGGAGGGCGGCACCATGATCGACCTGCCGATCTCGCAAGATGAGATCGGGGGCGCAACAGGTGCCTCCCGGGAGGCTGTAGCCAAGGCGCTGCGGCGTCTGCGTGCGAGGGGCGCGGTCGCTACAGGGCGGCGACAGATTATCGTGCAGGATCTTGCCGCGCTGCAATCAATGTTTCGGCAGTAGGTAAAAGTACGCAGACGCGGGCGGCTCTCGGGGATAGACATAGCTCATCCCCGATATGAGGAGTGCCCATGCCGACGCCAGCGCACCACACGATCGTAGTCGTGGACGTAGAGAGCTCCAGTCAGCTGACCAATGCGGAGAAGCCGGTCGTCCGCGAAGAGTTGTACAGGCTCCTGACCGACTCGGTCCGCGCCGTCGGCGTCGGCTGGCCCGATCTTGTAGAAGACCGCGGCGACGGTGCCTACCTCCTGTTCCCGGCGCAGGTGCAGAAGCACGCCCTGTTGCGCGCGTTCGTCGAGGAACTTCACCAGCGTCTGGCGCAGCGCTCGGTGAGCGATTTGCCGATCAGGCTGCGGGTAGCGATTCACAGTGGCGAGGTCACGCCCGACTCTTACGGCTCCAGCAGCATCGACGCTGACGCTGCCTTCGGCATGCTGGACAGCCGGCTGGCAAGAGATGCGCTGAAAGCATCGCGCCGGGCGCAACTGGTGATCATCGTGGCCGACGGCTTCTACGAGAGTGTCGTTCTCGGGCAGACCGCGGTAGAGGCGGCGGGGTTTCGTGCCTACTGCATCGAGACCAAGAAAGGCCCTGGGAGGGTATGGCTGCATCTTCCCGGTGTGTCGCAGCAGCCCGCGCTGCAGGATGCCGTCGACGTTGGCGCCGCTGCGGAGAGCGTGGCCCAAACTCAGGCGGCCACCATGGCTCCCGTTCAGGTGGCCGGAGACTGGAACGGATCTCAGGTGAACGGATCCACCATCTCTAGGCAGAAGATGGAACATCGTGGTCGCGGATAAGAGCGGCGGCCGCCCGGCCGGACGCGCCCGCGGCGAAGTGGGACCGGACCAGAACGGTCGGAACCGTCTCGGTCAACCTCCAGGACCGCAAGCCCCCGCAGGCGCGCGTGATGCCCAACTCTCCGTAAAGGCGCCGCCTCCAGCTCCGGAGGAAAACGCGCAGGCTGAGAGTGACAGACGTGAGCCCGGGCATCCTGCGGACCCGTATGACAACTTCAACGACAGTATGGAAGATCGGGTTTCTCTAACCGAGGCGCTCGAACAGGCATTGCGGACGTTCGCGTCGCCCCCCGTTCAGCAATGGAACCAGAACGTCTTCTATGGATCGGGTGGCCCGCTCGATGCAAAGCAGGGGCCACGGGCGGTTCCGCAGTCCCTTTTAGAGCGGATCCGTCGCACCTTCGTCCAGCCCCCGGACTATCGGAAACTACTGGCTGAGTTGGAAAAGCGGTCACTGGTACTGCTGACCGCGCAGGCTGGCAGTGGCAGGAACTGGACGGCTCAGTTCCTGCTCGACGCCACCTGTGGAGGGCGCGTCAGGAGGATCGACGAGATTCAGGCAGGCAGCTTTGCCGCCGACGCCATCGCCCCTTTCACCGGCTACCTCTGGTCTGCATCGACTCCCCTGGCGCTGAACGAGCTCGACTCCGATCGGCTGGATGTGCTCGCGGCCGAACTGCGCGACCGGTGGTCCCGCGCAGTGGTGCTGGTGCCGTACGACGCAGTCCAGTCGATGCCGGGTGCCTTGGCGGAGTACCTCTTCATCCTGGAGCGGGCACCGGACCTCACCGAGGTCCTCAAAAGCCACCTGCGAGCTCTTCTTGGAAGGTCGCTCGGCGAGGAGGCGGACAGGATCGTCTCGTCGAGGCCGGTCGCCCAGGTGCTGAAGGAGCTAGGCCGGCGCGATGACGGATGCCGGTCGGTGGCGCGGTTCGCAGAGTCGTTGAAGCCCGTTGCGGAGGGCATGGCAATTCTGGAAGTGGCGTGTGAAGCCGCCACAGCGGTGCCCTGGTCGGGGGACTATTTCAGGAACCTGCAGGAGCCGGAAGAGCAGGAGTTCGCAATCGCCCTCACAGTCGGCGCCAACCATACGCTTTCTGCGGTGGCCGGCCTGGCGCGGAACCTGGGCAGACGGGTCCAGGAGGCACAGGAGCCGATGGAAAGGCCCCGTTGCAGAGTATGGTTTCGCACAACAGGGCAACTCCTGTCCTTGGTGCAGGCAGAACAATTTCCCACCCGCTATCGGACACCCTTCGGCCTTGTTTCCGCGGTTGGGGTCCGGTCAAGGATTGATGGCTTCCCGCCGCTGCTGATGCGCACCCTGTGGCAGGAGTATCCGCATCTGCAGCCCATCCTGATCGAATGGTTGCAGGATCTCTGCTCCGAGAGTCAGGACGCAATGATCCGCTCCAACGCCGCTGCGGCAATCGGTGTGATCGCAGGCCATGACTTTCATCTTGTCTATCGCGACGTGATCGAACCGTGGTCGAGCAGCTTCCGGATCGAGCGACGCGAGGCCGCGGCGAACATCCTGGGTCTCGTCGCGAGAGGCGACCTCGCGGATCAGGTCTGGGAGCTGCTGGCGCAGTGGAGCGACCCGGTCGAAACAACGAGTCTTGTCGACTCCGACAAGTCGCTGTCTGCTGACGTCGAGCTGGACCGTTCCGCTGCCTCTGACGCGATTCCGGGCAGCGTCGTGCCCGACGATGTGAAGGCGTCTCTTGCCGATCGCCGCCGTCGGCAATTGACGGCCGCCGTCGCGCTCGGGGCCTCGGTGGGAAGCACGGATGTCCCACACGCGCTCGAGCTGCTCGAGCGGCAGGCCGGCTATCCGCACGCGGAGCTGTCGTGGGCTGTTGGCCGCGCGGTCGCGGACCTTGCATACGGGTCGAGTGACGAGGACATGCTCCGGGTCGTCGCGGCGCTCGCGTCCTGGCAGGCGAGCGCCTCCCGTGCTCGGGTGCACGCCGCGCTCGGCGCGTTTCTGCAGCTCGTGTGGATTTCTGCGAGCGGCGGCCCCGGGACGCCCAAATGGCTGCGCGTTGTCAGGCTCTCAGGTGTGCAGGACCAGTTCTGCGCAGATCTGGCGAGACTGTGGAGGCGCTGCTTGAACAGTGCACGGTACGAGCGCGTGGCGATGGACGTGCTGAAAAGCTGGTTGCGAAATCTGGAGTCTGACGCTTCCGCCGAGAGCGTGATGCGAAATCTTGTCGGGGCGATTCCACAAGTGCCGCGGGAATTTCGAGTGATGCGCACCTATCTCACCGCGTGGGGGCGCCGCGGTTTTGATGACAAACCTCTGGCATTCGTTCGACAGGTCCTCGATGACAGGGAGCGGTCACATGCATGAAGCTCGGACCAATCCGATTCTCCGCGAGTTGCCGGTCCCGGTTTTCGGGATTTCCGCCACGACGGGGCAGAGCCGCGGAAACACGGCACTGGTTTATGCGGATGCGGAAGGCGGGGTCTGCACGGGGGAGCCGCCACGCCTTCGCCGGCGGTTGGCCGGCAGAGTGCGGATGTACGAGGTGGACACCGCACTGCAGTCGGTGACGGTCATCTTCACCCTCCCGTCCGCGGATGAAGCGCTCGATTTCTCCGCGCGCATGCATCTTCAGTGGAGGGTCTACAAGCCGGAAGCTCTTATTCAGGCCGGCCTGCGCGACGCGCAATCAGTCTTCTGGCCGTTCTTCCAACGGCGGATGCGCCCCATCAGTCGGCGTTTTCGGCTTGAGCAGAACGCGGAACTCGAAGTTGAACTCAACCGGTCTCTCGAGGACGTGCCCTTCATGCTCGATCATGGCATTGAGGTGGCTTCGTGTTTTGTAGGCACAAGTGTCTCGGATGACGATGCGAAGGCTTTCCTCCTTGATCGGGCGCGGACTCGTTGGGGTGCCGAACAGCAGGAAGCGGAGCACCAGTTGGCGATGCTGCGCGAGGAGTATCGGGCGCGAGAATCGGAGCTGCAGCGGGCTGCCGCGCTGGTGACCGAGGAGCACGACTTGTTGCTGAAAAAGCAGCGCATGAGCTTCTACCGGAGCGCGATGGAGGACCGCAGCCTCGGCGTCCTCGTTCTTCAGCTCCTCGAGCACCCGGCAGACATCTCGGCTGTCGTGAAACTGCTGCAGGGGCGCAAGACGTCCTATCTGGAGGCGGCCCGTGACACCCTCCGGGACATGATCCGCAACGACGAGCTAAGTCTCGCCGACCTGGATCCGGTTCGGCAGCGTGCCGTGGATCATCTGCATGAAGCGCTTGAGTCGCTCGCCTGCGACGCGCGGACGCAGAAGCTGATGCAGGAGTTCGGCGTGGAGCCGGATGATGGCGGCTCGAGCCTCAGGTCGGTGTCGTAGTCACGGCGCCCACGCTGATCCAGACGACGAAGACGCAGACAGCCACGGCAGTGGCGAGCGTCGCGAGTCTCAGGCGCCGGTACTTCCGCACCGCGATCCGGGAGAGCGTCCACGCCTGACGCCACGCCTGCTCTGCTCGGATGTCCTCGCGTGTGTTGTAGAGCAGGGTCGGATCCCGCAGCCTGGCGACGGCCGGAAACGAGAATCCCCCGGCCTCAATGGGTGCGCTGTCCAGGGCCGGCAACTGCGTGGACATGAGGAGGAGGCTCGCACCAACAAGGGAGACGAAGAGAAGCGCAGAAGTGGCCGCCATCAGTACCTGTGCGGCTCCCGTCAGGTGGTGCACGTTGCCGACCAGGGAGATCCGGTCGACCAGAGCGGTGATCAGGAGACCCTGGATTGCGCCCAGCAGAGCAGCCTTGACGTCGGCGTTTCTGATCCAGTGTCCAAACTCGGTCACGCTGTGCAGACTCTCGGTGAACTCACGCGCCGGGAGAGTTGCCGGACCGGCGGACCCTGGCTTGTTCTGGCACGAGCACTGCCGGTCTTTGCTTCTTTTGCGTTTCGTTCGTCCCATGCTGCGATTCGACCGCGGCTTCGAGCCGGTGTCTGTGTCGTCGTACACGCAGGCGGCTCCGACCTTTGCGTGGTGGAGCCGCCCGCGTTGCTCGTTCTGTTTTGGGTCAGCGCGCGCGCTGGATGAGCTGGGCCATGCGGCGCATGTTGCTGGGCTTGCTCGCCTTGCGGGCCTGCTTGAAGACGCCCTTGACCACCTGCCGGGGCTTCTGCTGTTCGCCGGCGAGCGCCGTGACGATGATCAGTGCGCCGGTCAGGACGGGGATCGCCCACTGGAGGACCTTCAGCTGGCGCTGTTCGGAGGCGATCTGCTGGGACTCTTCGCCGGGTTCGGTGATGCCTTCGCTGGCCATCCCGTCGGCCTGCTCGATGCGCTTGCCGAGCCTCCGGCTGTACGCGGTGGTGCCGAGCGCGGCCGCGGTGAGCCCGGCCTTGGCGATGCTCATCTTCCCGACGCCGGACTGCAGGGCGACCCGCGGGCTCTCGGTGACGAGTTCCCCGGTCGCGCCGATCAGATGACTTCCGATCGCCGCCGCGTTGACCGGCGTCCAGCGCGACCAGCCCTTCGACGCCAGCCGCAGACGTTGCCGTGGCTCGGCGTACTTGGCGGCGGCGCCGTTGACGCCGATCGCCCCCATCAGGGTGCCGCCGAACCAGGCGGCCAGCCCCAGATCGTGCAGGGAACGCAGTGCGGTGTGCCGTTGCGACATGTGCCGGACCCCCTCGTTCGGTGAGGTCAGCGGCTACCCGTCGGATACCGTCCTAATCCTTTCCTGCCCGCACCTGCGGTGCCCCCCGGGTGCGAGCGGGCAGCGGGGTGCCGGTGGTGCGGGTAGCTTCCGCAGGGTGCGGGTAACGAAGTACACCCATTCCTGCGTACGGCTGGAACGTGATGGCCGGGTGCTGGTCATCGACCCGGGGACGTGGAGCGAGCCACGGGCACTGACCGGAGCGGACGCGGTGCTGGTCACCCACGAGCACACCGACCACGTGGACGTACTGCGGCTCGCCGGCCTCGGCGTACCCGTGTACGCCCCGGCGGCGGCGGTGATCCCGCGCCTTGACGTCATCGGGGTGGCAGCCGGCGAGGAGTTCACCGCCGCCGGGTTCCGGATCCGCGCCGTCGGCGGGCGGCACGCCACCATCCACGGCGGCAAACCCGACTGCGCCAACCTCGGGTACGTCGTCGACGACGTCCTCTACCACCCGGGCGACTCCCTGCACCTGCCCGGGCAGCCGGTCGAGACGCTGCTGGTGCCGTTGCAGGCGTCCTGGCTGAAGCTGACCGAAGCGATCGATTTCGTCAACGCGGTCGCCCCGCAACGGACGGTCGGCATCCACGACGGGCAGCTCAACGAACGCGGCCTTAGCAGCATCAACGGCTGGCTGGCCGAGGAGACCGACGCCGGCTACCGCTACCTCGCGCCGGGCGGGCAGCTCTGAGAAGCGCAGGGGTTCAACGGCTCAGGGGGTCAGCGGTTCGGCCTTGCTGCGGCCGTGCCGGGCCTTGTGCAGCACCAGCGGCGAGGCGAGCGCGGCCAGCGCGCCGCCGACGAGGGTGGCGACGATGAAGACCCAGACCTGCGACAGCGGTGTGCCGCCGGCGAAGAGCGCCGGGCCGAGCGAGCGGGCCGGGTTGACCGAGGTGCCGTCGAGGTTGACCGCGACCAGGTGGCAGGCGCCCAGGGCCAGGCCGATCGCCAGGCCGGTGATGCCGACCTGCTCGGAGCGGCTGGTGACCGCCAGCACGACCAGTACGAAGAGGAAGGTGAGCACGATCTCGACGACGAAGGTGCCACCGAGGTTGATGGTGTTTCCGTAGGAGTTCGCGCCGAGCGAGCCGGTCTCGTCGGGGACGCCGCCCCAGCCGGTCAGCAGCCGCAGCAGGGCTCCGGCGGCGATGCCGCCGATGAACTGGGCGACCCAGTAGCAGGCCGCGCCGACCAGTGAGATCTGGCCGGTCAGCAGGGCGCCGAGGGTCACCGCGGGGTTCACGTGGCAGCCGGAGACCGGCCCGAAGACGTAGACCAGCGCCAGCAGGGTCAGTCCGAATGCGAGCGCCACCACGATCACACCACCGGTCTTCAGGGCGACGACCGCGCTGCCGGCGCCGAAGAAGACCAGGATGAAGGTGCCGATCAGTTCGGAGGCGTACCGCTTTCCGTTCTCCATCCCGTCAGATTAGGCCCGAGATGTGTAGTTTTCCGGGCATTTGCGGAAACAGCGGTGGGGGACGACCGAACAGGTCGTCCCCCACCGTGGACCAGTTGCGGAACCGGGGGTCCTACAGCGTGCGGGCCAGCCGGTCGGCGAGCAGCCGGGTGAAGCGGGCCGGGTCCTTCAGTTCGCCGCCCTCGGCGAGCAGCGCCATCCCGTAGATCAGCTCCGCGGTCTCGGCCAGCGCCGCCGGGTCGGCGCCGGCGGAGTGGGCCTCGCGCAGCCCGGTGACCAGCGGGTGGCCCGGGTTGAGCTCCAGGATCCGCTTGATCTGCGGCAGCTCCTGCCCCATCGCCCGGTAGAGCTTCTCCAGCGTCGGGGTCAGGTCCTGGTCGTCACCGACGATGCAGGCCGGCGAGGTGGTCAGGCGGGAGGAGAGTCGCACCTCCTTGACCTCGCCGGCGAGCTGCTCGCCGAGCAGGCTCAGCAGGTCGGCGAAGTCCTTGCGCTGCTGCTCGCGCTCCGGCTCCTGCTCCGCGTCGTCGCCGCCGTCCAGGTCCACCTGGCCCTTGGCGATCGACTGCAGCGGCTTGCCGTCGTACTGGCCGACCTGCTCGACCCAGACCTCGTCGACCGGGTCGGTCAGCAGCAGCACCTCGTAGCCCTTGGCGCGGAACGCCTCCATGTGCGGCGAGTTCTCAATCATGGAACGGGACTCGCCGGTGACGTAGTAGATGTCGCTCTGGCCGTCCTTCATGCGCTCGACGTACCCGCGCAGGGTGGTCGGCTCCTCCGGGTCGTGCGTGGAGGCGACCGAGATCAGGTCGAGCAGCGTCTCCCGGTTGTCGACGTCGTCGAGCAGGCCCTCCTTGATCGCCCGGCCGAACTCGGTCCAGAGCGTGCGGTACCGCTGCGGCTCCTTGGCCTGCATCTCCTTGATGGTGGTGAGGACCTTCTTGACCAGGCGGCGCCGGACAATGCGGATCTGCCGGTCCTGCTGCAGGATCTCCCGGGAGATGTTCAACGACAGGTCGTGGGCGTCGACCACACCCTTGACGAAGCGCAGGTAGTCCGGCATCAGCGCGTCGCAGTCGTCCATGATGAAGACGCGCTTGACGTACAGCTGCACGCCGCGCCTGCCCTCACGCATGAACAGGTCCGCCGGGGCGTGCGACGGGATGAAGAGCAGAGCCTCGTACTCGAAGGTGCCCTCGGCCTTCATGTGGATCGTCTCGAGCGGATCGGCCCAGTCACGCGCGACGTGCTTGTAGAACTCGTTGTACTCGTCCTGGGCGACCTCGTCGCGCGAGCGGGCCCAGAGCGCCTTCATCGAGTTCAGCGTCTGGACCTCGGTGGTCGTCTCGTCGTTCTCGCCGGGGCGCTCCACGCTCATCCGGATCGGCCAGGCGATGAAGTCCGAGTACTGCTTGACGATCTCGCGGATCTTCCACTCGTCGGCGTAGTCGAAGAGGTTGTCCTCGGTGTCTGCCGGCTTGAGGTGCAGAGTGACCGAGGTGCCCTGCGGCGCGTCGGCGACGGCGGAGATCTCGTACGTCCCCTCGCCGGCCGACTCCCAGCGCACCCCCTCGGTCTGCCCGGCGCGGCGGGTCACCAGCACGACCCGGTCGGCGACCATGAAGGTCGAGTAGAAGCCGACGCCGAACTGGCCGATGAGCTCCTGGGAGGCACCGGCGTCCTTGGACTCCTTCAGCTTGCGCAGCAGCTCGCCGGTGCCGGACTTGGCGATCGTGCCGATCAGCGCGACTACCTCGTCGCGGGACATGCCGATGCCGTTGTCCCGTACGGTCAGCGTCCGCTGCTCCCGGTCGGCCTCGATGGTGATGTGCAGGTCGCTGGTGTCGACTTCCAGCTCCTTGTTCACCAGCGACTCGAGGCGCAGCTTGTCGAGGGCGTCGGAAGCGTTGGAGATCAGCTCGCGCAGGAAGATGTCCTTGTTCGAGTAGATCGAGTGCACCATCAGCTGCAGCAGCTGACGCGCCTCCGCCTGGAACTCCAGCGTCTCTGTCGGGTTGCTCACCAGACTCCTTCCCCCGGGGCGATGTGAACCGTGGAGAAGGATACGAGCACCCGGACACCGCCGTACGCCCAGCGCCGGGCTGTCCGCGCGGCCCTGCCGGTTGGCGGGCGGCCGGTTCACGGCCCGGGATCAGGGCTTCGCCCCCGCCGGCTGAAAAGGTCCCCGAAGGTGACCGGGCGGTGCTCGACGGCCCAGCCGAGCAGCTGCTGCACCGCGATGATCACCGCGGTGGTGATGAGCTCCCGTGGGCTCGGTGGGGCGCTGAGCGTGAGCAGGCTGGCGGCGAGCCAGAAGTCCAGACCCGTGCGCAGGGCGGCGAGCAGGTCGCGCAGGCGCACCAGGACGATCGCGCCGGCGACGAGGCCGGCGAGCACCACCAGGAGCGCGGCGGTGTGGAGCAGCGTCGCGTACGCCGGCACCTCAGACCGCCCCGGCCGAAGCCTCGCTCGGATCCACGCCGCCCCGCTCGCCTCGGTCGCCCCGCTCGCTGGTGCGCTCCGGACGCAGCTCGGAGTGCTCCTGTCGGATCTCGCGGCCGAGGAAGTAGTTCAACCCGGTCCGGATGGCGGCGATGGCGGCCAGCGCCGCCAGGTCACGCAGGGCGGGGGCGAGGGCGGTACGCAGGATGTCCGAGGCGAGCTGGAACTCCAGCCCGAGCGCCAGGTAGCGGCCGAGACCGAGGCGTACCCGGGTGAAGTTCTGGGCGTTGCGGGTCTGCACGGCGACGAGCACGAACCGGACGAAGGCGATCACGGCGCCGAGGAAGACGATCACCACGCCGAAGGTCTCCACGATGCGGACCAGCAGGTTCACGACCTGGCCGAGCCACGCCTGGTCCAGCAGCGATTCCATGCGCCCAGTTCCCCGGGCCGGGACGGCTTACACGCCTCCCCGCCCCGGGACGGCGGGCGGCACGCCGCTCCCGGGCTGGCGTTTCCCGCCCGGGAGCGGCGGCTCACTCCCCGCCGAGGAGCTCCTCGAAGCTGCGCGAGAGCGCGAACGGGTCGGCGGGCTTGCGGGGCTCCCGCCGCCGGATCTCCTCGGCCAGCTCGGCCGCCGCCCGGTTGATCCGCGTACGCAGGGTGCTCTCCTGCTCGTCGCCGCCCCAGTCCTCGGCGGCGGCGAAGACCGCGGTCGGCACCACCGGCGCCCGCAGGTACGCGAAGAGCGGCCGCACCGCGTACTCCAGGGCCAGCGAGTGCCGGGCGGTGCCGCCGGTGGCCGCGATCAGCACCGGCAGGTCGGCCATCGCGTCGCGGGGCAGCACGTCGAAGAACGACTTGAACAGCCCGTTGTAGGAGCCGCTGAAGATGGGCGTGACGGCGATCAGCGCGTCGGCGCCGGTGACGGCCTCGATCGCCTCGCTCAGCTGCGCCGACGGGAAGCCGGCCAGCAGGTTGTTCACCAGGTCGTGCCCGAGGTCGCGCACCTCGATCACGCGTACCGCGGTGTCGGTGCCCTGCTGGGCGAGCTGTTCCACGGTGGCGGCGGCCAGCTGGTCGGCGAGCAGCCGCGTCGATGACGGCACGCTCAGCCCGGCCGAGACGACCGCGACCGTACGCGCGCTCATCGCCCGGTCTCCGGCTGGGCCGCCGCCGCGACGGCCTTGCGCGCGGCGTGCGTCGGGGCGTCCGGCACGCCGGGCTTGCGGCGGGCGGCGAACTCCTTGCGCAGCACCGGCACCACCTCCTCGCCGAGGAGGTCGAGCTGCTCGAGCACGGTCTTCAGCGGCAGGCCGGCGTGGTCGAGCAGGAAGAGCTGGCGCTGGTAGTCGCCGACGTACTCGCGGAAGCTCAGCGTGCGGTCGATGACCTGCTGCGGGCTGCCGACGGTCAGCGGCGTCTGCGAGGTGAACTCCTCCAGCGACGGCCCGTGGCCGTAGACGGGGGCGTTGTCGAAGTAGGGGCGGAACTCGCGGACCGCGTCCTGGGAGTTGCGGCGCATGAAGACCTGCCCGCCGAGGCCGACGATCGCCTGCTCCGGGCTGCCGTGGCCGTAGTGCGCGAAGCGCTGCCGGTAGAGGTCGACCATCCGCTGGGTGTGCTCCTTGGGCCAGAAGATGTGGTTGGCGAAGAACCCGTCGCCGTAGTACGCGGCCTGTTCGGCGATCTCCGGGCTGCGGATCGAGCCGTGCCAGACGAACGGCGGCACGCCGTCCAGTGGCGCCGGCGTGGAGGTGTACGACTGCAGCGGGGTGCGGAACTTGCCCTTCCAGTCGACGACCCGCTCGCGCCAGAGGCGGTGCAGCAGCGCGTAGTTCTCGATCGCCAGCGGGATGCCGTTGCGGATGTCCTGGCCGAACCAGGGGTAGACGGGCCCGGTGTTGCCGCGGCCGAGCATGAGGTCCATCCGCCCGTCGGCGATGTGCTGGAGCATCGCGAAGTCCTCGGCGATCTTCACCGGGTCGTTGGTGGTGATCAGCGTGGTCGCGGTGGAGAGGATCAACCGCTGCGTCTTCGCCGCGAGGTAACCGAGCATGGTGGTCGGGGAGGAGGGCACGAAGGGCGGGTTGTGGTGTTCGCCGGTGGCGAAGACGTCGAGGCCGACCTCCTCCGCCTTCTGGGCGATCGTCAGGATCGCCTTGATCCGCTCGCCCTCGGTGGGGGTGTGGCCGGTGGTCGGGTCGGTGGTGACGTCTCCGACGCTGAAGATTCCGAACTGCATGGTCGTTCCTCCCCGCGGTTCGAGCCCTCGAACCTGTTTCTTTGACGCGTCAACTATCCCACGGGATTTGTTGACGCGTCAAATATCCGCCGAAGGGCGGATCCCCGCCAGCCCTTCCCCGACCAGGCGGCGTCAACCGTCCGCGCTGGCATACTGGCCCGCCATGGTGCTCTCTCGCTGGTCGTCGCTCTTCCTCGCCGCTGTCGGCGTCTGGACCTGGGCCATCTGGCCCCGCTTCGCGCTCGCCATCTGGAACGACCCCCGCTCCTGGTCCACCGGCCGCATCGCCGAAGGCTCCGGCACCGCGTTCCTCTGGGTGCACGCCCTGCTCATCGCGGCGTCGCTGGCCATCGGCACCCTGGTCGCGGTGATCGGCGTACGCGGCCTGCTCGCCCTGCGCCGCGGACGCCGGGACTAAGGCCCGCGCCGTCGGGCAGCTGCGCCTGGTCCTCGCCGAACTGCACGCTTACGCAGGGGCCTGCCGCGAGTTCGGCGACGGCTCCCGGTCGAGCGAGGCGCTTGGGTACGGGTCCACTGGGCTCTGCCGGCGTGACTCCTGGGCGGGCGCCCGAGGTGTTCTCAGGCCGGCGCCGGGCCCTCGGGGGGTCGATTTGGAGCCCCGCCGGGCCTTGTGTAATCTTCTCTCTGTCAGCGCGGAACGGACGAAAACGGGGCGAAAGTCCTGAGGCCGGAGCGCTGGAATACCGGAGCCGCACGATGAGTTGTCATCGGGTGTGCGACGGACCGGGCGGTGCCGCCGGATGGACTGCGAAAGCGGTCGATTTGGAGCGGCGAAGCCGACCGGGTAACGTGGAACGCCGGACAGGGAACCGGGCGAGCTTGCGGGAGACCGCAGCGGCCGGCCTGCCGAAACCCAAGATCGGATGCAGTGGTAACCTGCTGCACGAGATTGCGGGGCTGGACCGGTAGGAAGCGCTGAAAATCGGAAAACACCGATTTGACGGGCGGAAAACGGGAAGGTAACGTAGTAAGAGTGCCCGGCGCGGGAACGCGGCGGGG
>NZ_JBLLDT010000008.1:0-23821 GCF_049523535.1 Melissospora conviva
GCCGGGTCACGCAACAGCGCCAGAAACTTCTTACGCCGCCCGTTCAGCGCCGACCCGACCTCGGTGACCACCCGGTCCACCGGCAGACCCTGCCCGGTCGCCCAGGTGACGACCCGGGCCACCTGCCGGTCCAGATCGGCGCGTTGGTCGGCCGACGACACCCGCGCGTACACCACCGTCTGCCCCACCCCGGCGGACACCGAAGTGGTAACCGGCTCACCCACCATGATCAACCGACCAAGGCGGTACGTAGGAACAGGCAGCGTCCCGGACTTGTACCGCCGCAGCGCGGTCGCGTACGAGATACCGGTCTCCGCTGCCCACTCCTTCAAGTTCATAATCATCATTATAGAAAGCTTCTGCTATCTAAAGCACGCTACCGATCCAGCAGCTGGCACCCCTTGGCGCCGCGGGTCAGTCGCCGGGCCGGGGCGTCGCCCGCCGGGTCGACCTCCCACAGCGCCGTGCCGTACCGGGTGCCGGCGGCGTCGAGGGTCGCGACCGAGGTGACCAGGCGGGTGCCGTCCGGGGAGAGCGTCAGCCCGGCCGGACGCGGCAACGCGAGGTAGGCGTCGAGATCGTGGAAGGCATTGCCTGCGCTCGATTCCGTCATCGCACTGTCCTATCACCTGCCGGTGACATCCACCGCCCCGCACGCCGTCCCGGGCGGGGTGCACCGAGGTCGGCGCTTGCCGAGGGCGGCGAGTGCCGCCGATCGCCGGGACCGACGGCTGCGGGCGGTCGTTAGGATCAGCGGCATGGAGCTGGAGCGGCACGACGACCATGACCGGATTCGAGTCTCGGACGCCGAGCGCGAGCAGGTCGTCGAACTGCTCGGCCAGGCCGCGACCGAGGGCCGGCTGACCCTCGACGAGTACGCCGACCGCGCCACCACCGCGCATGCCGCGAAGACCCGGGGCGAGCTCGCGAAGCTCACCGACGACCTGCCGGTCGTCTCCCCCGTGGCGACGCCGCCCGTCCCCTTCGGCACCCCGGCGACGCGGGAGAAGCTCACCGCCATCTTCGGCAGTGAGTCCCGCAAGGGCATCTGGCGGGTGCCGGAGGTGGTGGAGGCGAAGGCGGTCTTCGGTGACTGCCGCATCGAATTGCAGGAGGCCCACCTGCAGCACCGGGTGACGACCATCGAGGCCGAGGCGATCTTCGGCGACGTGACGATCGTGGTGCCGGAGGGGATGGACGTGCGGATGACCGGCAAGGCGATCTTCGGCGACAAGCGCTCCAAGCTGAAGGGGCCGGTGGTCCCGGGTTCGCCGGTGATCGAGGTGCACTGCAACGTGATCTTCGGCGAGGTGACCGTCCGCCCGCCCCGCAAGCCCTGGTGGTGACCGGGAGGTCACCCAGTACGCCCTGGTGGTGACCGGGAGGTCACCCAGTACGCCCTGGTGGTGACCGGGAGGTCACCCCGCACGCCCTGGTGGTGACCGGGAGGTCACCCCGCACGCCCTGGTGGTGACCGGCACGATCCACCACCCGCACGGCCCCTCGGCAGCACGCCGGGGGGCCGTTTCGCGTTCAGGGCGGGACGGGATTTCGGGTAGGCCGCTTGACATCTCACCCCTTCGGTTGCATGGTTAGCTACATGAGTAATGAACCGGCTAACCAAGCTCCGCCTCGGCGGCCGGGTCGTCAGGACCGGCGGTGCCCCTGATGGAGAACGACCGCCCGATCTTTCTCCAGATCGCCGAGCTGCTCGAAAACGCGATCCTCGACGGGAGCCTGCCGGAGGAGACCCAGGTCCCCTCCACGAACGAGCTGGCCGCCTTTCACCGGATCAACCCGGCGACGGCAGCCAAGGGCGTCAACCAGCTCGTCGACGACGGGACTCTCTACAAGAGACGAGGAATCGGCATGTTCGTCAGCCCTGGCGCCCGGGAGAAGCTGCGCACCCGGCGCCGCGAGGAGTTCGCCGACCAGTACGTCAACCCGCTGGTCACCGAAGCGCGCAAGCTCGGCATCAGCGCCACCGACCTCAAAAAGATGATCGACGCGGCAAAGGAGAGGTCATGATCCCGGCCATCGCCGTTGATAACCTGACCAAGCGGTACGGGAAGTTCACCGCGCTGGAGAACGTCAACCTCACCCTGAACGAGCACCGCATCTACGGCCTGCTCGGCCGCAACGGGGCCGGCAAGACCACCCTGATGCGGATCCTCACCGCCCAGGAGTTCGCCACCAGCGGTTCGGTGGCCGTCTTCGGGAAGGCCCCGTACGAGAACGAGGCGGTGCTCTCCCGGGTCTGCTTCATCAAGGAGAGTCAGGTCTACCCGCAGCACCTGCGGGTGCGCCACGCCCTCGGTGCCGCCGCGCTGGTCTACCCAAACTGGGACGAACGCTTCGCCCGGTCCCTGCTGGAGGACTTCCAGCTGCCCGCCGACCGCCTCGTCAAGAAGCTCTCCCGCGGCATGCTCTCCGCCCTGGGCATCATCATCGGACTGGCCTCCCGGGCGCCACTGACCTTCTTCGACGAGCCGTACCTCGGCCTCGATGCGGTGGCGCGGCAGCTCTTCTACGACCGGCTGCTCACCGATTTCAGCGAGCATCCCCGCACCGTCGTGCTCAGCACCCACCTCATCGACGAGGTCAGCGCCCTGATCGAGCACGTGCTGCTGATCGACCGGGGCCGGATCGTTCTCGACGACGAGGTCGAGGCCGTCCGCGGACAGCTGCTGACGGTCTCCGGGGCGTCGCGTGCCGTCGACGAGTTCGCCGCGGCCGGCACCGAACTGCACCGTACGACGCTCAACGGCACCGCCCGGGTAACCCTGCGCGGCGCGTTCGTCCCGGCCGACCACGACCGGGCCCGCTCGCTGGGTCTGCGCGTGGAGGCCGAATCCCTGCAGGAGCTGGTGGTGCGCCTCACCGCCTCGCCGCGGCGTCCGGCCGACGCCGAGACCGCCGGCGACAGCCCCGAGAAGGAGATCCTCCGATGAGCCGAGTCCTCGCCGTCGTCCGGATGCAGCTGCTGAACTGGCCGATCAACATCGCCTGGCCGTGGGGCATCCTGTTCAGCTCGTTTCTGATCAATTACGCGATCCAGTCGGCGCTGGTGCGGCAGACCGTCGGCGAGTCGACCACGGGTGGGCTGCTCAGCATCTACACCGTCGTCTTCGTCGCCTATCTGATCAGTGTCAGTCAGGACCTGCCGTTCGCGCTCGGTCTCGGGGTCAGCCGGCGGACGTTCCACCTCGCGTCCGGCCTCATGCTGACCACGGAGGCGCTCCTCTACGGCACCCTGCTGTACCTCTTCGCCCTCATCGAGCGGGCCACCGACGGTTTCGGCGTGGAGCTGGCCTTCTTCGGCCTGCCGTTCATGAGCACGAGCAATCCGCTGCTGCAGATCCTCGTCTACACCGTGCCGTTCCTGCTCTTCGGCGTACTCGGATTCGCCGTCGGGCTGGTCTTCAAGAGGTGGGGGGCCAACGGCGTCCTCACCCTCTCGGTGGCGGCGATCCTCGCCATCGGCGCCGCGGTCTACCTGATCACCCGGGCGGAGCGGTGGAGGGCGGTGGGTGGCTGGTTCGTCGACCAGTCCACGGTCGGGCTCTTCATCGGCTGGCCGTTGCTGCTGGTCGTGCCGCTGGCCGCGCTGAGCCACCTGCTGATCCGTCGAGTGACCGTCTGAACGGACCGGCGCAGGTGCGGGGCGGTTCCACGGGGGAACCGCCCCGCACCGTGCGGGCCGCTCCACTCGCCCTTACTCGGGCCGGCTCCCGGCGTCGCGTTCAGGGACGGCGCGGCTGGCAGGTCGGGCACCAGTAGAAGTTGCGGGCCGCCAGGTCGCCGCGGCTGACCGGGGTGCCGCAGACGTGGCAGGGCGCGCCGGGGCGGCGGTAGACGTACACCTCTCCCCCGTGCCGGTCCACCCGCGGCGGGCGGCCCATCGCCTCCGGCAGGTGCACGTCGCGGACGGTGTCGATCCGGCCCCGCTCCAGCGCGATCCCCATCAGCGTCACCAGGTCCGCCCAGAGCGCTTCCCAGCCGTCGCGGGTCAGCGCCCGGCCGGGCAGCGTCGGCGGCAGACCGGCCCGGAACAGCGACTCCGTCACGAAGATCAACCCCGTGCCGGCCACCACCGACTGGTCCAGCAGCAACGCCCCGAGCGGGGTCGCGCTGCGCGAGATGCGCGCGTACGCCCGCTCCGGGTCGGCGTCGTCGCGCAACGGGTCGGGGCCGAGGCGGGCCCGCAGTGCCGACACCTCGCCGGGGGTGAGCAGTTCGCAGGCGGTCGGGCCGCGCAGATCCACCCAGTACCGGTCGCTGGCCAGCCGCAGCCGTACCTGTCCGACCGGTGCCGGCGGCTCGCCCTCGCCCTCGGTGAACTTGCCGTAGAGGCCCAGATGGACGTGGAGCGTCTGCTCGTCGGCGTAGTGGTGCAGCAGGTGCTTGCCGTACGCCTCGGTGCTCTCCAGGAGGGTGCCGCTGATCCGGGCCGCGCCCTCGGCGAAGCGACCCTGAGGGCTGGCGGCCTGCACCTTGTCACCGGCGAAACAGGCGGCGTGGCGCAACGCCAGGCGGTGAATCGAATGTCCCTCCGGCACGGCTGCCAGCATAGTTCGCCCACCCGCCCGACCCTGCCGCAGCCGCCGCCCGAGCGCCCTCCGCCGTACCCGGAATCCCCACCACGCGGCCGGCCGCCGGGCGGGCAGGGTTGCGCAGACCGGACATCGGGTACTCGGTCGCCACAACTCGCGCG
This sequence comes from Melissospora conviva, assembly GCF_049523535.1. NCBI lineage: Bacteria > Bacillati > Actinomycetota > Actinomycetes > Micromonosporales > Micromonosporaceae > Melissospora > Melissospora conviva. The sequence continues at coordinate 4,715 of NZ_JBLLDT010000008.1, forward strand.
GGCGCCTGCTCAGGGCGCCGGGGCGGTACGGCACACCGCACATCGGTGCCGCACCGGGCCACGCGCATTGATCAGGAGGTGTGATGTGGTCAGGAACCCCCTGTCCGGCGACCGCACCGGCGCCACGGACACCAGACAGACCGACAGTGCAGCACGAACCGACAGTGCAAACCCGAGCGACAACGCCGGCCGGACCGACGACAGCGGACTGACCGACGGCACCGCACGCAGCGGGGCCACCGACCCGGTTGACGGCACCGGCGTGACCGGCGTGCGCGATACGGCGACGGCCACCGGCCGCACCGACACCGTCGGCAACCCGCCGGACACGGCGGACCGCACCGGCGCGACGGCAACGGACCGGACCCGCACGGGCGCCGGCCGAACCGCCACGGTTCCGGCGCCCGACACCGGCGACAGCCGGCTGCGGGACACCACCGACGCCGACACCCACCGGGACACCGACACCGACCGGGGCACCGACGCCCGCCGGGACGCCGACCGCGGCGCCGACAGCCGGGACGCCGACGAGACCGGTGCCGCCGGTCCCACCGAGGTGGTTCCGGTCGCACCGGCCGGTCCGCGCCCCCGGGCGAGCCTGCTGGCGACCCTCGGCCTGATCGTCTCGGTCGCCGGCGCCGGCTTCGTCCTCGCCGGCGCCCTCGCCGGCTACGGCATCGCGCTCGGCGCCATCGGCGCGGTCCTGGCGGTGCTCGGTCTGATCGCCAGCCGCCGCCGGCACGTGACCGGCAAGGCGGACGGGCTGCTCGGTGTCGGCATCGGACTGGCCGCCGTGGTGCTCGGTGTGCTCGCCATGACCGGTCAGTTCGGCTGGCCCACCGCCGACGGCGACTGGGTGCTGCGGCTGCGGGAGTGGCTTGACTCACAGTTTGAGGAGCTGTTCTGACCGGGTAATGATCGGACCGGCTCCGGTGGTTCACCGGAGTTCGCGAACCTTCGGTGGTCCACGGGGTTGGACGCAACCCCAGGTTGACTTCACCGGGTAGGACGCAATCTCGGGGGCGGCGGTGCGCCGCCCCCGACCGTCTTTTCTCCCCCTGCGAAACGAATCGCGAGCACGAACCGCTCCACACGCAACGATCATGCGCTCTACGCAGCCCTCGGCGGTGGATTCGGCATCCGGCGGCGCATAGCGTGGACTGACGGCGCCAGCCGGCCGAGCCGACCGTGGCCCCGGCGCGCCCGAGCAGTGGAGCGAACATGCCGATGGAACCGACCCGGCAGCACTATCTGATGTGCCGGCCGACGTACTTCGCCGTCGACTACGTCATCAACCCCTGGATGGACCCGTCCCAGCCGGTCGACACCGACCGCGCGATCCGACAGTGGGAGCAGCTGCGCCAGGCCCACCTCGACCTCGGCCACACCGTCGCCGAGATCGCACCGGTGCCCGGGCTGCCCGACATGGTCTTCGCCGCCAACGGCGGCACCGTCATCGACGGCAAGGCCCTCGGGGTGCAGTTCCGCAACCCGCAGCGCGCCGACGAGGCGCCCGCCTATCTGTCCTGGTTCGCCGAGGCGGGGCTGCCGACGTACGAGCCGAAGCACGTCAACGAGGGCGAGGGCGACATCCTCCTCGCCGGGGATCTGCTGCTGGCCGGCACCGGTTTCCGCACCAGTCACGCCGCGCACCGCCAGCTGCAGGAGCTCTTCGGCTACCCGGTGATCAGCCTGCAGCTGGTCGACCCCCGCTACTACCACCTGGACACCGCGCTGACCGTCCTCGACGAACGGACGGTGGCGTACCTGCCGGAGGCCTTCTCCCCCGGCAGCCAGGCCGTGCTGCGGCGGCTCTTCCCGGACGCCGTGCTCGCCACCGCGGGCGACGCCGAAGTGTTCGGGCTCAACGCGGTCAGCGACGGTCTGCACGTGGTGCTCCCGGCCGGCACCCCGCAGCTCGCCGGACGGCTGCGGGAACGCGGCTACCTACCCGTCGAGGTGGACCTCTCCGAACTGCGCCGCGCCGGCGGCGGACCGAAGTGCTGCACGCTGCGGCTGCGACAGGGAAAGGGCGCCTGATGAGAACGGACGAATCGCTGCATACGGCGGAGGCGGTCCGCGACGCCGAGCGCTGGACCCCGCACAACTACCACCCGCTGCCGGTGGTGATCGCCGAGGCCAAGGGCGCCTGGGTGACCGATGTGGACGGCCGCCGCTACCTCGACTGCCTGGCCGGCTACTCCGCGCTGAACTTCGGCCACCGCCACCCACAGCTGATCGCCGCCGCGCACGCCCAGCTCGACCGCCTCACCCTCACGAGCCGGGCGTTCGGTCACGACATGTTCGCCGACTTCTGCCGGGAGCTGGCCGAGCTCTGCGGCAAGGACCTGGTGCTGCCGATGAACACCGGCGCGGAGGCGGTGGAGACCGGCATCAAGGTCGCCCGCAAATGGGGCTACCAGGTCAAGGGCGTGCCGGCCGACCAGGCGAGCATCGTGGTCGCCGAGGGGAACTTCCACGGCCGGACCACCACCATCGTCGGCTTCTCCACCGACCCGGACGCCCGCGACGACTTCGGGCCGTACACCCCCGGTTTCCGGATCGTGCCCTACGGCGACCTGGCCGCGATCGAGGCCGCCATCGACGACACCACGGTGGCGGTGCTGATCGAGCCGATCCAGGGTGAGCAGGGTGTGGTGGTGCCGCCGGCGGGCTACCTCGCCGGGGTGCGCCGGGTCTGCACCGCGCGCAACGTGCTGCTGCTCGCCGACGAGATCCAGTCCGGGCTGGGGCGTACCGGTGAGACCTTCGCCTGCGACCACGAGGGGGTCGTGCCGGACCTGTACCTGCTGGGCAAGGCGCTCGGCGGCGGCATCGTGCCGGTCTCGGCCGTGGTCGGGGACACGGCTGTGCTCGGGGTGCTGCGCCCCGGGCAGCACGGCTCCACCTTCGGCGGCAACCCGCTGGCCTGCGCCGTCGGCACCGAAGTGGTGCGGCTGCTGGCGACCGGCGAGTTCCAGCGCCGCAGCGCCGAACTCGGCGCGCGGCTGCACACCGGACTGCGCGACCTCGTCGGTCACGGCGTGCTGGCGGTACGCGGCCGCGGTCTCTGGGCCGGGGTCGACATCGATCCGGCGCTGATGACCGGCCGGCAGGCCTGTGAGCGGCTCGCCGAACGGGGCGTGCTCGTCAAGGACACCCACGGGTCGACGATCAGGCTGGCTCCACCGCTGGTCATCTCGGCCGCCGAACTGGACCACGCGGTGGCCCAGCTCGGCGCCGTCCTGCAGGAGAGCTGAGGCGCCGTACGGCAGGGGGAACTGAGGCGCCGGGAGCCGGTCAGGGGCGCGGCAGGCGCATCGCCATCGTGGGCGCCTCGGCCATCACCGAGGTCGGCTGGTACGGCGCCGCGGAGGGCAGTTCCGCGGCGCGCCCGACCTGCACCCCGGGATAGAGCTCGATCAGGTCGCCCCGGCCCAGCACCCGCCGCTGCCGGGGTGGCAGCGCCACCCGCTCCGTCTCGACCATCGAGCCGGCCGGCCGTACGCCCGAACCGTTGGTGCTGACGTCGTGCGCGACCAGGTCGCCGCCGTGCAGTTCGATACGGAGATGGCTGCGGCTGATCCAGCGCCGCGCCTCGTCGTTGAGCCACTGTCCGAGGGTGATTCCGCCGTCGCCGTCGGGGGCGCGGCCGACCAGCACCGGCTCCCCCTCGGTGACGGCGAAACGCTGCCGGACCAGCCCGCCGATGCGGACCGCGAGCACCTCCGTGCGGGGCCGCGCACCGGCGTCGGCGAGCCGGGTCTGATGCCGGGGGCAGCTGGGGACGCCAGCGCGCAGCGAGGGCGGCGGCTGGCCGTCCGGCTTGCGTTCGGAGCGGGCCAGGTCGGCGAAGGCCCCGCCACCGCCGCCGGCGTCACCGAAGAGCGCACAGCCCGGTTCGGGGCAGCGCCAGCGCCGGGTCACCAGCTGCGCGCCGGCGGTTGAACGTGCGCCGCTGACCGGCTTCGCTCCCCCGCCCACGTGCGCGATCAACGCGGCCCCGCCGGCGGCCGGGACCGGGGCGAGCACCCGGCCGGGCTCGGCGAGCCAGGGGAACCGGCCGTTCAGGCCGTCGAAGCGCGCCCGGGTCAGCACTGGCAGGCCGAGCAGGTCGGCCACCTCCAGCAGCCGGTCGCCCGGGTTGTCCAGCACCTCCACGAGGCCGTCGTCGGCCCAGCGCCGGACCACCATGCGCTCGTTGGATGTCAGGTCGGCGTCGGAGAGCATCGCCCGGTGCACCACCGCGTAGACGGGGACGTTGTCCTCCTCCATCGCCCGGCCCAGCGCGTCGACGACGACCCCGAGGCGCAGCAGGCTCGCCGGACGGCCGTTGTCGAAGTCCCGGTATCGGCTCACCTCGGCCAGATCGAGCACCGCACGGGCCAGCGCCGGGTCGGTCCGTACCCGGCCCTCGATCGCGTCCAGGACCTTGCTGATCTCAAATCTCACGATGGGCTCCGCGTGCCTCTGCCATGGGAAGACCCTAGCGAGCCCGGGGCGTGGGCGCTGCGCCGCCCAGCGCTGGGGGCGAGGCGTAATCGCTCGCCGCGCGATGGTTGTCGATCGGGGCTACCCTGATTCGAGTCCCGCCGGAACCCCCATGTTTCGGTCAAAGCTGAATCCGGAGAATTCGCATGAGATACGGACGGATGACCAGGACGGGCATCGCGCTGCTGGCGACGGCTGCCATCGGTGTAGCCGGATGTGGCAGCAACGGAGGGTCGGCCTCGCCGGACGCCACGCTCGACCCGACGAGCTCGGCGGCTCCGACCGGCACCGCCGCCGACGCCCGCGAGGCCCTCGCGGCCGCCGCGATGAAGCTCGGCGAACAGAGCGTGCGGGTCAAGATGACCACGACCGGGATGACCGGCACCGGGGTGATGGACCCGAAGACCCGCATGGTCGAGATGACCATGGACATGGGCGGCCAGCAGAACATGGAGCTGCGGGCGCTGGGTGACGACTTCTACATGAGGATGCCCGGCCTGACCGGCGACAAGTGGATGCACATCGACATCACCAAGTACAGCGACAGCGCCAACCTCAACTTCATGCCCGACGGCGACCCGGGCAGCGCGGCGAAGACGATGGAGAACATCGTCGACGTCAAGCAGACCGGCGACGGTCGCTACGCCGGCACGATCGACATGACCAAGGCCGAAGGCGCCAACGCGGCTGCCGCCGCGCTGCTCGGTGACGGCGCCCGCGCCGTGCCCTTCACCGCCAGCGTCGACCCGCAGGGCCGGCTGACCTCCTTCGAGGTCGACATGAGCGTCGTCAATTCCGCGGCGGGGAAGCTGAGCACCACCTACTCCGACTTCGGCGTCGCCGTCAACGTGCAGCGGCCGCCGGCGGACCAGGTCCAGGAAGCCCCCTCGACCATCCCCGGTTTCCCCGGCAACTGACACGCCGCGGCGTGGGCGGGGTGTCCACGGGACGCCTCGCCCACGCCGTCACACGCGGGTCTGTTCCCGCACCCACGCCGTGTAGTCGGGATTGCCGCTGCCCACGTGCGACACCAGGATCTCCGGCACCTCGTACGGGTGGCTGTGGCGCAGCTGTTCGATCAGCGCGTCGGCCCGGTCCGGAGCGGTCTTGAACTGCACCGTCCATTCGGTAGTGGTCTCCACGTTGGACTGCCACCAGTACGTGCTCCGCACCTCCGCCCCCACCTGGGCGCAGGCCGCCAGCCGGCCGGCGACCGCCGCGGCGGCGAGCACGTCGGCGACCGACCGCGAATCCACCACGGTCGTCACCACACAGATCTCGTCCACCCGGGAACCCTAACCGGCTACGGGCTCACGGTGCTCGGCGATCCAGTCGTCGATGCGCGCCCACCAGTCGTAGAGCCAGTCGATGCGCTCCTGCCGGCCCGCCGGGATCTCCTCCGGCGGCACCGACCAGAACCGCATGACGATCCGCTTGTCCATCGGCAGCTCCCGCCAGACGTCGGCGACGGTCAGCATCCGGTCCAGCCCGGTGTGCGCCACGAAGATCACCCCGGCGTCCGGTGCGGCGTCCAGGGCGGCGAGCACCCCACCGGGCTGCGGCGCGAGGACGTGCTGCAGATCCTCGGCGCGGTCCGCCATCCGCCGCATGCCCTTGGCGCGCAACCGGTCGATCGCCCGCAACCGTCGGCCCGGGGTGAAGTTGCCCCCCTCCGGAAAGATCACGAAGGCGTCGTTGGCGTCCAGCCCGGTGGCCAGCTCCCCGATCTGCGCGATCGTCTCCGGCCCGCTGCCGGCCGCGATGAAGCGGCTCGGCAAGCGGTTGAGCAGCACGTCGATCGCCGGATCCCACTGCAGGCTGTCCTTGAGGACGATGCGCGGCTCCCGCTGGAACCAGTTCACCAGGGCGTGGATCAGGATGAACGAGTCACCGGGGCCGGCGTGCCGGCTGAGCACCAGCTCCGGACGGCCGGGCAGCGCGGTGTCGGGGTCGGTGCCGACGATGTCGATACTCAGGTGCATCGTCCAGCGAACCTGCCAGAACAGCACCCGCAGGAACCACCCCGTGCAGACGTAGTGCACGCGCTGGAAGCCGGGCGTGCAGAGCTTCCAGCCGAACCCGGAGCAGATCCAGAGCAGCAGCAACAGCAGCAGCGCCGCGGAGTCCAGCACCACGTAGACGACGCCGAGCCAGAGCAGACGGGGAACGCGCAGCCAGCCGCGCACCAGCGGGGAGAGCGCCGCGGCGAGCAGCAACCAGATCGGCAGGCCCGTCACCAGCACCACCCCGAGCGCCACCATCGCCGGTGCCAGGACCAGCCGGCGCAGCCGGCGCGGCGGCAAGGGCATCAGCTCTCCCGCTGCTCGTTGAGGTAGCGGCGCGAGGCCGCGTACGCCCGGCTGATCCGCCGCCCCACCGCCGTCATGTCCCGGTACGCCCACGGGGTGTCGTCCCGCGGGTCGACGCCGCCGGTGGGCAGGACGTGGACCTCCACCTCGGGCGGCAGATCGGCCATCTCGCGGGCGAACCGGTGCCGGCGGGCGACCTCGAAGGCGACCTGCGCGACCTCCCAGGGACGCCGCGGCGGGGCGAGCGGCCGTTCGATCCGCCCGACCTGCAGGACATAGATCCTCGTGGCCCCGGCCCGGACCGCCTCGTCGACGGGGATGGAGTTGACGATGCCGCCGTCGATGTAGTGCCGGCCGTCGATCTGCGCCGGCGGCAACAGCCCGGGTACGGCCGCCGAGGCGAGCACGGCGTCGACAACGGAGCCGCTGTCGAACCAGTGTTCGGCGGCGCGCTCGATGTTCGCCGCGCAGCAGCGGAACGGCAGCTTCAGGTCGGCGAAGGTGCACTCCTCGCCGAGTTCGCGCTCCAGCAGCCGGCGCAACGGCCGGGGCGAGTGCAGATGCGTACGGGCAGCGAAGCGCCGCAGTTGCCGGGCGACCGAGTCACCGAAGACCTCACCGGCCTCGGGGGAGCTCCAGAGACGCAGCAACCGGTCGGTGACGGCCTCGCTGGGGTCGGCGGCGACCAGCGCGCCGTTGACGGCGCCGATGGAGGTGCCGACCACCAGATCGGGTTGGATCTCCGCCCGGAACAGCGCCCGCAGCATGCCGACCTCGACGGCGCCGAGCACGCCGCCGCCGCCGAGCACGAAGGCTGTGGTCGGGTTCGACATGGCCCTCATCCTGGCACGTGGCCGCTCGTCGGCGTGTCGGGGTGCCGCGGCGCCGCAGCGGCTCCTCAGCGATCCGCGACCGGTGCCGTCGACGAACCCCCGGCCCGCACCGTCCGGTGGTAGATCTGCTCGTAGCCGGCGGCCATCCGCGTGGTGGAGAAGTGGTCGTCGACGTGCCGCACACAGTCCTGCGGATCGAGCCGGTGCGCCTGGCCCAGGGCGCGGGACAGCTCCTCGGGGCCGGCGCAGCTGAACCCGGTGACGCCGTGGCGGACGACCTCCGGCACCGCCCCGCGGCTGAGCGCCACGACGGGGGTGCCGGTGGCCATGGCCTCGACCATGACCATGCCGAAGGGCTCCTCCCACTGCAGCGGCATGATCAGACAGCGGGCGGTGAGCAGCAGTTCGAGACAGCGTGCCCGGTCGACGTTGAGCAGCACCCGGACGTCCGCGCCGAGCTGCGGGCGGATCACGTCGGTGAGGTAGCGGTGCTCCGCCGGCTCCCGGCACTTGCCGACCAGCAGCAGGGGCAGGCCGGCGTCCCGGCACGCCCGGATGGCAGCCTCGGGCCCCTTGTCGGCGCTGAAGCGGGCCAGCCAGAGCACCGGGCCGTCCGCCGCCGGCTCCTGTTTGCGCGGTATCCGCTCCATGTCCACCCCGTTGTGCACCACCCCGATCCAGGGCAGGTCCGGGGCGAGCCGCCGCTGCGCCGCGGAGATCGCCACCAGCCCGACCTGCGGGTCGGCACCCCGCAGCAGGTCGGCGAACTCGCCGACCGGGTTGTTGTGCACGGTCGCCACGGCAGGCAGCGGCGGGCGGCGCAGCAGCGGCCCGACCATCGTGTGGTCGTGCAGCACGTCGAAGTCCGCCGTGGCGAGCAGCGAGTTCACCCGCGCCAGGTGCACCAGCTCGGGCAGTGCCTCGCCGAGGCGGTGCTGCTGGGGTTCGCCGACGGTGCTCACGAAGCGTCCGGTCGTCCCGCCGTACGCGCCGGCCCCGAAAACCGTCACCTGGTGGCCGCGGGCGGTCAGCGCGTCCACCAGACCGGCGGCGACCAGCTCCAGTCCCCCGTATCCGGGCGGCGGCACCTCGTACCAGGGCGGCACGACCATGGCGATCCGCAGCGGCCGGGGCGTCGTACGCGTGGACGGAGCACCCCTCACCGCCGCCCCTCTCCACCCCGCGCCAACCGGATCGGCGTTCTTCCCGGCGGGCATCCCGGTAAACAGCCGCCGGAGTCGCTGCGGCGGCGCACCGGGCGCAGCGATGAAAAAGCGGCGGGTGACCCGGCCAACCCCCTGGACCGGGTCACCCGCCGCCGACTGTGGGAGGCAGGCTACGTACCGCTAGTCGGCTTCGGCCAGGGTGACGGTCACCCGGGCTTCCGCCCCGTTGCGGGAGTAGACCAGCTCCAGACGGTCGCCCACCTGCGCGGACTGCACGGCGGCGACCAGGTCGTCGGACTGGTTGATGTCGCGGTCACCGAAGCGGGTGATGACGTCACCGCGCTGCAGGCCCGCCTTCGCCGCCGCGCTGCCCTCGACCACCGAGGCGACCACCGCGCCACCGTTCTCCCCGGTGGCGACGCTGACGCCGAGCGTCGGGTGCGACACCTTCTCGCCCCGCATGAGCTGCTCGGCGACCTTGTTGGCCTTGTTGCTGGGGATGGCGAAGCCGACACCGATGTTGCCGTCGCTCTCACCGGAGGTGGCGATGGCGGTGTTGATGCCGATGACCTCGGCGCGGGTGTTGACCAGTGCCCCGCCGGAGTTGCCCGGGTTGATCGGCGCGTCGGTCTGGAGCAGGCCGGAGATGCTGCTGATGCCCTGCCGCGGGGACTGGCCGTCGCCGTTGCCGGCCTGGATGGTCCGGTCCCGGGCGCTGATGATGCCCGAGGTGACCGAGCCCTGCAGGCCCAACGGGCTGCCGAGCGCCAGCACCGTGTCCCCGACCCGCATCGCGTCGCTGTCACCGAAGGCCGCCGGGTTCAGATCCGTCACACCCTCGGCCTTGACCACGGCCAGATCGGTCTTGGGGTCGGTGCCGACGACCTTCGCGGCGGCCGTGCTGCCGTCGGCGAAGACCACCCGGACGGTGGCGCCCGCGTCGGCGATGACGTGGTTGTTGGTGAGCACGTTGCCGTCGGCGGTCAGGATGACGCCGGAACCCTCGCCGGAACCCGTCGTGATCGACACGACGCTGGTGGCGGCCTGCGAGGCGATGGCGGGCAGGTCGGCGCTGTTGATGATCGGTGCGGCGCTGTAGACCGCCGCGGCGCCGTTGTCGTCGTCGAGCGTGGTGGCGATCGCCCCGCCGGCGATGCCGGAGCCGACCATCAACGCGAGCACGGCGACGCCACCCACGATGGCCTTGCCGATCCGGCCGGAGCGGGGCTGCGGGGGTACGGCGCCCCAGGGCAGCGGGTAGCCGGAGTGGGGGTAACCGGGCTGCGGGTCGTTCGGCGGCCAGGGCGGGGCGGCCGGGCCCTGCGCCCAGGCGGGCTGCGGCGCGCTCTGGTTCACGGCCCACGCCGGCTGCGTCGGACGCGGCCCCTCCTGCCAGACGGGCTGCGGACGCGGCCCCTCCTGCCAGACGGACTGCGGACCCGGCCCCTCCTGCCAGGCCGGCTGCGGCTGCGGGCCCGGGGAGCCGGCGGGAAGCGCCTCACCCGGCTGCGAACCCGGGTTGCCGGCCGGAGCGGCCTCGCCACCCGGCTGCGGCCCCGGGTCGCCGATCGCGGCTGCAACACCAGGCTGCGGCTGCGCCGCGGGATCCGGCTCGACCGGCCCGGCGTCGTACACACCGTCGGCCGGAGACGAGGTGTCCGGCTGCTGCCCGGAACGGGCGTGCGGCAGTCCTGCGCTGGGGTGCGACCGCTCGGCGTCGGTGGGACGCCCCTGCGGATCGTTGTCGAACTCGGCCATGCCGCTAGTCTTCCCCGCCATCCTGCATCGCGGCTTTGCCGGGCCTGAAGGAAACCTGTGAATCGGAATCCGGGGTCACGGCTGCTCCCCCTGGTCGGTCTCGGGTGCCAGTGGCAGCCGGACCCGGAAGGTGGTGCCCCCGCCGGGTGTGCCGTCCACCTGCACCGTGCCGCGGTGCGCGGCGACGATGGCGGCGACGATGGCCAGCCCGAGGCCGGTGCTGGTCGCCCCGGCCGCCGATCGGGTACGCGCCGAGTCGACCCGGTAGAAGCGCTCGAAGACCCGTTCGGCCTGCTCCGGGGTGAGCCCCTGACCGGTGTCGACCACATCCACCACGGCCTCGTCGGCCTCCCGGCGCAGCCGCAGCGTCACCGATGCCTCGGGCGGGGTGTGGGTCACCGCGTTGGTCATCAGGTTGCCCAGCACCTGGCGCAGCCGCGAGTCGTCGCCGAGCACCACCAGGTCCCCGGAGCCGGGTTCGACCTCCAGCGCGATCTGCCGCTGCGGCGCGACGGCGCGGGCGGCCTCGACCGACTCGGTGGCGAGCACCGGCAGCTCCACCGGCGCCGTCTTGAGCGGACGCTCCCGGTCCAGCCGCGCCAGCAGGAGCAGGTCCTCGACGAGCAGGCCCATCCGGGACGCCTCGTCCTCGATGCGCCGCAGCAGCTGCGCGGTCTTCTCCGGTTCGGCGACCGCGCCCTGCCGGTACAGCTCGGCGAAACCGCGGATGGTGGTCAGCGGCGTCCGCAGTTCGTGGGAGGCATCGGCAATGAACTGCCGCATCCGCTCCTCGGAGTGGCGGGCGCGCGCCTCCGACGACTGGGCCGCCAGCGCGGCGTTGCGGGCCGCTGCCTCCGCCGACCGGGCCGCCGCCTCGGAGGCGGCCCGGTCGGTGAAGGCCACCTCGATCTGGCTGAGCATGGCGTTGAGTGCCCGGGAGAGCCGGCCGAGTTCGGAGCTCGGTTCGGCGACCCCGGCCTCCGGGTCGGGCACCCGGCGGCTCAGGTCGCCGCCGGCGATCGCCGCGGCCGTACGCTCGATGTCGACCAGCGGCTTGAGGCTGGTCCGCACGATGCCCGCGCCGATCGAGGCGAGCAGGATCAGCACCGCGGTGCCCACCAGGAGGTCTATCCAGGCCAGCCGGGCGACCGCCAGGTCGACGTCGGTGAGGGACTGGCCGATGGCGGCGTACCGGCCGTCGGGCAGTTCGGTGTAGAGCATCCGCCACCGGCTGCGGTGGTCCTCGGCCGGCACGGTGAACGGCTTGCCGACCAGGTCGGCGAAGCCCTGGATGCTGGTCGGAAAGGGCGGCAGCTCCTGGCGGCCGAGATTGTTGAAGTCGTACGTGGGGGCGCCGATCTCGTAGGCGCGTGCCTCGACCGCCACGAAGTCGCTGGGCAGGGTCACCTGCGCGTTCCGTCCGTGGTTCAGGATTCTTTCGACGCTGTGGGCGGCACCGTAGAGGTCCCGGTCCACCTGGCCGATCAGGTAGCTGCGGAGGAAGACGGTGGTCATCACGCTGATGACCACCAGTGCCGCCGCGACCAGCGTCAGTACGGACGTGACGAGCTTGACACGCAGCGGAACGCCGCGCACCCAGGCCCGGAACCCGGCTATCGCCGTCACGCCGCCGGCTTGCGCAGGACGTAGCCGACACCGCGCAGGGTGTGGATCAGCCGGGGTTCGACGTTGTCCACCTTCCTGCGCAGGTAGGAGATGTAGGACTCGACGATGTTGTCGTCGCCACGGAAGTCGTAGTTCCAGACGTGGTCGAGGATCTGCGCCTTGGAGAGCACCCGGTTGGCGTTGAGCATCAGGTAGCGCAGCAGCTTGAACTCCGTCGGCGACAGCTGCACCCGCTGGCCGGCCCGGTAGACCTCGTGGGTCTCCTCGTCGAGCTCCAGGTCGGCGAAGGTGAGCCGGGACGCGCTCTGCTCACCGCCACTGGTGCGCCGCAGCACTGCCCGGATCCGGGCGGTCAGCTCCTCCAGGCTGAACGGCTTGGTGACGTAGTCGTCCCCGCCGAGGGTCAACCCGCGGATCTTGTCGTCGGTGGCGTCCCGGGCGGTCAGGAAGACCACCGGGGTACGCGCACCCCCCTCGCGCAGCAGCCGGATCACCTCGAACCCGTCCAGGTCGGGCAGCATGACGTCGAGGACCACGAGGTCCGGGCTGCTCTGCTTGGCGGCCGCGACGGCCGCGCTACCGCTGGTCGCCGTGGTCACGCCGAACCCGGCGAACCGGAGGCTGGCGGAGAGCAGCTCCAGGATGTTCGGGTCGTCCTCGACGACGAGCAGCTGCGCTTCGGTCTGGGGTGCGGCCATGTCCCCATCATCCGCGCAGAGCCTGGGGTCGTCCTGGGGGGTTTCTGAGAAGTGACTGAGTGAATGCTGCCGGTGGTCGCCCGCGGCGCGCGGCCGAAGGCCGGTGGCGCCGGTCTGCGACACTGTCGGTCCTACACGGCAGAGTTCACGGTGGCTGTCGCGGCGTAGGCGGTCCGCCCCTGGCAGGAGATGTCCTCCCTCCGGAGGACCTGGGCCTCGGTCCTGATCTCTATTGCCCGTCACCCTCCGCGAACGTCACGCTGTGACCGGCGCATCGCAGCGCCGCTCGGGAGGAGAAAAATGACGCACGGGCAGCAGAGCCCTTCTGATTCCACCGGCCGGATCGTGGTCTCCGGCCTCACCAAGCAGTACAAGCAACTCCGGGCGGTGGACAACCTCTCGTTCACCGTTCAACCCGGCCGGGTGACCGGCTTCCTCGGACCCAACGGTTCCGGTAAGACCACCACCCTGCGGATGCTGCTCAACCTGGTCACCCCGACGACCGGCAGCGCCACCTTCAACGGCGTCCGCTACGCCGACCTGCACGATCCGGTACGCCACGTCGGCGCGGTCCTGGAGGCGAGCAGCGCCCACAAGGGGCGTACCGGCCTCAACCACCTGCGGATGATCTGCGTCGCGACCGGGCTGCCGCGCTCGCGCGCCGACGAGGTGCTGGCGATGGTCGGGCTGACCCCGGCCGCCGACCGGAAGTTCAAGGGCTACTCGCTGGGCATGAAGCAGCGCCTCGGTATCGCCGCCGCCATGCTCGGTGACCCGCAGGTGCTGATCCTCGACGAGCCGGCCAACGGGCTCGACCCGGAGGGCATCCGCTGGATGCGCGACTTCCTCAAGTCGCTCGCGGCCGAGGGCCGTACCGTGCTGGTCTCCAGCCACCTGCTGTCGGAGATGCAGCTGCTCGCCGACGATGTGGTGATCATCGCGGCCGGCAAGCTGATCCAGCAGGGCCCGGTGGGCGAGGTTCTCCACTCGGCCACCGCCCGGGTGCGGGTCCGCACGCCGCAGGCCGACGCGCTGGCGAAGGCGCTGACCGAAGCCCAGGCGACCGTCGAGCGGCCGGAGCCGGATCTGCTGGTGGTCACCGGCGCCGACGCGCCGGCCATCGGCCGGGCCGCGCTGGCCGCCCAGGCCGAGCTGCACGAGCTGGTCACCGACAAACCCGACCTGGAACGGGTCTTCCTGGAACTGACGGCCGGAAAGGCGGGCATCCGATGAAGCTGGTCCGAGCCGAACTCTTCAAGATCCGCACCACCAGCACGTGGTGGATCCTCGCCCTGGTCACGGTCCCCCTCTGGGCCCTGACGCTCTTCTTCAACTGGCTGCAGACCGAGACCCTGCTCGACGCGGAGCTGGTCGGGGAGCTCTCGGCCATGGAGGGCAACGAGGCGCTGGCCGTCGCGGCGCAGCTCGAGAACGTGGCCGCCAACCTCTACACCAACGGGCAGTTCTTCGGTCTGCTGATGGTGATGGTGCTCGGCATCCTGGTGATCACGAGCGAGTTCTTCCACCAGACGGTGACGACGACCTTCCTCACCACCCCGCACCGCACAGCGGTGAGCCTGGCCAAGCTCGGCGCTGCGGCGATCCTCGGCGTCTTCTTCTGGCTCGCCACCACCCTGCTCAACTTTGCGGTGACCCTGCCCATCCTGTCGTCCTACGGTGTCGACAGTCAGCTGGACAGCGGGGCGATCTGGCAGGCCATCGGCCTCAACGGGCTCGCGTACCTGCTCTGGGCGATCTTCGGCGTCGGCATCGGCATCCTGGTCCGCAGCCAGCTCGGCGCCACCGTCACCGCGATCGTGGTCTACCTCGGCGGCTACATCGGCGCGGGGACGGCCATCATCCTGCTGGCGACTCGCTATGGCGACTGGATCAACAACCTCCAGGTGCTGATCCCGCCGCTGGCCTCGCAGCTCATGGTCACCGGCACCGACCTGCCCGGCAACCCCGCCCGCTGGGTCGGCGCCGTGGTGCTCATCGGTTACGCGGTGGTGACCGGCGCCGTCGGCACCGCGCTGCTGCGCAAGCGCGACATCTCCTGACCCGCGCCGGCCGGGGATCGAAGGAGATCCCCGGCCGGGCGGTGGCGGTACGGCACGTCACCGGGCGATCAC
This sequence comes from Melissospora conviva, assembly GCF_049523535.1. Classification (NCBI taxonomy): domain Bacteria; kingdom Bacillati; phylum Actinomycetota; class Actinomycetes; order Micromonosporales; family Micromonosporaceae; genus Melissospora; species Melissospora conviva. Next base: position 19,728 of record NZ_JBLLDT010000008.1, read on the forward strand.
GGGCGGACGCTGCGATGATGGAAATTGCGGCACCACCTGTGAGACCGACCACGCGGCGGAGGCGACGACACTGACGGCATTCGCACGGCGTAGCCTGGGTGCCGTCTTATGACCTGAACCCGCCAGGGTTGGGGTCAGGATTCCCCGCGTGCCATACAACCCGCGTGAAAGAGGCGATTACCGGCCGTGTCGACCCAGCAGACTTCGCAGGAGAACCCACTAGCGGGATTCGGCCCGAACGAGTGGATCGTCGAGGAAATGTACCAGCGGTACCTCAACGACCCCACCAGCGTCGATTCCGCCTGGCACGACTTCTTTGCCGACTACCGGCCGGAGCAGGCCGCCGAGAAGCCGGCCGCCCCCGCTGCCACGCCGGCTCCGGCGTCCGCGCCCGCCGCGACGGCGAAGAAGGCCGAGCCCGCGGCCAAGCCGGCCGAGCCGGCCAAGGCCGCCCCGAAGCCGGCCGCCGCCACGGCCGAGCCCGCCAGGAAGGCCGAGCCCGCCGCCAAGAAGGCCGAGCCCGCCAAGAAGGCTGAGCCCGCCAAGGCGAAGCCGGCCGCCAAGAAGCCCGCGGCTGGTCCCCGGACCACGCCGTTGCGCGGCATCGCGGCCAAGATCGTGCAGAACATGGACGCCTCGCTGTCGGTGCCGACCGCGACGAGCGTGCGGGCCGTGCCGGCGAAGCTGCTGGTCGACAACCGCATCGTGATCAACAACCACCTCGCCCGCGGGCGCGGCGGCAAGATCAGCTTCACCCACCTCATCGGGTACGCGATGGTCAAGGCCCTCGCCCTGCACCCGGAGATGAACAACTCCTTCGCCGAGACCGACGGCAAGCCGTCCGTCGTCGTCCCCGAGCACGTCAACCTCGGCATCGCCATCGACCTGGTCAAGCCCGACGGCTCGCGCAACCTGGTGGTCCCCTCCGTCAAGGGCTGTGAGGAGCTGGACTTCCGCGGCTTCTGGCAGGCGTACGAGGAGATCGTCCGCCGGGCCCGGCGCAACGAGCTGACGATGGACGACCACAGCGGCGCGACCATCTCGCTGACCAACCCCGGCGGCATCGGCACGGTCCACTCCCAGCCGCGCCTGATGGTCGGCCAGGGCACGATCATCGGTGTCGGCGCGATGGAGTACCCCGCGCCGTACGCCGGCATGTCGGAGAAGGCCCTCACCGACCTCGCCGTCAGCAAGATCATCACCCTGACCAGCACCTACGACCACCGGATCATCCAGGGCGCCCAGTCGGGCGAGTTCCTGAAGGTGATGCACGAGCTGATCCTGGGCGAGCACGGCTTCTACGACGAGATCTTCACCTCGCTGCGCATCCCGTACGAGCCGGTGCGCTGGGTCCGCGACGTCGCGGTCGACTCCGAGGGGCAGATCGACAAGACCGCCCGGGTGCACGAGCTGATCCACGCGTACCGGGTGCGCGGTCACCTGATGGCCGACACCGACCCGCTCGAGTTCGCCATCCGCAAGCACCCCGACCTGGACGTGCTCCAGCACGGCCTGACGCTCTGGGACCTGGACCGCGAGTTCCCGGTCAACGGCTTCGCCGGCCGGCAGCGGATGAAGCTGCGCGACATCCTCGGCGTGCTGCGCGACTCCTACTGCCGGCGCGTCGGCGTGGAGTACATGCACATCCAGGACCCGGAGGAGCGCCGCTGGATCCAGGAGCGCATCGAGCAGCGCCACGACAAGCCGACGCCGGAGGAGCAGAAGCACATCCTCAACCGGCTCAACGCCGCCGAGGCCTTCGAGACCTTCCTGCAGACCAAGTACGTCGGCCAGAAGCGCTTCTCGCTGGAGGGCGGCGAGTCGCTGATCCCGCTCCTCGGTGAGGTGCTGGAGGCCTCCGCCGAGTCGCAGCTCGACGAGGTCGTCATCGGCATGGCCCACCGCGGCCGGCTCAACGTGCTCGCCAACATCGTCGGAAAGCCGTACGAGAAGATCTTCTCGGAGTTCGAGGGTCACCTGGACCCGCGCTCGACGCAGGGCTCCGGCGACGTGAAGTACCACCTCGGGCAGAACGGCAAGTTCACCACCCCCGACGAAGAGCGAGCCGTCAAGGTCTCCCTGGTCGCCAACCCCTCCCACCTGGAGGCGGTCGACCCGGTGCTGGAGGGAATCGTCCGGGCCAAGCAGGACCGCATAGACCTCAAGCTCGAGGGCTACACCGTCCTGCCGGTCGCCGTCCACGGTGACGCGGCCTTCGCCGGCCAGGGTGTGGTCGCCGAGACGCTCAACCTCTCCCAGCTGCGTGGCTACCGCACCGGCGGCACCATGCACGTGGTGGTCAACAACCAGGTCGGCTTCACCACCGCCCCGGAGTACTCCCGCTCGAGCCTCTACAGCACCGACATCGCGCGGATGATCCAGGCGCCGATCTTCCACGTCAACGGCGACGACCCCGAGGCCGTCGTCCGGGTGGCACGCCTGGCGTTCGAGTACCGGCAGGAGTTCAACAAGGACGTCGTCATCGACATGGTCTGCTACCGCCGGCGCGGTCACAACGAGGGCGACGACCCCTCGATGACCAACCCGCAGATGTACCAGATCATCGATTCGAAGCGTTCGGTGCGCAAGCTCTACACCGAAGAGCTGATCGGCCGCGGCGACATCACCGTCGAGGACGCCGAGGAGCTGCTGCGCGACTACCAGTCGCAGCTGGAGCGGGTCTTCAAGGCCACCCGGGACGCGGCCTCCAAGCCCAACCAGCCGAGCCGGCCCAAGCGCCAGGCCGAGCCCGAGCCGGTGGTCCCCACCGGCGTCGACGCCTCGGTCATCACCGCGATCGGCCAGGCGCACGTCGAGCTGCCGGCGGACTTCACCCCGCACAAGCGGATCCAGCAGCTGCTCGACCGGCGGGCCAAGATGGCCGCCGAGGGCGGCATCGACTGGGGCTTCGGTGAGATCCTCGCCTTCGGCACCCTGCTCAACCAGGGCGTCACCGTCCGGCTCGCCGGACAGGACTCCCGCCGCGGCACCTTCGTGCAGCGGCACGCGGTGATCGTCGACGCCGAGAGCGGCGCGGAGCACGTCCCGCTCGACGCCCTCACCGGCGACGGCGACCGGTCCCGCTTCTTCGTCCACGACTCGCTGCTCAGCGAGTACGCGGCGATGGGCTTCGAGTACGGCTACTCGGTGGAGAACCCGGACGCGCTGGTCTGCTGGGAGGCGCAGTTCGGTGACTTCGTCAACGGCGCCCAGACCGTCATCGACGAGTTCATCTCCTCCGGCGAGGTGAAGTGGGGCCAGCCCTCCGCGGTCACCCTGCTGCTGCCGCACGGCCACGAGGGTCAGGGACCGGACCACACCTCCGGCCGGCCGGAGCGTTTCCTGCAGCTCTGCGCCGAGGACAACATGCGGGTGGTGATTCCGTCGACCCCGGCGAACCACTTCCACCTGCTGCGCCGTCAGGCGCTCTCGCCCAAGCGCAAGCCGCTGGTGGTCTTCACCCCGAAGTCGCTGCTGCGGCACAAGCTCTGCGTCTCCGCGATCGAGGACTTCACCACCGGCACCTTCCAGCCGGTGCTGGCCGACTCGGGCAACCCGGCGCCGGAGGCGGTCAAGCGGGTGCTGCTCTGCTCCGGCAAGGTCTACTACGACCTGTTCCAGGCCCGGGCGCAGCGCGGCATCACCGACACCGCGATCATCCGCGTCGAGCAGCTCTACCCGCTGCCGGTCGAGGACGTGCGGGCGGCGCTGGCGCAGTACCCGAACGCCGAGGACTACGCCTGGGTGCAGGAGGAGCCGGCCAACCAGGGCGGCTGGTCCTTCGTCGCGCTGAACCTGCTGGAGCACCTGGAGGGTGTGCGGCTGCGCCGCATCTCCCGCCCGGCGGCGGCCGCTCCGGCGGTCGGTTCGGCCAAGATGCACGAGGCGGAGCAGAAGGCGCTGCTGGAGGCGGCACTGCCGCAGCCGTGACGCAGTCGAGGTAGGCACACGACACAGAGCTGGGGCGGGGGCGGGGGGGCGGGCGCGCGCGGGCGCGCGCCCGCGCGCGCCGGCCCCCCGGCCGCGGCGCCCGCGCCGATGGTGTTGACGCTGCCCTCGATCGCGGCAAGGACGTTCATTGCGCGGATTCCTCC
>NZ_JBLLDT010000008.1:23831-239061 GCF_049523535.1 Melissospora conviva
TGGGGGGGTGTGGGGTTTGTGTTTTTTTTCTCTTCCCCCCGGGCCCCCCCCCCCCCCGGGGGGGGGGGGGGGGGGGGCGCCCCCCCCCCCCCCGCCCCGCTCGTCCTGACGGAGGTATCGGATGTACTTCACCGACCGTGGCATCGAGGAGCTGGTCACGCGGCGCGGCGAGGAGAGCGTGAGCCTTGAGTGGCTCGGCGAGCGGCTGCGTGACTTCGTCGACCTGAACCCGGAGTTCGAAACCCCGATCGAGCGGTTCGCCACCTGGCTGGCCCGGCTCGACGATGAGGACGACGAGTAGCTCCCGATCGCATAGGTTGAGAGCGTGGCTCGCAGTATCTACCTCACCAGTGTCCGCTCCGGCGGCGGCAAGTCGACCATCGCTCTCGGCCTGGCCGAGCTCCTCTCCCGCCAGGTGGAGCGGATCAGCGCGTTCCGGCCGCTGATCGGCGCCCCCGGGGAGGACTCGATCCTGACCCTGCTCACCGACCGGTACCGCATCGACATCGGCCCCGACGAGTGCTTCGGCGCCACCTACGACGAGGCCCGCGCCCTGGTCGCCGACGGCCGACGCGAGGAACTGGTCGCGCGGATCGTCGAGCGCTACCACGAGGTGGAGCGGCGGGCCTCGGCCACGGTGATCATCGGTAGTGACTTCGACGATGCCGGGGAGACCCGCGGCGGGCTCTCCCGGGAACTGGCCTTCAACGCCCGGCTCGCCACGGAGTTCGGCAGCGTGGTCGTCCCCGTCGTCGACGGCCTCGGCCAGGAGCCGGCCGCCGTCGCCGCGGCGGTGCGCAGCGCCTACTACGACGTGGAGGACCTCGGGGCGACGGTGCTCGCGGTGATCGCCAACCGGGTCGCGGGACACGTGGAGCTCTCCGATCTGCCCTTCCCGGCGTACGCCATCCCGGAGGTGCCGTCGGTGTCGGCGCCGACGGTGGCCGAGGTCGCCGAGGCGCTGCACGCGACGGTGCTCGCCGGCGACGAGGCGTCGCTCAATCGCGACGTGCACGACTTCGTGGTGGGCGCGGCGCACGTGCCGACCTACCTCGAACACCTGACCGACGGCTGCCTGACGATCGCCCCGGGCGACCGCAACGATCTGCTGATCGCCGCCGGCGCGGCGCACGTGGCCGGCGAGGTCTCCGTGGCCGGCCTGGTGCTCACCCTCGGCGAGCAGCCCGATCGCCGGGCGATGCGGCTCTTCAACGCGCTCAACACCGGACTGCCGGTGCTCTCGGTCACCACCGACAGCTACACCACCGTCGCGGCCTCCAGCCGCATCGAGGGGCGGCCGAGCATCGCCACCCCGCGCAAGGTGGAAGCGGCGATCGGCGCGTTCGAGGCGCACGTCGACACCGGGGACCTGGCGCGCCGGCTGCAGGTCAGCCGCTCGGCGCGGGTCACCCCGATGATGTTCGAGTACGAGCTGCTCGGACGGGCCCGGTCCGCCCGCCGCCGGGTGGTGCTGCCCGAGGGCACCGAGGAGCGGATCCTGCGCGCGGCGGAGATCCTGCTGCGCCGCGGAGTCGCCGACCTGACGCTGCTCGGCCGGCCCGACGACGTCTCCCGGCGGGTACGCGAACTCGGTCTGGACCTCGGCGACGCGCAGATCGTCGACCCGCTGACCAGTCCGCTGCGCGACGAGTTCGCCACCGAGTACGCCCGGCTGCGGGCCCGTAAGGGCGTCTCGCAGGAGCTGGCGCACGAGATCGTCGGGCAGCCGAACTATTTCGGCACGATGATGGTGCAGTTCGGGCACGCCGACGGCATGGTCTCCGGCGCGACCCACACCACCGCGGCCACCATCCGCCCCGCCTTCGAGATCATCCGCACACTGCCGACCGTCTCGGTCGCCTCCAGCGTCTTCTTCATGCTCCTCGCCGACCGGGTGCTGGTCTACGGCGACTGCGCGATCAACCGACAGCCGAACGCCACCGAGCTCGCCGACATCGCCGTCTCCTCGGCCGACACCGCCGCCCAGTTCGGTGTCGAGCCGCGCGTGGCGATGCTGTCGTACTCGACCGGCACCTCCGGCGCGGGAGCCGACGTGGAGAAGGTCGCGGAGGCCACCGCCCTGGTCCGGCAGAACCGCCCGGACCTGCTGGTCGAGGGGCCGATCCAGTACGACGCGGCGATCGATCCGCGGGTCGCGGCCACGAAGCTGCCGGAGAGCCCGGTGGCGGGGAAGGCCACGGTCTTCATCTTCCCGGACCTCAACACCGGCAACAACACCTACAAGGCCGTACAACGCTCCGCCGGCGCGGTGGCGGTGGGCCCCGTGCTGCAGGGTCTGCGCCGGCCGGTGAATGATCTGTCCCGGGGCGCGACCGTGCCCGACATCGTCAACACGGTGGCCATCACCGCGATCCAGGCCGCCGGCAAGGAGTAGCCATGTCTGGCGACGCCACCCGCATCCTGGTGCTCAACTGCGGCTCCTCGTCGGTGAAGTACCGCCTCTACGCCGGCCGCGACGCCGTCGCCGGTGGCACGGTCGAGCGCATCGGCGAGTCCGGCGGCGGGCCGGCCAATCACGAGATGGCGCTCCGCGAGGTGCTCGCCGGACTGGACCTGACCGGTCTCACCGCGGTGGGACACCGGGTGGTGCACGGCGGAACGCTCTTCGCCGCGCCGGTCCTCGTCGACGACGCGGTGGTGGCGGCGATCCAGGACCTGATTCCGCTGGCGCCGCTGCACAATCCGGCGAACCTGGCCGGCATCGAGGTCGCCCGGCAGCTGCTGCCCGACGTGCCGCAGGTTGCGGTCTTCGACACCGCGTTCCACCGCACCATCCCGGAGGCGGGCGCGACGTACGCCATCGACCTGGCCGTCGCCGAGCGTTTCGGCATCCGCCGGTACGGCTTCCACGGCACCTCGCACGCGTACGTGTCGCGCCGGACGGCGGCGCTGCTGGACCGGCCGTACGAGGAGATCAACACCATCTCCCTGCACCTGGGCAACGGCGCCAGCGCCTGCGCGGTGGCCGGTGGCCGCAGCGTCGCGACCTCGATGGGAATGTCCCCGCTGGAGGGGCTGGTGATGGGCACCCGCAGCGGTGACCTGGATCCGACGATCATCTTCCACCTGCGCCGCGAGGGTGGCTTCGCCGTCGACGACATCGACGATCTGCTCAACTACCGCAGCGGCCTGGTCGGGTTGACCGGCGACAACGACATGCGCGCGGTGCTGCGCCGCCGCGCCGAGGGCGAGCCGGCGGCGAGCCTGGCCTTCGACGTCTACAGCCGGCGGATCAAGGGTTATGTCGGTGCGTACTACGCGCTGCTCGGGCGGGTCGACGCGATCACCTTCACCGCCGGGATCGGCGAGAAGTCGCCCGAGATCCGGGCCGCTTCCCTGGCCGGGCTGGAGCGGCTCGGAATCGCCGTGGACCCGCAGCGCAACGTCGGCAGCGGTGACCGGGTGATCTCCCCGCCGGAGGCCGAGGTGGCGGTCTGCGTCGTCGCCACCGACGAGGAGCTGGAGATCGTCGAGGAGACGGTGGCGGTGCTGGAGCACCGGCAGCTCCCGGCCGGCACGACGCAGCCGGTGCCGGAGCCGGAACGGCCGAAGGCGCTCAGCTGAGAAGGAACCAGCCGAGAGCGATGACCAGCACCAGCGCGACCGCCACCCCGGCGGCCAGGGGCAGCCGGGAGTCGGCCGCGACCGGCTCCGGGGTCGCCGCGAAGGTACGGAATGCCTGGGTGTCCGCGCTGGGATCGGTACGGTGGTCGACCATGCCGACGACGCTAGCGCAGCGCAGTCGGACGGTCACGCGACCACGCCGGTACGGCTGGTCGCCCATTGACCGGAAAGCTGGTCCGCAGCGGTGACCGGCCGCCTACCGTCAGATCATGTATCCGGTCCGCGTCGCCGCTGCGGCCCTCGCCGTGCTGCTGACCCTGAGTATCGGGGCTGCGGGTGCTCCCCCGGCCACGCCCCTGGCCGTGGCGGCCGGGCCGTACGCCGACAGTCCGGTGGCGGTACGCACCCTGCCCGGTGTCGGTGACCGGCCGGTACCGGTGACCATCTGGTATCCGGCGATCTCTGCGGGCAGCCCGCAGCCGCGGACCGGCCCCTTCCCGGTGGTGCTCTACAGCCACGGGTTGCGCAGCCTGCCGGCGCTGCACGCCGACCTGACCTCCCGCTGGGCGGCGGCCGGCTTCGTCGTCGTCGCGCCGACGTACCCGCACACCTCCCGGGACGCGCCCCGTTTCAGCCGGGCGGACGTGGTGAACCAGCCGACGGACGCCTGGCGGGTGCTGCACCGGCTGGCCCGGCTCAACGCCGACGAGACCGACCCGCTGGCCGGCACGCTCGATCTGAACCGGGTCGCGGCAGCCGGGCACTCCGCCGGTGGGCACACCACCACCGGCATGTTCACCGGCGGCCGGTTCGCCAGCGGCGTGCTCGCCGAGCCCCCGATCCGGTTGGTGGCGGCCGTCGTGATCGCCGGGCGGGCGCTCGGCGGGGCCTTTCGCGGCCCGGCGGCCCGGGTGCTCTTCGTGCACGGCGACGCGGATCCGATCGTGCCGATCGGGCGGGCCCGGCGCGCCTACGCGGCGCTGCGCTGGCCCAAGGGCTTCCTGACCCTGCCCGGGCAGGGTCACGGCGCGTATCTCGGTGCGGGGAAGCCCGGCTTCGACCTGGTGCTGGCGACGACGACCGACTTCCTGCGCTGGACGCTGCGGGACGACGCGGCGGCCCGGCACCGGATGTCGGCGCGGGGGTCCGTACCGGGGACGTCCCGCTTCGACGAAGAGTGGTGAGCGCGCGGGAGCCGGGCCGGGGCGCGGTCCCGGCGGTATTGGCGGCGGGTTCGGCCGACGGGCAGAATCGCGGAGTGAATCGTCCTCATCTCCGTCGCGTGGTCGCCGGCGGCCTCTGCGCGGTGCTGCTCGCCGCCGGCTGCTCCTCCCCCGCCGAGCCCGCCGCCGATCCGCAGCCGGACCCGCAGCCGACACCGTCCGCCGCCGCGCCGTCATCGGCCGCCGTCGCACTGGACCCGCTACCGGTACCGGAGCGGGCCGCCGCGGTCGGGACCCGCCGACTGACGGTCACCCGCGGCAGCCGCGAGCTGCCGGTGACGCTCTGGTACCCGGCGAACGGTTCGGGCGGCACGTCGGCCGATGCCGTACCGGCCCCGGGGCGCTTTCCGGTGGTGGTGTTCAGCCACGGACTGGGCGCCGCGCCGGCCGACTACCGGCAGCTGCTCGTCCGGTGGGCGCGGGCCGGGTTCGTCATCGCCGCACCGACATTTCCCAGCAGCGCCGGCGCGCAGGGCCCCGCCGGGCTGATGGATGTACTCAAGCAGCCCGCCGACGTCTCGGCGGTGCTGACCGAGGTGCTGGCCCTGGACGGACGCGCCGGCGACCTCCTGGCCGGCCACCTGCACACCGACCGGGTGGCGGCGGCCGGGCACTCCGCGGGCGGGGTGACCACCGTCGGCCTCTTCACCACCGGCCGCGACGACCGGCTGCGGGCCGGCGTCGTGCTCGCGGGCAGCGCGCTCGGGGTGGGCACCGCCTTCGCCGGGGCCGCGGCACCGCAACTCTTCGTCCACGGTGAACGCGACGACGTCGTCTCGTACGCGTCAGGCCGGGCCGCCTACGAGGCGGTGCCGTGGCCGAAGGCGATGCTCAGCCTCCCCGAGGGCGACCACGGCGCGAGCATGAGCGATCCGGACAGTCCAGGGTTCAGGGTCGTCTCGCAGACCGTGCTGGACTTCCTGTACTGGACCCTCTACGGCGACCCGGCGGCCCGCCAGCGGCTGAGCGCCGGCGGCGAGCGGGGCAAGGTCGGGGTGCTCGATGCCCAGCTCTGAGCGGCCGGCGAAGTCGTTCGCCCCCGACCGCGCCTGAAACGCGGGGGCCGCGGCGCCACCGTTCCGGGCGGTGGCGCCACCGGCCCCCGCGGGGCTTCAGCGGACTCGCGGCTCAGCGGGCTACCGGGCTCAGCGGGCTACCGGCTGGCGGTTGTCGGCGTAGGTGTTGCTGGACCGGTCCCAGCGCAGCCCGGCCTGGCCCGGCTTCTGGATCACCCCGTAACGGTGGTCGCGCCCGAAGGTGTTGTTGCGGAAGACCAGGTCGCGGGCCTTCAGATCGGCCCGTACCCCGATGGAGTAGTTGCCGCCGTTGCAGTAGTTGCCCTCGTACAGCAGATCGGCGACGAGCGGGGCGGTTGTCGATCCGATCATGAGGCAGGCGTTCATCGGGTCCCGGGTGTTCGGGTTGTACGCGTCGAGCCGGTTGTTCCGCACCACGATCCTGGTCGCGCCGGTGGTCTGCAGGGTGTCGTTGTGCGAGCCCGGCCGGCGGGTCAGGTGGTGGATCCAGGAATCCTCGATCAGCACGTTGTCGCCGAGCCGGGGACCGTCGATGACGTTGCGGATCTCCACCCGGCGCAGCGTGTAGTTGCCGCAGCAGACCGCCGCCTCGTTGCCGCCCCGGCCGTCGATCTCCGAACTCTCCACGACCAGGTTCCGCGCCGTGTTGAAGGTTCTGATGGAGTACCGGCCGTCGCAGCTGATCCGGGAGTTGCGGATCACCACGTTCGCGGCGGAGACCGTGACGCAGCCGACGATGTCGAGCCCGTTGATCACCTGCCCGTTGCGGGTCAGGTCCAGCGGGCCGGAGCGGCGAAGCTGCGTACCGTCCGGCACGCCGGTGTTCGACGGTCCGGGCATCGCGGCCACGGCCGGCCCCGCCGCCGCCTCGCCCTGCTCCGTCGCCGTCCCGCCCTGCTCCGCCGGCGCATCGGCCTCGGTGCGCGGCTCGCCCGACGCGCCGCCGGGTGCCGAAACGCGGTCCTTCGGCACGGACCCGGGGACCTGCGGCGCCGCGGCGCCGACCTCGGCGTCGACCTGCTCGCCGTTCCAGGTGGAGCCGACGATCGTGGCCGGTGCCGCGGGCGAGTGGAGGAAGCCCTGCCGGCAGCCCGTCACGTGTACGTCCCGCGCGGTGTAGTTGCCGAAGGCGATGCCGTTGGTCTGCGGGGCCCGGCACTCGACCCGGCTGGTCTCGATGAGGGTGCCCTCGGCTCCGGGAAAGACACGCACCGCGTGCGCGCCGCCGTAACGTACGACGCTGTTGCGGATGGTGACGCGATCGGCCTTGACCAGGATGTAGCCGTTGACGACGGCGCCGTCGATTACCGTGTCGTCCTCGGTCACCACCATGTTGCCGCCGGCGTCGGCCGCAGCCCCGGAGGCGCCGGCCACCACCAGCACCAGCACGCTGAGACCGGCGCCGAGGAGTTGACCGCGGCGCCGCCGTCGCGACCGCCGGAACTCCGCTCGTGATTGTCGATCGTGCTCGGTCGAGTTCCTCACGGTGTCCCCTTAGCGTTGCCTCGATCTGCCGTCGTCCGCGTCCAAACAGCGGGATACCGACCAACCTATCGATGACACGGGCCGTTCAGGGGCACCCAAGAACACGTTGACCTGGAGTTTCGGCTTTTGATCCGGGAATTTGTGTAGAACCGCTTAGCGAACCCTTCGGTACGCCTTAATAAGTCGGCCTGTCCGTAATAGATCAGCCTCGGTGTCCAAATTGCCACCATCCGAAGACCGCCGGTTCCTGGCCGCAGCGGACCGTCCGGCGCGCGGCCGGGGCATCGCCGGCGCCGGACGGACGCGGCTCAGAACTCGACGACGACCTTGCCGAAGACGTCACCGGAGTGCAGCCGGGCGAAGGCGTCGCGCACGCTCTCGAAGGGGTGCACCGAATCGATCATGGGACGGACGCCGTGCTCCTCGCAGAAGGCGAGCAGCTCCGCAAGCTCCTGCGGCGTCCCCATCGAGGTGCCGAGGATCTCCAGTTGCATGGCGAAGACCCGGCGCAGGTTCACCTTCGGCTGGAAGCCCGCCGTGGCCCCGGAGACAACGACGCGGGCGCCGGGCGCGGCGGACTTCAGCGAGTGGTCGAAGGTCGCCTCCCCCACCGTCTCGATGACGATGTCGACGCGCTCGGGCAGCCGGGCGCCGCTGGCCAGCGCCGTGGCGCCGAGCTCGGTGATCCGCTCCCGCTTGCCGGCGTCGCGGCTGGTGGCATAGACCCGCTTGCCCATGGCCGTCGCGATCGCCACCGCGGCCGAGGCGACCCCGCCCCCCGCACCCTGCACCAGGACCGACTCCGCCTCGGCGATGCGCCCCTTGGTGGTGAGCATCCGCCAGGCGGTCAGCCAGGCCGTGGGCAGGCAGGAGGCGTCGGCGAAGGAGAGCCCGGCCGGCTTGGGGACCAGGTTCGCCCGGGGCACCGCCACCTGCTCGGCGAGGGTGCCCTGGTAGTGCTCGGAGAGGATCGACATGCCCCGCGGGTCGGCCGCGTCGGCCACGACCGGATAGACGACCACGTCGTTGCCGTCCGCGTCCACGCCGGCCGCGTCGCAGCCGAGGATCATCGGCAGCCGGTCTGCAGCGAGACCGACACCGCGCAGCGACCAGAGGTCGTGGTGATTGAGGGAGCTGGCTCGTACCCGTACCCGCACCCAGTCGTCGGCGGGCAGGACCGGCTCCGGGCGCTCTCCGACCGCGAGCGCGGCGAGCGGGTTGTCGTCGTCGAACTTCGAGGCATAGGCGGCACGCATGATCAGCACGCTAACAAGAACCGGAGCCGTTAAGAAGCGCTCCTGCCCGGCAACTCACCGCCGGGCAGGAGCGCGCAGATCAGGAACTCAGGCCCGCGCCACCCCGTCGCGACGGGCGGCGGCGGCGACCGCCGCCGCGACCGCCGGGGCGACCCGCGGGTCCAGCGGCGAGGGCACGATCGCCTCCGGCGTCAGCACCTCCGACACCACCGCGGCGATCGCCTCGGCTGCGGCCACCTTCATCGAGTCGGTGATCGCGGTCGCGCGGGCCTCCAGCGCACCCTTGAAGATGCCCGGGAAGGCCAGCACGTTGTTGATCTGGTTCGGGAAGTCGCTGCGGCCGGTGGCGATCACCGCGGCGTAGCGGGCCGCGACGTCGGGGTGCACCTCGGGCGTCGGGTTGGCGAGCGCGAAGACGATCCCGCCCGGGGCCATCTGCGCCACCGCCGACTCGGGAATCTGCCCACCGGAGACACCGATGAGGACGTCCGCACCGCGCAGCGCCTCGGCGATGTCCCCGCTGCGCCCCTCGGCGTTGGTGAGTGCGGCCAGCTCCGCCTTGGCCCCGGTCAGCTCGCCCCGGCTGCCGCAGATGATCCCCCGGGAGTCGCAGACCACCGTGCGCGCCGGGTCGACCCCGCCGGCGATGAGCATCTTGGTCACCGCGACGCCCGCCGCGCCGGCGCCACTGACCGTGACGCGCAGGTCGGAGAGCTTGCGGTCCAGCAGGCGTGCGGCGTTGCGCAGCGCCGCGAGCACCACGATCGCGGTGCCGTGCTGGTCGTCGTGGAAGACCGGGATGGCCAGCTCCTCGTCGAGCCGGCGCTCGATCTCGAAGCAGCGCGGGGCGCTGATGTCCTCCAGGTTGATCCCGCCGAACGAGGGGGCGAGCGCCTTGACCACCGAGATGATCTCTTCGACGTCCTGGGTGTCCAGGCAGATCGGCACGGCGTCCACGCCACCGAACTGCTTGAAGAGCACCGCCTTGCCCTCCATCACCGGCATCGCCGCGCGCGCACCGATGTTGCCGAGCCCGAGTACCGCCGATCCGTCCGTCACCACGGCCACCGTGTGCGACACCCAGGTGTAGTCGTCCACCAGTGCGGGGTTGGCGGCGATCGCCTCGCAGACCTTCGCCACACCGGGGGTGTAGGCGAGCGAGAGGTCCTCGCGGCTGGTGAGCGGGACGGTCGAGGTGACGGCGAGCTTGCCACCCTCGTGCAGTCGGAAGATAGGATCTTCGGGATCGACAGTGGTGGATGAGGCAGACATCGGTGACTCCAGAATCTGGCTAGGCAGATGGACCTGTGGGCTCGTGAAAGGTGTGGACGGAGCCGACAGAGCGGTGCGGGGGTCACCCGGGCACGTGTGCAGCATAGTGGCCACTACCGGCGACTGACTGTGATCGGATTCATACCGGCAAGCGGCGGAACCACCGCAGAGGCGGCCAATACCGAGCTAACACCCGTCCCTGGACATCCGCGACCCCGTAGCGCCGTGAGTCGTCGGTGACGAATTCGTTGTCCCCGTGTAGCCACCAGCCCCCGTCGACGGGGCGCACCACCCGCTTGACCACGAGCAGACCGGGCCGGCTGCGGAACACCGCCACGACGAGATCGCCGGGCCGCACCCCGCGGTCACCCCGCCGGACCAGCAGCGCGTCGCCGTGGCGCAACGTCGGCGCCATCGACGGACCGGTGACCAGCACCGCGAAGAGTGGACGTTTCACGCTCACCTGCGTCGGGTGAAGTAGTTGACGGAGTAATGTCTTTCCCGATCATCGCAAACACCCATGGAGGGTCCCGATGCGACTTCCCCGCATTCTTACGCCGCGTATCACCGCCAGCGCCCACTGCGACCTGCCCTGCGGCGTGTACGACCCGGCCCAGGCCCGGATCGAGGCCGAGTCGGTCAAGGCGATCTGCGAGAAGTACCAGGCCAACACCGACCCGGAGTTCCGTACCCGGGCTCTGATCATCAAGGAGCAGCGGGCCGATCTGGTCAAGCACCACCTCTGGGTGCTCTGGACCGACTACTTCAAGGCCCCGCACTTCGAGAAGTACCCGCAGCTCAACCAGCTCTTCAACGAGGCCACCAAGCTCGCCGGCGGTGGTGGCGGCGCCAAGGCGTCGACCGACCCGGCGGTCGCCGACGAGCTGCTCGCCAAGATCGACGAGATCTCGAAGATCTTCTGGGAGACCAAGCAGGCGTGACGCCTCGACTCGACCCCCCGACGATCCGGCCGGCGCGTCCCGAGGACGTGCCGGCCGTCGTCGGCATGGTGCACGAACTGGCCGAGTACGAGCGGGCCCCGCAGGAGTGCCACCTCACCGAGGAGCAACTTCACCAGGCCCTCTTCGGCGGCGCCCCGGCGCTCTTCGGTCACGTCGCGGTCGACGCCCGCGACGAGCCGGTCGGTTTCGCGCTCTGGTTTCTCAGCTTCTCCACCTGGGCCGGCGTGCACGGCATCCATCTGGAGGACCTCTACGTACGCCCGGCCGCCCGGCGCACAGGTGCCGGACGGCTGCTGCTGGCCACCCTCGCCGCGATCTGCGTCCAGCGGGGTTACCGGCGACTCGAATGGCACATGCTCGACTGGAACCCGGCGGCGGAGTTCTACCGGGCCGTGGGCGCCGAGCCGATACCGCAGTGGGTGCCGTACCGGCTCGACGGCAACGCCCTGGCTGCCCTCGCCGGCCAGGCACCAGACCCGAGCCGAACGCCGGCCGGGCCGCACCGACCCCGCGCCGACCGCGACGCCGCTACGCGCCTCGCAGCGGGCGGGGACGAGCGCGGGTAGAGTCCGGATTCGGGAGGATCTGCGGTGACTCAACTGACAGAACAGCCGACGTACGACGACGTCGTGCTCCTGACCGTGCCCGCCGACGGCGCATACCTCGGCGTGCTGCGGACCGCCACCGCCGGCCTCGCCGCGCGATTGCAGTTCGCGCTCGACGAGATCGAGGATCTGCGCATCGCCGTCGACGAGGCCTGCGCCATGCTGCTGTCGACCACCACCGAGTCCGCGGAGCTGCAGTGCCGTTTCGCGGTGACCGAGGACGCCCTCACCGTCGCGGTGAGCGCGCCGATGGTCGCCGGCACCCGGCTCCCGGCGGAGACCTCCTTCGCCTGGAAGGTGCTCACCGCGCTGACAACCTCCGCGACCGCCACCGCGGCCGACGGCCGGGCGACGATCTCCCTGCTGACCCGCCGGGGCTTCGGCGCCTGACACGGCACGGTCGCCAGTCCCACCGCCCCGGCGCCGGCCACAGCGGCACCGCTGCCGGTCAGCACCCGATCGCTGCTGCCTCAGAGCCCCATCGCCCGGGTGCTCGGCCTGCTGACGATCAGGCCGATCACCAGCACCCCGAGCGCGACCAGCGGAACGCCGAGCCAGGCCAGTCCGCCCTGCGTCATGTAGTAACCGACCGGCAGCAGCATCAGCTGCAGCACGATCGCCGGAGCCCGGGCACCGGGCCGGCAGCCGGCCAGGGCGGTGGCGAGCAGCCAGAGGACGACCGCGCCCGCTATCGCGAAGCCGGTCACCCAGATCGCCGAAACCAGGTCGGTGGCGACCGCCGTCAGGTCCTTGTAGACCAGGAAGATCGCGACCAGCGCGAGCGCGACGGATTCGGCGCGCAGCAGCCGTACCGCCCAGAGCAGGGGCGCCGGAATCGGGCCCGGGGCATTTTCCACGCGCGCCACGATACCCGCGCCCCGGGGGTACAGTGCCGCCCATGCAGGCCGTACTGGTCGTCAACCCCAAAGCCACCACCACCACCGAACGCAGCCGCGACGTGCTGGTTCGCGCGCTGCGCAGTGAGGTGGACCTCGCCGTCCGCTATACCCGGCAACGCGGGCACGCGGCGACGCTCGCCCGCGAGGCCGCCGAGGCGGGCGTGGACCTGGTGGTGACCCTCGGCGGCGACGGAACGGTCAACGAGGTCGTGAACGGGCTCATGGCGGCGCAGCCGGCCATGGTCGCGCTCTCCCAGTCCTCCGCCGAGCGGCTGCCCGCCCTGGCGGTGGTGCCGGGCGGCTCCACCAACGTCTTCGCGCGGGCGCTCGGGCTGCCCCGGGACTGGCCCGAGGGCACCAGCGTGATCCTGGAAGGGCTCCGCGAGGGGCGCTCCCGCACTATCGGACTGGGCCGCGCCGACGACCGCTACTTCACCTTCTGCGCGGGATTCGGATTGGACGCGGCAGTGGTCGGCCGAGTCGAGCGGGCCCGCCGGCGAGGACGCGTCTCGACACCTTCGCTGTATCTGCGTTCCGCAGTCGGTCAGTACTTTCTCGGCCGTAAACAACGGCAGGCGGGACTGCGTCTGGAACGGCCGGGAGAGCCGATGGAAGAACCGTTGGCATTCGCAATCGTGCAGAACACCGCCCCCTGGACGTACCTGGGCGAGCGGGAGGTCAATCCGAACCCGCTGGCCTCCTTCGATCTCGGCCTGGATGTCATGGCCATGCGGCAGCTTCAGGTGGCCAGCACGCTACGGACAGTGACGCAGATCCTCGCTAGCGATCCGGATCCGCACGGCAAGCAGGTGCTCCGACTGCACGATGTGAACGAGTTCACGCTGGTGGCGAGCGATCCGAAGCCGTTCCAGGTGGACGGTGACTACCTCGGTGAACGAAAGAAGGTCCACTTCACTGCCGTTCCGGCCGCACTGAGGGTAATCTGCTAACGGTTCCCCCCACCGCACTGGCTGTCCGTCGAACCGGGCATCAGTGCCGGAAATGCCAGCAATGCGGCCGAGACCGTACTACATTGATCCCAGGCAGTAACCTGCCGGGGGGCTCAGGTAGCCGCCGAATACGGACAAACAGCCCGTGAGCTTGCTCACCGCTCAGATTTTTTCGAAGCACCACCCTTGACATTGCGAACGTTCGTGAAAGTATTCACAAGCGGAACCTGAGAGACCGGCACGTCATCTGGATGCGCTCACCAATACGAGCGGTTCAGTTGGTTCACAGGGGCCCAAAAGCCTGCTCACGCGCTGTTGAATCGCTGATTGCGATACGTCACCGCCGGCGCGCGGGTGCATATAGAGAAAAGCAATAACTACCGCCCACCCCAGAATGAGGAGTGTTGCCGCCATGGACTGGCGCCACCATGCTGCCTGCCGCGACGAAGACCCGGAGCTGTTCTTCCCGATCGGGACCTCCGGTCCGGCGCTGCTGCAGGTCGAGCAGGCCAAGGCCGTCTGCCGGCGTTGCTCCGTGACCGATGAGTGCCTCAAGTGGGCCCTCGAGTCCGGTCAGGACGCTGGCGTATGGGGCGGAATGAGCGAAGAAGAGCGCCGCGCCGTCAAGCGCCGCGGCGGCCTGCGCGTCCTGCGCGCTCACTCCGCCTGATCGATCGAACAGGCAAGAAACGCCCCGGCGGGCTCAGCCCGCCGGGGCGTTTTCGCGTCCGCCTGCGCTGCGGCGACTGCGCCCCATCCGACTGCCCAGCGGCGGCGCCTCAGCCGAGGGTGACCGCCAACGACCGGCGACCGCCGGTGACACCGGGTGCCATGGTGGTGCCGGATGTCACGGTCACGCCGGATGTCACGGTCACGCCGGGCCGACCGGCAGCCACCCGGTCCAGGACCAGCCGGGCAAGCTCGGGGGCGTCCGACAGCGGCTGCGCCACGGCGATCGACCCCGCCGCCGCCGCGGTCACCGCCACCGACTCGTAGAGCCGTCCGGGCGCGAGGAAGTAGGCGGCGACCGCCACCCGCCGCGCGCCCGCGGCCCGCAGCCGCAGCACCGCCTCCCCCGCGGTGGGCGGCGCGGCCGAGGCGTACGCGGTGAGCGCCGGCACACCGTGACGACGCCCCAGCAACTGCGTCACCCGTGCCACCGACTCCCGTGCCGCGGCGTTGCGGGTGCCGGCCGCCGCCAGCACCAGGGCGTCGAAGCCCGCCGGTGCCGCCTCGGCCAGGCGGCGCTCCAGCGCCGCCAGGAGCAGCCCGTCCACCGTCGAGCCGGCGCAGCCGAGCACCGGGGTCAGCCGTACCGGTATCCGCAGCCCGGCCGCGCGGGCCTGCGCGACCACCGCCGGCAGGTCCACCCGCCCGTGGAAGGCATCGGTGAGCAGCAGCGGCACCAGCGCCGCCCGACGATGCCCGCGGCGCTGCAGGGCTGCCAGCACCGCCTCCGGACGGGGATCGGTGTGGTCGAGGTAACCGGCCCGCACCACGGCCCCACCGCCGAGGCGGCCCACCTGCCGGGCCAGCGCCCGCGTCGCCGTCACCGCCCGCGGGTCACGGCTGCCGTGCGCCACCAGGACGATCGGCTCAACCGGGCTCAAGTGTGCAGCCCGCACTCGGTCTTGTCGAACATCGCCCAGCGTCCCGCCCGCGGATCCTCCCCGGCTCTCGTGCGGCGCGTGCAGGGCCAGCAGCCGACCGAGCCGTAGCCCTGGCGCAACAGCTCGTTGACCGGCACCTTCCAGCGGGCGATGTAGTCGTCCACGTCGGCCTGCGTCCACCCGGCGATCGGGTTGATCTTGACCTTTCCGCGGGCGGCATCGAAGGCCACCACCGGGGTGTGCGCCCGCGTCGGCGACTCGTCCCGCCGCAGCCCGGTCACCCACGCGTCGAAGTCGCGCATCGCCCGCTGCAGCGGCTCGACCTTGCGCAGCCGGCAGCACTCGTCCGGCGCCCGGTGGAACAGGCGCGGCCCGTACTCCCCGTCCTGCTGCCCGACCGTCTGAGGGGGCCGGACCGACCGGACCACCACCGGCAGGGTCCGGGCCACCTCGTCGCGGACCCGCAGCGTCTGCGGGAAGTGCAGACCGGTGTCCAGGAAGATCACCTCGACACCCGGCACCACCCGGGAGACCAGGTGCGCGACGACCCCGTCCGCCATCGAGCTGGTGACGCAGAACCGGGCACCGAATGTCTCGCCCGCCCAGCGGACGATCTCGGTGGCCGACGCCCCCGCCAGCTCCACCGCGGCGCGGTCCGCGAGCGCACGCAGCCGCGGCGCCGAATCCGCAGTCGTGGGCGCTTCCCCACGCGCGGTCGGCGCGACTTCCGGGAAAGCGGCCGTGGGCGCCGCAGCGGCCCCCGCGGGCCGGCGCGGGTCGACCAGGCCGAGGTGTACGGCGGAGACCGGCCCGCGCCCGGTCACCGGCCCGCCTCCGTCGCCGACCGCCCCGAAGGCCCCGAAGCACCGTCCGCCGCTCCCGGCCCGGCGCTGGCGGCCCCCTCGACGGCGGTCTCCCGGCGCAGCAGCCCGGTGAACTTCACCGCGAAGACCCGGGCGCAGGCGCGGCACTCCCACGCCCCGTGCGACGCCTCGTTCGGCCGCAGGTCCTCCTCCCCGCAGTACGGGCAGTACATCGGCGCCGCCCGGGTGCTCACCGCAGCGCCTCCTCGTCGGCGCGCAGCACCCACTGGCCGAAGCTCTCCTGATCGGCGCGCTGGGCCAGATAGTTGCGGGCCAGCCGCTCGACGTACGCGGGCAGCTCCGCCGCGGTGGTCTTCAGGCCGCGCAGCTTGCGGCCGAAACCCGCCGTCTGCCCCTGCGCCATCCCCAGCCCGCCGCCGAGATGCACCTGGTAGCCCTCCACCTGCTGCCCTTCGGGGCCGGCCACGAGCTGACCCTTGAGGCCGATGTCGGCGACCTGGGTACGGGCGCAGGCGTTCGGGCAGCCGTTGATGTGGATGGAGATGTCGGCGTCGAAGTCACGCAGCCGCTCCTCCAGCCGCGCCACCAGCTCCTGACCGCGCGCCTTGGTCTCGACGATCGCCAGCTTGCAGTACTCGATGCCGGTGCAGGCCATCGTGCCGCGGCGCCAGGCCGACGGCCGCGCCTCCAGCCCGATCTCCCGCAGCGCGCCGACCAGCGACTCGACCCGCTGCGGCGCCACATCGAGCACCAGCAGCTTCTGGTACGGCGTCAGCCGCACCCGGTCACTGCCGTGTGCGGCGACCACGTCGGCGAGCCGGGCGAGCTGCGGGCCGGAGACCCGTCCCACCACCGGGGCCGCACCCACATAGGAGAGGCCGTCGCGCTGCGGGTGCACTCCGATGTGGTCGATCGGCTTGGCGGGCAGCTCCGGGGCCGGTCCGTCGGCCAGCGCCCGGCCCAGGTACTCCTTCTCCAGCACCTCCCGGAACTTCTCCACACCCCAGTCGGCGACGAGGAACTTCAGCCGGGCCCGGTGCCGCAGCCGCCGGTAGCCGTAGTCGCGGAAGATCCCCGCCACCCCGGCCCAGACGTCCGGCACCTCGTCCAGCGGCACCCAGACCCCGAGGCGCTTGGCGAGCATCGGGTTGGTGGAGAGGCCGCCGCCGACCCAGAGGTCGAAGCCGGGGCCGTACTCCGGGTGCACCACGCCGAGGAAGGAGATGTCGTTGACCTCGTACGGGGTGTCGGCCAGCCAGGAGATCGACGACTTGAACTTGCGGGGCAGGTTGGACAGCTCCGGGTTGCCCACGTAACGGCGCACGATCTCGTCGATCGCCGGGGTCGGGTCGACCCGCTCGGCCTCGGCGACACCGGCGACCGGGCTGCCGAGCACGATTCGGGGGCAGTCCCCGCAGGCCTCGGTGGTGGAGAGGCCGACCTCCTCCAGCCGCCGCCAGATCTCGGGCATGTCCTCGACCCGGATCCAGTGCAGCTGGATGTTCTGCCGGTCGGTGATGTCGGCGGTGTCGCGGGCGTACCGCTGGGAGATGTCGGCGATCACCCGCAGCTGGGCGAGGGTCAGCTGTCCGCCGTCGACGCGGATCCGGAGCATGAAGTGCTCGTCGTCGAGTTCGTGCGGCTCGAGCACGGCGGTCCGGCCGCCGTCGATGCCGGCCTTGCGCTGGGTGTAGAGGCCCCACCAGCGGAACCGGCCACGCAGGTCGGCGGGGTCGATCGAGGCGAAGCCGCGGTGGGCGTAGATGTTCTCGATGCGCGCCCGCACGTTCAGCGGGTCGTCGTCGGCCTTGGTGCGCTCGTTGGGGTTGAGCGGCTCACGGTGTCCCAGGGCCCACTGGCCCTCACCCCGGGCCTTGCGGGCCCCACGGGCGGCCGGGACGGCCGAGTCACCGGATCGGGACGGAATGCTACTGACCGCCATCGCGGCGTCCTCCGAGTCTGAAGCGGAAATTGAGCTTCGGCTGAGCAGAACGCGGAAGGGCCGGCCGAGTGGCACTGCGGCGGAACCGACGCGCTGCACGACCGAAAAAGAGCAGGGTCGGGCTCGTCAGTGCGCCGGACAGATCGCGCTGCGGACGCGGCCGTAATCAACGTGGCGGCGGGCCACGAAGCGACGGTCGACAGCGGCGGTCATGGGCCCATCGTGCCACAGCCGCAGGTGGGGTGGCCTCGACGATCATCGCCAATCCCACATCACGGGCGCGGCGACGGCGGGAACCGGGCCACCTGTCGCCGCGAATCCGGTCGCACTCCCGCGCCGCGCCGGCGAGCTCCCACCGGCTGCCGCAGCGCCGACCGGGTTTGCCGTACCTGCCGCCGGGCGATCCGCTGCTGTGACACTCTCGGCTGGTGACGGGTCTGCCCCCGCCGAGCCCCGAGATCGGCAGCCGGACGAGCGCGCACGGCGCGGCGCCGGCGTCGCACCGGCCTCCGGTGCCGCCGGCCACCCGGGTGCGCAGCGGCGCGGTCTGGGCGGTGCCGGCGTTGCTCACCGCCGCGATCGGCGCGACCGGGCTCGGCGACGCCCAGCTCTGGCGCGACGAGCTGGCGGCGTGGAGCGGCGCGAGCCGCCCCGTGGGCGACCTGCTGCGGATGGTCGGCAACATCGATGCGGTCAGCGGCGCGTACTACCTCTTCCTGCACTACTGGATCGCGCTCTTCGGCGACTCGGTGACCGCCCTACGCGCCCCCTCCGTGCTCGCCATGGCCGCCGCGGCGGGGTTCACCGCCGCCCTCGGCGCCCGCCTCTACGACGCCCGCGCCGGGCTGCTCGCCGGGCTGCTCTTCGCGGTCCTGCCCAGCACCTCCCGCTACGCCCAGGAGGCCCGCTCGTACGCCTTCGTCAGCTGCTTCGCGGTGCTCGCCACCCTGCTGCTGGTCGCGGCGCTGCACCGTCCGACCCGGCTGCGCTGGCTCGGCTACACCGCCGCGGTCGCCCTGCTGGGACTGATGAACCTGGTGGCGCTGACCCTGCTCGCCGGGCATCTGGTCCTCGTCGCCCTGAGCCTGCGCGGCCGCGACCGCCGCTGGTGGCACTGGGCGGTCACGGTGGCG
Organism: Melissospora conviva; assembly: GCF_049523535.1. Lineage (NCBI taxonomy): Bacteria > Bacillati > Actinomycetota > Actinomycetes > Micromonosporales > Micromonosporaceae > Melissospora > Melissospora conviva. Next base: position 42,615 of record NZ_JBLLDT010000008.1, read on the forward strand.
GTCGCCGGGCTCCTCGTTGCGCCGCTGGCGCTGCTCGGCCTCGGCCAGCAGTCGCAGCAGCTCAACTGGGTCGACACCCCCGCCCCGGGCGAGCTGCTGGCGCTGCCCGGCGCGCTGACCCAGGCCGCCGCCGTCGGCGGCATGCTGCTCGGCCTGGCCGCGGTCGGCCTCGGCCTGCGGGCCCGGCCCGGCATCGCCCTCGCCGCCTGTGTGCTCGCCCCGGTCGTGCTCGTCTTCGCGGCCGCGCAGCTCACCCCACTCTGGGTGGTCCGCTACCTGGTCTTCACCCTGCCGTTCGCCTGCCTGCTCGCCGGGGCCGCGCTGGCCGGGCTCCGGTTGACGTACGCGCTGCTGGTGCTCGCCGTGCTCGCCGTGCTCGGGGCGCCGGCGCAGGCCGCGCTGCGACGCACCCACGAGTGGCCGCGCAGCGCCGCGATCGACTACGCCGCCGCCGCCGGCGCGGTCGCCGCCGGGCAGCGCCCCGGCGACGGCATCGTCTACTCGCCGCGCACCGGCAGCTGGCCGATGCTCGACCTGGCGATGGAGTACCACCTGCGCGACGACCGCCCCCGCGACGTGCTCGCAGCGACCGGCCGGCGGGAGCGGGCCGACCTCTGGGTCGGCGAGTGCCCACGGCCGGCCGAGTGCCTGGCCGGGGTGGAGCGGGTGTGGCTACTGGTCCGCGGCGACCACGACGACCCGGTCGCCGCGCTCGCCGACGGCAAGCGGGACGCGCTGCGGGCCGGCTACCGGGTGGAGCGGTCCCGGCAGCTGCCGGGGCTGACGCTGGCGCTGCTGGTCCGTACCGGCTGACCTGGCACCCTCGCGGGCCGGGCGCCGCGGTCAGCGACGGGGCTTGGCCAGCGGCACGACGAGCACCGCCTCGGCGCCACCGCCGGCACGGTTGCGCAGCTCGATCGTGCCGCGCAGCTCGCCTGCGACCAGCGCCCGGACGATCTGCAACCCCAGCCGGCCGTTGCGTTCGGCGTCGAAGTCCGCCGGCAGGCCACGGCCGTTGTCGGCGACGGTTATCTGCAGCTGCTTGCGGAACCGGTGCGCGGTCACCACCGTCTCCGGCGGCTCGGCCGGCGGGTGCTCCGGGTCGAAGCCGTGCTCGACGGCGTTGAGCAGCAACTCGTTGAGGACCATCGCCAGCGAGGTGGCGATCTCGGCGGAGAGCACGCCGAAGCTCCCCTCCCGCCGCATCCGCACGCTCGGCTCGATGGTGGCCACCTCACCGGCGGCGTTCGCGATCCGGTCGAGGATCCCGTCGAACTCGACCTCCTCATCGGAGGACATCGAGAGGGTCTCGTGCACCAGCGCGATGGAGGCCACCCGGCGTACGGACTCCTCCAGCGCCGCCTTGGCGGCGGGGATGCCGACCCGGCGGGCCTGCAGGCGCAGCAGCGCCGCGACCGTCTGCAGGTTGTTCTTCACCCGGTGGTGGATCTCCCGGATGGTGGCGTCCTTGGTCATCAGGGCCCGGTCCCGGCGGCGGACCTCGGTGACGTCGCGGACCAGCACCAGCGCCCCGATCGGCACGCCGGCGGGCATCAGCGGCACCGCCCGGGTCAGCACGGTCGCGCCGCGGGCGTCGAGCTCCCGGCGCGGCGGCGACTCGCCGCGCAACGCGGCGAGCATCCCGTTGGCGACGTCGGTCCCCTCCAGCGGGTCGGTGGCGAGCCGGCGGATCAGCCCCGCCAGGTCCTCGCCGACGAGGTGCGCCGAGAAGCCGAGCCGTCGGCAGGCCGACTGGGCGTTCGGGCTGGCGTAGGTGACCTTGCCGCCGGCGTCGAGGCGGATCAGCCCGTCGCCGACGCGCGGCGCCGACGTCGTCTCCCCCGGGTGACGCACCGACGGGAAGGTGCCGTCGGCGACCATCTGGGCCAGGTCGTCGGCGGTGGTCAGGTAGTTCAGCTCCAGCTGGCTGGGGCTGCGCGCGGTGGAGAGGTTGGTGTCCCGGCCGATCACGGCGATGATCTCGCCGGCCTCGCCGTCGGCGGCGCGCAACCGGACCGGGATCGCCTCGTGCCGGGCCGGCACGTCGCCGTACCAGACCGGGTCGCCCTCCCGCCAGATCCGGCCCTGCCGGTAGGCGACCGTCAGGTGCGCGACCTCCGGACCGCCGACGATCCGGCCCACCTGATCGTCCTGGTACGCCGTCGGCGCCGTGGTGGGGCGCACCTGCGCCAGGCAGACGAAGGTCTCGTCGTCGTCGACCGGAACCCAGAGCAGCAGGTCGGCGAAGGAGAGGTCGGAGAGCAGCTGCCAGTCGCCGGCCACCCGGTGCAGGTGGTCGATGTCGGCCGGCCGCAGTGCGGTGTGCTCCTCGGCCAGATCACGCAGTGTGGACACGCTGCAAGCCTGCCACGCCCGCCTGCGACCCCTGCCGGTGACCTTCCGCGGCGCTCAGCGGGTGCTGGTGACCTTCGCCAGGCCGCGCGGCGCGTCCGGATTCTCACCGCGGGCCAGCGCCAGTGCCAGCGCCAGCCGCTGCAGGGGCAGGATGTCCAGCAGCGGGGCGTGCCGCTCGTCGACCTGCGGCACGGCCAGCCGCGCCGGTACCCCGTCGACCTCGGCGGAGCCGACGGTCACCAGGTCCGCGCCGCGTTCGGCCAGCCGCGGCAGCAGCTCCCGCATCGACCGGCCGCCGGGGCCGGAACCGACCAGCGCCAGGACCGGGATGTCCGCGTCGGCCATCGCCAGCGGGCCGTGCAGCAGGTCCGCGCCGGAGAAGGCCAGCGCCGGCAGGTACGACGTCTCCATCAGTTTCAGCGCCGCCTCCCGGGCGGTCGGGTAGGCGTACCCGCGGCCGGTGGTGACCAGCTGCGCGGCGAACCGGTACCGGAGCGCCAGCTGGGCCGGGGCCGGATCGGCGAGGACCTGGGCCGCGAGCTCCGGCAGCGCCGCGAGAGCCGCACGCTCCGCGGCCGGCAGCCGCCCGTCCCCGGCCCGTACGCCCTCGACGAGCATCAGCAGGGCAAGCAGCTCGGCGGTGTAGGTCTTGGTGGCGGCGACCGCCCGCTCGTGGCCGGCGGCGATGTCGACGGTGAGCTCCGCCGCCGCCGCCAGCGGCGAGTCGGCGGTGTTCGTCACCGCCACGGTCAGCGCCCCGGAGTCACGGGCCTGGCGCACCACCTCGGTCAGGTCCGACGAGCCGCCGCTCTGGCTCACCGCCACCACCAGCGCTGCGGAAAAATCGGGGCGGGCACCGAAGACGGTGACCACACTCGGCGAGGCGAGGCCGGCGGGCAGCCCGAGCCGGATCTCGCTGAGGTAGGCGCCGTAGAGGGCCGCGTGGTCGGAGGTGCCTCGGGCGGTGAAGACGACGTGCCGTGGGCGACGGGCCGCCACCGCGGCGGCGACCCGGGCGATCGCGTCGGCCTGGTCGGGGGCGAGCAGCCGGGCGTACCCGGCGGGCTGCTCCGCGATGTCCGCCGCCATGCCGGCGCCTGGCCGTGTCACCCCGGACCCCCTCGCTGCGCGGAAAACGCACGCTCGGCGCTCATTTTTGCAGCAACGCGGGACACCACACAACGGAACGAGCAGAAGCACGCAGGGGTACGCCGCGACTTTCCACGATCGCCTAGGCTGCGCAACGCCCGCGTGACGAACGGAAGGACGCCGTGCCGGACGAGACTGAGGACCCGCGGCTGGCTGCCCAGGGGGAGCTGGCGCTGGCCCGGGCCGCGCTGGACGCCGGTGAGCTGTCGGACGCCGCGGCGTACCTCGCCGGAGCCCTCGGGCACGCCCCCACCATGCCCGAGGTGCACGAGGTGCTGGCGCGGCTGCGCGCCCGTACCGGCGACGGCACCGAACTCTTCCCCCTGGACCGGCCGGCCTTCGTCGGTGCCGTCGTGGCGCGGGCGCACCTGCTCGCCGCCGGCGGCAGACCCGACGAGGGGCTGGAGCTGCTTGTCGCCGCCACCGCCCACGATCCCGGCATGGACTGGGCCGCCGTGCCCTGGGTGACCGACCCGGAGCTGGTCACCCGGATCGGGCCGGAGAACATCACCGGTGTCCTGATGCGACTCTGCGCCGCCGTCGCCGAGCCGGCACCCGCACCGCAGCGGGCGGCGCTTGCGCCCTATCTGCTGCTGGCCCGGCACGCCGTCGCCGCGTACCCGCAGCACGCCCTGCTCTGCGGTGCGGCCTCGGCGTACGCCCGCCGGCTCGGCGAAACCGGCCTCGCGGTGCGCTGGGCGCAGCAGGGGGTCGCCGCGCAACCGTCCAAACTGGGCGAGGTATGGCTCGGCTACGCCCACCGCAGCGCCGGGCACACCAACGAGGCGCTCGCCGCGCTGCGCCGCGCCGTCGACCACGACCCTGACGACCTGTCGGTCTACACCGACATCGCCGGCACCCTGGCCGACAACGGCCGCCTGGCCGAGGCGATGACCTGGGTCGAGCGCGCGCTCGCGCGCGATCCCGGCTTCGACTGCGCCGTGCACACCGCGCAGCGGCTGCGCTACCGCCGCGACGGCGACGTGCGGCACCTGATCGCGCTCGCCGACTTCCAGCGGGAGCACCCCGACCGTACGCACGAGCACACCGACCTGGCGGAGTGCTGCCGGCAGTCGGCGTGGCTGGGAATCGTCCCGGCGGCGAGCGAGGCGATCATCGACGTGCTGCGGCAGCTGAGCGCGGCGACGGAGCCGGTCACCGCGGGCCGGCTGCGGCTCAGCGAGCTCGAGGTGCCGAGCGCCATGCGCACCCTCGCGACGGCCGCCCCCGGGCTGGAACTGCTCGTGGAGCGGATCTCGGCACCGGACCTGCGCCTGCCGCGGCGGCCGCAGGGCCGGCTGCTGTGGCGCTACGACGGCACGACCGCCCAGCCGGCCCTGCCTGCCCCGTCAGCCGCCGCCGCCGAACGGCTGCGGCACCTCGCCCAGCCGGGCTGGCCACACCCCCCGGCCGCGTACGACGCCGCGGTGTCCCTGGCGACAGTGGAGGTCGACGACCTGCTCGGCCTGCTGCTGCACCCGCCGCGACCGCCGGAGACACCGCTCGGCCGGGCACTGGCCGAACACGACCCGGCGCTCTGGCACCGAACCGTGCAGGTCTGGGCGTGCCTGGGTCTGCTGCACCACCGCACCGACGAGGCGTGGGAGTCCTCGGCGCGCCGTGAACTCCTGCTCGGGCTGGTCTGGGGCGTCGAGGACTGGATCACCGAGGCGGCGCTCTTCGCCCTGGTCACCGCCGCCTGGGTCGACCCGACGGTCCGCGACGATGTGGCGGAGGTGGTGGCGGAACGGTTCCGGGACGCGCTCGCCGTCGCCCGGCAGCGGCCGAGCTCGATCACCTGGTCGCTGGCCCGGCTGGCAATGATCACCCCCGGCATCGACCCGAAGGTCGCGGAGCTGGCCCGGCGGCTCTTCCCGGACACCGGCCCGCGGCCGCGCCGGCGACGGCGCGGATGGTGGGCGCGGTTACGCCGCCGGTTGCGCCGGCGCCGCTGACGGCCGCCGCAACTGCCGCCAACACCTGCCGGCGGCGGTCGGCCGGGTCAGTCGATGACGGCGATCAGGTCGCCGTCCTGCACCACGTCGCCCTCGTTGACGGCGAGTTCGCGCAGCGTCCCGTCGGACTCGGCGAGGACCGGGATCTCCATCTTCATCGATTCCAGGATGACCAGGGTGTCGCCCTCGGAAACCGGCTCACCCGCGGTCGCCACGACCTTCCAGACGTTGGCGACCATCTCCGCGCGGATCTCCTCGGCCATGATCCGGCCCTCCCCCTCGTCGTCGAGCGTTGCGACGGTATCCAATCATGCGGCGGCCCCCGACGGCACAAAAGGCATCGGGGCTAGCATCAGCGGGTCGGGCCGAGGTGGGACAAGCCCGGCGGAGCGGCCGGCTGCAGTCGCCGCGAACCGCTCCCCCACACCACGAAGACCAGCACGAGGAGGTCGGCATGGCCAAGAAGGCCCGCAAGAAGAAGGCCCGCAAGAAGAGCGCCGCCAACCACGGCAAGCGCCCCAACTCCTGACGGTCCGCCGCGGCACAGCCGACGGCGCCCCAGAGCTGATGCGGCCCGGATCCCTTACGGGAGCCGGGCCGCAATGCTCATGCACGTGCCGCCACGCCGGGGCGCGGCGTACTGCCCGCTACGTCCGGTCGCCCGGTTCGGTGGGCTCGAAGACGACCAGCTCGGTGATGCGCACCATCAGCCGCTCCCGCAGCTGCGCCGGCGCGGTCTCGTTGCCGCAGCAGCGGGCCACCAGCGCCTTGACCTCCTGCTCGATGCCGTACTCACGCAGGCAGGGGCCGCACTCGTTGAGGTGGCGGCGGATGAGTTCACGCCGCTCGTGGCCGCACTCCAGGTCGAGGTAGAGGTAGACCTCGGAGAGCACCTCGTGACAGTCCGTCTCGTGGAACTTGCCGCAGCTCACGTCAGCCCTCCCGCCCGGCAGCGCCCGAGCGGGCTTCGGAGATGCCCCGCTCGGCGGCGTACCGCTCGAGCAACTTCCGCAGGTTTCGCCGGCCACGGTGCAGTCGGCTCATCACGGTCCCGATCGGCGTACCCATGATGTCAGCGACCTCTTTGTAGGAGAAGCCCTCGACATCGGTCAGGTAGACAGCGAGGCGGAACTCCTCCGGCAGCTGCTGCAGGGCCTCCTTGACGTCGCTGTCCGGCAGCCGGTCCAGCGCCTCGGTCTCTGCCGAGCGCAGCCCGGAGGAGGTGTGCGACTCCGCCTCGGCGAGCTGCCAGTCGGTGATCTCCTCGGTGGGAGCCTGCACCGGCTGCCGCTGCCGGCGGCGGTAGGAGTTGATGTAGGTGTTCGTCAGGATCCGGTACAGCCAGGCCTTGAGGTTCGTGCCCTCCTGGAACTGGTGGAAGGCAGCGAAGGCCTTGAGGAACGTCTCCTGGACGAGGTCCTCGGCGTCGGCGGGGTGGCGCGTCATCCGCAGCGCAGCGGGATAGAGCTGGTCCACGAAGGGCAGGGCGTCCCGCTCGAATCGGGCTCGACGCTCGTCGGTCTGCTCGGTGGTCAACCCCACGTCCCCTCGCGTCGGAGGATCCCCCGCCGACAATACGCGTAGTTCCGGTTGGAGGATCTCACTTCCCCCGGAGGCGCCGCTTGTAACGCCGACGACGGTACGCGTCCCGGTCAAGACCCGCTCCCCGCGGCGGTCCGGCTGTCTGGTCCGCCACTCGTCCCGTTTCGCGTCTCGCGTCTGGGTCAACACCCGATTCCCCCCACCGGTCGGTCATCCGCCAGGTGCAACGCGAATCGGCGGTCCCCGCATTCCGGTATCGATGCACGACCGCGGCACGCACCGGGCCCGTACCCGGTCCCGGCGCCACCGGGCGGGCGGCGCTGGGACCGGGGAGGGCCCTGGGAGGTGGTGCCGCGCGGCAGAACAGCCCGGCGGCACCATCGAATGCAACGAACCCGCCCGCGAGGTGGAAACGGTCAGCGGGCCCAGCCGCGTGCGCGCAGCCAGTCGAGCACCACGGCGGCGGCCGCGTCCGGATCCCGGCGCAGGTCGTGCTTCTCCCCGGGACGCACCTCGACCTGGATGCCGGGCCCGGGCCGGGGGACGCCGAAGGGGTCCCGGTCGCCGTTGACGACCAGCGTCGGCAGGCCCGTCGCCAGCTCGTCGGCCCGGGAACGCTCGGGCCGGCCCGGCGGGTGCAGCGGAAAGGCCAGCGCGACAATGCCGTCGGCCGTCAGCTGGGCCGCGGTCCGGCAGGCCACCCGGGCGCCGCTGGAGCGCCCGCCGACCAGCAGCGCCGGGCCGGGGTGCCGGCGCCGCAGCTCGGCCACGACGGTGCGCCACGCCTCGTCGAGGTGGCCGGCGGGTGCCGGCGCCCGCCGGCCGGCGACCCGGTACGGCTGCGTCACCCGCGCCACCAGGACTCCGGCCGCGACAGCCGCGTCACGCAGCGCCAACAGATCCGGGGCGTCGACCCCACCGCCGGCGCCGTGGCCGAGGACGAGCAGGCTCAGCGGCGGTCCGGCCGGCGGATCGAAATCCACCCGGGCCGGACCGCGCGCCGTCAGAATTTCCAGATTCTGGGACACCCGGCCCATTCTCGACCACGGGGCCGGTCCGCTGAAGCGAACCCTCAGCGTCCGGACGGTACGAGCGTCAGCAGCCGGTCGCGCACCGGTGGGCCCGCTTCGGCCGTCACACTCGGGTCGGGCTGCACCTCGTCCCGCCAGGCGAGCAACATGGCGCGGCGTTCCCGGGGTGTGGTGCCACCCCAGACGCCGTGGCAGTCCCCCACCTCCAGCGCCCACGCCAGGCAGGAGCCCTGCACATCGCAGCTGCGGCAGAGCGCAACCGCTATGTCGACCGGTTCGTTCGGAGCCGGAAAGAATGTCTCCGGATCCACGTTCTGGCACGTTCCTCTGGTCCGCCAGGCGTCGTCCTGGCTGCGTTCGTTCAGTGCCCGCAGCAGCCTCGGATCACGCCGTGCGGCGTCCACCTCGTGCGGGCGGGGCATCCTCGCCCGTGTCATGAACCCACCTCCCCCGTGGGACCGGCAAGATCGATGGTTGCCACTCGCTCTCTACGAATCGACATCCACCACCGGCGGTGGTTTCTATCGCACCGAACGGGTCCAAGACAAGGGGTAATCATCAATTCACGCACGGCCCGCGAGGCCATTTGTCCGCATCGGCGGCAAATCGCTTCCGGACAATGGCGGGAACGGCAGCGTCAAAAAAGTGTCATTTCCGCAGGCCCCGCCGCAGCCGACGGCACCTGCGACGCGGCAGCGCGGGCGATCAGTGCCGGACCGTCGTTATGAATGTCACCGACCGCCCGGCCGACCGGACGGATCTCAATTCCCGCCGCCCAGTCCGCCCCGCCGCCGGCGAGCAGATCTGCCACCGGATCATCGGAGTGCAGCCACCGCTGCCATGCCGGCGCCGGCAGCACCAGTGGCATCCGGTCGTGGACCTCGGCGAGACCGCCGTACGCCGCCGTGGTGATCACCGCGCAGGCCGCGCCGTCGCCCGCGGGGTTCCAGAGACCCGCGAAGGCCAGCGGCGCGCCGTCGTGGGGCGTCATGAAGTACGGCCGGCGCACCCCGTCCGGTAGCGGCACCCACTCGTACCAGCCGTCGGCGGGAATGAGACAACGGCGGCGGGCGAACGCTGCGGAGAAGGCCCGGCTGGTCGCCACCGTTTCGGACCTGGCGTTGATCATTACCTGGCGGGAGCGGCGATCCCAGGGCCGGGGCAGGCCCCAGCGGGCCATCGACAGGCGACGAGTCGCCCCTTCGGCGCGCACCAACGGCACCGGATCAGTCGGCGCGATGTTGTACGCCGCCGACAACTGGCCGCCGGTCTCGTCGTACGCCTCGAAGAACGCACTGAGTTCCGCCGCGCCGCGCGCGTTCGCGTACCTGCCGCACATGGCGCCCACGGTAACGCTCCCGGCCGACGTTCACCTGCCCTCGCCGACCACGGCGGGCCGCACGGCGTTAGGGTCGGCGGTGACGACCGAGCTCAGTTGACGAGGAGGCTGTCCTGGCTGGCAGGCGGCGGGAGTACGACGAGGACGACGTACGGGTCCGGCCGGGCCGGGCGTCCCGGCCGCGCACGCGTACGCGGCCCCAGCACTCCGACGCGGTGGAGGGCTTCGTCATCGCGGTGGACCGCGGCCGCTACACCTGCGTGCTCCTCGACGCCGAGCACGAGGTGGACGCCGACGCGCCGCCGGTGACGGCGATGCGGGCCCGTGAACTCGGCCGCAAGTCGGTGGTCGTCGGCGACCGGGTGTCGCTGGTCGGGGACACCTCCGGCGCGGCCGGCGCCCTGGCCCGGATCGTACGGATCTCGCCGCGCACCTCGGTGCTGCGCCGCACCGCCGACGACGACGACACGACAACCGAGGGCCGGATCGAACGGGTGGTCGTGGCCAACGCCGACCAGCTGGTGATCGTCAGCGCGCTCGCGGACCCGCCGCCGCGTACCGGGTTCATCGACCGCTGCCTGGTGGCCGCCTACGACGCCGGCATCGAACCGCTGCTCTGCCTCACCAAGGCGGATCTGGCCGGCCCGGCGGAGGTGCTCGGCTACTACGCCGAACTCGACCTGCGGCACGTGCTCGTCGGCCCCGGCAGCGACCTCGGCGAGCTGCGCACGCTGCTCGCCGGCCGGGTCTCGGTGATGGTCGGGCACTCCGGCGTCGGCAAGTCGACCCTGGTGAACCGGCTGGTGCCGGCGGCCGAACGGGCGGTCGGCACGGTCAGCGCGATCGGCCGGGGCCGGCACACCTCCACCAGCGCCGTCGCCCTGGCGCTGCCGCCGTCACCCGGCGCGGTCCGGGTACCCGGCTGGATCGTCGACACCCCGGGCATCCGCAGCTTCGGGCTGGCGCACGTGCGGGCCGAGAGCCTGCTGCACGGCTTTCCCGACCTGCTGGAGGGGGCACTGCGCTGCCCGGCCGGCTGCGAGCACGCCGCCGAGGAGCCGGACTGCACGCTCGACGAGTGGGTCGCCCGGGGAGCGGCGGACGCACGGCGGCTGGCGTCGTTCCGGCGGTTGGCGGCCTCCCGCGCCGGCGAACTCGACTTCTGACCCGCCACCGGCGGTCGCCCGGCGGGGTGGCTGGCGGCCCGGTGGGCCCGGGTCGGCTAGCGTTTGCCGACATGACCTCCTCCTACGCCGACGACCTCGCCCTGGCGCACGTGCTCGCCGACAGCGCCGACGCGATCTCCATGGCGCGGTTCCGCGCGATCGACCTCAAGGTCGACGCCAAGCCGGACCTGACGCCGGTCTCGGACGCGGACACCGCCGTCGAGCAGGCGCTGCGCTCCGCGCTGGGGCGCAGCCGGCCGCGCGACGGCGTCCTCGGCGAGGAGTTCGGCACGTCGAGCCGGCCCGCGGGCACCGGCAGCCGCCGCTGGGTGATCGACCCCATCGACGGCACCAAGAACTTCATCCGCGGGGTGCCGGTCTGGGCCACCCTCATCGCCCTGATGGAGGACGACCAGCCGGTGGTCGGGCTGGTCTCCGCCCCGGCTCTGGGGCGCCGCTGGTGGGCCGGCCGGGGACTCGGCGCGTACGCCGGACGGCACCGTTCCAACGCCACGCAGCTGCACGTCTCCGGGGTGCGCTCGCTCGCCGACGCCAGCTTCTGCTACTCGTCGCTGACCGGCTGGGAGGCCGACGGCCGGCTGCCCGCCATGCTGGAGCTGATGCGCGGCTGCTGGCGGACCCGGGCCTACGGTGACTTCTACGGCTACATGCTGCTCGCCGAGGGGGCGCTGGACGTGATGGTCGAGCCGGAGCTGTCCCTGTGGGACATCGCCGCGCTGGTGCCGATCGTCACCGAGGCCGGCGGCACCTTCACCGACCTGACCGGCTCGGCCGCGCCCGGCGACGGCAGCGCGATCGCCACCAACGGCCAGCTGCACCCGGAGGTCCTGGCCCGGCTCGCCTGATCCGGTGACGCTGTGCAGCGCTGCGTCGACCCTGCGGAACGACTCCGGACATCGGGCCCACCCGCCGCGCGGCATGTGATGCAAGCCTCTATCCTCGCCACGTGGTTTCTGCGGGCTGGTGCTTCCTGGCGGCGATGATCGTCGCGTACGGCGTCGCGAACCTTTTCCAGTCGGTCGCCGCCGCACAGACCACCACCGGCCGCAGTTTCGATCCCGGTCTGCTGCTGCGGCTGGCCGGGCACCGCAGCTACCTGATCGGGGTGGCCTGTCAGGTGCTCGGCTTCCTTCTCGCCTTCCTGGCCCGGCGGGATCTGCCGCTCTTCCTGGTCCAGGCAAGCGTCGCGGCGGGCCTCGGCGTCACCGCCGTCTTCGGCGTGGTGCTGCTCAAGTGGCGCCTGCCCCGCGCCGAGGTGGTCCTGCTGCTGCTGCTCGGCGCCGGTCTCACCGCGCTGGTGCTCTCCGCCCAGCCGGCGCAGTCCGGCCCGCTCGGCCCGACGGGCGTGATCGGCCTGGCCCTGGCACTGCCGCTGATCGCCGGGCTCGGCTTCTTCGCGATACGCCTGCACGGCGCGCCAGGTTCGGTGGCCCTCGGCTCGCTGGCCGGGCTCGCCTTCTCCGCCGCGGCGATCGCGGCCCGTCCGCTCGCCTCGGTGCACAGCCTCGACGGCTTCCTGCGCGACCCGCTGCTGTATCTGCTGATCGTGCACTCCGTGATCGGGCAGCTGCTGCTCGGACTGGCCATGCAGCGTGGCTCCACCACCGCGGCGGTCGCCGCGATGGACGCCGCCGGGGCGGTACCGGCCGCGATCGTGGGCCTGCTGCTGCTCAACGACAAGATCTGGCCCGGACGGGAGTGGCTCGCCGCGGTGGGTTTCCTGGTCACCCTCGCGGCGGTGATCGGCCTGACCCGGTACGCCGCACCACAGCACGGCGGTTTGGCCAAACAGCAGCTCGCCGCCCGGCTCCAGCCGCCGGAGCCGCCGGAGCCGCCCGAGACGATGCGGGCGCAGCCGCCCCGGCCGGTCCCACCGCCGACGCTCCTGCCCCGCGCCGAGCAGTACGCGAGCACACCCGAGGCCGCCCACCGTTACCGGCGCTGAGCAGGGCGTACGACGTGCCCGGGTGTCAGGCCGGCGCGGGCTTGCGGCGGAGCACCACCCGGTCGTAGAGGCGCTCAAGCGCCCCCACCGCCCGCTCCCAGGTGTAGCTGGAGCGGACCCGGTCGACCGCGGCGTGTCCGTAGGCGAAACGCCCGGCGTCGTCGGCGAGCAGCCGGCGCAGCGTCATTCCCAGCCCTCGCGCGTCGCCGGTGGGCACGAGCCGGCCGGTGACCTGGTCCACCACCGTGTCGGCGACCCCGCCGAGGGCGTAGCCGACCACCGGCACACCGCAGGCCATCGCCTCCAGCGGCACCCGGCCGGCCGGGGCGTAGCGGGCGGTGCAGGCGACCACGTCGGCGGAGCGGTACCAGGCCGGCAGGCGGCTGTGCGGCACCTCCCCGAGCAGCCGGACCTGACCGGCGACCCCTGCCTGGCGGGCGAGTTCGTTGAGCCGCCGGGCCTCGGCGTGGTGGGCGAGCCCGCCCGCCTCCGGGCCGCCGGCGATGACGAGTTCGGCGTCCCCGATCAGGCGCATCGCCCGGATCAGGTCGTCCTGCCCGTGTCCGGGGGCGAGCCCGCTCACCGAGAGGATCCGGGGGCGGCCGTCGCGCGGCTCCGACTCGCCGTCGGGGTGAAACTTCTCGACGTCGACCGCGGTCGGCACCACCACCACGTCGGCGCGTTGCAGCCCCATCCGGGTCAGCTCGTCGACCTCGTCGGTGCACTGGGCGACCGCCAGGTCGACGGCGCGAGTCAGGGCGCGCTCCAGGGTGATCCGCTGCCGGGGACCGTCGTACTGCGCGCCGAGCCGCCGTTGCTGTGAGGTCGCCAGGGAGTGGAAGGTCTGCACGACCGGGATGTCGGTGGCCCGGACAGCGCTGGCGGCGACCAGGCCACCGAGCCAGAAGTGCCCGTGCACCACGTCCGGGCGCCAGGTGCCGGACCAGTGCTCGGCCAGCCGGGCGGCGTACTCCGGAACGTGCGGGATCAGGTCGCCGGTGCCGGTGATCCGGCTGGGGCCGGCGGCGATGCGCTCGACGAGGTACCCGTCGAGCTGCTCGGTCTCCGGCAGGCCGGGGTCGTCCCGGCGCTGGTATACCCGCACTTCGTGGCCGCGTCCGGTCAGTTCCGCGGCGATCCGCGCGATGTCCTGGTGCGTGCCGGCGGCTGAGCTGCCGGTACGCCCCTCCGGGCCGGAATGGGCACAGACTAGGCCTACACGCATTGGTCACCTCCGTCGCTGTCGGCCGGCGGACTTTCCTCGGTCAGAGCGTCCCATTAACCGCAGAGCCTGACGCCGAAACGTGACAACTCGCCACGTCCTCCCGGGCTGTCCCCTTTTCGCCCGGTGCGACCGTCCCCGGCACCGGTTACTGCCCAGGGGCAATGGGTAGTGACCACGACATGCGCAACGACGACTACCCGACCCCAGTGTCCGACCCGGAGGCCGACGGGCTGCCCGACGTCGCCGACGACGACTCCACCGCCCACGACGACGTCCTGACCGGCCGGCAGGCCGACGGGGCCCACCCGGCCGAGCTGCCCGGTGACAACCCGGTGGCCGTCGACCGGTACGGCAACACCGCGCAGGAGCAGGCCGACGGTGAGCCGCTGGACTACAAGCTCGGCCGGGAACGGCCGGAGACCCCCGTCTCGGAGGTGACCGCCGAGGTCGCCCCGCCCATCTCGGACGAGGCCGACGGTGAGGCGGCCTCCGCGCAGGCGCAGTTCGACTCGGACGTGCTGAGCGACAGCCCGACGTCGGACCCGGACTCACCGGTCTCGCTCTACGACCACGGCCAGCTCGGCGAGGTTCCCGGGCGTGACGTCGTGGGACGGCTGGTCGAGCCCGAGCAGGGCATCGGCACCGACCAGGACGCCGACTCGATCGCCTACGACGCGGGCGCCGCCGGCGGCGGGGCGAGCGCCGAGGAGCTCGCCGTCCGGGAGACCGCCCCACCGCAGGAGTGACCGGCGCAGGAGTGACCGGCGCCCGGCGGGCTCAGTCCAGCCCCTGCTCGATCGCGTACCGGGTCAGCTCGACCCGGTTGTGCAGCTGAAGCTTGCCCAGGGTGTTCTGGACGTGGTTCTGCACGGTGCGGTGCGACAACCCCAGCCGCTCGGCGATGCCCTTGTACGACAACCCCTTGGCGACCATCCGAAGCACCTCGGTCTCCCGCTCGGTGAGCTCGGGCGCGGCGCTCCCCAGGGCCGGTGCCGGCGCGGCGGCCAGCCGCCGGTACTCGCCGAGCACCAGCCCCGCCAGGCCCGGGGTGAAGACCGCCTCCCCCGCGGCGGTGCGGCCGACCGCCGCCAGGAACTCCGCCGGGGCCGCCGACTTCAGCAGGTAGCCGGTGGCCCCGGCCTTCACCGCGTCCAGGACGCTCTGCTGCTCGCCGCTGGCGGAGAGCATCAGCACCCGGACCTGCGGCAACACCTCGCGCAGTCCGCGCACCACCTCGACCCCGTCGATGTCGGGCAGTTGCAGGTCGAGCACGACCACCTCCGGGCGGGCCGCGGCGGCGATCCGGACCGCCTGGCGCCCCTCCCCGGTGGTGGCGACCACGTGATGCCCCGCCTCGGTGAGGTCGCGGGCCACGCCCTCGCGCCACATCGGATGGTCGTCGACCACCATGATCCGGATCGGTTCCGTCATCGTCATCGCTCCCGTCTCGGTAGTACGAACTCGACCTCGGTCCCCTCACCGGGCGTGCTGTGCAGCCGCACGTCGCCGCCGAGCCGGGCCATCCGGCCGCGCATCGACTGCGCGAAGCCCAGCCGCCCCTGACGTTCCGCCTCGGCGAGGCGCCCCGGTGCGATGCCCGGTCCGGAGTCGCGCACCGAGACCGTCACGGTCTCCGGCTCCTCCTCGATCAGCACCCAGGCCCGTCCGCCGCCGTGCCGGGCGACGTTGTCCAGCGCCGCGCCGACCGCCGCCGCCAGCTCCCGCGCCGCCGCACCCGGCAGCCGTACGGCCGTGGCCGGCTCCGCGACCGTCACGTCGGCGCCGGCGTACGCGCCGATCAGCGGCCGCAGGTCGCAATCGTCTCCCGGCGGCGCGCTGTGCCCGGCCCGGGTGATCAACGACCGGAGTGCGGCCTCCTGCTCCCCGGCCATCCGGGCGAGTTCGCCGGCCTCGCCGTCGAGGTGGGCGCCGCGACGCTGCACCAGGGCGAGCACCTGCAGAACGGAGTCGTGGATGTCGCGGGCCAGCCGTTCCCGTTCCCGGGTCGCCGCCTCCAGTTCGATGGCCCGCTGCCAGCGTTCGTCGACGGTGGCGGCGAGGGAGGCGACATGCCCGAGCACCAGCCCGGCCAGGATCAGCAGCATCGCTCCGGTCAGCGTCGACTGGCTGATCCGGTCGCGCACGGCCAGGTCCAGCCCGGCGACGACCAGGGCGGCGACCGTCCCGCGCCGCCGTCCGCCGGCCACCGCCCAGGCCAGTACCGGACTGCCGAGCCACGCGACGGCGATGGTGGCGACACCGGCGGCGAGCGCCGTCCGGCCGACGATCTCGGGGGTGACCAGCAGCACCGCGACGACCACCGCCAGGTCGGCGCCGAGCAGCGGCCAGCCGCGACGCTCCGGGCGCGCGTAGAGGTACGCCGCCGCCACCGACCAGGCGGCCATCACCGCCAGCACCGGCACGGCGGCGAGCGGGTGGGCGTACCGGTCGAGGTTGCGCACGACCATGAACGCCGCGTACGCCAGCGAGGCGAACCGGTAGATGGTGATCGCCCGCCACAGCGGCAGTTGCAGGCGGTCGGGGGCGGAGGGCATGGCGCCGATCCTGACACAGCGCAGACAGCGGTACGTCACAGCCGTCACGCGGCGGCGTAACCTTCGTTGGCAGGTGACAACGGCACGGGCCACCGCCCGGTGACGTACGGTGGAGCGAGCGGCGAACATCTCACAGGTTGCAGGGCAGGCCATGACGGACGCAGACGCGCTCAGTCCGGGTACTCTCGCGCCCGGCGACGCCTACCTGATATCCGCCGTCTTCGGCCGTGACGAGGTCACCGCCGTACGGCACGCGGTCGCCGCCTGTGCCCGTACCGCCGGCCTGATCGGCGACCGGCTCGACGACTTCGTGCTCGTCGTCAACGAACTGATCACCAACGCCGTACGCCACGGCGGCGGGCGGGGCCGGCTGCGGCTCTGGTCGGAGGCGAACGCGGTGCGCTGCGAGGTGACCGACGAGGGGTCGGGGATCGCCGCCGCCCGGCTGGGCCAGCAGGGGCGGCCGGAGCCGGGCAGTGTCGGCGGCTGGGGCCTGTGGCTGGTGCGGCGGCTCTGCGACGACGTGATGGTCAGCACCGGCCCGGACGGCACCACGGTGCGGATCAGCACCCGGCTGGTTGCCGCCGGCACGCCCGGGCAGCACCGCAGCGACAGCCACTGAGCCGGCCCCGAGGCAGGCGCCGCGGGTCAGCCGAAGAGCGTGCTGACGGACTTGCCGCGGCGGATGCGGTCCATCGCGTCGGCCAGCGCCGGCGCCACCGAGAGCACCCGCAGCTTCGGATCCTGCTTCGCGGGCGGGATCGGCACCGTGTTCGTGCAGACGATCTCCAGTACGTCGTCCTGGGCGGCGAGCCGGTCCAGCGCGCCCGCGGAGAAGAGCCCGTGCGTGCAGGCGACCCGGATCGAGCGCACCCGCAGTTTGCGCAGGTGGGCGATGAGCTCCAGGACCGTGCTGCCCTTGGCGATCTCGTCGTCGAGCACGATCACGTCCCGGTCGGCGACCTCGCCGATCACCGTGCTGATCTCCACCCGGTCGTCGCTGAAACGCTGCTTGGCGCCGGCCGCCACCGGGGTGCCGAGCCGGCGGGCGAAGGCGGCGGCCGCTTTGGCGTTGCCCAGGTCGGGTGAGACGACGACGGTGTTCGACAGCTCCTGCCCGCCGAAATGGTCCGCCAGTTCCCGCAGCGCGTGCAGATGGTCAACCGGCACGCTGAAGAAGCCGTGCACCTGCGGCGAGTGCAGGGTCATCGCCAGTACCCGATCGGCGCCGGCGGTGACCAGCAGGTCGGCGACGAGCCGGGCGGCGATGGAGATGCGCGGCTCGTCCTTCTTGTCGGAACGGGCGTACGCGTAGTGCGGCAGCACCACCGTGATGCGCCCCGCGGAGGCGCCGCGCGCCGCGTCGATCATCAGCAGCAGCTCGACGAGGTGCTCCTGCACCGGCGGGACCAGCGGCTGGATCAGGAAGACGTCCCGTTCGCGGCAGCTCTCCTGCAGCTGCACCTCAAGGCAGTCGTTGGCGAACCGCGACGTACGCGAGGCGCTCAGCGGCACGTCGAGATGGGCGCAGATCTCG
The DNA here is from genome assembly GCF_049523535.1 of Melissospora conviva. Taxonomy (NCBI): domain Bacteria; kingdom Bacillati; phylum Actinomycetota; class Actinomycetes; order Micromonosporales; family Micromonosporaceae; genus Melissospora; species Melissospora conviva. Next base: position 60,435 of record NZ_JBLLDT010000008.1, read on the forward strand.
GCGGCGAGGTCGGGGTGGGCACTTCCGCTGAACACGGCGATGTCGCGCACCCGGTCGATGCTACGGCCGCCGCCGCCTCCTGTCCGCCCTCCGCGCCCGTAGTTCTCCACCGCCGTGCGCTCGCCGCAGCGCCGGGGCGGCGGTAACGTGCGGGCGTGACCGAGCGGTATGTCGTCGCCATCGACCAGGGCACCACCTCGTCGCGCTGCATCGTCTTCGACGGCGCCGGCCGGCCGGTGGCGATGGCCCAGCGTGAACACCGTCAGCACTTCCCGCGCCCCGGGTGGGTGGAGCACGACGCCGCCGAGATCTGGTCCAACGTGGAGCAGGTGGTGCCCGACGCGCTGGCCGAGGCGGGCATCGCCGTCGGTCAGGTGGCCGCGGTCGGCATCACCAACCAGCGCGAGACGACGGTGGTCTGGGACCGGCACACCGGTGAGCCGGTGGCGCCCGCCATCGTCTGGCAGGACACCCGTACCGCCCCGCTGCTGGCCGAGCTGGCCGAGGCGAACAGCGAGCAGTGGTACGCCGAGCGCACCGGGCTGCGGCTGGCGACGTACTTCGCCGGACCGAAGCTGCGCTGGCTGCTGGGCAACGTCGACGGCCTGCGGGAACGGGCCGAACGCGGCGAGGTGCTCTTCGGCACCATTGACAGCTGGCTGATCTGGAAGCTCACCGGCGCGCACGTCACCGACGTCACCAACGCCAGCCGGACGCTGCTGATGAACCTGCGCACCCTCGACTGGGACCCGGAGCTGCTCGCCGCCCTGGACATCCCCGCCGCCATGCTGCCGGCGATCCGTTCCAGCTCCGAGGTGTACGGCACCGCGCGCGGTGTCCTCGCCGGGGTGCCCGTGGCCGGCGCCCTCGGCGACCAGCAGGCGGCGCTCTTCGGCCAGACCGCCTTCCAGCCCGGCGAGGGCAAGTGCACCTACGGCACCGGCAGCTTCCTGCTGCTGAACACCGGCACCACCCCGGTCGTCTCCCGGCACGGGCTGCTCACCACCGTCGGCTACCGCATCGGCGACGAGCCGGCGACGTACGCCCTGGAGGGGGCGATCGCGGTGACCGGCGCGCTGGTGCAGTGGCTGCGCGACAACCTCGGTCTGATCTCGTCGGCGCCGGAGGTGGAGACGCTGGCGCGCACCGTCGACGACAACGGCGGCTGTTACATCGTGCCGGCCTTCTCGGGGCTCTTCGCGCCGCACTGGCGCAGCGACGCCCGGGGCGTCATCGCCGGGCTGACCGGCTACGTCACCAAGGGGCACCTGGCGCGGGCTGCGCTGGAGGCCACGGCGTGGCAGACCCGCGAGGTGGTCGACGCGATGAACGCCGACTCCGACGTGGCGCTGCGGCGGCTGCGCGTCGACGGCGGGATGACCGGCAACGAGCTGCTGATGCAGTTCCTCGCCGATGTGCTGGACGTGCCGGTGGTACGGCCGGCGGTCGCCGAGACGACCTGCCTCGGCGCGGCGTACGCGGCCGGGCTGGCGGTGGGCTTCTGGCCGGACCTCGCGACGCTGCGGGCACAGTGGCGCGAGGACGCCCAGTGGACGCCGGGCATGGCCGCCGACGTCCGCGAGCGGGAACTGCGCAACTGGCGCAAGGCCGTGCAGTCGACTCTCAACTGGGAAGCCGATCCCTCCGGGTCCGCCTAGCCCTCCACTGTGGCCGGCCAATGCCGGACGTTACCCTCGGGCGCACATCGCTGACGACACGTGAGGGGACACGATGACCGGGCCGACCGGAAGCAACCCGCCCGAGGACTTCATGGCCCAGCTGGCGGCGCGGATGCGCGGACAGCAGCAGCAGGCCGAGGAGCTGGGCGCCCGGCTGGCCGGCCTGACCGGCCGGGCCGAAAGCGAGGACGGCCTGCTCCGCGTCGTCTGCACCGCGACCGATCCCGCACACGAGCTGTTCGTTGACCCGCGTGCGATGCGCCTGCCGGCAACCGAGCTGTCGGAGCTGCTGGCCGGGCTCGTGCGAGCGGCGCGCGCCGATCTCCAGCGGGAAACCGGTGAGGTCCTGCGTGAGCTGGGCGGCGAGGACGGCCCCGAGGCACTGATCCACAATCCTGCGGCAGCTCAAGCAAAGCTCGCGCAGCTCAACGAGATGGTCAGCGGGCCGCTGCGCGAGAGCACGGAGATGCTGGATCGGCTGCGGCGCCAGCTGAAGATCTGAGGTGGCGGGCCGGCGCCGTCAGTGGCGGCGCCGGGCTCTGGCCTGAAGTACCCGCCGGCAGAGAAAGCCCATCAGGATCAGAAACGGCACCAGGACCGCTGCGCCCATCAGTGGTGGGACCAGCCAGCTCATCAGATTGTCGGTTGCCGAGTTGCGGTTTCCCCAGCCGTCGATCTGTTCGCCCTGTCGCACGGCGCCGCCGACTCCGCCGGTCACCGTGCTGCCATCGGCGAGGCGCCAGGTGCCGCGGCACTCCGGGGTGGACTTCGGCCCGCTGCGGTCACAGGAGTCCACGCTGATACTGACGCGCTCCGCACCGATCAGGTTGCGGCCGACGCTGACAGGTATCACCAGTACGATCGCGACCAGCGCGATCGGCAGCAGCACCCGCTGCCACAGCGGTCTCGCGGCGATTCGCGCCACCAATTCCTCCGGTGACTGCGCCACTGGACGTCTGGATGCCATGGGCTGCAGGCTACCAACGGCGGGACAGCACCCTCATCCATGATCCTGTTAGCCTGGCCGCGCTCGAGCTGCATGAACATTGATGACCCGACGAGGGAGTCTGATGATCAACGTAGATCCGCCGGCGATCAGTGCGCTGGGCACGAGCATCCAGGGCGAACTCACCCCGGTCCTTGCCTCCTGCGTCGAGCTGCTGGCGTCGGCACGCCAGATCACCCACAGCAACTTCACCTCGGTGACGCCGCATCTCGCGGTCGCCTATCTCGGCGCCGTCGAGTTCGCCGAGGAGCAGCTGCGCAGCAAGCGCGAGCACCTCGACGAGATGCGGTCCCGGCTGGCGCGCAACGCGGAGAACTGGGAAGCCGCGGACGCCTGCAGCACCATGTCCTTCCGCTGACGACGCCGGAGACACCACAATGGCCGAGACCACCTCTTCCGCCGCCGCCGCCGCCAAGCTCGCCATGGCCGAGATCACGGTGGCCGCCGCGACCATCCCCGCGGCCTGGCCGATCGCGCGGATCGTCTACATGAACCAGTGCGATCCCGAGACAATCATGAGCAGGGGTGGCGGCGACTGGATGGCGATCGCCGAACAGCTCGGGACCGTGCCCGGCAAACTCGACGGCGCCGTGTCCGCGGTCTCCACCGAGCAGTGGTCCGGCGAGGACCGCAGCGCCTTCGAAGGACACACCAAGGCGTACGGCGTCCAGGTCGTCGCCATCCAGATCCTGGCGACGACCGTGAGCGTCACCATGATCTCCGTCGGTGTGATCCTGCTCTGCCTGGTCGTGGCCTACGCCATCGTCTCCACGATCCTCGCCCTCTGGGCGGCCTTCATCCTGGCCGCCGCGGCGACCGTCGTCGGCGCGCCCGTCGCGGCGTCCGCCCTGGCCAGCGCGAACTCCTTCGCCGCATCGGCGCTCGGCGTCCTGCAGGGGATCGAACGAGCTGTCAACGCGGCCGCCACGGCAGGCGCGGCGGCGATCGCCGGTGCCGCCGCCTTCGATGTCGGGGCCCACCTGGGCAGCGGGGACACCGATGTGCTGAAGGACCTGGTCCATGCCACGATCGATGGAGCCGACGATGCCCTCGCCGGCTTCATGTCCAAGCTGGAGCGGGACTTCGCCGGCTACGGCATCCACACCTCGGGCCGGCACGCGGCCTCCCCCAACGGACCCAGTGAGCTCATGTACGGCCTGTTCACCCAGACGCGGCCGACCGTCGGAAACGGCGACGGCGACGGCGACGTCACCTTCGGCACCGGTGGTGTGGTGGACAACATCTGGCAGCGGGGGTTCGACGGAAACATCGTGGACCGCTGACCGGAGCCGGGGAACTCTCATGACGATCGCGGTGACGGTGCTTGTCGTAGTGGCGGCGGGGCTCTCCTTCGGACTCCTGATGTCCGGCAGCCCGCTTGACTCGGTGCCGGCGCTGACGTGGGGCCCCGTGCTGGCAGGCGCCGCCGTCATCGCCGTCGAGCTCGTCCGCGTGTGGCTTCAGGCCAGGCTGGCCGACACGGGTGTGCGCACCGAGGGCGAGGTCGTCGACGTGGTGGAAGTCGGCAAGGGAAGCCGGCCTGACCTGTCGAAGTACGCCGTCGTCGTTCGGTTCCGCACCACCGACGGCGGCGAAGTCACAGCCGGCAGCGGGAAGCGGCAGAGCTACTTCCGCAGCGACATCGACAAGGCGATCGCGGCGGACCCGGAAACCGGGCTGCGGCGGACCGGCCACCACCGGGTGACCGTGGTGTACGACCCGAAACGCCACAGCCGCTTCCTGCTGCGGGAACCGTTTCCCACCGGCGTGTTCGCGCTGCTCATGCAGCGGATGGTCGGGCTGCTCGCCGGAGCCGTCCTGATCGGGGCCGGGATCTACCTCTGCACCCGCTGACCGCGCGGGCGCCGGTCACTCCCAGCGGTTGCCGGTGAGCTTCTCGTAGACGTCGACGTAGCGGGCCCGGGTCGCCTCGACCACCTCGGCCGGCACCTCGGGGGCCGGCTCCTGCTTGTCCCAGCCGCTGCCGGTGGCCCAGTCGCGGACGTACTGCTTGTCGTAGGAGAACTGGGTGCGGCCCGGGTGGTACGACTCGGCGGGCCAGAAGCGCGACGAGTCGGAGGTGAGGACCTCGTCGCCGAGGATCAGCGTCCCGTCCGGCGCCCAGCCCAGCTCGATCTTGGTGTCGGCGACCAGGATGCCGCGGTCGGCGGCGATCTCAGCCCCGCGCCTGTAGACCGCCAGCGTGATGTCCCGCAGCTCCTCGGCTGCCTCGGCACCGACCTTGGCGACCACGTCGTCGAAGGTGATCGGCTCGTCGTGGTCGCCCAGTGCCGCCTTAGTCGTCGGAGTGAAGATCGGCCACGGCAGGATCGAGGCCTCGCCGAGCCCGCGCGGCAACTCGACTCCGGAGACCGCGCCGGTGCGCTGGTACTCCTTGAGGCCGGAGCCGGTGAGGTAGCCGCGGGCGATGCACTCCACCGGCACCATGTTCAGTCGCCGGCAGCGGATCGCCCGGCCCGCGAACTCGGCCGGCACGTCGGTGGCGGAGATGACGTGGTTGGGCACGATGTCGGCGAGCTGGTCAAACCACCAGAGCGACAGCGCCGTCAGCAGTTTGCCCTTGTCGGGGATCGGCGTCGGCAGGACCACGTCGTAGACGGAGATCCGGTCCGAGGCGACGAGAATCAGCTCGTCACCGTCGGCGTAGACGTCGCGTACCTTGCCCGAGTGCAGCAGCTCCACCCGGCAAGTACATCACGCGCGGCCGGACCGCCGTCCGGCCCCGCCGGTACCGTCCGGAAGGCGGACCGCGAGCGTGGTCGTGCCGCCGGGTGGAGTTGACACCTTCGCCCCGTCCTGGGTAAATGATCGCCGATCGCCGCATCCGCGGCGGGGTGCCGCAGGAGATCTCGTGCCGCTCGTTCCGACCCGGACCCATCGGCCGGCCGCCGCCGACCCGCTACGGCGACGACTGCTCACCGCGCTCGCCGGCGCCCCCGTGCTGGGCGGCCTCGGTGCCTGCACCGGTGCGGACGACAGCTCCGCCGAGACCGAACGGATCCAGCTCTCGGTCTTCTGGTGGGGCGGTCAGCGCCGCGCGGAGCTGACCGAACAGGCCCTGCGGCTCTACTCGCAGCGCAACCCCCGGGTGACCTTCCAGGTCACCTGGCAGGGCGAGGCCGGCTACTACGAACGTCTCGCCACCGAAGCCAGCGCCGGCAACGCCCCCGACCTCTTCCAGATCGACGACACCTACCTCACCGAGTACGCCCAGCGCGCCGTCCTGCTGGACCTGGCCGAAGACCTGCGCGCCGGCCGGCTGGATCTCAGCACGCTGGCGCCGGGCCTGAGCCGCTACGGCCAGGTCGGCGGCCGTACGGTGGCGGTTGCGGCGGGCACCACCACTGCGGCGCTGGTCTGCAACCGGTCGCTGCTGCGCCGCCTCGGGCTCTCGGCACCCACGGCGGACATGACCTACCCGGCGTTCATCGACTGGGCCGCCGAGGTCACGGCGGCCGGCGGCGGACGGGTCGCCGGGACCGGCGACGGCTCCGGCGACCACCGGGCGCTCTGGCTCTGGCTGCGCGGCCGCGGCAAGGAGCTGTACCAGTCAGGCCAGCTCGGCTGCACCGACGAGGACCTGGTCGACTGGTGGGAGTTCTGGCGCGACGCACGGGCCCGCACGGCCATCCCCGGCCCGGCGCTGACCCGGCGCGGCAACCACGGCGACCCGCGCCGGCATCTCGTCGTCAGCGGTCACACCGCCGTCTCGTACGCCTGGTCGAGCCAGCTGGCGGAGTTGCAGGCGGCCACCCGGGACGAGCTGGACCTCGTCGCGGCCCCGGGTCCGGCGACGGCGCACTGGCGGCGGGCCTCGCTCTACTGGGCCGGGTTCGCCGGCACCCGGCACGGCCCGGTGGTCGCCGACGTCATCAATTTCCTGACCAACGACCCGGTCGCCGGGCTCTCCCTCGGCGCCGAGCGCGGCCTGAGCGCGAACCTGCAGACCCGCGAGGTCGTGCTCCGGGAGGTCACCGACGCGGCCACCCAGCGGACCGCCAGGTACGAGAGCGCGCTGGCCGACCGGTACGGCCCGGCGCCGCTGCCGCCGCCGGCGGGGAACGCGGCCGTACGGAAGCTGCTGCTGGTGGCCGCGGAGTCGGTCCAGGACGGCTCGGTGACCCCGAAACGGGCGGCGGCTTCCTTCCTCACCGAGGCCAACAACGCGCTGAGCTGGTGAGCTGGTGCTGAGCTGGTGAGCTGGTGCTGAGCTGGTGAGCTGGTGCTGAGCTGGTGAGCTGGTGCTGAGCTGCGCGGTGGTGCCCGATCAGCTCGGGTTGTCGCCGCCCCGCGGCGCGTCGGCCATCCCGGGTTCCCCCGGCGTCGGCGCGGTCGCAGCAGGCTCGGCCGCCGGCCGTACGTCTTCGGGGCGCAGGGGTTTCTGGCACGTGGCACAGTGCAGGACGGGTGTGAGCTGCGCGCCGCAGCTGTGCAGAAACCCGACGGGCGGGCCCTCCGGGCCGGCCAGGTGCGCGTCGCCCCAGGCCCGCATCATCGTCACCAGCGGCGCCAGGCTCCAGCCCAGCCGGGTGAGCCGGTACTCGTACCGGGTGGGGCGCTCCTGGTAGGGCACGCGTTCGAGGAGTCCGTTGGCCTCCAGTTTCCGCAGCCGGGTGGTGAGGATGTCGCGCGGCGCCCCGGTGTAGCGGGTGATCTGCTCGAACCGGGAGTTGCCGAGCATCAGCTCTCGGACGGCCAGCAGGGTCCACTTCTCGCCGACGACCTCGAGGGTGCGGGCGACCGAGCATTCCCGAACTTCGGTACCGGCGGCCATGACGGCGATCCTAGCCGCCTCCATTGGATTCCCGAACCGACCATGCGGCTCGTAGGCCGGCACTGCACGGGGCCACCCAATGGAGTGAGTTGGATTTCACAACTAGCAAGTTTGACAATCCAACTTACCCGCTTGGAGAGTGGTGGGCACCACTTCCAGAGAGGAGGCTCCGATGCCTTCCGCTGTCATCGTCGATGCCGTCCGCACCCCGATCGCCAAAGGCAAGCCTGGCGGCGCCTACGCCGGGATCCACCCCGTCGACCTGCACGCCCACGTCCTCACCGCCCTCGTCGAGCGGACCGGAATCGACCCGGCCGCCGTCGACGACGTCATCAGCGGCGCCGTCGGCCAGGTCGGCGAGCAGTCCGGCAACACCGCCCGCTGGGCCGCCCTCGCCGCCGGCTTCCCCGAGTCGGTGCCGGCGGTGACGGTGGACCGCCAGTGCGGCTCCAGCCAGCAGGCGCTTCACTTCGCCGCCCAGGGCGTCATCGCCGGCGCGTACGACGTCGCCATCGCCTCCGGCGTCGAGTCGATGTCCCGGATTCCGATCGGGTCGCAGTCCCAGGGCCGGGACTTCATCGGCGGCAAGGTCGCCGCCCGGTACGCCGACGGGCTCGTCCCGCAGGGCGTCAGCGCCGAACTCATCGCCGACCGCTGGGGCCTGTCCCGCGCCCGGCTCGACGAGTTCGCCGCCGAGTCCCACCACCGGGCGGCCCGGGCCTGGCGGGACGGCCTCTTCGACTCCCAGGTCACCTACGTCAACGAACTGCGCACCGACGAGACGATCCGGCCGGCCACCGGCCCGGAGGTCCTCGCCGGCCTGCGGCCGGCGTTCCGGCACCCGCACTGGGAGGAGCGCCATCCCCACCTGGACTGGAAGGTCACCGCCGGCAACAGCTCGCCGGTCAACGACGGCGCCGCCGCCGTTCTGGTGACCAGCGACGAGGCAGCGGCGCGTCTGGGCCTGACGCCCCGCGCCCGGGTGCACGCGTTCGCCGTCACCGGCGACGACCCGCTCCTGATGCTCACCGGGATCATCCCCGCCACCCGGAAGGTGCTGGCACGGGGCGGCCTCACCGTCGACGACATCGACGCCTTCGAGGTCAACGAAGCCTTCTCCTCGGTCGTCCTGGCCTGGCAGCAGGAGACCGGCGCGAACCTCGACAAGGTCAACATCAACGGCGGCGCCATCGCGATCGGGCACCCGCTCGGCGGCTCCGGCGCCCGCCTGACCACCACCCTGCTGAACGTCCTCGAACAGACCGGCGGCCGTTACGGCCTGCAGGTCATGTGCGAGGCGGGCGGCCTCGCCAACGCCACGATCATCGAGAGGATCTGAGATGCCGAAGCTGACCGACACGGTCGTCCTGGTCACCGGCGCCAACGGCGGGCTCGGGACACACTTCGTGACCCAGGCCCTCGACCGCGGCGCCGCCAAGGTCTACGCCGCGGCCCGTACGCCGCGGCAGTGGGACGATCCGCGGATCGTGCCACTGCGGCTCGACATCACCGACCCGGACTCGGTACGGGCCGCCGCGCGCAGCGCCACCGACGTCATCGTGGTCGTCAACAACGCGGGCGCCGGCCCCGGCGCCGGCCTCCTCGGCGACCTGTCGGCGGCGCGAGAGCTCTTCGAGACGAACTTCTGGGGCGCGCTGGAGGTGGCGAGCGCCTTCGCCCCCGCCCTGCGCGCCGGGCGGGGCACGCTGCTCAACGTCCTCTCGGTGCTCAGCTGGCTCGCCATCGGCGACGCCTACAGCGCCACCAAGGCCGCACTCTGGTCGGCGACGAACACCCAGCGGCTGCGGTTCGCCCCCGACGGCGTCCACGTCGCCGCGCTGCACGTCGGCTACGTCGACACCCCGATGGCCGCGAGCGTCCAGGCCGAGAAGAACGACCCGGCCGTGGTGGTCGCCGCGGCGTACGACGGGATCGAGGCGGGCGCCTTCGAGATCCTCGCCGACGACCTCAGCCGGCAGGTCAAGTCGCGGCTCGCCGCGCCGGTCGAGGCCCAGTATCCGGCGCTCGCCGGGACGCCGGGGTAGCCGACGGATGGCGAACCGGGCATGAAAACAGTCAGGCTCGGAGATCTGTGATCTCCGAGCCTGACGTTCGTAGCGGGGACAGGATTTGAACCTGCGACCTCTGGGTTATGAGCCCAGCGAGCTACCGAGCTGCTCCACCCCGCGTCGGTAAGGAAAGCCTACCGCATGCCCGACGGGCCCCGCACGGCGGTACCCGAATCACCCGCATGCCCCTCGGGCGGGCTGGCACCTGCCGGCGTGGACCCGACGGCCGGCGGCCTCAAGTTGCCGCCGACGGCAGCACGGGCGTCCCGGCGAACGCACCGATACCGGCGCGGACAGACGGCGCGATACCGGAAACAAAAACGGAATCGCCCCTCATTGAGGGGCGATTCCGTTTATTGGTAGCGGGGGCAGGATTTGAACCTACGACCTCTGGGTTATGAGCCCAGCGAGCTACCGAGCTGCTCCACCCCGCGTCGCTGCGGTAACACTAGCGCAGATCATCACGCTTCCGCAAAACGACCGGATCAGGTGCGGGTGCGGCCGGACATCACCGGCCGCACCCGCACCTGCCGGGTCAGCCGCCGCCGTCGGAGGCCGGCTGGGCGGGCGCGGCCCGCTGTGCCTCCTGGAACTCCGTCATCGCCTTGTCGAGCGCCTCCAGGGCCCGGCCGTACCGCGCGAAGTCGCCGGAGGTCTGGGCCTCGCGCACCTCGGCGATCGCCGCCTCGACCTTCGCCGCCGCGGCGTCGAGGTCGGTGCCGCCCGGGGCGGCCTCGCTCGGCGAGGTGGAGGGCGACGGCGTCGCGGTCGGCTGGTCGCTCGGCGGTTCGGCCCCCTCGTCCGGCTGCGGCTGCTGCTGCGGCGCTGACGGGTTCTGCTTGCGCAGTTCGATCAGCTTGTCGATGCCATCGGGGACGTTGTCGGCGAGCACGACGTACGAGCCACCGTCACCGTAGGAGAGGAGCACCTTCTGCAACAGCGGGTACGCGTTGGTCTGGTTGCTCTTGACGTAGACCGGCTCGACGTACAGCATGCCGTCGTCGACGGGCAGCGAGAGCAGGTTGCCGTACTGGACCTGCGCCTGGTTGGACGAGAGCAGGTTCAGCTCCTGCCGGATCTCGGCGTTGTTGGTCATCTTCTGGTGCACCTGCACCGGACCGGAGACCGCGGTCTGGTCCGGCAGGTCCAGCACCTGCAGCTGCAACTCCCCGTTGATGTACGACCCGCTGATCAGTGCGGCGAGGTTCTGCCGGCCGGCCGGGGTGACCGTCGAGGTGAGCTGGAAACGCGCCTCGTCCTGCCCCGGCAGCTGGGTGTAGAGGTAGTACGGCGGCTGCTTCTGCCCGCTGTCCGGCGCGTCCGGGGTGTTCGGGACCTCCCAGAAGTCCTGCCCGGAGTAGAACTCGCCCGCGTCGGTGACGTGGAACTTGGTGAGCAGGTTGCGCTGGACCTTGAACAGGTCGGCCGGGTAACGGAAGTGCGCCGTCAGCTCGGCCGGGGTCTCGCTCTTGGGCCTCACCAGGTCGCCGCCGAAGGCCTTGTTCCAGGCCTTGAGCACCGGGTCGGACTCGTCGAACTCGTAGAGGGTCACCGTGCCGTCGTACGCGTCGACGGTGGCCTTGACCGAGTTGCGGATGTAGTTGACGTTCTCCCGGGCGAGCTGGAACGTGCCCTGGCCGGTGAGCTCGTCGGTCGTCTCCGCCTGCAGGTTGATGCGCTCGGCGTACGGGTAGCTCGACGCGGTGGTGTAGCCGTCGATGATCCACTTGATCCGGCCGTCGACGATCGCCGGGTACGGGTCACCGTCGACGGTCAGGAACGGGGCGACCTTCTCGACCCGGTCCCGCGGGTTGCGCACGTAGAGGAGCTTGGACTCCTCGTTGACCCGGTCGGAGAGGAGGAAGTTCGTCTCCTGCTCGGAGATCGCGTACAGCAGCTTGCGGCCGAAGGAGCCGATCTCCACGCCACCGGCACCGGTGTAGGTGTAGTTCTGCTCGCTGTCGCCGGTGGTCGGCCGGTCGAACTCGTCGTTGCGACCCGCCTCCGCCTGGCCGACGATCGCGTAGTCACCCTGGTCCATCTGCACGCCGTAGTAGATCCGCGGCTGCTCGGCGACGAGCGACTCCTCCGCGGCGACACAGCCCTCCTTGGTCTGCTCGCCCAGGAAGCCGGAGACGAAGTACGGCTGACCACCGCAGACGACCCGGTTGGCCGGGGCGCTGACCATGCCGAACCCGTGGGTGAAGACGGTGTGGCGGTTGATCCAGTTGTTCTGCTGCTCCGGCAGCTCCGCGTAGTTGATCTCGCGGAGGCCGACGACGTAGTCCTGGGTCTTGCCGTTGACGGTGTAGCGGTCGATGTCGAGCTTCTCGCCGAAGTTGTAGAAGCCGCGGACCTGCTGGAGCTGGGTGTAGGTCTCCGAGACCAGCTGCGGATCGAGCAGCCGGATGTTGTCGACCACCGTGTTGTCCTTGGCCAGCGACTCCTCCGGCCACATGTTGCTCGCCCCGTACGGGGTGACCTTGGTGTTCTCCAGCCCGAACGCCTGCCGGGTCGCCTCGATGCTGCGCTGGATGTAGGCCGACTCCTTCTCCTTGGCGCTCGGCTTCACCTCGAAGGTCTGCACGGCCCACGGGTAGATGCCACCGATCGCCACGGCCGAGACACCCAGCAGCGCCAGCGAGAGGCCGGGCCAGACCAGGTTGCGCATCACCGCGTTGGAGAAGACGATGATCGCGATCGCCACGATGATCGAGATGTAGGCGAGGATCTCCTTCGCCGGCAGCAGCGCGTTGATGTCGGCGTAGCCGGCGCCGTAGAGCTTGGCGCTCTCGTTGTAGTCCAGCAGCATGGTGCGCCGGTCGAGGAAGTACGCCACCGCCTTGAGCAGCACGAAGACCGCGACCAGGCTGGTCAGGTGGGCGCGCGCCTTGTTGCTCATCCGGTCGCCCACGCCCTGCAGCCGCACGCCGCCGAAGATGTAGTGCACGGCGAGCGAGCCGATCACCGACAGCACCACGAGGGTGAAGCCCAGCCCGAGCAGGAACCGCCAGAAGGGCAGCTGGAAGACGTAGAAGCCGATGTCGGTGCCGAACTCCGGATCGGCGATGCCGAATTCACCGCCGTTGCGGAAGAGCAGCCACTGGGCCCAGCGGCCCTGCCCGGAGAGCCCGGCGAAGACCCCGATCACCGCCGCCGCGAGGGCGATCCAGAGCCCCATCCGCGGGCTCAGCATCATCCGGTAGCGCTCCAGCGCGACCTGCTCCGGCGAGTGCGTCCGCAGCGCCGGGCGCAGCCGGTACGCCAGCCAGAGGTTCCCGCCGACGATCGCCGCCGCCGCCAGGCCGACGACCAGGAAGAGGAGTACCCGGGTCAGCAGGACGCCCTTGAAGATCTGCGTGAAGTCGACCTCTTCGAACCAGAGCCAGTCGGTCCATGCCTGCACACCCCACCCCAGCAGGGTGAAGAGCAGAAAGACGCCGACGAGTACGCCTATCGTGACGCGGCCGCGTCGGCTCATCCTCGGTATGGGGGCAGCACTTCGCATGACCACTGTTGACTCCGCACGTTCGGTGTGACGACCGGGCTAGATCAGAGCAACCAGCGTACGTGGTCTTTTGCGGTTGACCGCCCCGCCGGTCAGGCGGGGGTACCCGCCTGATCAGCAGCGCGGCGGGTCGCCGCCGCTCCGAAGCAGCTCCAGCGTGTTCAGGGCTTCACCGAGCGTACCCACCTTGAGCAGCGGCAGATCGGGCTGGGCGTTGCGCAGCGCCTCGGCGCAGTTGTCGGCCGGCACCAGGAAGACGTCCGCGCCGGCTGCCTTCGCCCCGACCAGCTTCTGCGGAATCCCGCCGATGGGGCCGACCTTGCCGGCGTCGTCGATGGTGCCGGTGCCGGCGATCACCTTGCCGCCGGTGAGGTCCTCCGGCTCGAGCTTGTCGATGATGCCGAGGGCGAACATCAGACCGGCGCTCGGACCGCCGATGTTGTCCAGGTCGATGGAGAGCTCGAACGGCGGCTTCTCCGCGACGCCGATCCCGATGCGCGGCGCACCGTCCTGCTCCCGGCTGGTGACCTTCGCCGTGCCCGGCGCCTGGTCGCGGAGGTAGCCGATGGTGAACTCGGTGCCGGCCGGCTTCGCCTGGATCGCGTCGATCAGCGTCTTCGGGTCGGCGATCGCGGCGCCGTCGACGGAATGCAGGACGTCCCCCTCGCGCAGCTTGCCGGCGGACGGGCCGTCGGCGGTTACCGAGTCGACGACCACCCGCAGTGGCAGGCCGAGTTGCTGCAGGGCGGCGATCTCCGCGCTGGTCTGCGAGCGGGTGAAGTCCTGCTTGTTCTGCTCCTCGACCTCCTCGGTGGTCCGCCCCGGCGGGTAGACCGTCTCGCGGGGCACCACCGCCTCGTCGTCGGAGATCCAGCCGGCGATGGCGCTCAGCAGGCTGACGTCGGGCTGCACACCGACGGTGGTCAGGCGCAGCTGCCCGGCGGAGTCCGAGGTCTCGACACCGGAGATCTGGATGACCTGCTTGTCCTCCACGCTGCCGAGCGTGTCGACGGTCGGACCGGGGCCGAGCACCACGTACGGGATCGGCGCCCCGAGCACTCCGATGCTGAGCAGGGCGGTGACCACCGCGCCAAGCAGAACAGTGACACCGCGACGTCTCATGCGCCAGAGCGTACCGACTCCCCCGCCCGCGCCGAGGCCGACCGATCAAGGGCCGTCCGGCCTGCGCTTCGCCCTCAGCGCAACCGCGCATCCGCCGGCAGGCGGCGCGGGCCGCGTACCGTAGAACTCGTGCCTGATATCCCGTTCGGCTTCCAGCTCCCCGGCGCGCAGCCGCCGGACCCCAACGATCCCGCGCAGATGCAGCAGTTCATGTCCCAGCTGCAGCACCTGCTCGCCGCCCCCGGCGGCGGCCCGGTCAACTGGGACCTGGCGCGACAGGTGGCCGCCAGCCAGCTGAGCGCCAGCGGCGATCCGGCGGTCAACCCGTACGAGCGCCACACCGTCGAGGAGGCGCTGCGCCTGGCCGACCTCTGGCTCGAGCCGGCCGCCGCGCTCCCGTCGGGCATCCGTACCTCGGTCGCCTGGAACCGCAACGAGTGGATCTACAAGACCCTCGACGTCTGGCGCAAGCTCTGCGACCCGCTGGCCGAACGCATGGTCTCGGCGATGGGCGACCTGGTGCCGCCGGAGGCCCGCGCCCAGCTCGGCCCGATGCAGTCGATGGTCACCGCGCTCGGCGGCGCCCTCTTCGGCGGGCAGCTCGGGCAGGCGCTCGGCTCGCTCGCCGAAGAGGTGCTCTCCGCCGGCGACATCGGCCTGCCGCTCGGCCCGGCCGGCACCGCCGCGCTGCTGCCGGCGAACATCCGCGCCTACGGCGAAGGACTGGAACTCCCCGAGGACGAGGTACGCCTCTACGTCGCACTGCGCGAGGCGGCCCACCAGCGGCTCTTCCAGCACGTGCCGTGGCTGCGCGGGCACCTGCTCGGCGCCGTCGAGATGTACGCCTCGGGCATCTCGGTGAACCGGGAGGCGATCGAGGAGGCGATGGGGCGGGTCGACCCGGCCAACCCGGAGTCGATGCAGGCGATGGCGCTCGAAGGGATCTTCACCCCGGAGGACACCCCGGCCCAGCGGGCGTCGCTGGCGCGGCTGGAGACCGCGCTCGCGCTGGTCGAAGGCTGGGTCTGTCACGTGGTGGACAGCGCCGCCGCGGACCGGTTGCCGAACATGGCACGCCTGGCCGAGGCGTTCCGCCGCCGCCGGGCCGCCGGTGGCCCCGCCGAGCAGACCTTCGCCACCCTGGTCGGGCTGGAGCTGCGGCCGCGCCGGCTGCGGGAGGCCGCCGCCCTCTGGGCTGCCCTCACCGAGCACCGCGGGGTGGCCGAGCGCGACGCGCTCTGGGGACACCCGGATCTGCTCCCCTCGGAGGAGGACTTCGCCGACCCGGTGGCCTACGCCAGCAACCGCGTCGACCTGGGCGACCTCGCCGACTTCGACTTCGACTCGCCCGCGCCCAGGGAACCGGGCGCAGACATCGAGGAGCCCGGAACGGGGCGCACCGACGAGCCCGGCGCCGGGCGCACCGACGAGCCGGGCGAGGAACACGGCGGGCCGCAGAGCGGTCCGACGGGGTAGCGGCAGACCGGCTCCGGGCCGTCGTACCCGGCACCGCGGCATCGACTGTGGTGGACTTTCTGTCTGCCCGGACGATGGACGGAGGCCCCGATGACGACCGAGAGCCACCCCAGGATGCGGCAGGTGGTGCTGGACTGCACCGATCCCCGCGGGCTGGCCGAGTTCTACCGGCAGTTGCTGGGGTTCGCCTACCGGCCAGGAGACGAACCTCCGGCGCCGGGCGAGCCGGACCCGCGGGGAACGGACTGGCTGGTGCTGCGCAGCCCGGACGGCGGCAGCGATCTGGCATTCCAGTACGTCTCCGAGCTTCCCCGCACGACGTGGCCGGAGCACACGACGCCACAGCAACTGCACCTGGACTGCACCGTCGGCTCGGCCGAGGAGCTGGCGGTGCAGCACCGGCGCGCGCTCGCGCTCGGCGCCGAACTGCTCCTGGACCGCTGCGCCGACCCGGACGAACCGCTCCACGTGTACGCCGATCCGGCCGGCCACCCGTTCTGCATCTTCGTCTCGACCCACTGACCACCGCGCCGACGGCCGGTCAGCCGCCGAGCAGCAGGCGGCGGGTTGCCTCCCAGCCTTCCAGCCCCGGGTCCAGCGCGGCGAGATCGGCCGGCCCGCGCTGCCGCCGCCACCCGGGTACGACCTGCACCTCGGCGCTCCGCCCGGCCAGGACGTCGAGGGCCGTCGGGGCGTCGGGCACGGCCGGAACGGTCGAACCCGTCGGAGCGTGGGGCACGGCCGGAACGTTCGGGTCGAAGGCATCGGGCAGCCAGCCGGGCGGCGGCAGGCGGGTGGCGAGTCCGAGCAGGCCCGGTCCCGGCTCGGCGGGTGACACCGCGACGGGGTGACTCCCGAGCGGCCGGAACAGTTTGCCGAGCAGCATCGCGGGCAGGTCCGGCGCGTCGGCGGCGCAGAGCACGGCCTGGTCGTAACCGTCGAGCGCGGCGAGTGTGGCCCCGACGGTGAGGGCAGGCAGTTCGAGGATGGCCATGCCGGGCCAGACCACCGCTTCGGCGAGATCCCGGTCCACAGCGGCGACGGCCACGGCCGCGTCGACGCCGGCCAGCGTGGCGAGCAGGTCCACCGCGTCCTCGGCGAGCGCCGTACGCCAGGCGAAGGGGTCGACCCCCGGCGGCGTCCAGCCGGTAGGGGCCAGCATCGCCACCGCCACCCGGCGGGTCACCCGAGAACCGCCGGCGCCGTTCTCACTCCGCCAGCACCATGCCGGCCGCGGAGGCCACACCCTCCAGGTAGCCCCGGGCCCGTTCGGTCCGCGGAAAGCGGGCGACCAGCTCCCAGAAGTGGCTGTTGTGGTGCGGCACCACGAGGTGCACGAGCTCATGCATGAGGACGTAGTCGATCACCCAGTCCGGCATGTTCCGCAGCCGGTGCGACAGGCGGATCGTGCGGTCCGCGGGGGTGCAGGAACCCCACCGGCCGTTCTGGTTGGTGACCCACCGCACGCTCGCCGCCGCCGCGAGGTCGGCGTGATCGGCGAGGTAGAGCCGCACGAGACGTTCGGCGCGGGCCGCGAGTTCCTCGTCGGAGGTGCCGAGCCGGCCTTCGCGGGCGGCGAGCCGGGCCAGCATGCGATCCACCCACTCGGCCTCCTCCGCCCGGGAGAACTGGGCGGGGATCAGCACCACCACCCGCTCGCCGTCGCGATAGGCGGACACGGTGCGGCGACGCCGCTGACTGCGTCGTACCTCGACGACCGGCTTTCGGGCGGCCGCCATCAGCGGACCACCGATCCGCGTATCCGGGTCACGAAGAAAGCTAATGCGTTGCGACCGGGTATCCGCAAGGGCCGCAGAGAAATCCACCGGGAAAATATGGCGATTGATGGCGGAGAGTCCCGAAAACGCGAAGGTCAATCGCAGTCCGCCCTGCGGATGGAGGCTTCAGGGTGCAGACTTGTCGATGTGTGTACCGCGCCGACTGCAGGCCAGGGATCACCGTACGGGAGAGCGGGTGCGGTTGTGCCCGGCGCCCCCGTACCGATTCATATCGGCGTGTCCGCGCCAAACTGCCTTATCCGAGCGTTCCCGGCGTGCACACTCTCGACGTCGGCTTCCTCACAGTGTCGACACATTCGTGACATGGGAACACCAGGACCTGGGTAGGGTCCGCCGAACCAGCGGTCACTGCGGTGACCGCGTGACAAAACCCGCGCCGGGCCGTACGGCCGGCCGCCAGACGGACGCCGGATCACCGGCCGGCGGTAACAAAACTAGGAGGACACCGTGGCCGACCAGGCCCAGACGTACAACGGATACTGCGTCAAGTGCAAGGAGAAGCGGGACTTCGAGGGCAACGTCGCGGTTTCCAAGACCGGCATGAACATGGCCAAGGGCAAGTGCCCGGTCTGTGGCACAACAGTCAACCGGATCCTCGGCAAGGCCAAGGTCTGATCCGGTCCGCGTAGCCGGGGCGAGGGGGCGGCCGACAGGTCGTCCCCTCGCCCTTTCGCGTACGCGCCGCCCGGCAGCCTGTGGAAAAGTCGCCGGACTCTGTGGAAAAACGAGTTCACCGCCGCAGCGGGCTGTGGACAACGGAACGCATTCGCCAGCGCGGCACGGCAGAGTCGTGCCATGTCGCAGACCGCGCTCGCCCGGCCGACCCTGGTGCCGGGCCTCGTCCGCCTCTGGCGGGACCGGCACACCCTGCAACTGGGGCTGGACCCCACCCGTGCCGTCCTGGTGGAGGTCGCCGACCCCGCTGCCGTACGCCTGCTCGACCTGCTCGACGGCACTCGCAGTGAGCGAACGGTGCTGGAGCACGCTGCCCGGCGCAACATCGACCGCGGCGCTGCCGAGAGCCTGCTCAACGCGCTGCGCAGCGCCGGGCTGGTGATCGCCGCGGCCACCCTGCTCCCGGCCGAACTGACCGGCCCGGCCCGGGCCCGGCTACGAGGTGAGGCCGCCGCGCTGGCCCTGCGCGGGCCCGATCACCCCGCGACACCGGCCGCCGTGCTGCGCCGCCGCCGTGCCGCCCGGGTGGTGGTGACCGGGCACGGCCGGCTGCTGGCTCCGGTGGCGCTGGCCCTGGCCCAGGCCGGCATCGGTCACGTCCATCCCGACCTCGACGGCCGGGTCGAGTCAGCCGACCTGCCGGGCACCGGCCTGACCGACGCCGACCTGGGCTGTGACCGCGCCGCCGCGGTGGCCGCGCTCATCGAACGGACCGCCCCGGGCACCACGACCACCGCGCTGCGGCGCGGGGCCACGCTGGTGGTGCAGGGCAGCACCGACCGGCCGGCGGCGCTGCTCGCCGCCGGATACGCCCAGCGCCGCCAGGCGCACCTGCTGCTCGGCGTACGCGACGGTGTGCCGGTCGTCGGCCCGCTGGTCCGCCCGCCGGTCGGCCCCTGCCTCAACTGCCTCGACCTGCACCGGTGCGACCGGGACCCGGCCTGGCCCGCCCTCGCCGCCCAGCTCGCCACAGCGCCGCGCGACGAGCCCTGTGCGCTGGCTCCCCTGCTCACCGCCGTCGCCCTGGCGACCGCCGAGGCCCTCACGCTGATCGACGGGGGCCTGCCGGACACGGTCGGCGGCGCCGTCGAAGTCACCGCCCCGGGACGGATGCGCCGCCGCGGCTGGCCACCACATCCGGACTGCGACTGCCCGGCGGGTGGCGGCTGAATGCGGGTTTCCTTCACTCAGCAGCGCGCAGAGCAGCGGTACGCCCGCGCGGTCGGTAACAATGGCCGGGTGACCGACATTCCGCGCCGGGCCGTCTCCCGGACCGCAAAGCTCGCCTCGCTACCACTCGGCTTCGCCGGGCGAACCGTTCTGGGCATGGGCAAGCGGGTGACCGGAATGGCCTCGGAGATGGTCTCCGCCGAGATCCAGCAGCGCACCGCCGAGCAGCTCTTCAGCGTCCTCGGGCAGCTCAAGGGTGGTGCGATGAAATTCGGGCAGGCGCTGTCGATCTTTGAGGCGGCGCTGCCGGAGGAGGTCTCGTCGCCGTACCGGCAGGCCCTGACGAAGCTCCAGGAGGCGGCGCCGCCGCTGCCCGTCGCAAGCGTGCACAAGGTGCTCGCCGACCAGCTCGGTCCCGACTGGCGGGAACTCTTCGTCGAATTCGACGACACCCCGACCGCCGCGGCCAGCATCGGCCAGGTGCACCGGGCCATCTGGCGGGGCCCGGTGGAGACAACCGCCACCGGCCGCCGACGGCGGCGACCGCAGCGCCCGGTAGCCGTGAAGATCCAGTACCCGGGGGCGGGCGACGCCCTGCTCGGCGACATGAAACAGCTCGCCCGGCTCAGCGGCATGTTCAAGGCAATCCAGCCCGGCATCGACATCAAGCCGCTGCTCAACGAGATGCGCGACCGCATCGCCGAAGAGCTCGACTACGAGATGGAGGCGGAGTCACAGCGCGCCTTCGCCGCGGCGTACGCAAAGGATCCGGAGATCTTCGTCCCCGAGGTCGTCGCCGTCGCGCCCCAGGTGCTGATCAGCGAGTGGGTCGAGGGGACCCCGCTGTCGGAGATCATCGCCAACGGCACCGAGGAGCAGCGGGACGAGGCGGGCCGGCTGATGGCCGTGCTGCATCTCTCCGCGCCGGAGCGGGCCGGCCTGCTGCACGCCGATCCGCACCCCGGCAACTTCCGCATCCTGCCCGACGGCCGCCTCGGTGTGATCGACTTCGGCGCGGTGGCCCGGCTCCCCGAGGGCACCCCGCACCCGATCGGCGAGATCCTCGGCCTGGCCGTGGCCGGTGACGCCGAGGGCGTGGTGGCGGGCCTGCGGGTCGAGGGCTTCGTCAAATCGGACGACAAGATCGACGCACAGGCGGTGCTGGACTTCCTGACCCCGATGCTCGCCCCGGTGATCGAGGACGAGTTCCGCTTCACCCGGGCCTGGCTGCGCGGCGAGGCGGCCCGGCTCGGCAACCCCCGCTCCCCGGCGTACCAGCTGAGCCGACGGCTCAACCTGCCACCGTCGTACCTGCTGATCCACCGTGTCACGCTCGGCTCCATCGGGGTGCTCTGCCAGCTTCAGGCGAAGGCGCCGTACCGGCAGATCATGATCGAATGGCTGCCCGGCTTCGACCCGGACGCCGAGGCGGATCTCGACCCCGACGCCCGGACGAGTTAGGGGCGCGTCCCCCAGCGTTGCTCACGCCGCGACACGCGCCCCTGAAGTCCGGTCGCCGGGAGACCCCGGCGACCGGTCACTACAGTCCCAGGTCCCGCTCGGCCCGGCGACGGGCCTCGATCGTGACGGAACGGGCAGATCGGGGTGCCTCAGTGCGCGTGTTGCCGCCGGCCTGAGGCCGGCGCATTCGCACCTTCGACAACGCTTCGGTGAGTAGATACATCTCGGTGACTCCGTTTCGGACGGTCGTGGTCTGTTCGGTGCTCCCGCCGCCGGCGGGCTTGCTGATGTTTGGCATTCGGATGGTTCGCATCTCAGGCCGCCAGTCCGACCTTCGCGCGGGAGGCTGCCGAACGGACGTCCTCGGGGCGCGCGGCGGTCTGCGCCCGCAGGGCGGCGTCCCGGGCGGCGTCCTCCTTGCGCGGACGGCCACGAGGCCGCTTGCGCGGCACCACCGCGCCGCGCTCGAAGATCTCGCCACCCCAGACACCCCAGGGCTCGTTCCGCTCCAGCGCCCCGGCGAGGCACTCCACCCGCAGCGGGCAGTCGCCGCAGAGCGCCTTCGCCAGCTCGAGCTCCGCCGGCGCGTCGGAGAACCACAGGTCGGGGTCGAACTTGCGGCACGGCAGTGCCGTCTCCAGGTCGACGGGAAGACTGACGGGGGCCAAGGCCAGGCTCATCGCCCGGTCACCTCTCTCTCGTTGCCGATCTCGTGGATCGCGTTGCTTCCGACAAAGTCGGGACAAAAAATTAAGGCCGCGGATCCCGGTTACGGGTTCCGCGGCCTCGAGGTGAGCCGGAGGTCTGAGTTGTCAGACCGGCCTGCCTCGAGGTGGAACACCGCGGAGATCCATCCGCTTCTTGGTGATGCTGGTGATGCCATTGGTGCCATTGATGCCAGTCGTGCCGTTGACGCGAACGCCGCCGATGACGCCCGAGAGGGTGCGGCCGTGTTCGGTGCCGAAGACACTGATCCCCTGCTGCGGGACCGGGACGGCCGCCGTGACCGGAGCCGGGACGGCCGCCGTGACCGGAGCCGGGACGGCCGCCGTGACCGGAGCCGGGACGGCCGCCGGCGCCGGGGCGAGGACCGCCGGCATCGGGTGCCACACGGAGACGACCGAAGCTCGCTCACGCAACGGCAGGGCAGCCGGTAGCGCCGCGGTGATCGCGTAGTTGTAGATCTCCATGGATGCCACCTCCTGGCCTAACCTCGTGATGAACGGCTGTCATACCCCTTTGAGCAGCGACAATGCCGCCATCTCTCAGGTGCGCACTGAGGCTATTCCTCGCCTATGGGCGAGGGCAAACGAATTTCCGGGTCGAGTTCAAAACTTTTTTTCCGCCACGATCTCGTCGACCGCCGCGCCGGCCACCAGCGCCAGCACCGCCTCGCCGTAAAGGCC
Organism: Melissospora conviva; assembly: GCF_049523535.1. NCBI lineage: Bacteria > Bacillati > Actinomycetota > Actinomycetes > Micromonosporales > Micromonosporaceae > Melissospora > Melissospora conviva. Next base: position 82,601 of record NZ_JBLLDT010000008.1, read on the forward strand.
CAGCTTGCGCGCGCCGATACCGCCGATGGCCAGCAGCTCCTCGGCCCGCTGCGGCCGCCGCTCCGCCAGCGCGGTGATGGTGGCATCGGTGAAAACCACGTACGCCGGCACCTGCTGCTGCGCGGCGGCCCGGGCCCGCCAGTCGAGCAGCCGCGCGTACAGCTCCTCGTCGAGATCGGACGGGCAGCCGGCACAGCGGCCGAGTTTGCGCTCGGCCCCGGCCAGCAGGGTCGCACCGCAGACCCGGCAGGAGACGATGCGCGCCGGCCGGCGTGCCGCAGCGGACTTCCCGCCCGCCACCGCGGCGCCACCGGCCCCGGCGCCCGCCCCGGTGCCCGCAGCGCCCGAACGGTCCAGTTGGGGCAGGAAGCGGCAGGGCCGCCGCTGCCGGCCCCCTGGGGAACGCGCCGCGCCGTAGGAGAGCCAGAGCCACTGCCGGGCCCGGGTCACGCCGACGTAGAGCAGGCGCCGCTCCTCCTCGACCTGCTCGGGGGTGCGGGCGTGGATCGTGGGGAGCGTGCCGTCGGCGAGGCCGACCAGGAAGACCGCGTCCCACTCCAGCCCCTTGGCCGAGTGCAGCGACGCGAGGGTCACCCCCTCCACCGCGGGAGCGTGCTGTGCCGCGGCCCGCCGTGCGAGCTCCTCGCAGAAGTCGGCCAGCGTCGGCGCGCGCTGCACCGATGCCGAGTCGCCGATCGGCAGGACGGCCGGCGTGGCGGCGTACTCCTCGGCGAGGGCGACCAGGGCGGCGACCGCCTCCCAGCGTTCCCGGGCCGCGCCGCCCGGCGGCGGCGTCTGTGGACTCCAGCCGGTGGCCGTCAGCGCCTGCACCACCGCCTCGACCAGGGGCATCGCGCCGTCGAGGGAGCGGGTCGCCGCCCGCATCGCCACCACTGCCTGGCGCACCTCGGGACGCTCGAAGAAGCGTTCGGCACCCTGTACGACGTACGGCACCTCCGCGTCGGCGAGCGCCTTCTCGTACGCCTCGGACTGGGCATTGACCCGGAAGAGCACGGCGATCTCCCGCGCCGGTGTGCCGGCGGCGATCAGGCTGCGGCAGCGCGTCGCCACTGCCGCCGCCTCGGCCGGTTCGTCGGTGAAGATCCGCAACTCCGGCTCGGGGCCGGGCGGGCGCTGCCCGACCAGGTCCAGCCGCAGCCGGGCCTCGGCGCCCCGGGCCTGCCGGATCACCGCGTTGGCGAGCCCGACGACCTGCGGAGTGGAGCGGTAGTCGCGTACCAGCCGCACCACCACGGCGTTGCGGTGCCGCTTCGCGAAGTCGATCAGGTAACCGGCGGTGGCTCCGGTGAAGGAATAGATCGTCTGGCTGGCGTCGCCGACCACCGTCAGGTCGTCGCGCCGTCCCATCCAGGCCTCCAGCAGCCGCTGCTGGAGCGGGTTGACGTCCTGGTACTCGTCGACCACGAAGTGCCGGTACTGGTTGCGGATCTCCTCGGCGACGTCCGGGTGCTCCTCGATCCCCCAGACCGCCGCGCGGAGCATGTCCTCGAAGTCGATCACCCCGCCGGAGCGCTTGAGCTGCTCGTACGCGGCGAAGACCTCGGCGACCCGGGCCGGCTCGTGCGGCGTCTCGCGGGCGGCCTTCGCCGCGGCCACGGTGTACTCCCCCGGCTCGACGAGCGAGGACTTCGCCCACTCGATCTCCCCGGCCAGGTCCCGCGCCGCGGCCCGGTCGGTACGCAGGCCGGTGCGGGCGGCAGCGGCGGTGACCAGGCGGATCTTGCTCTCCAGCAGTTCGGGCATCGACCGGCCGTGCAGCAGCCGGGGGGCGAAGTAGCGCACCTGGCGCAGCGCGGCGGCGTGGAAGGTGCGGGCCTGCACTCCGGTCGCGCCCAGGGCGGTGAGCCGGGCCCGCATCTCGGCGGCGGCGCGGGCGGTGAAGGTGACGGCGAGCACCTGCCGGGGAACGACCTGACCGATGAGAACCCGGTGGGCGATGCGGGAGGTGATGGCGCGGGTCTTGCCGGTGCCGGCGCCGGCGAGGATGCAGACCGGGCCGGCGGGCGCGGTCACGGCCGCGGACTGCTCCGGGTCCAGCCCGGCCAGTACGCGTTGCACCGCTGCGTCGACCGCCACAGCACGCAATCATGTCAGTTCGGGCCGGCGGCGCAGCGGCTAGCCTGGCCGAAGATCCACTGAAACCGAACCGACTACCGAAGGGCAGCGATCATGCTGACGATGTACTCCACCCCCTGGTGCGGCTACTGCCACCGGCTCAAGTCGCAGTTCGACCGGGAGGGCATCGCCTACGAGGTGATCGACATCGAGCAGGACCCGGCCTCGGCCGAGTACGTGATGAGCGTCAACGGCGGCAACCAGACCGTGCCCACCATCAAGTTCCCGGACGGCTCGGCCATGACCAACCCGTCGATCACGCAGGTCAAGAAGCACCTGGCCGAGATCGGCGGCTGACCCGCGCGGCGCGGATTGCGCCGAGACACGCGCCCGCCGGGGCATCCTCCGGCGGGCGGAAAGTCCATACTGAGCGTCGAGGGCGAACTTCATACGGTTACCGGCCGTTCGCACCATTGGCCGGTCGACGTGCAAAGGGGACTGGCGTGCCTGCCGTTAGCCCGATCCTTCGTCGCCGGCGACTCGGCGCGGAGTTGCGCGCACTGCGTGAGGCGGCCGGCCTCACCGGCGATCAGGTCATCGAACGGGTGGGGTGGGCCTCGGCGTCGAAGCTCTCCCGGCTGGAGAACGGCCGCAGCCGTCCGGACCCGGGCGACGTCGCCGATCTGCTCGACCTGTACCGGGCCGGCCCGGCGCAGCGGGCGCATCTGATGCACATCGCGGCGCAGGCCGGCGACATCCGGGTCTGGCTGCGGTCGTACCCGGTGATGACGGCGCGCCAGCGCGGCTACGCCGAGCTGGAGGCCGGTTGCGCCGAGATCCGGGAGTACAGCCCGACTCTGGTGCCGGGGCTGTTGCAGACCCCGGAGTACGCGCGCGTGCGCATCCTCTCCACCGCCGCGCTCGGCGCCGATCACGGCGAGCCGGAGAACGGCGGCGACCTGGCGGACCCGGACACAGAGGTGGCGGCGCGCCTGTCCCGGCAGGTGCTGCTCGCCGACGAGGCCGTGGCGCCCCGGTACACGGCGGTGCTGGAGGAGTCCGCGCTGGGGTTGCGGGCCGGGCCGCCGGAGATGATGGACGAGCAGCTGGCCCGCCTCTGCGAGCTGGCCCGGCTGCCGCATGTGACGCTGCTGATCCTGCCCCGCGACGCCCGGATCGCCGACTGGTATCTGCCGCCGACGGCGTTCTCGCTCTACCGCTTCGCCGACCCACGGGATCCGGAGATGCTGGCGATCGAGAGCGACTTCAAGAACTTCTTAATTAGCAACAAATCAGGCATCGACCAATATAAGATGGTTTTTGAGTGGCTGAGCGCCGCGGCGCTCTCCGCGACGGACTCGCTCGCCTGGCTCTCCCTCGCGGCGGCCCGGGCGGGCGACGCACCGGTGCCGGCGATGACGCCGACCCAGCGCAGCCGCAGCACCGCAGCCCTGACCGATCGACGACCCACAGGCCACCGCGACCGGTCCTGATACGGCAGCCACTCGGCCGCATCACTTCACGACCAGGAGCGACAGCCATGGAAACAACCAGGACCGCTACGTCCTACCCCGCCTGCCCCGCACACCTGGCGCATGCCGCGTGGCGCACCAGCACTCGCAGCCAGATGTCCAACTGCGTGCAGGTCGCTCCGCTCGGGCCAGGACAGACGACCGTCGCCCTGCGCGACAGCAAGGACCGCGACGGCGCGGTCCTGCTCTTCGGCCGGGCCGACTGGCAGGAGTTCATCGCCGCAGCGAAGCGCGGCCGGTACGACCTGAACTGACCGATGTCGGACAGTAACCGCCGGGGCGCCCACACGGGCGGCCCGGCGGTTGCCGTATGCGCTCATTCACGCAGGCCAGCGAAGGCGAATGATTAATGCATTCGCCGATTTCACTTGCCAGTGCGACTTCACTGCGTAACATGTCGATAAGTGATGTGGAAGTTCCACGACGGCATCCGCCGTCGCGTGGCCGCAGTCCACTCGGAGACACAATGCGGTTTCTGATCGTCCGAACCGAGATCCGCAGCGCAGCCGACACCGACCTGGCCGCTGTCTGGGCCCGAGGCGGCCGACTGCGGGACGAGCAGTCAAGCCCCGAACCACGCCGGCAGATCCTGCACGCCGACGACCGGGACGCCGCACTCTGCGTGGCCCGGGCGCTCGCCGCGGTCGGCGCCGTCCGATCCGGCCGCCAGCGCGTCAAGGTGCTTCCCATCGGCGACCCCGCCCATCCCACCGGGTTGGGCTTCGCCGACCCGACCGGCCTGCCGCACGGCTGACCGGCGCGACATCCGCCACGCCGCCGGCCATCACAGACACCCGGCCCGGCGAGGACGGAGGAGAACCTGGCCCGCGGCGCCGCGGCAACGGCAGCCGCGGGCCAGCCCCATCCCTGTCGACTCTCCACGGCGCCGACGGTCGCCGACCGGCACGATCCGCGGTCAGTACGTCTGCGAGCGTCGCGCCACCGCGAAGAACTGCGTGTCCTAGCCGGCCAGCCAGCGCCGGATCAGGAAGTGCGCGATCGACAACGGCGGCGGGAGCATCAGATCCCGGCCGTCCTCCAGCGGCACCCGCCGGCCGGCGAGCACGTCACCGATCTCCCGGCGCGAGAACCAGCGGGCATCGGCGATCTCGGTGGGATCGACCCGCACCGGTGCCGCCGGATCGGCGCCGGCGAAGTAGCCCAGCATCAGCGAACCGGGGAACGGCCAGGACTGGCTGCCGACGTACCGCACGTCGGTGACCGGCACGCCGGTCTCCTCGGCGACCTCCCGCGCCACCGCGGCCTCGGCCGACTCCCCCGGCTCGACGTACCCGGCCAGACAGGAGTACCGGCGCAGACCCGGCTGCTGCGGCCAGGCGACGTTGTTGCCGAGCAGGCAGCGTCCCCGCTCCCCCGGCAGCCCGTCCTGCACCATCACGATCATCGCCGGGTCGGTGCGCGGCCACATCCGGTGGCCCGTGTCGTCGACCCGGCACCAGCCGGCCTCCGTCGCCACCGTCGGGCGGCCCGTCAGCGGCGAGTAGCGATGCCGGGCGTGCCAGTTGACCAGCGCCACCGCTGTGGTCAGCAGCCCGGCGTCCCGCTCGGGAAGCAGATGCCCCACCTCGCGCAGCCCCGCCGCACGGGCCCCCGGCACCGACGGCAACGCGCCCTCGACGGCGAAAACCGGCGTGCCGTCGGACTCGACCCCGAGGAAGAGCCGCCGCTCCTCGGCCCCCGCCGGCACCCGCGCCGCCGGCAGCAGCACCAGCTCCGGATCCCCCGCGTCGCGCACCAGTGCCTGTCCGTCGTCGACCGGGGCGACCACCAGCACCCGGGCCCGCTGCCACGCCCGGCGCAACCACTGCCCATCGGTCCGCCGGTGCGCGGCCCGGTCCAGCGAACCGCGCGCCAGCGGCGGCACGAGCGGATCGCTCACGGGGCCGCCGAGAGCATGACCGGGGTGAGCGCGGCGAGCTGCGGCTCGACCACCGAAGCGTCGCCGAGCACCACCGTCGCGGCCCGCGCCGGCGCCAGATACCGTGTCGCCGCCTGCGCGACCTGCTCCGCGGTCGCCGTCGCCAGCCGGTGCGCGTGCTCGGCGAGGAACGCCAACCGCAGCCCACTTCCGGCGTACGCGCTGGTCAGCGCGGCCAGCCCGGCCTGGGTGGACATGCCGAGCTGCAAGGTGCCCAGGGCGTACTGGCGCGCCTGCTCCAGCTCCTCGGGCTCCGGCGGCAGGCTCGCCAGCCGGCCCAGCTCGTACCAGGTCTCCAGCAGCGCCGCACCCGTCACCTCGGTCGACACATCGGTGGCGAGCAGCAGCGTCGACCCGGCGACGGAGTGCTCGACCAGCGAGTGCGGGCTGTAGGTGTAGCCCTTGTCCTCGCGGATGTTCTCCACCCAGCGGGACGAGAAGTAACCGCCGAAGACCAGGTTCGCCAGCTGCAGCGCGGCGTGGTCCGGATGGGTACGCCCCACCGCGGGCAGCGCGATGCGCACCGATGACTGCACCGAACCGGGCCGGTCCAGCAGCAACAGCGGCCCGGGAGCAAACTGCGGCACCGGCGGCAGCTGCGGCGGGCGCCCCGGACCGCTCCAGCTCCCCAGCGCCCGCTCGGCGACGTCGAGCGCCCGCTGCGGCTCCACGTCGCCGACCAGCACCAGCACCGCGCCGGCCGGATGCACCCGCTCGGCGTGCACCGCCCGCAGCTGCGCGGGTTCGACGTCGCGCACCTCGGCGATCTCCGGGGTCTGCACCGCGTACGGGTGGGTGCCGTAGATCCGCTTGAGCAGTGCCGCCCGGACCAGGTGCGCGGGCTGGCTCAGCGCCACCTCGATGCGGTCGACCAGCCGGTCCCGCTCGGTGCCGACCTCGTCATCGGGGAAGGCGGCGCCGGTGAGGACCTCGCCGAGGATCTCCAGGATCCGGTCCAGCCCGGTGACCAGTCCGGTCCCGGAGATCATCAGCCGGTCCGGGTCGAGCCCGGCGGAGAGCCCGCCGCCGACCTTCTGCAGCTCCGCGGCGATCTGCACCGTCGACATCGTCGTGGTGCCCGACAGCAGCGTCTGCGACATCACCGCCGCCGCGGCCAACGGCGTCTGACCGAACGGGATCCAGAGCCGCAGCTCGATCAGGGGCACGCTCGGCCGCCGTACGGCGATCACGGTCAGCCCGTTGGCGAGGGTCCGCTCGGCCTCCTGCGGCACGGTGAGCTCACGGTTGGGTCCCAGCGCGGGGAGCGCGCGGGGCGCGGCGGCAGCGACGGTCACTTGGCACCTCCGGGTACGACCTCGATCGACGCCCGGCCCTGCGGACGCAGTGTCGCGGCGGCGGCCCGCACCTGTTCCTCGGTGACCTCGCCGATCAGATGGGGCAACTCGTTGAGCAGGCCCGGGTTGCCGCGCTGCTGCTCCAGCACCGCCATCTGCAGCGCCCGGCCGAGCACCGCGTCGGTGTCGCGCAGCAGGTGGGTGGCCATCCGCGCCTGGGTCCGGGCGAGTTCGCCCGCGCCGAGCCCGTCGGCGGCGAGCCGCTCCAGCTCCTCGTCGACGCTGCGCAGCACCTTGCCGACGTCCCCTCCCGGCGGCAGGTGCGCCTGCAGCAGCAGGGCCGTGGGGTCGCGCACGTCGAACGGGTCGCCCATGAACCCGAGGTAGCCGCCGATGCCGGTGACCGTGCGGTCGCGCTGCACGAGGCGCTCGACCAGCCGCGAGGCGTCACCGTCGGTGAGGACCTCGGCGAGCACGACGTACGGCAGGTAGGCGGCGAAGTCGTTGATCGGGTCCGGCACCCGCCAGCCGCTCGCCACCGCCGGCAGCGGGGCCAGCGCGTCGGTGTACTGCTCACGCCGTTCCTGCGTCAACGGCGGCTCGGCGAAGCTGGGCCGCTCCGGTGCCGGCCGGGCCGGCACGTCACCGAAGTGCCGTTCGATGAGCCGGGCCGTCTCGGCGGTGTCGATGTCCCCGCTGACCGCCAGGACGGCGTTGCCGCAGGCGTAGTAGCGGTGGAAGAAGTCGGCGGCGTCGTCGACGGTGGCGCTCTCCAGGTCGACGAAGGAGCCGTACCCGTCGTGGGCGTTGGCGAAGGTGTCGAACATGACCGGCGGCAGCCTCAGCCACGGGAAGCCGCCGTACGGCCGGTTGAGCACGTTGACCCGGATCTCCTCCTTGACCACGTCGACCTGGTTGCGCAGGTTCTCCTCGGTCAGCCGAGGACCGCGCATCCGGTCGGCCTCCAGGAAGAGCGCCCGTTCCAGGGCGTTGCTGGGCAGCGTCTCGAAGTAGTCGGTGTAGTCCAGGTGGGTCGAGCCGTTGAAGGTGCCGCCGGCGCCCTGGACGTGGCGGAAGTGCGCCAGCTTCTCCAGGTTCTGCGAGCCCTGGAACATCAGGTGCTCGAAGAGATGGGCGAAACCGGTACGCCCCTCCGGCTCGGAGCGGATGCCCACGTCGTAGACGACCGCCACCCCGATGACCGGGGCGCTGCGATCCGGGGTGAGAACCACCCGCAGGCCGTTGTCGAGGGTGAACCGCTCGACCGGATAGTGCGTTGCTGGGATGTCGGGTCTCTCGGCCACGCACCGACCCTACCCGCGCGTGGTCTCCCCGCGGTCGCGCCCATGGCCGGTTCACCCCCGCGGAGAGAGCCGGGGCGCGGCCGAAACCGGTGCCGGCTGTTCAGGAGCCGGCGAGCTTCAACTTGGGGTGCGGCGGCGATGGCGGTCCCGGGTGGTGCAGCTCCACCACCCGGCCCCGGGAGTCGCCGGTGTCCGCGTGCGGCAACCAGGGCGCGAACGCCACGAACGCGGCGAGCAGCAGGCCCACCCCGGCCAGCAGGAGGATCATCAGGTACTCCCGTGCCGCCGTGCCGGCCCCCGCCACCGCATCCGCCCCTTCGACCTCGTTGTCCACCAGCAAATGTCCAGCCTCGCCGATCCGGCCGGATGGCACCCTCACCGATCAGGTTCGAAGTGCCGGACCTAAGGACGATCCTGTGCGGCGGCCGGCGAGGCGGACAGAGCCCGGATACTCAGAACCGGAGCCCGTGGTGCAACGGAGTCAGGCGGCGCGGGGCGCCGTGGTGCACGAACGAGTGGAGCCTGTGGCGAAACCGGGTCAGGCGGCGCGGCTCGCGGGGCGACGCGGGCGACGCGACCGGCCGGCGCCGGCGCGCGCGGGGCGCTGCGCCACGGCGGGCGCGGGCGCGGTGATGGTCACCGGGACTCCGGACGGCGCGCGGGCGCCGGTGACCCGGGCCAGCTCGGCGTCGCCGGCGCGTACGTTCGCCGACTCCGGGCGGATACCGGCCGCGGCCATCAGCCGGGCCATGTCGCGCCGCTGCTCGGGAAGGACCAGCGTGACAACGGTGCCGGACTCGCCGGCCCGCGCGGTCCGGCCGCCACGGTGCAGGTAGTCCTTGGCCTCCGTCGGCGGGTCCACATTGACCACCAGGTCGAGACCGTCGACGTGGATGCCGCGGGCCGCCACGTCGGTGGCGACCAGGGCGTCGATCTGGCCGGTGCGGAACTGCTCCAGGATGCGGGTGCGCTGCGGCTGGGACTTGCCACCGTGCAGGGCCGCTGCCCGTACGCCACTGGCGAGCAGCTGGCGGGCCAGGCGGTCCGCGCGGTGCTTGGTACCCATGAACATGATCGTCCGACCCTCGCGGGCGGCGATGTGTGCCAGGGCGCTGTTCTTGTCGCCGGCATCCACGTGCAGCACGTGGTGGGTCATCGCGGTGACCGTGGCGGTGCCCGGGTCGACCGAGTGCGACACCGGGTTGGTGAGGAAGCGGCGGACCAGCCGGTCGACGCCACCGTCGAGAGTGGCCGAGAAGAGCATCCGCTGCCCCTTCGGCGCGACCTGCTCCAGCAGCTTGGTGACCTGCGGCAGGAAGCCCATGTCGGCCATCTGGTCGGCCTCGTCGAGGACCGTGATGGTGACCTGGTCCAGCCGGCAGTCGCCGCGGTTGATCAGGTCGTGCAGCCGGCCGGGGGTCGCCACGACCACCTCGGCGCCGGCGCGCAGCGCGTCGGCCTGGCGCTGCAGCGAGAGGCCGCCGACGACCGTGGCGCAGCGCAGTCCGACGGCGCGGGCGTACGGGGCCAGCGCGGTGGTCACCTGCTGGGCGAGTTCCCGGGTCGGGACCAGCACCAGGGCCAGCGGACGGCCGGGACGCGACTGACGACCGGCGGTGCGGGACAGCAGCGGGAGCCCGAAGGCGAGGGTCTTGCCCGATCCGGTCCGGCCGCGGCCGAGGACGTCACGTCCGGCCAGCGAGTCGGGCAGCGTGGCTACCTGGATCGGAAACGGGCTGATGATGCCCTGTGCGGTCAGTTCGGCCAGCAGGGCCGGAGCGAGCGGGACATCAGAAAAAGATACGGCGGTACTGCTCATCCGGGGACCTTCCCTCGAAGCGGCACGTGTCGAGGAAGGGCGCCGCACCGGCGAGAGCCGCCGAGATAGCGCTTGTCACCGGCAATCAGCCGGTGGTCGCAAGCACGAACCTGTGAATGTGCGCGGTACCGGCCCGCGTCCACGAGGGACGCGGGCCGGTCGCGCCACCACACCGGTCGGGTGTGGCGAACTGCCAGTCACCGCATCAGGGGATGCGGCAGGGTGCCGGCAAGCTTCAGACCGGGCGGATGTTCTCCGCCTGCGGGCCCTTCTGGCCCTGGGTCACCTCGAACTCGACCCGCTGGTTCTCGTCCAGGCTCCGGTAGCCGGAGGTCTGGATCGCCGAGAAGTGGGCGAAGACGTCGGCGCCGCCGCCGTCGGGGGTGATGAAGCCGAAGCCCTTGTCAGCGTTGAACCACTTGACGGTGCCAATAGCCATTTGTTTCGTCTCCTTGACGGAACGATCGAACCCGCAGGTGTTGCGGGCCGAAGAGGATCGCCCAGGCCAGATCGGCCTGGACAGTCTGTCGCTTCTGGTCGCCCCGCCCGAAGAATCCGGGCACAACAAAGCGCGCCTGGGTTCGAACTCACCAGGCGCTTACAGAGCATCTGAGAGCCAGCTTCTCCGCGCGCAAGTGCCCGGGGAGAAGGAAGAGTCTCTGGGAACCAAAACTGCAACGGCATCAGCCTAGCACGAGAAAGGGGGTCGTGGGTGAGTCGGCGGCCACTGTCTCGCACTCACCCCCGGTCCGAGTGCTCCGGAAGGCCCGCCACCAGCGCCGCGAGCCCTTCGGCGTCGAGAAGATCGGCCGGCCGTACGGTCACCGAGTCCCGGACGTAGTGGAACGCCGCCCGCACCCGCTCCACCGGCACCCCGGCCAGCTCCGCCCAGGCCAGCCGGTACGCCGCCAACTGCACCGCGGCCGCCTCGGCAGCCGCACCGGCGGGCTGTCGCCCGGTCTTCCAGTCGACCACGTCGAAGCGGCCACCGGGTGCGGTGAAGACAGCATCCATCCGGCCCCGGACAACGACGCCCCCGACCACGGTCGCGAAGGGGACCTCCACCTCCACCGGCGTCCGATCGGCCCACTCGCCGGCCAGGAAGCGCTCCTGCAGCAACGCCAGCTCCTCGTCCGGCGCGGCGTCGGCGTCGGCGGCGCCGGGCAGCTCGTCCAGGTCGAGCAGCCGGTCGGCGCCGAAGCGCTGCTCCAGCCAGGTGTGGAAGGCGGTGCCCCGCCGGGCGTACGGGTCGGGTGGGGCCGGCACCGGCCGCCGCAGTGTCCGGGCCAGCGCCTGCGGATCCCGGCGCAGCGACACCAGCTGCGACACCGTCAGGTGCTCGGGCAACGCGACCTGCGCCGGACCGCTGTGGTCGGCGCGGCGCGCCCGCTCGGCGAGGAGCAGATCCGCCTCGCGTCGCCAGCGCAGCACCACGGCGTCCGGCGGCGGCTCGGCCACCTGGGCCGGCACGGCCGGCACCCCGGCCTCCCCTGCGCCAGCCGGCTTCGCCGGACCTTCCTCGTCTGCCGTCCCCTCCTCGTCCGCAGGCTTCGCCGGCCCGGCGGCGGTCTCGCCGTCGCCGATGAGGAAGCTGCGCACCATCGCCGCGGCCTCGGCCATCACCGGCCGGCGGCTGCCGAGCGGGTCGGCCGGCCACTGCGCCCGAAGCACCTGCGCGGCCGTCGGATTCGCGCTCTCCGGGGACGGCTCCGGCGCCCAGGCGTCCACCAGGAAACCGTCCCCGCCGGCCGCGCAACCCGCCCGGATCTCCTCCAGGAAGACCGACGGCCCACGCGGGCGCTTCGTGCCGTCGCCCCACCAGTAACCGGAGCAGAGCAGCAGCCGCCGGGGCCGGGTCACCGCCACGTACGCCAGGCGCCGCTCCTCCCGCTCGTCGTGCTCGCGCCAGCGGTCGGTGAAGGCGCCGAACGCCTCGGCCACGCCCCGCTGGTCGGCGGTGTCGGCGAGCTCCAGCAGCGGCAGCCCGTCGGCGTCGCCCCGCATCGGGAAGGGCAGCACACCGAGACCGCCGAGGTAGTGGTCGGAATTGCGCACCGGCCCCGGCCAGACCGCCCGGGTCAGCCCGGCGGCGGCCACGACCTCCCACTCCAGCCCTTTGGCGGCGTGGGCGGTGAGGATCTGCACCGCCCCCTCGACGACCTCCACCTCGCCGGGGGCGAGTCCGCGCTCCTCGTCCTCGGCCGCGGCCAGGAACGCCAGGAACCCGGAGAGGGTGGCCTGCGGGGACTCGCCGGCGAAGCGCGCGGCGACGTCACCGAAGGCGTCCAGGTGCCCCCGGGCCAGCCCGGCGTCACCGCCACCCGCGGCCCAGCCGGCCCGGACCGCCACCTCCACGTCCAGCCCGATGGTGCGTTCGACGTCGGCGATGAGGTCCGGCAGCGACTGCTCCATCCGGTAGCGCAGCAGCGCCAGCTCCCGCCCGTACGCCCGCAGCCGGGCGTACCCCTCGGCGGAGTACGCCTGCGCGGGGCCGAGATCGGCCAGCGCCTCCACCAGGGTCGCCTCGTCCAGTACGTCGGTGACGATCTCCTCGTCGGTCTCCCCGCCGCGGATCAGCTCCTTGCGCGCGTTGGCGATCACCCGGGCCCGGCGGTGCAGGGCAACCAGGTCGCGGGGACCGATGCGCCACCGGGCGCCGGTGAGCAGGCGCAGCAGCGCCGCCCCGTCGGTGGGATCGGCGAGCACCCGCAGCGTGCAGATCACGTCGCGCACCTCGGGGGTGTCGAGCAGCCCACCGAGTCCGACCACCTCGACCGGCAGGCCCCGGCGGCGCAGCGCCGCCTCGATCGGCGGGATCTGGCTGCGGACCCGGACCAGCACCGCCGTGGTGGGGCGCTTCGTGACCGGGATCTGCTCCGGCAGAGCGTCCGGCATCCGGGCGTTGCCCCGCCAGGCGGCGAGCACACTGTCGGCGATCCACTCGGCCTCGTCGGCGTAGCTGGGCAGCAGCGCGCAGTGCACTGTGCCACCGGCTGCTCCGTGCGGGGTGCGGGTGGGGATCGGCTCGTCGACGCTGAACGCGGGACGCAGCCGGGGCACCCGCGCCCCGGCCGCCCGCAGCGGCTCGGCGAGGTGGTTGGCGACCGTCAGGATCTCCGGCCGGTTGCGCCAGCTCGTTGTCAGCGACAGGGTCCGGGCCGGCCGGCCCGCCCGGTTGGTGAACTCCGCCGGGAACCGGTCCAGGGTGCCGGCGCTGGCGCCGCGCCAGCCGTAGATGGACTGGCAGGGGTCGCCGACCGCGGTCACCGGGTGGCCGCCGCCGAAGAGGGAGTTGAGGAGCACCACCTGGGCGTGGCTGGTGTCCTGGTACTCGTCCAGCAGGACCACCCGGTAGCGCTCCCGCTCGATCGCGCCGACCTCGGGATGGTCGCGGGCGACCTGCGCGGCCCGGGCCAGCTGATCGCCGAAGTCCATCGCCTCGAAGAGCTCCTTGCGCTGCTCGTACGCGCGCACCAGCGGCAGCAGCCGCAGCCGCGCCTGAGCCAGCGTCAGCGCCTTGCGCACGTCGGCGTAGACCCGTCCGGGGCGGGCCTGCACCTCGGCGAAGAAACGCCCGGTCCAGGCGGCCAGATCCCCGGGGGTACGCAGGTGCTCGGCGAGTTCGGCGGAGAGCGCCAGCACCGCGTCGGTGATGGTGCCAGGCATCCTGTCCACCCCGGACATGTCGCCGTCGTAGGCGCGGACCAGGGTGTCGACCAGCTGCCAGCGGGCCGCCTCGGTGAGCAGCCGGGTGGCGGGTTCGTGGCCGCCGCGGATGCCGTGTTCGGTGACGATCCGCGCCGCGTACGAGTGGTAGGTGGCGACTGTCGGCTCGCCGGCGAGCAGCTCGGCGACCGGGTCGCGCTGCTGCCGTCCCAGCCGGCGTACGAGCTGGTCAAGCCGGGTGCGGATCCGGGTGCCGAGCTCGCCGGCGGCCTTGCGGGTGAAGGTGAGGCCGAGGATCTGCTCGGGTGCGACGTGGCCGTTGGCGACCAGCCAGACCACCCGGGCCGCCATCGTCTCGGTCTTGCCGGAGCCCGCGCCGGCGACCACCAGCAGCGGCTCCACCGGCGCGGCGATGATCTCCGCCTGCTCCCGGGTGGGCGCGTGCAGCCGCAGCAGCTTCGCCAGCTGGACCGGCGTGTACGACCCGCCGGCGCCGGGGCTGCGCTGCGCCGGGGCCGGGCCGGCGCTGGTGTCGGTGCTCATGCGGGCTCCGGTCCGGGTGGCGGCTCGACGACCTGACGGCCCTGGCCGGAGATCGGGCAGCTGCTGCGTACCGGGCAGACCCGGCACTTGGAGTTGGCGACCGCGGCGAAGGTGGAGGCGGCCATCGTTTCGGCGGTGCGCCGCACCATCGCCTGCGCCCAGCCGGCGTCGGCGGCGATCGCCTCCTGGGCCTGCTCCCGGGCCTCGGCGCCGGTGCCGAGCTGCACCAGCGTGGCCCCGCCCGGCTCCGCCCCGAACTCGTCGAAGGCGCCTTCGGCGACGGCGACCTGGTACGCCCCGAGCTGCGGATGCTCGGCCAGCTCCGTCCCGGCGACGGCGGTGGTCTTGCCGGTCTTGAGGTCCACCACCACCAGCCGGCCCTGATCGTCGATCTCCAGCCGGTCGACCCGGCCGGTGAGGTCGATCGGGTGGACCGGGTCGTCGAGGCGGACGGCGAACTCCTGCTCGATGGCGAGCAGCCGGCGCGGGTTGGTCGCCAGCCAGCGCAGCAGCTTGTCCACCATCGCCTCGGCCCGGGAGAGCTCCGGCCCGGCCATCCAGCGGGCCGCCAGGTCGATCACGTCGAAGCGGGCGGTGACGTACTCCAGCAGCTTGGCCCGGTCGGCGTGGGCGTCCTCGGCGAGCATCGCCGCGGCGTGCACCAGGTTGCCGACGCCCTGGGCGGCGCTGGCCGGACCGCTGCCGCCGTGGCGTTCCAGCAGCCAGCGCAGGCTGCACCGCAGTGCGCTCTCCATGCTGGACGGAGTGACCTTGACCGGTTCGCCCTCGTCGACCAGGGGGCGGTCGTCGGAGAGCCCGCGCAGCCCCCACCACTGGTCGGGGTGGGCACCCCGGACGCCGGCGGCGGTGAGGCGGGCCAGCTCGGCGGCCGCGGCACGGCGGTGGTGGTAGGGGGCGGCGGCGTCGGTGGCGGCGGTGCGAAGTTCGGCCACGAGCGAGGCGAGGGTGAGCGCCCGGGGCGGGCGGATCAGCGGCAGCGCCGAGGGCTCGGCCTCCTCGTCCGCGTCGTCCGCCTCCCCCGCCGGCCGCGTGGCCGCCTCGGCCGCCGGGCCGGCCGGTTTCGCGCCCGCCTCGACCGCCGGCTGCGCGCCCGGTTCGGCCTCGACGGGCACCGCGCCGAGCTCGTACAGGAAGCGGCTCGGCTGTTCGTCGTGGTCGATGCCGCCACCGGCGGCGGAGGCGACCGCGCTGACAACGAGCCGCCGGCGGGCGCGGGTGATCGCGACGTAGAAGAGCCGCCGCTCCTCGTCGAGCAGGGCCGAGGTCTGCCCGACCAGGGTGGCGACCTTGCCGGCGCCCGCGGCCCGGCCGGCGAGGATGTCGACCAGCCGTTCGGAGCCGAGCACGCTGCCGCGCAGCCGCAGGTCCGGCCAGACCCCCTCCTGTACGCCGACCACGGCGACCAGGTCCCACTCGAGCCCCTTGGCCGCGTGGGCGGTGAGCAGCCGGACGGCGTCCCCCCGGTCGGCGGTCGCGGCGAGCGTGTCGGCCGGCAGTTCCTGCCCGAGCACGTGGTCGAGGAAGACCTCGGTCCGCGCACCGGGCAGCCGGTCGACGAAGCGCGCGGCGGCGTCGAAGAGGACCAGCACCGCGTCCAGGTCCCGGTCGGCGGCGGCGGTACGCCAGCGGGCGGCGCTGTCGTCCTCACCGGAGACTGTCCCGGCCTGCCAGATCGCCGCCGACCAGCGCTCGGCGAGCCCGCTGGCCGACCAGGCGGCCCAGAGCACGTCCTCGACGGTGGCGCCGGGACGGGCCGCGGTCTCGCCTACCACGGCGAGCAACCGCGCCACCGTCTGCGCCGGTTCGGCCCAGCGCCGGTCGATCGCCGCCAGCGCGTCCGGGTCGCGTAACGCCGCCACCAGCAGGTCACCGGAGGGACTGCGGTCACCGCGGGCGAGCGCCAGCGCCCGCAGTCCCTGCCGCAGCCGCCGCTCGGCGAGCGGATCGGCGCCACCGAGCGGGGAGTGCAGCAGCGCGACGGCGGTCTCCTCGTCGAGCCGGTGCGGCTCCAGTCCGCAGCGCAGCAACAGCAGCAGCGGCGCGACCGCAGGCTGCAGGTGCAGGGGCAGGTCCTCGCCGTGCACGACGGTCGGCACCCCGGCGGCGTGCAGGGCGCGCTGCAGGGTCGGCAGGGTCCGGGCACTGGAGCGCATCACCACCGCCATCCGCGACCAGGGCACGCCGTCGAGCAGGTGCGCCGCCCGCAGTGTGTGCGCCAGGTGGGCGGCTTCGCTGGTCGCCGACCGGAAGGTCGCCACCTCCACCCGGCCCGGCTCGGCCTGCGGCGCGGCGACCAGCTCGGAACGGGTGCGCGGACCCCGCAGCCGGCGGGCGACCCGGCCGGTGGCGGCGAGCAGCTCCGGGCCGTGCCGGTGGCAGGTGCGCAGCACGGTGGTCCGCGCCGGCGCGCCGGAGGCGGTGCGAAACCGCGCCGGGAAGGCGCTCACACCGCTGGGGTCGGCGCCGCGGAAGGCGTACGTCGAGGAGTCGGGGTCGCCGAAGGCGATGAGGTTCTTGCCACCGCCGGCGATCAGCTCCAGCAGGTCGAGCTGGGCCGGGTCGGTCTCGGCGAGTTCGTCGACGTAGACGTAGGCGAGCCGGCGGCGCTCGGCGGCGAGCAGGTCGGGGTCGTCGCGGAGCATGCCGGCGGCGGCGCGGACAAGTTCGGCGTTGTCGTAGGCGATCGAGCCGCGGTTGGTGACGTCACGCAGGGCGAGCACGGCGACGTACTCACGCAGGAAGCGGGCGGCGGCGGGCCAGTCGGCGCGGCCGAGCTGCTCACCGAGGCGGGCCAGCTCGACCGGTCCGACGCCGCGTTCGGCGGCGCGCTGGAGCAGGTCGCGCAGCTGGGCGGCGAAGGCGCGGGTCCGCAGCGCCGGTCGCAGCTCCTCCGGCCAGCCGACCGGGTCCGGCTCCTCGGCCTCGGGCTCCTCCCCGACCACCTCCAGCAGCTCCCGGATGATGAGGTCCTGCTCCGGGCCGGTGAGCAGCCGGGGCGAGGGCTCACCGCGCTCGGCGGCGATGCGGCGCAGCAGCCCGAAGGCGTACGCCGGGAAGGTGCGTACCAGCGGTTCGTGGACCACGCGGTGCCCGGCGCCGGCGATCCGCGCCTCGATGCGGTGGCGCAGCGTGCTGGCGGCACGGCGGCCGAAGGTGAGCACCAGGATGTGCTCCGGGTCGGTGCCCTCGGTGACCCGGGCCGCGACCGCCTCGACCAGGGTGCTGGTCTTGCCGGTGCCGGGGCCGCCGAGCACCAGCGCCGGGCCGGCGGTGTGCGCGATCACCTGCTGCTGGGCAGGGTCGGTGAGGCGCGCCGGCGCGGCCGCAGCCGGCCGGCGGACCAGCCGGTACGCCTGCATGCCGTCCATCTCATCACGCCGGGGTGACGGCCACCGCCCGCGCCCCGGCATGCTGCCACGCGTTCGCGCCCCGCCCGTCAGCGCCGCACGGGGGCGAGGCGGTCGGCCGTCGTGCTCGCCCGCCCGTCAGCGCCGCGCCGCGAGGCGGTCGGCCGTCGTGCTCGCCCCGCCCGGCGTCAGCCGCGACCGTTGCCGGCTGACGGCGGCTCGGCCGGGGAGGCCTGTCGCAGACCGGTGACGCCGATCCGCTCCTCCATCAGGTCGACGGCGGCCGGCACGGTGGTGGTGACGGCGAGCAGCTCCAGACCGGAGGGGCGAATGAACCCGGCGGCGCTGAGCTGGCTCAGCCAGGCCAGCATCGGCTGATAGAAGCCCTCGGTGTCGAGCAGCACCATCGGTTTGGCGTGCTGGGCCAGCGTCGCGGTGGTCCAGACCTCGAAGAGCTCGTCGAGGGTGCCGAGCCCACCGGGGAGGGTGAGGAAGGCGTCGGAGCGCTCCACCATTGCGGTCTTGCGGCTGGCCATGTCCGCGGTGACGACGAGTTCGTCGGCGGCCCGGTCGGCGACCTCCAGGTCCAGCAGCGACTGCGGAATGATCCCGACCGTACGGCCACCGGCCGAGCGGGCGCCGTCGGTGACCGCGCCCATCATCCCGACGCAGCCCCCACCCGAGACCAGGGTGTGGCCCCGCCGGGCGATCTCCGCGCCGACGGCGAAGGCGAGGTCCAGCCAGCGCTGCTCCAGCCGCTGGGACGAGGCGCAGAAGACGCAGATGTTCGCCATCTCCACTCAGCCCTTCGGGTCCGGCGCGGACGCGTCGGCGGCCTGCTGGGCGACGGCGGTCTCCTGCACCGACTCCTGCTCGGTGGTGCGGGCCTCGGCCGAGTCGATGATGTGCCGGACGGCGACCGCCGGGTCGTCGGTGAGGCAGAGCAGATCGAGGTCGTTGGGTCCGACCTTGCCCTCGGCGACCATCGTGGCGCGGATCCAGTCGATCAGGCCCTGCCAGTAGTCGGTGCCCATCAGCACCACCGGGAACCGGGTGATCTTGCCGGTCTGCACCAGGGTGAGCGCCTCAAAGAGCTCATCGAGGGTGCCGAAACCGCCGGGCAGCACGACGAAGGCTTCGGAGTACTTCACGAACATGGTCTTGCGGGCGAAGAAGTAGCGGAACTCGATGCCGAGGTCCACCCACTCGTTGAGCCCCTGCTCGAAGGGGAGTTCGATGCCGAGACCGACCGAGAGTCCGTCGGCCTCGGCGGCACCGCGGTTGGCCGCCTCCATCAGGCCCGGTCCGCCGCCCGTGATCACCGTGTAGCCGGCTCGTGCCAGGGCGGCGCCAACCTCCTGGGCCAGCTGGTACTCCGGGCTGTCCCGCTTGGAGCGGGCGGAGCCGAAGACGCTGACGCCCGGCGGCAGGTCGGCAAGGGTGTCGAAGCCTTCAACGAACTCGGAGAGGATCCGCAGGGAGCGCCAGGAGTCCCGGGTCTTCCACTCGTTACGTCCCCAGGAGTCGAGCAGCCCCTGGTCGGCGGTGTGCGCCGCCGGTGCCCGATACCGGAACCGCATCGCCCGCTGCCGTTCGGGGCTGACCCGGTCGCCCCCCGCCGCACTGGTGTGATCCATACGGCCAACGGTAGTGGAGGAGGTGATCAGCGGGCAGTTGAGGCAGGCACGCTCAGAAAAAGTGTCGGAGGCGGCAACCAAAATCGGTTGCGGCGCGTCTCTACAGTTACATACGCGGTATGGCCGGGCCATGCATACCGAGTATGGCGGTGGGCGGGTCGAGTGGCAGAGGGAGGAATGCGTGATCAGTGACCGCGAGATGAGCCGCATCCGGCGGCAGATGCAGCAGCGAATCCGGGACGTGGTCGCCGACCGCCGCCGCGCCCGGCAGGAAGCCGCCAGGACGGCGGTCGGCGCCGACGACATCGCCGAGACCGCCGACGCCGAGACGGCGGCCTGCGCCTGCTGAACGCGGGTGCTCAGACTCCGCTCAGCCAGCGGCGCAGAATCGCGTCGCCCGCCCTGATCTTGTCGAGTTCCACGTGCTCGTCGGCATGGTGGGCCAGGTTCGGGTCCCCCGGGCCGAAGTTCAGCGCCGGAATCCCCATCGCGGCGAAGCGTGCCACGTCCGTCCAGCCCAGCTTGCCGACCGGCGCCGCGCCGACCGCCGCCAGGAACTCCTGCGCCGGCGCTGCCGTCAACCCCGGCGCCGCCCCGGGAGCGGAGTCGGTCACCCGCATCTCGTAGCCGGCGAAGACCTCCCGCAGATGCTCCTGCGCCTGCTCGGGCGTACGGTCCGGCGCGAAGCGGTAGTTGACCTCGATCTCGCAGCGGTCCGGGATCACGTTGCCCGCCACCCCGCCGCCGATCTTCACCGCGTTGAGCCCTTCCCGGTACGCGCAGCCGTCGATCTCCACCCGCCGCGCCTCGTACCCCTCCAGCCGGCGCAGCACCTCCCCGGCGGCGTGGATGGCGTTGGAGCCGCGCCAGGACCGCGCCGAATGGGCCCGGGCGCCGGTGGTGCTCACCACGACCCGCATCGTGCCCTGGCAGCCCGCCTCGACCACCCCGTGCGTCGGCTCCAGCAGCACCGCGAAGTCCGCCTCCAGCCACTGCGGGTAGGCCTGCGAGACCAGGGTCAGCCCGTTGTAACGGGCCTCGATCTCCTCGGCCTCGTAGAAGAAGTACGTCACGTCGTAGCGCGGATCGGCGACGGTGACCGCCAGGTTCAACGCCAGCGCCACCCCGGACTTCATGTCGGAGGTGCCGCAGCCGTAGAGCAGGTCGCCACGGAGCTCGGAGGGGAAGTTGTTGTTGATCGGCACGGTGTCCAGGTGCCCGGCGAGCACCACCCGCTGCGCCCGCCCCAGCTCCGTACGCGCCATCACCGTGTTGCCGTGCCGGTACGTGCTCAGGTGCGGCACCCCGCGCAGCACCTCCTCGACACAGTCGGCGATGTGCTTCTCGTCGAGCGAGACGGACTCGATGTCGACCAGCGCCCGGGTGAGCTTCACCGGATCGGCCAGGACCTCAGGGGTCAGCGGGTTCTCCATGTCTGCGAACGGTACCGTCAGCGGCATCCGGCCGAGCACGGCAGCGGCCTGAAAGCGAGAGGTGACCTGTGACGACTGCGCAGCCCGCGTGGGGCATTGGACTGGCCACGACGACCGCCGACGGCCAGGTGCTCGACACCTGGTACCCGGCCGGCAAGCTGGGGCTCGGCGAGCTTCCCGCCGACGCCGACCGCACCCTCGGCGTGCCGGCCGGCGCGCTCGGCGACCGGTCACTGCCCGGTCTGCGTACGGTCGAGGTGGTCACCGAGATCAGCTCGCTCGACGAGCCGATCTCCGACACGGCCGACGCGTACCTGCGGCTGCACCTGCTCTCCCACCGCCTGGTGCGGCCGAACGAGCTGAACCTGGACGGCATCTTCGGCAAGCTGCCGAACGTGGCCTGGACCTCGGCCGGGCCGTGCCCGCCGGAGCGGGTCGACGAGCTGCGGATCATCGAACGGGCCGCCGGGCGGCACCTGGCCGTCTACGGCATGGACAAGTTCCCGCGGATGGCCGACTACGTGACGCCGGCCGGGGTGCGGATCGCTGACGCGGACCGGGTCCGGCTCGGCGCGCACTTGGCGCCGGGTACCACGGTCATGCACGAGGGCTTCGTCAACTACAACGCCGGCACGCTCGGCGCCTCGATGGTCGAGGGGCGGATCTCCGCCGGTGTGGTGGTCGGCGACGGCTCCGACATCGGCGGCGGCGCCTCCACGATGGGGACGCTCTCCGGCGGCGGCAAGGAGAAGATCCGCATCGGTGAGCGGAGCCTGCTCGGCGCGAACTCCGGTGTGGGCATCTCCCTCGGCGACGACTGCGTGGTCGAGGCCGGCTGCTACCTCACCGCCGCCTCCAAGGTCGTCCTCCCGGACGGGCGGACCGTGAAGGCGCTGGAGCTCTCCGGCGCCGACGGCCTGCTCTTCTGGCGCAACTCCGTCACCGGCGCGCTGGAGGCGAAGCCGCGTACCGGCAAGGGCATCGAACTGAACGCGGCGCTGCACCTCAACGACTGAACCCGCCGTACCGAACGGGGCCCGGAGCGCGGATCGCGCTCCGGGCCCCGTCGTTCTCACCGCAGCCGGCACGCCGGGCCCCGGTACAGCTCAGCGGTGCGACCACTAGCTGTCAGCCGACTTCTGAAGTAGTGTTGATGTCATGTCGATACCGTTGGAGTCCGTACCGTTCTCCGACCTGCTGCGCCAGCCGGCTGAAACCACCGAGCGGCTGGCTCGCACCCGCGCGGTGCGGCTGCGTCGTCGGGACGCCGCCGACCTCGTGCTGATGTCCGCCGATCGCGCAACCGCCGAGGGCGAGATGGTCGACCTGACCGCCCGGCTGCTGGCCGCCGCCGTACGCCGGGATCCCGACCTTGTCCGGGACCTGCTGCCTGCCGTGTTGCCGTGGGCACGGTTCCTACCTCCGGCCGACGCCAAGCAGATGGCCGACGAGTTCGTTTCCATCGCAGAGGCCGCGGCCTCGATCGGCAACACCGCTGCCGTATCGCAACTGGTCACCGAATGGCGGCACACCGCCGAGATCCACGCCGATCCCGACCTGCACCGGGTCCTCTCCGCACCCAGCGCCGACGACTTCGGGCCGGTCGCGCGCCCAGCCGGCGAGTGAGCGCCAAGCGAGGCGACCGGGCGGCGCCTCCCCCGCGCCCCGGCGGCTACACGTTGCGTTTCGCCACCAACGACGCAGCCAAGGGCTGGGAGGAACTCTGCCGCCAGTCAGCCGCCAACACCCGTGTTGCGTTCGAGGCCATCGAGTCGAACCCAGTTCCGTCTCCCCCTACCAACCGACAACATCCGCTCAAGGGTTCGCTCGCCACCTCTGTCCACAACGGAAAGATGCTGCCGCAGTGGCAGTACGAGGTCACAGGCAGCGGCCGCATCTGGTATCTGCCCGACCTTGAGACGCGAACCTGCTGGATCAAACACGCGGGAACCGGGCACCCACGCGCCACGGACTGATGAGGCCGACCGGGGCCCGGAGCGCGGATCGCGCTCCGGGCCCCGTCGTTCTCACCGCAGCCGGTACGCCTGGATCACCCGCTGGGTGACGCTGTTGCCGGCGCTGTCGGTGGCGGTCGCCCGCAGCGAGACGTACTGCGCCCCGCGCGGGTGGTGCAGCTGTGCGGTCCAGCCCTTGGCCTGCTGCCGGACCTTCGCCTTGCTCCAGCTCCGGCCGCCGTCGTAGGAGACCTCGACGGTGACCGTGCGGACCTTCGCGCGCGGCGCGCCGGGCTGCTGTTCGACCCGTACCGGCAGCTCGAAGGCGCGGCCGGCGGGGGCGCTGTTGTGCAGGTCCAGCTTCGGCGCGAAGCGCACCGCCATCGCCGGGAGCATGACCGGCTCGTCACCGCGCACCGGGCCGGAGCGGAAGCTCCAGGAGGTGGAGACCTCGGTGCTCAGGTCAGTGAAGCTCCGGGTCGCCGCGGTCTCCATGCGGTACCGGCCGGCGGCGGCCGGCACCTCGAACGCGCCGTACCCGGGCTCGGCGGACTCGCCGACGAGCACGCCGTCGCGGTACAGGGCCGTCCGGGCGGTGTCGGTGAGCGACCCGCCGGCATGCCCGGCGGCGTCGGAGTGCAGCGGCACCAGGAGGTTGATGACGTCACCGGTCCGGAACAGACCGGCGGCTCCCCACGGAACCTCGGCGAAGGACTGGCTCAGCGGCGCGGCGTTCCACCGGTCGCGGTACTGCCGGCCGCCCCGGTACCGCGCGCCGTACTCCTGCAGTTCGGCCTGGACGTCCAGCCAGGGCAGGTCCTGCACCGGAGTGCCGAATGCGATGGAGGAGTCCCAGCGCACGCCGTCGGTGTTGACGTACTCCACCCGCCGGCCGGGCGTAGCGGTCGGCAGGACCGAGGCCCAGCCGCCGGTGTTGTAGCCGACATCGGCGAAGACCGACCGTTCGGCCAGCAGTCCCCCGCCGGACGCGGCGAACTCCTGGACGACCACGGCGAGGTCCCGCCTGCGGTAGTCACGCACGAACCCCGTCGGCATCCGCCCGGGTACCGCCGCGGCGACCGCGTAGAGGTACGGGCTGCTCGCCGCCTCGGCGTCCGCCCACTGGGCGGCGAAGGAGGCGACGAACCGCTCCGCCGCAACGGCCGCACCGATCTGGCCGCTGCGGAACCCGTCGTAGTTGTCGCTGAACATTCCAAAGCTGTAAGCGGCGTCCGCGCCGAAATAGTTGCCGTCGATGGTCGCCAGCACACCGGTGGCGTCGCGGTCCGGCACCGTCAGGCGGACCGGGGCGGAGCGGTTGGCGTCGATGGTGAGGCGCACGTCCCGGTCCAGGATCAACTCCGGCGCGGCCAGCACCGCCGCCTCGTCACGCACGGCGTCGGCGTCCACCGCCCAGAAGGTGGTGTGCACGCCGTATCGCCCCTTCGGCAGCCGCAGCCGCGCCGTCTGGCCGGTCTCGTCGATCGGCAAGCGGAACTCGTCGAGACTGAGGAGCGTGGCCCGGTGCCCGGCTTCGCCGCCCAGATCGAGGTCGACGAAGTCGAGGGTGAGCTCGTAGCTCTCCACCTCCTTGTTGACCGCGACCGGGGTCTGCACGGCGACGTCCCCGGCCCGGGCAACCACCCGGCCGCTCCAGTGCCCGTCCGGTCCGCCCACCCGGGTGTCGACGGTGACGGCGACCTCGGCCTTGCCGCCCGCCGGGACGGTGAGCCGGTCGGTGCCGAACCGGAAGAGCCCGTCCGGCGCGGCGGCGCCACCGGGGCCGCTGACCTCCGCGGTCAGGCTGAGCACCAGATCGGTGTCACCGGAGTTGTGGTAGGTCAGCTCCCGGGTGATCGGCTCGTCGTCGTCGTGCGGCCAGAGCGTCCGGCCGAAGGAGATGCCGGTCGGTTCGCTGGTCACGGTCTGGTCGATCGCCCGCGCCACGTCGATCCGCCCGGCTCCCTGCTCGTACGCCGTCAGCTCCGGGTTCGGCGCCGCGGAGCCCATGAGCACGCTCTTGAGCTGCCCGGCCGCCCATTCCGGATGCTGCTGCGCCAGGAGCGCCGCGGCGGCGGCGACGTGCGGGGCCGCCATCGAGGTGCCGGAGAGGGCGACGTAGCCCTCCCCGACCGGATCGCCGATGACGCCCTCGACGGCGCGGGCGGCGACGATCCCGACGCCGGGTGCGGTGACATCGGGCTTGAGGCCGTCGTCGCCGGTGCGCGGTCCGCGGCTGGAGAAGTACGCCAGCTGGTCGTCGGAGTCGACGGCGCCGACGGCGAGCGCGGCGTCGGCGCTGGCCGGCGAGCCGACTGGGGCGAAGTCGCCGTCGTTGCCGGCGGAGACGACGAAGAGCGAGCCGGTCTCGGCGGTGAGAGTGTTGACCGCCTCCTCGAGCGGATCGATCTCCGGCGTGTCGGTCCCGCCGAGGCTGATGTTGATCACCGCGGCGCGCTGCTCGACCGCGGCCCAGTGCATCCCGGCGAGGATCGCCGAGTCGGTGCACCAGTCGCTCTCGCAGACCTTGCCGCTGACCAGGGTGGCGTCCGGCGCCACGCCCCGGTACCGGCCGTCGGAGGCGGCGCCGCTGCCGGCGATGATGGAGGCGACGTGGGTGCCGTGCCCGACCGTGTCGGTGGCCTCGGGCGTCTCGCTGAAGTTGCGTGCCTCGGCGACGCGGCCGGCCAGGTCCGGGTGGGTGGCGTCGACGCCGGTGTCGAGCACCGCGACGGTGACGCCCGCCCCGGTCAGCCCGGCCTCGTACGCGGCCGGCGCCCCGATCTGGGCGACGCTGCGGTCCAGGGAGACCTTGCGCCGGCCGTCGAGCCAGATCCGCTCCGGGACGCCCGCGGCGGCACGCGCGCCGGCCTGCCCGGTGATCTGGTTCCAGACCTCGGTGGCCTCGTCCTTGTCGACCACCCCCGCGGCGCCGTCGATCGCGGGCAACTGCCGGGTGATCGTTACGCCGTCGGCGGCCGAACGCGCACTGATCCCGTTGGCGTAGGTCAGCAGCAGCGGCAGGTCGTCGCGCTCGGCGTCGCCGTAGCCGTACTCGGCCAGCGTGGTGACGTCGAAGAGGCGGGCGTCCAGGCGGCCGGCCCGGATCAGCGCCTCGGCGTCGCGCGGTACGACGTGGACGTGCCCGCCGACCCGCCGGCTCTGGAACGTCATGCCTTCACGTCCGGCGCCGGGCCGTACGGTCAGCTTGTTGCCGGCGGCGGTGACCTGGTCGCCGGTGATCAGGGTGACCCGCACGGGCGCCTGGCCGGGTGCGGCGGCGGCGACCCGCCCCGGCTCCCCGGCCGGTGTGTCAGTGCCCGGTGCTGCCACTCCCGGCGCGGCCACGCCGAGCAGCAGGACCAGCGCTGAACCGATCGTGCCCCATCTCTTTCCGGATTTCTGCAACGAAACCTCCGGTATCGGTGGACGGATCGGCACATTCTTTCATAACTGTCCATATCTCAATGCCCCCCGTCGCCCTTTCGGCGAGGTCGGAGCGTTGCGCGAAAGATTGGACGCGGGCCATCCGTACAGAGCAGGATCGGAGCCATGACGTCGATGAAGGAGCGCATGCTCGCCGGGGAGCTCTACCACGCCGACGACCCCGAGCTCGCCGCCAACCTCGCCCGCGCCGCCGACCTGATGGAGCGCTTCAACGCCACCCGGGCCACCGAGGCGCAGCTCCGCGCCGACCTGCTCGGTGAGCTGCTCGGTTCCGTCGCCGCGGACGTGCAGATCCGCCCGCCCTTCTACTGCGACTACGGCCGGTACATCAGCATCGGCGCGGGGAGTTTCCTGAACTTCGGCGTGACGCTGCTGGACGTCGCACCGATCACCATCGGGCGCAACGTCCAGTTCGGACCGCATGTGCAGGTGCTGACGCCGACGCATCCGGTGGAGCCGGAGCCGCGGCGGGCCGGCTGGGAGGCGGCGAAGCCGATCGTGATCGGCGACAACGTCTGGCTCGGCGGTGGGGCGATCGTCCTGGCCGGGGTCACCATCGGGGCGGACACCGTGGTCGGGGCCGGCGCCGTGGTCACCCGGGACCTGCCGCCCGGGGTGGTCGCGGTCGGCAGTCCGGCCCGCGTCATCCGCACGGTGAGCTGATATCCGCCGCGCGTTTCCGTGCCGCGATATCGCCACTCGGCGCCCGCCGCGGCAATTGATGTGACAGCCTCCGGACCGCCGGGCCGTGCAGTGTAAGCCCGGACACAAAAAAATTGGGAGTACGGCGCAGTTTCCGGCCGATTCACCCGTAAGAGGGTAGCCGATCGGTGTGATGAGGTGCACTCTGTGTAGTGAATCCGTCACTCTCCGGGAGGCTGCGATGGCGCAGATACTCGAACTCCGGGTGCACGGCGTTTCGAACACCTCCCCGGCAGAGATCCTCTGCATGGAGAAGTCCGACACCGAAGACCCCCACCCGACCCGCGTCGCCGGCGACGACACCACCGGCTTCTACCGCGAATCGGCCCGCGACCCCACCGCGGGCCTCACCACCGAGGCGTACAGCTGGGGGCAGCTCACCTCCGGCGCCCGCGCCGCCAAGGACATCGAGCGCGCACTGTGGACGGTGCTGCTGCCGTTCACGCTCGCCAACATCGCACTGCCCGCCCGCACCGGCATCCCCGCCGACCCGGTCACCGAACGCTGGAGCAGCCGCGCCGGCATCGCCGCCTGGCTGATCCGCCTCTTCTGCCTGAGCCTGACCGGCACGCTGGTGCTCGCCGCCACCGGCATCGGCGTGGACCTCATCGGCTGGCAGTGCGTCGACGCCGCCTGCCTGCGCCGCATCCCCGGCTCCTGGGAGTTCCTCAGCGGCGGCTGGTGGGGCACCGGTGCCCGCTCCCTGGCGCTCGGCCTGCTCGTCCCGCTCGCCATGCTCGCCGTCATCGGCCGGCTCACCTGGCGGACCTACCAGTACGAGGCCGAACTGCCCGCCGGGCCGGCCGGCGCACCGAACACCGCCCCGCCGGTCAACCCGCTGCAGGACCCGACCTTCTGGTGCGGCGAAGGCCAGGTACGGCGCGCAGCCGTCCTGCACCTCTGCGCCGGCGTGAGCGTCGCCGCCGCCGTACCGCTCGCCGCTGTCCTGCACATGGACCCGCCGCAGGGCGCCCGCGCCGTGCTGGCCTGGGGCACCGTCGCGCTCTTCGCACTGCCGGCGGTCATCACCCTGATCGCGCTCGGACAGCCGTACCTGACCCGCCGGGCCGGCAAGACCCCGCTCGGACCGTGGAGCGTGCTGATCGCCGTGCTCACCGGCGCCGGCCTGCTCGGCACTATGACGCTGCTGCTCCTGCCGGACGGGCCGGCCGGCGTACCCATGGCGCAGCTGCGCCCGCCACACGGGTGCCTGCAGGATCCGACGCTGCCCGGCTGCCTGCAGGACCGCTCCCTGCCCGGCTTCGACCGGATCCTCGCCTCCTTCGGCGCGGCGCAGGCGCTGCTGCTGATCGCCATCGGCGCGGTCAGCCGCTGCGGACGGCGGGCGCTGGCGCTGCCCGCCGTGGCGCTGCTCGCCGGCGGCGCCGCCTGGTGCTGGCGAAGCGACCTGCTGCCGCTGCTGCCGGCGGCGCCGCAGTGGCTCACCACCTCGGTGCTCGCCGTCGCCACGCTCGGGCTCGCCGCGGCCGGGCTGCTCCTGCCCCGCGTCGAAGCGGATCAGCACGGCGACGACGGCGCCGCCTGGCACGGCCTCGGCCCCGCGGTGCTCGCCACCCTCGGCTGGCTGCTCGGCATCGCCTACAGCGCCGGAATGATCTACTGGACCACCGACTGGCTCAACGGCGGCTCCGCCCCGGCCGGCTTCTCGGCGATCACCGCACCTCAGCCGATCGGCTGGGCCGGGCTGGTCTACGTCATCGCCCTGGCGGCCGTCATCGTCACCGTGCTGCGCGGCTGGGCCCTCTACAAGCGACTGCGCAAGGAGAAGCTGGCGGCGCTCGCCCCCGAGGGCAGCGAGCTCTCGGCCCACGAGCGCCGCCGTGCCCGCGACGTCGCGGCCTACCAGGGGCTGCACCGGCTGATCGGCGAACACGCCCTCACCCTCAGCGGCCACTTCGTCCTCACCCTGGCACTGCTGGCCCTCGCCGGCACCGCCGGTGTCCTCTCCGGCAGCCGGCCGCTGGCGGCCCACGCCCGCGGCGCCGCAGCCGCCGACGGCTGGGCCGGGCTCGCCCAGGGCATGGCCGACGTCGGTGGCGTGCTGCTCGGCTGGCTTCCGGTACTGGTGGCCGCGGTCGGCCTGCTGCTCTACCGGCACGACAACGTCCGCCGCTCGATCGGCGTGATCTGGGACGTCGGCACCTTCTGGCCCCGCGCCGCGCACCCGCTCGCCCCGCCGAGCTACGCCGAACGGGCAGTGCCGCAGCTGCAGACCCGCGCCGCCGGGCTGATGGCGCTGGCCGCCGACGATCCGCGCCGGATGGACGCGGTGATCCTCTCCGGCCACAGCCAGGGCGCGGTCCTCTCCGCCGCCGCCGTCCTGCAGATGCCGGCGCAGTGGCGCCGGCGGACCTGGCTCTTCTCCTACGGCTGCCAGCTGGAACGTCTCTACGGCCGGGTCTTCCCCGCCTTCTTCGGTCCGGTTCGGCTCCGCGCGGTCTCCGAGTCGCTGTGTGAAGACGGCGGCACGGTTCGCTGGACGAACTTCTGGCGGCGGACCGACCCGCTCGGCTGGCCGGTGGACGCCGGCGCCCGGGACGTGCGGATGCCCGATCCGCAGGCGCTGCACCCCAGCGCCGGTGAGGTCGAGGACCCGCCCATCCGCAGCCACGGCGACTACCCGCTCGACCCGGCGTTCCTGCGCGAACGCGACCGCGTGGTGACCCTGCTGAGCCGTCCGCTGCCACTGCCCCGCCCCGGCAGCGACCAGCCCCGCAGCGTGCACCACACCGGTTAGGCCAGGCGGAACACCAGGTCGGCGCGGGCGGCGGTGGGGGCGATCAGCGCCGCGTTGGGTTCGTCGCTGTCGCGCACCCACGCCCGCGCCGGCCCGGGCGCCCGCCCGAACTCGACGTGCCGGGCGACCAGCCGGTCCCGCCGCAGCCGCGCGTCGGCATCCAGGAACCACGCCTCGTCGAGCAGCGGACGCACCGCGTCCCAGGGCGCCTGCGGCAGCAGCAGATAGTTCCCCTCGGTCACCACGAGCCGCACCGACGGCGGCACCGCGATCGCCCCGGCGACCGGCTCCTCCAGGTCCCGGCGGAACGTCGGCGCATAGACCGTCTCCGGCGGCGCCTCGCGCAGCCGCCGCAGCAGCGCCACGAAGCCGTACCCGTCGAAGGTGTCCGGGGCGCCCTTGCGGTCGGCGCGTCCGAGGCGGCGCAGCTCGGCCTGGGCCAGGTGGAAACCGTCCATGGGCACCAGCCGCGCCGCGGGGCCGAGCGCGGCGACGAGCCGCTCGGCGAGGGTCGACTTGCCGGCCCCGGGTGCGCCGGTGACGCCGAGCAGCTGCCGGGAACCCCGTCCGGCCAGGGCATGTGCCCGCGCCAGCAGCTGCGCGAATCCCACCGGCGCCGGCGTTGTCAACCCAGGTCCGGCTCGCTGATCGCGAAGCGCGCCCGCACACCCGCCCGTACCGTCTGCGGCTGCGGGTCGAGCTCCAGCTCCGGCGCCTCGCCCATCGAGAAGCCGGCCCGGGCCATCATCAGCGGCTGATCCGCGCCACCCTCGTCGGCGAGCTCCAGCAGCGCGGTCACCCGGGCACCGAGCGCGCCGGCGTACTCCCGTCCCCGCTCGATCGCGTCCCGCACCGCGGCCTGACGCACCTCGACGGCGGCCCGGCTCTCCGGACGCAGCGACCACCACGGCCCGGAGATCTCGACCTGGTCCTGGTCGGCCAGGCGCAGCATCAGCTCACCAAGGACGGTGAAGTCGGTGACCGTGACCGTGGTGGTAACCCGTCCGTTGTAGGCGACCACCCGCTCCCCGGAGCGCTTGAGCTCCGGCCGGACCTGGAGCGCGCCGGTCTCCCGGCGTTCAACGGCGTCGGCGTACTCCTCGATCAGCACCCGGACGGCGGCCGCCCGCTCGGCGAGCCGGGCGAGCGCCGCCTGCCGGTCCTTGTCGCGGGCCTGGACCGTCACCGCGAACCGGGCGATCTCCGGCGGCACTTCACGGGACGCCTCACCGTGGACGGTAACGACCGGGGAATCAACCATGGGCTCACCCTAGCGGGGGCTCGACCGCCCCGCCGGTCATCCGTGTCGGTCGATTGACGGACGGCGTCCGGAGTAGACCACCACCGCCGCGTCACGGCGGCAGCCGGTGAGGTGACCACCCTGCTCGGCGAGCGTCACCAGAGCCGCCAGTTCCGCCTCGGCGGCGTGGGCCGGGAAGGAGAGCTCCACCTCGTCGTATGTACGGCCGGTCAGGTCGCCCCGGACCTCACGGGCCGCCTGGTAGCGGTCGATCAGCGCGGCCGCGTCACCGGCGCGCACCGCCGCGGCGAGGTCGTCGAGGACAGCGCTCACCTCGGCCAACTGCTCCAGCACGCTGTCGCGGTTGCCCAGGAGCATGTCCGCGGTGCGCTTCGCCGGGGTCGCCGCGACCCGGCTGCCGTCGCGGAAACTGCCGGCGGCGAGGCTGAGCACCGCCTCGCGCATGGGAGAGGCCGCCACCGCCCCGGCCAGTCCACCGGCGAGCAGGTGCGGCACGTGCGAGGAGAGCGCCACCACCCGGTCGTGCGTGGCCGGGGTCATCGGCACCACCCGGGCGGCGAAGACCTCCCCCAGCAGGGCGGTCAGGAAGCGGAACGGACCGATCGCCGCCGGCTCGGGACAGAGCGCCCAGGCCGCACCGGTGAAGAGGTCCGGGTCGGCGGCCATCAGCCCGGCCCGTTCGGCGCCGGCCATCGGATGCCCCGGCACGAAACGCGCCTGCAAACCCTGCGCGCGCGCCTGCGCGGCGACGGCGGACTTGGTGCTGCCGACATCGGTGAGCACGCACTGCGCGCCGGTGACCGTGGCGACCTCGGCCAGCGTCGCTGGCAGTGTCGGCAGAGGCCCGGCGAGGAAGACGACATCGCGGTCCCGGACCGCCGTCGCGAGGTCGTCGGTGAAGTTCAGTCCCCGGCGGCGGCCCTCCGCGCGGATCGCCGGATCCGGATCCCAGGCGGTCACCTCGGCGTCGACCGCACGCAGCCGCAGCAGAACCGAACCGCCGATCAACCCGGTACCGACCACCGCGACCCGCACCGGCGAGGTCATTGCGCCAGCCGGGCCGGGACCTCGGCGATCCGTTCGTCGGACTCGGTGAGGGCGACGCGTACGTGCCGGTCCCCGCCGGGGCCGTAGAAGACGCCGGGCGCGACCAGGATCCCGCGTCGCGCCAGCCAGTCCACACTGGCCCAGCACTCCTCGTCGCGGGTGGCCCAGAGGTAGAGCCCCGCCTGGGAGTCGTCGATCCGGAACCCGGCGCCGGTGAAGGCCGCGACCAGCCGGTCCCGGCGGGCCCGGTAACGCTCCTTCTGCGCCGCGGCGTGCGTCTCGTCCTGCAGCGCCGCCACCATCGCCGCCTGCACCGGAGCGGGCACGATCATCCCGGCGTGCTTGCGGATCTTGAGCAGCTCGGCGACGAGCGTCGGATCCCCGGCGACGAACCCGGCGCGGTAGCCGGCCAGGTTCGAGCGCTTGGAGAGCGAGTGCACCGCCAGGACGTTGTCGTAGGAGCCACCGCAGACCTCCGGCGCGAGCACCGAGACCGGCTCGGCGTCCCAGCCCAGCGGCAGGTAGCACTCGTCGCTGGCGACGATCGCGCCGCGCTCCCGCGCCCAGTCGACCACCTTGCGCAGATGCGCGGCGGGCAGCACCTTGCCGGTCGGGTTGCCCGGCGAGTTGATCCAGACAAGCCGGACCCGCGAATCGGGGCCGAGCGCGGTGAGCGAATCGGCGCGCACCTCGGTCGCCCCCGCCAGCCGCACCCCGTCGGAGTACGTCGGGTAGCAGATCCTGGGCACCACCACCACGTCACCGGCGCCGAGGCCGAGCAGCGTCGGCAGCCAGGCCACCAGCTCCTTCGAGCCGATGGTGGGCAGCACACCGAAACCCTCGGTGGTGGCGCCGCAGCTGCGGCGTACCCAGTCGGTGATGGCCGCCCGCAGCGCCGGCGTGCCGGCGGTGAGCGGGTAGCCGGGCGAGTTCGACGCCGCCGCCAGCGCCTGCCGGATCACCTCGGGAACCGGGTCGACCGGTGTGCCCATCGAGAGGTTGACGAGACCGCCCGGATGCGCCGCGGCCACAGTGGCCGCGGCGTCCAGTACGTCCCAGGTGAACTCCGGAAGTCTCCCGGAGACGGCTCCGGTCCGGTTCAGTGCGCGTCTCCGCGCGGGGCCTGCGCCGCCACGAGCGGAGCGTCCTGCTCGACCTTGCCGATCTTGGAAGCGCCGCCCGGGGAACCCAGGTCGGTGAAGAACTCCTGGTTCGCCGAGACGTACTCCTTCCACTGCTCCGGCACGTCGTCCTCGTAGAAAATCGCCTCGACGGGGCAGACCGGCTCACAGGCGCCGCAGTCGACACACTCGTCGGGGTGGATGTAGAGCATCCGGCCGCCCTCGTAGATGCAGTCGACAGGGCATTCTTCGATGCATGCCTTGTCGAGCACGTCCACGCACGGCTCGGCGATGATGTAGGTCACCGGTCTTCTCCTCCGCAAACGCCATTCGCGATCATCCGCGACGATAGTGAGCCTAGTATCTCGCCAGTGGGGAGGTCGATCGTGCTCAAAGAGCAGGATCTGG
The DNA here is from genome assembly GCF_049523535.1 of Melissospora conviva. Classification (NCBI taxonomy): domain Bacteria; kingdom Bacillati; phylum Actinomycetota; class Actinomycetes; order Micromonosporales; family Micromonosporaceae; genus Melissospora; species Melissospora conviva. Next base: position 115,912 of record NZ_JBLLDT010000008.1, read on the forward strand.
GCCAGCGGATGGTCGTCCGACGGATTGTGGCGGTTCGGGAGGGGCGGCCCCTCTTCTCGGACACGCTCGGTGACCTCATCGCGCTGGACGAGACCCATCTCACTATCCGCACCCGCACCGGCGAGGTCCGCATCGCCCGTACCGACGTGCACCGGGCCAAGCGGGTGCCGCCGTCCCGGCAGGCGAGCGCGGCGCAGACCGTCGAGTTGGAGCTCGCCGCCGACGAGGCCTGGCCGGCCCCGGTACGCGAACGGCTCGGCGACTGGATCCTGCGCGCGGCACAGGGCTGGACCGGGCGCGCCAACTCCGCACTGGCGGTCGGCGATCCAGGGCTGCCGCTCGACGTCGCGGCCGACGAGGTCCGCCGCTGGTACGCCGCCCGCGGCCTGCCCGCCGTGATCAGTGTTCCGCTGCCGGCGGCCCGGCGTACCGACGCGATCCTGGAGCAGCTCGGCTGGAGTGCGGCGCCGACGGTGCTGGTGCAGACCGCGCCACTGGCGGCCGTACGGCAGGCACTGGGCGGGCCCGTGCCGGCGAGGTCCTCCGACGGGACCGCGCCGGACCCGGTGAGCCCGCCAGACGGGCACGCATCCGCCGCGGTGGTGACGCTCGACGCGCGGCCGGCCGAGGACTGGCTGGAGTTCGCCGCCCGGCGGGAGGTGCCGCTGCCGGACGCGGCCCGGCACGTGCTCGGCGCCGCGCCGCAGGTCCGCTTCGCCACCATCCGCGACGCCGCCGGGAAGCCGATCGCAGCCGGGCGCGGCACCATCTCCGGCCAGGGCCGTTGGCTCGGGCTGACGTCGATGGTCGTGGCGCCGCAGTGGCGTCGCCGGGGGCTGGCCCGGCAGGTGATCACGGCGCTGGCGACCTGGGCCGCCGAGACCGGGGCGCGCGACGTCTACCTGCAGGTCGAGGAGCGCAACACCGCAGCGGTGGCGCTCTACGGGGAGCTGGGCCTGCGCACCGCCCACACCTACCACTACCGCCGGGAGCCGGCCCGGTCCTGAGCGTCAGCGGCGGACGACGCGGCGGGGCTTGCTGAGCTTCGCCTCGGCGAGCCGCCGCAGCGACTCGGAGCGGTAGTCCTTGCCGAGAGTGATCAGGACCAGGTAGCCGAAGATCGCGCCGGCCGCGGTGAACCCGAGGTAGAAGGCGATCTGCACGAAGAAGGCGTCCACCCCGTCGGCGAACGGTCCACCGCCGCTGACGAAGGGGCCGATCAGTACGGTCGCCGCCAGCGCGATGAGCACACCGGCACCGACGTAAGGGCTCCACTGGGCCAGCGGGTACCGCCGGCCCATCACGAAGCTGACCAGCGCGAGGATCACCGCGAGGACGGCGAACATGCCGAACGAGAGGCGGTCCACCGCCGCCGGCTCACCCTCCAGCGCGAAGCGGTTGATCAGCCGGGCGAGGACGTTGACCGCGAACAGCACCCCCGGCAGCACTCCCAGCAGCAGCTTACGGTCCCTCATCGCACTCTCCTCCCGGTCGCCCACGTCGTCGCCTCCCGGATACAAGTCCTACCACCGGTCCCTGGCACGAATATGTACCACGTGAAGGTCAACTACGGGGCCCCCCGGCCCCTGCATGATCATGCGGAACGCCACCACCGCGAAGGTGACGGAACCACCGAGGAGCATCAGCAACCCGACCCAACTGCCGGTCAGGAGCAGATCGCCCTCCTCGGTCGGGCTCGCGGCGATCACCATCAGCACGAACCAGGCCAGCGTCGGCAGGGCGAGCGCCCACCGGCGACCGACCGCGGCCACCGCGAAGCGGGCCAGCAGGATGTTGGCGACCACGGTCACCGGCACGGCGAGCCCGATCAGCACCCCACCGACCCGAAGGTACGCCAGGAGCAGTTCGAGCACGCCGGTGACCAGGGCCGCCAGCACCGCCACCACCCCGCCGGCGATCCGCAGGGCGAGGTCGACCGGCCGGCGCTCGGCGGCGACCGGCGACTGCGCGTACTCGAAGGTCATCGCGGCCGTGGTCACTGTCCGGCGGCCGGCGCGGCGGCCGTGGCGGGGACGCCGCTGCCGGTGTCGAGCCCGGCGAAGAGGTCGTCCTCCCAGCCGTACGGGCCGGAGCCCGGCCCCTTCTCACCGGCGGCGAGGGTGTAGTACTCCACGCCCATGAACTCGCCGCCGAAGTTGCCCGCCACCACGTAGAGCCAGGAGTTGGCCGGGATCTGGGTGCCGTGCGCCCGCATCGCCGCCTCCTTCGCCCGGTGCTGCTCGGTGGCGTCGATGCGGGCCGCGATCTCGGCGTCCGGCGTACCGAAGGGCAGCTCGTCGAGGTTGTCGACGCCGGCGAAGGGGTTGTCCGACGACTCGGCGAAGGCCTCCGCGCCCGCGGCGAGGGCGCTCTTGGGCATCGCCGTCCAGTAGATCTTCGCCGGTGCGCAGCCCTCGGCGGCGGCCAGTTCCGCGGCCCGCATCGCGACCCGGTGGGCCTGGATGTGGTCCGGGTGGCCGTAGAAGCCGTTCGGGTCGTACGTGATCATCACCTGCGGGCGGAGCTCGCGCATGATCTCCACCAGGTGACCGGCGGCGACGTCGAGGTCGGCCTGCCAGAACGCCCGCGGGTGGTCGTTGGTCGGCAGCCCCATCATCCCGGAGTCGCGGTAGCGCCCGGCGCCGCCGAGGAACCGGTGGTCGGTCACCCCCATCGCCGCACAGGCTGCCGCGAGCTCGGTGATCCGGTACCCGCCGAGCTGGTCGGCCTGGTCGGCCGCGAGCTGCGAAAGCTCCGGCAGGTGGATCTCGCCCTCCTCGCCGAGGGTGCAGGTAACCAGGGTGACGTGGGCGCCGGCGGCGGCGTAGTGCGCCATCGTCGCGCCGGTGCCGATCGCCTCGTCGTCGGGGTGCGCGTGGACCAGCAGAAGCCTTCGGTCGGGCAGGTTCGTCACGTCCGTCACTCTAGCCTCCGGCCTCGCCGAAGCGGCCCGGCCCGGTCCATCAGGTCGGCCACATCGGCGCTGTCACCGTCCTACGATCGCCATGTGGAATATCCAGAGCTGGCCGCCCGGACCGGCCGGTTCCGCCGGGGCGAACCCCGCGCGGTGACGGTGGCCGACGACGGTTCCCGGGTGCTTTTCCTGCGGTCGGGCGGACCCGAGGATCCGGCCGACGCCCTCTGGTCCTTCGACGTCGCCACCGGCACCGAACGGCTCGTTGCCGAGCCGGCACAGCTGCTCGGCGACGCCACCGAGGCGGCGCAACTGCCGGCGGCCGAGCGGGCGCTGCGGGAACGCCGTCGGCTCGCCGCCGAGGGCATCGGCTCGTACGCGACCGACCCGGCCGCCCGGGTCGCGGCCTTCACCCTCGGCGGCCGGCTCTTCCGGGCCGACCTCGTCGCCGGTGACGTGGTGGAGGTGGCGGCCGCCGGGCCGGCGCTGGACGCCCACCCCGACCCGACCGGGGAGCGGCTGGCGTACATCACCGATCCCGGCAACCACAGCCAGCTGCGGGTCATCGCCCCCGACGGCGAGGACACCCTGCTCGCCGGCGAGCAGGAGCGCGGCATCTGCTGGGGCATGCCGGAGTACGTGGCCGCGGAGGAGTTCGGCCGTTTCCGCGGCTACTGGTGGGCGCCGGACGGGCAGAGCCTGCTCGCCGCCCGCGTCGACGAGAGCCGGCTGCCGCGCTGGTACCTGCACGACGCCGCCGACCCGTCGAGCACACCGACCGATTTCGCCTACCCGGTCTCGGGCGGGGCCAACGCCGATGTCAGCCTGCACCTGCTGGACCTCGACGGCGGCTGGGTGGACGTGCACTGGGACCGGGAGACCTACCCGTACCTGGCGGCGGTGCACTGGACGGCGGGCAATCCGCTGATCACGGTGCTGCGCCGGGAGCAGCAGCACGGATTGGTGCTGGCGATCGACCCGCGCACCGGGGAGACCCAGGTGCACGCCGAGCTGGCCGACCCCCGGTGGGTGGAGCCGATCCCCGGCACCCCGGCGCACCTGCCCGACGGGCGGGTGCTGGTCGGCGGCGAACTCGGCCACGACGGGTACGACGCCCGCTGCCTCTTCGCCGACGGCACCCTGCTCACGCCCCCGTCGCTCTACGTACGGCGGGTGGTGGGGCGGCTGCCGGCCGAGCGCAACCGCGCCGACGTGCTGGTGGAGGCGAGCGACGGCGACCCCGGCCACCAGCAGCTGTTCCGGGTGCGCACCACGATCGGCGCGGGTGTGGAGGCCAAGCGGGTCACCAGCGAACCGGGCTGGCACACCGCCGCCGTCGGCGGGGACGTGACAGTGATCGGGGCGGCGTCGCTGGACCATCCCGGGGTGCGGTGGAGCGTCTGGCGCGACGGGGAGCAGATCGGCGTGCTGCGGTCGCTGGCCGCGACACCGCCGTACGCGCCGCGGCCGATGCTGGACCGGGTCACCGACCGGCGGATGCCGGCGGCGGTGCTCTATCCCCGCGGGCACGTCACCGGCCGCAAGCTGCCGGTGCTGCTCGACTGCTACGGCGGGCCGGGCCACCAGGAGGTGCTCTCGGCCCGGTCGGCGTGGCTGGAACGGCAGTGGCTGGCCGACGCCGGGTTCGCCGTGGTGACGATCGACAACCGCGGTACGCCGGGGATCACCCCGTCGTTCGAGAAGGCGATCCACCGGCGGGTGGCCGACGTGGTGCTCGGCGACCAGATCGACGCGCTGACCTCGCTGACGGAGAAGCACCCCGATCTGGATCTGGAGCGGGTGGCGATCCGCGGCTGGTCGTTCGGCGGCTGGCTGGCGGGGCTGGCGGTGCTGCGCCGCCCGGAGCTGTTCCGCTGCGGGATCGCCGGCGCGCCGGTGACCGACTGGGCCCTGTACGACACGGCGTACACGGAGCGCTATCTGGGGTTGCCGCAGGACGCGGCGGAGGTCTACGCGCACCACTCGCTGGTGGAGCTGGCGGCGGAGCCGCCGGCCCGGCCCGACGATGCCCGTCCGCTGCTGCTGGTGCACGGGATGGTCGACGACAACGTCTCGGCGGCGCACACCTGGCGGCTCTCGGCGGCGCTGCTGGCCTCGGGACGTCCGCACTCGGTGCTGCCGCTGCCGAGCGTGACGCACATGGCGGCCGGCGGGATCGCCGAGCGGCTGCTCCGGCTGGAGCTGGACTTCCTGCGCCGCAACGTCTAGAAGGCCGGACCGAACCCTGGCGGGCTGACTGCGGCGTCGCCGGCGCCGTCCGGGGTGGACGGCGCCGGCGAACGACACGGCCCTACTGCTTGACGTAGGCGTTGACGAAGCTGGTCCAGCCGAAGATGCTGCCGATGAAGAGGCCGCCGGCCTTGGAGCCGTGCGCCACTGTCACCACCTCGACGTAGAGCGGCACCGCCGGCGCGTGCTCTTTCATGATCCGCTCGTCGAGCTTCGACCACTCGTCGGCCTGGGCGACCGGGTCCATGGCGAGCACCCGGTCGAACTCGGCGTTGATCCCCGGGTCGTTGAGCTGGGAGGTGTTGCTGTTTCCCTCGTCCTTGATGCTGCGGCCGTCGAAGAGCACCGGCAGGATCGCCGCGCCGCTGGGCCAGTCCGCGGCCCAGGAGTCGACCCAGATGTCGTACGGGTTGTCCTTCTTCTTGACGGTGTCCAGGTAGCCGTCGGCCGGGACCGGCTTGATGACGATCTTGAACCCGGCCTTCTCCAGCGCGGCCTTGATGTGCCCGGCCCGCTCCTGGGCGACCGTCTCGTCGGAGGTGACCAGCACCAGCTCGGGGGTCCGGCCGGCGAGCAGCTCCTTGGCCTTGCCCGGGTCGCCGCTCTCGCCGGCCGGGTAGGCGTCGTGGTTGCGGTAGCCGAGGGTGGCCGGCGGCAGCAGAGTGGTGGAGGCGACGGCGCCGTACTGGCCGCCGAGGCCCTTGACGATGCTGCTGCGGTCGATGGCGTGGTTGATCGCCTGCCGCACCGACAGGTCGGTGACCCGGGTGGTGTTGATGGCGAGGCGGAACGCGTTCGGCGTGGCCGAGATGAGCGTCCGCTCCTTGATCGCGGGGTCTCCGGCGACCCGGGAGACCAGCTCCGCGGGGACCGCGCCGGTGGCGACCGCGGCGGCGTCGTCGCCGGTGTCGGCGATGACCCGGTTGGTCTGCGCGGTCTGGTCGGCGCCGAAAGACCAGACGAACCGGTCCGGGTACTGGTGGCGTACCGGGTCGGTGTTCGGGTCCCAGTGCTCGTTGCGCTCCAGCACCAGCTCCACGCCGGGCGTGTGCTTCGTGATCTTGTACGGCCCGGAGGAGAAGGGCTGGTTGTCGAGGTTCACCCCGGTGTCCTTGGCCGGCGGCAGCGGCGCGGTGGCCGGCAGCGACGCGGCGAAGGGAAGGTCGCAGCGGGGCTGGGCGAACTCGAAGCGCAGGGTCTTGTCGTCCGGGGTGCTCAGTCCCGGCGGCAGGGAGTCGGGGCTCTCGGCGAACTGCCAGGCGGTGTCGAACTGGGCGGTGCCGGCCAGCCACTCCTGCAGGTAGGTCGGGCCGCCGGTGAGGTCGGGGCTGAACGAGCGGGCGATCCCGTACGCGATCTCCTTGCTGGTGATCGCCGAGCCGTCCTCGAACTTCACCCCGTCCTTGATCTTGAATTCCCAGACCTTGCAGTCACCGTCGACGTTCGCGCCGGGGGTCTCGGCGAGGTCGCCGACGAGGGTGACGTTGCCCTTGCCGTCGTCGGTGAAGGCGGTCAGCGTACGGGCGTAGAGCTGGCTGCCCATCAGGCCGGCGAACGAGTACGCCCGCTGCGGGTCGAGGTGGGAGATCTTGCTCTCCCGCAGGATGTGGAACGTGCCGCCCTTTGTCGCGCCCGGCACCTCCGGCGCCGGCCCCAACGAGTCCTTCGGGTCGGTGGCGATGGCACCGGTGCGGACCTGGTCGGGGTCGAGGACGTCGTCGCTGTCCCCGGTGTTCTCACTGCACGCCCCGAGCGCCACGGCCAGTGCCAGCGCACCGCCCGCGGCGGTGACGAGTCTTGCTCGCATACCTCACTCCTCCGGTTGAGAATTCCGTCGCATCGACCACGCCGGCGCTTTGCGCGCGGGCGACCGGTCGTGCCGATCCCCGTACGCCGGCGGCCTGCTCATCCGAGCCGGACCCGCGGATCGATGAAGGCGTAGAGCAGGTCCACCACCAGGTTCGCCACCACCACGAAGACGGCGGCGAGCAGAACGGTGGCCATGATGGTCGGCAGGTCCCCCTGCCGGACCGCCTCGACCGCCGTGCGCCCCAGCCCCTGGAGCCCGAAGGTGGTCTCGGTGATCACCGTGCCGCCCAGGGCGCTGCCCACGTCGAGCCCGGCGACGGTCACGATCGGGGTGATGGCGGCGCGCAGCGCGTGCCGGCCGTAGACCCGCCGCTTCGGCGCCCCCTTGGCGCGGGCGGTGCGGATGAAGTCCTCGTTGAGGGTCTCGACCATCTGGGCGCGGGCGAGCCGGGCGTAGATCGCGGAGAACATCAGCGCCAGCGTCAGCCAGGGCAGCACCATCCCCTGCGCCCAGGCGAGCGGGTCCTCCAGCGGCGATACGTACCGCGGGGTGGGGAGGATCTTCAGCGTGTAGACGAAGATCAGCAGCAGCACCGCGCCGACGAAGTAGAGCTGCATCGAGGCGAACGTCAGCGTGAAGCCGATCGAGATCCGGTCCAGCAGCGTGCCGCGGCGCAGCGCCGAGACCATGCCCAGGCCGACGCCGAGCGCCAGCCAGAGCACCGCGGCCGGCAGCACCACGCTCAGCGTCACCGGCAGCACCCGGGCGAAGGTGTCGGCGACCGACTCGCTGTTGACATAGGAGTAGCCAAGGCACGGTGCGGCACACTGGCCTCCCTGGGCGCTGCCCAGGTCACGGCCGACGAAGATGCCCTTCATGTAGTTGGCGTACTGCTCGGTCTTCGGATCGTTGAGGCCGAGTTCGGTGCGGACCCGATCCAGCCGTTCGGCGTTGCAGTTCTTCGGGCACATGCCGGTGACCGGGTCGGCGGGGAGGGCGAAGAAGAGCCCGAAGGCGATCACGCTCACCGCGAAGAGCACCGAGACCGCCAGCAGGAACCGCTTCAGCAGGAAACGCAGCATCGCGGGCCCCTCACCGTGACGACTTCGGGTCGAGCGCGTCGCGCAGCGCGTCGCCGAAGAGGTTGAAGGCCAGCACCAGCACGAAGATGGTGACGCCGGGGAAGAAGACGTACGCCGGGTCGGTCTGCACGTACGAGATGCTCCGGTAGATCATCCGGCCGAAGCTCGGCACCGACTCGGGCAGGCCGACGCCGAGGAAGCTCAGCGCCGCCTCGCCGGTGACGTACGCCGGCACGGTGAGCGAGAACGACACGAGGATCGGCGCCCAGATGTTCGGCAGCAGCTGCCGGAAGAGCATGTGCCCGAGTCCGGCGCCGGCGGCGCGGGCGGCTTCGACGAACTCCCGTTCTCGCAGCGAGACGACCTGCCCGCGGACCAGCCGGGCGGTGCCGGTCCAGCCGAAGGCGGCGAAGACCACGATCAGCGTGCCGACGGCGAACCAGGTGGGGATGGCGTCGCGGGGGCCGTAGAAGCGCAGCGAGAAGGTCGGCACCACCGCGAGCGCGAAGATCAGGAAGGGCATCGCCAGCGCCACGTCGGTGACCCAGCTGATCACCGCGTCCACGACACCGCCGAGATAGCCGGCGATGATCCCGAGCACCACACCGAGGCCGGTGGTGATCAGCGCCGCGCCGAGCGCGATCAGCAGCGAGGTGCGGATGCCGTAGACCATGCGGATGAAGATGTCCCGGCCGATGCCGGGCTCCAGCCCGAACCAGTGCTCGCCGCTGACCCCGCCGACGTAGCCGAGCGGCATGCCGGTGCTGTCGAGCAGGTCGGTGAAGCGCTCGTTGGGGGTGACGCCGTAGAGCCGCTGGATCAGCGGCGCGGCCAGCGCGAGCAGGACAAAGAGCAGCAGCACCGTACCGCTGACCAGGGCGGTGCGGTCGCGGCGCAGCCGGGCCCGGATGAGCTGCCCCGGTGACCGGCCGACGACCCCGGCGTCACGCGGACCGGCGAGCGCCGCCTCGTCGGCGACGTCGGGCGACGGCGCGCCGGGCCGATCCCCGGTGGCGGCGGCGAACTCACCCGGCGACAGACTCATCGCGCCCCTCCGGCGGCAAGCGGTGAGCCGGCCGGCTCGGGGAAGTGACAGGCCGTCGCCTGCGCGGCGCCGTCGCGGCTGATCAGGGCGGGCTCGGAGGTCGCACAGATCGGCTGCGCCTTGGGGCAGCGGGTGCGGAACCGGCAGCCCGAGGGCGGGTCGAGCGGCGTCGGCACGTCGCCGTCGAGACGGATCCGCGTCCGCGGGTCCGCGCCGAGGTCGGGGACCGCGGAGAGCAGCGCCCGGGTGTACGGGTGCTGCGGGCGCTCGTAGATGTCGGCCCGGTCCCCGATCTCCACGATCCGCCCGAGGTACATCACCGCCACCCGCTGGCAGAAGTGCCGCACCACGGCGAGGTCGTGGGCGATGAAGACGAAAGCCAGCCCCAGCTCGCGTTGCAGGTCGCGCAGGAGGTTGACGACCTGGGCCTGGATGGAGACGTCGAGGGCGGAGACCGGCTCGTCGGCGACGATCAGCCTGGGCCGCAGGGCCAGCGCCCGGGCGATGCCGACCCGCTGGCGCTGCCCGCCGGAGAACTCGTGCGGGTAGCGGTTGTAGTGCTCGGGGTTGAGCCCGACCAGCTTTAGCAGCTCGCGTACCCGGGCCGGCACCCCGCCCGGCGGTCTGATGCCGTTGACCCGCAACGGCTGCGCCACGATCTCGCCGACGGTGTGGCGGGGGTTCAGCGACGCATACGGGTCCTGGAAGATGATCTGGAGGTCTTGGCGCAGCGCGCGCAGTGCGCGGCCGCGGGCGCGGGTGATGTCGCGCCCGGCGAAGACGATCTGCCCCGCGGTCGGCTCCAGCAGCCGCACCAGCATCCGCCCGGTGGTGCTCTTGCCACAGCCGGACTCCCCGACCAGGCCGAGGCTCTGCCCGGCGGGCACCTCGAAGTCCAGGCCGTCGACGGCGCGGACCGGGCCGCGGCGACCCCAGCCGCCGCGGACCGGGAAGTGCTTGGTCAGTCCGGTCACCCGCAGCAGCGGCTCGGGCGGAGTTTCCACTGTCATGACTGCCTCCCCACCGCCGCCGCTGTGCCCGGCCCGAGGTGGGCCCGGTCCGCCTCGTCGAGGTGACAGGCGACCTGCTGTCCGGGGGCGCCGGCGGCACGCAGCACCGGCACCTCGGTGCGGCACCGGTCGCCGTTGCGCGCGGCGTAGCGGCAGCGGGGGTGGAAGGCGCAGCCGGGCGGCAGGGCGAGCAGGCTCGGCGGGTTGCCGCTGATCGGCAGCAGCTCGGCCTCGGCCGGCCCGTGCAGCGACGGCACACTCGCCAGCAACCCCCAGGTGTACGGGTGCTGCGGCTCGCGCAGCACCCGGGCGGTGCTGCCGTACTCGACCGCGCGGCCGCCGTACATCACCAGGATGTCGTCGGCGACCTGGCCGACCACCCCGAGGTCGTGGGTGATCAGGATGATCGCCGAACCGAACTCGGCCTGCAGGTCGGCGAGAAGGTCCAGGATCTGCGCCTGGACGGTGACGTCGAGGGCGGTGGTCGGCTCGTCGGCGATCAGCAGCTGCGGGTCGTTGGCGAGCGCCATCGCGATCATCGCGCGCTGCCGCATGCCACCGGAGAACTCGTGCGGGTACTGGTCGACCCGGCGGGCGGGCTGCGGGATGCCGACCCGGCCGAGCAGGTCGACGGCGCGCTGCCGGGCCGCGCGCCGCGAGGCCTGCCGGTGGTGCAGCCGGTACGCCTCGGCGATCTGCTTGCCGACGGTGTAGTACGGGTGCAGCGCGGAGAGCGGATCCTGGAAGATCATCGCCATCTCCCGGCCGCGCAGCCGGCGTAGCTCCTCATCGGGGCGGCCGACCAACTGCCGGCCACCGAGGAGGATCTCGCCGCTGACGGTGGTGCGCCGCGGGTCGTGCAGGCCGAGGATCGCCAGGCTCGTCACGCTCTTGCCCGACCCGGACTCCCCCACGATGCCCAGGGTGCGGCCGGCCGCCACGGTGAACGAGACCCCGTCGACGGCACGCAGCGGCCCGTCGCTGGTGTCGAATCCGACTCGCAGATCGGTCACCCGCAGGTAGGGCTGGGCCGTCGTCGGCTCGTTCTCCACGCGGCGCCTCCCTCCTCGGCTGGTGCTCCCGGCGCTCACCCGGACACCACCGGGCGAAAGGAACCTGCAACATCCCTCAATGGGTGAAAATAAGCTACATAGATGCCGCTGTCATCACGTGCGACATCACGAGCCGGCGACAAGGATGCCGTCCACCCCCGACAGACTCAAGGAGCGCGGGGCGCGGCCCGTGAAGATCAGCAGGTCAGCCGCCCCATGATCCATCTGCGGCAACCGGCAGCCATCGAACAATTTCTGGATATCCACACCAGAGATCCGGTGCGGCAGGCTTCCCTGAGCGGCAGGCATGAGCAAGACTCTTTTGCGGCGTACGTCACATGGCCGGAACTCCATCAGGCCCGCCGGCACGCGGGCCCCGTTCCCGAAAGACATGCCCATGACATCGAAGTCGGTAACGCGTCCGGGCCGGCAACCCGGCGACCGGGCCCCGCGGGCGGCCATCTCGGCGAAGACCCTGCGCACCGATCGCTGGTGGATCGCACCGCTGCTGACCTTCGCCGGTCTGAGCGCCTGGGTCATCTACGCGACCGTGCGGGTCTTCATGCACAAGTGGTACTGGGTCGAGCAGTACCACTACCTGACGCCCTTCTACTCCCCCTGCGTCACCGACCGCTGCGTCGAGGGCGCCTCGCACTTCGGCCAGTGGCTGCCCAGTTGGTGGATCATCCCGGAGGCGGCCTTCACCCTGCCGTTCTTGCTGCTGTTCCGCCTGACCTGCTACTACTACCGCAAGGCGTACTACCGCTCGTTCTGGCTCTCGCCGCCGGCCTGCGCGGTGCCGGACAACCACAGCGGCTATACCGGTGAGACGCGCTTCCCGCTGGTCGGGCAGAACCTGCACCGCTACTTCTTCTACGCCGCGGTGGCGATCTCCCTGATCAACACCTGGGACGCGATCCTGGCCTTCAACACCGCCGACGGCTTCGGCTTCGGCCTGGGCAACCTCATCCTGCTCGGCAACGTCGTGATGCTCTGGGCGTACACGGTCTCGTGTCACTCCTGCCGGCACATCATCGGCGGGCGGCTCAAGCACTTCTCCGCCCATCCGGTGCGCTACCGCGCCTGGACGTTCGTCTCCAAGCTCAACGTGCGGCACATGCAGCTGGCCTGGATCACCCTCGCCACCCTGGCCATCACCGACTTCTACGTCATGGCGCTCGCCGCCGGCTGGTTCTCCGACCTGCGCTTCATCAACTGAAGAGGCCCTCTATGACCGAGCGAATCGAACGACACCATTACGACGTCGTCGTCATCGGGGCCGGCGGAGCCGGCCTGCGGGCGGCGATCGAGGCCCGGCTGGCGGGCAAGAAGACCGCCATCATCTCCAAGTCGCTCTTCGGCAAGGCCCACACGGTGATGGCCGAGGGGGGCGCCGCCGCGGCGATGGGGAACGTCAACAGCCGCGACAACTGGCAGGTGCACTTCCGCGACACCATGCGCGGCGGGAAGTTCCTCAACAACTTCCGGATGGCCGAGCTGCACGCCAAGGAGGCGCCCGCGCGGATCTGGGAGCTGGAGACGTACGGCGCGCTCTTCGACCGTACGCCCGACGGGCGGATCTCCCAGCGCAACTTCGGCGGGCACGAGTACCCGCGGCTGGCGCACGTCGGCGACCGGACCGGCCTGGAGCTGATCCGCACCCTCCAGCAGAAGATCGTCTCGTTGCAGCAGGAGGACAAGCGGGAGTTCGGCTCCTACGACGCACGGATCCGGGTCTTCGCCGAGACCACGATCACCCGGCTGCTGCTCGACGGCGACCGGATCGCCGGCGCCTTCGGCTACTACCGCGAGTCCGGTGACTTCGTGCTCTTCGAGGCGCCGTCGGTGGTCCTCGCCACCGGCGGGGTCGGCCGGTCCTACAAGGTCACCTCGAACTCCTGGGAGTACACCGGCGACGGGCACGCGCTGGCGCTGCGCTCCGGCGCAACGCTGATCAACATGGAGTTCCTGCAGTTCCACCCGACCGGCATGGTCTGGCCGCCGTCGGTGAAGGGCATCCTGGTCACCGAATCCGTCCGCGGCGACGGCGGGGTGCTCAAGAACTCCGACGGCAAGCGGTTCATGTTCGACTACGTCCCGGATGTCTTCCGCAAGCAGTACGCCGAGACCGAGGCCGAGGCCGACCGCTGGTACACCGACCCGGACAACAACCGGCGGCCACCGGAGCTGCTCCCCCGCGACGAGGTGGCCCGCGCCATCAACAGCGAGGTCAAGGCCGGACGCGGCACCCCGGCCGGCGGCGTCTACCTGGACATCGCCAGCCGCCTGCCGGCCGAGGAGATCCGCCGCCGGCTCCCCTCGATGTACCACCAGTTCAAGGAACTCGCCGATGTGGACATCACCGCCGAGCCGATGGAGGTCGGGCCGACCTGTCACTACGTGATGGGCGGGGTGGAGGTGGACCCGGACAGCGCCCGGGCGTTCGGGCACGTACACGGGCTCTTCGCGGCCGGGGAGGTCTCCGGCGGCATGCACGGCTCCAACCGCCTCGGCGGCAACTCCCTGTCTGACCTGCTGGTCTTCGGCAAGCGGGCCGGCGGCCACGCGGCGACCTACGTGGAGAAGCTGCCGGCGCGCCCGAAGGTGGCGCTGGGCGAGGTGGAGGCCGCCGTCGAGGAGGCGCTCGCACCGCTGACCCGCGAGACCGGCGAGAGCCCGTACGCCCTGCAGCAGGACCTGCAGGTGGTGATGGGAGACCTGGTCGGCATCATCCGCCGCCGGGCCGAGTTGCAGGACGCGCTGGCACGCCTGGCGGAGCTGCGCGAACGGGTGGCGAAGGTCAGCGCCGCGGGCGGACGCCGCTACAACCCCGGCTGGCATCTGGCGCTGGATCTGCAGAACATGCTGCTCGTCTCGGAGTGCACGGCGCTGGCGGCGCTGGAGCGCGAGGAGTCGCGCGGCGGGCACACCCGGGAGGACTTCCCCGCGATGGATCCCCACTGGCGGTCGGTGAACCTGGTCTGCGCCCTCGACGACGACCGGGTCCGGCTGACCCGCAAACCCGTTCCGGCCATGCGTCCCGAGCTGATCGGCCTCTTCGACCGGGGCGAGCTGTCCAAGTACCTGACCGACGAGGAGCTCAACGATGTCGACGCCCTCGCCACGCAAGCCGACGCCGCGGAGGTGGTGAACTGATGGGTACGTCCAGCGCACGCGACGAGTCCGACGGGACGCGGCAGTTCAGAATCTGGCGCGGCGACGCCGACGGCGGTGGCCTCCGCGACTACCGGGTGCAGGTCAACGAGGGCGAGGTGGTCCTCGACGTGATCCACCGGCTGCAGGCCACCGAGGCGCCGGATCTCGCCTGCCGGTGGAACTGCAAGGCCGGCAAGTGCGGCTCCTGCTCGGTGGAGATCAACGGCATGCCGAAGCTGGCCTGCATGACCCGGATGTCGACCTTCGCCGAGGACGAGACGGTCAGCGTCACCCCGCTGCGCACCTTCCCGATCGTGCGGGACCTGGTGACGGACGTGTCGTTCAACTACACCAAGGCCCGCGAGACCCCGGCCTTCGCGCCGCCGCCGCAGCTGGCGCCCGGCGAGTACCGGATGCAGCAGGTGGACGTCGAACGTTCGCAGGAGTTCCGCAAGTGCATCGAGTGCTTCCTGTGCCAGGACACCTGCCATGTGATCCGCGATCACGAGCCGAACAAGGAGGCCTTCGCCGGGCCGCGGTACTTCATCCGGGCGGCGGAGCTGGACATGCACCCGCTCGACGCGCGCACCGACCGCCAGGCGTACGCGCAGAGCGAGCAGGGGCTCGGATTTTGCAACATCACCAAGTGCTGCACCGAGGTCTGCCCCGAGCACATCAAAATCACCGACAACGCGATCATCCCCATGAAGGAACGCGTAGTGGATCGCAGGTACGATCCAATCGTGAGGCTAGGGAGCAAGATCTTTCGACGTGGTCAGGACGGAAGTCCGGCCCAGGGCGGTGAGCAGACGGTGAACACGGCCAAGACTCCGACCGGGGCGGTCCACTCGCACGCGGGTGGTTCCCACGATCAGCGTGCCGAGCTGGAGGCGCAGCGGGGTGTGAACTGGCACCGCGAGGTACCGCGGCCGAGCATGCCCGCGGTCGACGCCAAGGGAAAGCTGCCGCTGACGGAGCTGACCTTCGACCGGCCCGCGGCGCCGTCGCCCTTCGGTGACGACGTGAAGTTCCCGCTGCCGGTGGAGAACCTCAACTTCGCCCACCCGCAGCAGGACTCCTAACACCGGCTTGTGGTGACGAGCGAGGGCTGACGGTAACCACCGTCGGCCCTCGCCCCTTTTCCGCCCGCGATCCCGATTACGCGGTGAGCAGCGGGCGCAGGGTGGCCACGATCGGCTTGTCGGCCGGCAGCCACTCCACGCTGTCAAGGTCGTCGGCGGCGAGCCAGCGCAGCTCGGCGTGCTCGATCAGCCGCGGCTGCGCCGGCCCGACCAGCCGGGCGGTGTAGATCTTGAGGACCGAGCGGCCGTGCGCCATGGGCACGTCGCCGCCGACGCGTTCGCCCACCTCGACGCGGACGGCGAGCTCCTCGGCGCACTCGCGCACGAGCGCTGCCACCTCGCTCTCGCCGGGCTCGACCTTGCCGCCGGGGAACTCCCACCGGCCCGCGACCTCCGGCGGCGCGGCACGCGCACAGGCCAGCACCCGCCCGTGGGCGATGATGGCCGCGCCGACCACCACCCGGGCCGCCGGGCGCGTCGCGTCAACTGCCTGGTTGTGGTTCACGCCGTTACCCCGTTCGGTCCGCACCGGCGTCAAGAGTGCCAGAAAGATCAGCGGTTCGGGTAGCAGGCCTGACCGGATGGTCCGCAGATGCAGGAAATGTGGCCGTGGACACCACGCCCGTTCCGACGACAGACTGTAGGCAACGACCAAGACACGGGATGGCGACGATTTGGCCACGAGCCGACAACGACGCCCGGGGGGTGCCGTGAAGAAGACCCTGTGGGGTACCCGCCCGAGGCGCGGATATCTCGACGACGCGCTCGCGATCCTCAGCGAGTGGGACCAGACCGGGGAGCAGGTGACCCGTGTCCTGCTGCTGAACGAAGCGCAGCACGCCCTGCTCACCGAGCGGATCAAGGTGATCGCCGACTGCCTGTGCCTGAGTCCCGACATCCGGCGCGCCTCCGGTGAGACCACCATCCGCATCTCGCCCTGCGAGAGCGAGATCCTCACTGACCGTGAGGTCACGCTCGCCGCGCGCATCGAGGACGCGTACCGGAGCCTGCACGACGTAGGGTGATCATCTCCGCGCCGGCGGTGACCTTCCGCCCGCGCCCTGATGATCGCCACGCTGGCGGCCACCTCTTACCGTGGTCGGCATGACAGAACCGACGTACGACCGCCGCGAGCAGTTGCAGCAGATTCAGAGCGGACTGCTCGACGGTGAGCAGATCATCGCCGTCTACGACGCCGTCGGCACCGGCACCGGGTTCATCGGGCTGACCAACCGACGCGTGATCATCCAGGACAAGTCCTTCGTCGGGAAGCGCTTCGCGATCACCAGCATCCCGTACTCGAAGGTCACCAGCGTCAGCGTGGTGAGCAACAAGTCCTGGGGTGGCTCCTTCTTCTCCACCGGCGCGATCGCCGTGCACGTCGGCGCGCAGACCTACGAGGTGGAGTTCCGCGGCGACCGCAAGGCCCACCACGTCCACAACGTGATCCTGCACCACATCTCCTGACCTGCCCCGCCGAACGGCGGCGACCCGCGCCGGACGGCGGCCGCCCGGCGCGGGAAGCGTCAGTTGCCTGGCAACGTCAGGTTGGAGGCGTGCAGCGGCGCGGCCACCAGTTCGAGCGTCGGCGCGGTGATGGTGGCGCGGGCTGTGCCGTTGTCCCAGCCCCGGCCGGAGCAGCCCGTCACCGTGCCCCACAGCCGCGTGGTCTCGTCCCCCACGGTCAGGAGCAGCAGCAGGTCCGGGACCACCTGGGCCGGCTCCGCACAGCTCTCCCGGACATCCGGGTTGCCGCCGGCCGGTGCATCGTTGAGCGCCGCTGCGAGGCCGCGCGCCTGCTCACCTGCGACTCGCGCGGAGGTCTCGATCCGGTCCTTTGGCGGGCCGGAGTCGCCGGGGGAGTTGCGTTCGTACCAGCAGATGGCGATGGTGTCAGCATCCGGCGGGACGAGTTGCCCGGGCGGCACCGTACGCGGCTCCGGTCCGGTTCCGACCCCGGAGGGCTGCGGTCGCCGCGTCGGGCAGCCGGAGTGGTCGGTGTCGACGAGCCGCAGGCTGGCGAGAATGCGTTCGGCGGTCTCGGCCTGGAGCGTCTCGACCGCCACCTGCAGTTGCCGGGACTCGATGACGACGAGACCTCCGAAGTGGCCGTTTTCAAGCTGACCGAATCTGCGGGTGGCCGGGACCCCGTCCACATTCACCTCCTCGCTGTCCAGGATGGCGAAGCGGTCGTCGATCCAGCCGCTGGGAATGCCGACGATGTAGGCCGACTCTTTCTCCGGGTATTCCTGTCCGACGCACTGCGGCTGTGCTCCGGGAGCACGCACGACACTGGAGCGCGCCGTGTTCCGACAACCGAAGTCGTTGACCGCCCAATCCTGCGGTACGGCGATCTGCGCCCCGAGCGAGCTCTCCCACCGCCAGCCTGCCTGCGGCTGTGCGACGTTCACGGCCGGTGCCGGATTGGGCCGGCCCGTTCCGAGCAGCGACGGGATCACTCCGGCCGCCACCGCCAGAAAACCCACCGCGGCGAGCGCGACGCCCCCGCGCAGTCGTCGGCGCCGGGCCGCCCGGCGGCGAACTCCCTGGATCAACATGTCCCCGCCCCTCTCAGCCAGCACTTCATGGTCTTGGAAGGTGCGGACGACCAACTGCTCCACCTCGTCGTGTTCTCTCATGGCAACGCCTCTCGATCGATGGCCGGCAGGACGGCGCGCAGCGTCGCGAGCGCACGGGTGGCCTGGGAGCGCACCGTCACGGGACGACAGCCCAGTACCTCGGCGATCTGCACGTCGGAGAGGTCCTCGTAGTAGCGCAGTACCAGCACCGCGCGTTGTCGGCTGGGAAGTCTGCCCAGCAGCTCCCAGGCAGCCTCACGGGCAGCATGGGCGTCCTGGGAGTCCGGCTGCACCGGAGCAAGATCCTGCGGTTGCGCGGTCGATGTCTCACGCGACGAGCGACGCCGCCACCAGCGCAGATGCTCGTTGACGAGCATTCGCTTCAGGTACGCCTCCGGCCGTTCCATCGCCGCGATCCGCTTCCACCGCTGCCCGTACACGCGGGCGAGTACGACCTGCACGAGGTCCTCCGCGCGATGACGGTCACCGGTCAGCATCACGCTGAACCGCAGCAGCACCGCACCCCGAGCCGCCACGAACTCCTCGAAGCTCACCGTCATGTCACCTCCCAACCCATCAATGCCGTCGGGGGTCAGAAACGTTGCACCGGGATGGACATCGATTCCGGGAGCCGGCGCGACGGGGGTCACACGGTCACCGCCTGCCTAGACTCCACTGGTCGAGCAGAACGTGTCGACGAAAAGGAGAACCATCAGATGATCTTCATTACCGCGAAGTTCCGGGTGAAGCCGGAGCACGCCGAGCAGTGGCCGCAGATCGCCGCCGAGTTCACCGAGGCGACCCGCGCCGAGCCCGGCTGCCTCTGGTTCGACTGGTCGCGCAGCCTCGACGACCCGACCGAGTACGTGCTGGTCGAGGCCTTCCAGGACGACGCCGGCGCGGCGCACGTGCAGTCGGACCACTTCAAGAAGGCGCAGCGGGACCTGCCGCCGCACCTGGTCGCCACGCCGAAGATCGTCAGCACCAGCGTCGAGCAGGGTGACTGGTCGCTGCTCGGCGAGATGGCGGTCCCGGAGCAGGGCTGATCCCTGGCTGCCGGGCTGACCTCTGGCCGCCGGGCGGACCGACCGGTCCGCCCGGCGCCGGCCACGACCAGGCTCGGAGCCGGATGGCCGGCGGCCACGACCAGGCCGGAGCCGGGTCAGTCGGCCTCGGCCAGGGCTGCTTGAAACAGTTCGCGCTCATGTGGGTTGGCCAGGAGCTTCGGGCGCCTCGCGACCTCTCGTTCCAACCGGGCGAGCAGCGGTTGCAGCGAGGTGACGAAGACGCGGGAGACATGCATCCCGCACCGTTTCCCGTGCGCGTCGGCGGCGATCAGCGTCACCGATTCACTGGGGACGCCACCCATCCTGCCGTTGGAGCGCGCACGGATCTCCACGAGCTCCTCGAAGCGGATCTGCTTCCGGATCACCTCACCCCGGGTCTGGGTGACCGCCTCCTCGGAGACGAAGGTGTGCCCGCGCCGCATGCTCCGGGCGATCAGCAGCGGCAGCACGACCGCGACCAGGATGGTCGCGCCGGTCATGCCCCAGACCAGGAGCAGCCGGGGCAGGAAGACGTAGGCCATGCCGGTCATCATCGCGTCCCGTACCCCTTGATCCGCGGAGAGTGTCGGCCCGTCGCGGCATGATGAACGCCGATGTTGCCACGGGGTGCGGCCCCACCGGCGAGGGAGCTTTGGATGACGAATCGATCCGTCGAGGTGGAGCGCTACCTGGCCACGCTCGACCACCCGATGAAGTCCGGCGTCATGCGGTTGCGGTCGGCGATCCTGGACTCCAACGCCGGCATCTCGGAGTGCGTCAAGTGGAACGCGCCCAGTTTCCGCTACGACGGCACGGACCGGGTGACGTTCCGCCTGCACCCGCGCGGCCAGTGTCAGCTCGTCTTCCATTGCGGGGCCCGCGGCCGCGGCGAGTTCCGCTTCGACGATCCCGGTGGACTGCTGGTCTGGCGCGGCCCGGACCGGGCGGTGGTGTCCTTCGCGGACCAGGCCGCCATCGCGGCGCAGCAGGATGCGGTGGTGGCCCTGGTGAACGCCTGGGTCCGGACCTGACGGTCCCCGCTTCCGGGCACGTCGGTGTCAGTGACGGCTGCGGGCGATGTCGCCGTAGCGGTCGACGGGAAGCAACCGCACCCCGGCGGGATCGCCGACGGCTCGCCGGAGCGCCTCGGTCGCGGGGTCGTCCCCGATACGCCCCTCGGCGGCACCCAGATATTGAGTGAGGAACTGTCGTACCGGTTCGGCGGCGACGGTGTCGACACCGGAACCGGCCAGCTCCGGATCGACGTGCAGGGCGAGCAGCAGCATGCCGTACACGCGTTCCCGGCCGGGGCCGAACGCCGGCTGGAAGTACGGCACGTCGAGCGCGCGGGCGCCGTGCCGGGCATAGAAGCGCAGCCGGGCCTGCGGGTCGCCGCGGTGGGCGTCGCCGGTGTGCGCGTCGGGGCGTTCCACCTCGGCGAGCACCAGGCAGGGGCGCAGCGGTTCGCGCCAGCGGTCGAGCTGGGTGGTGTAGAGCAGCGAACCGATGCCGGTGCCGCGGGTCTCGGCGGCCACCGCCAGGTAGCTCAAGAGCATCACCCGGGCCGCCGGTGACCATTCGCCGATGGTGACGCCGAGCGGGCGGCCCTCGCCGTCAACCGCGACCAGCCCTTCGAGCAGTCCCGTACGCAGCCCGTCGCGGATCGCGGCGAGGGTGAGCAGTTCGTCGGGTGGGAAGGCGGGCGTCAGCAGCCGCTGGTAGACCGCATCGCAGAGCGGCCCCTCGGCCAACGCGACGAGTTCTGCCTGTGCCATGCGCGTGCCCCTCGCGGTAACGGCGCCGGTCGCGGCACCCGCCATCAGCCTAGGCATCGCCCCTGGTGAACGAGGCGATGCGAGCAGATCTCACGCTGACCGTCGCCAAGATCACAGAGAACTCCCGCTGGTGGGCCGGCGGGTTGCGCCGGGCTGCGGCGGTACCGGTTGGTCCGGATACCGACCGACGAACGGTCGTGGGAGTGGCGGCGCCGGGTGGCGCGACGGTGCCGCGTACGCCGCAAACCGTGGTAATTGGTCGGAGTCCGCCCAACGTGACCAGGGCGGCGAGCAGGATTAGCATCACCTGGAAGAGATCCGCTTGTCATCGAGGAGAAACCTGTGAGCGACGCACCCGTCAACGTCACCGTCACCGGCGCGGCCGGCCAGATCGGCTACGCGCTGCTGTTCCGCATCGCCAGCGGGCAGCTGCTGGGTGCGAACAAGCGGGTCGCGCTGCGCCTGCTGGAGATCCCGCAGGCCGTACGCGCCGCCGAGGGCACCGCGATGGAGCTGGACGACTGCGCCTTCCCGCTGCTGGACAGCGTGGAGGTATTCGACGACGCCAAGAAGGCGTTCGCCGGCGCCAACGTCGCACTGCTGGTCGGCGCCCGCCCGCGTACCAAGGGCATGGAGCGCGGTGACCTGCTCCAGGCCAACGGCGGCATCTTCAAGCCGCAGGGCGAGGCGATCAACGCCGGCGCCGCCGACGACATCAAGGTGCTGGTGGTCGGCAACCCGGCCAACACCAACGCCCTGATCGCCCAGCAGCACGCCCCGGACGTACCCGCGGACCGCTTCACCGCGATGACCCGCCTCGACCACAACCGCGCCATCGCGCAGCTCGCCAAGAAGCTCGGCAAGCCGGTCTCGGCCATCCGCAACATCGCGATCTGGGGCAACCACTCCGCCACCCAGTACCCGGACATCTTCCACGCCACCGTGGACGGTAAGAACATCGCCGAGGTCATCAACGACGAGGCGTGGCTCGCCGAGCAGTTCATCCCGCGGGTCGCCAAGCGCGGCGCCGAGATCATCGAGGTCCGCGGCGCGTCGTCGGCCGCCTCCGCCGCCTCGGCCGCCATCGACCACATCCACACCTGGGTCAACGGCACCGCCGAGGGCGAGTGGACCTCCGCCGCGGTCGTCTCCGACGGCTCGTACGGTGTCCCGGAGGGCCTGATCTCCTCGTTCCCGGTGACCGCCAAGGACGGCAAGTACTCGATCGTCCAGGGCCTGGAGATCAACGACTTCTCCCGCGCCCGCATCGACGCCTCGGTCGAGGAGCTCGCCCAGGAGCGTCAGGCCGTCAAGGACCTCGGCCTGATCTGATCCACAGCCACGGCCACGACCGCGGGCTGTCGGCAGTCACGCCGTCGCTGCTGCCGGCCTCGCAGGACGCGTCCGTCGTACCCGTTCGGGTGCGACGGGCGCGTCTTCGCTTTCCGGTCCGTCGGCGGAGTGCGATCGCGCACAGCCCTGGCGATCTGATACCCCCAGGGGTATAAAGGAATCGTCAGGCATCACGCCTCATGTGTCCGCTACTGGAGAAGGAGCACCACCATGTGCCGTCCCGCCACCTGCAAGACCTGCGGCAAGGCGACGTGGGCCGGCTGCGGCCAGCACGTCGACCAGGTCATGGCCGGGGTGCCGCGCGCCGACCGCTGCCCCGGACACGCCGCCACCGCCAAGGGCTCATTCCTCGGCCGGCTCTTCCGCCGCGGCTGACCCGACTGGCGAGAGCCATGATCGTTAGTTGATTTCCCGTGCCCTGGGGGGAGCGGAACACCGGAACCGAACTAACGATCATCAGCCGCCGCCTCTTCGCTGGTGTGGTCGTCTGCACAACTCTCACGGCCGGCCGCTCCAGCCGAGCGCCACAACGGATCAGGCGGTGACCTTGCGGAGGAAGGCGGTGAGGTTGGCGTTCATCCGCTCGACCTTCTCCTCCACGGTGATCGTCTCGTTGATGCGCCGCCCGCCGTCCTTGCGGCCCCGCAGACAGAGCGAGCAGGCCAGATCGGTGCAGATGTAGATGCCGACGGAGTCACCCTGCCGTCCGCTCGTCCCGGCCTTGCGGGCGGTCATCAGCGCGACGCCGTCGCCGGTGTGGGTGGTCAGGCAGAGCGAGCACATGCTGCGCCGCACCTGACCAGTCTTCGGTGCCACCCGCAGCGCCACCCCGACCAGCCCGTCGCCGGACTCGGCGACCAGATAACCCCGGTCCGCGCCGGAGACGTCGGACCACCCGAGGAAGTCCAGCTCGTCCCAGGGTCGTTCGTCCAGATCCTTCGGTACGCCCACCCGCTTCGCCTCGCCCTTGGTGCAGTTGACGAAGGCGGCGCGGATGTCGGACTCGGTTACGGGCTTCACCAATTCAACCTACTGACGCCCACAACCGGTTAAATCCGACAGCCCACGGTCAGCGGTGAGCTGGCCTGTCCGCTTCGCGTTCGGCGGCGTCGATGGCGGCATCGGTGACCCGGAGCATGCCGAACGGCAGGAGCAGCGCCGCCACACCCATGACGGCGAAGACCGCACGGAGCCCGAAGAGCTCCGCCAGCAGCCCGCCGGCGGCGGCGCCGAGCGGAACGCTGCCCCAGGCAAGCAGCCGGTAGGCGCCGTTGACCCGCCCGAGCAGGCGGTCCGGGGTGATCCGCTGACGCAGCGACACGGTGACGACGTCCCAGGCGGCGGCGAGCACCCCGCTGCCGAAGAAGACCCCGCCGATCACGTACGGGTTGGTGGTCAGCGCCGGTACGCCGATCAACCCGGCCCAGGAGGCCAGGGCCACCCGCAGCGTCCACACCCGGCCGAGCAGCCGCTGCAGACGCGTGGCGGTCAGCGCCCCGACAACGATGCCCGCGGCGAGTGCGGTCAGGAGCAGCCCGTACGCGGGCTCGGTGAGCCCCACCGCGGAGCCGGCCCCGACCGCGTAGAGCACCAGCACGCTCAGGGCGGCGTTGGTGGTGAAGTTGCTCCCGCCCACCATGAGCGCCAGGGTGCGCAGGAGCCGGTGCCGCCAGAGGAAGCGGAGCCCTTCGGCGATGTCGGCACGCAGGCTGGTGGTGGTGACGCGTTCGACCCGGAACCGGCCGCCGACGAAGAGCATCGCCACGACCGCGAGCGCCCAGAGCCCGGCGGGTCCGGCGAGGGCGAGGGCCACGCCACCGGCGACGAGGAACCCGGCGAGCGGTGGGCCGATGAACGCGTTCGCCGTACGTTCGACGGCGCCGAGGCGTCCATTGGCCTGCGGCAGCAGATCGCGCGCGACGAGCTGCGGCAGGATCGACTGACCGGCCGTGTCGTGCAGGGTCTCGGTGACGCCGACGGCGAACGCCACCACGTAGACCAACCAGATCGAGCCGACGTCGAGCGCGACGGCCACGGCCAGCAGTCCGACCAGGACCGCACGGAGGGTGTTGGCGGCGAGCATCGCCCGGCGCCGGTCGAACCGGTCGGCGAGCGCACCGGCCGGCAACGCGAAGAGCAGCCACGGCAGGCTGAACGCGATCGCCACCCCGGCGACCAGCGCCGGCGAGCGGGTGTAGGCGACGGCGACCAGCGGCAGGCCGACCTTGACGATCCCGTCAGCGAGATTCGACAACGCCGACGCGGAGAGGAAGCGCCAGTAGCGCCCGCCCAGACGCTCTGGCTCCGGAACCGGAGTTGGATGTTCCC
Source organism: Melissospora conviva (assembly GCF_049523535.1). Taxonomy (NCBI): domain Bacteria; kingdom Bacillati; phylum Actinomycetota; class Actinomycetes; order Micromonosporales; family Micromonosporaceae; genus Melissospora; species Melissospora conviva. The sequence continues at coordinate 140,394 of NZ_JBLLDT010000008.1, forward strand.
GTACGGGCTCACCGACTGTCATTCCAGCGAAAATAGTGGATCTCCGGCGCCGGCGGCGGCCCGCTGCGAAGCCGCACGGCGTGTCGTCCGAGCAGCACCCGTACGGTGTGTGGCCCAGACAGAAAACCCGTACGGGCGTGTCGCCCAGACAGAAAGCAGTGTCGAGGTGTCGGCTACACCACGGCCGTGGTTGCTACTACGACGGTGATGTGGGCACCGGCTCGCGGCCGAGCGCCATTCGCAGCACGTCCCCCGCCGCCTGCCTTCAGCGCCGCCACATGTAGGGCGTCGTGGTCGACACCTTGATCAGGCCCGACCGTTCCAGGATCGGGCGGGAGTACTCGGTGGAGTCGCTGTGCAGCAGGGTCTTGCCGAGGGCGAGGGCTTCCCGGGCGCGGGCCGCGGTGAGCGCGCGGTAGATGCCCCGCTTTCGCCACGGTTCGAGAACGGCGCCGCCCCAGAGGCCGGCGAAGTCGCTGCCCTCCACCGGTTCCAGCCGTCCCGCACCGACGATCCGGCCGTCGGCCTCCGCCACCCACAGCTGCATCCCCGTGCCGAGTTCGAGCCGGCGAAGAAGGGCATCGGCCATCTCCCGCGAGGGCGACTCACCGAATGCCTCGTCCGACATCGCGCTCATCGCCCGTACGTCGTCCTCGGCCGTCACCCGGCGCAGCGTGACCCCCTCCGGAAGCGGTACGTCCACCGCCAGGGCCGCGGCCTCCCCGAGCATGATCGATTCCGGGTCGTCCGGGGAGAACCCGTGCCGGACCAGGGCCTCGTGCAGGCCGGGGACGTTGTCGTGACCCCGGGTCTTCCACTCCACCCGGCCGATCGACGGGTCGGCCCGGTAATGCTCCAGGGCCTCCGGCACCAGCCGGTCGACGGCCTCCACTCCGCGCAGATGCGGGTAGGTGATGAAACCCCGGCCGCCGGGGAAGGTCGCCAACCGCAGCGGGCCCAGCCGGGCGATCGACACCGCACTCGGCGTCTCCGCATCGGTACGCAGTTGCTCGTCGTAAAGGCGGAGGAGGTCTCTGGGGATTCGCATGCCCGTGAATCTGGCCGAAATGCCACCCCGATGCAACCGATTACAACGCGGCTCAGCCCGCGGCTGTCGGCTGATCACCCAAGCGCTCAACGGCCCGTCGTTCTGCGCGGTCCTCCCGGGCTTTCCCGCCGTCACTTCTGGTGTCACGTCCAGACAACATCGGCGGAGGAGAAGACCAGGTTTCCCTCGCCCTCAATCATCACGCTTGAACGTGTACTGATCGGGATGTCGCTGGTGGTACACCGATCTCGCCAATGTCATGGGTGCCGCAGCGCGTCTTTGTTGCGGTGGCCTGCTCGATACGGCTCACGCGGAACCAGCGCATTTCGTCGCGCAGCCGGCACCAACCAATCAGATACCAGTGGCCGTTCGTCGAGGCGAAGATCACTGGTTCGACATCCCTGGTGGTCTTGTTGCCATCCTGTGCGGCGTAGCGGATGCGAACCACCTGCTGCCCGGACATCGCCTCCTCAAGGGCCGATCTGACGGCCCGTGTTCCAGGCTGATCCGTGTTGACCCAGATGCGGCGTGCCAGTTCGTCGACCTTCACTCGGGTCCGAGGGTCGAGTACGTCCATGATCTTCCTGACGGCGACCGAGGCAAGATCGGCGTACGGCGCATCAGGGGCGGCCGAGACCGCTGCCAGAAGCGCCACCGCTTGAGCGGGGGTCAGGCTCACAGGTGGGAGGTTGGCCTGGGTGGCCAGACCATATCCACCGCGCGGTCCCGGACGGGACCAGATCGGAGCCCCACTGTTCTCAAGCGCAGCAAGATCTCTCTTGATCGTGCGCACAGACACCCCGAACTCGTTGGCCAGCCGGTCTGCCGTGCATCCACGAGGCCCGCTGCGTCGCAGCATCTCCGACAATGCGTGGAGCCGCTCCACTCGCTTCATCTCTCCACCCATCACCGAAACCGTGCCATAAATAGTGCCATGCTGTTGGCCGAGAGGGGTGCGAGGATCCCGGCATGAGAACAGCCACCAGCAATCCGACGATCCTTCTGATTCCCGGCCACTGGCTGGGAGCATGGGCGTGGGACGAAGTCCTGGAGCACCTGGCGTCCCTGGGCCACCGGGCGATCCCGCTGACCCTGCCCGGCCTCGACGAAACAGATACCGACCGGATGACCAAGACGCTGGACGAGCAGGTAGCGGCAATCGAAGAGGCCGCCACTGACAGCTCCGGCCCCGTGGTCATCGTGGCGCACAGCGGAGCCAACGCTCCGGTGAGTCTTCTGCTCGATCGGCACCCCGAGCTGGTGAGCCGGGTGATCTGGGTTGACAGCGGCCCGGCAACCTCCGGAGTCGCCTCCGCCCCGGATTTCCCAGCGGACATGGAGGGACTTTCGCTGCCACCCTTCGAGAGGCTCGCGGAGCAGGCCAGCATCGAGGGCCTGAGCGCCGATGCACTCGATCGGTTCCGGGAGCGCGCAGTGTCCGAGCCCGGGACTGTCATTCGTCAGATTGTGCATCTCACGAATGACGCACGCTTCGATGTGCCCACCACGTTCGTTTGCTGCTCAATGCCGAGTTCGCAGGTGATGGAACTGGTCAAGGCCGGTCATCCCATGTTCGCCGAGGTCGCCGATCTCAAGAGCGTCGACTACGTCGACCTTCCGACGGGCCACTGGCCCATGTGGAGTCGCCCGTCCGACCTCGCCCACATACTCGCGTCGGAATCCTCGAACAACTGATACGGCACGGATCTGCTTGGCTTCGCAACACGGTGGCGAAAACACGATGGGCCGCTGAGAACTCATGTTCTCAGCGGCCCATCGCAAGTCTCAGAGGTCAGGAACTAGACGTTGAAGCGGAACTCCACGACGTCGCCGTCCTGCATGACGTACTCCTTGCCCTCCATGCGGACCTTGCCGGCCGCCTTCGCCGCCGCCATCGAACCGGCCGCGACCAGGTCGTCGAAGGAGACGATCTCGGCCTTGATGAAGCCGCGCTGGAAGTCGGAGTGGATCACACCGGCGGCTTCGGGGGCGGTCGCGCCGACCGGCACGGTCCAGGCCCGCGCCTCCTTCGGCCCGGCCGTCAGGTACGTCTGCAGCCCCAGCGTGCCGAAGCCGACGCGGATGAGCTGGTTGAGGCCCGGCTCGGACTGGCCGATCGACTCCAGCAGCTCGCGGGCCTCCTCCTCGGGAAGCTCGATCAGCTCCGACTCGACCTTGGCGTCCATGAAGACCGCCTCGGCGGGGGCGACCAGTGCGCGCAGCTCGTCGAGGAAGGCGGCGTTGCCGAGCTCCTCCTCGTCGACGTTGAAGACGTACAGGAAGGGCTTGGTGGTGAGCAGGTGCAGCTCGTGCAGCTCCTCGACCTCGATGCCCGCCTTGGCGGCGCCGGCGTAGAGGGTGGTGCCGTTGTTGAGCAGCTCGATGGCCTGCTTCGCGGCGGCGACGATGCCGGCGCGGTCCTTGCGGAGCTTGGCTTCCTTCTCCAGCCGCGGCAGCGCCTTCTCCAGCGTCTGCAGGTCGGCCAGGATCAGCTCGGTGTTGATGGTGTCGATGTCGTCGGCCGGGGAGACCTTGCCGTCGACGTGCACCACGTTCGGGTCGGAGAAGGCCCGCACCACCTGGCAGATCGCCGAGGCGTCACGGATGTTGGCCAGGAAGGCGTTGCCCCGGCCCTGCCCCTTGGAGGCGCCGCGGACCAGGCCGGCGATGTCGACGAACGAGACCGGCGCCGGGATGATCTTCTGCGAGCCGAAGATCTCGGCGAGGGCATCGAGCCGCTCGTCGGGCAGCCCGACGACGCCCACGTTCGGCTCGATCGTGGCGAACGGGTAGTTCGCCGCGAGCACGTCGTTCTTGGTCAGGGCGTTGAAAAGGGTGCTCTTGCCGACGTTAGGCAGGCCCACGATCCCGATGGTGAGGCTCACGACAAGCCAGCTTACGCAGTCCGGGGCGGCACACCGAACAGCAGGCTCGCCGCAGCGGCGCTCCCCACACCGGCGACGGCCGCCACCAGGCACACGAGCAGCCAGGCACTCGGCCCACGCCACGCACGGTCATGTCCGAATCCCGCGAGCCGATCGGGCGGGCGAGGAGGCAGGATCGAGGGCGTGGAGCTGGACTTCGAGCGGTGCTACCGGGCGGTCGACAGCCGTGACCTGCGGTTCGACGGCCGCTTCTACACGGGTGTGACCTCCACCGGGATCTACTGCCGTCCCTCCTGTCCGGCGATGACCCCGAGACGGCGCAACGTGCGCTTCTTCCCCTCCGCGGCCGCCGCGCAGGCCTCCGGGCTGCGCGCCTGCCGCCGCTGCCGCCCGGACGCCGCCCCCGGCTCGCCCGAGTGGGACGTCCGCGCCGACCTGGTCGGCCGGGCGATGCGCCTGATCGCCGACGGGGTCGTCGACCGGGAAGGTGTGACCGGGCTGGCGCGCCGCCTCGGCTACACCGAACGGCACCTGAACCGGATGCTGACCGCGCAGATGGGGGCGGGCCCGCTCGCCCTGGCCCGGGCGCAGCGTGCGCAGACCGCCCGGATCCTGATCGAGACCACCGGGCTCGGGCTGGCCGAGATCGCCTTCGCGGCCGGCTTCGGCAGCCTGCGGCAGTTCAACGACACCATCCAGGCCGTCTACGCGGCGACGCCCTCCCAGCTCCGGGCCGCCGCCCGCACCACCCCGGCGCCCGCCGGCACCGGCACGCTGGCGCTGCGGCTGGCGTACCGGCCGCCGCTGCACGCCGGCGCGCTGCTGGACTTCCTCGGCCGGCGGGCGCTGCCCGGCGTGGAGGAGGTCACCGGCGGGACGTACCGGCGGGGGTTGTGGCTGCCGCACGGGGACGCGGAGGTGGCGCTGACGCCCGGGCCGGAGCACGTCGCGGCGACCCTGCACCTGACCGACCTGCGGGACCTGGCCCCGGCCCTCGCCCGCTGCCGCCGGCTGCTCGACCTCGACGCCGACCCGGAGGCCGTCGACACCACCCTCGCCGCCGATCCGGCGCTAGCCGCCGCCGTCGCCGCCGAACCGGGCGTACGCGTCCCCGGCACCGCCGATGGCTTCGAGCTGGCCGTCCGCGCCGTCGTCGGCCAGCAGATCTCCGTCGCCGGCGCCCAGCGCGTCCTCGCCCGCCTCCTGGCCGCCGCACGTGGGCCACACGAGCAACCGCACGCCCAGCACGAGCCCGAGCCGCACGCCGGGCCGCACGAGCCCCAGCCCCACGGGTCCGGCGAACGCCCGGACGCCCCGCACCGGCTGCGTCCGTTCCTTACGGCCGAGGAGTTGCTGGCGCTGCCGGACGACGCGTACGGGATGCCGGCGGCGCGGCGGGAGACGCTGCGCGGGCTGGCCGCGCTGGTCGCCGAAGGCGAGCTGGACCTGGCGCCGGGGGCCGACCGGGCGGCAGGCACGGCGCGGCTGCTCGCGGTGCCCGGGATCGGCGCCTGGACCGCCGGCTACATCGCGCAACGGGCGCTCGGCGACCCGGACGTCTTCCTCCCCACCGACGTGGCCGTGCGGCGTGCCGCCGGACGACTCGGCCTCCCCACCGACCCCGGGGCGCTGGCCGCCCACGCCGCCGCCTGGCGCCCCTGGCGTTCCTACGCCGTGATCAGACTCTGGAGACAGGCATGAGAAGCGATGTGCTCGACACCCCGGCCGGCCCGCTCGCGGTGCTGATCGCGGACTCAGGGGCGGTCCGCGGCGCGGGATTCACCGACGACCCGGCCCAGTTGCTTCCGTTGCTGCACCCGACGCTGCGCGAGCCGGTCACTCCCGGCGAGTCCTCCGAGGTTCGCGCGGCGGTCGCGGCGTACCTGGCCGGTGACCTGACGGCGCTGGACGCGGTGCCGGTCGAGCAGCACAGCGACGGCGCGTTCCTGCACCACGCCTGGCAGGTGCTGCGCGAGGTCAGACCGGGTGCGCCGGTGACGTACACCGGCTTCGCGGCGCTGGCCGGGCGGCCGGCGGCGGTACGCGCCGCGGCTGCCGCGTGCGCCCGCAACTCGGTCGCCCTCTTCGTGCCGTGCCACCGGGTGCTGCGCACCGACGGCAGCCTTGGCGGCTACCGCTACGGTCTACCGGTGAAGCGGTGGCTGCTGAGCCACGAGACGCGCGCGCACGGCTGACGACGAGGCACCACCACGGAACGGGCGCGGCCCACTCCCCTCCGCGTCGCCCGTATCGCAGACTGCTCGTGGAGTGGCACAGTCGACCGAAGATCGGTGGACTGAGAAACTGTGCACCGGCTTGCTAGATGGGGGTGCGATGAGCAACGGATGGGTGTTGCCCGAAGGAATCCTTGGCGAGGCCCCGGCCTACACGCCACGCCCATTCGAGCTGGCCGATCTCGAACTGCTGCTGACCGGCGCGTACGCGCCGCTGACGGGCTTCATGACCCGCGCCGACCTGACGTCGCTGCGGCGCGAGGGACGCCTCGCCGACGGCACCGAATGGTCGGTGCCGGTGACCCTGCGGATCCCCCGGGCGCTCGCCGATCAGCTCGACCTGGAGAACCCGCTGCGGCGCGCGCTGGTGCTCACCGACGGCGAGAGCGCCCCGATCGCGGTCTGCGACGTCACCGACATGTGGCCCGCGAACGACGGTGCCGCGGTCTTCGTCGGCGGCCGGGTGGGGCGCATCGGCGACGGTGGGCGCGGCCCGTTCCAGCGGCTACGCCGCGATCCCGCCGAGGTGCGCGGCATGCTGCCGCCCGGCCGGGTCCTCTGCGTGATCGCCGACCGGCCCCTGCACCGCCCGCAGCTCGCCGAGATCGCCCACGCCGTACGGACCCTCAACGGCCACCTGCTGATCCTGATCCCGGTCGGCGAGTCCTCGGTCGGCTACCTCCCCGCCGAGGTGCTGGTCCGGACCATCTTCGCCGCCCGGGACCGGATGCCGCCGGCCACGATCGTCGCGGTGCCGATGGCCTCCCGGGGTGACGAGTTCGGCGACGCCCTGCTGCGCTCCCAGGTCGCCGCCGCCTACGGGGCCACCCACCTGCTCTCCAGCAACAGCACCCTCGCCGGCAACGGCCTGCGGGTGCTGCTCTCCCGGGAGCTGGCCTACGACAACCGGGACGGGCAGTGGCGCTGGCGCGACGACGTACCGCCGCGCAACCGCCGGCTCGCGCTGACCGGGGCCGAGATCGACGACCTGCTCGACCGCGGCTTCCCGCTGCCGGAGTGGCACACCCCGCCGGCGGTGGCCAAGGAACTGGTCCGGGCCCGTCCGGCCCGCCGCCACCGCGGCCTGGTCGTCTTTTTCACCGGCCTCTCCGGGGCCGGCAAGTCGACGATCGCCCGCGGGCTCGCCGACGCGCTGCGGGAGACCGGGGAGCGGACGGTGACCCTGCTCGACGGGGACGTGGTGCGCCGCGAGCTCACCTCCGAACTCGGCTACAGCGCCGCCGACCGGGACGCGAACGTACGCCGGATCGGCTGGGTCGCGGCCGAGATCGCGCGGCACCGCGGGGTGGCGATCTGCTGCCCCATCGCCCCGTACGCCGCCGCCCGCGAGCAGGCCCGCGACATGGCGCTGGCCGCCGGGGCCGGGTTCGTGCTGGTGCACGTCGCCACGCCGCTTCAGATCTGCGAGCAGCGCGACCGCAAGGGCCTCTACGCCCGCGCGCGGGCCGGCACGCTGCGCGGCATGACCGGGGTGGACGACCCGTACGAGGAGCCGACCAACGCGGACCTGGTCCTGGACACCACCGACCTGAGCGTGGCCGATTCGGTGCAGGAGGTGCTGCACCACCTGATCGAGAGCGGCTGGGTGGAGCTGCGCCGCCCCACCGCCTGACCGCCCGCCGTACGCCCGGTTGAGGGCCGGGAACGGCGAACGCCCGCCGGGGTGAGCCGGCGGGCGTTCGGTGGTGCGAGGCGGGAATCAGGCGGCGAGCTTCGCGGCCAGGTTCTCGTCCAGCGCGGCCATGAACTCGTCGGTGGTCAGCCACGGGGCGTCGCGCGAGATGAGCAGCGCGAGGTCCTTGGTCATCTGACCGCCCTCGACGGTGGAGATGCAGACCTGCTCGAGGGTGTTGGCGAAGTTGGTGACCTCCGGGGTGCCGTCGAGCTTGCCGCGGTGCGCGAGACCGCGCGTCCAGGCGAAGATCGAGGCGATCGGGTTGGTGGAGGTCTTCTCGCCCTTCTGCCACTGCCGGTAGTGCCGGGTGACGGTGCCGTGGGCGGCCTCGGCCTCGACGGTGCGGCCGTCGGGGCTCATCAGCACCGACGTCATCAGGCCGAGCGAGCCGAAGCCCTGCGCGACGGTGTCGGACTGCACGTCACCGTCGTAGTTCTTGCAGGCCCAGACGTAGCCGCCCTCCCACTTCAGGGACGCGGCGACCATGTCGTCGATGAGGCGGTGCTCGTAGGTGATGCCCGCGGCAGCGAACTTCTCCTTGAACTCGGCCTCGAAGACCTCGGCGAAGAGGTCCTTGAAGCGGCCGTCGTAGGCCTTCAGGATCGTGTTCTTGGTCGACAGGTAGACCGGGTAGCCGCGCTGCAGGCCGTAGTTCATCGAGGCCCGGGCGAAGTCGCGGATCGACTCGTCGAGGTTGTACATCGCCAGCGCGACACCGGAGCCGGGGGCCTGGAAGACCTCGTGCTCGATCGGCGCGGAGCCGTCGGTCGGGGTGAAGGTCACCGTCAGGGTGCCGGCGCCCGGGAAGCGGAAGTCGGTGGCGCGGTACTGGTCACCGAAGGCGTGACGGCCGACGACGATGGGCTTGGTCCAGCCCGGCACCAGGCGCGGCACGTTCTGCATGATGATCGGCTCGCGGAAGATGACGCCGCCGAGGATGTTGCGGATGGTGCCGTTGGGCGACCGCCACATCTTCTTCAGGCCGAACTCCTCGACGCGGGCCTCGTCGGGGGTGATGGTCGCGCACTTGACGCCGACGCCGTGCTCCTTGATGGCGTTGGCGGAGTCGATCGTCACCTGGTCGTCGGTGGCGTCGCGGTTCTCGATCGACAGGTCGTAGTAGCGCAGGTCGACGTCGAGGTAGGGCAGGATCAGCTGCTCTCGGATCTGCTTCCAGATGATCCGGGTCATCTCGTCGCCGTCGAGCTCTACGACCGGGTTGGTTACCTTGATCTTCGCCATCAGCCGGGCGCTCCTCTCGGGGACTCGTGCTAGCAGTACGAGCGTACTGCCCGTGCTCCGGGCCGGCGCGGTCGGCCTCGGCCGGCGGCCGCACGCGCCGCCGGCCGGACCGGCCACTCCCCGTCGAAACCGGTGATCAGCCCTGCTCGCCGGGCTTACCCATCCACTGCACGAGCTGCAGGATCACGCCGTTGGGGTCGGTGACCTGGAAGAAGCGCTCACCCCAGGGCTCGGTCTGCAGTTCGGTGGTGATCTCGACACCGTCGTTGCGGAGCCGGTCGTACTCGGCGGCGATGTCGGCGACCTCGAAGGCGACGAGCAGGCCGGCGACGCTCTGCTGCTTGAGCGACTCGGGCTGCAGGCTGGCCAGCCCGGTCCGCAGGTAGACGAGGTTGAAGCCGAGGTCCTTGTGGGCCAGCGAGACGAATCCGTCTGCGGACATCACCTCGGTGAAGCCGAAGTGCCGGGTGACGAACGCGGCCGAGGCGGCGGGGTCGGCCACGTTGATCGAGATGGCGGCGCCGGTGATCTGCACGGGCTCTCCTTCTGATGGAGGCGGGAACTAACTCCGTACATGGTACAACGTACGACGTACGGAGTGGCCGTGCGACAATTGGCCACATGTCCGACGATCGCAGTGGTGCCGGCGACCCGAGCCGCACCCTGGAGCTGCTCTGGCGCCGCGACGGCGACCGGGCCGGCCGCCGCGGCCCCCGGCCGGCACTCACCCTCGACGGGATCGTGGCGGCGGCGACCGAACTGGCCGACGCCGAAGGCCTCGGCGCGCTGACCATGCGCCGGGTGGCGCAGGCGCTCGGCATCGCGCCGATGAGCCTCTACACCTACGTCCCCGGCCGCGCCGAGCTGCTGGATCTGATGCTGGACGCCGCCTACGCCGCGATGCCCCGCACCGGCCACGGCGACCGGCCCTGGCGGGACCGGCTGAGCAGCGTCGCCCGCCAGAACTGGGAGCTGTACCGCCGGCACCCGTGGGCCGCGCTCGTCTGCACCGCCCGGCCGCCACTGGGCCCCGGCATGATGGCGAAGTACGAACACGAACTGCGCGCCTTCGACGGCACCGGCCTCAGCGACGTGGAGCGGGACGCGGCGCTGACGTACCTGCTCGGCTTCGTCCAGGCCGCCGCCCGGGCCGCGGCCGAGGTCGCCGCCGCACGGACGGCGAGCGCGCAGACCGAGGCCCAGTGGTGGGCCGCGAACGGGCCGCTGCTGGCCGAGGTGCTCGATGCGCAGCGCTACCCGACCGCGGCACGGGTCGGGGCCGCCGCCGGGGCCGCCCACGACGCGGCGTACGACCCGGCGCACGCCTACGAGTTCGGGCTGGCACGGACCCTCGACGGCCTCGGCGTGCTCATCGAGGGCGGACGGCCGGCGGGAACGGCCGGCGGCTGAGCCTCAGCCGCGCTCGGCGCGCTCCACGACGTTGCTCAGCAGCATGGCCCGGGTCATCGGGCCGACCCCGCCGGGCATCGGCGCCATGGCGGAGGCGATGTCGGCCACATCGGACTCCACGTCACCGGTGTAGTGGCCCTTGCCGTCCGCGCCGACGATCCGGGTGATGCCGACGTCGATCACGACCGCGCCGGGGCTGACCATCTCGGCGGTCAGCAGCCCGGGCACGCCGGCGGCGACGATGACGATGTCGGCCTGCCGGGTGTGCGAGGCGAGGTCGAGCGTGCCGGTGTGGCAGAGGGTCACGGTGGCGTTCTCGCTGCGGCGGGTCAGCATCAGCCCGAGCGGGCGGCCGACGGTGTTGCCGCGGCCGACGACCGCCACCTTCGCGCCGCGCAGCGGCACGTCGTAGCGGCGCAGCAGCTCCACGATGCCGCGCGGGGTGCAGGGCAGCGGCGCGTCGTAGCCGAGGACCAGCCGGCCGAGGTTGACCGGGTGCAGCCCGTCGGCGTCCTTGTCCGGGTCGATGAGTTCCAGCACCCGCTGGGTGTCGAGGTGGGCCGGCAGCGGCAGCTGCACGATGTAGCCGTGGCAGGCCGGGTCGGCGTTGAGCTCGGCGAGGACCGCCTCCACCTGCTCCTGGGTCGCGTCCGCCGGCAGTTCGCGGCGGATCGAGGCGATGCCGACCTCGGCGCAGTCGCGGTGTTTGCCGTTGACGTACGCCTGTGAGCCCGGGTCGGCGCCGACCAGCACCGTGCCCAGCCCGGGGACGATGCCCCGATCCGTCAGCGCCTTGACCCGCAGCCGCAGCTCGTCCTTGATCTGCGTCGCGGTCGCCTTGCCGTCCAGAACCTTCGCCGTCACGTCCCTGATCGTCTCACGCGGCGCACCCGGCAGCCGGGCTACCCGAGCCGAAGGACTCCACCCGGGCAGACCCGACCACGTTCCGTGATGTTCCCTTCGTCACTCGGTGTAATTGTCATTACTCAGAAAACCGGCAGGACTGGCCATTGACTCGCATCACCACCAGCACGGGCAAACAGGATTAACCACTTACTTGCCGACACAGTCGGCCCAGTGCCTCAAAGGTTCCCTAAACGGCCGCGCTCAGTTGCCCTGATGGCGTCCGCCGACTAGCACGCAAGCCGGTTAGTGGCAAATATCCCGGTCCCGTCAGCGGCTTCCAGTACCCGGGCAGGTTGGTCGCCGCCCGGGTTGCCGACCTATCGTGGCGACACGTTGCGTTATGTCTTCACTCCCATGCGGATGCGCAGCGTGACGAAACGAGGAGGCCCCATGCAGGTTCGCAGACTCGCGGCCTGGACCGCCCTCCCGCTCGTGGTGACCCTCGGCCTGGTGGCCTGCGGTGACGGCGACGGCGGTTCCGGCGAGAGCAACCCCAACGCCACGGTCTCGATCGAGATCGCGGAACCGCAGTATCTGGTTCCCACCAACACCAGCGAGACCAGCGGCTCGCAGGTGCTCTCAGCCCTGTTCAGCCCGTTGGTGGACTACGACGAGCAGCACATGCCGTACGAGGTCGCAGCCGAGTCGGTGACCAGCGAGGACAACCAGAACTGGACCATCACCCTCAAGGACGGCTACACCTTCCACAACGGCGAGAAGGTCACGGTCCAGAACTACATCGACGCCTGGAACTACGGCGCGTACGGCCCCAACGGCCAGAACAACAACTACTTCTTCGAGAAGATCGCCGGCTACGCCGACATGCAGGCCGCCGAGGACGGCGCCACCCCGGCGGCGACCACCCTCACCGGACTGAAGAAGGTCGACGACCTGACGATGACCGTCGAGCTGGTCGAGCCGTACGCCGACTTCCGCGCGATGCTCGGCTACACCGCCTTCTACCCGATGCCGTCGGCGGCGTTCACCTCCCCGGGTGTGCTCGACCCGGCGTACCAGGAGGCCCCGATCGGCCAGGGCCCGTTCAAGATGAGCGGCAGCTGGCAGCACGACGCCAAGGTCGTCGTCGAGAAGTACGACGAGTTCACGGGCCAGCAGCCCAAGGTCGCCGGTGTCGAGTTCCGCATCTACCAGCAGAACAGCGCCGCCTACGCCGACGTCCTCTCGAACAACCTCGACGTGATCAAGACGATCCCCACCGAGAACCTCAGCACGGCCTCGGCCGACCTGGGTGAGCGCTACCAGCAGAGCTCGGCCTCGACGATCCAGCTGCTGGCCTTCCCGACGTACCAGAAGGACTTCAGCAACCCGGACGTGCGCAAGGCCATCTCGATGGCGATCGACCGGGACGAGATCTCCGACGCGGTCTTCAAGGGCTCGCAGCAGTCGGCGCGCTCCTTCGTCTCCCCGGTGGTCGCGGGCTACCGCGACGACACCATCGGCGCGGCAGGCGAGTTCAACCCGACCGCGGCCAAGGCCCTGTACGCCGAGGCCGGCGGACCGTCGAAGATCATCATCTCCTACAACGGCGACGGCGGCCACAAGGACTGGGTCGACGCCACCGCCAACCAGCTCAGCGCCAACCTCGGCATCGAGGTCGTCGGCAACGCCGAGCCGAAGTTCGCCGACCTGCTGACCAAGGTCGAGAAGCAGGAGAACGTGGGCCTGTTCCGGATGGGCTGGGTCATGGACTACCCGTCGATGGAGAACTACCTCGGCCCGCTGTTCAGCACCAACGGCTCGTCGAACTACTACGGCTACAGCAACCCCGAGTTCGACAAGCTGCTGGCCGAAGGCGCCGCGGCGGCCACCGAGGAAGAGGCCATCGCCAAGTACCAGGCGGCGGAGGACCTCCTCGCCGAGGACATGCCGGCCATCCCGCTGCGCTACGGCCAGAACAACTACGGCCACTCGACCAAGGTGCAGGACGTCCACATCGACGTCTTCAACCGGGTCGACCTGCTCAAGATCGAAGCGATCAGCTAGATCCGCGAGCTGGACGGGTCCGGGCCATCCGGTAGGCACCACCGGATGGCCCGGGGCCACGTCCGGGGGCATCCGAGCCCCCGCCCTCAGACGACGGCGCGGCCGGCAGTCAACGGAGACGACAGCCTTCGCCTCGGCAGAAAGAGATGCGCGCAATGTTCCGCTACATCGTGCGGCGCCTGCTCCAGATGGTGCTGGCCTTCTTCGGCACGACGCTGATCGTCTACGCCCTGATGTTCGCCGGGCAGAACGACCCGATCCAGGCGCTCGCCGGCGAACGCCCGGTGACCCCGGCCCAGCGCGCCTATCTGACCGAGAAGTTCCACCTCGACAAGACCGGCGTCGACGGCTTCTTCTACCGCTACTTCGACTACATCAAGAACCTCCTCCAGGGCGACCTGGGCGAGTCGCTGACCGGTCGCAGCATCGGCGACATCCTCTCCGCGGCCTGGCCGGTCACCGCCAAGCTGGCCCTCATCGCCATCGGCGTGGCGGTCATCTTCGGAGTCAGCGCCGGCGTCATCGCCGGCATGCGCCGCGGCAGCATCTTCGACAACTCCACCCTGGTGCTGACGCTGCTGGTGCTCGGCGTGCCGACCATCGTGCTCGCGCCGCTGGCCCAGTACCTCTTCGGCGTCAAGTGGCAGTGGTTCCCGGCCACCGCCGGCTCCGATCCGAGCTTCTACGCGCTACTGCTGCCCGGCATCGTGCTCGGCTCGCTCTCCCTGGCCACCGCCCTGCGACTGACCCGCACCTCGGTGGCGGAGAGCCTGCGCGCCGACTACGTGCGCACCGCCAAGTCCAAAGGGCTCAAGCACCGGCGGATCATCAGCGTCCACGTGCTGCGCAACTCCCTCATCCCGGTCATCACCTTCCTCGGCGTGGAGCTGGGGAACCTGATGAGCGGCGCGATCATCACCGAGGGCGTCTTCAACATCCCGGGCGTCGGCTTCAACCTCTTCCGCGGCATCCAGACCGAGGACGGCCCGCTCGTCGTCGGCCTGGTCAGCGTCCTCGTGATCATCTATCTGATCTCGAACCTGATCGTCGACATCCTCTACGCCGTGCTCGACCCGAGGATCCGTTATGAGTGACCGCAGCGCCGCCCGCTCCCCACGGACTATCCGCAGCGAGGTACGGAAATGAGCGACTTCGAAACCGTCGCGGCCATGGAGAACCCGGCCGCACGCCCCGGCCCCGCCGGCGAGCAGGACGCCGCGGCCGGCAAGCCCGCCAAGGTCCGCAGCCTCGCCGGAGACGCCTGGCGGGACCTGCGCCGAAACCCGATCTTCTGGATCAGCCTCACCCTGGTCGCGCTCGTCAGCGCCATGGCCGCCTTTCCGGGCCTGTTCACCGCGAACGACCCGCAGGACTGCGTCCTGTCCCGCCAGCACGCCGGCCCCTCCGGCGGAGCGATCTTCGGATACGACTTCCAGGGCTGCGACACGTACGCACGCGCGGTCTACGGCGCCCGGGCGTCCCTGATCGTCGGCGTCTGTTCCGCGGCGCTGACCGGGCTCATCGCGATCGTCGTCGGGATGCTCGCCGGGTACTTCGGCCACTGGGTCGACGCCGTGATCTCCCGCGTCATCGACGTGGTGCTCGGCATCCCGCTGCTGCTGGCCGCGATCGTGCTGCTCAAGCGGATCAGCAGCGACGCCCCCTCGGTGCGGATCATGGCGGTCGTCTTCGTGCTCGCCGTGCTCGGCTGGACCACCGCCGCCCGGGTGGTGCGCTCCTCGGTGATCAGCGCCAAGGAGCAGGACTACGTGGCGGCGGCGCGGATGCTCGGCGCCGGCAACGGCCGCATCATGTGGCGCCACATCCTGCCCAACTCACTGGCGCCGGCCGTGGTGGTGCTGACGATCGCGCTCGGCTCCTTCATCGCCGCCGAGGCGACCCTCTCCTTCCTCGGCATCGGCCTGAAGGCGCCGACGATCTCCTGGGGCATCGACATCAACACCGGCCGCGCCCACATGCGCGAATCGGCCCTGCCGCTGGCGGTCCCCTCCACCTTCCTCGCCCTGACGGTCCTCGCCTTCATCATGCTCGGCGACGCCATCCGGGACGCCTTCGACCCGAAGCTGCGCTGATGGGAAGCGGCGCGATGACCCAGACCCGCCACCCGGCCGCGAGTGAAAGGCGAAATCGCCCATGACGCACGCCACCGCCGAACCCGCCGCCGGCCCGGACGCGACCGCGGCCACCCCGCACCTGCTCGACGTACGGGATCTGCACGTCGAATTCCACACCGCCGAGGGCCTCTCGAAGGTCATCAACGGCGTCTCGTACCACCTGGACCCGGGCGAGACGCTCGCCGTGCTCGGCGAGTCCGGTTCCGGCAAGTCCGTGACCGCCCAGGCGATCATGGGCATCCTCGACACGCCCCCCGCGGTGATTCGCTCCGGCCAGATCCTCTACCAGGGCCGCGACCTGCTCACCATCAGCGAGGAGGCGCGCCGCCAGGTCCGGGGCAAGGAGATCGCGATGATCTTCCAGGACGCCCTCTCGGCGCTGAACCCGGTCTTCCCCGTCGGCTGGCAGATCGCCGAGACCCTGCGGGTACGCGAAGGGCTCTCCCGCGCCGACGCCCGCCGCCGCGCCGTCGAACTGATGGAGCTGGTCAAGATTCCCGCCGCGCGGGAGCGCATCTCGGACTACCCGCACCAGTTCTCCGGCGGCATGCGCCAGCGCGTCATGATCGCCATGTCGCTGGCGATGAAGCCCCGGGTGCTCATCGCCGACGAGCCCACCACCGCCCTGGACGTGACGGTGCAGGCGCAGATCATGGATCTCCTGGCGGACCTGCGCCGGGAGCTGAACATGGGCATGATCCTGATCACCCACGACCTCGGGGTGGTCGCCGACGTGGCCGACCGCATCGCCGTCATGTACGCCGGCCGGATCATCGAGCACGCCGACGTGCGCTCGCTCTACAAGAGCCCGGCCCACCCGTACACCAAGGGGTTGCTGGAGTCGATTCCGCGCATGGACGTGCGCGGCCGGAAGCTGGCCACCATCAAGGGCCTGCCTCCGAACCTGATGGACATCCCCGCCGGTTGTCCCTTCCACCCCCGCTGCCCGTACGCCCAGCAGGTCTGCCGCGAGGTCGTGCCGCCGGAGATCCCGGTCGGTGCTCCCGGCCGGTACAGCGCCTGCCACTTCGCCAAGGAGGTGCACGATGGCCGCCTCGGCTGACACCCGCACCAAGGTGCGCGGCGAGACGATCCTCGCCGTCGACAATCTGGTCAAGCACTTCCCCATCAGCCAGGGGATCCTGTTCCGCAAGACCGTCGGCGCCGTACGCGCGGTCGACGGTGTCAGCTTCGAGCTGCGCCGCGGCGAGACGCTCGGGGTGGTCGGCGAGTCCGGCTGCGGCAAGTCCACCCTGGCCCGGTTGCTGATGCGGCTGGAGACGCCCACCTCGGGACGGGCCACGCTGGAAGGTCGTGATCTCTTCGCCGCCCGCGGGGGTGAGCTGCGCCGGCTGCGGCGCAACATGCAGATGGTGATGCAGGACCCGTACACGTCGCTGAACCCGAGGATGACTGTCGGCGACATCATCGGTGAGCCCTTCGAGATCCACCCCGAGGTGGCGCCGAAGGGACAGCGGCAGGCCCGGGTGCGGGAGCTGCTGGACCTGGTGGGGCTCAACCCCGAGCACATCAACCGCTACCCGCACCAGTTCTCCGGCGGTCAGCGTCAGCGCATCGGCATCGCCCGTGCCCTGGCCCTGCGGCCCGAGATCATCGTCTGCGACGAGCCGGTCTCCGCGCTCGACGTGTCGATCCAGGCCCAGGTGGTCAACCTGCTGGAGCAGCTCCAGGACGAGCTGGGGCTGTCGTACATCTTCATCGCCCACGACCTGTCGGTGGTGCGCCACATCGCCGACCGGATCGCGGTCATGTACCTCGGCAAGATCGTCGAGATCGGCACCGAGGACGAGATCTACGAGCGGCCGACGCACCCGTACACACAGGCGCTGCTCTCGGCGGTGCCGGTGCCCGATCCGGAGCTGCGCGGCCAGCGGGAGATCATCCGGTTGACCGGGGATGTCCCCTCCCCCGCCAACCCGCCCTCGGGCTGCCGTTTCCGCACCCGCTGCTGGAAGGCGCAGGAGATCTGCGCGCAGCAGGAGCCGCTGCTGGTGCCGCAGGCCGCCGATCCGCACCCGTCGGCCTGCCACTTCGCCGAGGTGGACACCCGGGTCAACCCCGGCTGACGGCCGGTCGCCGGCGGGCCGGTTGATGCAGGCCGGCCCCGGGTCGCGAAGCGAATCGCCGCGCGGCCAGGGGCCGGAATGGCTGCCGACCAGGGCCGGTCAGCCCCGGATCAGTGGAAGAAGTGCCGGGTGCCGGTGAGGTACATGGTGATCCCGGCCGCCTGCGCGGCCGCGATCACCTCCTCGTCGCGGACTGAGCCGCCCGGCTGCACCACGGCGGTGATACCGGCGTCGGCGAGCACCTGGAGGCCGTCGGCGAAGGGGAAGAAGGCGTCCGAGGCGGCGACCGCACCCTTGGCCCGGTCCGCGCCGGCCCGGGTCACCGCCAGCTGCGCCGAGTCGACCCGGTTGACCTGCCCCATGCCGACCCCGACGGTGGCCCCGTCGCGGGCCAGCAGGATCGCGTTGCTCTTGACCGCGCGCACCGCCCGCCAGGCGAAGGCCAGATCGCGCAGGGTCGCCTCGTCGGCGGCCTCGCCGCAGGCCAGACGCCAGCTGCCCGGGTCGTCACCGGCGGCGTCGATCCGGTCGGCCTGCTGCACCAGCAGCCCGCCGCTGATCTGGCGCCACTCGGCCGCCGCCGGCCGCCACGCGGGCGCTTGCAGCAGCCGGATGTTCTTCTTGGCCGCGAGCACCTCGACCGCGCCGTCGGCGAAGCCCGGGGCCACCACCACCTCGGTGAAGATCTCGGCGATCTGGCCGGCCAGCTCCACCGAGACCGGCCGGTTGACGGCGATCACGCCGCCGAAGGCCGAGACCGGGTCACAGGCGTGCGCCCTGCGGTGCGCCTGCGCCACGTCGGCGCCGATCGCGATTCCGCACGGGTTGGCGTGCTTGATGATCGCCACCGCCGGTTCGCTGAAGTCGTTCGCCGCCCGCCACGCCGCGTCGGCGTCGACGTAGTTGTTGTACGACATCTCCTTGCCGTGCAGCTGCTGCGCCTGCGCCAGCCCGGCCGGTGCGGCCGGATCGGTGTAGAGCGCCGCCTGCTGGTGCGGGTTCTCGCCGTACCGCAGGGTCCGGTCGGCGGTCAGCGCCAGCCCGGTGAAGGCCGGCCACTCGACGTCACCATCGGTTAGGGTCTGCGCGCACCAGTTCGCCACCGCCACGTCGTACTCGGCGATGTCGGCGAAGGCGCGGGCGGCGAGCGCCCGGCGCTCGGCCAGGGTGAAGCCGCCCCCGTCGAGCGCCTCGGCGATCAGCGGGTACGCCGCGACCGAGGTCACCACGGCCACCGAGGGGTGGTTCTTGGCCGCTGCCCGCACCATCGCCGGACCGCCGATGTCGATCTGCTCGACGCACTCGTCGACGCTCGCGCCGGAGGCGACGGTCTGGGTGAACGGATAGAGGTTGGAGACCAGCAGGTCGAAGGGGCGGATCTCCAGCTCCTCGAGCTGCGCGCCGTGCTGCGGCAGCCGCAGGTCGGCCAGGAGGCCGGCGTGCACCCGCGGGTGCAGGGTCTTGACCCGGCCGTCGAGGCACTCGGGGAAGCCGGTCACCGACTCCACGCTGGTCACCGGAACGCCGGTGCCGGCGATGGTCGCCGCGGTGCTGCCGGTGGAGACGATCTCCACACCGGCGGCGTGCAGCGCCTGCGCCAGCTCGACCAGACCGGTCTTGTCGTAGACGCTGACCAGGGCCCGCTTGATCGGGCGCCGTCCGGCCTCAGATGAACTCACGGAATGTGGACCTTTCTACCGGTAATCGTCCAGCCGTCGCGTACCAGCCGCCCCACCTGCTCGACGAGCTGGCGTCGTTCGGCGTCCTTGATGCGCTCGGTGAGGGTCTCCTCGTCGTCGTCGTCGAGGACCGGTACGGCGACCTGGGCGACGATCGGACCGGTGTCCACACCGGCGTCGACGAAGAAGAGGGTGGCGCCGGTGAGCTTCACGCCGTAGGCGAGCGCGTCGCGCGGGCCGTGGATGCCCGGGAAGGCCGGCAGCAGGGTGTTGTGGGTGTTGAGGTAGCGGCCGGCGAACTCGGCCAGGAAGTCCGGCCCGACGAGCTTGAGGAACCCGGCCGAGATGACCAGGTCCGGCTGGTGGGCGGCCACCTGTGCGGTCAGCGCCCGGTCCCAGTCACTGCGCGACGGGTACGCCTTGACCTCCTCGACGAAGGTCGGCACGCCTGCGGCGGCGGCGCGGTCGAGCCCGGCGATGCCGGACCGGTCGGCCCCGACAGCCACCACCCTGGCTCCGAAGGCGGGGTCGGCGGCGGCGTCGAGCAGCGCCTGGAGGTTGCTGCCGGAGCCGGACACCAGGACGACCAGGCGACGGGCGGCGGACTCGGAGGCGGTCACGTGTGCACCTTATCTGTCCTGCTGGACCCCGGTGTATCGGGCCGAGCGACGTCCCGCCCGCCGGGCAGAAGGCCACCGGGCCCCGCGCTCGACCCGCGATAGTTGCCGTGAGCAGGTACGCTGCCGACGCACCCGATCTTCGGTCTGGGGGCACTCAATCGACCGCGAGAGCGTGCGTCCGCCTTGGGGTGTTCGGCCTTGGGGCACAGGCCTTCGGGCAACCGCAACGTCCGCATCGCATCCCGGAACATCATGAAGGAGTCTCGGATCATGCAGCCCGGTACCCCCGGTCAGGACCCGTACGGCGAGCAGCCGCAGGGCCAGAACCCCTACGGCCAGCAGCCCACGCCCGGCCAGCCCACCTCCGGCCAGCCCTACGGCCAGCAGCCCACCCCGGGCCAGGACCCGTACGGCCAGCAGCCGCAGTACGGCCAGCAGCCCCCGCAGTACGGCCAGCAGCCCTACCCGGGTGGCGGCTACGGCGAGCCCCCGGCGCAGCCCAACAACACCTTCGGCCTGATCGCCATGATCACCGGCATCGTCGGCGTCGTGCTCGGCCTCTGCTGCGGCGTCTTCGCCATCCCGATCGGCATCGTCGCGGCCGTGCTCGGCTTCCTGGGCCGCAAGAAGGTCCAGGAGGGACAGGCCAACAACGACGGGCAGGCCAAGGCCGGTCTGATCCTCGGTATCGCCGGGGTCGTCGTGAGCATCGTGTCCACCGTTGTCAGCGTCATGTTCAACCTGGGCACCGGCACCGGCAGCTTCTGAGGCATCCGCGAACGGGGCGCTCCGGGGCATTCGCTCCCGGGGCGCCCCGTTCCGTGTGCGCTTCCCGGCCGGCCCTTGAATTACGGGCGGGCGTTGCGGCGGGGCGGTGGCGGGGCGAAACGACGACCCGCGGCTGCACCGGCCAGCGCACCCGCGGCGATCACCACCGCGGCCATCAGACCGACCTGCCAAGCCACCGGACCCAACTGGGCCATCCGTCCCGCGCCGAGGCCACCCCCGGAGGCCGCGGCGACGGCACCGAGCAGGAGACCGGCGACCGGGCCGGCGATCGCGGCGGCGCCTAACAGCGTGCGCCAGCCGGGTACGGCCGGGTGCTCCGCCAGCCGCAGCGTGCGCCGGGCGAGCAGCCAGCCGGCGATCATCGCGACCAGCACCGGCAGTGCGAGCAGCAGGCCGCCGGCCACACCGAGTGGTTCGTGCGGCAGCCCCGCCAGCAACGGCACCGCCGGCAGCGCCCCGAGAGAAACCTCCGTGGTCCGCACGGTGGTGTCCACGCCGACGGCGAAGCCCGGCCCGAGCAGATACGCGACCGCCCAGACCGCGAAGTTCGGCAGGTACGCCAGGCTGATCAGAGTGATGCCGGCCTGACCGGCCAGCCCGGTGCGGTACGCGCCGATCATGTCGCCCGCCTCGGCGCCGCCGAGCGCGACCGCCAGTCCGCTCACCGCCGCCCCGACCGCCAGCAGCAGCACGGCGGCGAAGATTCCGGTGCGGATTCCGTCGCGTACCGGCGGCGGGAGGGTCCGGGCGAGGACGCCGAGCGCGCCGGTGGTGCGCGCCGCCCCGACGAGCGCCGCGAGCGCGGCGAAGACAGCGAGGGTCGATGCGGCCCGCCACACCGAGACCTCGGTGCCGCTCAGGCCGGCGAGCAGCGCCGCGACGGCGCCGAGCACTCCGTAGGCGACGCCCACGCCGGCGGCGGCGGCGAAGGTCAGCCGGTACGAGCCGCTGCCCCGGCCGCCGATGGCGCGACTGGTGTGGACACCGGCGCGGACCAGCCGCCAGCCGGCGAGCGCCGCCAGGGCCAGCGGGGTCAGCCCGAGCGGACCGGTCGCGGTCTGCAGCGGCACGCCGTGCCCGAGCAGCCAGGCGGAGACGCCGGCACCGAGCGCGCCGGAGAGGTTCGTCGAGTCCTCGCTGAGCCCGACCAGACCGAGCAGGAGCGCCACCGGCGCGTACGAGAGCAGGGCAGCCCAGCCGACGGCGACAGCGGCGGCCACGGCCAGCGGGGCGCGCGAGCGCAGGCTCCCGTCGGCGGTGGGACGCCGCGGCGGAGGCGGTGCGCCGCGGCGCACGCGCGCGGGAGTGCCGTCCGGTACGTCGGAGCGCGGTGGGCGGTCAGGG
The DNA here is from genome assembly GCF_049523535.1 of Melissospora conviva. NCBI lineage: Bacteria > Bacillati > Actinomycetota > Actinomycetes > Micromonosporales > Micromonosporaceae > Melissospora > Melissospora conviva. The sequence continues at coordinate 162,473 of NZ_JBLLDT010000008.1, forward strand.
GTGACGGAGGACATCGTTCTCTACTGTGGCACGCCGACACGATCGGAGCGCGCCGAAACCACCTGCGGCGAGCGCTTCAGGTGATCTATTCCCCTTTTCGGAGGCCCTGCAACGGGCCGCAGGGCTTGCGAGAGTGGACAAAAAGCGAGAGGCCGGCCGTCGCCGGCCGGCCTCTCCATGCTGAGTTGTCGCTCAGCGAGCGGACATGATCTCCCGCATCAGCTTGGCGGTCTCGGTCGGCGTCTTGCCGACCTTGACACCGACCGCCTCGAGCGCCGCCTTCTTCGCGTCGGCGGTGCCGGCCGAACCCGAGATGATCGCGCCGGCGTGCCCCATGGTCTTGCCGGGGGGCGCGGTGAAGCCGGCGATGTAGCCGACGACCGGCTTGGTCACGTTCGCCTTGATGAACTCGGCGGCCCGCTCCTCGGCGTCGCCGCCGATCTCACCGATCATGACGATCGCGTCGGTCTCCGGGTCCGCCTCGAACGCGGCGAGCGCGTCGATGTGGGTGGTGCCGATGATCGGGTCACCGCCGATACCCACGCAGGTGGAGAAGCCGATGTCGCTGAGCTCGTACATCATCTGGTAGGTCAGCGTGCCGCTCTTGCTGACCAGGCCGATGCGGCCCGAGCCGGTGATGTCGGCCGGGATGATGCCGGCGTTGGAGGCGCCGGGCGAGGCGATGCCGGGGCAGTTCGGCCCGATGATGCGGGTCTTGGCGCCCTTGGCGACGTTGTACGCCCAGAAGGCGGCGGTGTCGTGCACCGGCACGCCCTCGGTGATCACCACGGCGAGCGGGATCTCGGCGTCGATCGCCTCGATGACCGCGCCCTTGGTGAACGCCGGCGGCACGAAGATGACCGTGACGTCCGCCCCGGTCTCCTTCATCGCGTCCGCCACGGAGGCGAAGACCGGCAGTTCGGTGCCGTCGAAGTCGACGCTCTGCCCGGCCTTGCGCGGGTTGACGCCACCGACGACGGTGGTGCCGGCGGCGAGCATCCGCCGGGTGTGCTTGGAACCCTCGGAACCGGTCATCCCCTGAACGATGACCTTCGAGTCCTTGGTCAGCCAGATTGCCATGATCAGACCCCCGCAGCTGCCAGCTCGGCGGCCCGCTCGGCCGCGCCGTCCATGGTGTCCACCCGCTGCACGAGCGGGTTGTTCGCCGCGTCCAGGATCGCGCGACCCTGCTCGGCGTTGTTGCCGTCGAGGCGTACGACGAGCGGCTTGGTGACCTTCTCGCCGCGCTGCTCGAGCAGCTCCAGCGCCTGCACGATGCCGTTCGCCACGGCGTCGCAGGCGGTGATGCCACCGAAGACGTTGACGAAGACGCTGCGCACGGCCGGGTCGGAGAGAACGATCTCCAGACCGTTCGCCATCACCGCGGCGCTCGCGCCGCCGCCGATGTCGAGGAAGTTGGCCGGCTTGACGCCGCCGTTGCGCTCACCGGCGTAGGCGACCACGTCGAGGGTCGACATGACCAGACCGGCACCGTTGCCGATGATGCCGACCTCGCCGTCGAGCTTGACGTAGTTGAGGTTCTTCTCCTTGGCGCGCTGCTCCAGCGGGTCCACGGCGCCCTGGTCGACCAGCGCCTCGTGGTCCGGGTGCCGGAAGCCGGCGTTCTCGTCCAGGGTGACCTTGGCGTCGAGCAGGAGCATCGAGCCGTCGGCCGTCTTGGCGAGCGGGTTGACCTCGACCAGGGTCGCGTCCTCGGCCACGAAGGCCTGCCAGAGCTTGACCGCGATCTGGGTGATCTCCTCGGCCACCTCGGCCGGGAAGGCGGCGGCCGCGACGATCTCGCGAGCCTTCGCCTCGTCGACACCGTCGTTCGCGTCGATGGCGATCTTGGCGACCTTCTCCGGCGTCTCCGCCGCCACCTGCTCGATGTCCATGCCGCCGGCCACGCTGGCGATGCACAGGAAGGTGCGGTTCGCGCGGTCGAGCAGGTACGAGAAGTAGTACTCCTCGGCCACATTCGCGGTCACCGTGATCATGACCTTGTGAACGGTGTGGCCCTTGATGTCCATCCCGAGGATGTCGGTGGACCGGGCAACGGCCTCGTCGACGCCCTCGGCCAGCTTGACGCCGCCGGCCTTGCCCCGGCCGCCGACCTTGACCTGCGCCTTGACGACCACCCGGTCACCAAGGCCCTCGGCGATGGCCTTTGCTTCTTCAGGGGTAGTGGCGACGCCGCCGGCGAGCACGGGCAATCCGTGCCGCTCGAACAGCTCGCGCCCCTGGTATTCGTACAGGTCCACGATTGCGCGTCCCGTCCCGTCTCCGCGACGCGCCCTCGCGCCGCCGCCAGCAAGCAGTGAATTAAGGCCTCGTCATCGACATCAGCCGACAACAGGCCGTCTGGCGCAGCCTAGCGAGACGCACACCACCGGCAACCGAGCGGGTGCGCCGTGTGCGGAAATCCACACGTCGGGAAATCCGCCGCGAGGTGTGCAATGCGGGGGCACGCGGGTTGCGGTGGGATTCCGGCGGGCGGCGCCGTGAGATCTCCGAGGGCGTCGGCGGACGTGCTGTTCTCGTCCGGGGCACGCGTAACCCCGCGGGTGGGCCGTCGTTGAGTCAGGTGTCGGCGTGTGAGAGCCCGCCGACGGGTACGGCCGATGCCCTGTCGGTCGAGGGGTGGCGGCGGGGCATCGCGCATAGAGAGGCCGGACGTGTGAGGGGTGCGTCCGGCCTCTCCCCCTGCCCGGATCCGGGCGAGGGCGTGGGGTACGGCAGGGTCAGCCGACCGGCGTGGCGACGTTGGCGCGTACCCACTCCACGATCGACTGGGTGGTCGCCCCCGGAGTGAAGATCTTGGCGACGCCGGCCTGCTCAAGCTCGGGGATGTCGGCCTCGGGGATGATGCCGCCGCCGAATACCACGATGTCGCGGGCGTCGCGCTCGGCGAGGAGCTCCACGACCCGCTTGAAGAGGGTCATGTGGGCGCCCGAGAGGATCGACAGCCCCACGGCGTCGGCGTCCTCCTGGATCGCTGCCTCGACGATCTGCTCCGGGGTCTGGTGCAGGCCGGTGTAGACGACCTCCATGCCCGCGTCGCGCAGCGCCCGGGCGACCACCTTGGCGCCCCGGTCGTGCCCGTCGAGCCCCGGTTTGGCCACGACGATCCGAAGTCGAGAGCTCATCAGCGCAACACCTTCCCAGGCCACCGTGCGGCGTTAACGTGTCGAACGGTAACCCGTACGGGCCCGGTGTGGGAATCCGGCATCCCGCACCGGCCGGCGAGGGCCTCAGGGATGCGGCTCAGGGAGAACCCCGAGAAGAACACACGGGGTGTGCGATTCGAACACGGAGCGCAATCACAGTGGTTATCGTCATAAGGCGTCAAAAACGAACAAACTACAACGGACAACCGCACATCGCCACGCCGATCTCCGGCCACGACTTGTGGCCCGCCTAGGGGTTGGCTACCGTGTGCACGGTTGTCATCAGGTCAATGGCCGGGTGACGACGCGGCCAGCAAGCGTTCATCCGAGGTTCACCGGACATCGCTCCGGTCGCCTCGGTAACCCACAACGGAGGGTATGCGTGCGTCAGCGCCTGTCGTCTGAGCCCGATCGATATCGCGGTCGCCGCCGCGTACCCACCCCACCCCGCAGCCGTTACGCCGCGGTCGTCACCACCGCTTTCGTCGGCGCCGGTCTCGTCGCCCTCGGCGCCCAGGCGATGCCGGACGCCAAGACGGTCACCCCCGCCGCGCTGGCGGACATGGAGCTGGCGAATCTCGCCGGCCAGGATCTCGCCGAGCGCGCCGCCGATGCCGAGCGCGCTTCGCGTGGCTCCGAGCGCGCCGCCGACCAGGCCGAGTCCGACATCTGGCAGCTGCCGCTGCGCGGCTACCAGCTCGACAGCCCGTACGGCATGCAGGGCGACACGCTGCACGGCGGCATCGACCTCGTCGCGCCGGAAGGCACCCCGTACAACGCTGTGCACGCCGGCAAGGTCACCAAGGCCGGCTGGTTCGGCGGCTACGGCTACGCGGTGATCGTGCAGCACCCCGACGGCACCGAGGCGATCTACGGACACTCCTCGCAGATCACGGTGACCGAGGGCCAGGAGGTCAAGGCCGGCGAGCAGCTGGGCCTGGTCGGTGCCACCGGGCATGCGTACGGCGCGCACCTGCACCTCGAACTTCACCTCAACGGCTCCCCGATCGACCCGATGGCCTTCCTGGCCGAGCGGGGCGTGGATCTGGACCTCGAGGTCGAGCCGATCAACACGGGCAGCTAGCCACAGTCGCTCCCGACGTTCTCCGAGAACCGCCCACCCCATTGGGGCCGGGCGGTTTTTCGTCATGGGGTGGGGCGGTTCTTCGTCTCCTCCCGCGCCGAACCGCCACCGATCGGGCCCGCCTCGCCGGCAAAGTCGTCTGCGCCACAGTGGCGAATGTGCCCGCCCTCACGGTCGCCACGCCCCGCCCGCGCTCCCATTCAGCCATCTTTCCGGACATATCCACATGAATGATCTTGCTCTGATTCGCCGCTGACGAGACCCCTACCCGGCACCACCCGGGAGACAAACCAGTATTTCCAGGTCCCGTTCCCGATCAGCGAAGGCGAATTCGTGCCGGAAGACAGCCCCACCGACATCGCGACCGACGTCAACGACGGCAACCCCGTCGTCGGCCGGCACCGCGCACCCGGCCGGCGGCACCCCGTCCGCCTGTACGCCGCCGCGGCCGCCGCCACCGGCGTCCTGTTCGCGCTCAGCAGCGGTGAGGTCTCCGCGGTCTCCAGCGAACGGCCGGACCAGATCGACAGCGCGTCGCTGCGCACCGCCCAGCAGGAGCGCGAGCAGAGCGCCGAGCGGGCAGACCGCTCCAGCCGCGACGCCCTCAACTCCGGCTCGGCCGCGCTGCTCTTCGGCCCGGTCGCGCCGTCGCCGACCGCCACACCAGGCCCCACCGCCAGCCCGTCGCCCACCGCCAGCCCGTCGCCCACCGCCAAGCCGAAGACCACGGCCAAGCCGAAGGCCACCCCCAGTCCGCGCCCCTCCTGGGTCAACCCGATGCCCGCCGGGAGCACCACCTCCTGCTACGGGTCGCGCTGGGGCAGCCTGCACGCCGGGGTGGACCTGGCCGCGCCGGCGAACACCCCGGTGCGCGCCGCCGGCGCCGGCACCGTGGTCGACGCCGGCTGGATCAGCAGCGGGTACGGCATCTCCGTGGTGATCGACCACGGCAACGGGTACCTGACCCACTACGCCCACCTCAACAGCAACTCCGTCGGCGTCGGCACCCGCGTCGCCGCCGGCGAGGTCATCGGCCGGGAGGGCTCCACCGGCGACTCCTCCGGCCCGCACCTGCACTTCGAGGTGCACCAGGGCGGAATGTGGAACCAGATCGACCCCGCCCCCTTCATGCGGGAACGCGGCGTCAGCCTCGGCTGCTGAACCAGCCGGCACGGCGCCGCCGTCCGCGGCCCCAGCACGCCCGGGGCCCGGACACAAAGCCAGCGCCCCCTGACCTGATGTCGCAGGTCAGGGGGCGCTTTTACGTCTCGGTCAGATCTTCTCGATCGGAGCGTGCCGCAGCACCAGCCAGAGCACCTGGTCACCGAAGTCGATCTGTGCTCGGGCGCCCGGGCCATGGCCCTCGACGGCCTGCACCCGGCCCAGCCCGTACCGCTGGTGGTTGACCCGGTCGCCGACGGCGACCTTGGGCGCCGACGGCAGCTCACTGGCGGTCCGCAACCGGCTGGCATCCACGCCCAGCCGCTCGGCGAGCCGTGCGGCCTTCGGCGTACCGCCGGAGAAGCCGCCGCCGCGGCTGACGATCGGCCGGTCCGCCGAGTCGCCGCGGCCGCCGACCCCGCCGCCGCTGCCCGACCAGGAGGTGTACGACCCCTCGGTGCGCTCCCAGCGGACCAGCTCCGGCGGCAACTCCTCCATGAACCGCGACTGCGGGTTGTAGGACGGCTGGCCCCAGGCCGAGCGGGTCACCGCCCGCGACAGGTAGAGCCGCCGGCGGGCCCGGGTGATGCCCACGTACGCCAGCCGGCGCTCCTCCTCCAGCTCGCGGGTGTCACCGAGTGAACGCAGGTGCGGGAAGACGCCGTCCTCCATGCCGGTCAGGAAGACCACCGGGAACTCCAGCCCCTTGGCGGTGTGCAGCGTCATCATGGTGACGACCCCCTGGTGCTCCGCCTCGTCGTCACCGGGCTGCTCGGGCAGCTGATCGGCGTCGGCGACCAGCGCCACCTGCTCCAGGAAGCCGGCCAGGGTGGCCCGCTCGCCCTCCTCGCCCTGGGCCTCGATCCGCTCGGTGTACTCACGGGCGACGCTGACGAGCTCCTGGAGGTTGTCCACCCGGCCCTGGTCCTGCGGGTCGAGGCTCTCCTCCAGCTCCGCCAGGTAGCCGGAGCGGGTCAGGACCGCCTCCAGCACCTCCTCCGGAGCGGCGGTCTCCGCCAGCTCCCGCAGCTCGTCGAGGAGCGCCACGAAGTCGCCGATGCCGTTGGCCGCCCGGGTGGAGATCCCCGGCGCCTCCCGGGCCCGCCGCAGCGCGGCGCCGAAGGAGACCCGGTCCCGGGAGGAGAGCGCCTCCACGCATGCCTCGGCGCGGTCGCCGATGCCGCGGCGGGGAGTGTTCATGATCCGCCGGATGCTGACCGTGTCGTCGTCGTTGACCACCGCACGCAGGTACGCGAGCGCGTCGCGGACCTCCTTGCGCTCGTAGAAGCGCACCCCGCCGATCACCTTGTACGGCAGGCCGACGCGGATGAAGACCTCCTCGAAGACCCGGGACTGGGCGTTGGTGCGGTAGAAGACCGCGACCTCGCCGGGGCGGGCCTCGCCGGCGTCGACCAGCCGGTCGATCTCCCGGGCCACCCAGTCCGCCTCGGCGTGCTCGGTGTCGGCGACGTACCCGACGATCTGCTCGCCGGCGCCGGCGTCGCTCCAGAGCCGCTTGGGCTTGCGGGAGGTGTTGCGGTCGATGACCGCGTTGGCGGCGTTGAGGATGGTCTGGGTGGAGCGGTAGTTCTGCTCCAGCAGGATCGTGCGGGCATCGGTGAAGTCCCGCTCGAACTCCAGGATGTTGCGGATCGTCGCGCCGCGGAACGCGTAGATCGACTGGTCGGCGTCACCGACGACGCAGAGCTCGGCCGGGGCCAGCCCTTCGGTGCCGGCGACCAGCTCCTTGATCAGCATGTACTGCGCGTGGTTGGTGTCCTGGTACTCGTCGACCAGCACGTGCCGGAACCGGCGGCGGTAGGTCTCCGCGACGTGCGGATGCGACTGGAGCAGATTCACCGTCGCCATGATCAGGTCGTCGAAGTCCAGCGCGTGCGCCTCGCGCAGCCGCCGCTGATAGAGCGTGTACGCCTCGGCGAGCACGCGCTCGTTCGGGCCCTTCGCCCGCCCGGCGAACTCCTCCGGGTCGACCAGTTCGTTCTTGAGGTTGGAGACCTGCGCCGCCAGCCCCCGGGCCGGGTAGCGCTTCGGGTCGAGGTCGAGCTCCCGGCCCACCATCTGCATCAGCCGCCGGGAGTCGTCGGCGTCGTAGATGGAGAAGGTCGACTTCAGCCCGGCGTGGCTGTGCTCGGCCCGCAGGATCCGCACGCAGGCCGAGTGGAAGGTGGAGACCCACATCATCCGCGCCCGCGGCCCGACCAGGGCCGCGACCCGCTCCTTCATCTCGCCGGCGGCCTTGTTGGTGAAGGTGATCGCCATGATCTCGCCGGGGTGCACGTCCCGGGCGGCGAGCAGGTACGCGATGCGGTGGGTCAGCACCCGCGTCTTGCCGGAGCCGGCGCCGGCGACGATCAGCAGCGGGCTCCCGGCGTGCGTCACCGCCTCCCGCTGCGGGGTGTTGAGCCCGGCCAGCAACGCCGCCGGATCAAGTGCGTGGGCACCGGGATACCGGCCGTGCGGACGGGCGTCACGCAAGGCGTCACCGGGCGCGGCGGAGGGGGTCACGCCGGCGTCCCCGGCGGAGTGGGCGGCGGGGATTTCGAAGAGAGGATGCATCGCGGGACGAGTCTATGCCGCCCGCCGGACATCCCTTCCCCGCGCGCCGACCGTGACGAAGTTCCCGCAGGTCGGGACTGGCGCAACGGGGGCGAATCCAGAACGATGAGCGAGAAACCCCCCTTCCCGTACACACTGGGAGCACACATCATGAGTCAACCCCGCTCGCGCGGGCGGCTGACGCTGCGTCACCTCGCGGCACCAGCCCTCGCCCTGGCCCTCGTCGCCGGCCTGCCACTGGCCGCCGGCACCGACGAGGCGCCGCCGACGACCGAGGAGTGGAACACCGTCTCCGCGATCTCCGTCGCGCACGGTCACGGCAAGGGCAAGTCGCAGGGAAAGGCCGTCAAGGCCAACTTCCTCAGCTACAACGACTTCCACGGCGCGATCGACCCGCCGACCGGCAGCGGCGCCGCGGTCGACGGCACCCCGGCCGGCGGGGTCGAATACCTGGCCACCTGGCTCAAGAAGCTGCGGGCCGAGGCGAAGTCCGAGGGACGCAAGTCAGTCACCGTCGGCGCGGGTGACCTGATCGGCGCGACGCCGCTGGTCAGCGCCGCCTTCCACGACGAGCCGACGATCGAGCTGATGGACGAGGTCGGGCTGGAGATCAGCTCGGTCGGCAACCACGAGTTCGACGAGGGCGTCGACGAGCTGCTGCGCCTCACCCGGGGCGGCTGCCACCCGGTCGACGGCTGCGCCGACGGCGACGGGTTCGCCGGTGCCGACTTCACCTACCTCGCCGCCAACACCGTCTACAAGGACTCCGGCAAGCCGATCCTGCCGCCGTACGAGATCCGCAAGGTCAACGGGGTCGAGGTCGGCTTCGTGGGCCTGACCCTGGAGGGCACGCCGGACATCGTCAACCCGGCCGGCATCAGCGAGGTCGACTTCCTCGACGAGGTCGCCACCGCCAACAGGTACGCCCGTGAGCTCAAGGCCCGCGGCGTCGAGGCGCTGGTGCTGCTGCTGCACGAGGGCGGGCAGCAGAACGGCACCGTCGGCATCTCCGACTGCAACAACTTCTCCGGACCGGTGAAGGAGATCGTCGCCGGCCTGCGCGGCGAGTACGGTCTGGTCGTCTCCGGCCACACCCACCGCTACTACACCTGCTCCCTGCCGAACTCGGCCGGCACGCAGACCGTCGTCACCAGCGCCGGCAACAACGGCCAGCTGATCACCGACGTCGACTACTCGCTGGACCGCCGCAGCGGCCGGTTCACCGAGATCAGCGCCCGCAACATCGTGGTCGCCAACGGCGTCCGCAACGCAGACGGCAGCTGGCAGCGCACCGACAGCGGCAGTTTCGTGCTGAACCCGGCGCTGGTGGACCGCAAGACCAAGCGGATCGCCGACAAGTACCGAGCCGCTGTCGCCCCGCTCGCCAACCGGGTGGTCGGCGAGATCACCGGCGACATCGTCCGGGACGTGCGCGCCAACCAGGAGAGCCCGCTCGGCGACGTCATCGCCGACGCGCAGCTCGCCTACACCGCCGGCGCCGGCGCGCAGATCGCCCTGATGAACCCGGGCGGCATCCGGGCGCCGCTGACCTACGACGCCTCCGCCGGTGGCGAGGCGCCCGGTCAGGTGACCTACGGCGAGGCCTTCGCGGTGCAGCCGTTCAACAACCTGGTCGTCACCCAGACCTTCACCGGGGCGCAGCTCGCCGCGGTGCTGGAGCAGCAGTTCCCGGGCTTCCAGGGGCAGACCAACCAGCGGGTGCTGCAGGTCTCGGCCGGCTTCTCGTACGCGTACGACAGCAGCGCGTCGGCGGGCTCGCGGGTCAGCGCCATGACGCTCAACGGCGTGGCGATCGACCCGGCCGCGACGTACCGGGTCACCACGAACGACTTCCTGGCCAACGGCGGCGACGGGTTCACCACGCTGACCGCCGGTACGGAGCGGGTCTACGCTCCGGGCTTCGACCTCGACGCGCTCGTGGCGTACCTGGGCGCCGGCACGCCGATCGCTCCGGGGCCGGCCGACCGGATCGTCCGCCTCGGCTGAGCGGTTCGCCGCTCGGCGTTGATCGGATCGCTGGTCCGCGCTGATCGGAAGTGCCCCTTCCTCCCACCGGAAGGGGCACTTTCCGCTCCGAATGCTTGCGCGGTCGGACCGGTGGTCGGCATACTCGACGACGTGATCAGCCAGCGCTTCTACTTTTACGGCTCCGGGAGTCCGGCAGCCGTGGGTCGCGCCTGATCGAAAGACCTACGAAAAGCCCCGGGCTCCTGGAGCCCGGGGCTTTTTCGGCTCCCGGGTTCCCGGCGCCGGGTCCAGACCCGTGAGAGGTATCCGATGATTGCAGACGTGCAGGAGACCAACGGCGCCACCGGCGCCGAGCCGAAGAACGCGCCGACGCCCGCCGCGCTGGCCCAGACCGGCACGGACGCCCCGGACGCGGCCGCGCAGATCCAGGCGATCCGCAAGCGGATCGACGAGATCGACCAGACCCTGATCGCGCTCTGGCGGGAGCGCGCGGACCTCTCGAAGCAGGTCGGTGCGACCCGGATGGCCTCCGGCGGCACCCGGCTGGTACTCGCCCGGGAGCGGGAGATTCTGGAGCACTTCCGCACCGAACTGGGTGCCGACGGCACGCAGCTGGCGCTGCTGCTGCTGCGCGCCGGCCGCGGACCGCTCTGACCGCGATGCCGCCAACGGCGCGGGGCGCCGGCCGCAAGACCGCGACCGACGCCCCGCACTCCCTGAGGAGGCTTTCCCTGCTGCTATTCCACCGCGTGCACCACGTCGCGGACCTCCGCGAAGTGGCAGGCGCTCGGGTGGTCCGAGCCGGGGCGCACCGTCAGCGCCGGCGACTCGACGGCGCAGATGTCCTGCGCCTTCCAGCAGCGGGTGCGGAAGCGGCAGCCTGAGGGCGGGTCGGCCGGCGAGGGCACGTCCCCCTCCAGCACGATCTGGTCACGCAGACCACGCAGCTTCGGGTCCGGCACCGGCACCGCCGAGAGCAGCGCCTGGGTGTACGGGTGGGTGGTGCGCTCGTAGATCTCGTCCTCGGTGCCGATCTCGGCGATCTTGCCGAGGTACATGACCCCGACCCGGTCGGCGATGTGGCGCACCACCGACAGGTCGTGGGCGATGAAGATGTACGACAGGCCGAGCTCGTTCTGGAGCCGCTTCAGGAGGTTGACCACCTGGGCCTGGATCGACACGTCGAGCGCGGAGACCGGCTCGTCGCAGACGATGATCTCGGGCTGCAGGGCCAGTGCCCGGGCGATGCCGATGCGCTGGCGCTGGCCGCCGGAGAACTGGTGCGGGTAGCGGTTGATGTGGTCGGGGTTGGAGCCGACCAGCTCGAGCAGCTCCTGCACCTTGCGGCGGCGGTCCCTCTTCGGCACCACCTCGGGGTGGATATCGAAGGGCTCACCGATGATGTCGCCGACGGTCATCCGCGGGTTCAGCGACGTGTACGGGTCCTGCATCACCAGCTGGATGTTGCGCCGGTAGCGGCGCATCTCCCCGCCCTTGAGGCGGCTGATGTCCTTGCCCCGCACGGTGATCGCGCCCGAGGTCGGCGTCTCCAGCCCGACCAGCAGCCGGGCCAGGGTGGACTTGCCGCAGCCGGACTCGCCGACGATGCCGAGGGTCTCGCCGCGACGCAGCTGCAGGTTGATGCCGTCGACGGCCTGGACCGCGCCGATCTGCTTCTTGAAGAGGATGCCCGTGGTCAGCGGGAAGTGCTTCACCAGGTCCTTGGTCTCCAGGACGTAGTCACTCATCGCCCTTGACCTCCTTCCAGAAGTGGCAGGCCGAGGTGCGACCCGGTGCCACCGGGTAGCGCGGCGGCGGCGGGTCGGCACGGCAGACATCCTGGACGTATCCGCAGCGCGGGTTGAACGAACAGCCCGCCGGAATGTCGGTCAACGCGGGCGGCAGGCCCTTGATGACGTGGAGTTCCTGGCCCTTGAGGTCGATCCGCGGAATCGACTGCAGCAGCGCCTTGGTGTACGGGTGTGCCGGCGTCGAGTAGATGTCGTGCACCCCCGCCTCCTCGATCACCCGGCCGGCGTACATCACCGAGATGCGGTCCGCGACGTCGGCGACCACGCCCATGTCGTGGGTGATGAGGATCAGGCCCATGTTCCGTTCCCGCTGGAGCTCGGCCAGCAGGGCCATGATCTGGGCCTGGACCGTGACGTCCAGGGCGGTGGTCGGCTCGTCGGCGACGAGCACCTCCGGGTCGAGCGCCAGCGCCATCGCGATCATGACTCGCTGCCGCATGCCGCCGGAGAACTGGTGCGGGTAGTCGTTGATCCGCTGCTTCGCAGCCGGGATCTTGACCAGATCGAGCAGTTCGATCGCGCGCTGGCGACTCTCCTGCCGGGACATCCCGCGGTGCTTGCGGAACAGCTCGGCGAGCTGGAAACCGACCGTGAAGACCGGGTTCAGCGCCGAGAGGGCGTCCTGGAAGATCATCGCAATCTTGTTGGCGCGCACCTTGCGGCGCTGCGCCTCGGGCAGCTTGAGCAGATCCACGCCGCGGTAGAAGATCTCACCCTGGGTGATGTACCCGGGCGGGGAGTCGATGATCCCCATGATCGCCTGGGCGGTGACGCTCTTGCCGCAGCCCGACTCACCGAGGATCGCCAGCGACTCCCCCGCCTGCAGGCTGAGGTTGACGCCGTTGACGGCGTGCGCGAGACCGTTGCGGGTGCGGAACTCGACGTGCAGGTCCTTCACTTGCAGCAGCGGCGCGCTGTGGTCCAGGTTGGGCAGAGCGTCGATGCTGGCGGTCACGTCAGTCTTGGTCATGGCACATCACCGCAGCTTCGGATCGAGGGCGTCGCGGAGCGCGTCACCCATGAGGATGAAGGAGAGCACGGTGCCGACCAGCAGACCACAGGGGAAGAGCAGCAGCCAGGGGTCCTCCAGGAAGTAGACCTGGTGCTGCGAGATGGCGATGCCCCAGGACTGGTCCGGAGGCTGCAGGCCGACGCCGAGGAAGGTCAATGTCGCCTCGGCGGAGACGAAGCTGCCCAGTGTGATCGTGGCGTAGACCAGCATCGGCGCGATCGCGTTCGGCAGGATGTGCCGGAACATCAGGCGGCCGTTGGAGGCGCCGACGGCCTTGGCCGCGTGCACGTAGTCCAGGTTCTTCGACGAGATCACGCTGCTTCGCATGATCCGGGCGATCGTCGGCCAGGCGAGCACAACCAGCACGAAGGACAGCGTCCAGATGGTCTGGTTCTTCATCACGACGAGGAAGACGATCGCGCCGAGCAGGAACGGCAGCGAGAAGAAGATGTCCATGATCCGGGAGATGATCGCGTCCACCCAGCCGCCGAAGTAACCTGCCAGCAGGCCGGCGAGGCCACCGACCACGACGATTCCGGCCGTCGCGAGGACCGCGATCGCCAATGACGGGTACGCGCCGTAGATGTTGAACGCGTAGTAGTCGCAACCCAGGATGTTGGTGCCGAAGATGTACTCCGCGTTCGGGGCGATACGGGTGAACTTGACGTCGCAGGCAGCCGGGTCCTTGCTCGTCCAGAGCCACGGGAAGAGCGCCATCGAGCCGACGATCAGGATGTAGATCGAGGCGACCACGAAAACCGGGTCGCGGACGAGCTGGCGTCGCGCGTCCGCCCAGAGGCTGGCGCTCTTCTCCTTGCCGCTGCCGCTGCCGCTGGGCGGGGCACCCGTGGGAGTCAGGTTGGCCGGTTCGCCGCCGACCGCCGCGCCGGCACTGGTCAGGTCACTCATAGCGAATCCTCGGGTCGAGTACGGCGTAGAGCAGGTCCACGATCAGGTTCGTCACCAGGAACACCAGGGCGAGCATCGTGACGACGCCGATCACCACTGGCGCTTCACCGCTGCGAGCGGCCTGGGTGACGAGCCGGCCGATGCCCGGGACGTTGAAGATGGTCTCGGTGACGACCGCGCCACCCATCAGTCCGCCCAGGTCCACGCCGAGGTAGGTGATGACGGGGATGAGCGAGTTGCGCAGGGTGTGCACCCCGACGACGCGCTTGTTCGCCAGACCCTTCGCCTTCGCCGTGCGGACGTAGTCGGCCCGGATGTTCTCCATGATGCTGGTCCGGGTCAGCCGCGCCGTGGTCGCCAGTGAGGTCGCTCCGAGGACCAGGCCCGGGATGATCAGACTTGCGAACGGGTACTCCAGCTTGTAGCCGGAGGCGAAGACACCGCTGGAGATCACATCTGGAATCCAGTCGACGCCCCGCAGGGTGTTGCCGAACTTCACGCCGACGTACTCGCGGACGACGATACCGAGAACGAAGATCGGCACCGAGATGAGGAAGACCGTGGAGATCTTGACCAGGTAGTCGGCGAAGCTGCCGCCACGCAGGCCGGCGATGACACCGGCGGTGATGCCGACGATCGCCTCGAAGATGACCGCCACGACGACGATCTTGAGCGTGAACGGAAGCGCGTTCGCCACCAGGTCGGTCACGTCCTGCTGACGCAGGTTGATCCCGAAGTCGAAGTGCAGGAACACGTTCTGCAGCCGGTCCCAGAAGAGCCCGAAGCAGGGGTTGCCCTTCTGCGACAGACAGGGATCGTCATAGCCGAGGCGTTCGGTGATCGCCGCGACCATGGCCGGGTCGGGCTGGCGGTCACCGAAGAGCGCCCGCACCGGGTTGCCCGAGAACTGGATCGCCAGCGAGGTGATGTAGTGCAACAGAAGCATGGTGCCCAGTGCCGTGGGGATGAACTGGAGCAACCGTCGGATGATATAGCGCCCCATGCGGGGACTCCTCTCGGCGCCAACGTGGCGGCAACAGGTCCTCGTGGGAAGCCTGCTGCCGCCACGTCCTGGACGACTACGACCAGTTAGAGACTGATCACTACTACTTAACGGTGATCGAGCTGTAGTCAGCGTCCGAGATGGGGTTCCAGACGAAGTCCTGGACGTTCGGTCCGTAGACCGCAGCGATCTTGCTGAACCACATCGGGATGACCGGCAGGTCCTCGAGCACGAGGTCCTCGGCCTGGTTGTAGAACTTGGTGGCCTCGTCGCCCGCCGCGCCGTTGCCCTGGGTGATCAGAGCGTCGAACTCGGGGTTGACGTAACCGCTGTTGTTGCTGCTGCCACCGCTGCCGTACAGCGGCGAGAGGTAGGTCTCCGACACCGGGTAGTCCGGGCCCCAGCCGAGACGGAACGGGCCGGTGAACTTCTTCTTGTCGGCGGTGTCCAGGTACTCGGGGAACTGGAGGTTGACCTTCAGCTCGTAGTCGATACCCAGGTTGGCCTTGATCTGGTCACCAACGGCCTGCAGCCAGTTCTCGTGGCTGGCGCCCGCGTTCGCCCAGAGGGTGAGCTTGCCACCCTTCCAGCCGCCGGCCTCCTCGAGCAGCTTCTTCGCCCGGTCGACATCCTGCTTGCAGTACTCGCAGGCGTCGGGACGGGCACCCTCGAAGGTCGGAGCGATCAGACCGGCCGCCGGAGTGAAGCGGCCGTCGAAGACGGCGTCGATGATCGACTGGCGGTCGATCGCGAGCGACAGCGCCTGGCGAACGCGCTTGTCCTTGAAGTTGTCGTCGTAGAGCGGCATGCCGACGTAGGTGAAGCTGTCACCCGGCTGCTCGTACATGCGGTCGCCGTACTGCTGCTTGGCTTCCTTGTAGCGCGCCGGCGGGATGGTGTACATCACGTCGAGCTCGCCCGACTGGAAGGCCGAGTAGGCAGCGTCGATCTCGGTGTAGATCCGGTAGCTGATCTTGTCGACCTTGCCGGCGTCACCCTTCCAGGTGTCGCTCTTGACGACGGTGATCAGCTGGTTGTGCTGCCACTCGCCATCCATCTTGTACGGGCCGTTGCCGATCGGCTTCTCGTTGCAGGCCTTGATGTCGTCGATGCAGGCCTGGGCCATCGGGAAGAAGCCCGAGTAGCCGACGGTCGCCGGGAAGCCGGAGAACGCCTCGGTCAGCTCGACCGTGAAGGTGAGGTCGTCGACCTTCTTCAGGCCGGAGAGCTCCTTGGCCTTCGGCTCCGCCTTCGGGTCCTCGGAGGTGACGTCCTTGATGCCGGCGATCCGCTTCATGAAGTAGCCGTTGTTCTGGGCGTTGGGCCCATACGCGGCGTAGTTCCAGCTGCGGATGAAGGAGTCGGCGTTGACCGGCTCGCCGTTGTCGAAGACGTAGTCGGGCTTGAGCTTGATCGTCCAGTTCTTCTGGTCGGTCGACTCAATCGACTCGGCAAGGTCGTTGACCGGCTCGCCGGTCTTGGTGTCGTACTTGACCAGACCGCGGTAGAGCTGGCGGATCACGTAGATCGACGGCTCGTCGTCACCGCCGGACGGGGTCAGGAAAGCGGGCTCCGATGCGTAAACGCGGAGCTCGCCACCTGCACTTGAACTCGAATCGTCGGAGCTGCCACCGCAAGCGGTGGCGAGCATGGCGATGGCGGTCGCAGCGACCGCCACCTTCAGGGTTTTCCCGCGCATGGGAGTGCCTCCTCTGGGCGCTCACGAGGGGGTTGTGAGTCGAGTGCCACTGTGACACCTACCGCCCCGGAACGTGAAGGTGCCGTTATCAACCCGTTAGTTGGCCGATGCGCCGCCGATACTGCAAAAGCGCAGGTACATCAATGGATTTTGCCCCCTGCGCTGTGGTTATTGATCACCAACGACGCCTTACCGTGCGGACAAATGTGACTTTCCCCGCCCTCACTCTCAGCAACCAGTCTGCGCTGCGCCCAGACGACGGCTACGGGCAGTGAAAGACCGATCGGTGGATATCGGAATTGCCGCATCGGAGATCAGAAATGCCCGTACGGGTGTCCGGACCGGACGGTCGGCCGACCCCGCACGGCGAAGGGCCCCGGCGCTGTCAGCAGCGCCGGGGCCCTTCGCGGGAGATGGATCAGGCGGAGAAGGTCACGCGGCGACGACGCACCATCACCACGGCGACCGCACCGGCGGCCAGCAGTGCCAGACCCGCCAGGACGATCCCGGTGGTCGCGGCGCCGGTCAGCGGCAGGTCACCGCCGCCACCGGCCCCCGGGGCGGCCGGCGACTCCGACGGCACGGCCGGGGCCGACTCGGAGGGGCTCTCCGCCGGCGTGCTGGGCGACTCCACCGGGGTGCTCGGCGACTCGGAGGGGGTCTCCACCGGGGCCGGGGTGAAGGTGGCGGCGGCCTTCGCCGTGACCTTCGAGCCGATGGTGGTGCCCAGGATCAGCTTCTGCGCCTTGTCCGCACCCCCGGTGTAGAGGAAGACACGGCCGAAGGAGAGCGAACCGCTGGCGGCGGCGGTCACGGTGACCTCGCCCGGCTCGTCGCGGGTCAGCCAGAACTGGCCGCCGTTGACGGCAGCGGTGACCGGCTTGCCCTCGGCGTCGACAACGGTGCCGCCGTTGACGGTCAGGGCGATGTCACCGGCGGGGCCGGCGACGGTGAAGGGGCCGGCCTTGCCGCCGACGGTGGCCGAAGCGGAAGCCGGGTCGATGCTCAGCGTCGGCTGCGGCTCCGGCTGGTCGGTGGCGTTGGCGATGAGGTAGTCGCGCACACCCTGGATGACGGAGTACTTCTCCTTGTCGAGCAGGTCCTTGCCCTCGACCCAGGAGGCCAGCTTGACCTCGTCGCTGAGCTGCCAGATGGCAGTCTGCGCGCCGAAGTAGAGCAGGTTGTCCAGTTCACCCTGCTTGAGATTGGTAGGCACGGTCACCTTGGCGGCCGCGACGATCTTGCCGGAGTCGACGTTCGGGTAGCTGTGCGCCAGCACCCACTGCACCTTGGCGAGGTTGCGCACCCGCGACTCGTCCCAGGCGTCCTCCTGGTACACCCCGCCGATCTTCACGGCGGTGTGGAAGTCGATGCAGTAGACGGGAACCGTCTTGCCGTCAACGGTGAGCTGGAGCTGGGAGACGGCCTTGACGCTGTTGGCGAAGTGGTTACCGTCCTTCCCCTTGCCCTCGAACCGAAGCTTGACCCTGCTGCCATCAAGCGAAGTCGGCTTGCCGGTGGCGGGCGTTTCGGCGGCGGCCGGGGCTGCCATTCCGAGGGTCAGAGCCGCGCCGGCGAGGGCGACGACAGCCCCCCGCATCCAGCGCTTTGCAGATTGTCCGAACATCAGGACGTACCTCTCCCAGAGGGATGCACCCGAGCTGACTCGAGTGGGTGAAGGGTGACGGGCAATCCATGCAGGACGACGAAAGTCGCCGCAGGGCATGGAAGCCGCTCGCATTATTGCTTGCCGAGCAGCAATTTGTCAGCCCCGTGATCACCGGAACCCCGAAAAATGTCCTTATCGGACAGTCGCCTCAGACGAGCCGCCGGTCAGCCGCCCAGCGGGAGAGCTCATAACGGTTGGACATCTGCAGTTTCCGCAGCACGTTCGAGACGTGCGTCTCCACAGTCTTGACCGAGATGAACAGTTCCCGGGCGATCTCCTTGTACGCATAGCCACGGGCCAGCAACCGCAGCACCTCACGTTCCCGGTTCGTCAGCAGATCCAGCTCCGGATCGGAGACCGGCGCGTGCGGCCGGGCCGCGAACGCGTCCAGCACGAACCCCGCCAGCCGCGGGCTGAAAACGGCGTCCCCGTCGGCCACCCGGCGTACCGCGTCGGCGAGGTCGGCCGCCGAAATGGTCTTGGTGACGTAGCCGCGGGCACCGGCCCGGATCAGCCCGATGACGTCCTCGGCGGCATCCGAGACGCTCAACGCCAGGAAGAGCACCTGCGGGTGGGACTTGCGGATCGCCTCCAGCACCGCGCGACCGCCCCCGTCGGGCATGTGCACGTCCAGCAGGACCACGTCCGGGCGCAGCGTCCCGATGCCGGTCACCGCCTCGGCGACCGTGCTCGCCTCCCCCACCACCTCGACGTGCGCACCGAGTTCGGCGCGTACCCCGGCACGGAACATCGCGTGGTCGTCGACCAGGAAGACCCGCAACCGCCGCTGCCCGGTCGATTCCCGTTCCGGCGTCGCCGGCTGCTCGCCCGTCATGACTGCTCCCTCTCACCGTTGCCGTTGCCGTTGTCCCGCGCGAGCGGCAACGTCAGCCGTACCTCGGTGCCCTCGCCCGGGGCGGAACGGATCTCCGCCCGTCCGCCGTGCCGGTCCATCCGCCCGATGATCGAGCCGCGCACCCCGTGCCGATGCTCCTCCACCCCGGCCAGGTCGAACCCGGCACCCCGGTCCCGGACGAAGACGCTGATCTGTTCCGGCTCCACCTCCGCATAGAGGGAGACGGTCTGCACCCCGGCGTGCCGGGCCGCGTTGACCAGCGCCTCGCGGGCCGCCGCGACCAGCGCGCGGACCCGCTCGTCGGTCTCCTGGTCTCCGACGACCACCGTCTCGACGGTGATCGCGAAGGTGTCCTCGATCTCCGCGGCGGCCTCCTCCAGCGCCGCCGAGAGCCGCTCGTTCGCCGAGGCGGTCGGCTTGTAGAGCCAGTTGCGCAGTGACCGTTCCTGACCACGCGCCAGCCGCTGCACCATTGCACTGTCGGCGGCGTTGCGCTGGATCAGCGCCAGCGTGTGCAGCACCTGGTCGTGCACCATCGCGGCGAGCTCGGCCCGCTCCTGCTCCCGGATGCGCGCCTCCCGCTCGGCCCGCAGCGCGGTGATGCTGCGCCAGAGCACCGGCGCCGCCACCAGCCCCACCCCGGCGAGTCCGACCAGGGCGAAGAGCACACCGTTGACGACGAAGCTCAGCCCCTGCACCGGCGAGTAGACCGCCACGACGCCGACAATCCCGAGCGCCACCAGGAGCCCACCGCAGACAAAACGCAGGATGAAGGCAGTACGCGGGTTGGCCTCCAGCCAGCGCCCCAGCCACGGCACACCGGTGGCCGCCCAGTGCCAGCGGCGGTGCGGCTGCGACTGGTGCCAGATCACCGCCGCGCCGATGGCGATGATCGCCACCAGCCAGCCGCCGGCGCCCCCGAGCAGTTCGGGAGCGCGCAGCGCCCGCTCCAGCAGCAGCACCCCCACGGCGATCCCGAGGTACGGCAGCAGCTGCGCCAGGTCGCGCCTCGACTCCCGGCGGCCGTCCTCCGGCGACAGCGGCAGCACCGCCCAGAAGACCACGTAGAGCAGCACGCCGAGCCCGTTGAGGCCGGCCAGGACGGCGAAGGCGACCCGCACCTTGGCGACCGACAGGCCCAGATGGTCGGCGAGGGCGACTGCCACGCCCGCCGCCAGCCGATCGTGACGGGACCGGTAGAGGCGCGGCGTGCCGATCGCGGTGGTGATCGCGGGACCTCCTGCTCGTACGGCGGCACAGGTGTGCGCCGTGACCTGGCGTGTGATGACTGCGGGGAAATCGTCACACGTCGGGCGGGTACGCAGCCACAGGGACTTCCCCGATCAACGCCCGTGCCGGATCTCAGGGTCGGGTCAGGGTCGACGCCGGAGGTGCTGGTGGCGGCGGCGGTGCAGGATCGAGTCATGACCGACGAATCCGCCCACACCGCCACCGGCGGCCCGGGCTCCCCCCCGGGTCCGCACGCCGAAGGTCCGCATGCCGCAGGTCCGCCGCCCGGGGCACCCGGCGCCCCGGGCAACGGGACCCCGCCGCCCGGCAGCGCCGCCTTCGCCGCCCGCTACGGTCTGGTCCGCCCGCTCGACGGTCGTTACCTGGGCGGGGTCTGCGCCGCGATCGGCCGTGCCACCGGGACCGACCCGGTCGTCTGGCGGGTGCTGCTCGGGGTGCTGACCCTCTTCGGCGGCCTCGGTCTGCTGGTGTACCTGGTGGTGCTGCTCGCCACCCCCGCCGAGGGGGACACCGCCGCGCCGGTGGAGGCGATGTTCGGGCGGGGCACCTCCAGCATGTCGCCGCTCACCGTCGTCGGCTTCGGCGCGATCACCGTGATCGGTTTCGGCTTCATCGTCCACGACTCGTTCCGCGCGATGCTGCTCGGCGCCGCGATCCTGGTCGCCGGCGCCCTGCTGTTCAACCGCAGCGGCGCCGCGGGCCAGGGCGGCAACGGCCGGCCCTGGCAAGGGCCGAACCCCGGGCCCGGCGGGCCGGGTGGACCGCCGCCGCCACAGCCGCCGTACGGACCGCCACAGCCGCCGTACGGGGCCACACCGCACCAGCCGTACGGAACGCCACCGCCACAGCCGTACGGGCCGTGGCAGCAGCCGTACGGAGCCTCGCCGCAACAGCCGGGCGGGCAGCCGTCGCCCGGCTCCACCGGGCAGCCGGGCGCCGTGACGACCACGGAGCCGGTCACCGACGGGGCCTCGGCACAGCCGACCGGCACCGCAGCCACCTCGCCGTGGCCGGAGAGGGCGACGGCGGAGACGACCACGGAGAGTGGGCAGCCGGCGGAGCACGGGATCGCCGCCGACGACACCGGCACGGCCCGGGAACTGCCCGGCGCCGCCGAGACCAGGCAGCTGCCGGCAGCCGGACGGCTGCCCGAGATCGGGGCCGGGCCGACGACGCTCGCCTTCCCCGCCCTACCGGAATCGGGCCGGTGGCGCGACCGCGACGAGATCACCGCCGTGCTCCCCGGCACGGATTCCGGCGCGACGCCGTCGGATGTGCCCGGCGCCGTCCCGGGGGCCCCGACCGGCGAACAGGCCGGCCCCGGGCTCTCCCCCGGCTTCGGCCTGCCGCCGCACTCCGGCTACCGGCCGGCCTTCGCCCCGCACGGGCCGTACGAGCCCGGCGCAGCGCCACCGCCGTTGCCGCCGTTGCCGCCGCCCCGGCAGCCGAGGCCCTCCTCCCCGCTCGGCGCGGCGACCTTCTGGATGATCTTCGTGGTGCTCGGCGTGGTGGCGGTGCTGGAGCTGACCGGCACGGTTGACGTGGGCCCTTCGGGTTACTTCGCGGCGGTGTTGGCAACCATCGGGCTGGGTCTGCTGGTCGGCACATGGTTCGGCCGCGCCCGCTGGCTGATCGCCCTGGGACTGGCGGCCGCCGCCGCCCTCGGCGTCGCCGGCACGACCGAGGCCTGGGGCCCGTTCACCGACGGCCGACGCGACGTCACCTGGACCCCTGCCGATTACGCGGAGGTGGCGAGCCGCTACGAGAGCAGCGCCGGCGACGCCGTGCTCGACCTGCGCGGGGTCGACTTCACCGGCCAGGAGACGGAGATCGCCGTCGTCGGCGGCGTAGGCAGCGTCCGGGTGTACCTGCCGCCGGAGGTCGACGTCACCGCTGTCGCCGCGGTCGACGTGGGCGAGTCGCTGCTCTTCGGAGACCAGCACAGCGGGGTCGGCACAGCCCGGCAGGAGCGCACCGACCTCGGTCCCGACGGCCCCGGCGGCGGGACCCTGCGACTGGACGTACGTCTCAACGTCGGCAATGTGGAGGTGACCCGGTGAAGCCGCATCGCACCGACATGGTCTCGCTGATCTTCGCGCTGATCTTCCTGGCGCTGGCCGGCTGGTGGTTCGCCGCCCGGCTGCTGGAGTTCTCCCTGCCCTCGATGGCCTGGCTCGGGGCAGGCGCGCTGGTCGTCGTCGGCCTGCTCGGTGTGATCGGGGCGCTGACCGCGCCGCGGCGGCGCGGCGCCGGCGCGGATCAGCCGCCGGCCGGGCCCCCGGACGGGTTCGGCGGCGGCCGGCCGCGCTGACCGCGCTGACCGCGCGGACGTCCGGCACCGGCGCCACGGGCAGTTGATCATCGCGGTGGCGAACGGTGCGGGCGGTCGCCGGTGCCGCCTATGCTGGCCGGTGGAGGTCTGCCGCCTCCACCGGCCGGGGCGCGTCGCCCGTCGTCTTCGCGGCGGCTCGCCGCGCGGTCCCCGTTTCGACCCGCTAGGAGTTCTCCCGTCATGACCCAGTCCCCCGCCGTGCGCATCCCGGGCATCACCGCCCCGCCCCGACTCGGCGAGCGCGCCGCCCGGACGCTCACCGCGGAACTCGCCCGGCACCACGACCCGAAAGCGGCGCTGCTCGTCGGCGCCACCGCCGACTCCACCGTGCTCGCCGCGGCGATCGACGCGCTGCTGCCCGGTGACAACCTGACCGTGGTCCCCGCCACTGCCGCCGACACCGAGGCGCTGCGCAACGTCGTCGCCGCCCAGGGGCAGTGGGTCAGCGACCGGGTCCGCGTGGTCGACTCTCTCGCCGAGGCGGACCCGGCGGTCGTCGTGATCGCCGGCGAGCCGATGACCGGCAGCGCCGAGGAGGTCCGGGCGACCCTGGAGGGCTGGTCGAAGTACCTGGCCGACGGCGCGGTGCTCAGCGTCGCCGTGCCGGCGCTCGGTGACAGCGGGGCGGCGGCGGAACTTGACCGGCAGCAGGCGCTCTACGGCGTCGGCGTCGACCTGGTCGTGCGCAACCAGCCGCCGGTACGCGTGCACCGGCTGCGCTCCACCCCCGCCACGGCGGCTGCGGCCGGCCGTCTCGGCCCGGCGTACCGCCCCTCCAGCGTGCCGCTGACCCGGTCGATGCACATCGACTCCAACGGGGTGGCCGCGGCCGGCATCGCCCTCGGCCTCGCCGCGGCGGCCCGCGTGGCCCGGCCGAAGTCGAAGCTCTGGCTCCTGCCGGCCCTCGCCGCCGCGCCGGTGGCAGCCTTCTTCCGCGACCCGCAGCGCGACGTTCCCGAGGACTCGAACGCCGTGGTGGCCGCCTCCGACGGCCGGGTGCTCTCCGTCGAGCGGCTGCACGACGACCGCTTCGGCGACGGGCGCTTCCTGCGGATCGCGGTCTTCCTGTCGGTGCTCGACGTGCACGTCAACCGGGCGCCGGTGCCCGGCAAGGTGATCGACTACTTCGTCACCGACGGCGGTTTCGCCGCCGCGATGAAGCCCGACGCGGAGCACAACGTGGCGGCGTACACGGTGCTGGAGACCGAGCACGGCACGGTGGTGGTGGCGCAGCGGACCGGGCTGATCGCCCGGCGGATCGTGCAGCGGGCGCCGATCGGCGCGCTGCTCGCCCGCGGTGAGCGCTTCGGCCTGATCCGGTTCGGTTCGCGTACCGACGTCTACCTGCCCGCCGACGCCGCGGAGCCGCTGGTGGCGCCCGGCGACCGGGTCATCGGCGGATCGTCGGTCATCGCCCGCTGGCTCTGATCGACGGACGAGAACGAAGCAGGGCGGCCCGGGTGGGCCGCCCTGCTTCGTCGTTACGTTCGTTGTTGCCGGGGTGTCGCGCCGCCTCAGTCGATGACGATGCGGGGGGCGCGCCGCGCGACGAGCCAGAGCGCCGGGCCGCTGACCAGGTAGGTCAGCACCAGCAGCGCGAAGGTGAGCCGGGCGTCGAGCAGCGCGCCGACCACCGGCAGCAGCCAGAGCCACGGTGGCAGCTTCACCAGCCGGGCCAGCTTGGCGTACGGGAAGCTGGAGACCATGGTGAAGGCGAGCAGCGCCACACCGGCGACCTGAACCGTGCCGGGCACCGGCAGGCCGATGATCACCACCAGGGCGAGCACGGCGGCAGCCATGGTGGTGGGCACGCCGCAGAAGAACCGCCCGTCCTTGGGCGAGACGTTGAACCGGGCGAGCCGGATCGCGGCACAGGCGGCGACGAGCGCGCAGGCGATCGCCGCGGCGGGAGTGGAGACCGACCCGGCCAGCGAGGCGTACACCACGACGGGGGCGGCCAGGCCGAAGGAGCACATGTCGGCCAGCGAGTCCATCTGGGCGCCGAACGGGCTGGCGACACCGAACTTGCGCGCGAGCGCGCCGTCCAGGCCGTCGAAGACGACGCAGGCGATGAGGGCGATGGCAGCGGTACGGGTGTCGCCCCGCATCGCCAGGAAGATCGCCAGCATGCCGAGCATCAGGCTGGAGAGGGTGCAGGACTGCACGATGGCGAACTTGATCCGGCGGGCCGGGGTGCGCTCGCCGGGCAGGAGCGGGATCGACATCGACGGTGCGTCGTCAACCGGTGTCGACGGACCCACCGCGGGGCTGATCGGCATCACCGAGGCGAGGTCCTGGTGGGCGCCGATCTCCCGCAGGTACGGGTGGGAACGGTGGGGTTCGGGGTAGCCGCGGTCGGCGAGACCGTGCGACGGGTTGTCACGTCGTCCCACCCGGACGAGCAGGACCTGGCGTGCGAAGGTGCTGCTGCGCCGCAGCCCGCCCGTCCATCGACGACCTGCGGGACGCGGACTGTCAGTGGTACGACGCCGGCGCCAGAGGGCTCTCGGCACGTTTCCTCCATCACCGGACCGGGTGGCCCGCGCGAAATTGCGCGGCCGCCGTCCGGCTCTCTCGTGCCGGACCCGCGTGCGGCCCGGCAACCCGTTTTGCGGTGTACACCATTGCACAGTCCGCAGGGGCTTGGCGATAGCTGTCAGTGGAACTATTCGGGTCAACTACTCGAATCGGCGGTTTATTCCCAGTTCCCCCGGAAGCTCGCAAACTACGCGAGCCCAACCCCTTAATCCTACCGGAGCTGCACAGTCGGGGCGCGGTGAGCGTCGCCTATGTGCCGATCCGGCGCAACGCCTCGGCCGCTACCTGCGTCAAGGCGAGATCGGCCGTCCCATCGATCGGGAACCACGCCGCCTCCGCGGTGGATCCGCCGGCCGCCTCGGTCACCGTCGCCGCCGTCGGGGTGTCGACGGCGACCCGGTAGATCGCGCGTACGACATGCCAGTCGATGGGGCGTCCCTCCGGCCCCATCGCCCGGGGATTGTGCGAGTCGTTGACGGCGATCAGCTCCCCCACCCGCCCCAACTGCCCGGTCTCCTCGACCAGCTCGCGCAGCAGACCGGTCACCGGTTGTTCGCCGTGATCGGTCCCGCCGCCGGGCAGATGCCAGCGCCCCGCCCCGGGATAGCCCGATGCGATCCGGGTCAGCAGCACCCGGCCGGCCGGGTCGGTGGCCACCGCGTACGCGCCGAAGCGCTGACCCCGGTCCGGCACCTGGGGCGGCAGGGGCGGCTGATCCGCCCGGCCGGCCGGCAGCGGTGTCGTCGGCACCCCGAGCACCTCGGCGGTGAAGGACATCAGCGGCAGCCCCGCCAGCTCCGCCGGCAGTAGCCACCGCACCCGGTCGATCATGCCGCCCGGCCCGGGACTCGCCGCCTGGACCTGCACCCGGACGTCGTAGACGAGGCGGTCGGTGTGCACGGCACACCCGGCCAGTGCGACCACGTCGGCCACCACGGCCCGCACCCCCGCGGTGGTACCGGACAGGCCGGTCTGCGCCGCGAGCTCGCGGACGACCGTCTCGTCGGGGTGCTCGGCGTGTCCCACCGCGCCCCCGGGCAGCCGCCAGACCCCGGGGAAGGCCCCCGCGGGCGAGATCCGGGTCAGCAGCACCCGCTCGCCGTCCCGGCACAGCCCGTACGCGCCGATCCGCCGTCGCTGCATCCCCGCTCCCCCCGATCGCCACCGTCCTGCGACCACGAGGCTAGCGGTGATACCCCGTCGCCGACGCCGGTGATGGACGGACAGCCTCGGGCAGGATGCCCCGGCCCGATGCCGCGGGCAGGGGTGCCCCGGGCGGATGCCGCGAGCAGGGGTACCCGCGCGGGTTCAGCCGAGCCGGGCGACCCGGACGGCTTCGACGGTCACCTCGGTGAGCCGGTCCCGGGACAGTTCCCGCAGCTCGTCGAGGGCGAACCAGCGGGCCTCGCTGGTGGAGCCGCCGACGTCGTGGACCTGCGGCGGCGCCGGCGCCTCGACCTCGACCCGGTAGAAGGCGCGTACGCCGTGCCAGTCGATCGGGTAGCCCTCCGGGCCCAGTGAGGCCGCGTCGCGGTGGCTCGCCACCCCGAGCAGCTCGACGAGCCGGCCGTGCTGGCCGGTCTCCTCGGCCAGCTCCCGGATGAGGGCCGTGCCGGGCTGCTCGCCGTAGTCGGTGCCCCCGCCGGGCAGATGCCAGCAGCCCGCTCCGGGGTAGCCGTCGGCGACCCGGGTGAGCAGGATGCGCCGCGCCGGGTCGGTGGCGACCGCGTAGGCGGCGAAGCGCTGGGCCCGGTGCAGGCCGTCCGGGCCGGGAACGGCGTAGAACGAGGGGAAGTCGGGAGTCTCGTCCGGCAGGAGGTCGCCGGTGCCGGCGGGCAGCCCGAGCGCCCGGGCGGTGAAGGCCCGCAGCGGCAGCAGGCACGCTTCGTCGAGGGTGACCCACCGGGCCAGGTCGGTGGGCTGGCCGACCCGGTGCAGCAGGCTGCCGCCCCGGACACTGACGGTGTAGAGGAGCCGGTCGGTGTGCAGGGTGATGCCCCGGTCGGGCAGCGCCCGCAGGTCGGCCAGGACGTCGGCGAGACCGGAGACGCTCACCGACAGACCGGTCTCGGCGGCGGTCTCCCGGACCACTGTGTGCTGGGGATCCTCACCGTGGTCGACCGCCCCACCGGGCAGCGACCAGGCACCGGGTGTCCCGGACCGGTCAGAGGCGCGAACGAGCAGAACCCGTTGCGCCGAGTCGAGACAGACGGCGTATGCCGCAATCCTGCGGAGCGGCTCCAGCAAGGTGGTCACGGATGTGAATTCTCGCCCCGTGCCCGCCTCACGCTGAGCGAGAGTCGGATTCCTGACAGTCACCTGTCGTCGGGTCGCAAGATCCGCTAGTGGTCACAGCCCACCGCGGCGGTCACTCCCACTCGATGGTGCCCGGCGGCTTGCTGGTGATGTCCAGGACGACCCGGTTGACCTCGGCCACCTCGTTGGTGATCCGGGTCGAGATGCGGGCGAGCAGGTCGTACGGGAGGCGGGACCAGTCGGCGGTCATGGCGTCCTCGCTGGAGACCGGCCGCAGCACCACCGGGTGCCCGTACGTGCGGCCGTCGCCCTGCACGCCGACGCTGCGCACGTCGGCCAGGAGCACCACGGGGAACTGCCAGACGTCACGGTCGAGCCCCGCCGCGGTCAACTCCTCCCGGGCGATCAGGTCGGCCTGCCGCAGCAGGTCGAGCCGCTCCCGGTCCACCGCGCCGATGATCCGGATCGCCAGGCCGGGACCCGGGAAGGGGTGCCGCCAGACCATCTCGTCCGGCAGGCCCAGCTGGGCGCCGAGGGCGCGTACCTCGTCCTTGAAGAGCGTGCGCAGCGGCTCCAGGAGCTTGAACTGCAGGTCGTCGGGGAGGCCGCCGACGTTGTGGTGGGACTTGATGTTCGCGGTGCCGGTGCCACCGCCGGACTCCACCACGTCCGGGTAGAGGGTGCCCTGCACCAGGAACTCGACGTCCCCGTGCGCGGCGACCTCGCGGGCAGCGGCCTCGAAGACCCGGATGAACTCCCGGCCGATGATCTTGCGCTTCTGCTCGGGGTCGGTGACACCGGCCAGCGCGCCGAGGAACCGGTCCTGGGCGTCGACCACCTTGAGCTTGATGCCGGTGGCGGCCACGTAGTCCTTCTCGACCTGCTCGGCCTCACCGGCGCGCAGCAGACCGTGGTCGACGAAGACGCAGGTCAGCTGGTCGCCGATGGCCTTGTGCACCAGCGCGGCCGCGACCGCGGAGTCGACGCCGCCGCTGAGGCCGCAGATGACCTCCTTGTCGCCGACCCGGGACCGGATCTCGGCGACCTGCTCCTCGATGATGTTCTCCGACGTCCAGCTCGGCGCGATGCCGGCGATGTCGTAGAGGAAGCGGGTGAGCATCTCCTGGCCGTGCTCGGTGTGCCCGACCTCCGGGTGGAACTGCACCCCGGCGCGGCGCCGGCCCAGGTCCTCGAAGGCGGCCACCGGAGCGCCGGCCGACTCGGCGGTCACCGTGAAGCCCGCCGGGGCCTCGGTGACGCAGTCGCCGTGGCTCATCCAGACCGGCAGCTCGGCCGGCAGGTCCCGCAGCAGCACCCCGGCCTCGGCGCGGGGGCGCAACGGCGTGCCGCCGTACTCGCGGTTGCCGGTGCGGCTCACCGTGCCGCCGAGAGCCCGGGCCATCGCCTGGAAGCCGTAGCAGATGCCGAAGACCGGCACGTCCACGTCGAAGAGGGCGTTGTCGACCTGGGGCGCCTCGGGGGCGTAGACGCTGGCGGGTCCGCCGGAGAGGATGATCGCCGCCGGGTCTTTCGCCAGCATCTCGGCGACCGGCATCGTGTGCGGCACGATCTCCGAATAGACGCGCGCCTCACGGACCCGCCGCGCGATGAGTTGGGCGTACTGGGCTCCGAAGTCCACCACGAGGACCGGGCGAGGCGTGCTCATGTGAAACAAGCCTACTCAGCGCCACGGCCGCGGCGCCGCCGGGGCGTGACCACGCCGCAGCGCCGCAGGCGTCACTGATACCGCCGCGCCGCCGGCACGGCTAGGGCCGCAGCGCCGCCGGGGCGTGCTGAGGCACGGCCGGGTTCTTCGGCCGCACCCGCTCGATGCGCCGGTACGCCGACCCCAGCGGCGGCCGCGGGTCCTGCTCGCCCTTGTTGGGCCAGAACGACATCGCCCGCTCGGCCTGCGCGGTGATCGTCAGCGACGGATTCACCCCGAGGTTCGCGCTGACCGCCGCGCCGTCGAGCACGTGCAGCCCTTCGTGCCCGTAGACCCGCTGGTACCCGTCGATCACGCCGTCGGCCGGGGTGGCCCCGATCGCGGCGCCGCCGAGGATGTGCGCGGTGACCGGAACGTTGAACGGCTCGGTCAGCGCGCCCCCGGCGATCCCGCCGATCTCATCGGCGAGCAGCCGGGCAGCTTCGTTCCCGGCCGGGATCCAGGTCGGGTTGGGCGCGCCGTGCCCCTGCGTGGTGCGCAGCCCGCGGCCGAAGATCCCCTTACGCAGGTGGGTGACGATCGAGTTGTCCGCCGACTGCATCACCAGCATGATGATCGTCCGCTCCGACCAGCCGCGCAGCCAGAGCAGCTTCGCCACCGTGACCGGCTGGGTGACCAGCGACCGCAGCCAGCGCCGGACCCGCCGGGGGCCGCCGTCGATGAGGGTGGACTGGAGCAGCCCCATGACGTTGGAGCCCTTGCCGTACCGGACCGGCTCGATGTGGGTCTGCGGGTCGGGGTGGAAGGAGCTGGTGATCGCCACCCCGTCGGTGTAGTCGAGACCACGGACGCGGGCCGCGCCGCGCGGCACCGCCGCGCCGAGGATCGCCTCCGAGTTGGTCCGGGTGAGCTGCCCGAGCCGCTCCGAGAGCCGGGGCAGCTTCCCCTCGTCCCGCAGCCGGTGCAGCAGCCGCTGCGTGCCGAGCGCGCCGGCGGCGAAGACCACCTGGTCGGCATGGAAGACCTGGCGCCGCTTGCGCACCCACGCCCCGGTCCGCTCGGTGACGATCTCGTACCCGCTGCCGGTGGGCGAGGGGCGGACGCTGGTCACGGTGGTGAGCGCGTGCACCTGGGCGCCGAGCCGCTCGGCGAGCCAGAGGTAGTTCTTGACCAGGGTGTTCTTGGCGCCGACCCGGCAGCCGGTCATGCAGGCGCCGCAGTGGGTGCAGCCCGTGCGCTCCGGGCCGGCCCCGCCGAAGTACGGGTCGGCGCAGCGCTCGCCCGGGCCGCTGCCGATGTGCACCCCGACCGGGGTGGAGTGGTAGCTGGCCCCGACGCCCATCTTGTCGGCGACCCGCTTGATCGCCAGGTCGGCCTTGGTCTCGGTGCCGTAGGTCGACACCCCCAGCATCCGCTTGGCCTGGTCGTAGTGGGGCGCGAGCTCGGCACGCCAGTCGGTGATGTCGCGCCACTGCGAATCGGCGTAGAAGGGCGGCAACGGCTCGTAGAGGGTGTTGGCGTAGACCAGCGAGCCGCCGCCGACCCCGGCGCCGGAGAGCACCAGCACACCCGCGCCGGACTTGCGGTGGGCCGAACGCAGCAGGTCGATGCGCTGGATCCCGTAGCAGCCCAGCTTGGGCGCCCAGAGGAAGCGGCGCACCCGCCAGGACGTCTCGGGGAACTCGTCGTCGGCGAAGCGGCGGCCGGCCTCCAGCACGCCGACGGAGTAGCCCTTCTCCGCCGCGCGCAGGGCCGCCACGCTCCCGCCGAAGCCGGACCCGATGACCACGAGGTCGTAATGCATACCCGGCATCATTACCGACGGGTAGCCGATGCGCTACCACCAGATTTCCGGATATCGAAGATCTTTCGACAATCCGGAAATAACGCCCGGCTAACGCGGTTGCGGCAGATCCGGCTTAGCCGTGCCGTACAACCAGGTGTCGAAGAGATCGTCGAGCGCGACACCCGAGACCCGCTCGGCCGTCGCCACGAACTCCTCGGTGGTGGCGTTGCCGTCGCGCTTCTCCGCCAGCCAGGTCCTGAGGGTGCGGAAGAACGCCTCGTCGCCGATGGTCACCCGCAGCGCGTGCACCGTCATCCCACCGCGCTGGTAGACCGAACCGCTGAACAGATCCGCAGCCCCCGGATCCCCCGGGGGCGTCCGCCAGATCTCCGCCGGGGAGCGGGCGTACTGGTCGGCGAAGGTAGCCGCGGCCGTCCGTCCGCCCGACTCCTCGGTCCAGAGCCACTCCGCGTACGTCGCCAGCCCCTCGTTGAGCCAGATGTCCTGCCAGCGGGCCAGCGCCACACTGTTGCCGAACCACTGGTGGGCGATCTCGTGCGCCACCACCGAGGTGTCACCACCGGCGAAGAAACCCGCCGAGTAGACCGGGCGGCTCTGCGTCTCCAGCGCGTACCCGATGCGCGGGTCGGTGATCACGATGCCGCCGTAGGACTCGACCGGGTATGGCCCGAAGACCGTCTCCAGGAAATCGGCGACCTCCGTGGTGCTCGCCATCGCCCGGTCGGCGTCGGTGCCGACCAGTTCCCGCGGCACCGCGGTCACCACCGGCCGGCCCCGGTGCTCGGCGCGGGTCACCTCGTACTCGCCGATCACCAGCGTGCTCAGGTAGCTCGCCATCGGCGTGCGCTCGGCCCACTTCCAGGTGGTCCAGCCGTTGACCGTGGTCGTGCCCTGCGGCACGCCGTTGGAGAGCGCCACGAGCCCGTCCGGGACCGTGATCTCGTACGCGTAGGTCGCCTTGTCCCGGGGGTGGTCGTTGACCGGGAACCAGGTGCTGGCCGACTCCGGCTGGCCCAGGGCGATCGCCCCGTCGGCGGTGTGCAGGAAACCGCCCTCGCCGAGGGTCTCGTTGCGCAGCGGCGCCGGAATGCCGTCGTAGGCGACGTCGACGGTGAACTCGGTGCCGCGGGCGAGCCCCGGCGGCACCGGGACGACCAGTTCGGCGCCCTCCCGCCGGAAATCGGCCTTGGCACCGCTGACGATCACCGAGCGGACGTCCAGCCCGGCGAGGTCGAGATTGAACGCGGAGAGGTCGGCGGTCGCGGTGGCACGCAGGGCGGCCCGCCCGTCGAGCCGGTCGGTGGCCGGGTCGTACTTGACCTTGAGGTCGTAGTGGAGGACGTCGTAGCCGCCGTTGCCGTACGTCGGGAAGTAGGCGTCGCCGATACCGGCGCCGCCGGGCTGGAAACCGGTCGCGCTCACCGAGGGCGCGGGCGTCGGCCGCGGACCACAGCCGGCCACGGCCAGGGCGACGGCGAGCAGCAGCGCGACTGCTGCGCGCGCCCGGGGCTGCGTACTGGTCAACTCGGCCTCCCACGTCCGCCAACCCGGATTCCCCGGGACGGGGACCGACCCTAGGGCATCGCGGCACCTGCGCGGGGACCGTGCGCGGTGGTGACGCGTCGCCGCGTCACCACCGCCGAAGAGCCGGGATCACCACGTGCCCCGCTGCGAGTGGCCACCGGGCAGCGGCATCGCGATGGGGCGTGGTCAGCGGTCCAGGACCAGGCCGACCTTCTGAAACTCCTTGAGGTCGCGGTAGCCGCACTTGGCCATCGCCCGGCGCAGCCCGCCGAAGAGGTTGAGCTGCCCGTCGGGCTCGTGCGCCGGACCGTGCAGCAGCCGCTCCATCGAGCCGAGCGACTCCTGGGCCACGCCGAAGGCGCCGCGCGGCAACGCCGGGTGGCTCGCGGCGGGGTGCCACCACGCGCCGCCGGCCGGCGCCTCCTCGCAGAGCGAGAGCGGCTCGCCGAGCATCACCGCGTCCGCTCCGCAGCCCAGCGCCTTGGCGATGTCGCCGGAGGTCTGCAGGTCACCGTCGGCGATCAGGTGCACGTACCGGCCGCCGGTCTCGTCGAGGTAGTCGCGCCGCGCGGCGGCGGCGTCGGCGATCGCCGAGGCCATCGGCACCCGGATGCCGAGCACCGACTCGGTGGTGGACCAGTCGTCGCCGCCGATGCCGACGATCACCCCGGCGGCGCCGGTGCGCATCAGGTGCAGCGCCGTCTTGTAGTCGGTGCAGCCGCCGACGATCACCGGCAGGTCGAGGTCGGCGATGAACTCCTTGAGGTTCAGCGGCTCGTCGGTGGTCGAGACGTGCTCGGCCGAGACGATGGTGCCCTGGATGACCAGGATGTCCACGCCCGCGTCGAGGATCACCGGCGCCAGCGCCAGGGTGTGCTGCGGGGAGACCCGCACCGCCACCGTGCCGCCACCGGCCCGCAGCTCGCGGACCCGCTCGGCGATCAGCTCGGGGCGGATCGGCTCGGCGTAGATCTCCTGCAGCCGCTGGGTGGCCGCCGCGTCCTCGTCGAGGGCGGCGAGCTCATGCAGGACCTTGGACGGGTCCTCGTACCGGGTCCAGAGCCCTTCGACGTTGAGCACGCCGAGCCCGCCGAGCTGCCCGAGCCGGACGGCCGTGGCCGGGCTCATGGTCGCGTCGGAGGGGTGCGCCACGCAGGGGATGTCGAACTGGTACGCGTCGAGCTGCCAGGTGGTGGAGACGTCGTCCACGTCCCGGGTGCGGCGGCTGGGCACGATCGCGATGTCGTCCAGGTGGTAGCCGCGCTGTGCGGTCTTGCCCAGCCCGATCTCGACCACGTCACGCATGGGTCACTCCAGGTTAGAAGGGGTGGTACTCAGCGGGTGTGGTAGTTGGGCGCCTCGACGGTCATCTGCACGTCGTGCGGGTGGCTCTCCTTGAGCCCGGCCGCGGTGATCCGGATGAGCTGACCGCGCTCGTGCAGCTCGGAGATGGTGGCCGCGCCGCTGTAGAACATGCCCTGCCGCAGGCCGCCGACGAGCTGGTGGACGACCTGGGCGAGCGAGCCGCGGTAGGGGACCTGCCCCTCGATGCCCTCCGGGATGAGCTTGTCGTCGGAGCTGACGTCGCCCTGGAAGTAGCGGTCCTTGGAGTACGACCGGTTCGCGCCGCGGGTCTGCATCGCGCCGAGCGAACCCATGCCCCGGTACGTCTTGTACTGCTTGCCGTTGATGAAGATCAGCTCACCGGGGCTCTCCTCGCAGCCGGCGAGCAGGCTGCCGAGCATCACCGTGTCGGCGCCGGCGACCAGCGCCTTGGCGATGTCCCCGGAGTACTGCATGCCGCCGTCACCGATCACCGGAACCCCGAGCGGCCGACAGGCCCGGGCCGCCTCCATGATCGCGGTGATCTGCGGTACGCCCACCCCGGCGACGACCCGGGTGGTGCAGATCGAACCGGGCCCGACGCCCACCTTGACCGCGTCGGCGCCGGCCTCGGCGAGCGCCCGCGCGCCGGCGTACGTCGCCGAGTTGCCGCCGATGACCTGGACGTCGGTCTCCCGCTTGAGCCGGCCGATCATCTCGACGATGGCCCGGCTGTGGCCGTGGGCGACGTCGCAGACGATCACGTCGACGCCGGCGTCGATCAGGGTCCGGGCCCGCTTGTACGCCTCGTCGCCGAAGCCGATGGCGGCGGCGACCCGCAGCCGCCCGGAGTCGTCCTTGGTGGCGAGCGGGAACTGCTCGCTCTTGGTGAAGTCCTTGACCGTGATCAGGCCCCGCAGCCGGCCGTCGGCGTCCACCAGCGGCAGCTTCTCGACCTTGTGCCGGCGCAGCAGCTCCAGCGCGTCGGGCTTGCTCACCCCGACCGGCGCGGTCACCAGCGGGATCCGGGTCATCACGTCCCGCACGAGAGTGTCCGGGTCGGTGACGAAGCGCATGTCCCGGTTGGTGATGATGCCCACCAGGGTGCCCGCGGCGTCGGTGACCGGCAGGCCCGAGATGCGGAACTTGCCGCAGATCACGTCCACCTCGCGGACGGTGTCGTCGGGCGAGCAGGTGACCGGGTTGGTGATCATGCCGGACTCGGAGCGCTTGACCAGGTCGACCTGGTGCGCCTGGTCCTCGATCGAGAGGTTGCGGTGCAGCACGCCGATGCCGCCCTGACGCGCCATGGCGATCGCCATCCGGGCCTCGGTCACGGTGTCCATTGCGCTGGAGAGCACCGGCAGGGCGATGTCGATCTCCCGGGTCAGCCGGGTCCGGGTGTCGATGTCGCTGGGGGCGATGTCCGACTCGGCGGGCTGCAGCAGCACGTCGTCGAAGGTCAGCCCGAGCGGGATCACCCGCGCCGACCCCGAGGGCATCTCCGGCATGTAACCCGCCAGATCCTCGTGTTCCGCACCGGTCTGCGAAGCGGCGGTCGGTGACTTCTCCACGATGACTCCCCTGAGCTGGTCGACGGGCATCAGCACGGCGCGCGCGCACGTAAAGCGGCACCAGGGCGACGGCGATACTTCATCGTACTCACCCGGGCGGCGGCCTCCGCCGACTGCCGGTAGGGCGCGCCGTCGGAGCGCCGAGGCGGCAGGTGACCGGCGCGGGGAGGACTACCACTACGGTGGAGGGGTGCACGAGGAGCCCATCGACCCGTTCAACGGTGACCCCGCCGACCCGGCCGCCGGTCTGCACGACCCGGACGACGAGCTGCTGGAGCCGCTGGGCGAGGAGGAGCGCCAGGAGCTGCTCGAGGATCTCGCCGACCTGGAGATCTATCAGGCGCTGCTGGCTCCGCGTGGCATCCGCGGGCTGGTGATGGACTGCGAGGACTGCCGCCAGGCGCACTACTTCGCCTGGGACCTGCTGCGCGGCAACCTGCGCCACCTGCTGACCGAAGGGCGGCCGCGGGTCCACGAGCCGGCGTACGACCCGGACCCGGACCGGTACGTGACCTGGGAGTACGCCCGCGGCTACGCCGACGGGGTCGAGGACTCGCTGGGTGACGACTCGGAGCTGGACGCCGAGGAGGGCTGAGCCGCACCGGGCCCGGCGCCCGGGGCCCGATCTGCCGGATGCCTGTGACGAGACCTGGCGGACCGCAGGGCTCAGGCGACCAGTCCGGCCCGGAAGCCCGCCGCGACCGCGTGTGCCCGGTCCCGGGCGCCGAGCTTGCGGAACAGCCGCCGGGCGTGGGTCTTGACGGTGTCCTCGGAGACGAAGAGCTCCCGGCCGATCTCCGCGTTGCTCTTGCCGTCGGCCATGCCGACGAGGACCTGCATCTCCCGCTCGGTGAGGGTGACACGGGCGCCGCGCCCCGCGCCGTCGCCTGCGGCCGGCTCACCGGGCCCCGGCCCGCTCGCTCCCGACCGGCGTGCGTCGGGCCCCGCCGCACCCCTCGATCCGGCCGCACCGTTGGGCCCCGCCGGTCTGCCCGGCGCCGGCTGTCCGTCGCGTCCCGCCGGCCCGTTGGCACCAGCGGCCGGAGCGCCCTGGCGCGGCTGCGGCTGATCCGTCGCGCCGGCCGGGTCGTTCTCACCGTCGGCCACGTCGTCGCCGCGCTGCACCGGCACCACGGTTGGTCCGCCGTCGCTGTCGACCGCGGGTCCGCCGGCGACGGTGCCCGTACGGGTGGCGGCGGGAGCGGAGCCGGTCATTCCGGAGGCGCGCCGGGCGCCGTTGACCGATCCGTTCTCCACCAGGGCGACCGCGTCGCCCGCGGCGACGTTGCGCCCCGGTGCGTTGATCAGCAGCACCAGCTTCGCCACCGCGCTGAGCAGGTCGCCGTCGCCGGCGATCAGCCCACGGGCGCCGGCGGCCATCGCGGCGGCGATCGCGGCGGACTCCTCGGTTCCGAAGAGGACGACCGCGGCCTCGGGTGAACGGGCGAGCACGCGCCGGGTGAAGCCCGCCGGGTCCGGCCTGGTCAGGGCGGTGTCGGCGAGCACGACGTCGGCCGGGCGCTCACCCAGCCGCAGCATCACCTCGGGGGCGGACGCCGCTGTCCGCAGCGCCGACGCCAGTCCGAGCCGGGTGGCGACTGCAGAGATGCGCTGCGCTGCGAGCGGAGTCCGAACACACACCAGGACGGTACGCACAGTGGTCTTCTCCTCTCCGTAGCGAGCAGACCACGGCCACAGGTGATCACGATGAGTTTTCCGATGATGGAGGTAACTTTTCGGGACAAGTTCGGGCAAAAGACATGCCGCATCGCACTTCTCGATCAAAGTTTCAGTGGTTTTGGATCAAAGACGTGTGAGAAACGACGGCCCTGGGTACCGGCAAACCCAGACCGGTTGCGTGTGCCAGCGCGGCCCGCCGCACGAGCCGGTCGGTGAGTTACGAGTCAGGTGCGGAGCCGCGCGGGAGGAGGGGTGCTCATGTCGAACGTACGCAGACTGCCCGGACCCATTGTCGATCTGTGGGAGTGGCAGCGTCTGGGCGCCTGCCGGGGTCGCGACAGCGCCCAGTTCTTCCACCCCGACGGCGAGCGCGGCTCGTCCCGTTACCGCCGTGAGGCCGGCGCCAAGACGGTCTGCGGGACTTGCCCGGTCCGCGCCGAGTGCGCCGCCCACGCCCTCTCCGTCCGTGAGCCGTACGGCGTCTGGGGCGGCTTCAGCGAATCCGAGCGCCTGCGCCTGCTCGCCATGGGCTGGGAGGACTGCGCCGACCGCCGGCAGAGCCGGGTCGACATCGCCCGCCTGGAGGCACGCCTCGGCCGGGCACACAAGTCCACGGTGCCCTCGCAGCGCAACGTGGCCTGAGCTCCACAGCACCCCGAACTCTCCAGCGTGGCCCCGGGATCCTCCGGGGCCACGCTGTCTGCGCGCGCAGCGGCGACACCCCGGACGCAGCCACAGCGGGTGGGCGGCCGTCGATGGTCAGAGACCATGCGCGGGCCCGTACAGAACGATCCGCGTGCCGGCGATGAACGCCGGCACGCGGATCGTGGTGTGGGTGGAACCCGTTACCGCCCTGACTCAGAAGCCCGGGCCGTGCTGGTGTCCGTGCCCGTGGCCGTGGCCGTGGCCCGCCTCGGCGGGCTCCGCCTCGGCCGGCTTCTCCACCACGAGGCTCTCGGTGGTGAGCAGCAGGCCGGTGATCGACGCGGCGTTGACGACCGCGTTGCGCGTCACCTTCACCGGGTCGAGGATGCCGGCCTTGGCCAGGTCGACGTACTCGTCGGTGGCGGCGTTGAGACCGGTGCCCCACTCGCCGGCGGTCACCTTGGCGACCACCACGTAGCCGTCGTGCCCGGCGTTCTGCGCGATCCAGCGCAGCGGCTCGACCAGCGACTTGCGGACGATGGAGACACCGACCTTCTCGTCGCCGCTGAAGCCGAGGCCGTCGTCGAGCACCGGGGCGATCTGCGCCAGTGCGGCGCCGCCGCCGGGGACGGTGCCCTCTTCCACCGCGGCCTTGGTCGCCGCGATGGCGTCCTCGATGCGGTGCTTGCGCTCCTTCATCTCGACCTCGGTGGCGGCACCGACCTTGATGACGGCGATGCCGCCGGAGAGCTTCGCCAGCCGCTCGGAGAGCTTCTCGCGGTCCCAGTCGGAGTCCGAGGCCTCGATCTCCTTGCGGATCTGCGTGGCCCGGTCGGCGATGTCGGCATCGCTGCCGCCGCCGTCGACGACGGTCGTCGTCTCCTTGTCGACCACGATGCGGCGGGCGGAGCCGAGCGACTCCAGGCCGACCTGGTCGAGCTTGTAGCCGAGCTCCGGTGCGACGAGCTCGCCGCCGGTCATGATCGCCATGTCCTGCAGCATCGCCTTGCGGCGGTCACCGAAACCGGGCGCCTTGACCGCGCAGACCTTGACGGTCTTGCGCAGGGCGTTGACGACCAGGGTGGAGAGCGCCTGGCCCTCCACGTCCTCGGCGACGATGAGCAGCGGCTTGCCGCTCTCGACGACCTTCTCCAGCAGCGGGAGCAGCTCCTCGATGGCGCTGATCTTCTGCGTGGTGATGAGGATGTAGGCGTCCTCGAGGACGGCGATCTGCTCTTCGAGGTCGGTGACGAAGTTCGGCGACAGGTAGCCCTTGTCGAACTGCAGGCCCTCGGTCACCTCGAGCGCGGTCTCCAGGGTGGAGCCCTCCTCGACGGTGATGACGCCGTCACGGCCGACCTTCTCCATCGCCTCGGCGATCAGCTCGCCGATGGTGGCGTCCTGCGCGGAGATCGTCGCCACGTGCGCGATCGACTCCTTGGAGCTGACCTCGGAGGCCTTGGCGAGCAGCGCCTCGGAGATCTTGGCGGCCGCGGCGTCGATGCCCCGCTTGACGCCGATCGGGTTGGTGCCCGCGGCGATGTTGCGCAGTCCTTCACGGACCATCGCCTGGGCCAGCACGGTCGCGGTGGTGGTCCCGTCGCCGGCGACGTCGTTGGTCTTGGTCGCCACCTCCTTGACCAGCTGCGCGCCGAGGTTCTCGTACGGGTTGGTGAGTTCGATCTCCTTGGCGATGGTCACGCCATCGTTGGTGATCGTGGGTGCGCCGAACTTCTTGTCGAGGACGACGTTGCGTCCGCGCGGGCCGAGGGTCACCTTGACCGTGTCGGCGAGCGCGTTGACGCCGTGCTCCAGCAGGTGCCGGGCGTCATCCGAGAAGCTCAGGATCTTCGCCATGAATGTCCCTCCAGGCGGCGCTGCCCCGGCCCGGCGAACCGGACCGGGGCAGCATCGTTGATCAGTTGATTACTTCTCGATGACCGCGAGGACGTCGCGGGCGGAGAGCACCAGGTACTCCTCGCCGGCGTACTTGACCTCGGTGCCGCCGTACTTGGAGTAGATGACGGTGTCACCGACCTTGACGTCGACCGGAATCCGGTTGCCGTTGTCGTCGATGCGGCCGGGGCCGACAGCGAGGACAGTGCCCTCCTGCGGCTTCTCCTTGGCGGTGTCGGGAATCACGATGCCCGACGCAGTGGTGGTCTCAGCCTCGTTCGCCTGGACCAGGATCCGGTCCTCGAGCGGCTTGATCGCAACCTTGGTCGCGGTAGTCACGGGCATACCCTCCTGGGGTACTGGTTTCTGTACCGGCCGACGGGGTCGGTCGGCGAATCTGCCACATGCCACCTGGCGGGTCCGTCGTCGCGGGTGCCGGTCCGCCGGGCGTTTCGCCCCCGGGCCGAAGCCCGGAAGCTGGCACCCTCAGGGCGAGAGTGCTAATCGCAGATTAGGCGGAGGCTGGCACTCCGTCAAGGAGAGTGCCAACAACGATGTCCCTCGTGTCCTCTTTTGCGCCCCGAGGGCCGCCGCCGGGGCCGGACCCGGGAACCGCGCGCGAAAGCGGCGCGGGGCTGCGACGACAATGGGCGCGTGGATCTCGACCAGCTCGCCGCCCTGCACACCCCGGCCGGCCGTACGGCCCTGGCGGCGGCGACCGGGCTGGCCGGCGGCGACCCGCTCACCGCCGCCGCCGCGCTGCGCGCCGGCGGCACCCCACCGGAGCTGGCGGCGGCCGCGCTGACCCAGGCCGAGCTGCGCCGCCGGGCGACCGGGAAGTTCGGGCCGGCCGCGGCACGGATGTTCTTCACCCGGGCAGGTCTGGAGCAGGCGACCCGGCAGGTCGTGGCGCAGCGGCGCGCGGCACGGCTGCACGCCGCGGGCGTACGGGCCCTCGCCGACCTCGGCTGCGGTATCGGCGCCGACGCGCTCGCCGCCGCCCGCGCCGGAATCCGGGTGCGCGCCGTCGACGCCGACCCGCTCACCGCGGCGATGGCCGCCGCCAACGCCGCCGCGCTGGGGCTCGGCGAGCTGCTCACGGTCGATTGCGCCGACGCCACGACCGTCGACCTGACCGGCGTGGACGCGGTCTTCTGCGACCCCGCCCGCCGCTCGGGAGGCCGGCGCATCTTCGACCCGGCGGCCTACTCGCCGCCCTGGGATTTCGTTGTCGGCCTGGCCGGGCGGGTCGGCCGTACAGTGGTCAAGGTCGCACCCGGCATCGACCACGCCCTGGTCCCGGCCGGCGCCGAAGCCGAGTGGGTCAGCGTCGACGGCGACCTCGTGGAGGCGGCCCTCTGGTGCGGCGATCTGGCCCAGGCGACCCACCGCGCCACGGTGATCGATCGCGGCGGGGCGGTCCACCAGCTCACCGGCTCGGGCACCGTCGCGGCCCCGGTCGGGGCGGTGGGCCGCTTCCTCTACGACCCGGATCCCGCGGTGGTCCGCTCCCACCTGGTCGCCGAGTTCGCCGCGACCGTCGACGGCAACCTCGCCGACCCCGACATCGCCTACGTCTACGCCGACGCCGCCACGCCCACCCCGTACGCGCGCTGCATCGAGATCACCGATGTGCTGCCCTTCTCGCTGAAGCGGCTGCGTACGTTGCTGCGTGAGCGCCGGGTCGGGCGCGTGGAGATCCTCAAGCGGGGCTCGGCCCTGGACCCCGAGCGACTGCGCCGGGACCTGCGCCTGGCCGGCAGCGAACCGGCGAGCCTCGTGCTGACCCGGGTCGCCGGGGCCCCGACTGTCGTTGTCGGCACCCCGGTCACCGCCGGCTGATACCTTCCGATCGTGGCGGGCAAGGGCACTCCGGCGACAGCGCTGCTGACCCGGCGCGGGGTCCGCCACAGCGTGCACCCGTACGACGTTCCCCCCGACGCCCCGGGCTACGGGGCGACGGTGGCGCAGGCGCTCGGCGTACCGGCGGCCCGGGTCTTCAAATCGCTGGTGACCGAGGTGGACGGCGCGCTGACGGTCGCGGTGGTGCCGGTCGACGGCGAGCTGGACCTCAAGGCGCTGGCCGGGGCGGCGGGCGGCAAACGCGCGGCGCTCGCCGACCGGGCACTGGCGGAGCGGGCCACGGGTTACGTCCGCGGCGGCATCAGCCCGCTCGGGCAGCGCAAGCGGCTGCCGACGGTGCTGGACGCCTCGGCGCTGGACTTCCCGACGATCTACGTCTCGGCCGGACGGCGCGGGCTTCAGGTGCAGCTCGCCCCGGCCGACCTGGTCGCGCTCACCGCGGCGACGACCGCCCCGATCGCCGCCCGCTGACCGACGCCCCACTCCCCACCGGCGTCGCCCCCGCACC
This sequence comes from Melissospora conviva, assembly GCF_049523535.1. Classification (NCBI taxonomy): domain Bacteria; kingdom Bacillati; phylum Actinomycetota; class Actinomycetes; order Micromonosporales; family Micromonosporaceae; genus Melissospora; species Melissospora conviva. The sequence goes on from NZ_JBLLDT010000008.1 coordinate 204,273, forward strand.
TTCGGCAGAGACCAGCGCGGGCCCGGCCGGCCGCGGAGCCCTGAGCGGGCGCCGTTCGGGGAAGTTGCCCCAGGCACTGGTCCACTCCGGACGGCGGGGAGTTCGGGGGGATTTCCACTGGGTTGCCGAATTGTTATCGGCGTCAACAAACTCATCCCGGCGAATCCCTTGCGTGTCGTCGGCAACGATGAATACGTTGCCGGACACAACAAACACCGCTCCACCACCTGAAGGGACGCGGCACATGCGCAAAGGGATAGTGGCAGTGGCTGCCGTCGGGCTCCTGGCTGCGGGCAGCCTGACGGCCTGCGGCGAGGAGAGCGGCCCCGGCGACACGGCCGACCGGCCGAAGATCGGCGTGATCCTCCCCGACAGCAAGACCTCCGGCCGCTGGGAGAACGCCGACCGCAAGTACCTCGAGGAGGCCTTCAAGGCCGCCGGCGTCGACTACGACATCCAGAACGCCCAGGACGACAAGAGCCGGTTCCAGACCATCGCCGACCAGATGATCACCAGCGGGGTCGACGTGCTGATGATCGTCAACCTCGACTCCGGCACCGGAAAGGCCGTCCTGGACCGGGCCAAGTCGCAGGGCATCGCCACCATCGACTACGACCGCCTCACTCTCGGCGGCTCCGCCGAGTACTACGTCAGCTTCGACAACGCCAACGTCGGCCGGCTGCAGGGCGAGGGGCTCGTCAAGTGCCTCGGCGACTCCGGTGTCGACAAGCCGGTCGTGGCCTACCTCAACGGCGGCAAGACCGACAACAACGCCACCCTCTTCCACGCCGGATACGACTCGGTGCTCAAGCCGAAGTTCGACAGCGGGGAATACGTCAAGGGCCCCGAGGAGTGGGTCAAGGACTGGGACAACGCCGAGGCGGCGACCGTCTTCGAGCAGATGCTCACCCAGACCAACGGCAAGATCGACGGCGTGCTCGCCGCCAACGACGGCCTCGGCAACGCGGCGATCTCGATCCTGAAGAAGAACAAGCTCAACGGCGAGGTGCCGGTCACCGGACAGGACGCCGACGTCCAGGGCCTGCAGAACATCCTCGCCGGCGACCAGTGCATGACCGTCTACAAGGCGATCAAGAAGGAAGCCGACGCCGCCGCCGACCTGGCCGTCGCGCTGGCCCGGGGTGAGAAGAAGGAAACCGGCCAGACCGTACGCGACCCGGAGGGCAACCGGGACGTGCAGGCGGTGCTCCTCGAGCCGCAGCCGATCCACAAGGAGAACGTCAAGGACGTCGTCGCCGACGGCTTCGTCAGCAAGGAGCAGCTCTGCACCGAGGCCTTCACCGCGCTCTGCAGCGAGGCCGGCATCAGCTGACCCGGTTCCGCCGCCCGGCGCCGTCACCCCCGCGGCGCCGGGCGGCACCCACCTCGCCACCGCCCGCGCAAAGGAGCACCACAATGTCCACCTCCGCCCTGCTGCAGCTGCGTGGAATCGACAAGAGCTTCGGCCCGGTCCAGGTACTGCGGGACATCGCCTTCTCCGCCCACGCCGGCGAGGTGACCGCCCTGGTCGGTGACAACGGCGCGGGCAAGTCCACCCTGGTCAAATGCATCAGCGGCATCCACCCGCCGGACGCCGGTGAGGTCGTCTTCGACGGTCGGCCGGTGCAGATTGGCTCCCCGCGCGACGCCGCCGACCTCGGCATCGAGGTCGTCTATCAGGACCTCGCGCTCTGCGACAACCTCGACATCGTGCAGAACATGTTCCTCGGCCGGGAGAAGCGCAGCGGCCTGGTCCTCGACGAGGCCGCCATGGAGCAGCTCGCCGCCGAGACCCTGGCCGGGCTGAGCGTACGCACCGTCACCTCCCTGCGGCAGCACGTCTCGAGCCTCTCCGGCGGCCAGCGGCAGACCGTCGCCATCGCCAAGGCCGTGCTCTGGAACAGCCGGCTGGTGATCCTCGACGAGCCGACCGCCGCCCTCGGTGTCGCCCAGACCGCGCAGGTGCTGGAGCTGGTCCGGCGGCTCGCCGACAACGGTCTCGCCGTGGTGCTGATCTCGCACAACATGAACGACGTCTTCGCCGTCTCCGACCGCATCGCCGCGCTCTACCTGGGCCGGATGGTCGCCCAGGTCCGCACCACCGACATCACCCACGCGCAGATAGTCGAGCTGATCACCGCCGGCCGCAGCGGTGCGCTCGGCCTCTCCGCCGAAGACCACACCCCGTACGCCGACACCACCTCGGGAGCCGACCGATGACCACGACCGCGGCGCAGCAGCAGAACCAGCCGGCCGCCCCGCCCCCGCCGACCGTCGCCGGTCACCTGCGCGGCTATCTGGCGCGGGTCCGCGGCGGCGACATCGGCGCCCTGCCGGCAGTGGCCGGGCTGGTCGTCCTCTGCACCGTCTTCGCCGTCATGAAGCCGGTCTTCCTCACCGCCGGCAACTTCGCGAACCTCTTCACCCAGGGGGCGGCGGTCACCCTGATCGCGATGGGGCTGGTCTTCGTCCTGCTGATCGGGGAGATCGACCTCTCCGCCGGATTCGCCAGCGGTGTCTGCGCGGCGGTGCTCGCCAACGTCGTCACCGTGCTCGGCTACCCCTGGTACGTGGCGGTCGCCGCGGCGGTCGGCACCGGCATGGTCATCGGCCTGACCCTCGGCCTCCTGGTCGCCAAGATCGGCATCCCGTCGTTCGTCGTCACCCTGGCGGCCTTCCTCGCGTTCCAGGGCGTCGCGCTGCTGCTGATCGACGGCGGCACCAACATCTCGGTCCGCGACAACATCCTGCTCGCCGTCGCCAACCGCAACCTGCCGCCCGCGCTGGGCTGGGCGCTGGCCGCGCTCGCGGTGGCCGGGTACGCGACAGTGCAGCTGACCCGGCACCGGCGCCGCTCCATCCGCGGCCTGACCACCGATCCGCGCGCCGTCGTCTGGGGCCGGATCGGCGCACTGGCCCTGATCCTCGGCGCGGCGGTGTTCATCCTCAACCAGGAGCGCAGCCGCAACGTGCTGATCGTCTCGCTCAAGGGTGTGCCGGTGGTGGTGCCGATCATCGCCGTGCTCCTGGTGGTCTGGACCTTCGTGCTCACCCGCACCGCGTACGGCCGGCACATCTACGCGGTTGGCGGCAACCGGGAGGCGGCCCGGCGGGCGGGCATCAACATCGACCGCATCCGTGTCTCCTGCTTTCTGATCTGCTCCAGCATGGCCGCCGTCGGCGGCATCGTCGCGGCCAGCCGGGCCAACTCCGTGGACGCGAACACCGGCGGCAGCGACGTGCTGCTCTACGCGGTCGGAGCCGCCGTGATCGGCGGCACCAGCCTCTTCGGCGGCAAGGGCCGGGTGCTGGACGCGGTGCTCGGCGGGGCGGTGGTGGCTGTGATCGACAATGGCATGGGCCTGCTGAACTACAGCGCCGGCGTCAAGTACATGGTGACCGGGGTGGTGCTTCTGCTGGCCGCCGGCGTCGACGCGCTCTCGCGGCGGCGCGCAGCCGCCACCGGGACCCGCTGACGAGCGGCCCGGAAGAACAGAGGATGACCATGCGCCCAGGGCCGAGTCAGGACGAGATCCGCAGGCAGAACCTGGGCGCGCTGCTCCGCCACGTCCACGTCCACGGGCCGACGTCCCGCGCCGAACTGACCGCGGCGCTGGGGCTCAACCGCAGCACCATCGGGGCGCTCACCGCCGACCTGGCGGCGGCCCGGCTGGTCAGCGAGGGCGCGCCCCGCGGGACCGGGCGGGCCGGCCGCCCCTCACCGGTCGTCCGGCCCGAGTCCCGGGTCTACGCGCTCGCGCTGAGCATCCAGGTGGACCAGCTGCGGGCTGCCCGGATCGGTCTCGGCGGCGAGCTGCTCGACCAGCTCGAATGCGGACGGGAACCGGGAACGTCGGCCAAGGAGGTAGCGCCGCTGCTCGCCGCACTGGTGGCCCGGATGCGCTCCGGCCTGCCGGCCGACGCGGTCTGCGCCGGCGCCGCGGTCGCGGTCTGCGGGCTGGTGCGCCGCGACGACGGCGTGGTGCGCCTGGCGCCGCACACCGGCTGGCTCGACGAACCGCTCGGTGAGGCACTCACCGCCGAACTGGAGCTCGACAGCCCGGTGGCCGTCGGCAACGTCGCCGACCTCGCCGCCCTGGGCGAGCACACCCGCGGCGTCGCCGTCGGCTGCGACGACGTCATCTACCTGCACGGCGACGTCGGTATCGGCGCCGGGATCATCGCCGCCGGCCGCCCGGTCACCGGCCACGGCGGCTACGGCGGCGAGGTCGGGCACATGGTGGTCCGCCCCGGCGGACACCCGTGCAGTTGCGGCTCCCGTGGCTGCTGGGAGACCGAGATCGGCGAGCAGGCGCTGCTGCGCGCCGCCGGGATGCCCGAGGTCCGGGGCCCGGGCGCCGTGCGTGCCGTGCTCCGCCCGACCGGCCGCAACGCCGCGGTCGTGCAGTCGGCGGTCCGCGAGGCCGGCGACTGGCTCGGCTTCGGGGTGGCAAACCTGGTGAACATCTTCAACCCGCAGATGGTCGTCTTCGGGGGCACCCTGCGCGACGTCTACCTCGCCTCGGCGACCCGCGTACGCAGCCGGCTCACCGAGATGGCCCTCGGGCCCGGCCGCGAACAGCTGCGCCTGCGCACCCCCCAACTCGGCGACGACGCCGCCCTCATCGGAGCGGCCGAGCTCGCCTTCGCGCCGCTGCTCGCCGACCCACTCGAGGCGGTCTGACGGTCTACCCTGTCCGACATGGACGCGGCGACACGGGCCTCGGACGACGACCGGCACCGGGTCGTCACCGCCCTGCAACGACACACCGAGGCGGGCCGGCTCAACCTCGACGAGTACGCCGAACGGGTCGGCGCGGTCTGGGCCGCCCGTACCCTCGGCGAGCTGGCCACCGTCACCACCGACCTGCCGGCCACCCCCGGCCCGGCGCCGGCCGCCGACGAGAGCCGACGGGAGCTGCTGCTCCTGCTCGCCGTCGCCGGGGCCGCGCTGCTGCTGCTCGCGCTCTTCATGGCCGTCACCCGCTGAGGCTGCGCCGTCCCGACCGGCACCCGGCGAGGCCTGCGCGTCCTCGCCGTCACCCGTCAAAGGCTGCGCCGGCCGCGTTCGGCCGGTCAGTCCCGGTCGCCGTGCCAGGAACGCCAGAGCGCGGCGTACGACCCGCCGGCGGCGACCAGTTCGTCGTGCGAACCGAGTTCGGTGATCCGTCCGCCCTCGACGACCGCGACCCGGTCGGCGTCGTGGGCCGAGAAGAGCCGGTGCGCGATCGCGATGACCGTCCGCCCCTCCAGCACGGCGGCGAGCGAGCGCTCCAGGTGCCGGGCCGACCGCGGATCGATCAGCGAGGTCGCCTCGTCCAGCACCAGGGTGTGCGGATCGGCCAGGACCAGCCGGGCCAGGGCCAGCTGCTGCGCCTGGGCCGCCGAGAGGTCGTGACCGTCCGCGCCGACCTCGGTGGCCAGCCCGTCGGGGAGCTGCTCGGCCCAGTCCAGGGCGTCAACGGCGGCCAGTGCGGCGCGTACCTGCTCGTCGGTGGCGTCCGGGCGGGCCAGCGCCACGTTGTCGCGCAGGGTGCCGATGAAGACGTGGTGTTCCTGGGTGACCAGGGCGACCTCGCAGCGCAGTTCGGCCGGGGAGAGGTCGGCCAGCGCAACCCCGCCGGCGGTCACCGAGCCGCTGTCGGGCCGGTGGATGCCGGCCAGCAGCCGGCCCAGGGTCGACTTGCCCGCCCCCGACGGCCCGACCATCGCCAGCCGCTCCCCCGGACGCGGCACCAGCGTGACGTCGTGCAGCACGTTACGACCCGGCTGGTACGCGAAGCTGACGTTGCGCACCGCCAGCGCCCCGCCGTCCGCCCGCGGCGCCGCGCCGGCCGGCTCCGGCGCCCGCGCCGCGGTGGCGACGCCGAGCAGCCGGGCCAGCGACGCCCCGCCGACCTGCGCCTCGTCCAGCCAGTTGAGCAGCAGGGTCAGCGGGGCGATCAGCGCCTGCGTGTAGAGCGCGGCGGCGGTGACCTCGCCGAGCGTCACCCGCCCTTCGCTGTAGAACCAGCCGCCGAGGATCAGGGTCGCCGCCAGCGGCAGCGCGTAGCTGATCTCGGCGATCGGGAAGAAGACCGTGCGCAGGTGCAGGGTGTAGCGCTCGGCGGCGTACGAGCGGGCGATGTTCGCGTCGGCCGCCGCACGGCGCCGGGCCTGCTGCCGCAGGGCGTCGGTGGTCCGCGCCCCCTCGACCAGTTCGCTGAGCCCGTCGGTGATGTCGGCGTACGCCGCGTTCTCCGCCAGGTATCCGGCCGGCGCCCGGCGGGTGTACCAGCGGATCGCCAGCACCAGCCCCGGCACCGCGATCAGGACCGGCAGCGTGAGCAGCGGGCTGACCAGCAGCAGCGCCGCGACCACGAAGCAGATGGTGACCAGGCCGATCAGCACGTTCGGCACGGCGAACCGCACCGACTGGGAGAGCGCGGCGACGTCGCGGCTGCTGCGGGTCAGCAGATCGCCGGTGCCCGCCCGCTCCACTGTGGAAAGCGGCAACGCCAGGATCCGGTCGACGAACTCCTCCCGGAGCTGGGCCAGCACCCGCTCACCGAGGCGCGCCGACGCCAGGTGCGCGAAGCGGGCCAGCACCGCCTGCACGGCGACGAAGACGACGATGGCGAGCGCGATCCGGTCCACCGTGCCGACGGTCGTGCCGGTGGAGATCGCCTCGACCAGTTCCCCGAGCAGCCGCGGCGCGGCCAGCCCGGCGATCGCGGCGAGGGCGTGCAGCCCGACCGCGCCGCCGAGGGCGCGCGGATGCTCCCGGACCAGGCTGCGCACGTACCGCCAGACCTGGGGTCCGTCGGCGATGGGCAGGATGGTGGCCGTGCTCATGATTCCTCCCGGCTGACCACCGCGGCGTACCTCGGCTCGGCCATCAGTTCGCGGTGCGTCCCCTCGGCGACGACCTTGCCGTCGGACATGAAGACCACGTGGTCGGCGCGGTCGAGCAGCAGCGGGCTGGTGCTGCAGACCAGGGTGGTGCGGCCGGGGCGTGCCGCCGCCAGCCGCGCGGCGATGTAGGCCTCGGTGTGGGCGTCGACGGCGCTGGTCGGTTCGATCAGCACCAGCACCTCCGGGTCGGCGGCCAGCGCCCGGGCCAGGCGCAGCCGCTGCTGCTGGCCACCGGAGAACTCCCGGCCGCGCTCGGCGATCCGGGTCGCCAGGCCGTCGGCGAGCCCGTCGACGATCTCGGTGGCGCCCGCCGCGGCCAGGGCCGCCGCGACGGTGGCGTCGTCGGCCCGCCCGTGCGGGTCCAGCTCCGCCCGCAGTTCACCGGAAAAGAGGCGGGCGTCGTTGTCGGCCACCAGGATCCGCTCCCGGACCGTCTCCAGCGGCAGATCCCGCAGCGGTACGTCCGCCAGCGTCGCCTCCGAGTCGGTGTAGCGGCCGAGCCGGTCGGTGACCCGTACGGCGTCGGCGGGGGTCGCGGTTGCCAGCACCGTCAGCCGGCCGGCCGGAACGACCAACCCGGACTCCGGATCGACCAGGTCGCCACCGGGCCGGGGTGCGGCGGCCGGGCGGGCGGGATCGGTGAACTCCGGCCGCAGTCTGAGCAGGGCCACCACCCGCCGGGCGGCGACATGCCCCCGGGTGACCTTGTCGATCATCTCGGTGACGTTGCGCAGCGGTGCCACCAGGAAGGCGGCGTAGCCGTAGAAGGCGACGAGTTCACCGACGCTGATGACGCCGCGCAGGGCGAAGCGGGCACCGAGCCAGGTCACCAGCACCATGAAGATGCCGGGCAGCAGCACCTGGGCGGCCTCCAGCAGCGAGTCGACCCGTGCCACCCGTACGCCGTCGTGGCGCAGCTGCTGGGACTGTGTCCGGTAGCGGGCCGAGAAGACCGACTCCCCGCCCACGCCGCGCAGCACCCGCAGCCCGGTGACGATGTCGGCGGCCCGGCCGGTGAGCTTGCCCTGCTGCGTGCGGTACGCCTCCTGCCGCCGGTGCAGCGGCCGGATCAGCAGGCCGACCACCGCCATCAGCAGCGGCACCCCGAAGACCACGACCAGGCCCAACGGGACCGAGGTGCTGAGCAGGATCACCGCGACGACGACGATCGCCACGACCGAGCCGATGCCCCGGGAGAGGATGTCCAGCGCGCTGCCGATGTGGGCGATGTCGCTGGTGCCGATGCTGACGACCTCGCCGGCGACGACCCGCTTGGGCAGCGTCGCGCCGAGCCGGTTCGCGTGATCGGTGGTGTTCTGCACGGTACGGAACGCCGAGGCGAGCCAGTTGAAGACCGCGAACCGGTGCCGGATGATGCTGGTGATCGCCTGCCCGACACCGAGGGCGAGCAGGATCGACGCCCAGCGGATCAGTTCGCCGCGGTCGCCTTGCGTCAGCCCCGCGTCGATGGCCCGGCCGAGCACCGCCGGCTGCAGTGCCAGCGTCAGCATCCACACCGTCGCCAGCGCGATGCCCCCGGCGAGGGTCGGCCAGATTCGCGCGGCTTGCCAGAGCAGGAATCCGGTCGCCGACCGGTGGTTCGGAGTGCCGGGGTCGGGCACGGGTAAGGACCGCATAGTAGGGGGAAACTATGGGACCGCCACCCCACTCGGCTACTCAATTTCCGCTGGTGGGGTGGCTGTCACACCCCGCGGCGCGTCAGCGGTCGACCTGAGTGAAGTCCCAGGAGTGCGGCGGCCGGGCCACCAGCATCACCGGCGCGGCCGGCATCTGCTCCGGGTTGCTGCGCCACTTGGAGATGACGACCACCCGGTTGTCGGTGGAGGAGAAGACTTCGCTGGAAACGTGGAGCGGATTGTGTTCGAACTGCGGCAGGGCGGTGTCGCAGACCCAGGTGATCAGGTCGGCGAAGCCGTGCGGTTCGGCCCGCGCCTCCCACATCCGCACGATCACGCCGTACTCCCCCCGCTCGCCCCCACTGCCCACGAAACGCTACACGCCGACGACGAGGGGCGGCGCAGCTTGCGACTCACCGTGTCGATCGCCGTGTCGGTTGCCGTGTCGGTTGCCGTGTCGGTTGCGCGGCAGATCGGGACAGACAAAGGGGACGACAGTGCTTTAGGCTGCTGCAACTCGACAGTCGCGACAGCTCCACAAAGGACAATCTGGATGGCGGCATCCGTGGCCGGTCCCGGGCCCAGCCCCGACTTCCTCAATCGTTTCACCGCCGCCCAGGCCACCGCCGAGGCGGCCGACGGATTGGTGCGCCTCACCGTCGACGGCACGGGCGACCTGGTGGAGCTAGCGCTCGACCCGCGCGCGATGCGGCTATCGTCGGCCGACCTGGCCGAAGCGATCCAGGAGGCGTTCCGCGTCGCCCGCGCCGACGTGCAGGCGGTCATCCAGGAAGAGCTCACCGCGGTGCCACCGCCGCTGCCGGCTGATCTGGGGCCGCTGGTCGACGAGATCGGCAACGGAGCCTGGCGCCGCCTCGACGACCTGACCGCCACCGCACAGCAACTGGCGGACCGGCTCAATCGCCGCAGCTGAACGGAGGCATCGCAGTGCAGCCGATGCAGACCGAGCCGGAGGTCCTCGCCGGAGCCGCCCAGTCCATCGCCGGAGTCGCGGTGGAACTCGACGACGGACTGACCTCACTGACCGCCACCGTCACCAGTGACAACCCGTGGGGGGCCGACGAACCCGGCACCGTCTTCGGTGCCGTCTACGCCGAGGTGCTGACGCACGCCCTCGACACGTACGGCTCGCACGTGCAGCAGTTGCTGACCGCGGCCGAAAACCTCGCCGAGTGGGCTCAGCAGGTGATCGAGGCCGACGAGAGCTCAAGCGAGGCCTTCCAGTCCCTGAGCAGTCAGTTGGGGGGCTGAGGATGGGCCTGCAACTTCCCGCGGAGCTGACCGAACCGCTCAGCTGGATCGGCCTGGACTGGCCGCAGGCCGACGAGGAGCTGCTCTTCGCAGCCGGGCAGCAGTGGCTGGCCTTCGGCGCCCGGCTCCAAGCCGCCGGCCAAGGCGCCAACGCCGCCGCCGACGCGGTCACCCAGTACAACTCCGGCACCACCGCCGACGCGTTCCGGCAGTGGTGGGATCGGGACGACGGGCCCCGCACGCGGCTGCTCGAGGACGCGATCGCCGCGCAGCTCATCGGCAGCGTTCTGATCATCTTTGCGGCGATGACGCTGGCAATGAAGATCGCCTTCATCATCCAGCTCATCGTCCTACTGGTGCAGGTCACCATGGCGATCGCCTCCGCGGTGGCGACCTTCGGCGCGTCGACCGCGACCGTCCCCGGCTTCATCGCCGCCACCCGGATCATCTGCCAGCGCCTGGTCAAACAAATCGTCAAACAGGTGCAGACCGAGCTCAAGCAGATCCTCGAGCAGGCGAAGAAGCTGCTCAAGCTGGTCCGCACGGGGGGTGCGAAACGCGCCGCCCGCAAGGTCGAGAAGCAGATCGCGGATGACCTGAAGCGGGTCAACCCGAAGTTCGACACAAGCACCCCGCACTACTCGGCCAACTGCACCCACTGCGTGCAGGCGTACGAACTGCGGCGGCGGGGCATCGATGTCGAGGCGACGGCCCTGCCTGACCAGTACCACCCCTTCCTGGGCCGTCCTTTGGACGCAGTCGAGGGCCCGTGGGGCCGCCAGTTCACTCCTGCGTCTCGCCCGGACATCGAAAGCGCGTTCAAGGATTTCGGCCCCGGCTCACGAGGTGTGGTCTACATCAAGTGGAACGGCAACGGTGCTCACGTGTTCAATGTGGAAAACGTCGGCGGCGAAGTTCGCTTCATTGATGGCCAGAACGGCATGGCCGACGCCGCAGGCTACTTCGACCTGGGAGGGGCTACCCGCTTCGTTCGGCTGGACGACGTCGAGACGCCGAGCACGCTCTCTGAGTTCGTCCGCCCCGTGGAATAGGATTGCGCGACATGACGGTCACGTATGAAGAAGCTCGGGAGATCGTTCGTCAGGCCACCGAGCCGGATTGGCCGTTCGGCACCTACTGCCTCGATGACCGACAGATCACCGAAAACGACCAGCGGTACGTCTTCGAGGTAGGCGCCCGGGAGTATCTGATCGACGACGACATATCGTTCGCCGTCGCCGGTGCCGTGCCGACGGTGGTCAAGGCCAGCGGTGCCCTGGAATGGCTTCCGTCGGTCACCGTGGCGATGGACCGCTCGTTCCGCAACCGCCCCAATCCGGCCCCGACCCTACGCATCTGACGCCGCGCCGTTCAGGACAACTCCACCATCGACCACCTGGTGTCGGAGGGCATCTGTCGGAAACGGCGCAGTGGCTGCGGCCGGCCCGCAAGCGTACGAGGAGCTACGGCCGTGGCCTCCGGGCGTAACCACCAGGGTCGGCGGTCGACCTGGGTGAAGTCCCGGTGGTCGGCGCAGGAGCAGACCACCCTCGGCCCTAGACGCTGACCACCGTCAGCGGCATCGCGCTGTCGGCCGGCAGGTCCAGCCGGCTCGGCGCGACCCCGGCCGCGACCAGGTGCGAGCCGAGGGCGGCGACCATCGCGCCGTTGTCGGTGCAGAGCCGCGGCGGCGGCACCCGTACGGCGATGCCGTGCTTGGCCGCACGCTGCTCGGCGAGCGCCCGCAGCCGCGAGTTCGCCGCCACGCCACCGCCGATGACCAGGGTGGAGATGCCGTGCTCGCGGCAGGCGTCGACGGCCTTGGCGGTGAGCACGTCGACCACCGCTTCCTGGAAGCTGGCGGCGACGTCGGCGACCGGCACCGGCTCACCGGCGCGCTGACGTGCCTCGACCCAGCGCGCCACCGCGGTCTTGAGCCCGGAGAAGGAGAAGTCGAAGCGGTGCGCCGCCAGGTCCTTCGGCGCGGTCAGACCGCGCGGGAAGGCGATCGCGGCCGGGTCACCGGAGCGGGCCTCCCGGTCGATCGGCGGGCCGCCGGGGAATGGCAACCCGAGCAGCCGGGCGACCTTGTCGAAGGCCTCCCCCGCCGCGTCGTCGATGGTCGCGCCGAGCGGGGTCACCCCGTGGGCGAGGTCGTCGACGAGCAGTAGCGAGGAGTGCCCGCCGGAGACCAGCATGGCGATCGCCGGCTCCGGCAGCGGGCCGTGCACGAGGGTGTCAACGGCGACGTGCGCGGCGAGGTGGTTCACGCCGTACACGGGCTTCTCGGCGGCGAGCGCGTAGCCCTTGGCGGCGGCCACGCCGACCAGCAGCGCCCCGGCCAGGCCGGGGCCGGCGGTGACGGCGATCGCGTCGATGTCGGCCAGAGTGACGCCCGCGTCGGCCAGCGCCCGCTCCATCGTGGGGACCATCGCCTCCAGGTGTGCCCGGCTGGCGACCTCCGGCACCACCCCGCCGAAGCGGGCATGCTGGTCGACGCTGGAGGCGAGCGCGTCGGCGAGCAGGGTGTGCCCGCGGACGATCCCCACGCCGGTCTCGTCGCAGGAGGTCTCGATGCCGAGGATCAGCGGCTCGTCAGCCATCGTGGTCACTCCCCCTGCCGGCGCATGATCAGCGCGTCGGTGTTGCTCGGTTGGTAGTAGCCGCGGCGGATCCCGATCGGCTCGAACCCGTACGTGGCGTAGAGGCGCTGGGCCGGGGCGTTGTCGGCGGCGACCTCCAGCAGGACGTTGCGTGCGCCCCGGCGCTCCGCCTCCGCCAGCAGCGCCAGCAGCAACTGCCGGCCGATGCCGCGGCGCTGGGCGTCCCGGCGTACGGCGATGTTCTGCACCCAGGCCTCGTCGTCGGCGACCGCCAGCCCGGCGTACCCGGCGAGGCTGCCGTCGGCGTCCAAAGCGGCGATGTAGTGGTGGCCGCCGGCGAGTTCACTCCAGAACATGCCGGGCGTCCACCGCTCGGCGCCGAAGAGGTCCGCTTCGATCGGCATCGCCGCGTCGATGTGCCACCAGCGGAACCGGGTCAGCTCCACCCCGACGCTCGCGTCGACTGTCACTGCAGCACCGACTTGCGGGCGCCCGCGCCGGCAACGGCGTCGGGGCGGCGCAGGTAGAGCGGGGTGAGGAGCTCGCCGGGAGCGCCGGCGCGAACCCGGTCGGCGGCGAGCGCGGCGAGCGCCAGCGGGTCCGGGTAGCGGGGCTCGGGGCCCACCGGCAGGCCCAGCTGGTCGGCGTAGCGCAGCGCGCCGTCGCCGGCGGCCGCCGTCACCCCCAGCTCACGGGCCCGCCCGGCCACCACGGCGGGGGTGTCGACACCGGGGCCGACGATGCGCGCACCGCTGCCGTCGTAGACCGCCCAGTAGATCTCGCGGCGCCGCGCGTCGGTCGCCGCCAGCACCGGCGCGCCCCTTACCGCAGTCACGCCGTCGGCCGCCGGGACGCCGAGCGCGTCCAGCGAGCAGACCCCGTACGTGGGGATGTCGAGCGCCTGACCCATGCTCGCGGCGGTGACCAGCCCGACCCGCAGACCGGTGAAGGGCCCGGGGCCGAGCCCGGCGACGATCGCGGCCAGGTCGGCGGCGCGCACGCCCGCCTCCGCCAGCACCTCGGCGACCTGGGGGGCGAGCAGTTCGCCATGGGCGCGGGCATCGACCGTACGGCGCGCGGCGCACGGGTCGACGCTGTCGGCGGTCACCGCCACCAGGGCCGTGGTCACCGCCGGGGTCGAGGAGTCCAGCACGAGTACGAACACGGTTTACGAGCCTATCCCTGCCGCCGCCCACTCTCGGCGACGCCCCGGCCGGGGGCGGGTTCAGCCGGCGGTGCGCTCCCAGTCGATCTCCGGCAGGCCGGCGTCGGCGAGCGCCTTGTTGGCGGCGCTGAACGGGCGGCTGCCGAGGAAGCCGCGCGGGTTCATCGGGCTCGGGTGCCCGGCCTCCAGCACCACGTGCGCCGGGTTGGTCACCAGCGCCGCCTTCTTGCGGGCGTAGCCGCCCCAGAGCAGGAAGACCACCCGCTGGTCCTGGGCGTTCAGGGCCCGGATGGTGGCGTCGGTGAACTCCTCCCAGCCGCGGCCGGCGTGCGAGCCGGGGCTGGCCTGGCGCACCGTCAGCACCGAGTTGAGCAGCAACACCCCCTGCGCCGCCCAGCCGCTCAGGTCACCGTTGGCCGGCTTCGGCACCCCGACGTCCTCGCCGAGCTCCTTGAAGACGTTGCGCAACGACGGCGGCACCGTCACCCCGGGACGGACGCTGAAGCTGAGCCCGTGCGCCTGACCGGCCCGGTGGTACGGGTCCTGGCCGAGGATCAGCACCCGGCACTCCTGCGGTTCGCAGAGCCGGTACGCCGAGAAGAGGTCCTCGATCGGCGGGAAGACCGTGGCGGTGGCGTACTCGCCGGCGACGAAGGCGCCGAGCGCGGCGGTGCGCTCCGGGTCGAGGTGCGGGGTGAGCACGGTGCGCCACGGCTGCGGCAGCAGGGCGGTCAGATCGAGACTCGGAGCGTCGGACATCGGCAACCTTTCGACGGGCGGTGCGGCCCCTTTCCTATCAGCCCGGCCCGACAGGATCGGCTGCGGCCGTCAGCCCAGTGCGGTGAGGCGCGCTTCCCAGTCGCCGCCGACGCCGGACAACCGCAGCACCCGGGTGTCGTCGTCGCGGCGGTCGATGCGCACCTGCAGATGCCCCTCGCCGAGCTGTTCGACCATCCCCGCGCCCCACTCGACGACGGTGACCGACTCCTCCATCGAGGCGTCCAGGTCCAGGTCGTCGATCTCGGCGCGCGGATCGGTGGCGTCTCCCAGCCGGTACGCGTCGGCGTGCACCAGCGTCAGCCGGCCGCCGCGCGCCGGATCGGGGCGGTGCACCCGGGCGATCACGAAGGTCGGGGAGGTGACGCTCCCCTGCACGCCGAGCCCGGCGCCGATGCCCTGCACCAGGGCGGTCTTGCCGGCCCCGAGCGGCCCGGTGAGCAGCACCAGGTCGCCGGCGCGCAGCAGCCCGGCGAGCCGGGACCCGAAGGCCTGGGTGGCCTCGAGGGTCGGCGCCTCCACGACATGACTCATCCGGGCAGCCTCTCCAGGAAGTCGAGCAGCGCCACGTTGACCGGCTCGGGGTGTTCCAGCATGACGGCGTGGCCGCTGTCGGCGATCTTGAGGTACTCCGCCTGTGGCAGCCGCCGCAGGATCTCCTCGGAGTGCCGCACCGGCAGGATCATGTCCTTCTCCCCGACGATGATCAGCACGGGGACGCCGGCCAGCGCGGCCAGCGCGGGGTGCCGGGAGTGGTTGAGCAGGGTCCGCAGGTAGCGGGTGACGGTGTCGGCGGAGGTGCGCGAGTTCATCGACTCGACGTACGAGACCAGGGCCGGGCTGGGCCGGTCGGTGCCGAAGCCGTACTTGCGGGTCAGCAGCCAGGCCACGTTCGAGGCGGCGAGCCGGGTGCGGTCGATCGTCTTCCCGCCGACCCGGGTGGCGTTGCTGAGCATGAACAGCAGCGGCGAGCCGGCCCGGTTCACCAGCGCCGGCGCGATCAGCCGGGTCTCGGAGAGCAGGCCACCGGAGGTCGCCATCAGCACGACGCCGACGACCCGGTCGCCGAAGAGCTCCGGATAGAGCTCGGCGAAGGCCATGATTGTCATGCCGCCCATCGAGTGGCCGACCAGCACCAGCGGACCCTCGGGGGCGGTGCGGTCGATCACCGCGCGGAGGGTACGGCCCAGCACCGCCAGGTCGTACTCGCCGGTCTCCTGCCGGCCGGAGCGGCCGTGGCCGGGCTGGTCGTAGCAGACGATGCGGTGGGTGCCCTGCTCGGTGAGGGCGTTGCGCTGGAAGTGGAAGGTCCCCATGTCCAGGCAGAAGCCGTGCACGAAGACGACGGTGGGCGCACCCGCCACCGGCCGGGACGGCTCGACGACCTCCACCTGGATGTCGGTGCCGTCCGGCATCTCCAGCAGGAACGCCTCGTCGTAGCGGTGGCGGCCGAACTCCTCGGCGGCGTACGGGTCGCCGGGGGCGTTCTTGGCGCGGCGCACCAGCGCCCGTTCGGCGGCCAGACCGGCGGCGACACCGGCGGCCACCCCGCCGGCGGCCCCGAGGAACCCGACGGTACGCGCCAGTCTCGATCGCGGCCGCCGGGCGCTCATTCGCGCTCGCCGTCGTAGTGGCGCGGCACCCGGCTGCCACCCAGGCGGGTGACGATCTCGTAGTTGATGGTGTCGACGGCCGCCGCCCAGTCGTCGGCGGTCGGTTCGCCGTGGGCGCCGCTGCCGAAGAGCGTCGCGACGTCGCCGGGGGCGACCGGGTCGTCGCCGCAGTCGAGGACGAACTGGTCCATGCAGACCCGGCCGGCGATGGTGCGGACCTCGCCGGCGAGCTGCACCGGGCCGCGGCTGGAGGCGTGCCGGGGCACGCCGTCGCCGTAGCCGAGCGGCACCACGGCCAGGGTGGTCTCCCGGTCGGTGGTGTAGGTGTGGCCGTAGGAGACGCCGCTGCCGGCGGGGACCCGCTTGGTCACGGTCACCCGGGCGCGGGCGGTCATCGCCGGGCGCAGCCCGTAGTCCTCGCCGGGCACCGGTGAGAGGCCGTAGATGGCGATGCCGGGGCGGACCAGGTCGAAGTGGGTGTCCGGTCGGGTCAGGGTGGCGGCCGAGTTCGCCAGGTGCCGGTACCGCGGTCGCAGCCCGGCGCGCCGGGCGAGGGCGACCCCCTCGGTGAAGGCCGCGAGCTGGCGGTCGATGGTGGGATGGCCGGGCGCGTCGGCGTGGGCGAGGTGGCTCCAGAGGCCGACCACCTCGATGAGGCCGTCGGCCTCGGCCTTGGCCGCCGCGTCGACCAGGGCGGGCCATTCGGCGGCGGTCGCTCCGCCCCGGGAGAGCCCGGTGTCGATCTTGAGGTGCAGCCGGGCCGGCCGGTCGGCCACGAGCGCGGCCGCGGTCATCTCGGCGAGCTGGTCGAGACCCGCCGTGCCGAGCTGGATGTCGGCGGCGACCGCCTCGTGCAGCGGCAGCCCGGGAGCCAGCAGCCAGGCCAGCACCGGGGCGGTGATCCCCGCCCGGCGCAGTGTCAGTGCCTCGTCCATGGTGCAGACACCGAGCGCGGTCGCCCCCGCATCCAGCGCCGCCCGCGCCGCCGGGATCATGCCGTGGCCGTACCCGTCGGCCTTGACCACGGCCATCAGCTCCGCGCCGGTGCCGGCCTTCAGCCGGGCGACATTCTCACGGATCGCGTCCAGATCGACCCGGACCTCGGCCTGCCACATGCTGCTCAGCCTACTTCCGCGCGGCCGTGGCCGCCTCGACGGCCAGCGGCGCCAGCACCGGACGCAGCGCCTCGGCGACCTCCACCGCGGTGACCGGTCCGTGCCGCGCCGCCCGGCGCCCGGCCAGCCCGTGCAGGTACGCCGCGGCGGCAGCGGCCCGCACCGGCGGCAACCCGGCCGCGAGCAGGGCGCCGAGCAGCCCCGCCAGCACATCGCCGGTGCCCGCGGTGGCCAGCGCCGGGGTGCCGCTCACGTTGACGTACGCCGGCCCCTCGGCGGTGGCGATCACCGTCCGGTCCCCCTTGAGCAGCACCACGGCGTCACAGCGGCGGGCCAGCGCCGTCGCCGCGGCGATCCGGTCCGGCCCGGGCGGGGCGCCGCAGAGCCGGGCGTACTCGCGGTCGTGCGGGGTGAGCACCACCGGCGCGCTCCGGCCGCGCAGCAGTGCCCCCGGTTCCCGCTGGGCCAGCAGTGTGAGCGCGTCGGCGTCGAGCACCACCGGCACGGGCGCGGCCAGCACCGCGTGCAGCTCCTCCTCGGCCGCGGCGTCCGTACCCAGCCCCGACCCGCAGACCCAGGCCTGCACCCGGCCGGCGTCGGCGACCCGGCCGGTGACGATCACCGAGGGGTGGCGGCGGACCACCTCGGCGTACGCGCTGCCCGCGTAGCGCACCAGCCCCGCCGGGCCGACGAGCGCCCCGGCGGCGGAGAGCAACGCGGCCCCCGGGTAGGCGGCCGAGCCGGTGACCAGCCCGACCACGCCGCGGGTGTACTTGTCCGCCTCCGGCCCCGGGACGGGCCACCAGCCGGCCACATCCGCCCACTCGGTCACCCGCAGCGCCGGCTCCGCCCGCAGCCACGGGTCCAGGCCGATGTCGACCAGCTCCACCTCCCCGGCCAGCGCCGCCCCCGCCCCCACCACCAGTGCCGGCTTCAGGCAGCCGAAGGTGACGGTCACGTCGGCGCGTACCGCCTGCTCCGGGCCGGCCGGCAGCGCCCCGGTGTCGACCTCGACCCCGCTGGGCACGTCCACCGCCACCACCACCGGCCGTACGCCGTCGCGGCCGCGCAGCAGCGGCAGGGCGGCGACCATCCGGTCCGCGGGCGGGCGCAGCCCACCGCTGCCGCCGATGCCCACGATCCCGTCGAGGACCAGGTCGGCGTACTCGGGAAGCTCGCTCACCAGCCGGCCACCGACGGCGACCAGCGCGGCCAGCCCGCCCGCGTGCACCCGCTGCGGCGTCATCGGCAGCGCCGCCACCGCGGCCCCGCGGGCGGCCAGCCGGGCGCCGGCATAGAGGGCGTCACCGCCGTTGTCGCCGGCGCCGACCAGCAGCAGCACCCGCGCCCCGTACACGCCGCCCCGGTCGGCCAGCAGCAGCGCGCACCGCCGGGCCAGCCCCGCCGCCGCGCGCTGCATCAGCGTGCCCGGCGGCACGGTCGCCATCAACGCCGCCTCGGCGGCCCGCACGTCCGCCACCCGCCATGCCGGTCTCATCCACGCGCTCCGCTCGTCGTCGCCGGGCCGCCCCGGAGGGCGTTCAACCCTCCGCCACCACCATCGCCGACGCGATGCCGCCGTCGTGCGACAACGACAGATGCCAGCGCCGGATCCCGCGTTCGGCCGCCACCTCGGCGACGGTGCCGCAGACGGTCAGCCAGGGCCGCCCGTCGGGATCGGAGACGATCTCGCAGTCGTGCCAGCGCAGGCCGGCGGGAGCGCCGAGCGCCTTCGCCACCGCCTCCTTGGCCGCGAACCGGGCGGCCAGCGACTCCGGCGATCGCGGATTGCCGGAACCGGTGAGCCGTTCGGCCTCGGTGAAGAGCCGGTCGGCGAGCAGCGGCGTACGCGCCAGCGCCCGGGTGAAACGCTCAACCAGGACCACATCGATACCGACAGCTACCACCACGGCGTCAACCCTACCGGCGGCGGATCGGGCACTTTAGTCCCCCGTTCACGCCGTCGGCAATGCCTGTGGACGGTGCGCCGGACGCGGCGGGACCACCGTCCACAGCCGCACCCGCAGGGCGTGGCCGCCCGCCTAGCGTCTGCCTTCGACCGGGAGACGAAGGAGGGGCCGAGATGGGTCCGGAGTTGCTGCGCGTACGCCCCGAAGGGCTGCACGAGTGTGCCCGCCGGCTGGCGGAGGCCGCGTACCGGCTGGGGCACGGCCTGGCCGGCGTCCCCGGGTTGACGGTGACCGATCAGGCCGGTCGGGCCGTCGCCGCCCTGGCCGAGCTGGAGCAGGAGACCCACCGCCTCCTCGGCCGGTTCGGCGCACGGATCGCCGACCGGTCGGCTGCGGTGCGCAGCGCCGCGACCGCGTACGAGGAGGCGGACCGGCACGCCGCCGGGTGTCTCGCCGCCACCCCGCGGTGATGCGCTACGCCGAGCTCTGGGCGGCGCGCCCGAGCGCCTGGGACTGTGCCGCGGCCGCCTGGCGGCCGGTCACCGCGCTGCTACGCCGCCGGGCCGCGGAGGTGACCGGCGTCGCCGCGGGTCTGGCCCCCGACTGGACCGGCGCGGCCGCCGGCGCCGCCCGCGACGGAATCGGCCGCACCGCCCGGGACCTGGCCGGCACCGCGTCCCTCGGCATCGAGGTCGACCAGATCCTCGCCGAGTACGCGAGCCGGCTCGCCACCGCCAAGGCCCGGCTGACCGCCGCGGTGGCCCGGCAGCCGGCTACCGGCATCCACCTCGACCGCGACGGCGGCGTCCGGGCCGAGCCCGGGGCCGACCCGCCGACCCGCCGGCTCGCCGCCGAGATGGCGGCGGGCATCGGCGCGGCGCTGGCCCTGGCCGGCGCCGCCGACCGGGAGGCGGCCGCCCGGCTGGCGGCGTTGACGACGGCGATCGCCGACGGCTGGTCGACGCCGCCGCCGTCCTACCGGCCACCGCCCGGCGCGTCGCCGCAGCTGGCCCGGCTCTGGTGGGACGGGCTCTCCGCCGCGCAACGGCGCTGGCTGGTCAACCACGAGCCGGAGCTGGTCGGCGGATTGGACGGGATCCCCGCCGACGCCCGGGACCAGGCCAACCGGCTGCTCCTCGACGCGCACCGGCGGCGGCTGCTGGAGCAGCGCCTGCGGTTGAGCGCCCAGGCCCCGCTGGACCCGCTGGAGACGGCCGCGCTGCTCCGGCTCGACGCCCGCATCCGCGGCCTGGCCTCGGTCGCCGACCGGCTCGGCGACGACGCAGCGCCGCGGGCGTACCTGCTCGGGTTGGCGAGCGCCGGGGACGGGCGGGCGGTGGTGGCGCTCGGCAACCCGGACCGGGCGGCGAACGTGGTGACCTACGTGCCGGGGATGACCTCCGAGCTCGGTTCGATCGACCGGGAGCTGACCCGCGCCGAGCGGCTCGCCGTGCGCTGCGCCGAACTGGAACCGGCGACCGGCACCTCGGTGCTGCTCTGGCTCGACTACGACGCGCCAGACTTCCTCGGCGAGGGGACCCGCGACGCGCACGCCACGGCGGCCGGGCCGGCGTTGCACCGCTTCCAGGAAGGGCTGCGCCTCACCCACGAGGGCCCGCCGGCGCACCAGACGGTGCTCGGGCACAGCTACGGGTCGCTGGTGGTCGGCGCCGCAGCCCGCGACCACGGCCTCGCCGCCGACGCGCTGGTCTTCGTCGGCTCACCCGGGGTCGGCGTGGACCATGCCGCCGCGCTGCGGATCGAACCGGACCGGGTCTTCAGCGCACTGGCGGCCGACGACGCCGTCCGGCACGCCCGGCCGGTGCGGGACCTGGTGGGCGCGGCGGGCGGGCCGCTCGTGCCGCTGGCCGAGGCGTGGCTGGGCCAGCGCGAGGACCGGCTCTGGTTCGGGCGCAACCCGGCCGACCCCGACTTCGGGGGCCAGACCTTCGCCAGCACCCCGGACGGGCACAGCGGCTACTGGAACGCCGGCAACCCGGCGCTGGATGCCATGGCCCGCATCGCCCTGGGCGGGCGGCCCTGAACCGCGGTGCTCCCGGCCCGGCTCCCGGCGCCGGGCCGGGAGCACCGCGGGCGGATCATTCGACGGTCACGGACTTGGCCAGGTTGCGCGGCTGGTCGACGTCGTGACCGCGGGCGGCGGCGATCTCGGCGGCCAGCACCTGCAGCGGCACCGTGGTCACCAGCGGCGCCAGCAGCGTCGGCGTGCGGGGGACATAGATGAGGTGGTCGGCGTACGGCTCGACGGCCCGGTCCCCCTCCTCCGCGATCACGATGGTGCGCGCCCCGCGGGCCCGGACCTCCTGGATGTTGGAGACGACCTTGTCGTGCAGCATGCTGCGCCCGGCGGCCGAGGGGACGATGCAGATCACCGGCGTGCCCTCGTCGATCAGCGCGATCGGGCCGTGCTTGAGCTCGCCGGCGGCGAAGCCCTCGGCGTGCATGTACGCGAGCTCCTTGAGCTTGAGCGCACCCTCCAGCGCGACCGGGTAGCCGACGTGGCGGCCGATGAAGAGCACCGTGGGGGCGCTCTTGAGCTCCCGGGCCAGCTCCCGCACCGGCTCGATGCGGCCCAGCAGCTCACGCAGCTTCTCCGGCACCTGGTGCAGCTGGGCGACGACCGCGGCCACCTCGTCGGCGTACTTGATCCCCCGCACCTGGGCCAGGTGCAGGCCGATCAGGTAGCAGGCGACGAGCTGGGTGAGGAACGCCTTGGTGGAGGCGACGGCGATCTCGGGGCCGCCGTGGGTGTAGAGGACCGCGTCGGACTCCCGCGGGATGGTCGAGCCGTTGGTGTTGCAGACCGCGAGCACCCGCGCCTTCTGCTCCTTGGCGTGGCGCAGCGCCATCAGCGTGTCCATCGTCTCGCCGGACTGTGAGATCACCACGACCAGGGTCGAGCGGTCCAGCACCGGATCGCGGTAGCGGAACTCGCTGGCCAGCTCCACCTCGCAGGGGATGCGGGTCCAGTGCTCGATGGCGTACTTGGCGACCATGCCCGAGTGGTACGCCGTACCGCAGGCGACGATGAAGATCTTGTCGACGTCGCGGAGGTCCTCGTCGCTGATCCGTACCTCGTCGAGCATGATCTGGCCGTTCTCGGTGAGCCGGCCGAGCAGCGTGTCGGCGATCGCCTGCGGCTGCTCCTCGATCTCCTTGAGCATGAACCAGTCGTAGCCGCCCTTCTCGGCGGCGGAGGCGTCCCAGTCGACGTGGAAGTCCTTACCGCTGGCCGGCTGCCCGTCGAAGTCGGTGATCTCGATGGTGTCGGCGGTGATCAGCACGATCTGGTCCTGGCCGAGCTCGACGGCCTCGCGGGTGTGCTCGATGAAGGCGGCGACGTCGCTGGCGAGGTAGTTCTCGCCCTGGCCCCGACCCACCACCAGCGGAGAGTTGCGCCGGGCGCCGACGACCGCGCCGGGGATGGCGGCGTCGACGGCGAGCAGCGTGAAGGCGCCCTCCAGGCGCAGGCAGACCTGCTGCATCGCCTTCGCCAGCAGCTGCGGGGAGTTCTCCTCGCCGGCGGCCCGCAGCTCGGTCAGCGCCGCGGCGAGCAGGTGGGCGGCGCACTCGGTGTCGGTGTCGCTGCGGAACTGGACGCCGGCGTCCTCCAGCTCGGCGCGGAGTTTGGCGAAGTTCTCGATGATGCCGTTGTGGATGACCGCCACGTCACCGTCGGAGGCCTGGTGCGGATGTGCGTTGCGATCGGTGGGACCGCCGTGGGTGGCCCAGCGGGTGTGACCGATGCCGGTGGGACCCTCCCCGATGCCGAGACCGTTGGCGCCGTCGGTCGCCGCCTCGCGCTCGGCGAGCAGCTTCTCCAGGTTGGCCAGCTTACCGGCCTTCTTCTCGGTCTGGAGTTCACCGTCACAGACGATGGCCACCCCGGCGGAGTCGTAACCGCGATACTCCAGGCGCCGCAACCCGTCGAGAACGATCTCCAGTGCCGGGCGCGCCCCGGCGTATCCCACGATTCCACACATGTTCGGGAGCCTAACCCATCTTTCGCTCAGAGGTAATGCTCGAAACTCGGCCTAATGCGCAGGGCCCGTGATCGATATTCGGGCCAAAACCGTCATAACATCCTTCAGTCCCAGCAGGGGCGGCGGGGACGATCCCCGGCGCACCCGCCGCGACCTGCACCGCAACGCACGACAGGAGCAGCTTCTGCGCCCCGGGCAAAGCCCGCCCGTGGCCCGCACGGCCGCCGCGCCCTAGTCTCGGTACGTGACGACCACCACGGATCCCCTGGCTTCCCGAATGCGCCCGTTCGGCACCACCATCTTCGCGGAAATGTCCGCACTGGCCGTGTCCACCGGTGCGGTCAACCTCGGCCAGGGCTTCCCGGACACCGACGGCCCACCGGAAATGCTCGCCGCCGCCGCCGAGGCGCTGCGGGGCGGGCAGAACCAGTATCCGCCCGGTCCCGGCATCCCGGCACTGCGGGAGGCGGTCGCCGCACACCAGCGCCGCTTCTGGGGGCTCGACTACGACCCCGGCAGCGAGGTGCTCATCACCGCCGGCGCCACCGAGGCGATCGCCGCCACCATCCTGGCGCTCTGTGAGACCGGCGACGAGGTGATCTGCTTCGAGCCCTACTACGACTCGTACGCCGCCTCGATCGCGTTGGCCGGCGCGGTGCGGCGCCCCGTGACGCTGCGACCCGGATCCGACGGCCGGTATGCCTTCGACCCGGACGAACTGCGCGCCGCCTTCGGCCCGCGTACCCGGCTGGTGCTGCTCAACACCCCGCACAACCCTACCGGCAAGGTCTTCACCGCCGACGAACTCGCGCTGATCGCCACGCTCTGCCAGGAACACGACGTGTGCGCCGTCACCGACGAGGTCTACGAGCACCTGGTCTTCACCGACGCGGACGCCCCGCACGTGCCGCTGGCGACGCTGCCGGGAATGCGGGAGCGGACACTGCGCATCTCCTCGGCCGGCAAGACCTTCTCCTGCACCGGCTGGAAGGTGGGCTGGGTCAGCGGTCCGGCGCCGTTGGTCTCGGCGGTGCTGCGGGTGAAGCAGTTCCTCACCTTCGTCAACGCCGCCCCGCTGCAGCCGGCCGTGGCCGTGGCGCTCGGGCTCCCCGACCGGTACTTCACCGAGTTCCGCGACGGCATGCAGTCCCGGCGCGACCAGCTCCTCGCCGGTCTCACCGACGCCGGGTTCACGGTGCTGCCGCCGGAGGGCACGTACTTCGTCACCGCCGACGTGACCGCGCTCGGCGGCCGGGACGGCATCGAGTTCTGCCGCTCGCTGCCGGCCCGCTGCGGCGTGGTGGCAGTCCCCACCCAGGTCTTCTACGACGACGTCGAGGCGGGCCGCCGACTGGTCCGGTTCGCGTTCTGCAAACGGCCCGAGGTCCTGGCCCAGGCCGTCGACCGGCTGCGCCGGCTGACGGCCTGAACCGGACCGGCCCCGGCCCTCAGGCCGACGCGGGACTCGCCGTGCGCACCTCGGCGGCGATCCGCTCCGCGGTCGCCTGCGCGATGTCGTGCGAGGCGGCCTCGACCATCACCCGCACCAGCAGCTCGGTCCCCGACGGGCGCAGCAGCACCCGGCCGGTCTCACCCAGCTCGGCCTCGGCCTGCGCGACCGCGGCACGCACCGCCGGCGCCTCGGCACCGACCTTGCGGTCGGCTACCGGAACGTTGATCAGCACCTGGGGCAGCCGCTCCACCGCCGAGGCGAGATCGGCCAGCGATCGGCCGGTCCGCGCCATCCGCGCCATCAGGTGCAGCCCGGTCAGCACCCCGTCGCCGGTGGTGGCGTACTCCGGCATCACGATGTGCCCGCTCTGCTCACCACCGAGGGCGAGACCGGCGGCGCGCAGCTCCTCCAGGACGTACCGGTCGCCGACCCGGGTCTCGATCACGCGAATGCCCTCTCGGGACATCGCCAGGCGCAGACCGAGGTTGCTCATCACGGTCGCCACCAGCGTGTCCGCGGTGAGCGTGCCGGCGTCGCGCATGCTCAGCGCCAGGATGGCCATCAGCTGGTCGCCGTCGACCTCGGCGCCGTCGGCGGTCACCGCGACACACCGGTCGGCGTCGCCGTCGTGCGCGATACCCAGGTCCGCGCCGTGCGCCAGGACGGCATCCCGCAACGCGTCCAGATGCTGCGACCCGCACTCGTCGTTGATGTTGAGCCCGTCGGGCTGCGCGTGGATCGCGATCACCTCGGCCCCGGCCTCCCCGTACGCGGCGGGAGCGACCTCGCAGGCGGCGCCGTTGGCGCAGTCGACCACGACCTTGAGCCCGTCGAGCCGGTCGTCGATGCTGGCGACCAGGTGGTTCACGTAGTGGTCGGCGCCGTCGAGCAGGTCGTGCACCCGGCCCACGCCGGCACCGGTGGGGCGGTCCCAGACAGCGGCGGCATTCGCCTCGATCGCCTGCTCGATCCGCAGCTCGATCTCGTCGGGGAGCTTGTGCCCGCCCGAGGCGAAGAGCTTGATGCCGTTGTCGGGCATCGGGTTGTGCGAGGCGGAGAGCATCACCCCGAGGTCGGCCTTGACCTCACCGACCAGGTGGGCGACGGCCGGAGTCGGCACGACACCGACCCGGATCACGTTGGCGCCGGCGCTGGTCAGCCCGGCGACCACGGCGGCCTCGAGCATCTCGCCGCTGGCCCGGGTGTCACGACCGACCACCGCCAGTGGCGGGTGGCTGCGGTCGGACTCGGCCAGGGTGTGCGCGGCGGCGATCGCGACCGCCATCGCCAGTTCCGGTGTCAGGTCGGCGTTGGCCCGCCCGCGCACCCCGTCCGTACCGAACAACCGACCCATGCGGCGAACCTTTCCAGAGGTAGACGGGAGCAGAAGACGGAAACGACCGGTTCCGCCTCCCTCTCGTGGTGGCGAAACCGGTCGTCCGTCAAACGCGCAATGCGGCGCGTATCAGCGCTTGGAGTACTGCGGCGCCTTACGGGCCTTCTTGAGACCGTACTTCTTGCTCTCCTTGACGCGGGCGTCCCGGGTGAGGAAGCCGGCCTTTTTGAGCGCCGGACGGTCGTCCGGCTCGTCGACGATCAGCGCACGCGCGATCGCGAGCCGCAGGGCACCGGCCTGGCCGGTGATGCCGCCGCCGCGCAGGTTGGCGATGACGTCGAAAGCCTCGGGCTTCTCGGTGGTCACCAGCGGGTCCTTGATCAGCTGCTGGTGCACCTTGCTCGGGAAGTACGCCTCGAGGTCGCGGCCGTTGCAGGTGATCTTGCCGCTGCCGGGGATGAGGCGCACCCGGACGATGGCCTCCTTGCGACGGCCCACGGTCTGGATCGGGCGGTCGCTGCGGGGCGCGCGGGCAACCGGCGCCGGAGCCTCGACGACCTCGACCTCAGCCTCGGTCTCGATGGTGTCAGTCATGCTGATTCCCTCGCCCGCGCTCACTGCGCGATCTGCTTGATCTCGAACGGCACCGGCTGCTGCGCAAGGTGCGGGTGCTCGGCACCCGCGTAGACCTTGAGCTTCTTGATGATCTGGCGGCCGAGCTTGTTGTGCGGCAGCATGCCCTTCACCGCCAGCTCGATGGCCTTCTCGGGGCGCTTGCTCAGCAGCTCCTCGTAGCCGACCTGCTTCAGACCACCCGGGTAACCGGAGTGGCGGTAGGCAACCTTGGTCTGCCGCTTGTTGCCGGTCAGCGCAACCTTGCCGGCGTTGACGATGACGACAAAGTCACCGGTGTCAACGTGCGGCGCGAAGGTCGGCTTGTGCTTTCCCCGCAGCAGCGTGGCGGCGTGGGTGGCCAGGCGGCCCAGCACGACATCAGAGGCGTCGATAACGTGCCACTGACGTTCGATCTCACCCGTCTTCGGGCTGTACGTACGCACAGGTCTACCTTGTCTCGTCGTCGGTCTGGGGTGGCACGCCGGAAAACCAGGCGCGCGCGAACGACCAAGCGTACCTCATGCGGCACGCCTCGGATGTCGTACAACAGCAGGCAACGATACTCGCTGCCTGGCTGTGAGGTCAAAACGGGCCCGGTTCGGCCATCAGCGAGAAGATCCTCGCCCGGCCCGGGACGGCCCCGGGGTCGGCCTCGCCATACACGATAGCTCTCCACCGAGGCCGACCCCGAACGGCCCCTGCCATATCGCGGTCCGGCCGCGATCCGCCACCTGGCGCCGACGGGCGAAGGTCTCGCGCGCACAACGCTTAGCAGGACCGAAACACCCGGGACGCCAGGAGGAAACGGAAAAACGGCACGCTATGCCGTCATGACAGAGAGTTCCGATCCGCCGACTGTACGTCGTCGATCGGGGCGGAGCAGCGGGACCACGACGGACGAGGCGCTCGTCGGCTTCACCGTCGGCGTCACCGCCGGCCGACGATCCGACACCCTCGCCGGGCTACTGCGTCAGCACGGCGCCCGGCTGGTCGCGGCACCGGCCCTGCGGATGGTCCCCTTCGCCGACGACGCGGAACTGCGCGCCGTCACCCGCGCCTGCCTCAGCGAACCCCCCGACGTGCTGCTCGCCACCACCAGCACCGGTATGCGGGGCTGGCTGGAGGCGGCGCAGGGCTGGGGGCTCGCCGACTCACTGCGCAACACGCTCAACGACACATACATCGTCTCCCGGGGCCGGCGGGTCACCGCCGCACTGCGCCGGGCCGGGCTGCCGGCGCACTGGTCGCCGCCCTCCGAGAGCTGCGACGAGATAGTGGCGCACCTGCGCGGGCGCGGGCTGCCCGGGCGGCGGATCGTCGTACAGCTGCCCGGCGAACGACATCCCGAGCAGACCGACCAGCTGATCGCCGGCGGCGCAGAGGTGCTGGAGATCCCGGTCTACCGCTGGGCGCCGCCGCAGGACCCGGCACCGCTGCACCGCCTTGTCGACCTGGTCGGCGCCCGGCTCGTCGACGCCGTGACCTTCACCTCTGCGCCGGCGGTGGCGGCGTTCCTGCGTACCGCCGGAGACCGGACCGCGCTCGTGCTGGAGGCGTTCTGCTCGGATGTGCTCGCCGCCTGCCTGGGGCCGACCACCGCGTCCGTGCTGCGCCGGCACGGCGTGCCGGTCCGGGTTCCCCGCCAGCCCCGGCTCGAGGCGCTGGCGGAACTGATCGCCGCGGAGCTGCCGGCCCGGGCCGCGCCGCTCAAGGTCTCCGGCCACCTGCTCACCCTGCGGGGACACGCCGCCGTGGTGGACGGGCGGCTGCGCCCCCTGGCCCCCGCCCCGATGGCGGTGCTGCGGACCCTCGCCAACTCGCCGGGGCGGGTGCTCTCCCGCACCGCGCTGCTGCGGGCCCTGCCGCCGGGCGCCGACGAGCACGCCGTGGAGATGGCGGTGGCCCGCCTGCGCGCGGGCCTCGGCGCCCCGCGCCTGGTGCAGACCGTGGTCAAGCGCGGCTACCGGCTGCGCGTTGACTGAGCGTCGAGACCGGCAGCGGCCGCCCGGGCCGGTACCCACCCGCCCGTGGCAGAGCGGCTCACCGTTGCCAGGCCGTCCGCCCGACGGCCAGGCAGCGTCGGCCCGCGCACCGGCCGCGCTCCGCAGCGGAGCGCGGCCGGTGGCGCGTCAGCCGACCGGAGCGGGAAAGCCCCGGCCGTGATCGTTCTGCAGCCGTCGCATGGCGTGCGTGACGACATGCACCAGCACCTCTTTGACCGAATCCCGGTGCCGGGCGTCGGTCATGATCAGCGGCACCGTCTCCGGGATGGCGAGCGCCTCCCGCACCTCGTCCAGCTCGTAGCGGGGGGCGCCGTCGAACGCGTTCAGCGCCACCACGTACGGCAGGTTGCGGTTCTCGAAGTAGTCCAGCGGCGCGAACGCGTCCGCGATCCGCCGGGTGTCCACCAGTACGGCGGCCCCGATCGCACCCCGGATGATCTCGTCCCACATGAACCAGAAACGGGTCTGACCGGGTGTACCGAACAGGTACAGGATCAGATCGTCGGCCATGGTGATACGCCCGAAGTCCATGGCGACCGTGGTGGTCTCCTTGCCCGGCACCTTGGACGGGTCGTCGATACCCACACCGGCGGCGGTCATCAGCGCCTCCGTACGGAGCGGGGTGATCTCCGAGACCGCGCCGACGAGGGTTGTCTTGCCCACCCCGAAGCCACCGGCGATCACAATCTTCGCCGAGGTGATTCCCGGCCCGCGGCGGTCCCCGGCGGGGTCATAGCCTGCGAAGTCCACTTAGCACCCTCTCCAGCAGTTCCATCCGCTCCTCGTACGCCTCGGCAGGAGCGGCTTCGTGCAACGTCAGCAGGCCTTCGGCCACCATGTCGGCGACCAGCACCCGGGCAACACCCAACGGCAGACGGGTGTAGGCGGCGATCTCCGCCAGCGACTGCGGCTGGCCCTCGCAGACCATCGCGATGCGGTGTTTGTCGTGCCCGGCGAACCGGGATTCCGCCAGCGCCGTGACGCTGGCGGTGAGCACCGCCTCCAACGCGATGTCCTGACGGGGTTCCGTCCGACCCCGGGTGACCGCGTACGGCCGTACCAGCGCCCCCCGTGGATCGTCGCGTCGATCCATGCCGCGATCACCTCCTCAACAAGCGGTCCGGTCGCGCCACGCCGCGTACCGGTTTCGGTCTAGGGCCGCGACACCGCGTCCCTCGGCAGCGGCACCAGTGCGGCGCCCACCCGCTCGACCAGCAGCGCCATCTCGTAGCCAACCTGGCCGACGTCGCAGCTGCGCGCGGCGAGGACTGCCATCGAGGAGCCGTCGCTGATCGACATCAGGAAGAGGTACCCGCTGTCCATCTCGATGACGGTCTGCAGGACCCCACCGGCGCTGAACATCCGGGCCGCCCCCTCGGTCAGGCTGACCACGCCCGAGGTGATGGCGGCGAGCTGGTCCGCCCGGTCTCCCGGCAGGTCCCGGGACGAGGCCAGCAACAGCCCGTCCGCCGAGACGGCGACGACATGGGCGATCCCGGCCACACTGTCGGCGAAATTGGTGAGCAGCCAACTCATGTCCTGCATCGCGGCCGGCCTGGTCATTGCCTCGTCTCCTTGCTCGAATTGCCGATCGGGTCGCCGCCGGCGGACCGTCCGCGCTGCACACCGCGGTGGTAGGCCGACAGCAGACCTCGTACTTGGTCGGGCGACCTCCGGGTGCGGTCCTTGGCCGCGCTCGGGTCCACACCGCCGGGCACGAGCTGTGCCTGCGGCACCCGCTTGGGCAGGCCGCTGCGGGTGGTTCCGGTCACCTCAGGCTCGGCGGCGCGGGAGGCCCGGGCCCAGCCCTCGTCCGCCGCGGTACGCCAGCTCTGTCCGGCGCCGGGCCGGCCGCCCGCAGGCGGCGTGTAGCTCGGCGGCGGCGGCGCGGTGTTGTGCGCCGCGGTCGCCGGAGAGGGCGCGGCCGGGCGGGCGGGCGGCACCGTGGCGTACGACGCGGTGGCCGCGGTGAACGACGCCGGGGGGGCCGGGGCCGCCGGGGCGGGCGGATCGTCGAACGACGGGCGTTCGAAGATCGCGGTGGAGTCGTTGCCGTGGGAGCGGAACCAGACCGCCTCCATCTCCCGGAAGATCGGCGCCTCGGCGCGCTCCTCGGGGCGGCGTACGCCGGGTGCGGAGGCGGCGGCCAGACCGGCGACGGGTCCGCTGGGCAGCGGGGTGCTGCGGGGCGTGTACTGCGCCGGGACCGCCGGTGCCGCCGGCTGGGCCGACCCGAACGACTGCGCCGGCGGGGCCGGAGCGAACGACTGGGCCGGGGCCGCCGGAGCAGGTGACTGCGCGGCGAGCAGCCCCTGGGCGTCGGCGCCGGGCCGCGCCGCTTCGGGCGTACGCCGGGGCAGACCGTTCGCCTCGGTGTATCCGCCCATCTTCGGGGCGGAGACGGAGGGCGACGGGGCGGGCTCGGGGCTGCGCACCGGCCAGTCGGCCTGTGCCGGCGCGGCGGCTTCGCCGATCTCGGCACGCCCGCCGACGGGCTGCCCACCGGGCGTTTCCTGGCCCTGGCGCCACTGGCGTGCCAGGGTCGACGTGCTCTGCCGCCACTGCTGGGGCAGGGTCGGCCGGGCGCTGTTGACCGGTGGAGCGGCGGGCGGAGCGACTGCCATCGGAGCTTCCGGCTGGGCCGTCAGCTGCCGGGGCGGACCGGCGAGGATCTGCTCGCGGCCACGCACCTTGGGCAGCACCACGGTGGAGCTCGGCAGCGTCACCTGGGCGACGGTGCCCCCCTCCACATTGCGGCGCAGCTCCACCCGGATGCCGTACCGGTTCGACAGCCGGCTCACCACGGCCAGGCCCATCAGCCGGAAGGCCATCACGTCCACCGACGGCGGCGCGGACAGTCGCTCGTTGAGCGCGTCGAGCTGCTCGTCGGTCAGCCCCAGGCCACGGTCCTCGATCTGGATCAGCACGTAGTCGCGCACCCGCCGGGCGTCGGCCACCACGACCGCGTCCGGCGGCGAGAAGCGGGTGGCGTTGTCCAGCAGTTCGGCCACGAGCCGGACCACGTCGTTGACGGCGTGGGCGGCGACGGAGATGTCGGTGTCGACGGTGCCGAACTCGATGCGGTTGTAGGCCTCGACCTCGGACTGGGCGGCCCGTAGGGCGTCCACCAGCAGTGCGTCCTCACGCCGCGGCATGGCCGAGTCGGCGCCGGCGAGCACGAGCAGGTTCTCGTCGTTTCGGCGCATCCGGGTGGCGAGGTGGTCCAGCTCGAAGAGCTGGGCCAACCGCTTCGGGTCCTCTTCTGCCCGCTCGATGCGGTCCAGCTCGCCGATCATCCGGTCGACCAGGGTCTGACTGCGCCGGGCCAGGTTGAGGAACATCGCCGAGACGCTGGTCCGCAGAGCCGCCTGTTCGGCGGCGACCCGGACGGCTTCCTTGTGCACGACGTTGAACGCGTCCCCGACCTCGCCGATCTCGTCGCGGTTCTCCAGCCGGATCGGGTCCTCGAAGTCGCGCATCAGCGCCTCGACACCACCCTCGCCGATGCTGTCGATGTCACGGAAGCGGCTGACCGCCTCGGGCAGCTCCTTGTTCGCTACCCCGAGCGCGCCCTCGCGCAGCCGGCGCAGCGAGCTGTTGAGCGAGCGGGCCAGGAACACCGCGAGCGCGACGGCGAGGATCAGCGTCGCCGCGACCAGAATCGCCTCGATGCCGGCTCGGCGCACCACTTCGGAGCGGGCAGCCTCGACCTGGGACAGCAGCCGTTCTTCCATCCGCACCTCGGCCCAGCGCATCAGGTCGTTGACGGCGCCGACCGCGGCGGTGGCCTCGGCCGCGGTGACGAGCCCGACCGGGGCGTTGATGGAGCGGGTGACGTCGCTGGTGACCCGATCGGCCAGTACCACCGCGTCGCCGGCGACGGTGGCGCTGACCAGCGCGCGCTGTTCGGGATCGGCGGAGCGGGTGAAGTCCAGCATCGCCTCCTGCTGCCCGGTCAGGGTGGCCATGAAGGTGGAGAACTGCTCGTAGCTGCCGCCCTCCGCGGAGAGCGCGATGTAGATCGTCACCTCCTCCTCGGCGACCGCCGCCTTGGCGAGGGCGAATGACGCCAACGCCCGGCGGCTCTCGGAGAGCTCGTCCACGCCGGGCAGCTGGGAGAGCCCTTCGTTGTAGGAGATGAGCGAGTTGAAGAGCATGCCGTAACGGAGAATCACCTGGGAGACCGACATCTGCCGGTTGTCCAGGATCTGCTGCCGCAGGGAGGTCAGCGCCTCGAGGTTCTCGTCGATGACCGTCAAGCGCGCCTGCACCAGCGCCGGCACGGCGCCGATCTCGGCGCGCGCGGCCTCGTAATCCTCGATCCGGCGATCGGTGTCGCGGATGCGCTGGTTGTAGGGGTCGGCCTTGGCCCGTGGCTGGGCGAGGAACGCGGCAGCGGCCATCCGTTCCTTGTGGACATCCTGGGCCAGCGCGGAGGCGTTGTGGCCGAGACTGGTCAGGGTGCGGATCTGGGTGGCGCCCGCGGCCTCCTGGCCGACATCGACGAGCCGGACCGTCGCCAGACCGAGCACGGCGAGTACCGGGACGATGAGGATCAGGGTGAGCTTCGATCTGATCCGGACGTCACCGAACCGTGGCAGGAGTCCACCCCACTTGCCCTTTGATCCTGTGCGGTCAGACCGCGTCGTAGGTCCGGCGCTCACGACATCGCCTCCGTCGCCTCTCCCACGCGTGACCCGCCAACCCGCGCCTTGTGCAGCGGACCGCGCCACACGCGGCACGGCCGCGATTTCACCAGAACCTCGTCATTTTGGGAAGCCGCGACAGGGCCGAAAAGGGCCGCAGCGACGGCATCAGTTACTCCCGGCAAGGAATTCCTTCATTTCCACACGATGCTGATCAGGCAGTTCGTTGCGGTCGTACGGATTCGGACCCGCCAGGTGCACGTTCCGTACGGTTCACGATCTGCCAAGATGTGGGACCGTTCGTCTCAGGTTCGGGGGTTCCCGCGCTTGACCGCGGTACCGGCCATTGCAAGGATTTGCTCGCTTCGCGCACACCGTACGGCAAACCGCGGTCTTTTCTCTACTGAGGACGCTGCTGCCGTCATCGGCCGCCGGCAAACGCCGGGGGCCGCGCATTGGAGGATCCAGTTGAGCCCCATCCGCACCATAAAATTCACCCTCGTCGCATCGCTGGCGGTAACCACACTGCTCACCGGCTGCCAGCTCGGTACGGGTTCGGGGGACGCGGCACCGATTGTCGTCGGCGTCGACCTGGAGCTCTCCGGCAGCGGATCGGAGGCCGGGCGCGCCTATGAGCAGGCGCTCACCCTCCGGGTCGAGCAGCTCAACGAGCAGGGCGGCCTGGGCCGCCCGGTGGAGCTGCGCATCCGCGACAACCGCTCCGACCCCACAGAGTCCGAGCGCAACATCGTCGACCTCGCCGCGGACAGGTCGGTCGCCGGCATCATCACCGGCGGCTGCAACGAATGCGCGATCAAGGCTGCGGCCGCCGCCGGTGAGCAGCGGATTCCGCTCCTCGCGCTCGCCGGCAGCGACGCCATCACCAGCCCGCTCGCCGACCGGCCTTTCGCATTCAAGATCGCCACCAGCCCGCGCGAGAACGCCGGGGCGCTCCTCGGCGCCCTGGCGATGAAGCGGGTTCGCTCATTCAGCATGATCCGCATCGACGACACGTACGGCGCGGAGGGGCAGCGTGCCCTGCGGGAGGCCGCCGGACGGGTCGGGATGGGCATGGGCCAGGTCGTCACACTCGCGTCGGACGAGAAGGACCTCTCCGGACCGGTCGGCAGGGTCCTGCGGGACAATCCCAGCGCGTTGGTGGTGATCGCCTCCGCCCAGCAGGCGGCAGCCATCGTCACCGAGGCACGCGGCGCCGGCTACCGCGGTGAGATCGTGCTGGATCCGGTCGCGGGCGGCAGCCTCTTCCAGCCCGCCGGCACCGACGGCACGACGATCGCCTTCAGCCAGACGATGGTGATCGACGATATCGTCGCCACCACCCCGGCCAAGGCGATGCGGCTGCAGTGGTTCCGCGACTACAGCACCCGGTTCGGCGACTACTCGGGGCTCGCCTCGTACGGCGCCGACGCGCTGACCCTGCTCACCGAGGCTGTCGTACGGTCCGAGGTCGACGACACCGCGCCGGACCGGGAAGAGGTCCGCAGGGCGCTCGAGACCTCGCAGGCCGACGGATTCTCCGGGTCGCTGCGGCTGACGCCGGAGAACCACTCGGCGCTGATGCCGCAGTCGCTGACCCTGCTCTCGGTCCGTGGCGGTCGCTGGCGTCTGGCCTTCGGCTGACAGCCGCGGCGTCGGGTGCGGCCGCGCGGGCGCCCCCCCGCCGCCGGGGGCGGGCGGGGGGGGGGGGGCCCCCCCCCGCCCGGGCGGGGGCGCCGGCGGCGGGGG
>NZ_JBLLDT010000009.1:0-87940 GCF_049523535.1 Melissospora conviva
AGACCCGCATCCGCGGGCAGGTGGCTGTGAAGCGTCTACCCGGCACCGCTGCGGCGGGTCAGACCGGGACCGTCCCACCGCAAGGCGGGACTACCCAACGTGTGCTCACTAAAGCTCACTGAGAGGTAACGGCGAAACTCGCGGGCGCGGATCTGCGGGGGGCGGATCTGCGGGGGGCGTATCTGATCGCCGCTGATCTGGGTGGTGCGGATTTGCGGGGCGCGGACATGATCGGTGCCGATCTGCGGGACGCGAACCTGGCCGGTGCCGATCTGAGCGGGGCGCTGTTCGTGACCCAGGCGCAGGTCAACGCTGCCCGCGGTGACGGCGCGACGCGGCTGCCGGCGGCCGTGGCCCGGCCTGCGCACTGGCCGTCTGTGGGCGCGCAGCGGCCTGCCCGCCGTCGCGGGCCTGCCGGTGGGCGAGCCGTGCCGGGGCGGGCTGCGGGGCGCGCCGGACGGCGACGATGAGGGTCTGTCGCCGCTAGGCTGACGCCGCAGGCTCCTGCGGAGAGGGCCGGCGCCCTGCGGGGCGGGTTCGGGGACGGGGAGGCCACTGTGGTCAGTGGGAGCGCGGTGGCCGGGATCGTGCTGGTGGCGTTGGGTCTGGTGCTGACTCCGGGACCGAACATGGTGTATCTGGTGTCCCGTTCGGTGACTCAGGGGCGGGCGGCCGGGATGGTGTCGCTGCTCGGGGTGGCCGCCGGGTTCGGGGTGTATCTGGTCGCCGCGGTGGCCGGGCTCACCGCCGTTTTCGTTCTGGTGCCGGCGTTGTACACGGCCGTGAAGCTCGCCGGCGCCGCGTATCTGGGTTGGCTGGCGTGGCGGACGTTGCGACCCGGGGGCAGTACGCCGTTCGCCCCGAAACCGCTGCCGGTCGACCCGCCGCGGCGGTTGTTCGCCATGGGGCTGGTCACCAACCTGCTCAACCCGAAGATCGCCGTTCTGTACGTTTCGCTGCTGCCGCAGTTCGTCGACCCTGACCGCGGTTCGGTGGCGGTGCAGAGCCTGGTTCTCGGTGGGGTGCAGATCGTCATCGCGTTGTCGGTCAACGCGATGATCGTGTTCGGCGCGGCGTCGCTGGCGGTGTTCTTCGCCCGCAGGCCGGGCTGGCTGCGGGCGCAGCGCTGGGTGATGGGCACTGTTCTGGCGGGGTTGGCGGTGCGTCTGGCGACGGACCGGTCGCGGGCGGCTCTGGCCTGAGCTGCGCCGGGCGGTTGGCGCGGGTGCGGTAGCGTCGATCGCTGTGACTTACCCTCCCCTCCCGTCTGGTCTGCCTGCGGACCTTCATCAGCGGTTCAGCGGCCTGCGTCTGGTTGGCCACAACTCGGTGGCCGAGCTGTACACCGGTGTGGAGATGACCGGGCAGCCGGTGACGGTCGTGGTGCTGCGTGCCCAGGCCGGTGCGGACCATGCGGTGCGCAGCGCGTTCGCCGAGGCGGTGAATCGGGGCAGCTACAGTTCCGACCCCGGGCAGTTGCCGATCCACGCCGCCGACCTGTCCGCGGCGCAGCCGTGGGCTGCCAGTTATCAGTCGCCGGGGCGGTTGGGCGCCGAGCGGGCGCTCGACGGTCTGCCCGGCGGTGGGGCGTTGGAGACGATGTCCTATCAGGTGTCGGGCCCCGCGCCGTTCGACGGCCGCCCTGCCCCGGCGGCGCCGGGCTGGGCGTCCCCGGCCGCGCCGGCTTCCGGTTGGGCGCCGCCGCCGGGCGGTGCGCCGTGGGCGCCGCCGGCTCCGGCGGGCGGCGGCATGTCCCGCGGTGGGTTGATCGCGCTGGTGGGGATGGTGGTGCTGGCGGTGCTGCTCGGGTCGGCGGCGGTGCTGGTACTGGTCCTGCGCGATGGCGGGGCCGGCCAGGTGGCGGCTCCGGTGAGTCCTTCCCCGGCGCCGGTGACGGCCGCCCCGTCGGCGCCGCCGAGCCCGAGCGCGCCGGCCGGGACCGGTACGCCGGACCCGGATTCGTCGGACAAGCCGCTGCTGCGGCAGGTGAACCCGGTGACGGTGCTCGGCCCGTCCTTCGCCACCGGCGACGACACGTACACGATGGCGTTCCGCGGGTGGCCGTTCGCGTTCCGTACGCCCGGTTCGTGGGGTTGCATGGCCGCTGAGGCGGACGCGTTCCCCGACGCCAGGATCTGGCGCTGCGTCGACGAGCGCAACCGGCAGTCCGGGCAGCGGGTGGATCTGGTGCTGAGTCAGTGCGCCGACGGCTGCCCGGCGGCGCGGCAGAAGCAGCTGCGCGACGAGTGGCTCGACGACCCGGACAAGGCGGTGACCTCCGGTGAGCGCACCCACTATGTGGAGTATCCGCGCAACGACAAGGGCCTGTACATGGTGGACGCCAGTCACTTCTTCGGCACGGGAGACCAGCAGTGGCACCTCGGGGTGGCTGCTCTGTCGCCGCCGGAGACCAAGGACACCGTGTTGAAGATCTTCAACGACATCGTCACCCAGGCCGGCTGAGTGTCCCGCTCCACCGGCACGGGTGTCGCCGCGCTGGCCTAGAATTCGCCTGCGATGGAGACCGAGGCGCTTGAGACGCGACCCTGCGCGCACTGTGGCCGGCCTGTCCCCCAGCGCGTGGGCGCGGGACGGCCGTTCCGCTACTGCCGTGACAACGACGGCGCCTGCCAGCGGGAGTCGCGCAATGTGCGCATGCGTCAGCGCAACTCACCCGGGTTGCCGGGGCAGGTGGCCCGCACCTGGGAGGTCGTGGAGCGTCTCGAGCAGCTGACCGGCAACCTCACCGAGGCGCTGCACGCCGAGTTGTCGCCGGTGGGGGTGGAACGGCAGTTGGCGCAGGTACGCGCCGAGACCGCTGCGCTGGTCGCCGGCGCGCAGGCCGAACGGGACGAGGCGCGCACGGCGGCTGAGACCGCTGCCGCTGCAGCGGCGCAGGCCCGCCGGGCCGCCGAGGCGGCGGTTGCCGAGCGTGACACGGCCCGCGCCGAGGCCGCCGACGCCGTGCGGCAGGCGACCCAGGCCGGTGAGCGGGCCGCGGTGGCCGTCGGTGAGCGTGACGCTGCCCGGCAGGCGGCCGGGACGGCGCAGGCGATGCGCGCGCAGGCCGAGCAGGATCGTGACGCGGTGCGGGCGCAGTTGGCGGTGGTGCTGGAGCAGCAGTCGGCCGAGCGCCGGCAGCTGGCGGAGGTGGTCCGGGACCGGGACGCCGCGCGGGCGGAGGCGGCCCGGGCGGTGTTGGCGGCGGCCGAGGCCGGGCAGTCCGCCGAGCGGGCGCGGACGCAGGAGCGGGCGGCGACGGCGCAGGCGGAACAGGACCGTGCCGAGGCCAAGGCGGCCCGTGCGGAGGCCAAGGCGGCGGTGGAGGCGGCGGCGCGGGCGCAGCGGGACCGGGACGCCGCCGAGCAGGCCCGCCGGGACGCCGAGGCGGCCGCGGCTTCGGCGCGCGCCGAGTGTGACAGTGTCGCCGGGCAGCTGCGCGGGTTGCGTGACGAGGCGGCCGCGGCGCAGGCCCGGGTGGCCGAGCTTGCCCGGCAGTTCGAGGAAGCGCAGGCCGCGCGCGACGCCGCGCAGCGTCGCGCGGAGCAGCTCGCCGGGCAGGTCAGTGATCTGGCCGCGGCGCTGGCCGGCCTCAGCGCGGCCCGTCCGGCGGCTGGTGAGGGCGCTGCCCGCTGAGGTCGCCGCCGGTTACCTCCGGTGACCGGCGGAGGGTAACCTTGCCGTGTGCCGCGCGGGTTGCCCTGCGCGGCTGCCCACTGCGGCGGCTACGCTTCATCACGTTGCCGGCGCGATGAACATCATCACGTCAGTGACGCGATGGGCGTCATCAGCGTCGTTGGCGCGATGTGCGTCGCTGTGGGGAATGCGTCTCCCGGTCGGCGCTGTTGTAACGATGAGACCAGGACATCAACGAGGGGAAGCCGATCATGGGCGAGCGCATGCTGCGTGGCAGCCGTCTGGGCGCAGTGAGTTACGAGTCCGACCGCAACACGGAGCTCGCGCCACGCCAGACCCGCGAGTTCCTCTGCGCCAAGGGCCACCAGTTCGAGGTGCCTTTCGCCGTCGACGCCGAGGTGCCCACGACGTGGGAGTGCAAGTTCGACGGCAGCGTCGCGCGGCTGGTCGACGGCAATGAGCCGGAGCAGAAGAAGGCCAAGCCGCCGCGTACCCACTGGGACATGCTGCTGGAGCGCCGGTCGATCGCCGAGCTCGAGGAGATCCTCGACGAGCGGCTGCAGGAGATCCGCACCCGCCGCGGCCGCGGCTGACACCGGCCCGCAAGACACAGCGAAACGCCCCCGCGTTCTGCGGGGGCGTTTCCGTGTCCGGTGGCTCAGCGCCGCGGTTCGATGATTTCGCCTTCGAGCACGGGCGCGGCCGGGTCGGCCGGTGCCGCCGTGCTCTGGGCGGCCGGCGGGGCGTCCGCGGGCGGTGGTGTGTCGGCGCGTGGCGTGCCCTGACGCACCCGTACCCGCCGGGGCCCGAACAGGTCCCCGGCGACCATCGACGGCATGCGGCGTTCGGTGGCGCGCTGCACACCCGCGCGGGCGCCGGCGCGCAGCGGCGGGATCAGCAGCAGCAGCCCGGTCACCCCGGTGACCACACCGGGCATGGCCAGCAGCAGGCCCGCGCCCAGCCCGATCAGCCCGTCGGTGACCTGCCGTCCCGGTGGTGTCCCGGACTCTGCGGCCGCCCGGAAACGCCGCCAGGCGCGTACCCCCTCGTGGCGCAGCACCAGCAGACCGGCCAGCGAACCGGCGAAGATCAGCAGGATCGTCGCGCCGTAGCCGATCGCCCGGCCCAGCACCACGAAGACCACGATCTCCACCAGCGCGGTCAGCGCCAGCGCGGGCGGTGCCCACTTCATTGCGCCTCGCATGTCACCCCATTCGGTTGCCGCGTGTCTCCAAGCATGACACGCCCCCGCGCTATGCCCGGCCGGCCTGGACCGCGGGGGCGCCCACGCCCCGGTGGGCCCGCCGGGGCGACATGCGGTCGCGCACCCCCCAGACGGTGATCCGCCACAGCGCCTCCAGGATGATCGCCGGGCTCATCTTGCTGGCGCCGCGTTCCCGCTCGGCGAAGGTGATGGGCACCTCCACCAGCCGCAGTCCCGCCCGGTGCGCCAGCCGGCACAGTTCCACCTGGAACGAGTAGCCCTGCGAGCAGACCGACTCCAGGTCGAGCTGGTCCAGGGCGTCACTGCGGTACAGCCGGTAGCCGCCGGTGGCGTCGGAGACGGGCATGCCCAGCAGCAGCCGCGCGTACAGGTTGCCGGCGCGGGAGAGCAGCAGCCGCCGCAACGGCCAGTTGACCACCTGTCCGCCGCGGGCCCAGCGGGAGCCGAGCACCACGTCGGCGTCCCGGGCGGCCGTCAGCATCGCCGGCAGGTCCTCCGGGGCGTGGGAGCCGTCGGCGTCCATCTCCACGACCGCGTCGTAGCCGTTGCGGGCGGCCCAGGCGAACCCGTCCAGGTACGCCGCTCCCAGGCCCTGTTTGCCGGGGCGGTGCAGCACGTGCACCCGCCGGTCGGCGGCGGCCAGGTTGTCGGCGAGCGCTCCCGTGCCGTCGGGGCTGTTGTCGTCGGCGATGAGCACCTCGGCGCGGGGCACCGAATGCCGCACGCGGGTGACGATCGCGCCGATGTTGTCGATCTCGTTGTAGGTGGGGATGACCACCAGCACCCGCCCCACTCCGGGACATCCCACCGTCGGGTCGTCGACGTTGCGCTGTTCGCTCACCGCTCCTCCGTCTCTGCCGGGCTGCCGGCGTCCCCCGTCGCCTGCCGGGCGGATCGCCGCAGCAGGCCGGCCGTGACCAGCACCGACACGGCCAGCAGCACCAGCACCGCCTCCGGCCACTGGCCGACCCGGGTGGCGACGGTCGTGCCGTCGCCGGGGCGTACCTGCCGGACCACCACCGCTTCGGTGAAGAACTCGGTGGCGCCGCTTACCCGCCCATCGCGGTCGACGAACCCGGACACCCCGACGGTGGAGGCCATCAGGGCGGGCATACCGTGCTCGACGGCCCGCAGCCGGACCATTGCCAGCTGCTGCAGCGCCTCGGCGTTGTTGAAGGTGGCGTTGTTGGTCTGCACCACGATCAGCCGGCCGCCGCCGGTGACGGTGTCGCGGACCACGTCGTCGTAGGCGACCTCGAAGCAGATCACGTCGCCGATGGTCACCGCCGGGGTCGCGACCACCCCCGGTGTGGTGCCGGCGACGAAGTCGGAACGGACCCGGTCGACTTCCTTGCTGACCAGCCGGGCGAGGTCACGGAAGGGGACGTACTCGGCGAACGGCACCGGCCGGCGCTTGATGTAGAGCTGGTCCAGGTCCGGGCCGCCGCCGGGCTGCCAGAGCAGTCCGGCGTTGCGGACCTGACCCGGTCCCGGGCCGGACAGCACGGCGCCGACGAGGATCGGCGCACCCACCGCGTCGGCCGCTTCGCTGATGCGCGCCGCGGCGGCCGGGTAGCGCAGCGGGTCGATGTCGCTGGAATTCTCCGGCCACACCACCAGGTCGGGACGGGCGGCCTGGCCGGCGGCGACCTGCCGGGCCAGTTCGACGGTGGCGTCGGCGTGGTTGTCGAGCACCGCCTGCCGCTGGGCGTTGAAGTCGAGTCCCAGCCGGGGCACGTTGCCCTGCACGATCGCCACGGTCACCGCGCCGTCGGTGCCCACCGGGTCGTCGGTGACAGCACCGGAGCTCACCGGCACCAGCAGCGCGACAGCGGCCACGGCGATCACCGCCGCCCACGCCCCGGTCAGCGGCCGCCAGCGGTGCCGCAGCGCCGCCCAGGCGGCCGCGGCGAGCAGCCCGCCGACCAGCGCCACCGCGAACGTCACCAGCGGCGCGCCGCCGAGCGCGGCGAAACGCACCAGCGGGCCGTCGGCCTGGCTGAACGCCAGCCGGCCCCACGGGAACCCGCCGAACGGCACCGTGGACCGCAGCGTCTCCTGGGCGACCCACAGCAGCCCGGTCAGCACCGGCCAGCTCGCCCGCCAGCGGTCGGCCACCGGGCTCGCCCACGCCGCCGCGGCACCCATCAGCGCCAGGTAGCAGGCTTCGAAACCGCCCAGCAGCAGCCACGGCAGGTTCCCGACCTCCAGGTTGGTCCAGCTCAGCAGCGGCAGGAAGAACGTCAGCCCGGTGAGCAGCCCCAGTCCCAGGCCGGCGCGCAGCCGGCGGCGGTGCACCGCCGCAGCCAGCAACGCCACCCCGATCGGGGCCAGCGGCCACCAGCCGTACGGGGGGAAGGCCAGCAGCATCGCCACTCCGGCGGCCGGGGCGGCGAGCAGCGCCGCCCACAGCGGCATCGGGCTGCCCGGCGGGCCGGTGACCGAAGGCGGCTGCGCGGCGGTGGTCTGCACCTGGGTCGTCACCCGCCGAAGGCTACCGGCGTGAGCCCGCGGTGCCGAGCGGGGCCACTGCGGCGCCGGCGGAGACAGAAATCGGGGCGTGACCTGTGGTCACGCCCCGATGCTCCCAGGCCCTCCCCGGCCGGTGCGATGCATGTTCGTGCGACGACCTTCGGACCGACCGGACGCGGACTGGCTGTCCCCGTCCACCCGTTGTCTACTGGCCGTGCCCGAACCTGCACCCCTGCACCGGTATTTCGCGGCCGGTTCGCGCCGCCCCGCCGACCCCCGCCCGCTGGACCTGGCCGTTGTGGCGTAGAAACCGCCACTCGGCCAGCGGACGAAGGGACGAAGCGAACAACAGCCGCCTCCCGTGGTAGGACTCAAAGACGGTACGTGGTGACCGGGGGTGCCTGTCAACTGCCCCGGCCTGTCGTGCAGTTCCCCACGGCGTGTCGCCGCCGGCGGGCGTACGGGTGCCCGCCCTCAGCCGGCCTGCGGGGTGAACTGCCGCCGCAGCAGCGCCCGCGCGGCCGCCGGATGCTCCTCGGCGAGCAGTCCACCGGCGG
Organism: Melissospora conviva; assembly: GCF_049523535.1. Classification (NCBI taxonomy): domain Bacteria; kingdom Bacillati; phylum Actinomycetota; class Actinomycetes; order Micromonosporales; family Micromonosporaceae; genus Melissospora; species Melissospora conviva. Next base: position 7,891 of record NZ_JBLLDT010000009.1, read on the forward strand.
CCAGCACGTAGTCGGTGTCGACAACCGCCCGGGCGGCCCGGGGCAGCGCCCAGCCGCCGCCGTGGTCGGTCAGCACCGCGGCGAGCAGCGTCGCCGCGTCGCCGGGCGGGGCGTGGCGCAGCACCCCGCCGGAACCGATCAACAGCCGCACGTCGCGAAGATCACGTCCGTGGCGTTCGCCGGCGGCCGGTCCGCGCGCGTGGCGCCGCAGCGCCACGGTCGCCGCCAGGGTGGCGATGCGCAGATCCGCCGCCCGGCCCGCCGCGTCGGCGGCCAGCGTCTGCGGTTCCGCGGCCAGCGTCCGCGCCAGCGCACCCAGGGTGGTCTCCTCGCCGGGGGCCAGGAGACGTTCGGCCGCGGCCGCGGCGACCACACCGGGGGCGCTCCAGCGCATCCCCAGATCGCCCTCTACGGTCCGGGCCCGCCACAGGGTGCCCGCCACCTCCTGGCTGGGCCCGTCGGCCCGCTCGTCGGGCGTCAGGACCGAATACACGTCGGTGGTGGCGCCGCCGACGTCGACCACCGCCAGGTCGCCGCCGAGGGTGTCGGCGAGCGTCTCCACGCCGGTGAGGACCGCGTCGGGCGTCGCCGCCCGTACCAGGGCGGCGAAGCGCGGCCCCCGCGACAGGCGTTTGCCGCCGATGACGTGCCGCAGGAACACCTGCCGGATCGCCGTACGCGCCGGCACGGGCGCCAGCACCCCGATGCGGGGCAGCACATTGTCGGCCGCCGTCACCGGCACACCCGCGGCGGCGAGCAGCGCGGTCAGCTCGGCGCGGACGTCGGCGTTGCCGGCCAGCACCACCGGCACCCGCCAGCGGGCCCGCGCCAGCCGGGTGGCGTTGTGGGTGATCGTCTCGGCGTCCCCGCCGTCGGTGCCGCCGACCAGCAGCACCACATCCGGGCGGGCGGCCCGCAGGTCCCGCACCCCGGCGCCGTCGAGGCGGCCGGCGTCGACGCGCACCACCCGGGCGCCCGCCGACAACCCGACCCGCTCGCCGGCCTGCGCGGTGACCAGCCGTTCGTGTCCCACCACGGCCAGCCGCAGCCCACCACCGGCCGAGGAGCAGACGTAGCGGGGCGCGCGTGCGGCGGCGGCGCCGAGGTGCGCGGTGGCCGTGGCCACGGCGGCGTCCAGGCCGTGCAGCACGTCGGTGCCGGCCGTCGTCGGGGTCGCCGCGGCGCCCACCAGAGCCCCGTCGGCCAGCGCCACCACCGCCGCCTTCGTCCAGGTGGAACCGACGTCGGCGCAGACCGCGTAGCGGCTCACCGCGCCGGCGGGACGACCACCGTGCCGGCCGCGGTGACCGCCACCAGCGGCGGGTCGCACACCTCGGCGGCGGACTCGCCCCGGTCCGGCCGGCCCCGGCACACCACCCGCGCCTCGAACCGCATGCCGCGGCTGCGGGTGCCGGCCCGCTCCAGCGTCGCCGTCACCTCCAGCACGTCCCCGGCCCGCACCGGCCCGCGGAACTGCACATCCGAGTAGGCGGCGAACAGCCCCTCGTCGCCGTCGGTGCGGATGCACAGCTCGGTGGCGACATCACCGAACAACCCCAGCACGTACGCCCCGTCGACCAGGTCGCCGGCGTAGTGGGCGTGGGAGTACGGCACATACCGCCGGTGGGTGACGGTCGATCCGATGCGTTCGTCGGTGCTCATGCCTTCGCCTTCTGTGTGATCAGCGCGTGGACCAGGTAGCTGGCGACCTCCGCGGGGGTGGTGCCGCGACCGAAGATGCGGTCGACCCCCAGCTCGCCGGTCATCTTCTCGTCGAACCGGGGACCGCCGACGATCAGCAGCGGCCGCCGCCCGGCGGGCATCGCCTCCCGGAACGCCGCCGACATCTCCCGGGTGTTGTGCAGGTGCGCGTCGCGCTGGGTCACCACCTGCGACACCAGCACCGCGTCGGCGCGTTCCCGCCGGGCCGCCTCCACCAGCTCCGGTACGCTGACCTGCGCGCCCAGGTTGGTGACCTTCAACTCCCGGTAGTACTCCAGGCCCTTCTCGCCGGCGATGCCCTTGACGTTGAGGATCGCGTCGATGCCCACGGTGTGCGCGTCGGTGCCGATGCACGCCCCCACCACCGACAGTTTGCGGCGCAGGCCCCGCTTGACGGCGGTGTTGACCTCCTTGGCCGACAGCAGCGGGAAGTCCCGCTCCACCACCTCCACCTGCGACAGGTCCACCAGGTGGTTGACCCGGCCGTAGACGACGAAGAAGGTGAACCCCTCCCCGATCGGCTTGGCGTGCACCAGCATCGCCGGATCCATGCCCATCTTCGCCGCCAGCTGCAGCGCCGCCCCCTCGGCCCGCTTGTCGTGCGGCACCGGCAGGGTGAACGACATCTGCACCATCCCGTCGCCGGTGGTGTCGCCGTACGGCCGCACGAACGGCCCGCTCATGCCGGCACCGCCTCGAGCAGCTCGGTCGCCGGGTTGAAGTAACCGTCCTCGTGGGCGGCCACCCCCTCCAGGCCCTTGCCGCGGTCCGCGGGGCGTTTCATGATGCCGAACGTCCCCTCGGCGATCGCCTGCAGCAGCGTGTCGTCGGCGATGCGCTCCAGCAGCGTCACCGCCTCGCCGAGGACCTGATGGGCGCGCTGCTGGATGAACCCGCCCGGCGGCGGCCGGAAATCCTCGCCCAGCCCGCCGGCCGCCCCCAGCACGTAACGGACATTCTGCAGGGCGATGTCGCGGTCGCTGAGCCACGGCGTCACCACCGCCTCGGTCATCATCCCCACCAGCAGGATCCCCTGACCGGTCATCGCCCCCACCAGGTTGAAGAAGCCGTCGAGCAGGTTGCCGCGGAACACGTCACCGGTCATGTGCTTCGTCGGCGGCATCCACTTCAGCGGCGCGTCCGGGAAGAGCTCCCGGGCAAGCAGCGCATGCGCCAGCTCCAGCCGCAGCGACTGCGGCACCTCCGGGTTGATCTCGAACGCGTGTCCCAGCCCCAGCAGCGCGTCCGGCAGCCCCGCCTCGTGGGCGAAGAACTCGTTGAGCAGCTGCGACACCGTCACCGTGTGCGCCTCGTCGACCGCGTCGGCGGTGGTCAGGTAGTTGTCCTCACCGGTGTTGATGATGATCCCGGCGCGGGCGTGCATCTGCCGCGAGAACCGCTGATCGACAAAGGTGCGGATCGGGTTGATGTCACGGAACAGAATCCCGTACATGGAGTCGTTGAGCATCATGTCCAGCCGCTCCAGCCCGGCCAGCGTCGCCATCTCCGGCATGCACAACCCGGAGGCGTAGTTGGTCAGCCGCACGTACCGGCCCAGCTCCTTCGACACCTCGTCCAGCGCCGCGCGCATCAGCCGGAAGTTCTCCTGCGTGGCGTACGTGCCGGCGAAACCCTCCCGGGTCGCACCCTCGGGCACATAATCCAGCAGAGACTGCCCCGTCGACCGGATCACCGCGATCACATCCGCGCCGGCCCGCGCCGCCGCCTGCGCCTGCGGAATGTCCTCATAGATGTCACCGGTGGCCACGATCAGATAGATCCACGGCCGCTGCGGCGGATCCCCCAGCCGCTTCACCAGCCGCTCCCGCTCGACGCGGCGCCGGTCCACCTGCCGGATGCCCCGGCGCACCGCCGACAACGCCGCCCGGCGCGCCGCCGTCGCCGCCCGGCCAGCCGGACGCTGGAACCGCACCGCCCCCGCCGCCGCCTGCTGCGCCAGCAGCGTCACATCGGCGACCTGCTCACGGGCCATCGCATCGAAAACCGGCAACGCCACGCCCTGCCCCAGGCCCACATCGGCCACCACCGCGTCGACCAGCCGGTTCACCCACGGAATGCCGTCCGGATCGGCGCCGGCCACCCCGGCCAGCCGCAACACCGCCCGCTCCACCGACACCGTCGTGTGGCTGCGGGCCAGATCCACCACCGGCTGCCCCGCCCGGCGCGCCAACTGCCGCGCCCGCGTCACCAACCCCGGATCCAGATCCAGCTTTCCGCTCACAGAAGTCCTTCCTCGAAAATGACCGCACCGCGCAGCACCGTGGCCCGGCACACCGGCAACGGCGTCGGATCCTGCGGCCCCCACAACTCCGGATCCGCCGCCGTCAGCACCGGCAGACCACGGCGCACCCCCGCCGGGCTGTCCCACACCGCAAACGTCGCCGGCGCCCCCGGCGCCAGCACCCCCTCCGCGGGATGCGAACCCGGCAACGCCCGCCAGCCGCCCCGGGTGTGCGCGGCGAACGCCGCCGCCACCGTCATGCGCTGCGCCGGATTGAAATGCTGGACCGCCGCCCGCACCGACCCCCACGGATCCAGCGGCGTCACCGGCGAATCCGAACCGAATGCCAACGTCACCCCGACCCCGTGCATCGCGCCCATCGGATTCGCCGCCAGCGCCCGCTGCGCGCCCAACCGCGCCGCGTACATGCCCCGCTCGCCACCCCAGAGCCGGTCGAACGCCGGCTGCATGCTCGCGACCACCCCGAACTCCACGAACCCGGCGATCAACGCCCGGTCCATGATCTCGGCGTGCTCGACGCGATGCCCCGCCGCGCGCACCCGATCGGTGCCCAGCACCGCCGCCGCACCGGCGAAACCCGCCAGCACCGCCGCGATCGCCGCGTCCCCGATCGCGTGGAACCCGCCCTGCATCCCGTGCTCCGCGCAGTCCAGCAGATGATCCCGGACCTGCTCCGCGCTCAGATAACCGTGCCCGCACTCCCCCGCGGCGCCGTCGGCGTACGGCTGCGACACCCGCGCCGTACGCGCACCCAGCGCCCCGTCCGCGAAAAGATCACCACCGGCGCCGACCGCCCCCAGATCCCGGGCCTTCGCCGCCCCCAGCAGCTCACCCCAGTAGCCGTACACCTCCGCCACCCCGTCACCGGAAAGCGCCAGCAACGAGGTGAAATCCTCCTCGCTGGAGATCGTGGGGCCGCCGCACTCGTGCACCGAAGCGATCCCCACCGACGCCGCGTGCGCCAGCGCCCGCCGCTGCAACTGCCGCCGCTGCGACAACGGCACCGAACCCATCGCCACCGCCCGCACCACATGATGGGCGTCGCGACGCAGCCAGCCCGACGCGTCGAAACCGTCAGCGGCGGCAACCTGCGGCGCCGCCGCCAGCAACGCCTGCGACACCAGCGCCGAATGCATCGACGCCTGCGACAGATACACCCGCCGTCCACCCGCCGCCCGGCCCAGCTCCGCCGCGTCCGGCGGCACCGGCCGCGCCCAGCGCGACTCGTCCCAGCCGTGCCCCAGCACCACCGCCTCCGCCGGCAACCGCTCGGCGAACGCGGCCACCGCCGCACCCAGCTCCGCCGCCGACCGCACCCCCGACAGGTCAAGCCCCGACAACGCCAGCCCGGTGTCGGTGGCGTGCACGTGCGCGTCGACAAAAGCCGGCGTCACCAGCGCGCCACCCAGCTCCACCACCCGGTCGGCCGCCGGCGCGTCGGCGTCCGGCCCCAGCCAGGCGATGCGCCCACCGGAGACCAGCATCGCCGTGGCGCTCGGATCGGCCGGACAGTGCAGCACACCACCGCGGTACAACGTCGAGGCGTTCGTCATGGGATCAGTCTGCCGCCAGCCGCGACTCGAACAGGGCCCGCACCCCGGTCTGCTCCCGCAGCAGCCGCAACGCCAGCTCCGCGTGACCCGGCACGTAGCCGTTGCCGACCAGCATCGTCACGTCCGCGGCAAGCCCCTCCGCGCCCAGCGCCGCCGCCGCGAAACTCGTCGCCATCGAGAAGAACACGACAGTGCCGCCGTCGGCGGTCGACAGGATCGCCCCGTGCTCGCAGCCGGGCACGTCCACGCAGACAACCGTCACGTCCGCCGGCCCGCCCAGCGCCCGCGTCACCGCCGTCGACAGCCCCACCGGGTCCCGGGCGTCGGCCAGCGCCACCTCGTCGGCCAGCCCGGCCGCCAGCAGCCGGTCCCGCTCGGCCGCCACCGGCACCACACCGACCGTACGAGCCGCACCGGCCTGCCGCGCGGCCGCCAGCGCCAGCGAACCGCTCTTGCCCGCCCCGCCGATCACCGCCACCGTCACCTCGCCGCCGGCCGCACGCCGGTCGCGCACCACCCGCTCGGTCAGCGCCGGGGCGCCGCAGACGTCCAGCACCGCCAGCGCCAGCTCCGGATCCAGGTCGTCGGGGAGCACCGCGGCGATGGAACGGGCGAACAGGATCGCGTGGCCGTCGCAGGGCACCTGCTCGCCGAGACCGTCCCACCGGGACAGGCCGTCGGTGACGGCCAGCGGGGTCAGGGTCAGCGACACCAGGGTCGCCACCCGGTCGCCGGCCTTGAGCCCCAGGGGCGAGGCCGGGCCGGCCTCCTCCACCGTGCCGATGAGCATGCCACCGGATCCGGTCACCGGATTCTGCATCTTGCCCCGGGCCCCGATGATCTCCAGCACCTCGGCGCGGACCGCCGCGCCGTCACCGTCGTGGCGCTGCGACAACTGCCGGAAACTCGCCGCGTCGAGATTCAGCCGCTCGACGCGGATACGCACCTCGTCGGCGCCGATCCGCGGATCGGCATCGAGGCGCCAGGCGGCCTGCGGCAGCACCCCGGCCGGTTCGACAACCCGGTGCAATCCCACCGACGACGTCATCGCACTCCTCCTCCGTCCCCGCACGTGCCGCCATTGCTGGCTCGCATTGCGGGAAAACTTACGGCAGACTAATGTTCCTGCCGAATATTTTCCAGTATTCATCCCCGTCGTCGACCGGCACGCAGGAGGCCCCCGTGACCCCGACACCCTCGGTGCGCACCGCCCCCGCGCCCCGCACCGACCCCGCCCCCGCAACCGACGCGCAGCAGCCGGCCGCCGCCGGCGAGCAGCCGTACGAGTACCGCCGCAAGCCACTGGTCGAACCCGACTGGACCCGCTTCCCCGGCTGGCGCGACGTCACCCGCGACCAGTGGGAATCCGCCCAGTGGCAACGCGTCAACTGCGTCAAGAACATCAAGCAGCTGCGCGCCGTGCTCGGCGACACCGTCGACGAACGCTTCTACGACGACCTCGCCGCCGACCAGGCCGCCACCGCCACCATGTCCATGCTGGTGCCGCCGCAGATGATCAACACCATGGTGCCGTTCGCGCCGATGAGCACCGACGCGCTGCTCGCCGACCCGATCCGCCGGTACATGATCCCCGTCGCCTCCGACCGGCGCACCGACTGGCCCTCACACCCCTACGCCAGCCGGGACTCCCTGCACGAGCACGACATGTGGGTCGCCGAAGGCCTCACCCACCGCTACCCCACCAAGGTGCTCGCCGAGCTGCTCTCCACCTGTCCGCAGTACTGCGGGCACTGCACCCGGATGGACCTGGTCGGCAACTCCACCCCCGCGGTGGAGAAGCTCAAGCTCACCCTCAAGCCCGTCGACCGCTACGACGCCCACATCGCCTACCTCAAGGCCCACCCCGGCGTACGCGACGTGGTTGTCTCCGGCGGCGACGTGGCCAACGTGCCGTGGCGCAACCTCGAGTCGTACCTGATGCGGCTGCTGGAGATCGAAACCATCCGCGACATCCGGCTCGCCACCAAGGCCCTGATGGGGCTGCCCCAGCACTGGCTGCAGCCGGAGGTCGTCGAGGGCCTGGAGCGGGTCGCCCGCACCGCCGGCCGCCGCGGCGTCAACCTCGCCATCCACACCCACGTCAACCATGCGCAGTCGCTCACCCCGCTGGTCGCCAGGGCCGCCCAGACCGCGCTCGACGTCGGCGTGCGCGACGTCCGCAACCAGGGCGTGCTGATGCGCGGGGTCAACGCCACCGCGCCGGAGCTGCTGGACCTCTGCTTCGCGCTGCAGGGCGAGACGGGAATCCTGCCGTACTACTTCTACATGTGCGACATGATCCCCAACGCCGAGCACTGGCGGGTGCCGGTCTGGCACGCCCAGCAACTGCAGCACGACATCATGGGCTACCTGCCCGGGTACGCCACGCCGCGCATCGTCTGCGACGTGCCGTTCGTCGGCAAGCGCTGGGTGCACATGCTCACCGAGTACGACCGTGAGCGCGGCATCTCGTACTGGACGAAGAACTACCGCACCTCCATCGAGGCCGCCGACCTGGAGGCGTTGCAGAAGCGCTACGCCTACTACGACCCGATCGACACGCTGCCGGAGACGGGCCGGCAGTGGTGGGACGAACACCAGCTCGACCCGGCGTGACACTCCACCGGTAGTGACAGCAGCGGCGGCCGCGGATGCGAAGGCATCCCGGCCGCCGCTGCTGTTGACTGGAGGCCATGGGCGATCTGCTGTTGATCCGGCACGGCGAGACGGCGTGGAGCGCGGCGCACTGGCACACCTCGCACACCGAGGTCGAGCTGACAGCGCGGGGACGGCGGCAGGCGACGGCGCTGGGTGACGCGCTCGGCGGCCGGCACTACGCTGCCGTGCTCAGCAGCCCCCGCCGCCGGGCCCTGATCACCGCGGAGCTCGCTGGTCTCGCCGTCACCCGGGTGGAGCCGGAGCTGACCGAGTGGGACTACGGCGAGTACGAGGGCAGGACCACCGCGGAGATCCGGCGAGGCCGGGCCGGCTGGGACGTCTGGACCGACGGCTGCCCCGGTGGTGAGTCGCCGGCCGAGGTCAGCGACCGGGTCGACCGGTGCCTGGCCCTGGCCGAAGGGCTGTCGCACGGCGGCGATGTCGCGATCTTCGGCCACGGACACAATCTGCGGGTGCTGGGTGCCCGCTGGATCGGGCTGCCGGCCGCGGCGGGAGGCAGGCTGCGCCTGGACACCGCCGGGGTCTGCGTGCTCGGCTACGAACACGGCGAACGGGTGCTGCTGCGCTGGAACCAGCCGGTGCCGGAAGGGGCCTGACGTTCCCCCGCCAGGGCGGACGCGGGGTACCGCACCGCTCGGGACGGTGTGGCGGATACACAGACGCGGGCGCCACGAGTTTCTCGTGGCGCCCGCGTCGTGGTTCTCGGGTCAGGCCTTGAAGACGTCCTTGACGTCGCGTCCGGCGTCCTTCACGTGCTCCCCCGCCTGCTTGGCCTTCGCCTCACTGCGCTGAGCAGCACCGTCGGTGCGGATCCGCTCGTCGTGGCTGACCCGGCCGTAAGCCTCCTTGGCCGCGCCGGCGGCCTCTTCGGCCTTGTTCCTGGCCTTGTCCGCGAAGCTCATTGTCGGCTCCTTCCGTCGTCTGCCTTGCCGGAGAAGTTGCCCCTTGTTTCTCGTAGAGAAACATTCAGTGAGGGTGTTTACACCCTCTATAGCATCCTAGGATGCTAGTTCACAGGCATTCATTGACACCGCGCGGCCGGTCCAATCCGGCGCCGGCTGTCGGCCGCCGTGGGCAGCGACCGACACGTCAACGGCTACGGCCCCCACCGCAAAACCGGTGGGGGCCGTAGCCGTGTGATGAGGAGCCGTGCTCCCCCATCGGGAAGCACGTCAGGAGCCGCTCAGACGTAGCGCGACGCCTCGTCGACGAAGCGCTGGGCGTAGCTCTCCGCCGGGAAGTCCCCCAGGTAGTACCGCTTCAGGCTCCGCCGGGTCTCGGCGAGCGGGTCGGATCCGAGCATCTCGTCCAGCGAGGCGTCCAGGCCCTGCAGGCGCTTGCGGTGCGCATCGATCACATAGGAGGCCCGGGCCAGCGGGAACTCCTTCGGGAAGTCCGCGGCGGAGGTCAGCACCGAGACCATCGCGAACGGCTTCTCCGAGTAGAGGTAGTCGGCCACCACGCTGGAGACGTCCGAGACCATGGCGTCGGAGACATTGAAGCAGTCGGTAACGGACATCGTCTTCTCCGCTTCCGTCCCGAACCGGTGCGCGCGCCCCGTGCTCTTGCGGTCCTCGGCGAGGAGCCCACGGATCCGGTCGCACTCCCGCGCCAACACCGGCGAGTTCGCCGCGTACGGGTGCGGCCGGAAAACGATCGTGGCGCCACGGGCCAGCAGCGCCTTGATGATGTCGTACCCGACCGGCAGGGAGCAGTAGTTGGAATCGGCGTGGAAACCGGCCCACGTCGGCGCGTAGAGCACGGTCGGGTCGGCGAGAGCGGAGATCGGTCCCCGGGCGAGGGTGATGCCCTCGACCTGCGGCCGTCCGACAATCGCGAACATCTCGGCCGGCATGCTCACGCCGTTCGCGGCGAAGCGGTCGACGGCAGCCTGCCCGGCGACGAAGTTCTTGTCGTACATCCGGAAGACCGGGTTGTAGCTCGGCGCCTTGTCGCTGTCGCCGTGGTTGAGCTGGATGTGGGTCAGGTGCTCGTACCGCACCATGTGGCAGTTGCGGATGGCGTTGTTCATGTAGAAGACGGTCTTGAGCGACGGCACGATCACGTCGTCCAGGTCCGTCAAGGCCGTCCGCAGCACCACCGGGGCGGTCGTCAGGGCCACCGCCTCGTCGAAGTTGACCCGGGTGCGGACCACCACAATGAAAGGCTTGCCGAGCCGCTCCAGGTAGGGCAGCCACATGCCCAGCTGGTACGACGTCCCCGCCGCCGCCTGCCAGTACACCGCAAAGACCGGCTCGTAGGAGGTCAGGGCGCTGCGCAACTTGCCTTCGGCGCGGCGCCGCGCAAGCGCCGTCTGCAGGCCTCGCAGTCCCGCCACCGCCAGAGCCGCCAGGCCTCCCAGCGCGGCGACGAGCGCGGGCCAACCCGGCAGCGGCGTCAGCGCGGCGATCAGGACCACCGCCACCACCGCGCCGTTGATCGGCGGCACCCAGGGCATCAGCCGGATACGGCCCGGGGATGTCCGCAGCCCGGGCAGGTTGGAGGTGACCGGGTACCCGGCGCGCGCGACCGCCGCCAGCGTCGGCTCGAGGGTCGTCGCCAGCACGGCGAGGACCACGGCGGCCAGCAGCGCCGCGTCGGAGGTGTCCCGCGCCAGGGCGAGCACGGCGAGCGCGAGCAGGATCGCCACCCGGGGAACGACCAGTGTGCCGATTTCGACCTGTCCGGCCTTCGCCCCGCGCCACTGCCACGCCAGCAGGAGCAGCGCGATGAGCATGAACGGCAGCGACCAGGCCACCGACTGGGTGATGACCGCCACGAGTGCGCCCACGACGGCGCTCAGATTGATCGGCAGCGTGGGCGCCTTCGCTGCCGTCATGAAGCGCACCAGTCCGGCGATGCCGCCGCTGGTTTTGTCGGCCGTCGCCGTCGTCATCGTCGGACCCCCAGTGTGCTGCGTCGTCGCGGTACGCGCCGATCAGCGATGGATATTAGTCCCGGAGGTCGGCGGCCGGCCGCATCGGGTGGCCCGGTTGGTCATCTTCCCGCCCGGCCGTCCGGGATCGCCCGTGCTGTGCGGTTTCCCCGTCGGACTCCGGCCCGTCCTCGAGGGCAGGACGGATACCGCTGCGCAAACTCTCAGCCCTCGGCCGGGTCCGGCATCGTCTCCCCCGCGCCCGCACGGTTGCGGCCCCGGACCGGCCCGTCCCCCGCGACCCGCGGTGGACGGCCCTCGTACGGCGTGGAGAGCACCACGGTGGTGCGGGTCGTGACATTGGCCGCCGTGCGAATCTCCTGCAGCACGCGCTCCAGGTCGGCGGGGCCTGCAACCCGCACCAGCAGCAGGTAGAAGTCCTCACCGGCCACCGAGTAGCAGGAGTCGATCTCGGGCAGGTGCGCGAGCCGCTCCGGGGCGTCGTCGGGCTGGGACGGGTCGAACGGGCGGATCGCCACGAATGCGGTCAGCGGCAGGTCGACCGCCTCGAACGAGACCTGTGCGGCGTACCCCCTGATGGCGCCGCGCTGTTCCAGGCGGCGCACCCGCTGGTGCACGGCCGACACCGACAGCCCCACCCGCTCGGCCAGGTCGGTGTACGACAGTCGGCCGTCGGCGGTGAGCGCGGCGATGATGGCGCGATCGATCTCCTCCACGGCTGGCAACCTACCGCCTGTCACCGCCTGGCGGCGACGGCACCCGCCACGTTGCCGCAGATCGTTGCCGTGGCGGGCGCCCCGGGGGGCCGATTCTTCCTCAGCGCGACAGGGATCGGGCGATCACCATCCGCTGGATCTGGTTGGTGCCCTCGACGATCTGCAGGACCTTCGCCTCGCGCAGGTACCGCTCCATCGGGTGGTCGGCGACGTAGCCGGCGCCGCCGAGGACCTGCAGCGCGTCGGTGGTGACCCGCATCGCGGTGTCGGTGGCGAAGAGCTTCGCCTTGGCCGCCTCGATGGAGTAGGGCCGGCCCGTGTCGCGCAGCCGCGCGGCCGCCAGCGTCAGGGCCCGCGCGGCCGAGATCTGGGTGGCCAGGTCGGCCAGGAGGAAGCCCAGCCCTTGGAACTCGACGATGGGCCGGCCGAACTGCTCACGTTGCCGGGCGTAGCCGACCGCGTAGTCCAGGGCGCCCTGGGCCAGCCCTACCGCGCAGGCGGCGATGCCGAGCCGGCCGGAGTCCAGTGCGGACATGGCGATGGCGAAGCCGCCGCCCTCGGCCCCGACGAGCCGGTGGGCGGGTACTCGGGCGTCGTCGAAGGCGATCTGGGCCACCGGTGAGGAGCGCAGTCCCATCGTCCGCTCGGCGGCCTGCGGGGTGATTCCCGGGGTGCCCGCGTCGGCGAGCAGGCAGGAGATCCCCTTGGCTCCGGGGCCGCCGGTGCGGCAGAAGACGTTGTAGAAGTCGGCGTCGCGGGCGTGGGTGATCCACGCCTTCGTGCCGGCCAGGACGTAGTCGTCGCCGTCGCGCCACGCCCGGGTGGTAAGCGCCGCGGCGTCGGAGCCGCCCTGCGGTTCGGAGAGGCAGTACGCGCCGAGCAGCTCGCCGCCGAGCATGGCCGGCAGCCGTTCGCGCAGCCGCTCGTCGCCGTGGGCGGCGACGGGATAGCACGCCAGGGTGTGGACGCTGACCGCCTCGGCCACCGCCAGCCAGCGGCTCGCCAGGATCTCCAGCACCTGCAGGTAGACCTCGTACGGCTGGCCCCCGCCCCCCTGCTCCTGCGGGTACGGCAGGCCGAGCAGGCCGGCGCGGCCCAGGGTGCGCAGCACCTCGCGGGGGAATGCCGCGCGGGCCTCGAAGTCGGCTGCGCGCGGGGCGAGTTCCCGGTCGGCGAGTTCGGTGGTCAGCGCGAGCAGGTCGTGTGCCTCTTCGGTGGGGAGGATGCGCTCGACAGTCATGGGGGATGTGCTCCGGTGGTCGTTGTGCGGCGCCGCGAGGGGTGTCCCCGGGACGACGCCAGCTTAACGCTCGTTCAGAATTGGTGACCGGACGCGGACCGACGGTGATGCGCGCCGACAGCCGTCCCTCGGTTGTGACAGGCTTTCGGCCGTGACGAACCGACGCCCGCTGCTGGCGGTGGACGCCCCCAGCCTCTACTTCCGCGCATACTTCGCGATCCCGGAATCCGCCGCCCGGGCCCCCGACGGCAGCCCGGTCAACGCCGTACGGGGCTTCCTCGACATGCTCGCCTCGCTGGTGCGCACCCGGCGTCCGGACCGGCTGATCTGCGCCATGGACCACGACTGGCGGCCACAGTGGCGGGTGGCGCTGCTGCCGTCGTACAAGGCACACCGGGTGGCGCCGGCCGGCGGTGAGGTCGTGCCGGACACGCTCACCCCGCAGGTCCCGGTGCTGCTGGAGGTCCTCGAAGCGTTCGGCATCCCGGCGATCGGCGCCGCCGGCTACGAGGCCGACGACGTGCTCGGCACCCTGGCGACCACCGCCGCCGCCCCGGTGGAGGTCGTCTCCGGCGACCGCGACCTCTTCCAGCTCGTCGACGACGAACGCAGCGTGCGGTTGCTCTACATCGGCCGGGGTGTGGCCAAGCTCGACGACTGCGACGACGCGTTCGTCCAGGCCCGCTACGGTGTGCCGGCGGCGGGCTACGCCGATTTCGCGGCGCTGCGCGGCGACCCGAGCGACGGGCTGCCGGGCGTGCCGGGCGTCGGCGACAAGACCGCCGCCCGGCTGATCAACCGGTACGGCGACATCAGCGGACTGCTCGCCGCGCTGGACGATCCCAGCGCCGGCTTCGCCCCCGGACTGCGCGCCAGACTGCACGGCGCCCGCGACTATCTGGCGGTCGCCCCGAAGGTCGTCGCGGTAGCGCGCGACGTGCCGCTGCCGGCGACGGATGGCGCGCTGCCGACCGTCCCGCGCGACGCCGAACGGCTCTTCGCGCTGGCCGAGCAGTGGAACCTGGTCAGCCCCTGTCGCCGGCTCGTCGACGCCCTGGCCGGCTGACCGCTTCGGCGGGGGCCGGCTGCTGCGGCGTGAGGCTGTCGAAGTAGGCGGCGGCACGCCGGTCCTGCTCGGTCGGGGCGACCAGCAACGCGTAGACCAGTCCGATCACGACGAAGATGACGGCGAGCAGGATCGGCACCAGCAGGCTGCTCACCGTGGCGCCGGCGAGGGCCCCCGGAGTGCGGCTCGGCGTCACCGACATGCCCGCCATGCCGGTGTAGTGCATGCCGCTGATCGCCACCCCCATCACCAGCGCGGAGCCGAACAGCACGACAGGGCGGCGCACGGTGACACCGAGCCAGAGGGCGACAGTGGCCGCGACGACCGCGATCAGCACCGAGGCGACCACCAGAACCGGGTCGTAGCCGATGGTGCCGTGCAGGTGCATCGCGGCCATTCCGGTGTAGTGCATCGCGGCCACACCCAGACCGGTGATGATCCCGCCACCGATCAACCGGGCCGCTCCGGCCCGCCCGGTGGTGGCGACGATCAACCCGATCCCGACCGCCACGACGGCGATCACCGCGCTGGCGACGGTGATCGGGACGTCGTAGCGGATCTGGGTGCCGCGTACGGCGAAGCCGAGCATCGCCATGAAGTGCATCGTCCAGATCGCGGTGCCGCCGAGCGCCCAGGCGGCCAGGATGACCCACCAGGCCCGCTGCCGGCCCCCGGCCGCACCCCGGATACGGCCGGCGCAGACCAGGCCGAGCAGCGAACCGATCACCGACAGGGCATAGCCCACGGCGGGCGTGATCCACCCGTACTCGAAGTGGCTGATCTCCGCCATCCGGTCTTCCTCCTGGTTGTGCAGCGGTTGCTCATGAACAGACCTGCCTGGGCAGGCGAGAAGAGGGCGTCGTTGGCGGCGGGGTCAGGCCGTGTGGTACGCGAGGACGCCGCGGTTGACGGTCGCGATGGCCGCCCGCGCGTTGTCGCGCAGCGTCGCGGAGACGCCGTGGGCGTCGGCGATCTGGCCGAGCAGGTCGACGACCTGCCGCGCCCAGCGCACGAAGTCACCGGCGGGCATATCACCGTCGAGGTTGTGCCCGCTGGCCAGGACCTTCGCCAGCGTCTCACCCCGGGCCCACCGGTAGATCGGCCAGACGAAGCCCAGATCCGGTTCCCGGGTGACGGTCAGACCGCGGGCGGCCTCGTCGGACTCGATCTCACCCCAGAGCTTCAGGGTCGCCTCGACCGCCTCGGCGACCGCCCCGCGCGGCACCCCGGCACGGTCGTCGGTGTCCCGGCGGGCCTCGAAGACGACCACGGAGGCCGCTGCCGCCAGCTCCGCCGGGGAGAGACCGTCCCAGAGGCCACCGCGGATGCACTCGGCGACCAGCAGGTCCGACTCGCCCCAGATGCGGGCCAGCATCCGCCCGGCGTCGGTCACCCCGTCCTCCGCGGAGAGGTAGCCCCGCGCGGTCAGCAGCGCGCAGATCCGGTCGAAGGTACGGGCCAGCGAACCGGTCCGCCCCGCCACCCGCTGCCGCAGCTCGTCGGTGTCGCGTACCAGGCGGTGGCGCCGCTCGGCCCAGCGCGCGTGCTCCTCGCGGTCCGGGCAGGAGTGGCAGGGGTGCCGGCGCAGGTCGGCGCGGAGCTGGGCCAGGCGGTGGTCCTCACCGCCACCCTTGGACCGGCCGCCCCGGCGCCCACCGTGACGGTTGAGGCCGGTGGCGCTCACCTCGGCGGCCAGGTCCCGGCGCGCCGCCGGCGAGCGGTGGTTGAAGTGTTTGGGCACCCGGATGCGCGCCAGCACCTCGGCGGGGCTGGTGAAGTCCCCCGGCGTCACCCGACCGGCCCACCGGTCCTGGGTCAGCACCAGCGGGCGGGGCTCGCCGAACCCGCCGGTCCCCGGCTCCAGCACCACCGCCAGTCCGGCGCGGCGGCCCGACGGCACCCGGATGACGTCACCGACGCGCAGCCGCTGCAGCGAGTCGACCGCCGCCGCCTTGCGCTGGCTCTGCCCCTCCCGGGCCAGGGCGCGCTCCCGGTCGGCGATGGCCACGCGCAGGGCGAAGTACTCGCCGAAGTCGCCCTGCTCGCACTCCACCTCGGTGTCGTACGCCTCGATCGCCTCGGAGTTGCGCTGCACCTGCCGCGCCAGCCCCACCACCGAACGGTCGGCCTGGAACTGCGCGAAGGAGGACTCCAGCAGTTCGCGGGCCGCGTCAGCGCCGACCGACCCGACCAGGTTGACCGCCATGTTGTACGACGGACGGAAACTCGACCGCAGCGGATAGGTCCGGGTGGATGCCAGCCCGGCGACGTGGCGCGGGTCCACCTCCGGGGACCAGACCACCACCGCGTGTCCTTCGACGTCGATGCCGCGGCGCCCGGCCCGGCCGGTGAGCTGGGTGTACTCCCCCGGCGTCAGCTCCACATGGGCCTCGCCGTTGAACTTGACCAGCCGCTCCAGCACCACCGAGCGGGCCGGCATGTTGATGCCCAGCGCCAGCGTCTCGGTGGCGAAGACCGCCTTGACCAGACCCCGGACGAAGAGCTCCTCGACGATCTCCTTGAAGGCGGGGAGCATTCCGGCGTGGTGCGACGCCAGGCCCCGCTCCAGCCCGTCGAGCCACTCCCAGTAGCCGAGCACCGACAGGTCCTCACCGGGGATGGCCGTCACCCGTGATTCGACCACTTCGCGGATCTCGGCCCGCTCGTCCGCGGTGGTCAGCCGCAGCCCCGCCGCCAGGCACTGCTGCACGGCCGCGGCGCAGCCGGCCCGGCTGAAGATGAACAGGATCGCCGGCAGCAGCCCTTCCCGGTCGAGGCGCTCCACGATGTCCGGGCGCATCGGCCCGCGCCAGCGCGACCGGCCGGACCGTCCCCAGCCGGGGCCGCCGACGCGCCCCTCGCCGAGCTCCATGCGGCGCATCGTGTCGCGGGTGTAGCGCAGCAGCTCCGGGTGCACATCGTGCTTGCGGGCGGCATCGGCGTCGTGGAACAGGTCGAACATCCGCTTGCCGACCAGCATGTGCTGCCAGAGCGGCACCGGCCGGTGCTCGCTGACGACCACCTCGGTCTGGCCGCGTACGGTCACCAGCCAGTCGGCGAACTCCTCGGCGTTGGAGACGGTCGCCGAGAGCGAGACCAGCGTCACCGACTCCGGCAGGTGGATGATCACCTCTTCCCAGACGCCGCCACGGAACCGGTCGGCGAGGTAGTGCACCTCGTCCATCACCACGTACGCCAGGCCGGTCAGCGCCGCCGAGCCGGCGTAGAGCATGTTGCGCAGCACCTCGGTGGTCATCACCACCACCGGGGCGTCGCCGTTGATGGCGTTGTCGCCGGTGAGCAGCCCGACCCGGTCCGCGCCGTAGCGAGCCACCAGATCGTGGTACTTCTGGTTCGACAGGGCCTTGATCGGCGTGGTGTAGAAGCACTTGCGCGGTGGCGTGCCGCCGGCGGCGTCCGGTTCGCCGCCGGTCAGCGCCAGGTGGACGGCGAACTCCCCCACCACCGTCTTGCCGGCGCCCGTCGGGGCGCACACCAGCACGCCGCTGCCCCGTTCGAGCGCCTGGCACGCCTCTCGCTGGAAGTCGTCGATCTCGAACCCCAGACCGAGGGCGAAATCGGTGAGGGCCGGGTAGTTGCTGGCCTGGGCGGCCCGGCGGCGCGCCGCGGCGTACCGCTCGGCGGGGCTCGACATAGTCACCAGGTTAGTGTCCCGCACCGCAACGGCTCACGGAGGCGGCCTGATCGGCAGTCGGTAGGGTGCACTGCGTGCCGGAACACGTCGAACCATCCCAGCCCGATGTCGCGCCCGAACCGGGCGGGCCCGCGTCGCGGACGCGCCATTTCGACGCCGTGCTCCTGGACTTCCACGGCACCCTCGCCCAGGTGGAGGACCCGGTGACCTGGGTGCTCGCCGCGGCCCGGGCCTGCGGCAGCGACCTGGAACGCATCCGGGCAACCTCGCTGGCCGACCGGCTGCTCACCGCGGGCCGCGCCGGTGGCCCGCTGCCGGCCCGGGTCCCGCCGGCGCTGGCCGAGGTCTGGGCCGACCGGGATCTGCACCCCGACGCCCACCGGGCGGCCTACACGGGGCTGGCGCAGACCGTCGACAGCGGCGTCGCGGGGCTGGCCGAGGCGCTCTACGAGCGGCTGCTGGTTCCCGACGGCTGGCTGCCGTACGCCGACACCGCGGCGACCCTGGCCGCGCTACGCGCCGCCGGGCTGCCGGTGGCGGTGGTGAGCAACATCGGTTTCGACATCCGCGGGCACTTCCAGGCATGGGGGCTGGCGGACGCCGTCGACGCGTTCGTCCTCTCCTACGAGGTGGGGCGCTGCAAGCCCGACCCGGCGATCTTCCTGCGGGCCTGCGGGATGCTCGGGGTCGACCCGGAGCGGACGCTGATGGTCGGCGACAGCGCCGCCGACGCCGGCGCGGCCCGCGTCGGCTGCGCCACCCTGGTGCTTCCCGCCGCCCGGGCCGGCGCGGTCAACGGCCTGCGGTCCGTGCTGGACCTGACCCTGCCGGCGGCCTGAGCGCCGGGCAGTCCGGCGGTCTTCAGCCGAGCAGCCGCAGGGCGCCCGGTACGGCGGTGACTGTCACCGGCAGCGGTTCGGTCCGCTCCCCGTCGGCGTACCCGGTGATGCCCTCGGCGGCGATCTCGACGGTGCGTGCCCGGTAGCTGCGTACCTGGGGATGGCTGACGTGGGTGCCGCGGTAGACCTGGGGTTTGATGCGGACCAGTGTGGTGCGGCGTACCGGCCCGGCCACCACCAGATCCAGCAGGCCGTCGTCGGGCTCGGCCGACGGGCAGATCCGCATCCCGCCGCCGTAATAGGCGGTGTTGCCCAGCGCGAGCAGCACCGCGTCGAACTCGTGCCGGACCCCGTCCAGATGCACCGTGTAGTGCCGGGGTCGCAGCCGGGCCAGTTCGATCAGGACCGCGATGTCGTAGCGGCGCGGACCGCGGGGCAGCCGCATCCGGTTGGCCCGGTCGTTGACGATGGCGTCGAAGCCGGCGGCGAGGACGGTGCCGAACCACCGGACCACGCCATCGGGGCGGGTCATCCGCGCGAGGTCCAGCCGGCGTACCCGGCCCCGGGTCAGCGCCCCGGCGATGGTCTCCAATGCCTGTGCGGTGTCGGCCGGCAGCCCCACCCCGAGGGCGAAGTCGTTTCCGGTGCCGCCGGGCACCGGCCCCAGCGCCGTCGCGCTGCCCGCCACCGCCTGCAGGACGCCGTGCACGGTGCCGTCACCGCCGACGGTGACGATGGCCGCGGCGCCCTCGGCGACGGCCTGTTCGCAGACCGTCCGCGCCTGGGCCGCGGTGCCGGTCTCGATCGTGCGCACCGCCCGCCCGGTCGCCGCCAGGCGCTGCGCCACCTGCTCCGGCAGGCCCCGGTGCCGGCCGTGCGCCGCAGTCGGGTTGACGAGGACGACAACGGCCCCCTCGCCCAGTGGTGCGGCGGTGGGGCCGTCGAGCGGCGTGTCGGTGTCGGTCACGGCGAGCACGGTACCGCTCACCGGGCGGGTGCCGGCCGCCGCGGGCCCGGCGCTGACCCCGCGGCATCGCCGGGTCAACGCCGGGTTCACGATCAGGTCATGTCGTCGTAGCGGCCGTCGATCGGCGTGGGCCGCTCGACCGGCTCACTGGCCGGGATCGGCGCGGGCACCTCGGTGGTGGGCACGGCGCCGACCGGTTCGGTGCTCGTCTGCAGCGGCGAGGCCTGGTCGTCGTCGAGCCCGGCGTAGACCTCCTTGCCCCGGCCCCGGCGCTTGTCGTTGAGGAAGGCGACCCCGACGGCGGCGAAGTAGAGGGCACAGAGGCAGATCGCCAGCGCGGTCATGCCGAACGGGTCCGGCGTGGGCGTGACCACCGCGGAGAAGGCGAAGAAGATGAAGACCGCCACCCGCCACCAGCTGAGCAGCTTGCGGGCGCTGACCAGCCCGACGAAGTTGAGCATCAGCACCAGCAGCGGGAACTCGAACGCCACCCCGAAGATCAGGATCATGTTGGTGACGAAGGAGATGTAGCGGGTGACCTCGAGCTGGTTCGACAGGCCGGTGAGGCCCGCCTCCAGCAGGAACGACAGGCCCTTGTCGACGATGAAGTAGGCAAGGAGCGCGCCGGCGGCGAACAGCGGCGCCGCGATCGCCGCGAAGGCGTAGGAGTAGCGGCGCTCGTGGCGGTGCAGGCCGGGAGCGATGAAGGCCCAGAGCTGGTAGAGCCAGACCGGCGCGGAGAGGATCAGACCGACCCAGAGGGCGATCTTGAGTCGCAGCAGGAACGAGTCGGCCGGCCCGAGCTGGATCATCTGGCAGACGCCGTCGGCGTCCCGCACACCGGGCAGGTTGCAGTAGGGGCGCTGCAGCAGCTCGAAGACCGGCAGCGAGACGAGGTAACCGACGACGAGACCGGCCAGCACGGCCAGCGACGCCAGGAAGAGCCGGTTGCGCAGCTCCCGGACGTGCTCGATGAGGGTCATCGACCCGTCGGCGGCGCGGTCGAAGTCGCTCTTCTTGCCGCGCTTCTTGAGGGCGAAGCCCACCGTCTATCCGGCCCTTCGGCTCAGTTGTCTCGGGGACGCTGCACCGGTTCGGCCACCGGCGGCTGGTAGGTCGGCTGCGGCTGACCCGGGGCCTGCGGCGGCTGGTAGGTCGGCTGCGGCTGACCCGGGGCCTGCGGCGGCAGGGTCTGGTAGCCGGCCTGCGCGTCGGCCTTCTCGGCGAGGTCGCGATCGTCGTCGGCGAGGCTCTTGGTCTCGGCCTTGAGGATGCGCAGCGACCGCCCCAGGGAGCGCGCGGCATCGGGGAGACGCTTGGCACCGAAGAGCAGGACCAGCACGACCACCAGGACGATGATGTGCCACGGCTTGAAAACGCCACTCATTGAAAAGCTCCACTTGCTGCTCGTCGCGGCCAGGTGTTATGGCCCCCATCGTACGTGCGCTGCCCCGCGACCACACCTACCAGGGGCGGTGGAATCGGTGACCGGAGCACGAACGGTGAGCCAACCCTGCCTGCCGGCGGCGGGCCTGGAGTCAGTCGTGCCGCTTGGCCTGAATCACCGCGACCCGCTGCGCCGCCGTCTGCGCCTGCTCCTGCAGGCGGGCGAGCTGTGGGTCGAGCGTCATGGCGTGGGCCTGCAGCGACTCCACGGCCGCCTGCTGGCGGCGCAGCGTCATCACGGCCCGCTGTAGCTGCGGGAGCCGGCTGAGGACCGGCCGCACCACCGCGACGAGCAGCACGAGGGCGGACAAGACCAGCGCGAGCACGATCCACTTGACCACGACGGCCAGCCTACTGGCCGGCGGCCGGGGCCGCAGCGGCAGCCGCGCCCGGCCGGGAGTACGCATCGAGGGCGAGCGCCGCCTGCGCGCGGACCTCTTCGGCGAGCTCCGGCGGCGACACCACGGTCACGCCAGGCCCGAGACCGAGTACGAGGCGGCGCGCCCAGGCCAGATCGGTGACGCGCAGCGACACCAGCCACTGGTCGCCGTCGGGCCGGACCTGCTCGCACGGGTAGTACTCGGTGATCCAGCGAGCGCCACGCCCGACCCGCAGGGTGATCAGCGGCAGGTCCGGGGCGGGGCGGAAGACTCCGGCGCTGACGTCCTGCGGGCGTACGTGCGGCGGCACCGCCGCGGGCTCGTCGAGTTCCAGGCACTCGTCGATGCGGTCGGCCCGGAACATCCGCATCCCCTCGGCACGACGGCACCACGCCTCCAGGTACGCGCGCCCGCCGACCATCAGCACCCGCAGCGGGTCGACGGTGCGCTCGGTGGTCTCGTCCCGGGCCGCGGTGTAGTAGGTGATCCGCAGCGCGCGGCCGCTCTGGACGGCGGCTCGCAGCCGCTGCACCCGGTCGCCGTCGCCCGGCAGCCGGACCGCCACCGGTGCGCCGGCCAGGTCACCGGCCGCGTCCTCGATCTTGGCGAGGGCGCCTTCGACCGCGTCCCGGTTGTCCACGCCCGGGGTCTCTGCCAGCAACCGCAGCGCCACCACCAGCGCCAGCGCCTCGTCCTGGGTCAGCCGCAGCGGCCGGTCGATGCCGGCGTCGTAGGTGATGGTGACCCGGTCGCCGTCAAAGGCCATGTCGATCAGATCGCCGGGACCGTAGCCGGGCAGGCCGCAGACCCAGAGCAGCTCCAGGTCCTCGCGCAGCTGCCGCTCGGTGACGCCCAGGTCCCCGGCGGCCTCGGCGATCTCGATCCCGGGCCGGGCCAGCAGGTAGGGCACCAGGTTCAGCAGGCGGGCCAGCCGGTCCGCGGAGGCGCGCGAGCCGGTCGCGCGGCTCACAGCCGGCCCCCGGTCGCCGCGAGCTCGTCGTGCCGGACGGCGATCTCCTTGAGCCGCTGGATCACGGCGTCCCGGACCTCCGGCGGCTCCAGCACCTGCACGTCGGCGCCGTAGCCGACGAGCTGACCGGCGAGCGCCTCGGCGTCGGAGTAGGGCAGCACCAGCCGGTCGCCGTGCCGGCCCGGCTCGCTGTGCAGCGCCCAGCGGCGCAGGCCGGCCGCGCGACCCGGCACGGCGAGCACCACGGCCCGGGCTGCCGGCTCACGCTCGCCGGACCAGCGCGCCACATGGGAGATCAGATCGAGCTCAGCGGGGGGCGCGTAGGCGCCGGCCGGCCCGACGCAGCGCACGGTGCCGGTGACCCTGGAGAGGCGGAAACACCGGGTGGCGTCCCGGTCCAGGTCGTGCCCGACCACGTACCAACGGCCCCGCCAGCACGCCACGCCCCAGGGCTGCAGGCGACGGCTGGTCGCGACGTCCTCGGCGGGCACCCGGTAGTCGAAGCGCACCTCGCGCCGCTCGCGGGCGGCGGTGGTCAGCGGCGCGAAGGCCGGGTCGACGGTGACCACCGGCTCCAGGGCCAGGGTCGCGCGGGAATCGACGTCGATGCCGCCGGCCCGCAGCTTGGCCAGCCCCGAGGAGGCGGCCGCGGCCAGGCCGGCGTGCTGCCAGAGCCGGGCCGCGATCCCGACCGCGGCGGTCTCGTCCGGCTCCAGACGGATGTCGGGCAGCGCGTACTCGCGGTGGGCGATGCGGTAGCCGGGCTCGGTGTCGAAGGCGCTCGCGGTGCCCGTCTCCAACGGAACACCCAGCTCACGCAGCTCCGCCTTGTCCCGTTCGAACTTCCGCTGGAAGGCTTCGTGGTCACGGGGATCGTCGGCGTCGTGCTCATATCCGGGCACGGTCGCCGCGATCTGGGCGGCGGTCAGGAAGCGCCGCGTGGAGAGCAGGCAGATCACCAGGTTGACCAGGCGTTCGGTACGGCTGCGGGACACGCGCAAGACGCTAGCAGTCGTACCCGCCGATGCGGGCACCCACGCCGCACCGGCGACGGGCGCCCCGCTGTACGGCGACGGCCCCTGGCCGTGGCGTACGGCCCGCAGACGATACCGTGCCCGCATGGTGCGATGGCGGGCAGCGGTGGTGACGGCGGTACGGCGACGCTGGGCCGGTGCGGTGGAGTTGGAGACCGTGCTGGCCGACGGCTCGCCGATGCGGGCGCTGGCCTACCCGCGGCTGGTCGGCGACCCCGGGCCGGGCGACCGGGTACTGCTCAACGCCGGGGCACTGCTGATGGGGCTCGGCACCGGCGGCTACGCCCTGGTGGTGGCGCTACCGGACCGGCTGCCCCCGGACCCGGTCGAGGCGGTCGACACCCGCGACGCCGGCCACCTGGTCAAGGCCCGCTACACACCACTGCAGCCGATCCTGCTCGGCGTCGACGAGGAAGCCTCGCCGTACCGGGCGGTGCTGGAGCACGCCGAGTCGCTCGACGGGATGCCGGTGGTCACCGCGGACCTGCACTCGGCGCTGCCGGCCGTGCTCGCCGGGGTGCTCGCCGAACAGCCGGGCACCCGGGTGGCGTACCTGATGACCGACGGCGGCGCGCTGCCCGCCTGGTTCTCCCGGACCCTCGCCGGGCTGGCCGGGCAGCTGGCCGGGACGGTCACCGTCGGCCAGGCCTTCGGTGGCGACCTGGAGGCGACCAACCTGCACAGCGGTCTGCTCGCCGCCCGTCACGTCCTGCACGCCGACGTCGCCGTCGTGGCGCAGGGCCCCGGCAACCTCGGCACCGGCACCACCTGGGGCTACTCCGGCGTGGCGGTCGGTGAGGCGATCAACGCCGTGCACACCCTCGGCGGCCGCGCGGTCGGTTCGCTGCGCATCTCGGCGGCGGACCCGCGACCGCGGCATCGCGGTCTGTCGCACCACAGCCGCACCGCGTACGGCAGGGTGGCGCTCGTGCCGGCCGACCTGGTGGTGCCGGCGGGGCTGGACGCGGAACTGGCCGCCGAACTCGCTCCGGCACTGGCGGAGCTGGCCGGACGGCACCGGATCGTCACCGTCGAAACGGACGGGCTGGACGCCGCCCTGCGCGCTTCGGTGGTGCCGCTGTCCACGATGGGACGGGGCCTGGACGCCGACCACGCCTACTTCCTGGCGGCAGCGGCCGCCGGGCGGCACGCCGCCCGGCTGGGGATGCAGGGCCCGCCGGCCGGCTGAAGGCCCCGGCTGCCCGCGCCTTCAGCTGAAGATCACCAGGGCGAGCCAGCCGCCGACGATCGCCGCGAGCGCCAGCGCCAGCACCCAGGTCGGCACCGTGTACTCGCCGCGCCGGTTGCGTTCGATCTCCTCACGGATCTTCTCGCGGCGACGCTGCAGGTAGTTGAGCTTCTCGGAGTGCTGGTCCGGGCCGGGGCCACCGGGGGGACCGGAGGGGTTCGGGTGTGTCATAACCCGACCAGCCTATCCCCGGCTACATGCTGGCGATCAAGCGCTCCACCCGCTCGTCGTACGCCCGGAACGGGTCCTTGCAGAGCACGGTCCGCTGGGCCTGGTCGTTGAGCTTGAGGTGCACCCAGTCGACGGTGAAGTCCCGCCGCTTCTCCTGGGCGTGCCGGATGAACTCGCCGCGCAGCCGTGCCCGGGTGGTCTGCGGCGGCGTCTCCTTCGCCGCGAAGATCTCCAGGTCGGTGGCGACCCGGTCGACCTCGCCGCGGCGCTCCAGTAGCCCGTAGAGCCCCCGGCCCCGGCGCACGTCGTGGTACGCCAGATCGAGCTGGGCCACCCGGGGATGGGACAGCGACAGGTCGTGGCGGCTCTGGTAGCGCTCGATCAGGCGCAGCTTGCTCACCCAGTCGATCTCCCGCGCCACCGGTTCGAGGTCGCCGGACTCCACGGCGTGCAGAACCCGTCCCCAGAGTTCCACGACGCGCTTGGCGGTCTGGTCGCCACCGCGGCGCTCGACGAACTCGGCTGCCTTGGCGAGGTACTCCTGCTGGATCTCCAGCGCGCTGATCTCCTTGCCCGACGCGAGGCGGATCTTGCGCCGGCCGGTGACGTCGTGCGAGACCTCGCGGATCGCCCGGATCGGGTTCTCCAGAGTGAGGTCGCGCATCGCCACGCCCGCCTCGATCATGCGCAGCACGATGTCGGCGGAGCCGACCTTGAGCAGGGTGGTGACCTCGTTCATGTTGGAGTCGCCGACGATCACGTGCAGCCGCCGGTAGCGCTCGGCGTCGGCGTGCGGCTCGTCGCGCGTGTTGATGATGGGCCGGCTGCGGGTGGTCGCCGAGGAGACGCCTTCCCAGATGTGCTCGGCCCGCTGGGAGAGGCAGTAGACAGCGCCGCGCGGCGTCTGCAGCACCTTGCCGGCGCCACAGATCAACTGCCGGGTCACCAGGAACGGGATCAGGACATCGGCCAGCCGGCCGAACTCGCCGTGCCGGGAGACGAGATAGTTCTCGTGGCAGCCGTAGGAGTTGCCCGCGGAGTCGGTGTTGTTCTTGAACAGGTAGATCTCACCTGCGATGCCCTCGTCGTGCAGCCGCTTCTCGGCGTCGATGAGCAGCCCCTCGAGGATCCGCTCGCCGGCCCGGTCGTGCGCGACCAGGTCGAGGACTGAGTCGCACTCGGGGGTGGCGTACTCGGGGTGGGAGCCAACGTCGAGATAGAGCCGGGCGCCGTTGCGCAGGAAGACGTTGCTCGACCGCCCCCAGGAGACCACCCGGCGGAAGAGGTATCGCGCCACCTCGTCCGGAGAGAGCCGCCGCTGCCCCCGGTAGGTGCAGGTGACGCCGTACTCGGTTTCGATACCGAAGATTCGCCGTTCCATGAGAAGACACTAGCCGCCTGGAGGCCTGGTTGGTCACTCTGGCGCGAGACCTTCATGTCAGAGAGTGGTCTGCAAACCACCCGCATTCAGACTTTCCACATATGACCGACAGGTGTCGTAGGAGGGCAGCAGGCCGGCCTGGCCCGCCTCGGCCAGGTTCGGCGCCGCCTGGTCGCGGGCCGAGAACAGCGGCACCTCGGCCGGCCAGTCGATGGCCAGTGTCGGATCCAGCGGGTGCACCGAGTGCTCCGCGGCCGGCTTGTACGCCGACGAGCAGAGATAGCTCAACGTTGCGTCGTCGGTCAGCGCGCAGAAACCGTGGCCCAGCCCTTCACCGATGTAGACCGCGCGGCGCTGCTCCTCGTCGAGGCGCACCCCCTCCCACTGCCCGAAGGTGGGCGAGCCCTCGCGCAGGTCGACGACCACGTCAAGGACGGCACCCCGGACGCAGGTGACGTACTTGGCCTGGCCGGGGGGCACGTCGGCGAAGTGGATGCCGCGGACCACGCCGCGGGCCGAGACGGAGAGGTTGGCCTGCGCCAGCCGCAGCGGATGCCCGACCGCCTCGGCCAGCCGGTCGCCGCGATACCACTCCATGAACAGGCCCCGGGGATCACCGTGCTGCTGCGGGGTGATCTCCCAGGCGCCCTCGATGCTCAACGGCGTGACCTTCATCGGTGCGCACCCTCCGTCCGTTCGGTGAGCAGTCCCCGCAGGTAATTGCCGTAACCGCTCTTGAGCAGCGGCTCGGCGAGCGCCTCGAGCTGGGCGTCGTCGATGAGGCCCGCCCGCCAGGCGACCTCCTCGACGCAGCCGATCTTCATCCCCTGCCGCTCCTCGACGACCCGGACGAACTCCCCCGCCTGCATCATCGAGGCGAAGGTGCCGGTGTCGAGCCAGGCGGTCCCGCGGTCCAGCACGCTGACCCGCAGCGAGTCGCTCTCCCGGTACGTCTCGTTGACCGCCGTGATCTCCAGTTCGCCCCGGTCGCTCGGCTTGAGCCCGCGGGCGATCTCGACGACCCGGTTGTCATAGAAGTAGAGACCCGGCACGGCGTAGCGGGACTTCGGCACCGCGGGCTTCTCCTCGATCGAGAGCACCCGGCCGTCGGCGTCGAAGTCCACCACGCCGTACTCCTGTGGATTGGCCACCGGGTAGGCGAATATGTGACCGCCTTTCATTTCACCCTGCGCGGCCAATTGACGGCCGAGTCCCACGCCGTGGAATATGTTGTCGCCCAGGATCAGGGCGACCGACTCGGCGCCGATGAAGTCCGCACCGAGCAGGAACGCCTGCGCGATTCCCTCCGGCCGGGCCTGGGCCGCGTACTCCAGGCGCAGTCCCCACTGGCTGCCGTTGCCGAGCAACCGCTGGAACTGGAGCTGGTCCTCCGCCGTGGTGACGACGAGGATATCCCGGACGCCCGCCAGGACCAGGGTGGAGAGCGGGTAATAGATCATCGGCTTGTCGTAAATAGGCATCAATTGCTTGGAGACGCCCCGGGTTACCGGCCAGAGCCGGCTTCCGGTCCCGCCCGCCAAAAGGATTCCACGCATTGCCGGGACCCTACCGGCAGGCGCGGGCAACTATCGCACACCGAGTGCGAAGTGTCGGACAATGAACATCGCAGATGCGGTGGAGTCCCCTTGCTCGGGCGTAGACTCCCGTACCTGTGAGGATTCTTGTCACCGGCGGGGCCGGATTCATCGGGTCCGAGTACGTACGCATGCTTCTCGGCACGGCCGACGACCCCGCGACGAACTCGGCGCCCCCGTGCGATCCGAGCGTGGTCACGGTGCTCGACAAGCTGACCTACTCGGGCAATCTCGAAAACCTCGCGCCGGTACGCGACGATGCGCGGCTGCAGTTCGTCCGCGGCGACATCTGCGATCCGACGGTCGTCGACGAGGTGGTCGCCGGCCAGGACGTGATCGTGCACTTCGCCGCCGAATCCCACGTCGACCGGTCGATCGAGGGCGCCGCGCCGTTCGTCACGACCAACGTGCTCGGCACGCAGACGCTGCTCGACGCCGCGCTGCGCCACGGAGTGGGCCGGTTCGTGCACGTCTCCACCGACGAGGTGTACGGCTCCATCGAGGAGGGCTCCTGGACCGAGGCATGGCCGCTGGCGCCGAACTCCCCCTACTCGGCGTCCAAGGCCGGCTCGGATCTGCTCGCGCTGGCCTACCACCGCACCCACGCCCTGGACGTGGTGGTGACACGCTGCTCCAACAACTACGGGCCGTACCAGTTCCCGGAGAAGGTCATCCCGCTCTTCGTCACCAACCTGCTCGACGGCGGGACGGTTCCCCTCTACGGCGACGGCGGCAACATCCGCGACTGGTTGCACGTGCGCGACCACTGCGCCGGGATCTCCCTGGTGCAGCAGAAGGGCCGCTCCGGTGAGGTCTACAACATCGGCGGCGGCACGGAGCTGACCAACGCCGAGCTCACCGAACGGCTGCTGGCCGCCTGCGGCGTCGGCTGGGAGCGGGTCGTGAAGGTGCCCGACCGCAAGGGCCACGACCGACGTTACTCACTCGACATCACCAAGATCAGCGACGAGCTGGGGTACGCCCCGCGCATCGGCCTGGAGCAGGGCCTGGCCGCCACGATCGCCTGGTACCGCGACAACCGCGACTGGTGGGAGCCGCTGAAGGCGGCCGGCGCGGGTTCCGGCGCCGCATGAGCGCCGTCCTGGTCACCGGCGCCGCCGGGATGCTGGGGCAGGACCTGCTCGCGGTCCTGCACGGCAGCGGCGCGCACAAGGTCACCGCCCGCACCCGCGCCGAACTCGACATCACCGACCCGGCGTCCGTCGCCGCGTCCGTCGCCGGCCACGACGTGGTGATCAACGCCGCGGCGTGGACCGACGTGGACGCCGCCGAGACGCGGGAGCAGGAGGCCACCGCCGTCAACGGCGCCGGGGTCGCCAACCTGGCTGCCGGCTGCGCCGAGACCGGGGCGCGGCTCATCCACGTCTCCACCGACTACGTCTTCGCCGGGGACGCCACCGTCCCCTACGCCGAGGACGCGCCGACGGACCCGATCAACGCCTACGGCCGCAGCAAGCTCGCCGGGGAGACCGCCGTGCGCCGGCTGACCCCCGACGGCGGGTACGTGGTGCGCACCGCCTGGCTCTACGGGGCCCATGGGCCGAACTTCGTCAAAACGATGCTGCGGCTGGCCGGCGAACGCGAGCAGCTCGACGTGGTCGATGACCAGCGTGGACAGCCGACCTGGTCGTTCGCCCTGGCGCAGCAGCTGGTGGCGCTCGCCGACGCCGCCGTGGCGGGCCGGGCCGCGCCCGGGATCTACCACGGCACCGCCGCCGGCGAGACAACCTGGTACGGCCTGGCACGGGCGGCCCTGGCCGAACGCGGGCTCGACCCGGACCGGGTACGACCCATCACCAGCGAACGCTTCCAGCGGCCCGCCCGCCGGCCCACGTACTCGGTAATGGGGCACGGACGCTGGGCGGCGGCGGGGATCGACGTGCAGCCGCACTGGCGCGCCGGCCTCACCGAGGCGCTGCGGCACGGCGACTGGTAGCCACGGCCGGGCTGTTCAGCTCGGTGCGCCGCCCAGCCACTGCCAGAAGGACGTCGACGGAGAATGCCCGTTGACGTCCTTCTGGCTCCTGGCTCGGAACTACTGGTCGGTTTCGGTCGCCGGCGTGTCGGGCTGCGTCTGCGGCCCGGTGGCGGGCGGGCCCTCCAGGTCGGCCGAGCCCGCCGAACCGGTCGGCTTCTGCCCGCCGGAAGCCGGCGTCACCGGCTCCGGGCGGGTCTCGGCGGCCTCGGCGGCCTCGGCACTGGCCGCGGCGGCGCCGCCGCCGAGCAGCGCGGTGAGCGCGTCTCCGGTGATCCGCCGGAAGGTGCGCCCGACCCGGTTGCGGTCCAGCACGGCGACCTCGAGCTGGTCGGCCGCGATCTCGCGGGGCGCGCCCGCCTCTCCGCCGACGCCGGCCAGCGCGCGCACCGCCACCGCGATCGCGTCGGTCAGCGACATCTGCGGATCGTGCTCGGCGCGCAGCACCCCGGAGATGGCCTCGGCCTGGCCGCCCATCGCCATCCGGCCCGGCTCGTCGTTGACCGAGCCGTCGTAGGTCAGCCGGTACAGCTCGTCGTCGGCGGGGGTCGCGCCCACCTGGGCGACGCAGATCTCCACCTCGAACGGCTTGGACTGCTCGGTGAAGATGGCACCCAGCGTCTGGGCGTACGCGTTGGCCAGGGCCCGGCCGGTGACGTCCCGCCGGTCGTAGCTGAGCCCGTTGAGGTCCGCCATCCGCACACCGGCCCGGCGTAGATTCTCGAACTCGTTGTACCGCCCGACCGCGGCGAAGCCGATCCGGTCGTAGATCTCACTGACCTTGTGCAACGCGCTGGAGAGGTTCTCGGCGACGAAGAGCACGCCACCGGCATAACTCAGGACGACCGCGCTGCGCCCCCGGGCGATGCCCTTACGCGCCAACTCGGAGCGGTCTCGCATGATCTGCTCGGGTGAAGCGTAGAACTGCATGGCCACGGCGAGGGTTCTCCTTCGGACTGGTTCGGCGAGGGCGGACGGCGACGCGCGGCGGTCAGCCGCCGGGGTTCTCCATGCGGGCGGCGACCACCGCTTCGGCGACCGCGGCCGTCTCGGCCTGGGTCAGCCGGTGGGTCCCCTCCGCCGTCGCGGTCATCACCACCGGATAGATGCGCCGGGTGACGTCCGGGCCGCCGGTGGCGGTGTCGTCGTCGGCGGCGTCGTAGAGCGCCTCGACCGCCAACCGCACCGCGTCGTCCACTGAGACGCCGGCGCGGTAGCGCTTCTTCAGCGCCGCCTTGGCGAAGAGCGAACCGGAACCGATCGCGTCGAAGCCGGTCTCCTCGTACGGGCCGCCGGTGACGTCGAAGCTGAAGATGCGGCCGGCGCGGGCCGGATCGGCGGCGGCGAGGTCAAAGCCGGCGAAGAGCGGCACCACGGCCAAGCCCTGCATCGCCGCGCCGAGGTTGCCCCGGATCATCGCCGCGAGCCGGTTCGCCTTGCCGTCGAGGGAGAGCATCGCGCCCTCGATCTTCTCGTAGTGCTCCAGCTCGACCTGGAACAGCCGCATCAGTTCGATGCCGATGCCGGCGGTGCCCGCGATGCCCACCAGCGAGTACGCGTCGGCGGGGTGAACCTTCTCGATGTCGCGCTGGGCGATGAGGTTGCCCATTGTGGCCCGCCGGTCGCCGGCCATCACCACACCGCGGTCGGCGGCCACGGCGACGATGGTCGTCGCGTGCGGGGCCAGGTCGGCGGCCATCCCGGGCGGCAGCGGCCGGCGGCCGGGCAGCAGCTCGGGCGCGGCCATGCTCAGGAACTGGGTGAAGGAGGACGTCCCGGCGTTGGTGAAGACATCACCAAGACGCCCGGACGCATCGAAACCGGCTGCCACGTGGTTCCTCTCAGGTAGATGATCGCCTGGACCGGCCGGCTGCCGCTGGCGCGGAAACCGGCCGAGACCACCGTTGCGGTTGGGAGAAGATTATCTCGCACGCTGCCGGCGCGCGATCTTCCTGGCCGTCGGGGTGACGTCAGTGGCAGGGTGCTGCCGCCGCGGTCACTGACCGCCCTTCTGGACGTAGCCGCGGACGAACTCCTCGGCGTTCTCCTCCAGCACCGAGTCGATCTCGTCGAGCAGGTCGTCGACCTCCTCGGTGATCTCCGCGTGCCGCTCCGCCACCTCGGGGTTCGCCTCGGTGGTGACGTCCTCGATCTCCTCGTCGCGCTTGGCCTTGCCCGACTGGGACTGACCGCCGGTGTCACGGGTAGCCATCTCGGTGCCTCCTCACGATCGCCTACCGGAAACTTACCCTGACTGGACGACGAAAGGGGCTGCTGCCGCGTCGGGCACGACCGGCATCGTCCACCTCAGCCGCCGGTCAGGGTCTCCAGCAGGTCCTTGGCGCTGGCACAACGGTCGAAGAGCGCGCCCACGTGCGCCCGGGTTCCCCGCTCGGGCTCCATCATCGGCACCCGGACCAGCGACTCGCGGCCGACATCGAAGATGACCGAGTCCCAGCTCGCGGCGACCACCTCCGAGGCGTACTGCGCCAGGCAGCGGCCCCGGAAGTACGCGCGGGTGTCCTCCGGCGGTTCGGTCATCGCCCGCCGGATCTGCTCCTCGTCGAGGAGGGTCTTCATCGCGCCCCGGGCGACCAGACGCTGGTAGAGGCCCTTCTCCGGCCGCACGTCGGAGTACTGCAGGTCGACCAGTTGCAGCTTGTGCGACGCCCAGCCGAGGCTCTCGCGGTCCCGGTACCCCTCCAGCAGCCGCAGTTTCGCCACCCAGTCCAGCTCGTCGGCGCAGAGGAAGGCGTCGCGGCCGAGCCGGTCCAGCACACTCTCCCAGCGCCGCAGGACGTCGATGGTGTCGGCGTCGGCATCGTCGCCGTACCGGTCGGCCACAAAGGCGCTGGCCCGCTCGTAGAAGGCCCACTGCAGGTCCAGTGCGGTCAGCCGGCGCCCGTCGCGCAGCCGGACCAGGTGCGTGAGGCCCGGGTCGTGGCTGACCGCCCGCAGCTCGCTGACCGGGTCGGCGATCCCCAGATCGCCGGTGAGCGCCTTCTCCTCGATCATCGCGAGGATGAGCGCGGTGGTGCCGACCTTGAGGTACGTGGAGGTCTCCGACAGGTTGGCGTCGCCGATGATTACGTGCAGCCGGCGATAACGGTCGGCGTCGGCGTGCGGCTCGTCGCGGGTGTTGATGATGGGGCGCTTGAGCGTCGTCTCCAGCCCCACCTCGACCTCGAAGAAGTCGGCGCGCTGCGAGATCTGGAAGCCCGGCCGGGAGCCGTCCTGGCCGATGCCGACCCGCCCGGCGCCGCAGACGATCTGCCGGGTGACGAAGAACGGCGTCAGGTACGCCACGATGTCGGCGAACGGCGTCTGCCGGCGCATCAGGTAGTTCTCGTGCGAGCCGTAGCTGGCACCCTTGTTGTCGGTGTTGTTCTTGTAGAGGTTGATCGGGGCGCTGCCGGGGATGGTGGCCGCCCGGCGTGCCGCCTCGGCCATCACCCGCTCGCCGGCCTTGTCCCAGCGCACCACGTCCAGTGGATTGGTGACCTCGGGAGTGGAGTACTCCGGGTGGGCGTGGTCGACGTAGAGGCGGGCGCCGTTGGTCAGTATGACGTTGGCCAGGCCGAGTTCCTCGTCGGCGAGCGACTCCGCCGGGTCGTAGGCGGCGCCGGAGTAGGTGAAGCCACGTGCGTCGCGCAGCGGCGACTCCTCCTCGTAGTCCCACCGGGCCCGGCCACCGCGGGAGAGCTCCGGCCGGGCGCCGTAGGCGTTGACGATCTGCGAGGAGCTGATCATCGGGTTGGCGCCGGGCTGCCCCGGCACGGAGACGCCGTACTCGACCTCGGTGCCCATGATCCGTCGTACGCTCATGCCGTCAACCCGCTTCGCTCGCCGCGCCCGATCGTTTCCTGCCCGTCGAGCCTAGCCCGCCGTACGCCCGACCGGGGCCGGGCACGCGAGCCGCCCGTTCCACAGTGGCGGCCGATGGCAGTGACGCCGGCCGCGCGGGCGGTGCCGCGGGCCGGCGTCACGCCGATGGTCAGAGGTACTGACCGGTGTTGCTGGCGGTCTCGATCGACCGTCCCGCCTCGGTGCCCTTGCCGCCGGAGACGAGGGTGCGGATGTAGACGATCCGCTCCCCCTTCTTGCCGGAGATCCGGGCCCAGTCGTCGGGGTTGGTGGTGTTGGGCAGGTCCTCGTTCTCGCGGAACTCGTCCAGGCAGGCGTCCAGCAGGTGCTGCAGGCGCAGGCCCTTGCGGCCGGAGGAGAGGAACTCCTTGATGGCCATCTTCTTGCCGCGGTCGACGATGTTCTGGATCATCGCGCCGGAGTTGAAGTCCTTGAAGTACAGGACCTCCTTGTCACCGTTGGCGTAGGTGACCTCGAGGAAGCGGTTGTCCTCGGTCTCGGAGTACATCCGCAGCACCACGGCGTCGATCATGGCGGCCACGGTCGCCTGGGCGTCGCCGCCATGCTCGGCCAGGTCGTCGGGGTGCAGCGGCAACCCGGCGAGGATGTACTTGGTGAAGATGTCCCGGGCGGCCTCGGCATCCGGCCGCTCGATCTTGATCTTCACGTCGAGGCGGCCCGGCCGCAGGATCGCCGGGTCGATCATGTCCTCGCGGTTGGAGGCGCCGATGACGATGACGTTCTCGAGCCCTTCGACACCGTCGATCTCGCTGAGCAGCTGCGGGACGATGGTGTTCTCCACATCGGAGGAGACACCCGAGCCACGGGTACGGAAGACCGAGTCCATCTCGTCGAAGAACACGATCACCGGCGTGCCCTCGCCGGCCTTCTCCCGGGCCCGCTGGAAGATCAGCCGAATGTGTCGTTCGGTCTCGCCGACGTACTTGTTGAGCAGCTCCGGGCCCTTGATGTTGAGGAAGAAACTGGTGTGCTTCTCCTCGCCGCGCCGCTCGGCGATCTTCTTCGCCAGCGAGTTGGCGACCGCCTTGGCGATGAGCGTCTTGCCGCAGCCGGGCGGACCGTAGAGCAGGATGCCCTTGGGTGGGCGCAGCTGGTGCTCGCGGAAGAGGTCGGCGTGCAGGAACGGCAGCTCCACCGCGTCGCGGATCTGCTCGATCTGCGACTGGAGTCCCCCGATGTCGGAGTAGTCGACGTCCGGGACCTCCTCGAGGATGAGCTCCTCGACCTCGCTCTTCGGGATGCGCTCGTACGCGTAGGCCGAACGCGGTTCGATCATCAGGGAGTCGCCGGCGCGCAGCGGCTCCTCGATCAGGGTATCGGCGAGGTGGACGATCCGCTCCTCGTCGGCGTGCGAGATCACCAGCGCCCGGTCACCGGAACCGGTCGAGGGATCGTGCAGCACCTCCTTGAGCATCACGACCTCGCCGGCGCGCTCGAAACCGAACGCGTCCACGATGTTGAGTGCGTCGTTGAGCAGCACCTCCTGGCCGCGGCGCAGCTGCGCCACATCCAGTGAGGGAGACACCGTCACCCGCAGCTTGCGACCGCCGGTGAAGACGTCCACCGTGCCGTCGTCGTGCAGCGAGAGGAAGACGCCGTACCCGCTGGGCGGCTGCGCCAGCCGGTCGATCTCTTCCTTGAGGGTGACAATCTGGGTGCGCGCCTCTTTGAGGGTGTTCACCAGGCGGTCGTTGTTCTCGGTCAGCCGGGCCAGTTGCGCCTGGGTGGCCGCCAGCCGCTCTTCGAGCTGCCGGACGTGTCGGGGGCCTTCGGTCAACTTCCGCCGCACGAGAGCGAGTTCCTCCTGGAGAAACGCGACCTGCGTGGAGAGATCGTGGGCCTCCTTCTCCCACCGTGCGGCGCTTGAATCCGCGTCGTCACTGCGTGCCACGTCCCACCTCCCCGGGGGGCTTGAACGTTGTGAGCTAACACTAGCCGGTATGGCGTCGATTGGGACCCATGCAACGCGCCCGTCACCCAAGCTTGATCGGTCCGGTACGCCCTGCGGGCCATTACCGCCATTCGGGTAACGTCGGGGGCGTGGGACTTGGGAACATGGGGGGTGCACTGTGACGGCGCAGGTGGAGACGGGCAGCGACCAGCTGCGGGTCTGGGTGGACCAGGATCTCTGCACCGGCGACGGGCTCTGCGTGCAGTACGCGCCCGAGGTCTTCGAGTTCGACGTCGACGGCCTGGCCTACGTCAAGGACGACTCCGGTGAGCTGCAGACCGATCCGGGCAGCCGGGCATCGGTCCCGGCGCACCTGCGGCTCGAGGTGATCGACTCGGCGAAGGAGTGCCCGGGCGAGTGCATTCACGTGGTGCGCGTCGCCGACGACGTCGAGGTCGCCGGACCGGACGCCGAGCAGGACTGACAGCGGGGCGCGTTCGCGCGCCCCGGCCGGTAGCCACCCGCCGCCGGCGCCCATCGGGCGCCGGCGGCGGTTCTGTCTCAGCAGCGGCGGTGTCGGCGGCCCGGCCGACATCCGGCCCGGCCTGCAACCTCAGCCCACCTGGACTGCGGAAACACCGGGACGGCCGCAGCCCGGCGGGCGGTTCAGAGCAGCGGGCGACCCACCACCGAGGCGACCAGCCGGGCGAACTCCTCCAGGCGCGCGATCTGCCCGGCGCCGCCGTCGTCGACGGTCTTGCCGAACCGCAGCGCGTCGTGCCGCGCGCCCGGCACGCCCTCCTCGCCGCCCGAGGCGGACTCGTCCAGTGAGGCCAGCAGCAGGTAGACGTCGATGCTGTCGACACGGACCCGGCCGGACTCCGTGCGGTGCAGCCGCCGCCGGCAGCCCACCTCGGTGACGGTGGAGACCGGCACCACCCGCAGCGACGAGGTCATCGAGAGGTTGGGGCCGTCCTCCTCCGGCACGTCCTCGCCGTGCCAGAGGATCAACCGGCTGCCGTCGCAGATCGCGACCTCCTGCCAGACCCCGTTGACCTCGTTGACGAAGCGTTCGAGGGTGAAGCCGAGCACGGAGCCGCCGCGCAGCACACCCTCGAGCGCTTCGAGCGCAATGTCCGGATCGCGCAGATACGCACGAGCCGCAGATTCCAGATCCTGGTACGGCGACCAGTCCGGGAAGACCGCGGGCAGGTCACCGCCGCCGAATTCGGGTCGAGTCATGCGACGGCCGACCGCCACTCACCGCTCACCGGGGACCTCCTCCACGGCCGACTGCGCCGAACCCGGCTCCGCGGTGGCCGGCTCCGCGACAGCCGTCTGCCGGGCCTCGGCGTCACGCAGAGCCTGGCGCCGTGCCACGTACGCCTCGGCGCCCTTGCTCGGCTTGCGGCGCCGCGGCGGCGCGGTGACGCCCGGGGCCAGCTTGCGGGTGCTCACCAGGAAGGCGGTGTGGGCGATCATCCGGTGGTCCGGTCGCACCGCGAGACCGTCGACGTGCCAGTCGCGCACCAGCGACTCCCACGCCCTCGGCTCGGTGAACCCACCCCGCTCGCGCAGCGCCTCCACCAGCTCCGACATCTGCGGAGTGGTGGCGACGTACCCGATGAAGACCCCGCCCGGCACGAGCGCCCGCTCGACCAGGTCGATCATCTCCCACGGGGTGAGCATGTCCAGGATGATCCGGTCGAAGCCGGTCTCGGCGCAACCGGCGACGTCGCCGACGTGCAGGTTCCAGGCCGGGTGCGGGGCGCCGAAGAACGCCTCGACGTTGCGGCGGGCGATCTGGGCGAAGTCGTCGCGCAGCTCGTAGGAGTGCACCTCTCCCCCGGTGCCGACCGCGCGCAGCAGTGAACAGGTCAGCGCGCCGGAACCGGCGCCGGCCTCCAGCACCTTGGCGCCCGGGAAGACGTCGCCCATCGCGACGATCTGCGCGGCGTCCTTCGGGTAGATCACCTGCGCGCCCCGCGGCATGGAGAGCACGTAGTCCGACAGCAGCGGCCGCAGCGCCAGGTAGGCGGTGCCGCCACCGGAGGTGGTGACCACGCTGCCGTCGGGGAGCCCGATCAGCCCGTCGTGCTCCAGGATGCCGCGATGGGTGTGGAACGCCTTGCCGGGCTCCAGAGTGACGGTGTGCATCCGGCCCTTGGGGTCGGTGAGCTGTACCCGGTCGCCGGGGCGGAACGGGCCCCGGTGGGCGGGCACCGGCGCTGTCGCGCCGGACTCCGGTGTGCGGGACTCGGCCGGGCCGGCGGAGGGGTGAGGGGTCACTTGGTCATCTTCCGTCTGGGTTCGAGGAACTGCACGAGGTCCGTGATGTGCAGGACGCCGACGATATTTTCTCCCGAGGTCACCGCGTACTGCGCCCCCGGGTGGGCGCGCACGGTTTCGATCACGTGCTCCCCGTCGGCGCCGAGCGGAATCGCCGGCAGCTTGCCCACGTCGCGGGCGACCGAGTCCACCGCCAACCAGGGCCGGCGCTGCTCCGGCACCGCCTCGGCCGCGGTCCGGTCGACCAGGGCGATCAGCCGGCCGGCCGAGTCGGCCACCCCGATCACGTCGTCGCCGCGGCCGGCCTCGGCGGCCCGCCGCTGCGCCTCCGCCAGGGGTGTGCCGCCGGCCACCGTGAAGACCGGCCGCGCCAGCGCCGCCAGGTCGATCAGCGGGAACCGCCGGCCCAGCCGGGCCGACTGCACCGCCTGGCCGGCCCCGCGCCAGAGGGTGAAGGCCACCAGCAGCACCAGCGGCAGGGCCACCGGCCGCAGCCAGTCGATCAGCACGAGCCAGACGACCAGAGCCGCGGTGCCGACCGCCAGACCACGGCCCACCTTGCCGGCGACCTCGGTGCCGAGGTGCCGGTCCCGGGTGATGGCCCAGACCCCGGCGCGCAGCGCCCGCC
Source organism: Melissospora conviva (assembly GCF_049523535.1). Taxonomy (NCBI): domain Bacteria; kingdom Bacillati; phylum Actinomycetota; class Actinomycetes; order Micromonosporales; family Micromonosporaceae; genus Melissospora; species Melissospora conviva. The sequence goes on from NZ_JBLLDT010000009.1 coordinate 46,402, forward strand.
CACCGTCCAGCGGCAGGCCGGGAAGGCTGTTGAAGACCGCCACCAGCACATTGCTGACGGCGAGCTGGAAAGCGAACTGGTACGCCAGGCCCTGCGACGGCAGCGCCACGGTGACCCCGATCGCCGCCAGCCCGAGGACGAACGAGACGGCCGGACCCGCCAGCGACACCAGCAGGTCGACGCGGGGGCTGGGCGCGTCGCGGTCCATCTCCGTGTAGCCGCCGAGCAGCTCAAGGGTGATCCCGCGCACACCGATGCCGAAGTGCCGGGCCGTCAGCGCGTGCCCGAGCTCGTGCAGCAGCACCGAACCGAGCAGGCAGAGCACGAATCCGAAACCGGCGACGTAGCCGGCGACCGCCGAGAGGTCCAGCAGACCGCGGACGAGTTCGCCGTACATCACCGTCACCAGCAGCGCCAGCAGCGCCACGGAGGTGTGCAGGTGGACCGGTACCCCGAGCACACGGCCCAGGGCGATGCCCGGGGCGCGCACGGGCGCTTTCGGTGGCGGGGACGTCTGCTCCATCGGCCCGATGCTACGGACTGTGCCTGGGAGCGCAGCCGCCACGCTGCGCGGAGGTGACGTCGTACCGGTGGAATAGCCTTCGGGGCATGACGGCGGAACCGGTGACCCAGCAGTCCGCACCCTCGGCGCAGCCCAGGCCCGGGCACGACGCGCTCCCGGGCACGGCGGCGACGCCCGCCGCGCAGGCCGGTCCGGCCGCCTCCCGCAGCCCACTGCCGCTGGTACGGGCGTCGCTGTCGCCATCGCGGGCGGCGGACTTCAAGACCTGCCCGCTGCTCTACCGCTTCCGCAGCATCGACCGGCTGCCCGAGCGCACCACCCCGGAGCAGGCGCGGGGCACCCTGGTGCACGCGGTGCTCGAGCGGCTCTTCGACCTGCCTGCGGCGCAGCGCACCCCGCAGGCCGCCGCCGCGCTCGTGCCCGGCGAGTGGGAACGGCTCGTCGCCGAGCAGCCGGAACTCGCCGGGCTCTTCGACGCCGCAGCGCCGCCCGCAGCCGGCGCCGAGTTCCTGAGCTCAGCCACCGCGCTGCTGGACGGATACTTCGCCGTGGAGGATCCCAGCCGCCTCGAACCGGCCGAACGGGAGAGCCTCGTCTCCGCCCTCGTCGACGACGAACTACTGATCCGCGGCTACATCGACCGGCTCGACGTGGCACCCGACGGCGCGCTGCGGGTGGTCGACTACAAGACCGGCGGGGCGCCCCGCGAGGCCTTCGAGGCGCGGGCGCTGTTCCAGCTGAAGTTCTACGCCCTGGTCCTGTGGCGCACCCGCGGCGTGGTCCCCCGGGTGCTGCGCCTGGTCTACCTCAAGGACGCGCAGGTCCTGGACTACACCCCGCAGGCCGACGAACTGGTGCGGTTCGAACGCACGGTGATGGCGCTCTGGCGCGCGATCGAGCAGGCCATCGCCCGGCAGGATTTCCGTCCCTCACCGAGCCGGCTCTGTGACTGGTGCAACCACCAGGCCCACTGCCCGACCTTCGGCGGCACTCCGCCGCCCTTCCCCGAGCAGCACCCCGCCGACCCCGTCGCCGCCGACCCGGCCGTGCCCGGCGCGGACGAGTGAGCCGGGCACGAACGCGGCCGGCCGGCGGGCCGACGGCCCCGCCGGTGCGGATCCTGCTCGTCGACGAACAGCCGATGCTCCGGGCCGGTTTCCGGACTGTGCTCGGCGCCGAGACAGGGCTCGACGTCGTCGCCGAGGCAGGAGACGGCCGGACGGCCCTGGAGCTGGCCCGGCGGCTGCTGCCGGACATCGTGATGATGGACGCGCGTACACCCCGCCTGGACGCCGCCGGTCTGCTGGGAGCCCTCACCGCGGCCCGGCTGCCGGTACGTGTGCTGGTGCTCGCCACCGACGGGCTGGACAGCGCCACACTGGCCGCCCTGCGCGCCGGCGCCCAGGGCGTGCTGTCGAAGGATGTGCCGGCGGCCGACCTCGTCGCCGCGGTCCACGCGCTGGCCACCGGCGCCGGCGTGCTGGCGCCGGGGCTGCTCGCGGAGCTTCTGAAGGGCGTGGACGTGGATCGGCCCGAGGTGCCGCCGGCGGCCCCGCACGTGCTCACCGTGCTGACGGATCGGGAGCGGGAGGTCCTCGGTCAGGTCGCCCGGGGGCTCTCCAACGCCGAGATCGCCCAGGCGCTGTCGGTCAGCGAGGCCACCGTCAAGAGCCACGTCGGCAACGTGCTCACGAAGCTGGCGCTGCGCGACCGGGCGCAGGCGGTCGTGCTCGCCTACGAAACGGGTCTGATCCGCCCCGGCTCCCGGTGACCGCTTCCTGAGAGCACGCATCGGACTGTCAGGGAAAACCCCTACTCCGTCCTGGGTGGTCCCCGCAGCAGAAATCCGCCCGCGCTCCACCGGGAGTTGGACGAAACCGCGCTCGGCCGGGCCGATGATGAAGTGGCCGCGGCGAAATCTGTCCGCGGCACCGACATCAGCGACAGAGGGAGTACCAGTGACCGCGACGGTCGACCGCACACCGCAGGCAGCGGCCCGTGCAGATGAGGTGTGGAAGGTCTACGGCAGCGGCGAGGCGCAGGTCGTCGCGCTGCGCGGAGTCAGCACTGAATTCGCCCAGGGCCGCTTCACCGCGATCATGGGGCCTTCGGGGTCCGGCAAGTCCACGCTGATGCACTGTCTGGCCGGCCTGGACAGTGTCACCCGCGGCACGGTCTCCGTCGGCGGCACCGTCGTGACCGGACTCAACGACGCCGGCCTGACGCGGCTGCGCCGCGACAAGGTCGGTTTCATCTTTCAGCAGTTCAACCTCCTGCCGACGCTGACGGCCAAGGAGAACATCCTGCTGCCGCTGGCGATCGCCGGGGTCAAGCCGGACCCGGCGTGGTTCGACCGGGTGATCGAGATCGTCGGGCTCGCCGACCGGCTCGGCCACCGCCCCAGTCAGCTCTCCGGCGGTCAGCAGCAGCGGGTGGCGTGTGCGCGGGCCCTGGTCGCCCGCCCTGAAGTGATCTTCGCCGATGAGCCGACCGGCAACCTCGACTCCCGCTCCGGCGCCGAGGTCCTCGGGTTCCTGCGCGACTGCGTACGCGAACACGGGCAGACCATCGTGATGGTCACCCACGATCCGGGCGCGGCCTCCTACGCCGACCGTGTCATATTCCTGGCCGACGGCCAGATCGTCACCGAGCTGACCAGCCCGACCGCCGAGACGGTGCTCGACACGATGAAGAAGCTCGACGCCCCGGCCGAGGTGGCCTGATGCTGCGCGCCACCCTCAAGAGCCTGCTGGCTCGCAAGCTGCGTCTGCTCCTGTCCGGTCTGGCCGTGGTGCTCGGCGTCATGTTCGTCTCCGGCGCGTTCGTCCTCACCGACACCCTCGGTCGCTCCTTCGACGCGCTCTTCGCCCAGGCGTTCGAGTCCAGCGACGTCTACGTCTCCGCCGCGCCGGCCGTCTCCTCCGACGGGTTCGACCAGAGCGGCGCCGGCAAGCCGTTGCCGGCCTCGCTGGTGGAGACCGTGGCGTCCAACGACGCGGTGGCCGCCGCCGCCGGGGCCGTCTACGCCGACGGCGCACGCCTGATCGGCAGCAACGGCAAGGTCGTCACCAGCTTCGGCGCGCCGCAGGCCGGGCAGAACTGGATGGGTGAGGGCGGTGGGCTCGAGCTTCGCTCCGGACGCGAACCCCGCGCCGACGACGAGATCCTGATCAACGCCGGGCTGGCCGAGGCCGCGCGGGTGTCCGTCGGCGACCGGGTCGGCGTCCTCACCCGGGAACCGAAGCGGGAGTTCACCCTGGTCGGCATCGTCGGCTACAGCGGCGGACGGGACAGCCTGGGCGGCAGCAACGAGGTCTTCTTCACCACGCCGGTGGCACAGCAGCTCATGCTCGGCGAACGCGACGTCTACACCCACGTGACGGCGCAGGCCGTCGACGGCACCAGCGCCGAGCAGCTGCGTGACGCCCTGGCGAGCAGCCTGGGCGGCGACTACGTGGTCAAGACCGGCGCGCAGATGGCTGCCGAGTCCTCCGACGGGCTCAAGGAAGGACTCTCCTTCTTCAACAAGATCCTGCTCGGCTTCGCCGGGGTCGCCCTGCTGGTCGGCACCTTCCTCATCCTCAACACCTTCTCGATCATCGTGGCGCAGCGGACCCGGGAACTGGCCCTGCTGCGCGCCATCGGCGCCAGCCGCCGGCAGGTGGTCGGCTCGGTGCTGGTCGAGGCGATCGTGATCGGGCTGCTCGCCTCGGCGCTCGGACTGGCCGCCGGAGTCGGCATCGGCGCGGCACTGGCGTACGCCTTCGGGCAGTTCGCCGGCGGCCTGACCCTCGCCGGCCTCGGCGTGCCGGCGATTGCCGTCTACAGCTCCTTCGGGGTGGGTGTGCTGGTCACACTCCTCGCCGCGCTGCTGCCGGCGCTGCGGGCCTCCCGGGTGCCGCCGATCGCCGCCATGCAGGATGTCGCCACACCCGACCGGCCACTGACCAGAATCACCACCGCCGGCGCGGTGGTCCTCGCCGCGGGCGCGGCTCTGCTCGCCGCGGGGCTCTCCGGCAACGCCGGCGACCAGGCCCTGGCCACGATCCTCGCCGGGGTCGTGCTGGCCTTCATCGGAACCGCGCTGCTCACCCCCCTGATCAGCCGGCCGGTGGTGAGCGCCCTGGGCGCCGCTTTCGCCTGGTCGGTGCCGGGCAAGCTGGGCCGGCTCAACTCCGGTCGCAACCCGCGCCGTACGGCGATCACCGCGGCGGCGCTGATGGTCGGCATCTCCCTGGTAACCGGGATCACGGTGGTCCTCGACTCGGCCAAGTCGAGCATCGCCGCAGAGGTGGACGAGGTCCTCGACGCCGAACTGGTGATCTCCGGCGCGCAGACCGGCCCGGTCGCGCCGACCTTCGACGCCACGGTCCTCGACGCCGCGGCGGCGCTGCCGGAGGTCGCGGTCCTCGCCGGAATCTGGCAGGAGCGGGCACTGGTCGACGGCCAGACCCGGTGGGTAACCGCCTCCAACGACTTCGCCGCCGCCGGACGGGTCTTCCGGGCTGTCCCGACCGCCGGCGTCATCGCCACCCTGCGCCCCGATCAGGTGGCGCTCGGCGCGGGCACCGCCGAAGACCTGGGCCGTACGGTCGGCGACACCATCACCGTCGAACTCACCCAGGGCGGCAGCCAGCGGTACGAGGTCAGCGCCGTCGTCCCCGACGACATGATGTTCGGCGGTGTGGTGCTGCCCGTGGAGGCGGTGGCCGGCTTCACGGTCGCCCAGCCGATGATGGCGCTGATCAAGCTGAACGACGACGCGGACGCCGACGCCGCGCTGGCCAAGGTCGAAGCGCTGCTGGCCGACAGCCCGGAGGTCTCCGTGGTCAACCGGGCCGGCTACGTCGAGCAGCAGCTCGGCGTCTTCGACACCCTGCTCATGATGATCCAGATCCTGTTGGCCCTGGCCATCGTCATCGCCGTGCTGGGCATCGTGAACACGCTGATCCTGTCGGTGATGGAGCGCACCCGGGAGCTGGGACTGCTGCGCGCCATCGGGCTGCAGCGCGCACAGATGATGCGGATGGTCACCGTCGAGGCGGTGGTGGTGTCGGTCTTCGGCGCGCTGCTCGGCATCGGCGTCGGCGCCGCCATCGGTGCGGTCGTGGTGCGGGCCCTGCACGACGAGGGCATCACCGACCTGGTCATGCCGTGGCAGCAGATGGGGCTCTTCGTGGGGCTGGCCGCGCTGGTCGGGGTGGTCGCCGCGATCATCCCGGCGATCCGGGCGGCCCGGATCAACGTGCTCGCCGCGATCGCGCACGAGTGAGCCAACGCGCCGGGCTCCGCCGCACCTCAGCTGCGGCGCAGCCCGGCGCGATCGGCGTCCGCGGGCAATCGGCATCCGGTCGCGATCGGCGTCCCGGGGTGGTCAGCGGGTCGCGTGCAGTTCGGCGAGCACCGCCAGGTCGACCCCGGTGAGGCTGCCGCGCAGGTGCACCCCCTGGATCGCCTCGACCGCAGCGCCGGCCGGCACATGCAGCACGGTCGCGCCCGCCGCCAGGGCGCTGCGCACCCCGGTGGGAGAGTCCTCGATCGCCACGCACTCGCCGATCGGCACCCGCAGCAGCCGGGCGGCCCTCAGGTACGGCTCCGGGTGGGGTTTCGTCGCGTCGACCTCGTCACCGCAGACCACCGCGTCGAAGCTCTCCCGGCCCAGCGTGTCCAGCGCCACCTCGACCAGTTGCCGGCCACTGGAGGTGACCAGGGCGGTCGGCACACCCGCCTGCCGGACGGCGGCCAGCAGCTCCATCGCGCCGGGACGCCACTGCAGCCCGCCCCGGAACAGTTCGAGGATGCGCTGGTCGATCCAGGCGGCACTGCGCTGCGGATCACGCCAGGGCTGCCCGATGTCGGTGTGCAGCAGCTGCATCGCCGTTGCCATGCTGGTGCCGACGATCGCGTGCCGGGCCGCCTCGGAGAGGACGGCGCCGTAGTGGGCGGCCAGCTCGACCAGGACGACGTCCCAGAGCTTCTCGCTGTCGACCAGGGTCCCGTCCATGTCGAAGAGCACGGCGGCGGGACGGGCCGGGTACGGCATGATCTGCGGAAGTGCGGAGTCCATACCTGCGATCCTGTCAACGCCGGTGGCGATGACGCGCGGCGATGTGGCCGACGCCATCGGCGTTACCCGCTCGCGCCGGTGCCGGCGGGTGTCAGGAATCTTCGTCGGGGCCGGCGTCGGCTGCCTGCCGCAGGGCCGAGACGAAGAGCTCGCTGCTTTGCGCGCCCGAGACGGCGTACCGGCCGTCGATCAGGAAGAACGGCACGCCGGTGACGCCGATCTGCCGGGCCGCGGCGAGATCCTGCCCGACCGCCGCGGCGTAGCGGCCGCCGGTCAGCACCGCCCGGGTCTCGTCGGCGTCGAGGCCGACCTCCGCGGCGAGCTCGACCAGTTCCTCCACCCGTCCCAGGTGGCGGCCCTGCTCGAAGTACGCCTGGAAGAGCCGCTCGACCAGCTCCTGCTGCAACCCGTGCGCCTTGGCGTGGTGCAGCGCCTGATGGGCCAGCCCGGTGTTGGTGTGCTTCAGTGCGTCGAAGTCGTAGCGCAGCCCTTCACCGGCGCCGGCCTCGGTGACCCGGGCCAGCATCTGCTCCACCTGCTCGCGCGGCACGCCGATGCGGCTCGCCAGGTAGTCGACCTCGTTGCCCTCGTAGTCGGTGGGGCTGTCGGGGGCGAGCAGGAAGGAGTGGTACTCGACCTCCACCGGTGACCCGAACTCCCGCACGGCGGCCTCGAAACGGCGCTTGCCGATGAAGCACCACGGGCAGGCGATGTCGGACCAGATGTGGACGGTGAGGGGCCGGCCGGGGGCGGTGGAGCTCATGTGTGGCATCCCAGGGGTCTGCGGTCAGGGCGGACGATCGCCTCTGCGACAGAACCGATCACCGTGGTACCAAGTCTGCCAGCGCGGCGAAGCGTGACGACGCACACCCCGGTGCGGCCGGGGTCGCCACAGCTGCCGGCTGCGGCGACCCCGGCCGGGGTTGGTGCTGATCCGCGGGACCGCGACCGGTCCCGCCCCTCGTCACTGCGGGAGAACGGGGCCCGTGCGCTGGCCCTCGGCGATCTTGCGGTCGAAGCCGCGCGGCGACCGGTCCTTGTCGAAAACGGTGCGCAGACCATTGGTGTGCATGAAGTCGAGGTAGTTGCGGAATCGCTCCGGCTGGAGCTGGTTGAACGGCTCCACGTCGGTGCGTTCCCACAGCTCGGCAGCCGACGGCGGCTTCTCGAAGTCCGACAGCAGGCTGTGCGGGATGGCGTGGTAGCGCGCCAGCTCCAGCGTGCGCGAGTCGTGGGCCAGCAGGTGCACCGGCGTACCGGCGAGCAGCGCGGCGATGTTGCCGTGCAACCGGGTGCCGAAGGCGAAGCGCTGGGACTTGAACGACTCGATCCAGCCCCAGGGACTGGGGTAGAAAACCAGCCGGCGTTCCTTGTACAGCCGGTGCCCGGTGTGGATCGGCAACCGCGAGTCGAACTTCGACATGTCGTACTTGTCGACACCCGTAATGATCATGCGGGCCGACTTCGAGTCCTGTACGGGGCTGGTGAGTTCCGGGTAGAGCTCGGAGTTGAGCTCGACGACGTCGGCCATGCCCTTGACCCGGTAGTCGACGTTCATCGAGATCCGGGACTCACGGGTCAGCGGGCCGGGCGTCTTCTCGATCCGCAGGTCGGAGCCCCAGGTGAACAGCGACGGGCAGCCGATGACGGTGACCCGCTCGTCCGGGATCCCCAGTGACACCAGGTAGCGCTTGGTGACCTCACCGCGTACCCCGAACGTCGCGCTGCGCTCCAGCACCGTCTCGACGAAGGTGCGCACCACCTGGTCGTGCCGGCGCGCCACCTCCTCGTCCGGGACGCGGGTCTTGCCGGTCTTGGTCATCCGCAGCTCGTCGCTCTCGGCTGCGGTGACGGTGGTCTGCGCACCGATGCCGACGACTGTCACCGGGATCTCGAGACGCCGGATGATCTCGGTCATCTTGACGAGCTTGTCGGTGAAGCCCGACCGGAAGACGTTGGCCAGCGGGACCACGTAGTGGTCGTAGGTGCGGTTGACGTCCTTGATGAACTTGGAGGGGTCCTCCTGGGTGTGCGCGTCGAAGCCACCCGTGTCGATCCGGGTCCAGCGCGTGCTCAGTGCCCGCACGACTGCGTTGGCGTAGAGGAGGTTGCCGGAGTTGCCACCCATGCGGTGGCTGGACTCCATGGGCTCCAGAACGGTCCGCGGATCCTGCGCGGCCCTGACAAGAATACGCATCATGCCACCTGGCCCGGGGTCTCGGAGGGGCGCGACGGGCGACCATGAGCGGTGGACGTCGGCTCACCGTCGTATGCCGTGGGGGAAATCTTCGCAATGACCAGCACCCGGCCACGCTACCCGACGACGTGTGGATTGGGCGTTCCGGGCGGGGTGGTACGGCGCGGCGATGCGGCGGTGCCGCTGCGTACCCACCGCCGGGCACCATGCCTGCCAGCCTGACCAGCGCCGATGAGGCAGATCACACTGAGTCGCCGAGCCTGCGGAAGGCCTCGCCGCAGACGTCGACACAGTGCGCCAGCACCACGTCGGCGGTGAGCACCCTGGTCGTGGTGAAGTGGAAGACATCGCGCTCGATGCGTTCGACCGACTCTGTCCACGGGGCGGCCGTCAACACCTGCTCGAAGAGGTCGCTTCCGGGATGGGAGAGGTCGAACAGCGAGAGCATCCCGTCGTCGAAACCGAGAGTCCACTCCCGGCCGTCCGGCGTGGCGACCGACAGGTAGTCCGGCAGATCGGCCAGGACGGGATCCTGCGGCAGACCCGCGGCCGCCTCGATCACCACGGGCTGCCCGGCCAGGGCATCCCCGGGAAAACTGTCCCAGCCGTTGCTGCCGCGGTCCGGCTCCACACCGTTGACCCCGTACTCAGGACGGGACCTACGCAACCAACCCATGACTCCCACCATCTCTGCAGAGGTGGCCCGGTGTCGCCACCGGGCCACCCGCTCGTCTCGTCCTGGCAGCAAAAAGTTGATCAGGGCGAGAAGGAACCGTCCGACGCGTGAATCATGAACGGGATCCGGTTGCGCCGCAGGCAGTCCAACAGATCCTGCGGGACTCCCTGTGAGGCGTTGGCATGTGGCAGGAAGTGCCACAGCACGTTGTCGACCTGACTTGTGTCGAGAAGGTGCCGGTCCTGGTCACACTGCTTGAGATAAGACTCCCGGTGCCCCGGCTCACCGGTCTTGACCTCGTGCAGGTTGCGCGGCGGACCAGTTTCCAGGAAGTCCGGCTCACGCGCCGAGTTGGGTCTCGGCACACCGGGCATTTCGATCCGGGCTGCCCGGCCGCGCAGACCCGGCCGGCCCGCCATCAGCACGTCGGCGAAGTAATCCTCACCAGCCTGCCAGCCACGCAGCCACGGCGTCGAGGCCGCACCCGGCACCGCATCGGTCAGCGCGTCCGCCAGACGCGACAGGCTGTTGCTGGGCCTGCGAGCCATCCGCAGAATAACCGCGTCGGACATACCCGCATCGGTCAGTTTGCCGTAATTGCCCAGCAGGATGGCGCGGATGGTCAGCGTCTTGACGCTGTCGGAGATCTTGTCGTACCTCGCGACAAAGGTGATCACCTTGTCGAGCCGGTGCAGATACCGCAGCGCGAACTTCGCAGCCTTGCCCGGGATCGCCACCGCGTCGCCGGCATACGGGATCAGGCCCATGATGCTCAATCCGGCGCCGACCCAGTCCGTCTTGATCAATGCGGCGACGGTGTCCCGGAGATCAGCGAGGCCCCCGAGCACCCAACCGACCACCGGGATCAGACTCAGACCGCCAGAGCACAGATAGCCGGCCAGCCACGCCATCGAATCGCGCGGCGAGAAGTCTCCGGCGATCAGACCGACGACGAAATCAGTCACGTACGACCACTTGCTGACCCGCTCGTCCGGAACAACCGGATCAAGGCCCTGGTCCTCGGCGTGTGCGATCTCGTACCCGTCGGCGATCCCGTCCCCGTCGGTGTCGGCCGCCAGCGGGTTCGTCAGGTGTTCGCTGATCTCGGCCCCGTCACTGAGGCCGTCGCCGTCGGTGTCCGGGTTCGCCGGATCGGTCTCGCTGTCGTCGAGCTCCGTGCTGTCCGGGATGCCGTCCCCGTCGGTGTCGGCCTCGGTCGGCGTGGTCTGCACCGGGTCGGTCGGAGCACTGACCGGCGGCGGGGGCGCGTCCGGGACCAGGGGATCAGTGCCGCGTGTCACCTCGGCACCGTCGCCGACCCCGTCGCGGTCGGTGTCCGCCTCGGTGGGCGAGGTACCCAGCGCCTGCTCGCGCAGGTTGGTCAGTCCATCACCGTCAATATCCTCCGTGCCGTCCGGCAACCCGTCGTCGTCGGTGTCGGAGCGCCCCGGCATGGTCCAGCCGGCCAGTTCGGTGATCTCGAACTTGTCGGTAAGCCCGTCCCCGTCGGAATCGACCAGCAAGGGGCTCGCGCCGAAGCGCAGCTCGACCACGTCCACGACGCCGTCGTTGTCGTGGTCGCCCTCGTAGGTGATGCCGAGGCGGGTCAGTACGTGGAAACCGTTGCGCCACGCGTCGCCGGCGTTGATGGTCGCAGGTACCGGGTTGGCCTTGCGCAGCATGCTGTCGGCCTTGGCCAGGCTGACCTTGGCCGCCTCGAGGTCCGCGAAAGCCTCGGTCAGGCCCGGCGGCGCGGGCGCGGGTAACGGGCTGGCGCGAAACGGGCCAATGGTCGCCTCGGCGTCCTGGATCGCCGCGTCGGCCAGCAGCCGCACCCCGGAGAGGGTCTCCACCAGCGCTCGGACGTGCGCCTGCTCTGCCTCGCCGTTGGGCGGGCTGGCACCGGCCAGCCGGCCCTTGAGGAAGGACTCCAGGTGCTTGAGATTGTCGAACGCGATCTCGCCGTTGGGGACGCCGTCGAGCCGCGCGCCATCGAAGTAGCGGCTGTCGACATCGGCGAGAACCGGGTCGATGCGGCTGTCGCCGAGCCTGTCGCCCACGTACGGGCGCAGCGCCTGGGTGGCCTCGGTGACGTAGACCTTCGCGTCCCGGGTGTACTCCGCAGTGGGGATCTTCGCGACCTCCACCTGCCATAGCGGCGTCTCGCCGGCCACCGCTCCGCCGGAGATCAATGCCAGTTGCGCGACGACCACAGTCGCCATTGCCGCAGCAAGGCTCCTCGGCCCCCACCGTGCACGAATGCCCATCAGTTCTCCCCGTCTGCCGATGCCAGAGTGGCGACCGGGATCGTATCGACAAACTTGCATGGCTGCGAGCCCATTTCGCCAAGGGGAAGGCGCAGGAAGAGGCCCACGCTGAAGAGCTCGGCGATCAGCCTGCCGGGGCCCGCCGAGACACTCGCCCGGAAGGGAAATCCGTCAGGGCTGCGCGTGATCTACGATCCGGGCCAGCAGCGCCAGGCCGGTGCGATCTTCCTCTGTCACCCGTGTCCTGGGCGGAAGTGCCAAGCAAGTGGTGGGACTGGACACGCCGACAGTCGGCCGGCCCCGTCGTCTCCGCGTTGATGGTCCTGGCACCATGGCGCCCGTACCGTCATCGCCTGAGCCCGTCACCTGCGCGTACGTCGTCGCTGCCGCCACCGGCGGTCAGGACAGGCCGCAGCCGGCCAGGGACTGCTCGTACCCGCGGAAGAAGGCATCGGTGCGCTGCTCGGCGCTGCCGTGCGCGCCCTCGGCGAACCACGGCTGGCCGGGCTCGTCCCCGACTGCCAACAGTCCGTCGCGCAGCTCGTCCAGGTCACCGGGTTCCAGCGTCAGCTTGCCTCGCCGCACCGAATCACCGATGTACGCGCCGGCCATGCAGTCGGCCTGCAACTCCTGCTCGATGGTGTAGCTGTACTGAATGCCGAGGCGGACCTGCACGCCGTGGGCGTACTCGTGCCCGAGCAGGTAGAAGATGAACGCGTCGCCGACCTGCCGGAAGGCATCGACCGCCCAGCCGACGTCGTAGGCGATGAAGTCGCCCTGCGGGCAGTAGACGGCGTTGTTGCGCGGCAGCGCCTGCCCGGCGCAGGCCACCTCCCCCTCCTGCTGGTAGGCCACCACGCGGCCGATCGGGCGGAAGGGCTGCCCGGAGCGCTGGAACTCGGTCGACCAGTACTCCTCGGCGACCCCGACCGCACCGCGGATGTCGTCGGTGAACTCGCTGACGCTGGTGGTGCCGTCGGCGCGGGTGGTGACCCCGGCGCTCGGCTGCTCCTGCTGTTGCGCCGGACCGTCCCCGCCGACGGGCCCGACCGCGCACGCGAGCCCGGTCAGCAACGCCGCGGCCAGACCGCCGATTGTCGCCCGCCGCCCGCGACTGAAGCCGGATCGTGTCACGCACACACCTCCACCGCCGTCTCGTACGGCTGCTGTACCCGGCAAGCGGTGCCGCAACGCCTGCCAAGCCCCGGCAAAAGCGCCGTCCCGGCCGGTCCGTCGCGCCGATACTGGTCACCGTGGCGGCGCAGCCCGGCAGTGCGGCATCCGACGAGCACGACCGGCGTCGGACCGACCGGTACGGCCTGGTGCGCCTGCTGCTGGTGGCGAGCTTCCTGCTGATCGGCTTCTTCTACGCCGCCTGTTTCGCGGCGGTCGCCCGGTCCAGTCCGCGCCGCTCTTCGCCGACGGGCGGGCCGACATCCAGTACTTCAGCTTCGTCACCATGGCCACCCTCGGGTACGGCGATCTCGTCCCCGCCGGCGAACCCGCCCGTACGCTCGCCGTCCTCGACACCCTCACCGGCCAGATCTTCCTGGTCACCCTGGTCGCCCGGCTGGTGTCGATCTTCGGCATGGAGCGTGGCGGCCGGTGACCCCTGCCGGCGCGGGACGCGGTGCCGCCGGTGGTTGGTGGTCTTCGCGGTCGATCCTCGGCTACACCCGGGTGGGCGGTGGATCACCGCTGATTCCGGCCGCCTGTTGGTGGGCCCGGCTCAGAATCACCTCCGCCTCCTGTCGTGCGGCGGTCACGATCGCCTCGGCTTCGACCCGCGCCTCGACGCGATGATCCTCGGCCTGCTCCTCGGCGAGTCTGAGGATCTGCTCCACCCGGGCGCCACGGCCGGCGAGGGTTGGCCGCTGCCGGCTCCGCGGTCGTCGCTCGGCGGGGACCGCGGCGCCTGCGGTTACCCCGCCACCCCCTCATCACGTTCGGCCCAGTCGTCTCCGGCGAGATCGGGTCCCGCCGTGCCGACCAGGAGGAGCACGACGCCGAGCGCGGCGATCACGACGCCGGGCCAGAAGGCGGATCCCCCGAGGGATGAACCGACGGCGACGCCGACGGCGAGCCCGAAAAGGACACCGGCAGTCTTGGCGGGCCTACTCATAGACACTCCTCAACGGGCGCGGGTGTGAAATCCGCTCCCAGCATGACGAGCGAAGTCAACCCGGCCGGTCGCCTCTCAGCGGGCCCGCGGCGTCACCTGACGTATAGCCGCTCCCATGCACGCGTCCTGTGGAACGCTCGGCGGGGTCTCCAGCGCTGTCAGGGCACCCGCCGGGGCAGCCGTCGGGAGGGAAGTCGCCTAGCCTTTCGGAGAGCGACACCAGTCCGATGCTGCGGCCTTCAACCGGACCCGCGGGGGCCTGGGAGCGGGGCAGAGACCGGGAGGCGGCAACATGTCCAGCGCGCAGTTGTACGACACCATCGGCGCCACCTACACCGTCACCCGGCGCACCGAGCCACGGATCGCCGCCAGAGTCCTGGACGCGCTCGGTGATGCGCGCACGGTCCTGAATGTCGGCGCCGGCACCGGCTCCTACGAGCCCACCGACCGGGCCGTCACCGCGGTGGAGCCGTCAGCGCTCATGCGCGCGCAGCGTCCCGCAGGGGCGGCGCCGTGCGTGGCCGCCGCCGCGGAGCGTCTTCCGTTCGCGGACCGGTCCTTCGACGCGGCGATGGCTTTCGCCACCGTGCACCACTGGCAGGACCCGATCGCGGGGCTGCGCGAGATGCGACGCGTCGCCCGGCGCGTGGTGGTGTTCACTCACGACACCACCGACTCCGGATGGCTTGACCGGTTCTGGCTCACCCGCGACTACCTTCCCGAACTCGGCGGACTCGTCACCGGCCGGCCTTCGCTGACCGACCTGGCCTACGCGATCGACGCCCGCGTCGAGCCGGTACCCGTTCCGTGGGACTGCGTCGACGGCTTCTTCGAGGCCTACTGGCGCCGGCCCGAGGCGTACCTGGACGAAAGCGTCCGGCGCGGGGTCTCGGTCTGGGCCCGGGTGGGGCCGGAGGTCGAGCAACGGGCGGTGCGCAGCCTGCGTGACGACCTCGCCTCGGGCCGGTGGGCGGAGCGCAACTCCGGCCTCGCCGACCTCGAAGAAGCGGAACTCGGCCTTCGCCTGCTCATCGCCTGAGCCCGCGCCACGTACGCCCCCGCAGGCGCGCCAGGATCGGCGCCGACCCGCAAGGAAGAACCATGAACGAAAACGAAAGCCTTCGCCGCTACGGTCTGCAGCCATCCTCCGCCGACCTGCCCCGGATCCGGGAGATACTCCAGGCCCAAGCAGACCTCGATCAGCATGACCAGGACACGGAGCTCATGAAGCTGTGCTGCGTGCAGCTGTTCAACGCCGGCCAGCTGGATGACGTGCTCCTCATCTGGCAGGCCAAGGAATCGAGCTGGGACGCCCACTGCTCCATCGACGTCCAACTGCTCTACGGAGCAGGACCGGACGCGACCAAGGAACACTTGGCGGGCAACGGCTCAGCGGACGCCGCGGAAGCACTCCGCTACCTGCTCGAGTGCGAGGCTGCCGGCGACTTCGACAACTTCTCGGTAGCCGACCAAGCCCGCTGGAGGGCCAGCTACTACCTGGACTGACCAAGGGACCTGGACCACCCGTCAACACCAGATCACGGTCACCGCCGGATGAACGCCCGCACTGGCACGCGGAGCCATCAACCGAGCGGTGTCGCTACCACGGCCAGTGCTGAGCCAGGATGGTCGGATCGTCGCCCGGCGACACCACGAACACATGCTCGCCGCCGTCATCGAAGGCCAGCAGCGGCCCAGCCAGCGACGCCAGCGCCACCGCCGCGGCCAACACGGCACCGCCAGAGGGCTTACGAAACCCGATGGGTCACGGATTGGCGCAGTTCCACAGACTCGTCCCCGCTGACGACATCCGCCTTGCGCAGGTCAAGGGCGACGGCATCACTTGGCGTTGAAGTAGTTCGCCTCCGGGTGGTGGACGACGATCGCGTCGGTGGCCTGTTCCGGTTCGAGCTGGAACTCCTCCGACAGCCGTACGCCGATCCGCTCCGCCCTCAGCAGCTCCACGATCTTGGCGCGGTCCTCGAGGTCCGGGCAGGCCGGGTAGCCGAAGGCGTACCGGCAGCCGCGGTAGTCGTTGCGCAGCAGGCCGGCCAGGTCGCCCGGGTCGTCGTCGGCGAGCGTCCGGCCGTCGGGCAGCGTCAGCTCCGAGCGGATGCGCCGGTGCCAGTACTCGGCGAGCGCCTCGGTGAGCTGCACCGACAGGCCGTGCACCTCCAGGTAGTCGCGGTAGTTGTTGGCCGCGAAGAGCTTGGCGGTGTACTCGCTGACCGGCTCGCCGACGGTGACCAGTTGCAGCGCGACCACGTCGAGCTGTTCGCCCCTGGGCCGGTAGAAGTCCGCCAGGCAGAGGCGGCGCTCCTGGCGCTGCCGCGGGAACGTGAACCTCACCCGCTCGCTGCGTCCGGACTCGTCGAGGACCACCAGGTCGTTGCCCTCGGAGTACGCCGGGAAGTAGCCGTACACCACGGCCGCCTCGAGCACCTGGTCGGCGGCGAGCCGGTCCAGCCAGTAGCGCAGCCGGGGACGGCCCTCGGTCTCGACCAGCTCCTCGTAGGAGGGGCCGTTGCCGCCGCGGCTGCCCTTGAGGCCCCACTGGCCGAGGAAGGTGGCGCGCTCGTCGAGGAGGCCGGCGTAGTCGGCCAGCGGAATGCCCTTGATGACGCGGGTGCCGAAGAACGGCGGCGTCGGCACCGGCGCGTCCGCCGCGACGTCGGAGCGGACCGAGGTGTCGGTCAGCTCCGGCAGGTTTTCGGTCACCATGGCCCGCTGCCGCTCGCGGCGGGCCCGGCGGGCGGCCAGCGCCGCCTCCCGCTCCGGGTCGACGACCGGGGCGCCGCCGCGCTTGGCGGTCATCACCCGGTCCATCAGGGCCAGCCCTTCGAAGGCGTCGCGGGCGTAGTGCACCTGGCCCGGGAAGAGCGCCCGCAGGTCGTCCTCGACGTAGGCGCGGGTCAGCGCCGCACCGCCGAGCAGCACCGGCCAGCGCTCGGCCACGCCGCGACTCGCCATCTCGGCGAGGTTCTCCTTCATGATGACCGTGCTCTTGACCAGCAGGCCCGACATGCCGATCGCGTCGGCCTTGTGCTCCTCGGCGGCCTCGAGGATGGCGTTGACCGGCTGCTTGATGCCGATGTTGACGACCTCGTAGCCGTTGTTGCTCAGGATGATGTCGACCAGGTTCTTGCCGATGTCGTGCACGTCGCCCTTGACGGTCGCCAGCACGATGCGGCCCTTGCCGCCGTCGTCGGCCTTGTCCATGTGCGGTTCCAGGTACGCCACGGCGGTCTTCATCACCTCGGCGGACTGCAGCACGAACGGCAGCTGCATCTGCCCCGACCCGAAGAGCTCGCCGACGACCTTCATGCCGTCCAGCAGGATGTCGTTGATGATCGACAGCGGGGTGCGCCCGGCTGCCATCGCGGCGTCCAGGTCGGCCTCCAGGCCGTTGCGCTCGCCGTCGATGATCCGGCGCTTGAGCCGCTCCTCCAGCGGCAGCGCGGCCAGCTCCTCGGCCCGCGTCGCCCGCGCCGAGGCCGCGTCGACGCCCTCGAAGATCTCGATGAAGTGCTGCACCGGGTCGTAGCCCTCGCGCCGCCGGTCGTAGATCAGGTCCAGCGCCGCCTCACGCTGGGCGTCCGGGATCTTCGCCATCGGCAGGATCTTGCTGGCGTGCACGATGGCACTGGTCAGCCCCGCCTGCACGCACTCGTGCAGGAAGACCGAGTTGAGCACCTGGCGGGCGGCCGGGTTCAGTCCGAAGGAGACGTTGGAGATGCCGAGGGTGAAGTTGACCCCGGGCCAGCGCCGGGCGATCTCCCGGATCGCCTCGATGGTCTCGATGCCATCGCGGCGGGTCTCCTCCTGACCGGTGGCGATCGGGAAGGTCAGCGCGTCGATCAGGATGTCGGCGCGGTCCAGGCCCCAGCGGCCGGTGAGGTCCTCGATGAGCCGCTGCGCGACGCGGACCTTCCACTCGCGGGTGCGGGCCTGCCCCTCCTCGTCGATCAGCAGCGCCACCACCGCGGCGCCGTGCTCGGCGACGACCGGCATCACCCGCGCGTAGCGGGACCCGGGGCCGTCGCCGTCTTCGAAGTTGACGGAGTTGACGACACAGCGCCCACCGAGCATCTCCAGCCCGGCCTCGACGACGGCGGGCTCGGTGGAGTCCAGCACGATCGGCAGCGTGGAGGCGGTGGCGAAGCGCCCGGCCAGCTCCCGCATGTCCTGGGTGCCGTCCCGGCCGACGTAGTCCACGCAGAGATCCAGCAGGTGCGAGCCGTCCCGGGCCTGGCTGCGGGCGATCTCCACGCAGGCCTGCCAGTCGGCGGCGAGCATCGCCTCGCGGAACGCCCTGGAGCCGTTGGCGTTGGTCCGCTCCCCCACCATCAGCACGCTGGCGTCCTGAGCGAAGGGAACGTGGTGGTAGATCGACGAAACGCCCGGATCACGGCGCGGTTCGCGGGTCCCCGGACGCGTCCCGTGCAGGCGTTCGGAAACCACCCGGATGTGCTCCGGGGTGGTGCCGCAGCAGCCGCCGATCAGGCCCACCCCGTACTCGCCGACGAAACGCTCCAGCGCCTCGGCGAGCTCGTCGGGTGACAGCGGATAGACCGCACCGTCGGCGGTCAGCTGCGGCAGGCCGGCGTTCGGCATCACCGACAGCGGGATCCGGGCGTGCTGGGACAGATAGCGCAGGTGCTCGCTCATCTCGGCCGGGCCGGTGGCGCAGTTGAGCCCGATCAGGTCGATGCCGAGCGGCTCCAGTGCGGTCAGGGCCGCGCCGATCTCGCTGCCGAGCAGCATCGTGCCGGTGGTCTCCACGGTGACGTGGCAGATGATCGGCACCGTCTGCCCGGCCTCGGCCATGGCCCGCCGGGAGCCGGTGACAGCGGCCTTGACCTGGAGCAGGTCCTGCGCGGTCTCGATGATCAGCGCGTCGGCGCCGCCGGCGATCAGCCCGGCCGCGTTCTGCGCGTACGCGTCGCGCAGCTCGCGGAAGCCGATGTGCCCGAGTGTCGGCAGTTTGGTGCCGGGGCCGATCGCACCGAGCACGAAACGCGGGCGGTCCTCGGTGGCCACGGCGTCGGCCGCCTCGCGGGCGAGCCGCGCCCCGGCCTGCGCCAGTTCGAAGATGCGCTCCTCGATGCCGTACTCGCGCAGCGCGCTGAGGTTGGTACCGAAGGTGTTGGTCTCCACGCAGTCGGCGCCGGCGGCGAAGTACGCCTCGTGCACCGCGCGCACCACGTCGGGCCGGCTGACGTTGAGGACCTCGTTACAGCCCTCGTGCCCTTCGAAGTCGTCGAGGGTCAGGTCAGCGGCCTGCAACATCGTCCCCATCGCCCCGTCGGCGATGAGCACCCGTTCGGCCAGCACGTCGAGTATCGGTCTGCGCACCCGTACAGGTTAGTGCTCTTGGGCATCGGCCTCGCCACACCGCACGGCACTCCCACATTCTGTGACGAATGGCGCCCTCGGGACGCGAGGGCGCCCCGGGCGGCCGGGGCGAGGGCGGCGCGGTCATCGAGCCCGATCCGGCACCGGCACGTAGGCTGACGCGGTGAGGAACAACAGCGAACCCGACCTGGTACGCAAGCGGCCCGCGGCGACCGCCGTGACTGCCGCAACCGGGCACGGACGCGGAAAGGTGGCGGCGTGACCGAGTTCGACGGCCTGCCCGTGCTGCGCTCCCCGGTGGCGATCGCGGCGTTCGAGGGCTGGAACGACGCCGCCGACGCGTCGACCGCGGCGGTGGAGCACCTGGAGCAGGTCTGGCAGGCCCGGCAGATCACCGAGTTGGACCCGGAGGACTTCTACGACTTCCAGGTGAGCCGTCCCACGATCACCATGGCCGACGGCGAGACCCGGCGGGTCGAGTGGCCCACGACGAAGTTCATGGTCGCCAGCCCTGAGGGGACCGAACGCGACGTGGTGCTGATCCGCGGCATCGAGCCGAGCATGCGCTGGCGCACATTCTGCGAGCAGATCCTGGAGGTCTGCCACAGCCTGGAGGTCAACCGGGTCGTGCTGCTCGGCGCGCTGCTGGCCGACGTGCCGTACACCCGGCCGTTGCCGATCAGCGGCAGCGCCTCGGACAAGGACGCGGTCGAGCGCTACCAGCTCATCCCGACCCGCTACGACGGGCCGACCGGCATCGTCGGGGTGCTGCAGGAGTCCTGCAACAAGGCCGATGTCGACGCGCTCTCGTTCTGGGTGCACGTGCCGCACTACGCCAACAACCCGCCCTGCCCGAAGGCCACCCAGGCGCTGCTGCACCGGGTCGAGGAGGTGCTCGACCTGCCGGTGCCGATGGCCGACCTGGCCGAGGAGGCCGCCGAGTGGGAGCAGCGGGTACGCAGCGCCGCCGAGCAGGACGCCGAGCTCGGTGAGTACGTGCGTGAACTCGAGGAGCGCGTGGGCGACGCCGGCATCGAGCCGCTCACCGGCGACGAGATCGCCCAGGAGTTCGAGAAGTACCTGCGCCGCCGCGGCGGGCCGGCCGGGCCCGGCCCGGGGCCAGGGCCGACGGCCGGTTCCTGGTAGCCGATTCGCACGGTAGGGCCCGGGCTCCCCTCGTGGGAGTCCGGGCCCTTTTTCGTGTCGAAGGTGGCGGTGCGCACCACCTCTAAGGCATCCTAGGAACCTAGCGGTCTGATGAGGAGGGTGGCAGGTGGAGATCAATCCGGGTGCGGCGGAGTTCCCCCACCGGCAGATCGCCGGGCAGGTGAAGGCACAGATCCGCAGCGGCGCCTGGGGGCCCGGCGAGCGGCTGCCCTCGATCCCGGCCATCGCCGAGCTCTTCGGAGTCGCCAAGCAGACCGCCCAGCGCGCCGTCGACCAGCTGCGCGTCGAAGGAATCCTGATCACCAAACCCGGCTCCGGGACCTACGTACGCGGCACCCGGCGCCGGCTCAACCGGCTCTCCCGCGGCCGGTACGGCGGTTTCCGCGGATACCACGCCGACCTCGCCGCCCGGTACCGGCAGGAACTGCTCGGCGTGCACCGGGCGCCCGCGCCACCGGAGGTCGCAGACGCCTTCGGCCTGGCCGACGGGACCGAACTGCTGGTCCGGCGGCACCTGGTCCGCACCGAGGACGCCCCCGTGGAGGTGGGCGCCTCCTGGTTCCGGGTCGCCGACGCGGCCGGCACCTCACTGGAGCGCGCCGAGGCCTTCGGCCGTCCGTTGTACCAGGAGGCGGAGGAGGCCACCGGCCGCCGCTACATCCGGGCCACCGACCAGATCACCGCCCGCCAGCCCAGCCGGGAAGAGGCCGAGCTGCTGCGCATCCGCCCCGACACCCCCGTGCTGCACCTGCTGCACGTCGCCTGCGACGGCGACGGCAAGCCGATCGAGGTGGCGCAGGCGACCTGGCCGGGACCGATGACCACGCTGACCGAGCAGTACCCCATCCCCGGCCCCGCCACCGAACCCGACCCGGACCCGGGCCTGCTGCTCGGCTAGAGCTTGACGCCCAGCAGCGCGTCGACGGTGTCGGCGAAGAGCGCGGGCGCGGCGGCGTCCGTACCCGTGCCGGCGAGTGCCTCCTGCGCCCAGCGGTCGGCGGCGGCCAGCGCGCCCGGGGTGTCCAGGTCCGCGGCGAGCCGGCGGCGCACGGCGTCGAGCAAGAGCGCGCCGTCGGGACCGGTCGCGGCCGATGCCGCGGCACGCCAGCGGGCCAGCCGCTCCACGGCCGCGTCGAAGAGCTCCCGGGTCCAGGCCCGGTCGGTGCGGTAGTGCCCGGCCAGCAGCGCCAGCCGGATCGCCATCGGATCGACCTTGTCGCCGCGCAGCCGGGAGACGAAGACCAGATTCCCCTTCGACTTTGACATCTTCTCGCCGTCCAGGCCGATCATCCCGGCGTGCACGTAGTGGCCGGCGAAGGGCGCCTGGCCGGTGAGCCGCTCGGCGTGCGCGGCGGAGCACTCGTGGTGCGGGAAGAGCAGGTCGTTGCCGCCGCCCTGCACATCGATGCGCTCACCGAGCAGATTCAGTGCGATCACCGTGCACTCGATGTGCCAGCCCGGGCGCCCCGCACCCAGATCCCCGCCGGGCCAGGAAGGCTCGTCCGGGCGGGCGCCGCGCCACAGCAGCGGGTCCAGCGGGTCGCGCTTGCCGGCACGCTGCGGGTCACCGCCGCGCTCGGCGAAGAGCGGCAGCATCTGCTCCCGCGTCAGGTTCGACTCGTAGCCGAAGCGGGGGGCGGCGGTGATATCGAAGTAGACGTCGCCGGTGCCGTCCTCCAGGCGGTACGCCGCGCCCTCCTTGAGCAGCAGCTGCACCTTCTCGACGATCTCCGGGATCGACTCCACCGCACCGACGTAGTGCGCCGGCGGGATCAGCCGCAGCGCCTCCATGTCCTCGCGGAACAGCGCGGTCTCGCGCATCGCCAGGACCACCCAGTCCTCGCCGTCGCGGGCCGCGCGCTCCAGCAGCGGATCGTCGATGTCGGTGACGTTCTGCACGTAGGTCACCGGGCGCCCCGCGTCGCGCCACATCCGCTGCACCAGGTCGAACGTGATCATGGTGGCGGCGTGGCCGAGGTGGGTGGCGTCGTACGGGGTGATGCCGCAGACGTACATCGTCGCCGGCCCCACCGGATCGGTCGGGTGCACGCCCTGCCGGGCCGAGTCGTAGAGCGCGAGCGGCACCCCGCTGCCCGGCAGCCGCGGCACCTCGTGTCCGGTCCAAGAGTCCATGCGGGCCAGCCTAACGAGGCCGCCCGGGCAGCGGACGCGGGGCCGAGGTGATCAAAGTGACACCGGCTTCAGATCGGCGGCCAGGGGATCGCCGGCCACTGCGGCGACGGCAGCGGGAAGGTCGCGGCCTCGCGTAGCTGCTGCACCCGCTCGGCCAGCGCGCCGACCTCCGCGACGGTGAGGTGCGTCGCCAGCGCTTCACCGAGACTGCCGGCGAGGCCCTCGGCCAGCGCCGCCAGCACCGGCTGCGCCTGCGCCGGCAGCGGCCGCCCGGCCCAGCCCCAGAGCACCGTGCGCAGCTTCGGGTCGGTGTGGAAGCTCACCCCGTGATCGACGCCGTAGATCCGGTCGTCGCCGCCGTGGATGACGTGCCCGCCCTTGCGGTCGGCGTTGTTGATCACCACGTCGAGCAGGGCGAGACGGGCCAGCCGGGGATCGTCGGCGTGCGCCAGCGCGTACGCCGCACCGTCGTCGTCGCGGGCCGCGGCGATCGGAAACCAGCCCGCCGGCACCTCGTCGGCCGGCACGAAGTCCACCAGGGCGGCGGCCTCCGGCGGCTCGTCGATCCAGAGCTGACACGCGCCGGCGCCGAGCGGGCCGCGCTCCCGCAGCACCGTCGGTGGCACCAGGTCCCAGCCGGTGGCGGCCGAGACCAGGTACGCCGAGACCTCCCGGCCGGCCAGCGTGCCGTCGGGGAAGTCCCAGAGCGGCCGTTCGCCGCGTACGGGTTTGTAGACACAGCGGGCCGTCTGCCCGTCGAGGGTGACGAAGCCGCGCAGCGTGGTGTTGGAGGCATCGACGAGGCGGCCCTCCAGCTCGAACTCCCCGTCGCGCAGCAACCGCAGGGCGGTCTCGGTCTCCAGCGGAGTCCTCAGCTGTGCCTCCGTCACCGGTGGTAGCCGTTGTGCCGGGGACAGAGATGGCCGGCCGGGTCGAGGGGCTGGCCACAGAGCGGACAGGGCGCGCGGCCGGCGGCGACCACCCGGCGGGCCCGCTCGATGAACTCGCGGACCCCGGCGGGAGTCAGCCGGACCCGGAGGCGGTCGAGGTCCTCGTCCGGCTCCTCGTCGTCGTCCTCCTCGAGCTCCCCACCGAGCTCTTCGGTGGGCTCCGGCTCGCCGACGGCGATCGCCTCGATCACGACGGTGGCGGTGTCGACGTCGAAGGCGAGCCCCAGGGTGCCCACCCGGAACTCCTCGTCGACGGGGGTGTCGAGGGGGGCGTTGTCGACAGCGGCCACGGGCGCCTCGGGAAGGGACACCCCGAACCGGCGGGTCGCCTCGGTGAGCAACTCCTCCAGCTTCTCCGCCAGCAGCGACACCTGGACCTTCTCCAGCGCCACGCTGACCAGCCGGCCGCCGCCGCGGGCCTGGAGGAAGAAGGTGCGCTCTCCAGGAGGGCCGACGGTCCCGGCGACGAACCGCTCGGGCGGCTCGAAAGCATGCACCTGGTGGGTCATACCGTGACCCTATCCGGCGACGCCGGAGACCGGGCCGCCCGTGGCGGCGAAATCTGCCCGACGCGGCACAGACCACCCAGCCGCACCCGGCGGCAGTGCCTCAGCCGGCCGCGCCGGCGCCCCCGCCCACGGCCGCGTCGGAGGAGACTGCGGCGCGCGTACCGTCGGGTCCGGAGTGCTTCGGTGGCACCAGTGCGGCGAGGTCGCCGCCGGTGTCGTTGAGCCGGACGAGGAAGGGGCGAAGCGGGGTGTAGCGGATCACCGTCACCGAGCCGGGATCGACGACGATGCGCTGGAACAGGTCCAGGTGCAGCCCGAGAGCATCCGCGACAATGGCCTTGATCACATCGCCGTGGCTGCAGGCCGCCCAGACCGCCTCCGGGCCGTGCTCGGCGTCGACGCGGGCATCCCAGCGCCGTACGGCGGCCACCGCCCGGGCCGACATCGCTGCCATCGACTCCCCCTCGGGGAAGACGGCTCCGCTGGGGTGCTGCTGCACCACCGGCCAGAGCGGATCCTTGGCCAGCGTCTTGAGCGACTGCCCCTCCCAGCCGCCGTAGCCGCACTCGACGAGCCCGTCCTCCGGCACCGGTTCGGTGTCGGGCAGGGCCAGCTCGAGAGTCTGCCGGCAGCGGATCAACGGGCTGCTGACCACCGCCGCGAACGGCAGCGCGCGCAGCCGGGCGCCGGCAGCGACGGCCTGTTCGCGGCCCGTCTCGTCCAGCTCGACCGGTTGCCGCCCGGCGAGTCCGCCGGAGGCGTTGGAGGAGGTTCGGCCGTGTCGCATGAGCAGGAGGGTCGCCACGGCCCCACCCTAGGCCCCGGCGGCGGACGCGACACGACCGGCGGCGGCACGCGGCGCGGCGGATGACACGGCGCGGCGCCGCCGGATGGAGACCCCGGCGGCGCCGGGCCGGGCGTCAGTCGCCGACGCCGGCCAGTTCCAGAGCCTCCGCGCAGGTGCGCAGCGTCGCGATGCCGCTGTCCCGGTCGGCCACGAACATCGTCAGCGACAGGGTGGTCACCCCGGCTGCGGCGTACTCCCGCATCCGCTCGGCGATGCGCTCCTTCGGCCCGAGCAGCGAGGTCCGGTCGATGAACTCCATCGGCACGGCGGCGGCCGCCTCGCGCTGCTTGTGGTCCAGGTAGAGATCCTGCACCTCGCGGGCGGCGTTGCCATAGCCCATCCGGGTGGCGAGCTGGTTGTAGAAGTTCTGCTTGCGGCTGCCCATGCCGCCGACGTAGAGCGCGGCGTACCAGCGCACCAGTTCGGCGCAGGAGGCGACGTCGTCACCGACGACCACCGGTACCGACGGGACCACGTCGAACCCGGCGAGCTCCTTGCCGGCGCGGGCCCGGCCCGCGCTGATCGAGGCGAGCTGCTCGGCGGCGTACTCCGGGGCGTAGAAGATGGCCAGCCAGCCGTCGGCGATCTCCCCGGCCAGCTCCAGGTTCTTCGGGCCGACCGCGGCGAGGTAGATCGGGATCTCCGGGCGCGGCGGGTGGAACCCGAGGCGCAGGGCCTTGCCGGGGCCGTCCGGCAACGGCAGCGTGTAGTGCTCGCCGTCATAGGCCACCGGCTTGCGGGCGATCGCCATCTTGACGATGTCGACGTACTCCCGGGTGCGGCCCAGCGGTTTGGCGAAGCGCACGCCGTGCCAGCCCTCGGAGACCTGCGGACCGGAGACGCCGAGTCCGAGCCGGAACCGGCCACCGGAGAGGGTGTCGATCGTGGTGGCCGTCATCGCGGTCGCGGCCGGGGTACGGGCCGGGATCTGCATCACGGCGCTGCCGACGTCGATGCGCTCCGTCTGGCCCGCGATCCAGGCGAGCATGCTCGGCGAGTCCGAGCCGTACGCCTCCGCCGCCCACACCACCGAGTAGCCGAGCCGGTCGGCTTCCTGTGCCAGGGCCAGATGATCGGCCGGCGTGCTCCACGCTGTCTGATATCCGAGGCTGAGTCCGAGCCGCACTGGTCCTCCCCAATTGGCACCAACGTCGCATCAGGGTACGTGACCTCTGTCGGCGAGTTGACCCTTGGTGGGCCGCGGGACCGGTACCGCCTGCTCACCCCACGCCGCCGGTGTCGATCCGCGCGGAGATCCGGGTTACCGAGGATATCGGTGAGGGCGGGTTGCAAATACAGTTCACTCATGCTGCAACGACCGCTCGGCCGAAGCGGGCTGGCGGTTTCCCGGCTCGCTCTCGGCACGATGACCTGGGGACTCGACACCGACGCCGACGACGCCGCCGACCAGCTCACCGGCTACGTCGCCGCCGGCGGCAACCTCGTCGACACCGCGGACGTCTTCGGCGACGGGATGGCCGAGAGCATCCTCGGCTCACTGCTCGGCACGGTGGTCGGCCGCGACGAGGTGCTCATCTCCACCAAGGCGGGGCTGCGGCCGGGTGGGACGCGGCGCCGGGACAACTCCCGCGGCCATCTGCTGCGTACCCTCGACGCCTCGCTGCGGCGCCTCGGCACCGATCACGTCGACCTGTGGCAGGTGCACGGCTACGACCCGCAGACGCCACTGGAGGAGACACTCGCCGCCCTCGACCACGCGGTCAGCAGCGGCCGGGCGCGCTACATCGGGGTGGCGAACTTCGCCGCCTGGCAGACCGCGCGGGCCGCCACCTGGCAGGCCGCCGTCCCGGGGCGGGCGCCGATCGTCGCCACCCAGATGGAGTACTCCCTGCTGGAGCGGGGCATCGAGCGGGAACTGCTGCCCGCCTGTGCCGGGCTGGGCCTCGGCGTGCTGCCCTGGTCGCCGCTGGGCGGCGGGGTGCTGACCGGCAAATACCGCCATGGGCGCCCGGCGGACTCCAGGGCCGCCGGCACGCACCTCGAACCGTTTGTCAGCCGCTACCTCGACCCGCGCTGCTCCAGCATCGTGCAGGCGGTCGCGACCGCCGCCGGCGGCCTCGGCGTCACGCCGCTGGAGGTGGCGCTGGCCTGGGTGCGGGACCGGCCCGGGGTGACCGCCCCGATCCTCGGCGCGCGGACCGCCGCGCAGCTCGCCGGGGCGCTGCAGGTGGAGCGGATCGACCTGCCCGCCGAGATCGTCCGGGCGCTCGACGACGTCTCGGGTATCGAGGTCGGCTACCCGGAACGTGACGGCTGACCGGTGCCCACCCGGCCCACGGCGGCGGTGCTGCCGCGGGCGGAACAGACGGCGGCCGGGATCACCGGCGTTGGGGTGGTAGGCGCCTGCGGGGCTCGGCAGGATGGAGACATGGACTACGAATACGCACCGCTGCGCCTGCCGCCCAACGTCGACCGGATCACCGCCGCCACCCAGCTGGCGATCCAGGCGGAGTTCTCCGGCTGGGAGCTGGCCCGGGTGCGCCTGTTCCGGGACGGGACACGGCAGG
The DNA here is from genome assembly GCF_049523535.1 of Melissospora conviva. NCBI lineage: Bacteria > Bacillati > Actinomycetota > Actinomycetes > Micromonosporales > Micromonosporaceae > Melissospora > Melissospora conviva. The sequence continues at coordinate 73,743 of NZ_JBLLDT010000009.1, forward strand.
TGATGCTGCGGCGTCGCCGTCCGGTCGGCAGCGCGCAACCGGGCCTGTCCTACTGACTCACTCCTGCGGGCTGTCGTCCTCGTCGTCGAGGAAGGGGTGCTCGTCGAGACGGCCGACCAGACGGTCCGCCGGATCGGGCTGGAACGGCCCGGCCGCGTCGTCGTCGTCGAAGGCCTCCAGATCGATCGCGGCAGCCACCTCGCTGACCATCACCAGACCGTCCAGGGGCTCCAGCTCCGGCACGTCCAGCGCCGCCAGCGAGCCGTCGCCGGCCTGCAGCAGCTCCAGCACCGCCTCGCCGACCCCCTCGACCGGCGCCGGGTCCTCCTCACCGGGAGTCTCCGCCCGCCGTGCCGCCTCCGCCACCCGCAGCAGCGCGGCGACGCTCGGCACCCGGTAGTCGCGGCGCTGGCGTACCGAGATGACCTGCGAGTGCGGGTCGGCCGGCTCGTTGCCGTCGGCGCCGCCGATCCCGACACCGAAGCGCTCGTCGGCCTCGTCCGGGTCGATAGACTCCACATCCCAGGGCGTCACCTCGCCGAAGGCGTCGAGCAGCAGGTCGTCGTAGGCGTGGCTGGTGTTGTTCAGGTCGACGTAGGCCTGCCAGACGTCGTCGTCGTCAACCCGGCCCTGCGCGGCCCGGACCGCGGCCAGGTGCCGTCGGGCGGATTCGATCACCCGGTCCAGGGCAGCGTCGAGCTCGGCGTGCGGGTCGGTCATGATGGTCCCTTCGTGTCGATGAGCGCGGGGTCCCGGTCCGTGGGCGGCCGGTGGGGGTTCAGGCGTCGCGTAGGAACCGGTCGAGCACCCGCACGCCGAACTGTAGCCCGTCGACCGGTACCCGCTCGTCGATGCCATGGAACAGGGCCGAGAAGTTCAGGTCCGCGGGCAGGCGCAACGGCACGAAACCGAAGCAGCGGATCCCCAGCCGGTCGAAGGCCTTGGCGTCGGTGCCACCGGAGAGCATGTACGGCACCGGCCGCGCCCCCGGGTCCTCGGCGAGCAGCGCCCGCGACATCCCGTCGACGAGCGCGCCGTCGAAGGTGGTCTCCAGCGCCGGTTGCCGGTGGATGTACTCGATGTCGACGTCCGGGCCGACCAGCTCCCGCAGCTGCGCCTCGAGAAGCTCCGACTGGCCGGGCAGGCTGCGGCAGTCCAGGGTGGCCACCGCCCGGCCGGGAATGACGTTGTCCTTGTAACCGGCCTCGAACCGGGTGGGGTTGGCGGTGTTGCGCAGCGTCGCGCCGATCATGTTGGCGATCGGGCCGAGCCGCGCGATCAGCGGCTCCGGGTGCTCCGGGTCGAACTCCATACCGAGCACGTCGGCGGTCTCGGTCAGGAAGGTGCGCACCGTGTCGGTCAGCACCAGCGGGAAGCGGTGCGACCCGACCCGGGCCACCGCCTCGGCCAGCTTGGTCACCGCGTTGTCGTCGTGCACCATCGAGCCGTGGCCCGGGCGCCCGGTGACCCGCAGCCGCATCCAGTCGAGCCCCTTCTCGGCGGTCTCGATCAGATAGAGCCGCCGGGCCGGGTCGATCGTGTACGAGAAGCCGCCGACCTCCCCGATCGCCTCCGTGCAGCCCTCGAAGAGCTCCGGGTGCTCCTGCACCAGCCAGTGCGCGCCGTACTCGCTGCCGGCCTCCTCGTCGGCGGTGAAGGCAAGCACGATGTCGCGCGCCGGGCGCACCCCGGTGCGCTGCCAGTGCCGCACCACCGCGAGCACCATCGCGTCGAAGTCCTTCATGTCGATCGCGCCGCGGCCCCAGAGGTAGCCGCCGGCGACCTCGCCGGAGAGCGGGTGCACCGACCACTCGGAGGCGTCGAAGGGCACGACGTCGAGGTGGCCGTGCACCAGCAGCGCGCCGCGTCCCGGGTCGGTGCCGGGGATGCGGGCCACCACGTTGGCGCGCCCGGGCGCGGACTCGTAGATCTGGGCGTCGACACCCACCTCGGCGAGCCGCCCGGCGACGTACTCGGCCGCCCGGCGCTCCCCCACGCTGGTGGCGTTGTCGCCGGTGTTGGTGGTGTCGATGCGCAACAGGTCGCTGCAGAGGTCGACGACCTCGTCGGTGGGCGCCGGAACGCTCGGCGTGGTGTCGCTGCTCATGCGGTCTTCATACCAGGCCGGGCCGGCGTGACACCGGCCACCGGTGCGGGGGCGGGTTTGCCTACGCTGACGGGTGGGTACCGCGCCAACCGCCCCCCGGCCGCGCAGATCGAGGAGAATCACCGTGAGCGTTCCCCTGCCCCCGCTGCCGCCGGTGACCGGCACCGATGAATACCGCCCCGGCGGCGCCACCGTCGTCGCGCTGCTCGGACAGGAGCACCACCGGCTGCTGCGGCTCTGCGAGCGGGCGACAGGCGTCGCCGGTCCCGGCCCACACGGGAGCGAGCACGAGCAGGGCGAGACCGTCGAGGTGCTCAGCGCGGTCGTCTCGCGGCACCTCTCCGGCGAGCAGCAGCACCTCTTCCCCGCCGTACGCCGGGTGCTCGCCGACGGCGAGGCCCTGGCCGCGCGGGAGATCGCCGCCGATCAGGCGATCCTGCAGGCTCTGCGGGAACTCGAGGCGACCGCGCCGGACGACACGGCCCGGGCGGCGGCGACGGCCCGGGTCGTCGACCTGCTGCGGCAGCACGTGCGGCGGCTCGACGCGGAGATCCTGCCGGCGCTGGCGTCGGTGCTGGAAGAATCCGACCTTGTCCGCCTCGGCAACCGTGTGGAGATCGCCGAGGAGGCCGGGCCGACCCGTCCTCACCCGCAGGCGCCGGACGCCCCGCCCTGGAACCGCGTGGTGGAGCCGGCCCTGGGCATGGTCGACAAGGTCCGCGACGTGGTCTCCGGCCGGCACACCCGTCCCGAGGACCTCAAAGATCGCGACGCCGGCTGAACGTCAACCCGCAGCCGACAGGCACAATTCGATAAACATCACTGAACCCAAGGTCTTCCGGTGCGTTCGCCGGGGTCATACCGTCACGTTATGAACCTGGAGCTGCGTCACCTGAGGGTGGTCTGCGCCATCGCGGAGACCGGCAGCGTCACGAAGGCCGCATCGGTGCTCGGGCTGGCCCAGCCGGCGCTGACCGCGCAACTCCAACGAATCGAACGCACCCTGGGCGGGCCGCTCTTCGAGCGCGACCGGCGCGGCGCCCGGGCCACCGCGCTCGGCGAGCTGGTGCTCGCCCGTGCCCGGGTGCTGCTGCCGGCGATGAAGGGGCTGCAGGACGAGGCGACCCGGCTCGCCGGCGGTGGAGACGGGCTCAGCCGCTACCGCTTCGGCGGCGTCAACAGCCCCATCCTCGGCCGGCTGATCCACCGGCTGGCCCTCAGTCAGCCACAGGCGCAGATCAGCACCTACGCCTCCTGGTCCGCCGACGAGCTGGGCCGGCTGGTCGCCGGCGCCCGGCTCGACTACGCGCTGACCGGTGTCTGCGGGCAGACGACTCCGTCGGCGGAGTTCGGGCTCAGCTGGCGGGAGGTGGCGATGGACCCGGTCTTCGTGCTGCTGCCGGAGACCCACCCGCTCGCCGCAAGCGAAGAGGTGCCCCTGGGCGCTCTCGCCGGGGAGCAGTGGGTGACCGCCCCGGGCGACGGCTGCTTCGGCGACTGCTTCGCCGCCGCCTGCGCCCGGGCCGGTTTCACCCCCCGGAAGGTCTACGAGACCGACGTACGCGGCTGTGTGGACCTGGTCGACGCCGGTGAGGCGGTGGCGCTGTGCCAGGCGACGTTCCGTCCGGTCGCGGGCCTGGTCACCCGGCCCCTGGCGGGCGTACCGCTGCGCTGGCGGCTGCTGCTCGGCTGGCACCCCGACGCCCCGGCCGCCGGCTACGCCGAGCAGATCCTCGAACTGGCGGTCGACGCGTACACCGACGCGCTCGCCCCGCACCCGCAGTACCTGGCCTGGCTGGGGCGCAACCCGTCGTTCGGGGCCCACCAGCACTCGGCTGCCTGAGCCCGTGGCCGTGGGCGGATGACACGGGTGCGAACGGCACCACCCGGGGTACGCAACGCCCATGACCGATCAGAATCCGTCCGTCGACGTCCGCGAGGTCGCCCTCGACGCCGCCACCGCGCACAACGCCGCCTCGGCCGAGATGGAGGCGTTCCTGCGCCGGGTGCCGGACGTGCCCGGGCTGGCCGACATGGCCGAGTACGCGAACCTGCTGGCCCACGAGGAGCAGCTGCGCCGGCAGCGACGCGCGAGCGCCGAGGCGATGGGGCTGCGGATCGAGAGCTTCGAATCGCAGTAGCGTCACGCCGGTGGCGCAGCCACGGTGACAGCACCGGACGTGCAGGCCACGGCCCCCGTCGATGCGGGTGCCGCGGCCTGCACGTCGGCCCATGACGCCGGGTCTCAGCCCGGGTGCCGGCGGTGCTGCGGGGCCCCCGGCTCCGTCGCCAGCTCCCGTTCACGCAGCACGTCGTGGCCGAGGCTCAGCAGCGCATGCCGCCAACCCTGATCGGACGCGCCGGCGCGCGGCGGCGACGCCAGCAGCTCCTGGATCTCCATCACCGTGTCACGCATGACGTCCACGTCGGCGGGGGTCAGGTCCACCTTGCGCTTGCGCAGCACGGCGAGGATGCTCCGGCCCTGCTCCGAGGTCGCGTCCTGCGCCTCGGCCGGGAAGGCCTGCGTACCGGAGCCTTCGGTCAGCAGCCAGGAGCGCAGCTGCTCGGAGCTGACATTGACGTACAAGTGGAAGTCGTCCCACAACGCCTCCACCTCCGGGTCGAGCCGCTGGTCACGGGGCATCGTCACTCCTCACCGTCGGGTCCCGGCGGGGCCGGGACCGGGTCGTCGGAGAGCCGGTCGGGCGTCTCCGCGGCGGCGACGCGCACGCGCGCCGGATTCGCGATGGGCTCGGCGCGGATCGGCTCCTCCGCGTCCTCTTCGGGCAGCCCGGGTCCGTCCGCGTCGGTCATCGCGGATGGGTGCTGGTCGCCGGGGTGCGGTCGGTGCGGGCCGCGGCGCTGACGTCGAAGTTGAGCCGGTCGTCGCGCACACCGACCCGGACCTGCTGCCCGGAGCTGATCGCCCCGTCGAGCAGCATCGTCGACAGCGGGTTCTCCACCTCACGCTGGATCACCCGCCGCAACGGACGCGCCCCGAACTCGGGGCGGTTGCCATGCGCGGCGATCCAGTCCACGGCGGAGTCGTCGAAGGAGAGCGAGACGTCCTGGGCGTGCAGCCGGCGGCGGGTCTCCTCCAGCAGCAGCCCGGTGATCTGACGCAGCTGCTCGATCTCCAGGCGCTGGAAGATGATGATCTCGTCGATGCGGTTGAGGAACTCCGGCCGGAAGGACTCCTGCAGCCGGCGCATCAGGCTCTCCCGCAGGTCCCGGGCCTCGCGTTCGCGGCCGTCGCCGACCTCGCCGAAGCCCACCGAACGGCGGGTGCCGGTGATCAGCTCCGAACCCAGGTTGCTCGTCATGATCACCACTGCGTTGCGGAAGTTCACCGTCCGCCCCTGGCTGTCGGTGAGCCGGCCGTCCTCCAGGACCTGCAGCAGCGCGTTGAAGACGTCCTGGTGGGCCTTCTCGATCTCGTCCAGGAGCACCACCGCGTACGGCCGGCGGCGGATCGCCTCGGTGAGCTGCCCGGCCTCCTCGTAGCCGACGTAGCCGGGTGGGGCGCCGACGAGCCGGCTGACCGTGTGCCGCTCCTGGAACTCGCTCATGTCCAGGCGGATCATCCGGTCCTCGTCGCCGAAGAGCACCTCGGCCAGCGTCTTGGCCAGCTCGGTCTTGCCCACACCGGTGGGACCCAGGAACAGGAAGCTGCCCATCGGACGGTCCGGGTCGGAGAGACCGGCGCGGGAGCGGCGGACCGATTCGGCGACGGCGTTGACCGCGTCGTCCTGGCCGATCACGCGCTCGTGCAGCTGCGACTCCAGGCGCAGCAGCCGGTCCCGTTCCTCCTCGGTGAGCTGACGCACCGGGATGCCGGTGGAGCGGGACACCACCTCGGCGATCTCCTGGGTGTCGACGGCGGGCACCTGCGGCGAGTCGCCCTGCCCCTCGGCCCGGCCGATCTCGTCCTGCAACTGCTGCACCCGGTCGCGCAGCTGGGAGGCGCGCTCGTACTGCTCGTCGGAGACGGCCTGATCCTTGTCCCGCCGGATCTCCTGCAGCTGCCGTTCCAGGTCGCGCACATCGGCGGCCGGGGTCCGCGTGCGCAGCCGCACCCGGGCGCCCGCCTGGTCGATCAGGTCGATCGCCTTGTCCGGCAGGAACCGGTCGGTGACGTAGCGGTCGGCGAGCTGCGCTGCGGCAACGAGCGCCTCGTCGGTGAAGCGGACCTGGTGGTGCGCCTCGTAGCGGTCCCGCAACCCCCGCAGGATGGTGATGGTGTCCTCGACGGTCGGCTCGGGCACCAGAACGGGCTGGAAACGGCGGGCCAGCGCGGCGTCCTTCTCGATGCTCTTGCGGTACTCGTTGAGGGTGGTCGCGCCGATCACCCGCAGCTCGCCGCGGGCCAGCGCCGGTTTGAGCATGTTGCTGGCGTCCATGCCGCTGCCCTCGCCGCCGGAGCCGCCGGCCCCGACCAGGGTGTGCAGCTCGTCCAGGAAAATGATCAGTTCGTCGTTGTGGGCGCGGATCTCGTCGATGACCTTCTTGAGCCGTTCCTCGAAGTCACCGCGGTAGCGGGTGCCGGCGACGAGCCCCGCCAGGTCCAGCTGGATGACCCGCTTGCCGAGCAGCGTCTGCGGCACGTCACCGTCGATGATCCGCTCGGCGAGCCCTTCGACGATGGCGGTCTTGCCCACACCCGCCTCACCGATGAGGACGGGGTTGTTCTTGGTACGCCGGGACAGGATCTCCACGGTCTGCTCGATCTCGTCGGTACGCCCGATGACCGGGTCGATGCGGTCCTCCCGGGCCAGATCGGTGAGATCGCGGCCGTACTGGTCGAGCGTCGGGGTGCCCCGGTCGGCCCGTCCCTCCGGCGCGGCCCCCTTCTCAGCGCTGGCGGCCTGCAACGACTCGGGCTGGATCCGGCCGGCGGCCAGCATCCGCCCGGCCGGCGACTCCGGGTTCAGCGGCAGCGCCATCAGGATGTGCTCGGGCCCGATGTAGCTGGCCCCCATCGCCCGGGAGAGCTGGTGGGCGTCGAGCAGCGCCCGCTTCGCCGCCGGTGTCAGCGACAGGTGCGGCGGCACCTGCCCCTTGGGCGTCCCGTTGCCCCGGCCGCCGAGCGCGTTGACCAGGGCGTACGGGTCGGCGCCGGCCCGGCTGACCAGGTCCCGCAACGGCTCGCGCTGCAGAGCGGCCCAGAGCAGATGATCGGTGTCGAGATCGGCGCTGCGCTTCTGCGCGGCGCGCCGGGCGGCCTCGGCGAGCAGTTCACGCGCGTCGGCGGTCATCAACCGGGTGATGTCGACGCGCTGCCCCGGCCGCCGCCCCTCCCCCCGGCCGAAGTACCGGGCGAGGAACTCGTCCCAGGGGTCGGAGCCGAAATCGGCGGGTCCCTGCGTCATGATCTGTTTCCCCCCACGGCGTGAAGCGGTCGGCGTGGGCTACCCGGCGGCCGTCGGCACAAACGTCACGCCCCTGGCACCCTGGGAAGATGGAGCAGGCCGAGACCGTGCTGATCGTCGATGCCGCGAACGTGGTCGGGTCCCGTCCGGACGGCTGGTGGCGTGATCGTGCCGGCGCCACCGCCCGGCTGCGCGACCGGCTGACCGGCATCGCCGCCGGTGGTCTGGCCGAGGTGGTGCCACCGGTGCGGGTGGTGCTGGTGGTGGAGGGCGCGGCCCGGGACATCCCGGCGGTGCCCGGGGTGGAGGTGGTCGCCGCGCCCGGCAGCGGCGACGACACGATCGTCGAGGTGGTCCGGGCGCACCCGGGACGCCGCCGGGTCGTGGTCACCGCCGACCGGCTGCTGTGCGCCCGGGTGGCGGCCGAGGACGCCGAGGTACGCGGCCCGCGCTGGCTGACCGGGGCCACCGGCCACGACTGACCGGGCCCCGGCAAGGCCACCCGACGGGACGGCGGACGCGCCGCTGTCCAGATGCCCCGGACGCGATCATCGGGGCATAATCCGCTTAGGCTGTCCCGGACTCTTCCCACCCCCAGGAGGTCCTGTGTCGAGTGTCGCCGAGCTCAAGGCCGCCATCGACGCGGCCCTGGCACAGATCGGAGAGGGACAGGCCGCGGTGCAGGCCGCCGGGGAGAAGCTAGCCGAGGCGCAGCAGACCCTCGCCGGCGCGCTGGAGGGCAGCGGACACGAGAGTGTCACCGCCGCCCACTCCTCGCTTGCGCAGGCCGGCCAGGAGCTCCAGGAGTGCCTGGCAGCCGTGCTCACCGCCGTCGAGCAGGCCGAACTCTACGTCTCGACGCTCTGACCATGTCGCTGATCGAGGAGCTGGCCGTGCGGTTGCGCGCCGCCTCCGACGAGCTGCCGGTGGCGGCGATCCTGGCCGCGCTGGAACGCTTCGGCACCGCCGCGGAGCAGCTGCGCCGGGTCCGCGAGTCCTCCGCCGACCCGATGGGGGTGCCGGAGCTGGGCGCGGCGGTGGAGCACGCCGAAGCCGCCTCCCACGCGCTGCGGGTGGCCCAGGAGCACCTGGCGGCGTACCTGACGGCGATCGGGATGGTCGACGGCGACGCCGGCGCGACGGGCGAGCGCGACGGGCGCGAGCCGGTCCGGCAGCGGCCCCACGACGGGCAACGGCAGCCCGAGGACGACCCGCGGCGGGCACCGGAGCAGCCGCAGACGCGCGGCGGCACACCGCGTCCGGAGCAGGTCGGCGCCGCCCGTCCCGCGCCGCAGCGGTCCCGGCCGGCCGGTGAGCCGGCCGCCGCGGACGTCGCGGCGCGCCCGCTGACGGCGTCCCGGAAGACGACGGCGCCGGATCCGGCGGGCCGCTGGTGGCGCGAGCGGGTCGCCGAGCTGACCGGTTCCCCCGCACAGAGCGGCGAGCAGCACGAACAGACCGCCGACCCCGGTGACCTGCTGCGGCGGGTGGCCCGGCAGGCCCGCAGCGGCGACCGGGACCGGCTCCACGCCGAGCTGCGCCGGGCCCGCACCGACGCCGGCCTCGGCCTGGCCGCGCTCACCCCGCCGCTGCTGCGGGAACTCTGCGCCGACCTGCTCGGTCACCCACCCCGTGGGCAGGACCTGCCGCGGCTGCGCCGGGAGGTCGACACCGCCGTACGGTCGCTGCTGCCCGGCCTGCCGGCACCGGTACTGGAGGACGTGCTCAGCCGCGTCTGCCGCACCCCGCCGCCGCGGCGGAGCACGACAGCGGGCAACCCGGCCGACCCGGCGGTCGCCTCGGCGGTGCTCACCGGATACCTGGCCGGCCGGCTCAACCGCGACCTGCCGGAGCGGCGCCGTGACTGATCTGCCGGAGCCCGACCGTGGCTGACCTGCGCGCCGAGCTCGCCGCCCGGATCAGGGCCACCCTGTCCCAGGCGCAGGGCGCGGCCCGCGACCGGCTGCGCTCGGCCCGCGCCGCCCAGGAAGCGGCCACCGCCCGGCTGGAGCGCACCCGGCGGGCCGCCGCCGAGGTGCCCGACCGCGTCGGCGCGGAGCGGGACCGGCGGCTCGCGGTCATCGACACCCGCCACGCCGACCGGCTCGACCGGCTCACCGCCGCGGCCCGTGGCGCGGCCGCCCTGGCCGCTCCCGGTGCCGCCGGCACCGGCTGGGACGACTGGGCGCCGGCGCCGCTGCCGCGCGGGCAGCGCGCCGACCCGGTACGCGTGGGCGAGGCGCAGGTGCCCGGCGGGCAGCCGGTCCCGGCGCTGCTGCCCCTGCTGGACAGCGGCCACCTGCACGTGTCGGGCGCCGACGCGCCCGGCTGCGACGCGGCGGTGAGCGGGGTCCTGCTGCGCTGCCTCGGGCAGGCCGAGCCGGGACTGGTCCGCCTCGCCGGCTACGACCCGGAGCAGCTGGGCGGCGGGTTGGCCGGCTTCGCACCGCTGGCTGGGGCGGGTCTGCTGACCTTCGCCGGGCCGGGCGGGCTGGGCGCGCTCCTCGACGAACTCGTCGACCACATCCGCCGGATCAACGAGACGGTGCTCGCCGGTGAGCACAGCTCGCTGCACGAACTGGCCGCCGCCACCGGACGCCGCCCCGAACCGTGGCGGGTCGCGGTCCTGCTCGGCGGCGAGGAGCCCTCCCGGCACGAGCGGGGGCAGCTGGACCGGATCCTGCGCACCGGCGCCGCCTGTGGCGTGCACCTGGTGGTGCGCGACATCGACCTGCCGCAGCGGCCCACGCTGCGCCGGCTCACCGCCGACGGGGACGGCGCCCGCCTGAGCGGCCTGGGCACGCTGCCGGTACGCCTGGATCCGTCCCCGCCGGCCCCCCTGGTCAGCCGCACCTGCCGGGAGGTGGCGGCACGTTTCAGCGCCGGTCCCCCGCCGGCGCTGCTGGCCGACCTGCTGCCCGCGGCGGAGCAGTTCTGGCGGGAGAGCGCCACCGAGTCGTTGACCGTGCCGATCGGCGACGGCGCGGACGGGCACGCGGTGTCGTTGACGCTGGGCGACTACCCGCCGCACGCCCTGATCGGCGGTCCGTCGGGCACCGGCAAGACAAACCTGATCTTCGCCTGGATCGCGGCGCTGACCACGCGCTACTCCCCCGCCGAACTGGAGCTGTACCTGCTCGACTTCAAGGAGGGGGTCTCCTTCGCCCGGTTCGCCCAGGGCCGCCGGGACCCGAGCTGGCTGCCGCACCTGCGGCTGGTCGGCATCAACGTCAACACCGACCGGGAGTTCGGGCTGGCACTGCTGCGGTTCCTCGCCGACGAGCTGCGACGACGCGCGGACGCCGCCCGCAAGCACGAGGTGACGACCCTCGCCGAACTGCGGGACGCCGATCCCGACGGGCACTGGCCCCGCATCGTCGCGGTGGTCGACGAGTTCCAGATGCTGCTCGCCGGCCGCGACGCCGTCGTACGCGAGGCCGCGGACCTGCTGGAGGACCTGGCCCGGCGCGGCCGCTCACAGGGCATCCACCTGGTGCTGGCCTCCCAGGACGTGCGGGGCATCGAGGCGCTCTGGGGACGGCCCGCGCTGGTCGCCCAGTTCACGTTGCGCATCGCCCTGCCGAAGGCGCTGCGGATCCTGGCCGAACGCAACGACGCGGCGCAGAGCCTGCCGCGCCACCATGCGGTCGTCAACGACGAGTCGGGCATGGCCGAGGGGAACCGGATCGCCCGGATCCCGAACGCCGGTGACCGGCAGAGCTGGAACGACCTGCAGCAGCGGCTCTGGCGGATGCGCACCCCCGACGCCGCCCCGCCGCGGCTCTTCGACGGTGACGCCGTGCCGCTGCTGACCGCCGCGCCGGACCTGCGCGAGCTGGGCCCGGCCGAGCCGGGAACGGGCGCGCCGGTGGCGCTGCTCGGCGAGGTCATCGACGTGCGGGCCCGGTCGGCGCGGCTGCGCCTGCCACGGGCGCCCGGCCGCAACCTGGCGGTGCTCGGCACCCGCGTCGACGAGGCCTGCGCGGTCCTCGACGCCGCCGGCCGCTCGCTGGCCCGCCAGCACCGGCCCGGCGCCGCCCGCTTCTCCGTCGCCTGCCTCGACCCGGACGCCGACACCGCGGCCCGGTCGCTCTTCGCCGCGCTCGGCGACGACGCCGCCTGGTACGACGAGCAGAGCGTCGGCGAGCTCCTCGACGAGACCGCCGGGGAGCTGACCGAGGCGGCGGCGACCCCGCACTACCTGCTGGTCTACGCCGTCGACGCGCTGCGGCGGCTGCCCGGAGGCGAGGCGGGCCTGCATCAGCTGCGCCGGATCCTGCACGACGGGCCGGAGCGGCGCATCCATCTGCTCGGCTGGTGGCGGGGTGTGGCGCGGCTGCGCGCCGACCTGGGAGGCCCGGCGTCGCGTACCGACCAGATCGGCGCGTGGGTGGCGTTGGACGTGCAGGGCGCCGAACTCGCGCCGCTGTATCCCGGCCCGGGAGGTCCGCACTGGTATCCCCGCCCGTGGCGGGCGCTCTACTTCGACCGGGCGGTCCACCGCACCGGCCAGGTCATCATCCCGTACGGGCCGCAGTCATGAGCGAACGGCAGGCCGCGTACGAGGCGGCGGTGGCCGAACTGGCCGCGCTCAACGGCCGGCTGGCCGACCAGCGTCAGGAGGCCCACGGCTGGTACGCCCAGCAGTGCGAGGCCGCCGAGGCGGCGGTACGTGCGGCCCGCGACCGGGTGGCGAGCGCCCGGGCGGAGGTGACGGCGGCCGCCGAGCAGGTGGCGCAGGTCGACCGGGAGGCAGCCGAGCTCTGGGAGGTGCTGCGCCGGCGGGTGCGGCTCGGGCCGAACCGGCTGGGCAGCCCGCCGGTGCCCGCGTCCGGGGCCGGCGGTGATCCGGTGGCGCTGCTCGCCGCGGCCCGCGACCTGCTGGACCGGGCCGGCCGCCCCGGTGAACTCGACGGTTCGGCAAATCCGCTGCTGGCGCTGGCCGGGGTCCTGACCACCGTGCTGACGTTCGCGCTCGGACTGGGCGCGCGGGCGCTGGGCGACCACTACGGCGGTGAGCTGGCGGTGGGAATGCCGGTGCTCGCGCTGGCGGTGACGATGCTCGGTCCCTTCGCGGCGCTGGCGCCGGCGAAGGTGCTGGCCGACCGCCGGCATGCCGCCCTCGGTCCCGGGCCGGTGGCGGTGGTGCTCAGCGCCGGGCTGGTAACCGCCGCCACCCTGCTGTTGTTGCTGCGCTGACCCCTCTCGGCGGTCCGGTGAGCGGTGCGGTCACGACGCCGCAGGGCCCCCCGGCGATCGCCACCGCTGCGGCCCTGCGGCCGGTACGGCGATCGCCTCCCGCAGCAGCCGCCGGGCCAGCACCAGCCGGTCGGCGTCGTCGTCGAGTCCGGGCAGCTGCGCCACCTGCACCGGGCGGGCTTCGAGCAGCGTCCGCAGCGCCGGCGCGCACTGGGCCGGGAAGCTGATCGTGCGGTCGAAGGTAAGCAGTTCAACACGTTCGTCCCCGTCGGCGCGCAGCCGGCAGCGCAGCCCGTCGCGCAGCGCGATGCGTGCGGTGGCGTCGAGCGTGTCGACGGCGGCCGCCTGGGCCAGCGGGCGGATCGGCGCCGGGCGCGACGCGGGCCAGGCCCGGCGGCGCAGCCGGTCGGCGACCGCGGCGGGCTCGACGCGGTGGAGCCAGTCCCGCAGCGCCTCCACCGTCTCGGTCAGCACCGGCTCGATCGCCTCCGGGTCGGCCACGTCGAGACCGAAGGGCAGCCCGGCGCGCAGTCGCGCGTCCTCGGCGGCGAGCGCCAGCAGCTCCTCGACGAGGGTGTAGCGGGTCAGCGCCCGGACGCCGACGGTCAGGTGCAGCGAGCTCTCGGCCTGCGCCTGGGCGCTGTGCAGCCAGCCACGGGGCAGGTAGAGGGCATCCCCGGGTTCGAGCACCACGTCGAGCGCAGGCGTGCCGTCGGCGACGGCGCCGACTTCATCGGCGCGGCCGCCCCACGGCTGGCGCTCCAGTGGGTCGGCCAGCACGGGAGCGTGGATGCGCCAGTGTTTGCGTCCGTCGACCTGGAGCACGAAGACGTCATGGGTGTCGTAGTGGGTCGCGAAGCCCTGACTGTCGGGCGGAGTGAGGTAGGCGTTGACCTGCAGCGGCTGCCCGACGTCGGCGGCGAGGTGCCGGGTGAACTCGGTCAGCGGCGGCCAGAGCCGGTGCAGGCCCTGCAGCACGAGGGTGGCGCCGCCGGAGTAGAGCTCCAGCACCCGCTCGTCGAGGACCTGGTCGCCGATCTCGGCGCCGGCCCCGCCGCCGCCGGTGTAGCGGGCAGCCGGGACCAGCTCACCGTTGCGGGCGATCCGCAGGAACGGTGTCCGCAGCCCGCGTCGGCTGAGCAGCTCGTCGGCGTCGGCCGGGCTGAGCAGGTCGGTGAAGCCCGCCGGGTTGGGCAGTTCGGCGGCGCGCGAGAGCAACGGCGCCCGGCCCCAGTGGCCGGTGGCGAACTTCTCGGTCTCGATCGCGGCGCAGCGCCGCAGTGCGGCACCGGGTTCGGAATGAAGCACCGCCGGGCGGTCGGGGCCGCCCGGCGGTTGGCTGTGCGTCACTGCCGGCCTTTCTCAGCGAGCACTGCCGTCGGCGCCACCGTCGTGCTGACCCGGCGTCGCACCGCCGTCAGCCGGACCCTCCGCGCTGCCATCCGCGCCACCGTCGTGCTGACCCGGCGTCGCACCGCCGTCAGCCGGACCCTCCGCGCTGCCATCCGCGCCACCGTCGTGCT
>NZ_JBLLDT010000009.1:88038-167287 GCF_049523535.1 Melissospora conviva
CTGACCCGGCGTCGCACCGCCATCGGCCGGACCCTCCGCGCTGCCATCCGCGCCACCGTCGTGCTGACCCGGCGTCGCACCGCCGTCGGCCGGACCCTCGGCGGCCGCGCCAGCGGTGGTACGCATGTCGTCGTCGTTGAGCTTCATGACTGCCCCCTCGTACTCCCTCGTCCCGTCCGCGCGACGGGCCGTCGCGGCTGGTGGTACCCCGCCGTGATCTTCAGTAATCACCGTAGTCGGAAACCGCCCAGCGTGACCGAAGGTTCACCGAACGACATGGTTCACGACCCCAGCAGGCCACTCAGGGTCTGGGCGTTGCGCTGGGCGTAGTCGCGGTAGCAGTTGTTCATCAGCACGTGGGTGTGCTCGGCCGAGTCGGCGAGTTCCCGCAGCTTCGGTGCCCACTGACGCAGCTCCCGGTCGGAGTACCGGTAGCCGAACTTCTCGTGAATGTCGCGGCTGTCCCACTTCGCGCTGTGCCCGTGGAAGCGCACCGTCGCCGGCTCGGCGGTCACCGCCAGCACCGGCGGCACCGAGCTGCGGTGCCCCTGCGGCATGTCCACGCAGACCAGCGGCAAGCGGTTGTCGCGCAGGAAGTCCAGCGTCTCGGCCCGGTTGTCGTCGGTGAGCCAGGAGCTGTTGCGGAACTCGATCGTGACCGGCAGCGGCGCGCAGCGGTCCCGCACCTCGCACAGGTACTCCTTGTTGGCCCGCTTGATGCCGAACCACGGCGGGAACTGGAACAGCAGGGCACCGAGCTTGCCGGCGGCGACCAGCGGGTCCAGCGCAGACAGGAACCGCGTCCAGACCTCCTCGTACGCCTGCGCGGGCAGGTCGCCCGGGTAGACGGTGCGCTTGCCGGTCGCCGGGCGCAGGTCGGCGTGGATCGCGTTCGTCCGGGTCGGATGGCCGGTCAGCAGGCTGAACGCCTTGACGGTGAAGAGGAAACCCGGCGGGGTGCGCTGCGCCCAGAGCTGGGCGGTCTTCTCCGCCGGCGGCGCGTAGTAGGTGGCGTCCACCTCGACCAGCGGGAAGTGTTCGGCGTAGTAGGCCAGTCGCTTCTGCGGGTCGTCGGCCTCGGGCGGGTACCAGCCCGATTCCAGCAGGGTGGGGTCGGTCCACGAGGCGGTGCCGACCCGGATGTCACCCATGGGCGCCGCCCGCGGGTTCGTCACCGGGCCGGCACCGGCCCACGGCAGCGACCACCGGCGTCAGGCCAGCGCGCGCCGCTCGCGGGTCTGCTTGCAGGAGACGCAGGTGGTGGCCGCCGGGAAAATCTCCAGCCGCTCCACCGGGATGCCGGCCGCACAACCCTCGCACCAGCCGTAGGTGCCCTCCTCCAGGCGGGACAGCGCGCGCTCGAACTGGGCCCGTCGTTCCAGGATGGTGCGCAGCAGGGACTGGGCGGTGTCCCGTTCGGCGGTCTTGGTGCCGCTGTCGGCCTGGTCGTCCCCCGCGGTGTCACCGATCTCCACCACCCGCAGCACCTGACTCTGGGTCAGCGCCCGGTCGTACTCGGTGGTCAGTTCGTCGTAGCGGGTCTGCAGCGAGACCCGGATACGGTCGATCTCGACCTGCGAACGAACCGTGGTGACCTTTTCCTGGACGAGCATTCGCCCCGCCTCTCCGTCGTCGCATCGGCGCGACCCCCCGGCTGCGATGTCGCAGGTGCGCCGGTGGGGTCGCTGTTGAGCCGGGCGAGTACCCCACCCGCGTCAAGGCCAAACCGGCTGCTCGGGTCAGCCCCGGGAATCGGCGGCGGGCTCGCCGAGCGCCGGCCGCCGGGGATCGTCGGCGCGCACGACGACGTCGGCGAACCTGTGCGGCGCCACCTCGTCGGCGTACCGGGCGAAGGCCGGCAGTGTCCACTGCTGGTCCGCCGGGGTACGCCGGCCCAGCGCCCCCGGGGTGAGCAGCAGGTGGACGGTGAGCTCCACGGGCAGCCCGGCGCCGGCGAGCAGGGCCCCGCTGACGAGCAGCACCCCGCCCGGCGGCAGGTCGACGTAGTCGGCACGGCTGGCCCGGTCGGCGCGGCTGTCCCACAGGCTGGGCAGCACCCGCCCGCAGCCGGCCGGGCCGGCCGGGTCGAGCACCTCACGACGGAGGCCGGCCAGGTCGAACCAGCCGTCGTAGTAGCTGTCGGGGTCTCGGCGCCCGTGTTCCAGGCGCAACGACGCCGGGCGCAGGAAGTCCTCGGTGCGTACGTGCAGTACCGGTCGGCCGCGGGCCCGCAGCGGGTCGACCAGGGCGCCGGCGAGCAGCTCGGGTTCGGCGGCGGGCGCGCCGTCGATCGCCACCCGCAACCGGCCCTGCGGCGCGGTGACGGCGATGCGGTCGGCCAGCTCGGCGATGAGGCGCTCGGGGGTGACGGGGCGAAACCGCATGCTCCCCAGCCTGCCACGCCCGCGCGTTCAGCCCCGGCGGTCGATGGTGACCCGGGCCTCGTCGGCGAGGCGGTAGCCGACGCCGTAGACGGTGGTGACCAGGGAGGCCTCACCGCCGACCTTGCCGCGCAGCCGGCGCACGTGCACGTCGACGGTGCGCACCCCGGCGTGCTCGTAGCCCCAGACGGCGGTGAGCAGTTGCAGCCGGGTGAAGACCCGGCGCGGGTTCTCGGCCAGGTGCAGCAGCAGGTCGAACTCCAGCCGGGTCAACGACAGCGGTTCGCCGTCGCGCAGTACCGAGCGCGACTGGACCAGGATGTGCAGCCCGGGTCGCGCCGGCGCCGGCGCCGGCGCGGAGGCCCTGGGTTCGACCGGCGCTGCGGTGACGACCACGCTGGGGTCGCCGCTGGCCAGCACCTCCCGGGCGGCGTCGAGCAGCCGCCGCACCGGCGCGGTCAGCCGTTCCTCCTCGATCGCCGGGATCGACAGGGTGAGCACCAGCGCCGCGCCCGGCGGGCCGTCCGGACGGCGCCGGGCGACCGGGAGCCTGCCGGGCGGCGCCGGTGGTGCGATGTGCCATGCGGTACGCGGGGCGGGCCTGACCGACATGGTCCTCCTTGGTCGATCCATGGTCACCGGGCGGTGGCGGTCCCGCCGTCCGGCTCGGCGCTGCCGACCACGGGATGGAACCCGGGGCCGTTGTCCGACTGTGATGTTTCGCCGACAATCCGAGATCGGGCGATCGCTCTGAGTGTCCGGTCTGGATGATTAGACCAGAGCCGTGCGCGACTACGGGTACTGGGTCAGACCCGCGCGAGTCCGGGCCGGACGCCGCGACAACAGCCGGGCCGGACGCCGCGACAACAGCCATACCAGGGCCACGGCGGCACGCGGCGGCGGGCGCGGCCGGATCCGGCGGCGCGAGCGGCGTACGGCGAGGCGGGGTGCATGCGAGGTCCGTCCGAAGCGGAGGATGTCGGGCGGCTCCACCATAGCTCATTTCCATACCGGATCGGTAGGGAATGCGTCGGCTATTCGACCGTCGTCGATGAGCAGTTTGCGCAGGAGGCGGCGCGGGTACCTCGATCACGGGCCGGACCAGGGCGGTGCGAAGGACAGGATCTCTCATGCGGACGCTCGGCGGGCGTTATCGACTCGAACATCGCATCGGCCTCGGCGGCATGTCGGAGGTCTGGCAGGCGCACGACCAGGTGCTCGACCGGCGGGTCGCCGTCAAACTCCTCGCCCCCGGCAGCGGCTCACCCGGCGACACGGGGGTCACCCGCGTGCGCGACGAGGCCCGGGCCGCGGCCCGGCTCGTGCATCCGAACGTCGCCGCCGTGCACGACTTCGGGACCACCACCGGCGTCGGTTCCCGCGTCCCCTACATCGTCATGGAGCTGGTAACCGGCGACACCCTCGCCCAGCACCTGCGCGAAGGCCCGCTGGACTGGCGCATCGCCGTGCGGGTCTGCGCCGAGGTCTGCGCCGCGCTGGCAGCCGCCCACGCCGGCGGCATCGTGCACCGCGACATCAAACCCGCCAATATCATCCTCACTCCCGCCGGAGCCAAGGTCCTCGACTTCGGCATCGCCGCTCCCGCCGGGCACCGCGACGACGACCCGGACGAGGTCCTCTTCGGCACCCCCGCCTACACCGCCCCGGAGCGCTTCGACGGCGCCGCGGCCACCCCGGCCGCCGACATCTACGCCGTCGGCGTGCTGCTGCACCTGTGCATCACCGGGCGGCTGCCCTGGCCCAAGGGGACCGAAATCGCGGACCTGCGGCCGCCGCGGCAGGTCGAGCCGGCGCCTCTGCCTGCTCCCGACGGGCTCCCCGGCGAGATCGCCGACCTCTACCGGCGCTGCCTCGACGCCCGGCCACAGTCGCGTCCGACCAGCCTGGTGGCGGCGCTGCTGCTCGCCGAGGCCGTCGACGCCCGGGTCTACATCCCGCTCGCCGAGGCGCCACTGCTGCGCCCGCGGCGCCTGCCGATCTCGCCCTGGACCGACGAGGCTGCCCACGCTGCCACCCAGGCTGCCCCCGCCGACGCCATGGCCCACCCCTACCCCGGCGGACGCGGACCGGTCTGACGCGTCACGTCCCGGCCACTGGGCATCGCGCACGAGACGAGCAAGACTTGGTCGGTGCCCTGCACATCGGACACCATGATCGCCGACAGAACCCCACAAGTCGCAAGGTGCCCGACCAATGACCCAAGAGACAACTCCTCGCACCCCCGTACGCCGGCGTTGGAGTCCCTGGACCCTGCACGGTGACGGCCGGACCATCGCCCGCGGCGAGGTGGTCCGCCCCGACGAACGCCTCTCCTGGCCCCGCACCATGGGCATCGGAGTCCAGCACGTGGTGGCGATGTTCGGCGCCACCTTCACCGTTCCCCTGATCACCGGTTTTCCGCCGGCGACCACGCTCTTCTTCTCCGGCATCGGCACACTGCTCTTCCTGCTGATCACCCGCGGACGCGTGCCGTCGTACCTCGGTTCCTCCTTCGCCTTCATCGCCCCGGTGCTGGCCGCGAAGGCCGGCGGCGACATCGGGCCGGCGCTGGGCGGCATCATCGTCGCGGGTGCGCTCTTCGCCGCGGTCGGGGCGATCGTGCAGTGGGCCGGGTCGCGCTGGATCGACACGCTGATGCCGCCCGTCGTCACCGGCGCCATCGTGGCCATGATCGGACTGAACCTCGCCCCGACCGCCTGGGACGGCGGCGGTGACGGCGGGGTCAAGGCCCAGCCGCTGATCGCCCTGGTCACTCTCGCCGCGATCCTGATCACCACCGTCGCCTTCCGCGGCTTCCTCGGCCGGCTGTCGATCCTGCTCGGCGTCGCCGTCGGCTGGGCCTACGCGGCCGTGGCCGGCGGGCTGCCCGCCGACGCCCTCGACAACCTGCGCAACGCCGCCTGGATCGGCCTGCCGGACTTCCACGCCCCGACCTTCACCTGGCACGCCGCCGTGCTGATGGCCCCGGTGGTCTTCGTCCTGATCGCCGAGAACGCCGGGCACGTCAAGGCCGTGGCGGCGATGACCGGCCGCAACCTCGACCGTGAGATGGGGCGGGCCTTCATGGGCGACGGCGTCGCGACGATGCTGGCCGGCGCCGGCGGCGGATCGGCGACCACCACCTACGCCGAGAACATCGGGGTGATGGCCGCGACCCGGGTCTACTCCACCGCCGCCTATCTGGTGGCGGGGCTGTCGGCGATCCTGCTGGGCCTCAGCCCGAAGTTCGGCGCGCTCATCGGGACCGTTCCGGTCGGGGTCCTCGGCGGCGCCACCACCGTGCTGTACGGCCTCATCGCCGTCCTCGGCGCCCGGATCTGGATCGACGCCCGCGTGGACTTCCAGAACCCGGTCAACCTGATGACCGCGGCGGTGGCGCTCATCGTCGGCGCGGCCGACTACAGCGTGAGCGCCGGCGAGATCTCCTTCCACGGCATCGCGCTGGGCAGCTTCGCCGCGATCGTGATCTACCACGGCATGCGGGCGATCACCCGGTTGCGCGGTGAGCAGGATCCGCCGGCCGCCGGAGCCCCGCCGGAGCCGCAGAGCGCCACCACCGGCAGCACCGCCGGCTGATCGGGTTCCGCGGGCCGCGCCTGTCGGGCTGACCCCCACCGGGGTCAGCCCGACAGGCGTCGCGGCACCGCAGGGATCAACGGCCGCCGGTGCCGTCGCAGCGGTTCGGCGGGGCCGCGGCGCCGGTCGTCACCGGCACCCGGTAGCCGGGTATCGAAGGCCAGCGCACCGTCAGCACCACCGACTCCTGCTCGGCGTACCAGGAGTGATCCACACCCCGACCCCAGACCACGTAGTCACCGGGGGCGCGCAGCACCACAGTCCGGTCGGGCAGCTCCACCCGGAAGCCACCGCTGATCAGGACCAGCAGCGCCTCACGCTGCTCGCCACGCACCCAGGCGGCGCGCCGGTCCCCCACCGGGTGGACACCCCACTTGATCTCGACATCGGCGCTGTGGCGCACGTCGCCCGGGGGCATGAAGTGACCCAGCAACCAGCCGGCATTGCCCGCCGCGTCCGGCCCGGCCCGGCCGACGTACACCCGCTCGTCCATGATCCCTCTCACCTCGGGGGGACGGTATCAACCGCTGCGACCGGCGCGGGGCGCTACTACGCTGAGGCCATGGCCGACGAGTTCGACGAGGAGACACTCGCGTTCGCGCACCGGATGTTCGACCTGGCCCGCGGCGGCAGGACCGCCGAGCTGAGCGAGTACGTCGACGCCGGGCTGCCGGTGAACATGACCAACGACAAGGGCGACACGCTGCTGATCCTGGCCGCCTACCACTCGCACCCGGAGACGGTGCGGGCGCTGCTGGCCCGCGGCGCGGACCACTCGCGCACCAACGACCGGGGACAGACGGCACTGGCGGCCGCAACCTTCCGCCGCTGCACCGAGGCGATGACCGCGCTGCTGGACGCCGGCGCCGACCCGGCGCACGGCGGCCCGTCGGCGCGCGAGGTGGCGCACTTCTTCGACCTGCCCGAGATGCTCGCCCTCCTGGACCGGACGGGCACCCCCTAGGCGCGCCAGGATCGGCTCAGACCGGGCGCCGCAGCGGCTGCGCCGGGCCGTCGAACGCGTCCCGCGCGGCGAACTCCCTGCGGGCGTGATCGAAGGAGCGGCCGAGCCGGGCGCCGAGGGCGACCCCGTAACCGCCGACGGCGAGCGCGAGGAGTTCCGCGGCGAGGATGCCGCCGGTCGCGCCGCGATCCGGCGAACCGGCGCGGATCAGGCAGGTGAGCACGAAGAGCCCCGCCATGGCCAGGTACGCCAGGTGGAAGCCGATCGCGGTCCGCCGGGTCGGCCCGGTCGGCACGTCCCAGAGATCGACCATCCCGGCCACCACGGCCAGCGCCGCGGCGAAGAGCGCGGCGATCGTCGTCCAGTAGCCGACCTCGCCCAGCAGCCCCAGCCCGGTCGTGACGGCAGCGAGGTCGAAGATCGTCGCGCAGGCGAAGAGCCCGTACGGCAACATGACGAGCATCGGCTGGATCGGGTGCCCCTGAATACGCAGTCGGCTCTCCATGGCGCACCTCCCAGTCACGTCGTCTCGTGGTCCTGCTACCCGGGGACCGGCGGGACAAAACGCGACAGGAGGGACGCGACCTCAGTTCTGTCGCGGACGCGCCACGGTGGAGATCAGCCGTTGGGCCACCTCGGGCACCGGGACGTGGAGCGCGGTCGAGGCGCTGCGCAGCACCTGGAGGGCCTCCTCGGCACGGCAGCCCCGCTGGGTCATGATCACGCCGATCGCCTGGTCCACCACGTCGCCGTTGGCCACCAGCTGGTCCAGTTCGCCGACCAGCTCCGCCTGGCGGGCCCGGTCCCGCACCGCCGCGAGCAGCAGCCCCGCGTGCTCGGCCAGCAGCATCGCCGTCAACTGCCAGCGGGCCGTGATGCGGCGCGGTTGCGCGACGTAGAGGTTGATGGCGCCGAGCATCTGCTCATCGATGTCAAGTGGCGCCGAGACCGCCGCCCGCACGCCGAGTTCGCGGGCCCGGGCAGTCCACGGCTGCCAGCGCTCCTCGGTTGCCAGGTCGTCGGAGACGACCAGTTCACGGCGGCGGATCGCGGTCAGCGCCGGAGTGTCGGCGCCGTGCGCGACGCCGTCGAGTTCGGCGAAGCGCTCCTCCGAGGCCGCCGCTCCGGCCGGCGAGCCGGCGCGCAGCAGGGTGAACCCGGCACCCGCGACACCGGCGACGGCTTCCCTGCCGATGCGCACGAGTTCGGTCAGTGCCTCGTCGAAGTCGCCGATGCCGATCAGCCGGGCGGTGAGCTCCCGTAGCAGGCCGGCGGTTTCGAGCACGCTCAGCGGGTCGGTGCCGGCCGACAGCAGCTCCGCGTCGTCGTCGGCCGGGATCTGGAGTCTCACTGGACCGTGGTCTCCACCTTCACCGTGCCGGGCACGGCACGTGCGGCTGCCGATCCTCGTTGCATGAGCTCCCCCGCCATCGTTGCCCTCACCGAGCGGCGACGGGCCGTTTCACCTACCCGATCCGCCTTCCCCGCAAACCGTGCCGTGAACAGCCCCTTCCCGAGAGCGGAACCCTCAGGAAGGGGCATTGGTCACATTAGCCGCGACCGCCTGCGCCCAGCCGGCGCCCCACCGAAGCGATCAGCCGGTCCAGCTCGGAGCCGAACGGGTTGTCGTGCACCAGGTAGGTCCAGGTCGCGCTCGGCCGCACCAGCTGCGAGCTGTCCGGCTCCCACTCGTCACCGAACTCCGTCTCGTCGAAGGTTGCCACCGTCCGCTCCTCGATCGCGGGCATCAGCGCGTTGAACGCCGGCACCGCGCTGCGGTGGAACTCGTCGAGCGGGTCGAGCCGGCCCAGCGCCCGCAGGTGCACGCCCTCGCGCACCTCGGACAGGTGCGACAGGTGCTCGGCCCAGAGCCGGTCCAGGTGGTAGAGCGCGATGGAGCGCGCGGCGCGGGAGAGGATGTCCTCGTCCATCTCCTCGGTGCGCTCCGGGAAGCGGTCCATCAGCATCAACGCGGCCACCTCGGAGGTCAGCAGCCGCTCGCGGCGCTCCGCGAGCGCCTTGCGCTGCTGCTCGATGACCATGTTGTAACGCCAGGTGTTGCGGTGGATCTCGTGGTTGACGCCCTCGGCGACCCGCTGGGCGTGCTCGACGGCGAACTCGACCTGATCGTCGGTGACCAGGCCGTCGGCGTTCATCCGCGGCGACGGGGGCACGGCGTCGGCGGCGTGGCGGGTGACCAGTTCGTCCTCGAGGCTGACAAAGAAGACGGAGCCACCCGGGTCGCCCTGGCGCCCCGCCCGGCCCCGCAACTGGTCGTCGACGCGACGGCTGTCGTGCCGGCCACTGCCGATGACGTAGAGGCCGCCGAGTTCGGCGACCTTGTCCCGGTCGGCCTGGTCGCTGCCGCCGAGGCGGATGTCGACGCCCCGGCCGGCCATCTGGGTGGAGACGGTGACCGCCCCGTACGCGCCGGCCTCGGCGATGATCTCCGCTTCCTCGGCGTCGTTCTTCGCGTTGAGCACCGCGCAGGGCACCCCGGCCGCCTGCAGCGCCGCGGCGAGCTGCTCGGACTCCTTGACGTCGAGGGTGCCGATCAGCACCGGACGGCCGCGTTCGTGACAGCGCCGCACCTCGTCGACCAGGGCCTCCTCCTTCTCGGCCCGGGTGGCGTAGATGCGGTCCGGCTCGTCCTCGCGCACGCAGGTGGCGTTCGACGGGACCTCGGCGACCTCCAGGGAGTAGAACTCCCGCAGCTGGTCGCCGACGAGCACCGCGGTCGCGGTCATTCCGCAGACCGTCGGGTAGAGGGCGACGTAGCTCTGCACGGTGATGGTGCCCAGTACCTCACCCTCGGCGGTGGCTTCCAGCCCTTCCTTGGCCTCCACTGCGGCCTGCAGCCCGTCGGGCCAGCGCCGGCGCTGGGCCACCCGGCCACGCATCTCGTCGATCAGCTCCACCGCGCCGTCGCGGACGATGTAGTCGACATCGCGGTGCAGCAGCGCCTGGGCGTGCAGCGCCACGTTGACCGCCGAGAGCTGTCCGACGTTCTCCTCGGCGTAGAGGTCGATACCGCCCAGCGCGGCCTCGACGGCGGCGAGCCCGGCGTTGGTGAAGGCGGCGCTGCGGCCGTCGTCGGCCACCGTGTAGTGGGCGCCGGCCCGCAGCCCCTTGACCAGGGCAGCGGCGGTGTGGACGGGGTCCTGCTCACTGACCACGGCACCGGCGAGCACCATCGGCACCCGGGCCTCGTCGATCAGGATGGAGTCGGCCTCGTCGACGATCGCGGTCCCCAGCGGGCGCTGCACCCGGTCGGCGACATCGGTGACGAGCTGGTCGCGCAGGTAGTCGAAACCGGCCTCGCTGACCGAGACATAGGTAACGTCGCAGGCGTAGGCCTCACGGCGCTCCTGCGGGGTGGAGGACTCCGTCACCGAACCCACGGTCAGGCCGAGGAGACGATAGACGGGTTCCATCCAGCGCGCGTCACGGCCGGCCAGATAGTCGTTGACGGTGATCACGTGCACCGGTCCGTTGCCGAGCCGGACGTGACCGTACGCGGCGATCGTCGCGGTCAGCGTCTTGCCCTCGCCGGTGGCCATCTCGGCGACCTTGCCGGAGAGCAGGGCCATCGCGCCGAGCAGCTGCACGTCGTACGGCCGCTGGTCGAGGGCGCGGCGGGCCGCCTCCCGGCCGACGGCGCAGATCTCGGCGTAACCGTCGGCCACTGCAGCCGCCTCGGTCAACGCGGCGTCGTCGAGGGCACCCAGCGTCTCCTCGCGCGCCTCGATCTCGGGCAGCAGCCTGCGCAGCGGCGCGAGATCGACTGTCGTGCCGGGGCGCTGTAGGAACCGCCGGAATCTGTTTCTCAACCGTTGCGACACACCCATGACGCGCAACGGTACGCGACATCGGCGCGCTCGTGCGCCTCCGGCCGCCGCCGACGCGCCCCGGGCGCGGGCACGCCGGTCAGGAGCCGCCCGCCGGGAAGGTCAGCACCGCCTGGATCTCGTGCCGGCGGCCGGCGGCGAGATCGGTCAGCAGCTGCGGTCCGGCCTCGAACGGGACGGTGGCGGTGACCAGGTGTCGGCGTACCGCCGGCCCTTCGTGGCGCAGCAGGTCGATGGTCTCGGCGCTGAGCCGGTCCCGGTCCCAGGTGGGGGCCAGCCCGCGAGGGACCCGGCCGATCTGGGCGCAGCGCACGGTCAGCCCGTTGTGGTGGAACTCCTCGCCGAGGTGCAGATCGGGTGCGCCCCCCTGATAGAACGCCAGGTCGATCACCGTGCCCTGGGGACGCAGCAGTCGCAGCGCCAGGTGCAGCGCACCGGACTGGCCCCGGCACTGGAAGACCAGGTCGGCGCCGCGGTCGCCGGCCCCGTGCGACCAGCGGGTCTTGAGCACCGCGGCGGCATCGACGGCCGACGGGTCGAGGGTGTCCAGGCCGAGCCGTTCTGCCACCTGGCGGCGCTGTGGCGTCGGGTCGACCACCACCACCGCGGCGGCCCCGTGCCGGCGGGCGAACAGCGCCGTGAGCAGAGCCACCACACCCGCCCCGGTGACCGCGACGCGCCGGCCGCGCACCCCGTCGCCGAGGCCGCGTACGTCCGGGCCGTAGAGGTCGGCGGCGGCGTGCAGCAGGCCGTTGGCGCAGATCGGGCCCATGTGGGCGACGTAGACGCCCAGCAGCGGGTCCACCTCGTCGGGCAGTGGCACGAACCGGTCGACGAGCGGATCGGCACGGTAGCCGGTGCGGTGGCCGTAGGTCATGGCGCCGACGGCCCCGACCGGCACCGCCGGGGTGTCGCTGGCGACCACCTCTGCGACCTGCATGTAGCCGAGCCGGGTGACCGGGTAGGGCAGCTCGGCCGGGCCCCGGAACAGTCCCAGCGCCGGGTCCCAGCCGCGCGCCAGGTACGGATTGGTGCCCTTCACGTAGCTGAGTTCGGTGCCGGCCGAGACGCCGCTGAACAGGGTCCGGACGCGGAAGGTGCCCGGTTCGGCCGCAGCGGAGGCGGCCTGGCGCAGGATCACCTCGCCGGGGGCGGTGACCACCATGACCCGGTCACTCATCGCCGAGCGCCATCGGGCTCAGCGCCACCGGCCGGCCGGTCCGGGCGGACTCGGCGATGGCGCAGCTCAGTCCCTGGGTGCGCAGCGCCTCGGCATAGGGGGCGCGGATGTCGTCGCCGACGCCGCGCACCGCGTCGACGAAGGCCCGGTCGACGGCGACGCGGGCGTCGTCGGGCTCGGCCGACCAGCGCCGTACCCCGTCGGCATCGCGCACGGCCAGTTCCTGCTCGGTCAGCTCCAGCACCAGCCCGTCGGCGACGATCTCCAGCCCGGCGTACTGCTTCCAGTCCAGGGCGCAGGTGGAGGTGACGGTCCCGACCGCGCCGCCGGCGAAACGCAGCACCGCGGCGGTGGCGGTGTCGATGTCCGCGCCGTCGATCGGCGGTGGCCGGCCGTCGCCGAAGGCTGCCACGGCCGTCACCTCCCCCACGAGCAGCCGGGCCAGGTCCAGCAGGTGGGCCGCCTGCTCCACCATCGGCCCGCCGGAGCGGTCCTGCCGGATCCACCAGGCGACCGGCGGCACCCGGTCGGTCCAGCGGGCGGTGACGGCTCGGACCGGACGGCCCTGGAGCAGCCGGACCGCGCGGTCGACGAGGTGCGAGTAGCGCCAGTGGTGGCCCACTGCGGTGACGAGGGGCCGTCGTGCCACCGCCGCGGCGATCTCCCGTGCCGTGGGAAGATCAACGGCGATGGGCTTCTCCACGAACATCGGCAGCCCGGCTGCCACGATCAACCGCTCCAGCGGGCCGTGGGCGAAGGGCGGCACGCAGACATAGACGGCATCCGGCCCAGCGGCAAGCAGATCGGCGACGTCGGTGTAGAAGCGGGTGCCGTGCCGTTCGGCGACATCGCGCCCGGCGTCGTGGGCCACGTCGGTCACCCCGGCGAGGGCGACGTCGGGGAAGCCGCTCAGCACCCGGAGGTGGCGCTGAGCGACCCCGCCCGCGCCCACCATCGCGATCCGGCATGTTCGCATTCGGAAACCTCCGGGAAAAGACTACGAAAGATATTTCTGTTCCTCACTGTCCCGTCATACTCCATCGGCAACCGTAAATCCAGAATATGAAAGGATCAACAGATTCGTAACCTCCACCATCCCACCGCGTGCCGGTGGCCGAATTCGGTTACCGTTCGATCCACGACAGCGCGGCGACGCGCTGCGGACCTGATCAGACCTGGGGGTGTGCGTGCAGCACTCGAAGACGATCGACCTGCCCGTCGCCGAGGCGTGGGCCGCCTACCGGACCAGCACCGCCGACCGCTGGTCGGTGCCGAACGCGCTCGCCGCCAAAGGCGGACAACGGGTGAGTGTGGTGTTGCCCGCCCGTGACGAGCAGAACACCGTGGGCCCGATCGTGGCGACGATCCGCGAATATCTGATGGAGAACGCGCCACTGGTCGACGAAGTGATCGTGGTGGACTCGCGCTCTGTCGACGCCACCGCCCAGGTGGCCCGCGAGGCCGGCGCGCGGGTGGTCTCCCAGGACGAGATGACCCGCGGGCTGCCGCGCCTGGAGGGCAAGGGCGACGCGCTCTGGGCGGGGCTGGCCGCCGCGAGCGGCGACGTCGTCGCCTTCATCGACGCCGATCTGCAGGAGTTCCGCCCGCACTTCGTCACCGGACTGGTGGGCCCGCTGCTGGCGGACGAGTCGATCGCCTTCGTCAAGGGCTTCTACCACCGCCCGCTGGTGCGCGCCGGTCACGTCGAGCCGGACGGCGGCGGCCGGGTGACCGAGCTGACGGCCCGCCCGCTGCTGAACTTCTTCTGGCCCGAACTGGCCGGCTTCGTGCAGCCGCTCGCCGGCGAGTACGCCGGGCGGCGCGAGGTGCTGGAGCGGGTGCCCTTCGTCTCCGGCTACGGCGTGGAGACGGCGCTGCTGGTGGACCTGCTGGAGCTCGTCGGCCTCGACGCGCTGGCCCAGGTCGATCTCGGCGAGCGCAAGCACCGGCACCAGAGCACCGAGGCGCTCGGACGGATGTCGGCGCAGATCCTGCTGACGGTCTGGGAGCGGCTCTACCGCCGCGGTCACGTCACCGCGCCACAGCCCCCGGCGACGACGCTGACCCAGTTCCGGCGCGGCGGCGGCGACGCCCGCCCCGCGCTGGACCGGCAGATCCTGACAACCGACGTGACCGTGGCGGAGCGACCGCCGTTGATCCAGGTACGCGACCGGATGCCCCGGCAGTCGCCGTCGATGCAGGTCTGACCGACCGCCACGGGCGGGACCGACGTCCAGGAAAGGGAAGCAGCGATGAGTCTGACCGTCCTGATGAACGCCGGCCCGTGGCTGGAGGTGCCGCCGTCCGGTTACGGCGGCATCGAGAACGTCGTGGCGACGCTGGTGCCGGAGCTGCGCCGGCTCGGCGTCCGGGTCGTCCTCGCCTCGGTTGGCAGCAGCACGCTGCCCGCCGAGGAGCGGGTCCACACCTTCGGCACCGGCCAGTTCGCCGCACTGCAGCGGCCGTACAACCAGGTCTGCGGAGTGGCCCAGGCGCACCTCAACATGGTGGTGCGGGCGGTGCGGGAACGCCCCGAGGTGGATCTGATCCACGACCACGTCGAGGCGGTCGGACTCGGCACCCTGGCCGCGATGGGCGCCGACGCGCCGCCGGCGCTGCACACCCTGCACTGGGACCTGGCCAAGCACCCGGCCCTCTACGGCGCCTTCGACGGCGGTGACCGGGTACGCGTCAACGGGGTCTCGGCCGCGCAGCTGGCCCGCGCACCGGAGGCGCTGCGCGCCCACAGCGTCGGCCACGTGCACCTGGCCACCCCACTGGCGGTCGGCGCGAACCGGCGCCGGACCCCGGCCAAGGGCGAGCACGTGGTGATCCTCGGGCGGATCACCCCCGGCAAGGGGCAGGATCTCGGTGCCCGGCTCGCCCACCGCTTCGGCTTCCCACTGATTCTCGCCGGGCCGGTCGGGCCGTTCCACCGGCCGCAGGACCTGGCAGCGGCCGACGACGGCGCCCGGCAGAACCCGGACGTGCGCTACTGGCACGAGCAGGTGGCCCCGCACGTCGACGGCGACCGGGTGCGCTGGGTCGGCACGGTCGGCGGCCGGGCCCGCGACGAACTGCTCGCCACCGCGAAGGCGGCGCTCTTTCCGCTGCGCTGGGAGGAGCCGGGCGGCACCGCGGTGGTGGAGTCGCTCGCGCTGGGCACCCCGGTGGTCGCCACCGCCCGCGGCTGCCTGCCGGAGCTGGTCACGCACGGGCAGACCGGGCTGCTGACCAGCGCCGAGGAGGAGCTGGGCGAGCTGGTGCTCGCCGCCGGGCTGCTGGAGCCGGGGCGCTGCCGTGAGGTCGCGGCGGCGCGCTTCACCCCGGCGGTGATGGCGGCCCGCTACCTGGAGCTCTATCACCGGGTACGCGGGCTGGCCGGGATACCGCTCGTTCGGCCCGGCCGACAGCGGGTCGATCGGCTCGCCGCGTCACTGGGCAGCGACAGCGCCGGATAGCCCGCTTGGGACACGCGGTGCCTATCACCCGTTTTTCCCGTACTGCCCTTGTTTGGACCTAGACTGTCCGGGTAGCCGGAGCCGTCTCTTTTGTCAGTGAGTCCAACGGGGTGAATGCGAGCATGGCGAAGCAGACAGTGGCGGATCACGGGCGCGAACACGGGCCGGTGATGCTGGCCCCGGGCGAGTACGGCGGCTACCCCGGGCCGGTCCGGGCGATCACCCCCGGCAGTGTGCTGCTGCGGCTGATGCGCACCACCGACCACAAGCAGATCGGGCTGCTCTACCTCGGCAGCGCGTTCATCTTCTTCCTCATCGGCGGGGTGATGGCCCTGCTGATCCGCGCCGAACTGGCCCGGCCGGAGCTGCAGTTCCTCTCTCCCGAGCAGTACAACCAGCTCTTCACCATGCACGGCACGATCATGCTGCTCTTCTTCGCGACGCCGGTGGTCTTCGGCTTCGGCAACTACCTGGTTCCGCTGCAGATCGGCGCGGCCGACGTCGCCTTCCCCCGGTTGAACGCCTTCGCGTACTGGCTCTATCTCTTCGGCGGCACGATCACCATGCTCGGGTTGGTGACGCCCACCGGCGCGGCCGACTTCGGCTGGACCGCCTACACCCCGCTGAGCAGCGCCGAACACAGCCAGGGCGTCGGCGGCAACCTCTGGGCCATCGGCCTGGTTCTCTCCGGTCTCGGCACCATTCTCGGCGCGGTCAACCTGATCACCACGATCCTCACCCAGCGGGCCCCCGGCCAGACCATGTTCCGGATGTCGATCTTCACCTGGAACCTGCTGCTCACCAGCGTGCTGGTGATCCTGGTCTTCCCGCTGCTGGCGGCCGCCCTGCTGGCACTGGTCGCCGACCGGATCCTCAACGCCCACGTCTACGATCCGGCGACCAGCGGGCCGATCCTCTGGCAGCACCTGTTCTGGTTCTTCGGCCATCCCGAGGTGTACATCATCGCCCTGCCGTTCTTCGGCATGATCACCGAGATCATCCCGGTCTTCTCCCGCAAACCGATCTTCGGCTACAAGGGACTCGTCGCCGCCACCATCGCCATCACGATCCTGTCCATGTCGGTCTGGGCGCACCACATGTTCGCCACCGGGCAGGTGCTGCTGCCCTTCTTCGCCTTCCTGAGCTTCCTGATCGCCGTACCGACGGGGGTGAAGTTCTTCAACTGGATCGGCACGATGTGGAAGGGCCAGATCAGCTTCGAGACGCCGATGCTCTTCGCGATCGGCTTCCTGGTGACCTTCCTGCTCGGCGGCCTCTCGGGAGTGCTGCTGGCGAGCCCGCCGCTGGACTTCCACGTCACCGACACGTACTTCGTGGTGGCGCACTTCCACTACGTCCTCTTCGGCACGATCGTCTTCGCGGCGTTCGCCGGCACGTACTTCTGGTTCCCGAAGATGACCGGGCGGCTGCTCGACGAACGGCTGGGGAAGGTCCATTTCTGGACCATGTTCGTCGGTTTCCACACCACGTTCCTGGTGCAGCACTGGCTCGGCACCCAGGGGATGCCCCGCCGGTACGCCGACTACCTGCCCACCGACGGCTTCACCACCCTCAACACCATCTCCACCGTCGGGTCGTTCGTGCTCGGCGCCTCGACGCTCTTCTTCATGTACAACGTCTGGAAGTCGTGGCGCTTCGGCCCGCGCGTCACCGTCGACGACCCGTGGGGCTTCGGCAACTCGCTGGAATGGGCGACGACCTGCCCGCCGCCGCTGCGCAACTTCGACCGGATGCCGCGGATCCGCTCCGAGCGGCCGGCCTTCGACGCCAAGTACGGCCCCCTGGTGGCCGATCTCGGCCGGGACGTTCCCCAACGTGAGGTCAAGCCACCGCAGACCTTCGGCGAGGAACTCCACCGGCCGCACTCGGGCCCCGGGGCGCCCTTCGCCGACGGCACCGATTCGGTCGAGGAGGCGACGGACTTCCACAGCGACCCCTCCAGCGGGGCCCGGTCGGTGCAGATACCAGACCCCGACGATGCGCGGCGGCCCAGCTTCGACAACGCCTACGACCCGCAGCAGCGCGACCCGCTGGGTGCCCAGCGCGACGAACCCCGCAGCGGCGAGGACGCCCACTGGAGCAACCCTCCGGAGCACGGCGGACGCCACCACCGGCCCCAGGACCAGGGCAGCGAAGGATCGGCGAACGACGAGGACGAGCAACGCTGAAACGCGGGCGGCACGACCGGGTCCCGTCCGGTCGTGCCGCCCGCGTCGTTGCGCGGCCGCCTCGGTCAGTCCTCGGCGAGTCCGGCGGCGGTCAGCGAGCGGCGCACCGCCGGCTTCGGACGGGACAGCCGCAGCGGCACCCCGTTGCGTTCGGCGACCTCCCGGCCTGCCAGCAGCGCGGCGATACCACCGGAATCGACGCCGCCGACCTCGGTCAGGTCGACCACCACCTCGGCCGGGCGGCCGACGACAGCCTCCATCATGGCCCGCCGGAGCTGGTCGGCTCCCTCGCGGTCGACCTCCCCACCGACCTCGACCACCACCCGGTCGCCGTTGTGCCGCAGCGCGACGCGCGCCCGGCCGGGCTCGGCGTCGGCGGCCCCGTTCTGCCACTGGGCCGGGCTGTCGGCGAGCATCGCCTGCCGCAGCCAGGTCAGTGCGCGCGACAGCAGCCGGGAGACGTGCATCTGCGAGATGCCGAAGCGGGCGGCGATCTCGGCCTGGGTCTGGTTGCCGTAGAAGCGCATCGCCAGGATCCGCCGCTCGCGCCAGGGCAGCAGCCCGAGCAGACCGGTGACGGTGACCCGGTCGTCGACGGACTCGAGGTCGTTGTCGGACTCCCCCACCAGGTCGCCGAACTCGGCCGAGCTCTCCCCACCGACCGGCGCGTTGAGCGACGCGGGGCTGTAGCCCGCCGCCGACTCGAGCGCCGCGAGGATCTCCTCCTCGGGTGTCTCCAGCCGCTCGGCGAGTTCGGCGACCGTGGGCGCGCGGGAGAGTTCACTGGTCAACGTCGCCGTCGCCTGCCCCACCTCGAGGATCAGGTCCCGCAGCCGGCGTGGCACGTGCACGCCCCAGGTGCGGTCCCGGAAGTGGCGTTTGATCTCGCCGACGATGGTGATCGCCGCGTACGCGGTGAAGGAGCCCCGCTCCGGGTCGTAGCGGTCGACGGCGTTGACCAGGCCGAGGCGCGCCACCTGCTCCAGGTCCTCCAGCGGCTCACCCCGCCCGCGGTACCGCCGGGCCAGACGGCCGGCGAAGGGCAGGGCGAACCGCACGAGGTCGTCACGCGCTTCCTGGCGACGGGCGGGCGGCAGGCCTTCGATCCTCGCGGCGTAGGCGAGTGCCGCCGCGTCGAGATCCTCCAGGCCCCGTTCACTCGGCGCCGGTCTGGTGGTGCTCGTGGTGCTCGTGGTGGTCTGTCCGAACATCCGCGCCTCCCTCGGAAGGTTCCGCCGGAGATGGAGCCGGCCACGGGCGCGCGAATGCGCGCCGGGCCGGATGCGGTCAGGTGACCGGAGTGCTGTCGAGCGACAAGGACAGCAGTGGCGCTACTGTGCGCAATTGGCCAGTCACCATCCGCGACGTTCCCGCTCTGGTGGTACTCAATCACGGGAGCGGAGGGTCGCGAGGATGTTTCGGCCAGACGGCTCAGCAGACCAGCAGACCCTGGTGGGCACCCCCGTCACGCAGCACGTCCAGGGCCTGGGCGGCCCGCAGCCGAGGCGGCGGCGGAGTGTCGTACGGCTGGCCGCGCAGCACCTCGCTGACCCGCCGGGTCGACACCGCGGTCACCGGATAGCCGCGCGCGGCGCCCCGGTCGAGCGAGCGCCGACGCCGGCCGAACGAGGCCACGGCGAGCCACTGCGCCAGCCCCGCCAACGCCGGGGACTGCATCCCCGGCGGCTCCGGCAGCACGTCGACCGAGCTGAACGGCGCACTTCCGGCCAGCCACCACTCCGCGCCGGTGACCGCCCGGCGGGTGGCGTTCTCGCACCAGTACGGGACAAGTCCGGCACGGAGCACCTGCCACGGGTCGAGCAGCCGGCCGCACTCCACCACCAGCCGGTCACCGGTCTTGCCGGCGCCGCGCAGCCAATGCCGGTAGAGGTCCGCCGTCACCGCGCTCAGCGCCTCGGCGCAGGGAAAGAGCACCCGGTGCAGCGGATGGCTGCGCCGGGCCGCCCAGCCCTGCAGCTCGTCGGCGAACCCGTCGTCGACGGCATGCTCGGCCTCCACCGGCGGACCGGGCCGGGGCGCGTCCCACCGGCTGCCGTCCGCACCGGCCGAGCGCAGCACCTGCCGCAGTGTCCGGCTGGAAGCCGAGAAGTCCGCCGGCGCAAGGCCGCTGGCCGCCGAACCGACCTGCAGGCTGTGCCCCCGGGTCTCACCGAAGACCGGCCAGGTGCGGCTGTCCCGCAGCAACAGCACCGGCGCGCCGGGTTCGAGCCACGCCGCCAGGAAGTCCCGGTACGCCCGCGGCAGCCGCTGCCAGCGCACGGCGAAAGCCAGGGTGCTGCCGGCCAGCGAACCGCGGGTCGCCGGGCAGTGCACCTGCCGGACGTGAAGGTCCGGGTTGCGCGCTCGCAGCCGCGCCACCAGCGGGACACCGTGGGCGTAGGCCGCCCCGGGGCGATCGACACCGCCCTGACCCCAGTGCACCGCTGTCTCGAAACCCGCCGGCAACCAGGGCATGCCGAGCGCCACCGCCAGGTGCGCCGCGGCGCCGTGTGGCGAACCGAGCACCACCCCCGGGTAGGTGCGCTGCGGATACTGCTCCACGATCCACCGTGCGACCCGGTCGGCGTCGACGGCGCCGAACTGGTGCTCGGGCAGCGCCAGCCGGCCGGCGGCCCGGGCCAGCGCCGCCCGGCGGACCGCCTCGGGGGCACCCGGCAGGCGCGACAACGTCCAGGTCGAGCCGAGGTCACGGCAGTCCACGCCGCGCAGGGCACGGGCGGTCGCGGCGACCAGCACCCGCGCCAGGCTGCCGCCGGTCACGACGCGGTCATCGGCGGGAACGGACGCGTGTGCCGTACGCCCCGCCCGTCCCTCCCGCATCTTGCCGCGATCGCTCACCACGCGGCCCGGCTTCCCGTCCCGAACCGGTCTAAACGCGTGGTCAGCGCCGCGGCGTACCCGCTGGGACCCGTCGGCGGCATCGTCGCCGTGGTGCCGACATCACCACTGTTCTGCCCGCCATGGTGACAAGGCCGCTGTGACGCCGCCTCACTCCCGGCGCGCCGTGCGACGGGTTTTCCCGGCTCCGCGGCGGGGCAGTCTGCTGGGCATGCGCGAGGAACCCACGCAAGCACCCGCCGCCACCATCACCGCCCACCCCGACGGTCCGCTGCTGGTCCGGGGCGACTTCGAGCTGCGCACCGCCGACGGGCGGCACATCGACCGGCGACGTGGCACCGTCGCACTGTGCCGGTGCGGCAAGTCCGCGATCAAACCGTTCTGCGACGGCACCCACAAGCTGACCGGTTTCCGCACGGAGGACCGGCCCGAGCGCTGAGAGACCGCGCGGCGGCAACGCCCAGCGGCTTGTTCAGGTGCGCGGTTCTTCGCGCCTCCTCCCCGCACGGGCCCCGGTCCCGGCGAGGGCCACCCCGGCACGGACCCTCAGGCAGCGCGTGCTGTGGCGACGGCCGGCCGCAAGGAGCTGTGCCCGGCTTCCCAGGCGCGCAGCAGGTGCGCGGCGAAGATCCCGTCGACCGCCAGGCAGGCGGCGGCGCCGAAGAGGATGTCCGGAATCAGGGCGGGCTCGGCGCGGGCCAGCGATCCGCAGAGATCATGGACGGCGATCTGCTCATGCACCGCATCGGCCTCGACGTGCTCGTCGTAGAAGGCGATGGCCACCTCGTCCAGCCCGAGCCGGCGCAGACCGTTGCCGTAGCGCCGGTTCGGCAGCGACGAGGTCATCTCGAAGGCGGCGAGGTGACCCAGCAGCGCGCCGCGCAGGCGCCGGTGCAGCCCGAAAAGCGAGATCATGTTGGTGGTGGCGAGGGTGACCGCGCCCACGGCGTCCAGGTAGGCGCCGTAACCGGTCGCCAGGCCCAGCCGGGACATGGTGGTGCGGAACAGTTCGGCGTGCATCCGCTCCAGCCGGCCGCCGCCGTACTCGTCGACCTGGATCTCGATCAGTGCCGCCTTGGCCGGGCCGCCGAGGCGCGGGATGCCCCAGCTGTGCGGGTCCGCCTCCTTCAGGTGGTAGATCGAACGGTGCGCCACGAACTCACGGAACTGCTCCAGGCTCGCCCGGCGCTGCAGCGTCGCGGCCAGCGGCGGACCGTCGTCGGCGGCGACCACCTCGGCCAGCGCCCGCGGCACCACCTCCGGGGTGACGACCGGCAACGGCCCGGCCAGCCGGCGCAGCGCCTGCTCGAACGGCGCCTCGGCCCGGGCCCGCAGAGCCGTCAGCGACGGCTGCCACTCCCATCCTTCGTCGACCCCCTGCCAGCCCCGGTAGTGCAGCTCGTAGCAGAGGAAGAGCGTCAGCTGCAGATCCTCGTCCCGGATCGGGTCCACGGCGGCGAAGACGTCAGCCGGCGGGGACGGCAGGTCGTGCGGAGGGCGCCGCAGCGCCTGGATCAGGGCCGCGGAGACCGGCCCTCGCGGTCGCGGCAGTACGGCCGGACCGTAGAGCCCGGGGCCGGTGGCGGCAACGTCCGACATGACACCTCCTGACGATCACTGCGCCGGAAAGTGCCCCCGCACCAGGCAGGCGAAACACCCGCGCGCCGCGGTCACCGCCGCAGCCACAACGGTGTTCGCCGCTGCCGGCACCCGCAGGGCGCACGAGATGAGGCCCCGCGGCGGTCAGCCGAGCATCCGCTCCTGGATCAGCCGGGACGCCCGCCCGTCGGCCATCACGTCGCGCAGATCCGCCAATGGCGGCTCCGGGACGTCGTGCGGCACCCGCGCATCCACCACCGCCTCGATCAGGGTCGGGCGGTCGGCGGCCAGCGCCTCGTCCCAGGCGGAGCCGACCAGCTCCGGCCGGTCCACCCGGATGCCGTGCAACCCCAGCAGCCGGGCCCAGCCGGCGTACGGCACGTCGGGCATCCGGTCGGCCGGCGCGCTCAGCGGGTCGACCACGCCGGTACCGGCCCGGTCGCGGTAGTTGAGCACCAGCACGACCAGCCGCGGGTCAGGCCACTGTGGCCACCGCTGCGCCACGGTGATCAGCTCGGCCAGGCCGCTCAGCTGCATCGCCGCGTCACCGGCCAGCGCCAGCACCGGACGGTGCGGGGCGGCGAGCTTCGCCGCGATCGCGTACGGCACGGCACAGCCCACGGCCCCGAGGCCGCCACTGAGGTGCGCGGTGACCCCGGACGGCAGGAGCAGGTGCCGGGCGTACCAGTAGGTCACCGAGCCGGCGTCGACGGTGAGGGTCGCCACCCGCGGCAGGCGCGGACCCAGTTCCCGGACCACCAGCTGCGGGTTGACCGGATCGGCCGGCGCGTCGGCCCGTGCCGCGATCTCGGCGCGCCACCGGTCGACCGACGCCTCCACCTCGGCGCGCCAGTCGCGCGCCGGGACCGCACCGAGCCGGGACAGCAACGCCCGCAGTGTCTCCCGGGCGTCACCCACCAGCGGCACGTCGACGGGGTACCGGTCGCCGACGCGCCGCCCGTCGATGTCGATCTGCACCACCCGCGCCTGCCCCGGAACGGGGTAGTAGTCGCTCCACGGGTCCCCGGTGCCGACCAGCAGCAGCGTGTCGCAGCCGGCCATCAGCTCGACGGCGGCGGTACTGCCCACCGCGCCGAGCACCCCGGTGTGGAACGGCAGCCGCTCGTCGAGCACCGGTTTGCCCAGCAACGAGGCGGCGACGCCGGCGTCGAGCCGGTCGACGATCGCCAGCAGCTCCGCCTCGGCGCCGTGGGCGCCCTGCCCGACCAGCACCGCCGTACGCGAGCCGGCGGCGAGCAGCCCGGCGGCGGCGTTCAGGTCGCTCTCGTGCGGCAGCACCCGGGCCGGTGGCCGGCCCTGCGGAGGGTTCAGCACCCCGGCGGCGGGCTGCGCCGGCGGCGCGGGCTGCGTCAGGACCGCCCGGGGCAGCACCAGGCAGACCGGGCTGCTGGTGGCGACCGCGGTGCGAAAGGCCCGGTCCAGCAGCGCGTCGACCTCATCGGGGTGCTGCGCCACCCGGACGAACTGGCCGCAGGCGTCACCGAAGAGCCGGGTCGGCTCCATCTCCTGCCGCGCGCCGCACGCGGCACCGTCGCCGTCCGCTCCGATGAGCGCCACCACCGCGCGCCCGTCGAGCTTGGCGTCGTAGAGCCCGTTGAGCAGGTGCACCGCGTCGGGCCCCTGGGCCGCGAGGCAGACGCCGACTCCGCCGGTGCAGCGCGCGTGCCCCACGGCCATGAACCCGGCCGCTTCGGCCTGGTGCACCGGCACGAAGGCGGGTTCGCCGCCGGTGGCGCGCAGCGCCTCCACCAACGGCGCGACCGCCGCCCCACCGCGGCCGAAGACCCGGGGCACATGCCAGGCGGTCAGCCGTTCGACGACCAGGCCGGCAACCGTGCCGCCGTCAGTCACGGCCCGTCCCGGGGGTTGCCGCGTCGGTGTAGCGCAGCACCGCCCCGAGACCGTCGGTCAGCGCCGGCCCCTCCTCGGGACCGAGCACGTTGATCTCCGCGTCGGTGCCCACCAGCGCCCGCACCAGCGCCGCATCGGCGCGGACCCGCTGCGCCTCGCCGTCGAGCGCGTCGCGGTTCAGGGCGATGTCGGTCGGTGCCGGCCCGATCCAGAGCTCACCCACGGCGGAGGGATCGTCGACGAGCAGCATCGTGTCGACCTGGGCGCGGCGCAGCGCCTCCACGACGGCGTCCAGCCCTTCGCCCACCTCCTCCTGCATGCCGAACCGGTCCAGCGTGCGCCCGATGTGTTCGTCGGCGACCTCGGCCACGAGCTGCACGGTGATGTCGTCCAGCGTCGACGGGTCAGCCCCGATGTCCCGGGCCCCGGCGTCGGTGCGCACCATCCGCGCCTGCCAGCGCTCCGGCAGCTGCGCCGCCAGCACCCCGGTGGCGCGGACGTCACCGGCGAGCACCACCACCTCGGCGTCGACGGCCTCGGCGGCGTGCACGGTGGCCTTGGCGACGTCACCGGCGTTGTGGTGCCAGGCCTCCACCGCGGCGCGCTGGTAGTGCGACTGCGACCAGCCTCCGGGCTCCACCCGGCGTAGCGGGAACGTCTCACCGCCGGCGACAGTGGTCCGGCGTTGCACGCCGCCGGCGCTGACCGCGCAGACGTCCGCGCCGGTGCGGTCCGCCAGCACCCGCACCCACGGAATCTGCTCGCCCCGCTGCGCGATCAGCGGCATCGTGTGCGGCAGTGGCGCGTACGCGGCGAGGTCCTTGACCGGTGGAGCGGCCAGGTACTGCGCCAGCCCCACCTGGCCGTCTGCGGCGAAGGCCGCGAAGCCGTAGTTTCCGGGCAGCGGTTCATGTCCCAGGACCACGTCGCCGAGCGCGGCGACGGTCGACAGGTCCGCGCCGTAGGAGACGAGCTCTTCGGCCAGCCCGCGCCAGCGCAGCTCCAGTGCGGTCTGCGCGCCCTCGCAGTTGCGGGACGCGTCGAGGTACACCGAGGACCAGGGTCCAGGACGGGCGTAGACCGGGCGTAGGAACGACAGTTCCATGCGCGACCCCCTTCCAGGTCGGCACGCGGCTTACCCGTCCGGCCCCGCTTGTCACCTCCCGGGTCCTGCCGCCACGGATGCCGCCCGCCACACGACTCGCGGCGAGCCTGCGCGGAGGGTGCCCGGCGGACCGGACAGTCGATAGCATCCCGGCATGGAAGCGGGCGGGCCGGCACCTTCGGAGTACGGCGGGCGCGGGCTGGGGCGGCCCCACCGCGGCACATCGGCGTCGTTCGACGGCCGGGTGGTCCGGTTGCTGGAGAGCTATCCCCGGCCGCTGGGAATCAGGCAGCCGGTCCTGCTGGCGGTGCTGACCCCGGCGCTGGTGGTGCGGCTGGCCTGGCTGTTCGTGGTGGCGCTGCTGCGCTCGGGCACTGGCGGCTCCGGTGGCCGGCGCAGCTTCAAGCAACTGCGCGACGGGCCGGAGTTCCTGGTCACCCCGGTACGGGTCCGGCTGGCCGACGGGACGGTGCGGGAGGTCGAACTGCACGGCCATCTGCCGCAGAGCGCGCTGCACCCCGGTGACGACATCCAGTTCTCGGTACGGGCCCAGAAGGATCCGCGGCTGCCCCCGAAGATCGTGCGCATCGTGAACATCACCACGGCGCAGCTGCTGCATCCGCGGGTGCCGACGCTCTGGTCGCACCTCGGTCCGCCGCTGCTGCTGCAGGCTGCCCTCGGCGTCGTACTCCTGGCCGCGCTGGGCGGCTTCAACCTCTTCCGGTGACCACTGGCGGGTGCGGCGGTCAGCCGGCGGGCGGTGCGGCGGGTCAGCCGACCGGCGCGGGCTCCGGCGTGGCGGGCGCGGCGTCGGTGAGCATCCCGCGTTTGCGGGCCCAGCGTTCGAAGGCCAGGGTCGCCAGCGGGGGCACCGCACAGACCAGGGCGAGCCCGGTGGCGAGGACGCTCCAGCGGCGCTGCCACGCGGTCAGCAGGACGAGCACGCCGTAGGCGACGAAGAGGAAGCCGTGCAGCGGGCCGAAGATCTTCACGCCGAGCTCATTGCCGAGCGGGCCGTACTTGACGCCCATCGCAATCAGCAGGCCGAGCCAGGAGAACGCCTCGGCGATCGCCACGGTCACGAAGAGCCTGGTCACCTTCTCGCGCACGATCTCCCCATTCTCGCCCCGCGCGTCCGGCGCGGATGTGTGCGCCCATGCTAGCCGCCGCGGCGGCCCCGTTCGCCGGCCGCCGGGACAGTGATCGACAACGCCGAAGAACGGGACTTCGGGGTATTGCCGGATCGCGTCGCTGCGTGCGAGCGTGAGATGCACCGGACGGGCGGCAACCTGATCCAGGAGAAGGTGTCACATGGGCGAGGATGTCGGCGCGCGCACCTTCACCCGGGAGGACCGCGCGCGGTACCGGACGAAGGTGCACCGCTGCCTGGACACCTTCGCCGAGCTGCTGAGCGACGCGCAGTTCGAACTCGACCGCCCGACGATCGGGCTGGAGATCGAGCTGAACCTCATCGACGACGAGGCCCGGCCTGCGATGCGCAACGCCGATGTCCTCGCCGCCATCGCCGACCCGGATTTCCAGACCGAGCTGGGCCAGTTCAACGTCGAGATCAACGTGGCGCCGGCCCGCCTGGACGAGGGGGGCCTGGCCGACTTCGAGCGGACCGTGCGCCACAGCCTCAACAGCGCCGAGGTCCAGGCCCGCGAGGCGGGCGCGCACATGGTGATGATCGGGGTCCTCCCCACGCTGCGCCACGAGCAGCTCACCGCGGCGACCCTCTCGGCCAACCCGCGCTACTCGCTGTTGAACGAGCAGATCTTCGCCGCCCGCGGCGAGGACCTGGAGA
Source organism: Melissospora conviva (assembly GCF_049523535.1). Classification (NCBI taxonomy): domain Bacteria; kingdom Bacillati; phylum Actinomycetota; class Actinomycetes; order Micromonosporales; family Micromonosporaceae; genus Melissospora; species Melissospora conviva. The sequence continues at coordinate 114,901 of NZ_JBLLDT010000009.1, forward strand.
TCTCGATCACCGGCGTGGAGCCGCTGGAGGTGACGGCCGACACCATCACCCCGGAGGCGGCCTGCACCAGCACCCAGTTCCACCTGCAGGTCAGCCCCGCCCGGTTCGCCGACTACTGGAACGCCGCCCAGGCCGTCGCCGGGATCCAGGTCGCGCTCGGCGCCAACTCGCCGTTCCTGTTCGGCCGGGAGTTGTGGCGCGAGACCCGCATCCCGCTTTTCCAGCAGGCGACCGACACCCGGCCCGCCGAGATCAAGACCCAGGGCGTACGCCCGCGGGTGTGGTTCGGCGAACGCTGGATCACCAGCGTCTTCGACCTCTTCGAGGAGAATGTGCGCTACTTCCCGGCGCTGCTGCCGGTCTGCTCGCCGGAGGACCCGGCGCAGGCGCTGGCCAACGGTACCGTGCCGCGTCTGGCGGAGCTACGCCTGCACAACGGGACGATCTACCGCTGGAACCGGCCGATCTACGACGTGGTCGACGGCCGTCCGCACCTGCGGGTCGAGAACCGGGTCCTGCCGGCCGGCCCGACGGTGCTGGACACCCTCGCCAACGGCGCCTTCTACTTCGGGCTGGTCCGCGCGCTGGCCGACGCGGAGCGGCCACTGTGGTCGCAGATGTCGTTCAGCGCCGCGGAGGAGAACTTCGTCGGCTGCGCCCGGCACGGCATCGACGCGCAGGTCTTCTGGCCGGGGCTGGGCTATCTGCCGGTCACCGAGCTGGTGCTGCGGCGGCTGCTGCCGCTGGCGCACGAAGGGCTGGAGCGCTGGGGGGTGACGGCGGCCGAACGGGACCGGCTGCTCGCCGTGATCGAGCAGCGCTGCCTGACCGGGCGCAACGGCGCCACCTGGCAGGTGCAGACCTGCCACCGGCTCGCCGAGACCGGCAACCTGGACCGGGACGCGGCGCTGCGGCAGATGCTGACGCGCTACCTGCCGCTGATGCACAGCAACGAGCCGGTCCACAGCTGGCCGCTGCCCTGAGCCCCGCCGGGACGCCGGCGACCCCGGTCGGGTCACCGGCGACCCGGCCCCCTCAGACCGAGAGGACGACCTTGGAGCACTCGTCCTGCTTCTTCTGGAAGATCCGGTACCCCTTCGGCGCGTCGTCCAGCGACATCCGGTGGCTGACGACGAACGAGGGGTCGATCTGCGCGCCGCGGATGCGCTCCAGCAGCGGCCGGGTGTACCGCTGCACGTGACACTGCCCGGTCCGCATGATCAGCGACCGGTTCATGAAGGCGCCCATCGGGAACTTGTCGACAAAACCGCCGTACGCGCCGATAACGCTCACCACTCCCCCGCTGCGGCAGGCGAGGATCGCCTGGCGCAGCGCGAAGGGTCGTTCGGTCTCGGTGCGGGTCATCTGCTTGGTCCGGTCGTAGGCGTAGACGGCGGCGTTGCCGTGGTGACCCTCCAGGCCGACGGCGTCGATGCAGGCGTCCGGTCCCCGGCCGGCGGTCATCTGGTTGAGGGTGTCGAGGACGTCGAGCTCCTCGTAGTTGATCGTCTCGGCGTCGGCGTGCTCGCGGGCGAGTCGCAGCCGGTACGGGTACCGGTCGATCACGATCACCCGTTCGGCGCCGAGCAGCCGGGCGCTGGCGGCGGCGAGCAGCCCCACCGGCCCGGCGCCCCAGACGGCTACCACGTCACCGGGGCTGATGTCGCACATCTCGGCGCCCATGTAACCGGTCGGGAAGACGTCGGCGAGCATCAGCGCCGACTCGTCCGGCACATCCGCGGGGACCTTGACCGGACCGACGTCGGCGAAGGGGATGCGGACGTACTCGGCCTGCCCGCCGGCGTAGCCGCCGAGCAGGTGGGAGTAGCCGAAGATGCCGGCCGGCGAGTGGCCCATCACCTTCTCGGCGATGCCGGCGTTGGGGTTGGAGTTCTCGCAGACCGAGTACAACCCGCGTACGCAGGAGTTGCAGCGGCCGCAGGCGATCGGGAACGGCACGACGACCCGGTCGCCGACGCGCAGGTTGCCGACCTCTGGGCCGACCTCGACGACCTCGCCCATGAACTCGTGGCCGAGGACGTCGCCCTTGCGCATGGCGGGGATGTAGCCGTGGTAGAGGTGCAGGTCGGAGCCGCAGATCGCGGTCGAGCTGACCTTCACGATGGCGTCCCGGGCGTTCATGATGCGCGGGTCCGGCACCTCGGTCACCTCTACCGAGTCCTTGCCCGTCCAGACGGTGGCCTTCATCGTCTCTCCTTCCTGGTCAGCCGTGCGAGCCGGTGGGCAGGGGCTGGGCGGGGCGCTGCTTGATCTGCTGCGCGAGCGTGATGCCTTCGGGGCTGGCGTCGGAGCGCACCACCTCGCCGGCCTCCATGACCTGCTTGAAGCGGCGCAGGTCGTCGCGGATCTGCTGCTCCGGCTCCTCACCGAAGAGCTTCGCGACCGTGCGCCCGAGCGAGCCCGCGGGCGGGGCGTAGGCGAGCTCCACCCGGACCTCGGTGCCGCGGTCGCCGGGTGCGGGGCGCAGGCGTACCCGCCCGCAGTTGGGCACCCGGGCACCGGGCAGGGAGCGCCAGGTGATGAGGTGTCCCGGCTGGTCGTCGACGATCTCGGCGTCCCACTCGACGGCGCGCCCGGCGGGGCCGCGCGCGACCCAGTGCGAATGGTCCGCGTCGGCGACGCGCACCGACTCCAGGTGTGCCATGAAGTGGGGCAGGTTCTCCAGGTCACGCCAGAACCGGTACACCTCGTCGGGCGTGCGGTTGACGGTGACGGCGGTCTCGGTGAGGATCATCCGCTCCCGGGCGCGGCGGGCCCGGCCGGCGCGGACCGTGGCGATCAGGTCCAGCGCGGCGATGCCGGCGACGACGGCGCCGGTGACGGCTACCCGACGCCGGCGCTCGCCGCGGCGGCCGGAGAGCGCGGCCCCGATCAACGCCAGGTCGACAGCGTCGCCGGCGATGCGGGTCGCGTTCCAGCCGGCCGGCGCCCGGCCGCCGAGCAGCCCGGCCGCGTGTACGAGCTCACGGGCGCCGACGGCCCGGATGGTCTGTCCCGCCCGCGGGATGTCGTCGACCCCGGTCAACCGGGCCAGTGGCCCGGGCGCCGCGAGCGCGCCCACGCCGAGGGCGAGACTGACCACCCCCAGGGCTCGCGGCAGGCCGGTTCCCCGGCCGGTCTGCTCCAACTGGTTCAGCAGCGCGTCGTCTGCGATTTCCACGTCCGCCTCGCTTACCTCCGGTTTCCCCGGCCGCCTGGGCCGACGGCCGAGCGGCGTTGGCCGCCACCGTGACGTTATGCCCCTGGACACCGCAATGAACCGCAATCGCGGGGACTATGCCGATCGCACCGCATTCGATGAAGCGCCGGTGGGCGGCGGCCATCGGGTACGGCCCGCACGCTCAGACGGTGACGACGGCCGCGGTCTCGGGCGGCAGCTGTACGGCACCGCGCATCACCGTCACACCGGGCCCGGTGCTCAGCAGCACCGCGCGGACCGTCGCCGCAAGCTCCACGCGCTGCGGCCGGCCGGCGAGATTCGCCACCACCCGGCAGCCGCCCCGGTGGATCACCAGGTGCCCGTCGCCGTGGCAGACCTCCAACTCGGCCAGCTGCGGATCGGCCAGCTCCGGCCGGGACCGGCGCAGCGCGATCAGCTCCCGGTGCAGCCCGAGCAACTCCTGGTGCGCGGGCTTGTCCAGTTCGGACCAGTCCAGCTGGGAACGGTGGAAGGTCGCCTCCTCCTGCGGGTCGGGCACCCGTCCGGGCGGCCAGCCGTGCCGGGTGAACTCACGCCGGCGGCCGGCGGCGACGGCGGCGCCCAGTTCGGGCTCGGGATGACTGGTGAAGTACTGCCAGGGGCTCACCGCCCCCCACTCCTCCCCCATGAACAGCATCGGGGTGAAGGGCGAGGTGAGCAGGAGCACCGCCGCCACCCGCAGCAGCCCCGGCGAGAGCAGCATGGCGAGCCGGTCGCCCTGTGCGCGATTGCCGACCTGGTCGTGGTTCTGCAGGTACGCCACGAACCGGTCGCCGGTCACCTCGTCGGTGTCCACCGGGCGTCCGTGCCGGCGGCGGCGGAAGCCGGACCAGGTGTCGGCGTGGAAGAAGCCGCCGGTCCAGACCCTCGCCAGCGCCCGCGGGTCGTCGAAGTCGGCGTAGTAGCCCTGCCGCTCCCCGGTCAGCAGGGTGTGCAGCGCGTGGTGCGCGTCGTCGTTCCACTGCGCGTCGAGCCCGAGTCCGCCGCGCTCGCGGGCGGTGATCAGGCGCGGATCGTTGAGGTCGGACTCGGCGATCAGCCAGAGCGGGCGGCCGGCCGGGCCGGCGAGCGCCGCGACGGCCGTCGAGAGCTCCTCGAGCAACGGGATGGCCCGGGTGTCCCGGAAGGCGTGCACGGCGTCCAGACGCAGCCCGTCGACGTGGTAGTCGCGCAGCCACCCCAGCGCGCTGTCGACGATGTACCGGCGGACCTCGTCGGAATCGGGACCGTCCAGGTTGATCGCCCGTCCCCAGGGGCTCTCCGCGTCGCCCAGGTAGGGGCCGAAGCGGGGCGGGTACGCCCCCGACGGGCCGAAGTGGTTGTAGACGGCATCGAGGCAGACGGCCAGGCCGTGCCGGTGTGCGGCGTCGACGAACCGCTTCAGCCCGTCCGGGCCGCCGTACGGCTCGTGCGGGGCGTACCAGGCCACCCCGTCGTAGCCCCAGTTGCGGACCCCGTTGAAGGCGTTGACCGGCAGCAGTTGCACGACGTCGACCCCGAGTGCCGCCAGGTGCCCGAGGCGCGCCGCGGCCGCGTCGAAGGTCCCCTCCGGGGTGAAGGTGCCCACGTGCAGTTCGTAGAGGACGCTGCCGGGCAGGGCGCGGCCTGCCCAGCCCTGGTCGGTCCAGGGGAAACGGTCGTGGTCGTAGACGCGGCTCGGTCCGTGCACGCCGGCCGGCTGCCAGGCCGACCGGGGGTCGGGCAGCGGCTGCGCGTCGTCGTCGAGGGCGAAGGCGTAGTCGGTACCCGGGACGGCCTGGGGCACCGACAACCGCCACCAGCCGCCCGCCTGGCGGTGCATCATCCGCCCCGGGGCACCCGGGCCCGGTGGGCGCCGCCGGGCTTCGGCGTCCAGCAGGAGCCGGACCCGCCGGGCGTACGGCGCCCAGACGGCGAAGGCGGTCACCGCTGCCGTCCCGGGGCCGAGGTGACGAGCAGCGCCACCGGGTACGGGTCGAGCAGGTCGGCCAGCGGCAGCGGGCCGCCGCTGTGGCATCGGCCGGTGAGCACGTCGGTGACCTCCCCGTCGACGGTGATGGCGGTGCCGTCCCAGCCGCCGCAGGCGGCCAGCCGCAGCGGCAGCCGGGTCGCCACGGTGATCGCCCCGCCGCGGTCGAAGGCGACGGCGTGCCCGGCGGCCGGGCCCTGGGCCGGCACCGGCCGGTAGCCGGTGAAGAGCTGCGGCCGGTCGCGGCGCAGCCGGGCGGCGCGGGAGACGACCAGCAGCTTCGCCGCACCCTCGTGGTCGACCGGCGGCAGCCAGCCGGCGTCGAGGCGGGCCAGCAGATCCCGGCGCAGCCCGAAGTCGACCAGGCGGCGGTTGTCCGGGTCGACCAGGGAGTGGTCCCACAGCTCCGTGCCCTGGTAGACGTCGGGGACGCCCGGCATCGTGAGCTGGATCAGCTTCTGGCCCAGCGAGTTGCTCCAGCCACCGGGGGTGATCCGCGCGGCGAGGGCGCTCAGCTCGGCGTGCAGGGCCGCGTCGTCGTACATGGCGTCGACGAGATCGTGCAGGGCCGCCTCGTACGCGGGATCCGGATCGGTCCAGGTGGTCGTCGTCGCGGCCTCGCGGGCGGCCTTGACGGCGTAGGCGTGCAGGCGCGGGCGGGCGATGGGCCAGGCGCCGACGGCGGTCTGCCAGAGCAGGTGGGCAAAGGCCGGGTCGGGCAGCCCGGCGCGGGCGGTCCACCGGCGCGCCGCCGCGGCCCACCGCTCCGGGATCTCCGAAAGCACGGCCAACCGGGCGCGGACGTCCTCGCCGCGCTTGGTGTCGTGGGTGGCGAGGGTGGTCATCCCGGCCGGCCGACGCTCGGCCCGGCGGGCGGCGGCCCGGTGGAACCGCTCCGGCGAGCTGCCGAAGCGCTGCGGTGCCCCACCGACCTCGTTGAGGGCGACGAAGCGGCTCCACCGGTAGTAGGCGGTGTCCTCCACCCCTTTGGCCTGCACCGCGCCGGTGTACTGCCCGAAGCGCACGGCCAGCTCGTCGGCAGGGTCGCGCAGCCGCGCGGTGAGCCGGTCCAGAGTGGCGACCAGGTCCGGGCGGCGCCGGCCCGCCTCGGCTCGTGCCTGCGCCAGGTGGCGGTCCCCGGCGGGCGGATAGCTCCGGTAGACGGAGTGGTTGGCGGCGAGCTCGGCCAGCCCTGCCGCCGCCTCCGCCGCCGGCAGCTGCGGTGTCAGCCGGACCAGCCGGGCCAGTTCGGCGGCGAGCAGCCCGGTCGCGGCGGCCAGTTTGCACTCATGGGTCAGCTCCGGCCAGGACGTGGCGCGGCCGGTGAGCGCGGTGTCGAGCGCGGTGAAGGCGGCCTCGGCGCTCTGATCGACGAAGAGCCCGCAGACCTCGGCGAGCGCGTCGTAGCCGGTGGTCCCCTCCACCGGCCACGGTGGCAGCTCCTCCCCGACCTCGAGGATCTTCTCCACCAGCAGCCAGCAGCCGGGCGCGGCGGCGCGCAGCCGGGCCAGGTAGCCCGCCGGGTCACGGAGCCCGTCGGGGTGGTCGACCCGGATCCCGTCGAGCTCACCGGCGGCCGCCCAGCGCAGCACCTCCGCGTGGGTGGCGGCGAAGACCGCCGGATCCTCCACCCGGACCGCTGCCAGGTCGCTGACGGCGAAGAACCGCCGGTACGTCAGCTCCCGATCGCCGCGGCGCCAGCAGACCAGCCGGTAGTGCTGGCGTTCGTGCACCTGCCGTGGGGTGCCGTCACCGGTGCCGTCGGCGATCGGGTAGCGGTGCTCGTGATAGCGCAGTTCGTCGCCGTCGACGACGAGGTCCGCCCGGGCTGCGGTCTCCTCGGCGAGCACCGGCACCAGGACCGGGCCGCGGGTGAAGTCGATGTCGAACCAGCCGGCGTAGGGCGAGGCCGGGCCCCGGCGCAGCACGTCCCACCAGGCGGGGTTGGTCTCGGGCCGGGCGACGCCCATGTGGTTGGGCACGATGTCGAGCAGCAGTCCGAGCCCCGCCTCGCGCAGCGCGGCGACCAGCCGCAGCCGGGCCTTCTCACCGCCGAGCTCCGGGTTGACGCTCCGGTGGTCGACCACGTCGTAACCGTGGGCCGACCCGGGTACGGCGGCCAGCAGCGGCGCGCTGTAGAGCCAGCCGATGCCGAGGTCGGCGAGGTAGTCGACGATCTGCGCGGTGGCGTCGAGGTCGAAGCCGGGCCGTACCTGCACCCGGTAGGTCGGCCCGGTCGGCATCTCACACCATCCTCTCCAGTACCAGCAGCGAACGGTCGGGCACGGTCACCACGGCGCCGGCGCCGAAGACGCGGCCACCCTCCGGGCCCGGATCGGCGGTGCTGATGACCTGCTGCCACTTCTTGCCGAACTCGTCGCCGGGGACGGTGAAGTCCAGCGCGGCGTCGTGGGCGTTGAAGAGGATCAGGAACGAGTCGTCGACGTGACGTTGGCCGTACGCGCCGCGCTCCTTGATGCCGTCGCCGTTGACGAAGAGGGCGACCGCCCGGCCGAAGTCGTTGCCCCAGTCGTCGTCGGTCATCTCGCGGCCGTCGGGGGTGTACCAGGCCAGGTCCGGCAGGGGGGCGTCGACGCTGCGGGACTCCACGGGCCGGCCGGTGAAGTAGCGGCGCCGGTGGAAGACCTGGTGGCGGGCGCGGAAGGCGGTGAGGGCGCGCGTGAAGTCCAGCAGCTGGGAGTCGGCGTCGTCCCAGTCGATCCAGGTCAGCTCGCTGTCCTGGCAGTAGGCGTTGTTGTTGCCCTGCTGGGTGCGGCCCAGTTCGTCGCCGTGGCCGATCATCGGCACGCCCTGGGAGAGCATCAGGGTGGCCAGGAAGTTGCGCTGCTGCCGGGAGCGCAGAGCCAGGACGGCGGCGTCTTCGGTGGGCCCTTCGACGCCGCAGTTCCAGGTGCGGTTGTGGCTCTCCCCGTCCCGGTTCGACTCGCCGTTGGCCTCGTTGTGCTTGTCGTTGTAGGAGACCAGGTCTGCCAGGGTGAACCCGTCGTGGCAGGTGACGAAGTTGATGCTGTGGAAGGGGCGGCGGCCGTCGTCCTGGTAGAGGTCGGCCGAGCCGCAGATGCGGGAGGCGAACTCGGCCAGCGTGGCCGGCTCACCACGCCAGAAGTCGCGTACGGTGTCGCGGTACTTGCCGTTCCACTCGGTCCAGACGGGCGGGAAGTTGCCGACCTGGTACCCGCCGGGGCCGACGTCCCACGGCTCGGCGATGAGCTTGACCTGACTGACGACCGGATCCTGCTGCACCACCTCGAAAAAGGTGGAGAGGCGGTCCACGGCGTAGAACTCCCGGGCCAGGGTGGCCGCCAGGTCGAAGCGGAAGCCGTCGACGTGCATCTCCTGCACCCAGTAGCGCAGCGAGTCCATGATCAGCTGGAGTGAGTGCGGGCTGCGGACGTTGAGGCTGTTGCCGGTGCCGGTGTAGTCGACGTAGTGGCGCCGGTCCTCCTCGGCGAGCCGGTAGTAGGTGGCGTTGTCGACGCCCTTGAAGGCCAGGGTCGGGCCGAGGTGGTTGCCCTCGGCGGTGTGGTTGTAGACGACGTCGAGGATCACCTCGATCCCCGCCGAGTGCAGCGCCTTGACCATCGCGCGGAACTCCTGCACCTGCTGGCCGAGCCGACCCATCGCGGCGTAGCCGTGGTACGGGGCGAAGAAGCCGATCGTGTTGTAACCCCAGTAGTTGCGCAGCCCCAGGTCTGCGAGGCGGTGGTCGTGGACGAACTGGTGCACCGGCATCAGCTCCAGCGCCGTCACCCCCAGCCCGGCGAGGTACTCGATCATGACTGGGTGCGCGATCCCGGCGTACGTGCCGCGCAGCTCCTCGGGGATGCCCGGATGACGCCGGGTGAGCCCCTTGACGTGCGCCTCGTAGATCACCGAGTGGTGGTACGGCACCCGGGGCGGCCTGTCGTTGCCCCAGTCGAAGTATGGATTGACGACAACCGATTTAGGAAGGTGTGGCGCCGAGTCGGTCCGCGACGGTGTGCCGGGGTCGTCGAAGTCGTAGTCGTAGACCGCCCGGTCCCACTGCACATCGCCGTCGATCGCCTTGGCGTACGGGTCGAGCAGCAGCTTCGCGGGGTTGCAGCGCAGCCCGCGGGCGGGGTCGTACGGGCCGTGGACCCGGTAGCCGTACCGCTGGCCGGGACCCACGCCCGGCAGGTAGGCGTGCCAGACGTAGGCGTCGACCTCGGTGAGCCGGATCCGCCGCTCGGTGCCGAGGTCCCACTCGTCGAAGAGGCAGAGCTCGACCGATTCGGCGACCTCGGAGAAGATCGCGAAGTTCGTGCCGCTGCCGTCGTAGGTCGCACCGAGCGGATAGCGCTCTCCTGGCCAGATCTGCATGTCACTCCTTCGGCCGCCGGCCGCCGCGGGCGGGGCGTGCGCCGGCGTTGCCGGTAGTGCCCCGAACTCATCACCCTCAATCTCCCTCAGGCGGCCGCCGGGCACGACGGCGGCGCGCCGGGGCGGGCGGCAGCGCCTATCCGCAGCACCCGGCGTCGATGCACACGCCAAGAGCTTCGTCCCCTTCCGGTGCGGTATGGTGCTTCCCGCCGCAGGGCCGGGTCCCGCCCGGATCCGCCTCGGCGACCGCATTCGCCTCTACACGACGTGCGGCTGGCGCACCGTTTCGAGGAGGGACCGTGGCAACGACGACCGGCGCGGTCACCGCGGCCGCCGCCGGCACCGGGTCGCTGGGCCAGGAGGCCTACGAACGTCTCCTCACCGAACTGATCTCCCTGGAGATCGCCCCCGGCGAACGGCTCTCGGTCGACGCGCTCGCCCGCCGCTACCGGATCTCGCAGACACCGATCCGCGAGGCGCTGGCCCGGCTGGAGTCCGACGGGCTGGTCGTCAAGACGCACCTGCGCGGGTTCACCGCCGCCCCCGGCTTCTCCCGGCGCGAGTTCGCCCAGCTCTTCGACATCCGGCTGCTGCTGGAGCCGTACGCGGCCGGGCAGGCGGCGCTGCACCGCACGCCGGAGCAGGCCGCGGCGCTGCAGGAGGTCGCCGCGCGGCTGCGGGCTGCCGCCGATCGGCCGGCGCCGCCGGACCACGGGGTCTGCACGCTGCTCGACGGCCAGTTCCACGACCTGGTCGCGGCGGCGGCCGGCAACCCCCTGGTACGCGAGTCACTGGCCCGGCTGCACGCCCACCTGCACCTGGCCCGGGTCCCGCGCCCGGCCACCGACGCGGCGCTGGCCGCGGCCGAGCACGAGCCCGTCGTCACCGCCATTGTCACCGGCGACCGGCACATCGCCGAGGCGGCGATGCGCTCCCACCTGGAGCGGGCCCGCGACCGGCTCGCTGCGGCCCTGGACCGCTCGGGGCCGTAACGACCTCCGGCCGCCACCCCGAGGGGGTGACGGCCGGAGCACGGAGCGGTTACGCGTTCAGCGGTTGCGTGTTCAGCGGTTGCGTGTTCAGCGGTTCTCGAGCGGGACGTAGTCGCGCTCGGCGGCACCGGTGTAGAGCTGGCGCGGACGGCCGATCTTGGTCTCCGGGTCGGAGATCATCTCGCGCCACTGGGCGATCCAGCCGGGGAGCCGGCCGAGGGCGAAGAGCACGGTGAACATCTTCGCCGGGAAGCCCATCGCCTTGTAGATGAGGCCGGTGTAGAAGTCCACGTTCGGGTAGAGCTTGCGCGAGACGAAGTAGTCGTCGGCGAGCGCGATCTCCTCGAGCTTCATCGCGATGTCGAGCATCGGGTCCGGCTTGGACATCCGGCCGAGCACGTCCTGGGCGGCCTTCTTGACGATCGCCGCGCGCGGGTCGTAGTTCTTGTAGACCCGGTGGCCGAAGCCCATCAGCTTGACGCCGTCCTCGCGGTTCTTGACCTTGCGGACGAACGCGTCGACGTCACCGCCCTCGGCCTGGATGCGCTGCAGCATCTCCAGCACCGACTGGTTGGCGCCGCCGTGCAGCGGGCCGAAGAGGGCGTTGACGCCGGCCGAGACGGAGGCGAAGAGGTTGGCGTTGCTGGAGCCGACCAGGCGCACCGTCGAGGTCGAGCAGTTCTGCTCGTGGTCGGCGTGCAGCACGAAGAGCATGTCGAGGACCTCGGCCATGACCGGGTCCACCTCGTACTGCTCGGCCGGTACGCCGAAGGTCATCCGCAGGAAGTTCTCGACGTAGTTCAGCGAGTTGTCCGGGTACAGCAGCGGCTGCCCGATCGACTTCTTGTAGGCGTACGACGCGATGGTCGGCACCTTGGCCATCAGCCGGACCGTCGAGATCTGGACGTGCTCGGGGTCGAACGGGTCCAGGCTGTCCTGGTAGAAGGTCGAGATCGCGCTCACGGCGGAGGAGAGCACGGCCATCGGGTGCGCCTCGCGGGGGAACCCGTCGAAGAAGCGCCGCATCTCCTCGTGGAGCAGGGAGTGCCGGCGAATCGACTCGGTGAACTCCTCCAGCTGCGTGGCGCTCGGCAGCTCACCGTAGATCAGCAGATAGGAGACCTCGAGGAAGGAGGACTTCCCGGCCAGCTGCTCGATCGGGTACCCGCGGTAGCGCAGAATTCCGGCGTCGCCATCGATGTAGGTGATCGCGGAGGAACACGCGGCGGTGTTGACGAAACCGGGGTCGTAGGTGACGTACCCGGTCTCCTTCAGCAGCTTGCCCGTCGTGATCCCGGACGGCCCTTCCACCGAGGGGCGCACCGGCATGGAGAGCTGTCCACCAGAGTGATCAAGCTTGACTTCCGTCATGTGTTCCTCGCTTCGCCGGCAGAATCTATGTTGAGTTGCCCTCGCTTTTACCGTAATCGGAGGCTGGCCGGTACTGCTTGTGCCGTCTGCTGGACTGAGTGATGCGTCACCCCATCGGCATCGGATGATCTCGGATTCGTCACGGCCCGCCGCCGATCGACGGTCCCACCGCAGGTGGCGGCCGTCCTCAGCGCGATTCTGCCTCGTCTGCCGGCGTTTCGAAACCGCCGGTGCACAGGGAAGGCACCGCACACCCGGTCGGCGTGACCGGGGACACACCAACCGGGCCGCGATCAAACGCCGGCGCGGCCCGTGGCCACCGTCGCGACGGAGCGTCGACGGGCAGCAGAGTCTTCACCGCGAGGACGGGAGTCGATTGATATGGACGAATCAACGCCCGGCGCATAACGTACGAGGCACACTCCGGCGAGGAGGGGCCCGATGGCGACCGAGGCGGATCCTGCCGGGACAACCGACGGCATCGCCGTGCGGACCACCGACACCGGCGTACGGGTGGTCACCTTCTGCCGGCCGCAGCGGCGCAACGCGATGGACGCGGCGATGTTCGCCGCCTACTACGCCGCACTGGCGGCCGCCGACGACGACCCCGCGGTACGCGCCATCGTGATCACCGGCGCCGGGGACTGGTTCTGCACCGGCGCCGACTTCGAGACCCTGGGCGGACTGCTCGACCGCCCCGCCGCCGAGCGTTCACCCGCCACGGCGCAGTTCCCGCCGCACCTGCCGCTGACCCTGCGCACCCCGCTGATCGCGGCGGTCAACGGCGGCGCGGCCGGGCTCGGCCTGGTGCACGCGCTCTACGCCGACGTCCGGTTCGTCGCCGCCGAGGCGCGGCTGGCCACCTCCTTCAGCCGGCTCGGCCTCGTCGCCGAGTACGGCAGCGCCTGGCTGCTGCCCCGGCTCGTCGGCGCCGGCAACGCCCTGGACCTGCTCCTGTCCGGGCGCAAGTTCGACGCCGCCGAGGCGCTGCGGATCGGGCTCGCCCAGCGGGTCCTGCCCCGCGCCGACCTGCTGGCCGCCGCCCTGGCCTACGCCGAGGATCTGGCGGCCCACTGTTCCCCCGCTTCGATGGCCGCCATCCGGGCGCAGGTTCGCGACGCCGCGCACCTGACTGCCGAGGAGGCCGTCGCCGACTCGATGACCCGGATGTGGCGCTCTTTCGACGGCGCGGACTTCCTGGCCGCGATGACCGCGCGGGCGCAGGGCGTACCGCCGTTCTTCGGGCCGGCCGCCGGGCGGCCGGCATGAGCGGACCGGCCGCCGGACATTCTCCGAAGAAGCAGGAGGGTCCGAGCATGCGCGCGAAGTACCGCTGGCTGCGGCGGATCGAGTCGCTGGACCCGATCGAGGACCACCAGGAGATCTACCGACTGTCGATGGGGCACGAGTTCCCCTGGGACTACGCCCGTGCCCTGGAATTCGCGCTCTTTCGCACCTACTGCGTACCGGGCATCTCGGCGCTGCTGGCGCGCACCGGCGAGTTCCGCGACCGTCCGCAGAAGCGCTACGACGACACGGCGCTGCTGATGCTGGAGCTGGTGGTCAACGGCTACGACTCGCCGCGCGGCCGGGAGGCGCTGCGGGTGGTCAACCGCCAGCACGGCCGCTACGCCATCGGCAACGACGAGATGCGCTACGTGCTCTCCACCTTCATCTACGACCCCATCGACTGGATCGACCGGTACGGCTGGCGCCCGCTCTCGGCGCACGAACGGATCGCCGGCTTCGAGTTCTACCGCCAGGTCGGCCGGCGGATGGGCATCCGCGACATCCCCGGCACCTACGAGGAGTTCCGGGACTTCAAGACCGGCTACGAACTGGCCCACTTCGCTGTGGCGGCCAGCAACACCGAGATCGGCAACTACACGGTGAACCTCTTCGCGAGCTGGTTCCCGGCCCCGCTGCGCCCGGCCGCCCGCAAGGGGGTCCTCGCCCTGCTGGACCCGCCGATGCTGGCCGCCTTCGGCTTCCCGCCCCCACCGCGGGCGCTCACCCGGACAGCACACCTGGCGCTGCGCGGCCGGGCCCGGTTCGTCCGGCTCCTGCCGCCGCGACGGCACAGCACCTTCGACCGCGACGACCTGCGCAACCGCACCTATCCGGGCTATCCGAAGGGGTACCGCCCCGCCGACCTGGGGGCCGGCTGAACGGTTGCGGTGCGCCAGGGCCGGCATCGTCGGCCTCTCGGCGGCGGTAGCGATGCCAGCCGACAGCCGACGATCGTCGGCTGTCGGCTGGAAACCAGCGCAGCACCGGTCAAGGCCGGACCAAGTCGGGGACGGGCGCTACTCCTGCGTGATGGTGCGACGCAGTTCGCGCTTGAGCACCTTGTGGCTCGGCCCCACCGGAAGCTGCGTCACGAACCGGACCTGGCGGGGGTACTTGTGGCGTCCCAACTGCTCCCGGCACCAGTCGACCAGCGCCTCGGCGGTGAGCGCCGGCTCCCCCTCCCGGGCGGCCGGCACGACGACTGCGCAGACCTCCTCGCCGTGCACCGGGTCCGGCACGCCGATCACCGCGACCTGACCGACGGCGGGGTGGCGGGCGATCACCTCCTCGACCTCACGCGGATAGACGTTGAACCCGCCGCGGATCACCACGTCCTTCTTGCGGTCGACGATGCTGACGAAGCCCTGGTCGTCCTTGACGCCGAGATCCCCGGTACGGAACCAGCCGTCCACCAGCGCCTGCGCGCTCTCCCGTGGCCGGCCGAGATAGCCGGCGAAGACGTTGTGCCCGCGGATCACCAGCTCGCCGAGCTCGCCGGCGGGCAGCAGCTCGACCCGCTCGTCGATCTCGGCCCGGGCCACCTCGACCTCCACCCCCCAGACCGAGTGCCCCACCGTTCCCGGCCGCACCCCGAAGTGCGGCTGGTTGGTGGTGGCCGTCGGCGAGGTCTCCGACAGGCCGTACCCCTCGAAGACGGTGGTGCCGAAGGCGGCGTTGAACCTCTCCAGCACCGCCACCGGCAGCGACGCCCCGCCGGAGATGCAGATCCGCAGCTTCGGCAACCGGTCCCGGTCCACCGCGGCCTGCAGTAGTCCGATGTACATCGTCGGCACGCCGTGGAAGACGTCGACCGACTCGCGCTCCATCAGCTCCAGCGCCGCCTCACCGGTGAAGCGGGCCAGCAGCACCAGGGTCGCGCCGAGGCGGAAGGTGCCGTTCATGCCGACGGTCTGCCCGAAGGTGTGGAACAGCGGCAGGCAGCCGAGCACCACGTCCGCCGGGCGGGCGTCGTTGGCGTCGAAGACGTTGACGGTGGCGTTCATGACCAGGTTGAGATGGGTCAGGACCGCGCCCTTGGGCTCCCCGGTGGTCCCGCTGGTGTAGAAGATCACCGCCGGGTCCTCCGGCGCCCGGGAGACGTACGAATGCAGCGGCTCGGCGGCCGCGGTCAGCGCATCGAGGTCCGCCTCGTCGCCCTCGCCCGGTCCGCCGACGGTGACCAGCGGGACGCCGGCGCGCGCGGCGGCCGGACGGCCGACCGCAAGCTGGCTCCAGTGGCAGATCAGCAGCCGGGCGCCGCTGTCGCGCAGCACGTAACCTGCCTCTTCGGCGGTGAGCAGCAGGTGCACCGGCACCACCACGCCGCCGGCGGCGAGCACCGCGTAGTAGCCGCGCGGGAACTCGGCGACGTTGGGGACCAGCATGGCGACCGGATCGCCGGGAGCGACGCCGAGGCCGGCCAGGGCGGCGGCCTGGGCGCGGGCCTGGCGCCAGAGTTCGGCGTAGCCGATGCGCTGGTCCCGGTCGACCACGGCGATCTTGTCGCCGTGCCGGCGTGCCGATTCGGCCAGCACGGCCGCCAGGGACAGGGTGGCGCTCACGACGTCTCCTCCTGCGGATAGAGCCGGCTGACCGTCTCGGCCACGCAGCAGGGTTTGCCGCCGGCGTCGGACTCCACGGTGGCGCGTACGACCAGCTGCGCGCCGCCGGGGACGGGGTCCACCGAGACGATCTCGGCGGTCAGCCGTACCCGGGCGCCGGTGAGCAGCGGCGCCGGGAAGCGCACCTTGTTGAGCCCGTAGTTCACGCCCATCCGCAGCCCTTCCACCCGGTAGAGGTCCTTGCTCAGGGCGGGCAGCAGCGACAGGGTGAGATAGCCGTGGGCGACGGTGCCGCCGAACGGGCCCAGCGCCGCCCGCTCGGGGTCGATGTGGATCCACTGGTGGTCGTCGGTGGCGTCGGCGAAGGCGTTGACGCGGCCCTGGTCGATTCCGCGCCAGGGGCCGGGGCCGACGGTCTCCCCGACCGCCTTGGTGAGCTCGTCGATGCCGGCGAAGACTCTCATGCCAGGTGTCCCCCGATCTTGGTGTAGCCGCGGAGCAGGTCACGGGAGATGATCAGCCGCTGCATCTCGTCGGTGCCTTCGAAGATCCGGAAGAGGCGCACCTGCCGGTACCACCGTTCGATCGGCAGCTCACGGGTGTAGCCCATGCCGCCGTGCACCTGCATCACCCGGTCGACGAGGCGATTGATCATGCCCGCGCCGTAGAGCTTCGCCATCGAGGAGGAGTGCCGCGGGTCCTCGCCCTGGTCGACCGTCCACGCCGCCCGCAGCGTCAGCCAGCGGGCCGCCTCCAGCTCGGTCTCGGAGTCGGCGATCATCCACTGGATCGCCTGGTTCACCCCGATCGGCCGGCCGAAGGTCTCCCGGGTGTTGGCATGGTCGATCGCCATCTGCAGGGCGCGCTCGCCGATGCCCAGGGCGTGCGAGGGGATGATGTAGCGACCCCGGCCGATCCACTTCATGCCCAGCTCGAAGCCCTGGCCGACCTCGCCGAGGATGTTGCGCGCCGGCACCCGTACGTCGTCGAAGATCAGCGAGGCGGGGCCGCCCTCCCCCATCGTCTGGATGAACTCCGAACGCCAGCCCATCGACCGGTCCACCAGGAACGCGGTGCTGCCGCCGGCCCGGACGTCCTTGTCCGGGTCGGTGACCGCCACCACGATGGTGAAGTCGGCGTCGTGGCCGTTGGTGATGAAGGTCTTCTCGCCGTTGAGCACCCAGTCGTCGCCGTCGCGCCGGGCCCGCAGTTTGATGTTGGCCGCATCGGAGCCGGCCCCGGGCTCGGTGATGGCGAAGCAGGAGATCCGCTCGCCCTCGATGGTCGGAATCAGGAACTCCGCCCGCTGCGCCTCGTCGGCGTAGTACAGGATGTTGTCGGCCTCACCGCCGAAGCGGAACGGCACGAATGAGCGGCCGACCTCGGTCCAGATCAGCGACTGCAGAACGGCCGAGAGGTCCATGCCGC
The DNA here is from genome assembly GCF_049523535.1 of Melissospora conviva. Lineage (NCBI taxonomy): Bacteria > Bacillati > Actinomycetota > Actinomycetes > Micromonosporales > Micromonosporaceae > Melissospora > Melissospora conviva. Next base: position 132,073 of record NZ_JBLLDT010000009.1, read on the forward strand.
CGTACTCCTGCGGGGTGGAGAGCCCCCAGAAGCCGAACTTGCGCGCCTTGAGCTGCAGCTCCCGCAGTTCGCCGGGCTCCAGGCCCGGCTGGTGGGCCCGCTCGCGGCGCAGTACCTCCTGCTCGAGCGGGACAACCTCCTTGGTGATGAAGCTGCGGACGGTGTCGCGTACCGCCCGCTCCTCGTCGCTGAGCGCGAAATCCATGATCGATCCTCCGGGGTGGGGTGGGTGGTGCGGATGCGCGGGCGGTGCTCGCTAGCGGGCGCCACCGTTGACGTAGAGGGTCTGGCCGGTGACGTACGAGGCGTCGTCGCTGGCGAGGAAGGCGACGACCGAGGCGATCTCGCCCGGCTGGGCCACCCGCCGCAGCGGCGTCTGGGCGGCCACGAGCTCCTGGTGCTTCTCGGCGCTGCTGCCGACCCGCTCGGCGGTGGCGGCGGTCATCGCGGTCGCCACGTAGCCGGGGGCGACCGCGTTGACGGTGATGCCGAACGGACCGAGCTCGATGGCGAGGGTGGCGGTCAGCCCCTGCACACCGGCCTTGGCCGCCGCATAGTTGACCTGGCCGCGGTTGCCCAGCGCCGAGCGGCTGCTCAGGTTGACGATCCGGCCGTAGCGGCCGGCGACCATGTGCCGCTGCGCTGCCTGGCAGCAGTGGAACATGCTGGTGAGGTTGGTGGTGAGCACCGAGTTCCACTCGGCCACGGACATCTTGAACAGCAGGTTGTCGCGGGTGATCCCGGCGTTGTTGACCAGGATGTCCAGCTGCCCGTACGTCTGCACCACCTCGTCGACCATCGCGGTGACCGCGTCGGGATCGGTGACATCGCAGCCGATGCCGATCGCCTCGCCGCCGGCGGCGGTGATCTCGTCCGCGGCGGTCTTGCTGCGGCCGGGGTCCAGGTCGACCACCGCCACCCGGGCGCCCTCGGCGGCCAGGCGGGCGGCGGTCGCCGCCCCGATGCCCTGGGCCGCGCCGGTGACAACGGCTACCCGGTCGGAGAATCTGCCGGTCATGTGGATCTCCTCTTGTCGTTGGCTGTCGTGCGCCGGCGCGGACGCCGGCAGCGGTGCCGGGCTCAGAAGGCGTTGACGCCGGTCAGCGCCCGGCCGATCAGGAGTTGCTGGATCTGGCTGGTGCCCTCGTAGAGGGTCATCACCCGGGCGTCGCGCAGGTACTTGCCGACCGGGTACTCGTCGATGTAGCCGTAGCCGCCGAAGACCTGCAGTGCGTTGTTGGCACAGCGCACGGCGGCCTCGCTGGCGAAGAGCTTGGCGACGGAGGCCTCGGTGCGAAACGGCTGCCCCCGGTCGATCAGGTCGGCGACCTGCCAGGTCAGCAGCCGGGCCGCGGCGGTCTCCACCGCGATGGTGGCCAGCAGCTGCTGGACGAGCTGGTGGGCGGCGATCGGCTTGCCGAACTGCTCGCGCTGCCCGGCGTAGGCCACGGCCGTCTCCAGGCAGCCCTGGGCGATGCCGACACAGCCGGCCGCCACCGACATCCGCCCCTTGTCGAGGGTGGACATGGCGATCGAGAAGCCCCGGCCCTCGGCGCCGAGCCGGCCGCTGCCCGGAACCCGGACCTGGTCGAGGACCACCTCGGCGGTCGGCTGACCGCGCAGCCCGAGCTTGCCGTGGATCGGCCGCCGGGTCAGGCCGGGGCTGTCGGCCTCGACCAGGAAGGCGGTGACGCCGCGCGGCCCGGCCTCGCCGGTGCGGGCGAAGACGATCAGCACATCGGCCCAGGTGCCGTTGGTGATGAAGACCTTGCTGCCGGTGAGCAGCCAGTCGTCACCGTCGCGCACCGCGCGGGTCTGCAGGGCGCCGGCGTCGGAGCCGGTGCCCGGCTCGGTCAACGCGAAGGAGCCGAGCGCCGCACCGCTGGTCAGCTCCGGCAACCACCGCCGTTTCTGCTCGTCACTGCCGTGCGCGGCGATGGTCTTGGCCACCAGGCCGAGGCTGACCGAGACGATGCCGCGCACCGACGAGTCACCCCGGCCCAGCTCCTCCAGCACCAGGCAGTACGACAGGTGGTCGCCACCGCCCCCACCGTCGGACTCCGGGATGGTCAGACCGAGAAAGCCCAGCTCACCGAGGCGGCGGACGATGTCCCGGTCGACCGACTCGCGCCGGTCCCACTCGGCGGCGTGCGGAAGCACGTCCCGGTCGACGAAGTCACGGGCGAGCTGCCGGACAGCCTGCTGCTCGGTGGAGAGAGCGAGATCCATGGGTCTTAAACTATCGCTGGAAGTTTTTAGTCGTAAAGACCCCGTGTGGCAAAGTTTCGCCAACAGTTGCCCAGCCGGCCGCCACGCGCCGGACCCGGATTACGGAGGTGGCCCGTGCCTCGGCCCCGGCAGGCCCTGCTGACCAGGGAACGGATCGTCGCCGCCGCCTGCGAGCTGGTCGACGCCGACGGCCTCGACGCCTTCTCCACCCGCCGCCTGGCGGCGATGCTCGGCGTACGCGGCCCTTCGCTCTACAACCACTTCGCCACCAAGGACGAGATCCTCGACGCCGTCGCCGACAACGTCATCGCCGATGTGGACATCTCGATGTTCACCCGGCTGGAGTGGCGCGAGGCGCTGCGCGACTGGGCGCGGTCGTACCGGGCGGCGCTCGCGGCCCACCCGAACATCGTGCCGTACCTGGCCCGCGGGCCCGGCCGTCGGCACACCGCGCTGACCATGGCCGACGCCGTCTACGGCGCGCTGGTCCGCGCCGGCTGGCCGCCCGCGCGCGCCACCCACGTCGGCGCCCTGATGCGCTACTTCGTCGCCGGCTCGTCGCTGGGTTCATTCGCCCGCGGTTTCGTCGGTGACCCCGGCATCTACGACGAGCGTTATCCGCACCTGTCGCAGGCCCACCGGCTCGCCGATCACCAGCGCAGCGTCGACGACGGCGCCTTCGAACTCGGCCTGCGGGCGCTCATCGACGGACTGTCGCGCACCTACGAGGAGGTGGTCGGTCCACTCTCCCCCCTCCCGCCGACGGCGCAGGCGCACTAGCATCGAAACTTGCAGCGCTAGTTTTCGCGCCGCCGCTCTCGCGGCTCGACGGGAGGAAGAGCTTTGGAACCGGCAACTGCGACCCGCTCCACCACCTCGGACGACATACCGGACCGGACCCACTTCCATGTGGACGGCGCGTGGGTGGCGCCGCTGAGCACCGAAACCATCGCGGTGGAGAACCCGGTGACCGAAGAGGTCCTCGCCACCGTGCCGGCCGGCACGCCCGCGGACGTCGACCGCGCCGTCGCCGCCGCACGGACGGCCTTTCCCGGCTGGGCGGCGACCCCGCCGGCCGACCGGGCGGCGGCCCTGGGCCGGCTCCACGCGGCGCTCGCCGACCGGGCCGACGACATCGCCCGGACGGTCGCCCTCGAACTCGGCACGCCGTACAAGATCGCCACGCGGGTCCAGGCCGGACTGCCCCTGGCCGTGCTGGAGAGTTTCGTCGCCCTCGCCGCGGCACCGCCGGCCGAGGAGGTGATCGGCCACTCGCTGGTGGTACGGGAACCCGTCGGCGTGGTGGGGGCCATCACCCCGTGGAACTACCCGCTGCACCAGGTCGTGGCGAAGGTGGCGCCCGCGCTCGCCGCCGGCTGCACCGTGGTGCTCAAGCCCAGCGAGCTCACCCCGCTGACGGCGTACCTGCTCTTCGACGCCGTCGAGGCCGCGGGGCTGCCGCCGGGGGTGGTCAACCTCGTCACCGGCACCGGCCCGGTGGTCGGTGAGGCGATCGCCGCGCACCCGGGAGTGGACCTGGTCTCGTTCACCGGCTCCACCGCCACCGGACGGCGCATCGCCCATCTCGCCGCCGACCGGATCGCCCGCGTCGCGCTGGAACTGGGCGGCAAGTCCGCCAACATCATCCTGCGCGACGCCGACCTGGCCAAGGCGGTTCGCACCGGTGTCGGCAACGCCTACCTCAACTCGGGCCAGACCTGCACGGCCTGGACCCGGATGCTGGTGCAGCGCGACAACTACGCCGAGGCCGTCGAACTGGCAGCCGAGGCAGCAGCCGGCTTCCGCCTCGGCGCGCCATTCGAGTCGACCACGCGGCTCGGGCCACTGGCGTCGGCCACTCAGCGCGAGCGGGTCGCCGCGCACATCGCCCGCGGCCTCGCCGACGGCGCCCGCCTCGCAGCCGGTGGTCTCGACGCCGCCGTGCCGCAGACCGGGCACTTCGTCGCCCCCACGGTCTTCGCCGACGTCGACCCCGGCAGCGCCCTGGCCCAGGAGGAGATCTTCGGCCCCGTACTTGCCATCATCCCCTTCGACGACGACGAGGAAGCCGTGGCGATCGCCAACAACAGCCGGTACGGCCTCGCCGGCGCCGTCTGGTCCGGCGACCCGGAACGGGCACTGGCGGTGGCGCGGCGCCTGCGCACCGGCGCGGTGGACATCAACGGCGCGCCGTTCAACCCGCTGGCGCCCTTCGGCGGCTACAAGCAGTCCGGAATCGGCCGGGAACTCGGTGTGCACGGTCTGGCCGAGTTCCAGGAGATCAAGGCGATCCAGCGATGAGCGCGGAGCTGATCGACGCGCTGGTGGCCCGCGCGGACGGCGGCCTCGCGGTGGAGCCGATCCGGCTGCCCGCCCTCGGCCCCGGCGACGTGCGGGTACGCATCCGCGCCGCCGGCGTCTGCCACTCGGACCTGTCGATGGTCAACGGCACCCTCGCCGCCACGTTCCCGCTGGTCCTGGGGCACGAGGCGGCCGGTGTGGTGGCCGAGGTCGGCGCGGACGTCGACGGGGTCGTCCCGGGCGACCACGTGGTGCTCAACTGGGCGCCACCGTGCCGGCAGTGCTGGCACTGCCGGCACGGTGAACCGTGGCTCTGCGCCGCCTCCGGCCGCCCCTGCGCGCCGGGCGGCACCACTGCCGACGGCGAGCAGCTGCAGGTCACCCTCGGTCTCGGCGCGCTGGCTACCGAGGTGGTCGTCCCCGCCAACGCGGTGATCGGCGTGCCCGCCGAGCTCGGCTTCGAACAGGCGGCGCTGCTCGGCTGCGCGGTGCTGACCGGCGTCGGCGCGGTCGGCAACACCGCCGGTGTCCGCCCGGGCCAGTCGGTGCTGGTCGTGGGTCTCGGCGGGGTGGGGCTGTCGGTGCTGATCGCCGCCCGGCGGGCCGGCGCCGGCCCGATCATCGCCGTCGACCGTTCGGCCGGCAAGGAGAAGCTCGCGCTGGCCTCCGGGGCGACTCACTTCCTGCCCGCCGACGACGCGCTCAGTGGGCAGATCCGCGCCCTGACCGAAGGGCGGGGAGTCGACCACGCCTTCGAGTGTGTGGGCCGGTCCGCGACGATCCGCACCGCCTGGCGCGCGACCCGGCGCGGCGGCACCGTCACCGTCGTCGGCATGGGCGCCAAGGACGACCTGCTCTCGCTCAGCGCCCTGGAGATCTTCCATTCCGCGCGGACCCTGCGCTCCTCGGTGTACGGCTCGGCCGATCCCGATCAGGAGGTGCCGCAGCTGGCCCGGGCGGTGCGCGACGGTTCGCTGGACCTGCGCCCGCTGATCACCCACCGGGTGGGCCTCGACGGCGCGCCAGAGGCGTTCCGCCGGATGGAACGGGGCGAGGGCGCCCGCACCGTCGTGGTCTTCGACGCCTGACCCGGGCCGGGGTGCGGCACGCGGCCGGGGCGGTGACGCCCCGGCCGCTGCTCACAGCCGGGAATGGGCCGCCACCTCGCCGGTGAAGGTGGCGTCCATCGCCCCGTCCCGCCGGTACGCGGCCCCGCCGGCCACCATCTTCAGTGCGCGGATCTCCCGGCCACCGCATCGGCGGTGAACAGGCGCGCCAGCTCCATCCGGGACCGGATACCGAGCTTGGCGAAGATGTTGCGCATGTGATGGTCAACTGTGCGGGTGCTCAGGAAGAGCTGCGCGGCAACCTCGCGATTCGTCGCGCCCTGCACCACCAGCCGGGCGATCTGCGCCTGCTGGGCGGTCAGCGGCTCCCCCGCCGGCATCCGCTCCGGCTCGGCCGGCGCCCGGCGCGACACCGTGGCCGGGCCGCCCGCCGCCCGCAGCTCGGCAGCGGTCTGCTCGACCCAGCTGGCGGCGTCGAGCTGCTGAAACACCTCCAGCGCCATCCGCAGATGTTCCCGGGCCTGTCGAGGCTGACGGGCACGGCGCAACTCCTGGCCCAGGAGGAGCTGGGTACGGGCCCGCTCGAACCCGGACTCCGCCTCGGCGTGACGGCGCAGCGCGGTCCGGAAATGCTCCAGCGCGTCAGCGCTGCCGCGGGCGGCGACCAGCCCGTGGCAGCGCGCCGCGAGCGCGCGCCGGCCCGGGTCGCGCAGACCGGCCGCCCAGCTGTCGTAGAGCCGTAGCACCCGCTGCGCGGTCGACCGGTCCCCCGCCCGCACCGCGGCCTCCACCAGGTAGGGAGCGGCCATGATGTAGACCACGAGATGTCCTCGACCGCTCCAGGGCTGGGCGATCGCGGCGAACCGGGCCACCGCCTCGGCGGGCCGCATCGCGTGCAGGTCGAGCATCCCCAGCGCCCACTGGCTCAGCGCCGCGGGCCGATCGACCTGGTCACGCTCACCGCCGGCCGGGACCGCACCGACCCACCGCAGGCTGCCCGCCCGGTCGCCGCGCAGCGCTGCCAGCACACCGAGCAGCCCAAGGTGATTGCCGGCGCAGTTGTCCTGTCCGCTCGCCCGGGCGGCGCTCAGGCCCGTACGGGAGGTCTGTTCCGCCGCGGCGAACCGGCCCAGGTTGCACTCGGCGATCGCCTTGAGTTCCAGGGCCCGCGGCAGCACCGAGCGGTCGCCGGCCGCCTCGGCTCCGGCAACGGCGTGCTCGGCCAGCCGCAGCGCCCGTGCGTCGTCGGCGATCAGCAGACAGGCGCTGCTGCCCCAGGTCAGGGTCGCCGCGTCGGGGACCGCCTCGGCGAGTTCGGCGGCGCGGCGCAGCCGCTGCACGCCGACCTCGTGGTCACCTCGGAACAGCGCGGCGGCACCGGTCAGGTGGGCCAGCATCAGCTCCTGCAGGGCAGAGGGCTGGGGAACGCCCAGGGCACGGGCCCGGCGCTCGATCAAGGCGTACCGGTAGTGGCCGCCGGCGAAGGAGACGGCTTCCCCGGCCCGCATCAGGGCGGCGAGCGCGAGGTCGCGGTGGGCGGGGCCGAACGCGTCGGCGGCGGCCAGCAGCGAGCGCAGGGCATCGGCTGCTGCGCCGGAGCGCAGCTCCATCTCCCCGATCAGCAAACGCGACTGTGCCTGCACCACCCCGTCGACGCGGGTGGACGCCGCCTGCCCGAGCAACGTCCGTGCATCGCCGGGGTGCCCGGAGCGCCAGGCGTAGCCGGCGGCGGTGACGAGACGCTTGGCCGCGCTGGCCGGGTCGGCGCTGAGCTCGGCGGCGCGCTTGAGGGCCACCGAGGCAGCGGCGCAACCACCGCGCCGGGCCGCCGATTCCAGCTCGGCGGCGAGGCGGGGATCCGGCCCGTACGTCGAGGCGGCCAGGTGCACGGCGCGGCGCAGCCGGTTCGCCTCGCCGGTGAGGCTGCGCGCCAGGAGACGGTGGGCTGCGCGGCGCTGCGCCAGCGGGGCCTCCTCGTAGACGATGGTGCGCACCAGGGGCTGGGGAAAGGTGAATCCGCTCTCGCCGGCGCGGACCAACCCTGCCGTCTCGGCCGGGGTCAACGCGCCCACGTCCAGCCCGTCGCTGCGGGCCGCCGCGGCGAGTTCGGCGGCGCGCAGCTGCGGGTCCGCGGCGGCAAACAGCAGCAGGCGGCGGGTCTCGGCGGACAGCCCGCTCAACCGGTCCCGGCAGGCGCGGCGCAGCAGCGAGTCGGCGGGCAACCGCACCGACGGGTCCGGATCGGCGGGGTCGGTCGCCGCGGCCAGCTCCACCAACGCCAGCGGGTTTCCCATGGCCGTGTCGAGCAGCGCCCCGATCGTCGCCTCGGGCAGCGCGCCGGGGAGCCGGTCGGCCAGGATCTGCCGGCAGGACTCGGGGCTCAGAGCGGTCAGTGAAAGCGTGGGAATGCCGGCGAGGAGCCCCGCAGTGTCGCCCTGCGGGCAGGCCGCCAGCACCACGGCGATCCGGCGGCCGGCCAGCCGGCGGGCCACTGCGGCGAGCGTCTGCGCCGAGGAGCGGTCGAGTCGGTGGGCGTCGTCGACGGTGCAGAGCACCCCCGAGGTGCCACCGGCGCGGGTGAGCAGCTCCAGGACGGCCACCACCAGCGGGAGGCCGGCTTCGCCGGGGCCGAGGGCGCCGTCGAGCAGCCGGCGCAGGATCGTCGAGTGCTGCGGTGGCAGGCGATCCGCCAGGTCGGCGACGGGCGCGAGCAGCCGGTGCAGCGCGCCGTAGGCGAGTCCGGACTCGGAGGTTACACCGGCGGTGGTCAGCAGCAGCGCGTCGTGGGCCGCTTCGGCGGCGTGCCGCAGCAGCAGGCTCTTGCCGGTGCCGATCTCACCGCACAGCAGCACGGCCCGGCCCTGGCCGCTGCGGGCGGAAGCGACCACGTCGCGGAGGGTGGCCCCTTCGGACGAGCGGCCACGTAACGGAGATATGTGCACCAATGATGCATCAATCATGCCGACAGTGTTACCGAGAAGTGACGACTTGGAAAGAGGCCGGTGGTTTCGCCGATTGTTCCGGCGCCGGCGACCCGGCATGATCAGCCCCGACCTGTCTCCACAGCAGAAAGCGGTGCCGGATGAAGAGCTTCCCCTCCTTCGACGGTGTGCGGATCGCCTACCGGGAGTGGGGGCCGGCCGACGCGGACGTCCCCGTGGTGCTGCTGCACGGTTTCGTGGTCGACGGCGCGACGAACTGGGTCGCCCCGGGCATCGTGGACGCCCTGGTCCGGGCCGGGCGCCGGGTGATCGTGCCGGACGCACGCGGCCACGGCGCCTCCGACAAGCCGCACGACCCGGCCGCGTACGGCGAGACCCGGATGGCGCGCGACCTGGCCGGCCTGACCGACGTGGTCGGCGCGGAGCGGTTCGACCTGGTCGGCTACTCGATGGGCGCGGTGGTCTCGCTGCTCGCCGCCGCCGCCGGGCAGCCGCTGCGCCGGCTGGTGGTCGCCGGTGTGGGGGCGGGGATCGTCGAGCTCGGCGGTCTCGACACCCGGGCGCTGCCGCCGCAGGAGGTGGCCGCCGCGCTGCTGGCCGAGGATCCGGCGCAGGCCGCAACCAGCGCCGCGGCACCGATGCGGATGCTGGCCGACGCGGTCGGCGCCGACCGGCGAGCGCTGGCGGCTCAGGTCGGCATGGCCCACCAGGAGCCCATCGGACTGGAGCGGATCAGCGTGCCGACGCTCGTGCTCTGCGGGGGCGAGGACGCCCTGGCGCAGCGCCCCGAGGTGCTGGCGAAGGCGATCCCGGACGCCGAGCTGCGGGTGGTGCCCGGCGACCACCTGGGCGCGGTCCGCGACCCCGGCTTCACGGCGGCAATCGTGGAGTTCCTCGCCTGATCATCCCCGCCATCGGTGGCGCCGGCCGGCATCAACCAGCCCGGCAACGATGCCGGCGGACGTCAGCCCAGCCCGGCGGTGATGCCGTTGATCAGCAGTGCGCGCACCGTGCGGGCCAGCACCGCCCGGGCCGCCTCGGGGTCGAGCCCGAGCCCGTCGCGCAGCATCGACCAGGCCGACCAGGTGGTGGCGGCGACAACCGCGTTGAGCAGCTCCTCTCGACCCGGTCCGGCCATCTCCAGTTCGGCGGCGAAGAGCTCCTCGACCTCGGCGCGGACGCGGTCGATGTGCACGGCGCGGTTGCGCCGCAGCTGGGCCGAGACCGGCGCGCGCATGGCCGCCGCCAGCGCCGCGGGTGCGATGAGCTGTAGCAGCTCGGCCCGTTGACGGCAGAAGGCATCGATACGCTCGGGCAGCGGTAGCGAGCTGGGAATCTTCTGGTACACCGCGTCCTGCTGGGCCAGCACGCGTACGCCGCTGGCCTCGAAGAGCGTCTCCATGTCCTTGAAGTTGGTCCAGAGCGCCCGCAGCGAGACCCCCGCCCGCTCGGCGATCCGCTCCCCGGTCGGCCGCAGGTCCCCCTCCCCGATCAGCTCGAGGTGAGCGGTCACGATCGCTTCCCGGGTCCGTTCCGCCCGCGCGGTCCGTCCGTCGACCCGCTTGGGTACGTCAGCCCTGGTCATCGTCTCCACTTCCCTCGCTGTCGCGGCCGCACCGCGTCCCCGCCGAATCCGCACCCGCAGTGTAGTGATCATCAGTTGCCGCTTCCGGGACGTGGAACGCGACCGCGCCACCGGGCGTGCCGCTGCTCATGCGGTGGCACGTCCGGTGGCGCGGGAACAGCTCAGAGTGTCGGGATGCCGTTGGCCGGCGGTGCCGGCGGCGCCACCGTGTACTCGTTGACCGGACCGTCGCCCTCGTCGGTCTCGTACGTCGGGCCGAAGTACTTCTGCACGCCGCCCTCGACCTTGTTCATCCGCTGGCCGCCGTAGCCGGAGTGGTCGTCGGCGGAGAAGCGCAGCGGGGCCAGCCCCGGCCCCTGGAAGCCGCCCTTCTCGACCGCCTCGATCAGGCCCTCCCGGGTGAGGTCCTCACCGGCCGCCAGCAGCGCCTGGACGAAGAGGTAGCCGACCGCCATGCCGTAGACGGTGTTGCCGTCGAAGCCCGCGCCCGCGTTGTACTGGTCGTTGATCTTCTTGAACTGCGCGATCCACGGGTCGCTCTCGTCGGTCGCCATCGGCATGTAGTTCAGCGCGAGCATCCCCTCCAGCAGGCCCTTGGCGTCGCCGAGCTGCGCGGCGAGGGTCTGGTAGTCGGCGCCGACGTTGGAGACCATCCACTGGGGCTGGAAGCCGACCCGGGCGGCGGTGCCGATGGCAAGCGCCGTGAAGCCGGGAACGGTCGCCAGGACGACCACCTCGCAGCCGGCCGTCTTGAGGGTGTTGATCTGCGGTCCGATGTTGGTGTTGCTGGTGACGTACGTCTGCCGCGCGACAACACCCTCGGCACCGAGGATCTGCTCCACACCGAGCAGCCCGTCACGGCCGAAGTCGTCGTCCTGGCCGAGGAAGCAGACCTTCTTGCCGGCGAAGTTGTCCTTGGCGTACTGCGCCAGGATCTTGCCCTCGACGGTGTAGTCGGGGTTGAAGCCGAAGGTGTGCGGGTACTTCTCCGGCTGGTCCCAGGTGCGGCTGCCGGAGGCGACGAAGAGGTCCGGCACCCGGTTGCTCTTGAGGAAGTCGAGCACCCCGGAGTGCGTCGGCGTGCCGAGTCCGTTGATGACGGCGAAGACCTTGTCCTGCAGCACCAGCTGCCGTACCACCTGCTGGGTGTTCGCCGGGTTGTAGCCGTCGTCCATCACCTTGTAGGTGATCTTGCGACCGTAGACGCCGCCATTGGCGTTGACGTGGTCGAAGTACGCCTTGGTGGCCGGCGAGATCTTGGAGTATCCCGCCGAGGCGGGCCCGGTCAGCGGCATGTGCGTGCCGACGACGATCTCGGTGTCGCTGACGCCGGGAACGGCGGCCGTTCCGCCGCCGGATTCGTCACCGGTGCAGGCCACGGCCCCGCCGAGCAGGGTCAGACAGGCGGCGATCGTGAGACCGCGTCGCGCGATGCGTTGCATGGTGGTGCACGACCTTTCTTCGGTCCGGAATTGCGAGAGGGTGCGGTGAGCCGGTTTCAGCGTTCTTCCGGCCCGGGGGCGGTACGCCGACGTGGGTCGATCCGCCGTGCGAGACGGACCAGCACACGCTGGATCCCGCCGGGCGCGACGATCATCACGACGACCAGGGTGCCGCCGAACAGCGCCAACGGCAGGTTGCCGTCGAGCCGCTGTGCGGTGGCGGGTGCGAGCGTGAACTGCTCGGTGATCAGATGGGTCAGTTCGGGCAGGATCACCAGCAGCAGCGCCCCCCAGACCGCGCCGGCGAGGCTGCCGAGTCCACCGACGACGATGGCCATGAGCAGGAACAGCGACAGGGTCATCGAGAAGGCGCCGGGTGAGACGCTCTGCGCCAGGACGGCGAGCAGTCCGCCGCCGAGCCCGGCGCAGGCGGCGCTCACCACGAAGGCGAGCACCTGGGTACGGGCGACGTGGATGCCGGCCAGCCGGGCCGCCACCTCGTCGTCGCGAACCGCCCGCAGGGACCGGCCGAACCGGCTGCGGACCAGGTTCGCCAGCAGCAGCATTACCAGCAGCGCCCCGGCCAGGGCCAGCCATGCCTGCCAGCGCTCGTACGGGAAGTAGGGGCCCAGCGCAGCCGGCGGCGGGTCGACGTAGAACGACAGCCCCTGCTCACCGCCGAGCGTCCCGTCGAAGGTGATCGCCAGCGCGGGCACCACCAGCGCCACCGCGAGGGTGACGCCGGCCAGGTAGGGGCCGCGCAACCGGGCAGCGGCGACGCCGATCACGGCGCCGGCGAGCAGGCTCACCAGCACGCCGCAGCCGAGGGAGACCACCAGGACGCCCACACCGGTGGCGCCCCGGTCGGTGAGCATCTGCTGAGTGAGCGCCACGGTGTACGCCCCGGCCGCCATCAGCGCCCCGTGCCCGAGGGAGAGCTGTCCGTTGAGCCCGGTCAGCACGGTCAGCCCGGCGGTGGCGCAGAGGTACGCCGCCACCGTGGCGAGCTGGTAGTTGCGGAACGGCTCCAGCCAGTACGTCAGGCCGAGCAGCACCACCGCGGCCAGCGCCACCAGCGCCAGGTGCCGCAGCAGGGTCGAGCCGCCCCACGGCAGGTGTGGTTTCGCGGGCGCTGCCGCGGCCGGCGCGCTGGCCGGGGTTGTCTGCTCCACCCGCTGTCCGGGTTCGCCGATGACGCTCATACATGCCTCGCCTGTGCGCTGGAGAAGAGACCGTTGGGGCGGATCAGCAGCACCGCCAGCAGCAGCACCAGCACCGCGATCGGCGCGGTGTCGCTGCCGACATAACCGCTGACATAGGAGAGGATCAGCCCGACCGCCACCCCGCCGACCACCGCGCCGGCGGGGCTGTCGAGTCCGCCGACGACAGCGGCGGTGAAGGCGGAGACGAAGACCAGGTCCATCGCGTTGGGGTGCAGACCGAGTTCGGTCGGCAGCACCAGCATCCCGGCGAGCGCGCCGACTCCGGCGGCGAGCGCCCAGCCGAGGGTGAGCATCCCGCCGACGTTGACGCCGAGCAGCCGCGAGACCTGCGGGGCGAAGGCCGCCGCCCGCATCCGCAGACCCACCGGGGTACGGGTGAACAGCAGCGCCAGGGCGACCACGACAACCAGCACCGCGGCGAAGACGAAGAGGTCGTAGCGGGACAGCAGCGCCAGCCCGCCGATGCTCAGCGCGTCCCGGCTCAGTGGCGCCGCCACCGGCAGGTACTCGTTGCCGTAGGTCATGCCGAGCACTGCCTGCAGGAGCAGGACCAGGCCGAGGGCGACGATGACCGCGTTCAGTGGCGAGGAGTGGTCGACGAAGCGCATCACCGCCACGTCGACCAGTGTGCCGAGCGCCAGTCCGGCCAGGAGCGCGGCGGCGAAGCCGATCCAGTAGGAGCCGGTCGCCGCGGTGACGCTGTAGGCGACGTAGACGCTCGCCACGGCCATCGCGCCCTGGGCGAAATTGACGATGCGCGCGGCGCGCCAGATGAGCACCAGGGCGAGCGCGAACGCCGCCAGCACCACTCCCCTGACGAGGCCGTCGAACGTGAGGAACACGAAGCGGTCCACCCGGTCTTTCTCCCTTCGTGCTCGATCGATGCGGGTCAGAACCCGAGGTAGAGGTGGCGCAGTTCGTCGTCGGAGCGCAGCCGCTCGGCGTCGGCGGTGCTGACGACCTGCCCCAGCGACATCACCACGCCCTGGTCGGCCACCGAGAGCGCACTGCGCACGTTCTGCTCGACCAGCAGCACGGTCAGGCCGGTGCGTTCGCGCAGCCGGCGCAGCAGGCCCATGATCTGGGCGGTGACGCGGGGCGCGAGCCCCAGCGACGGCTCGTCGAGCAGCAGCAGCCGGGGCCGGGCCATCAGGGCACGTCCCAGCGCCAGCATCTGGCGCTCGCCACCGGAGAGCTGGTGCCCGGCGTGCCGGCGGCGCTGGGCGAGCGGGGGGAAGAGCTCGTAGACCTCGGCCAGGGTCTGCTTGGCCGCGGCCCGGTCCCGGCGCCAGAGACCACCCAGGCGCAGGTTCTCGTCCACGGTCAGCTCGGTCACCACGCCGCGCCCCTCCGGCACGTGCGCCACGCCGCGGCGGACCACCTGCTCGACGGGGACGCCGTGCAGGCTGACCCCGTCGTAGCGGATCTCGCCGGAGCTGGGGCGCAGCAACCCGGAGAGGGTGCGCAGCAGGGTGGTCTTGCCGGCCCCGTTGGCGCCGAGCACGGCGGTAATGCTGCCGGCGTGCACGGTGAGGTCGATCTCGCGCAGCACGGGTGCGGCGCCGTATCCGGCGGTCAGACCCCGGACGCTGAGCAGTTCGGTCGTCATCGGACCCCCTCCGGCTTCACCACGGCGCCGGCCTCGGCGTTGTCGGCGCCGTGTTCGGCGTCGGTGTCGGCGTCCGCATCGGTGTCGGCGTCCGCATCGGCGGGCTCGGCGCCGAGGTACGCCTCCGCGACGGCCGGGTCGTCGCGGATGTCGTCCGGGCTGCCGGCGGCGATGCGCCGGCCGAAGTCGAGCACGACTATCTCGTCGCAGACCGACATGACCAGGTCCATGTGGTGCTCCACCAGCATCACCGCGCAGCCGTGCTCACGGGGCAGCGCGCGGATGAGCTCGCCCAGCTCGGCGATGTCCTCGCTGCCCAGCCCGCCGGCGGGCTCGTCGAGCAGCAGCAGCCGGGGCTCGGCGGCGAGCGCCCGGGCCAGGGCGACCCGTTTGCCCACGGCGTAGGGGAGCGTGCCGGGCAGGGCGCCGGCGTGGGCGGCGACGCCGAGTTCGGTGAGCAACTCGTACGCCCGCTCGCGCAACCGCTGCTCGTCGCGGTCACTGGGCGGCAGGCCGAAAAGCGCGGCCGCGAATCCGGCCCGGGCGCCGCCGGTGGCGCCGGCCATCACGTTCTCCAGCACGGTCAGCCCGGCGAAGAGCCCGACGCCCTGCAGGGTGCGGGCGATGCCGAGTCGGGTGAGCCGGTGCGGGCGGGGGCGGAACCGCGCGCCGTCCAGTGTCAGGGAACCACTGGAGGGAGCGACGAAGCCACAGATCACGTTGAAGAGCGTGGTCTTGCCGGCGCCGTTGGGCCCGATGACGCCGACGACCCGGCCCGGCGCGACCTGCAGGGAGACGTCGTCGAGAGCGGTCAGCCCACCGAAGCGCACGCCGATGCCGTGCAGGGCGAGGCCGTCGGTGGTACGGGGTTTTCCGGTGCCAGGTGCGGTCATCGTCGACCTCGGGATCTGCGACGTACGGAAGGGGGGTGGGCGGCAGCCCGTGTTCTTACACTGAGACTGTACATTTATGAGGATCGCCGTCAATCCCTTGTTACGGCGCTGTTACCTCCGTCCAGCCAGGAGGATCGCGGGACCGGGACAGCGGGACGCACCCAGGACCGCGGACGGCGCTCCGGCGGGATCAGCGGGTCGGCGCCAAGAACCGCGCTCGAGCTGCCACAACGGCATCAGCCGTCAGACGACGGGTCAGCCGGACGCTTGCCGGGGTCTGCGCACTCTCGATGCACGAGGCGCGGGTGCGAGCATGGCCGCCACCACCCGGTCCGGCCGTACGAGCACCGCCTGCGCGCCGGCCCGGGCCAGCCGGCGCCGCAGTTGCGGGGCATCCACAACGATTACCCCACTGCCGTCGCCGGCCGGGCGCGTCACCTCGAGGGCAACCTCGCCGGCCGGATGCGCCGGCCGGCCGATGTGGATGACACGGGCGGCGAACCGGGCGGCGAGCCGCCGGGCCCGCTCGTCGAGCGGCCCCGCCACGACGAGGGCGAAGCCGTCGCCGAGCAGGTCGTCCAAGCGGCACCGGCCGTGCGGGCCTTCGACCCAGGGCTGCGGCAGGCAACTGCCGACCAGTTCCCGCCCGCCGCGCAACCGCCGTCGGAGCGGGCGCCGCGGCGCGAGCGCACCGGCGGCCAGCGGCGGACTCGTCCGGCGCAGGGCCAGTCCGGTCGCTCCGGGTACCCGCCAGACAGCCGCCAGCACCACCCGCCGCAGCGCCGCAGCGCGGTCCTGTCCCCCGGTCATCGCCCAGCCGGCGACGACGGCCAGCCGGATGACACCCCGCACGTGGTGCCGGCGTTCGGTCTGGTAGCTGTCCAGCAGTGGTTCGGCGGCGTCGCCGCGCAGCACCGCCGCCAGCTTCCAGCTGAGGTTGTCGGCGTCGCGCAGACCGGCACCGAGGCCCTGGCCGATGAAGGGCGGAGTCTGGTGGGCGGCATCGCCCAGCAGGAAGATTCGGCCCGCCCGCCACCGGTCGGCCACCCGGGCCCGGAATGTGTACTCCGCCTGCCGCAGCACCCGCAGCCGGCCGGCCGGCACCGCCGCAGTCCACGGGGCGAGCAGTTCCCGCAGGCGTGTCGGCGCGGTCAGCTCCACTGCCTCTTCGCCGTCGGCGAGCCGGAACTCCCACCGGTAGCGGTCGGGCCCGACCTGCATGAAGGTCGCCACCCGCCGCGGATCGCAGACCTGGTGCACCCCCGGCCAGGCGCGCAGCGGATCGCCGCAGTGCACGTCGATCACCAGCCAGCGCTCGGTGAAACGCAGGTCCTCGAGCCGCGCGCCGATCAGGCGACACACCGTGCTGTCGGCGCCGTCGCAGCCGAGCAGCGCCGCAGCCGTCATCTCCCCGGTCCGCCCGTCCCCGGCGTCGCGCAGCCGCACCCGTACGCCCGCTGCGTCGTCGGCTGCCACCGCGTCGACCAGTTCGACACCAGAGCGCAACCGCACGAGCGGGTGCCGCGCCACCCGCCGCAGCAGCAGTCCCTCCAGATCCGGCT
Organism: Melissospora conviva; assembly: GCF_049523535.1. Classification (NCBI taxonomy): domain Bacteria; kingdom Bacillati; phylum Actinomycetota; class Actinomycetes; order Micromonosporales; family Micromonosporaceae; genus Melissospora; species Melissospora conviva. Next base: position 148,926 of record NZ_JBLLDT010000009.1, read on the forward strand.
GGTCGAACATGTTGGCCTGCGGGTAGCCGTACGGGCCGGGTTCGGGGCTGCGGGGAAACTCTGCCATCACCCGGTGCCGGGCGTCGAGCAGCCGCAGACCCCGGCCCGGCCGGCTGTGGGCGAGGAACTCCTCCGCGACACCCGCGCGCTGCAGGACCCGGACCGCCTCGTCGTCCAGATGCACCGCCCGCGGCAGCGGGTACGGCGTCGGATGCCGCTCCAGCAGCACGACCGGCTGACCGTGCCGGGCGAGCAGCAGCGCGGCCACCAGCCCGGTCGGCCCGGCGCCCGCCACCACCACCGGCAGCGGAGCCCCGGGTACGGCCGCGTCTGTCATTGGCCTGTCGCCTCCGGATCGTCGGCGTTCCTGGACGGGCGGAATTCGGCGGATCGGGTGCCCATTATCGCCGCGACCGGCAGCCTGAGCCGCGCAATCAATGGACAGTGGACGATAGCGCTGCGCTGCCCGATGTCCGGCTAGTCACATCCGCGCTTGTCGACCCCTGTCAGGCGGGTAAGCCCGACATGTGCGAAGCTGCGACGATCTTGTGAAGTCGTCACGTCATATCTGGGAGGTTCTGCTGTGGAATGGTTCTGGTTGATCCTGGCACTACTGCTGGGGATCACCGCCGGTTGGCTGTTCGTGGGACGCAGCCGGCGTCGGGAAGGAGTGCAGGGCGCTCCGGCCACCGGCACCAGCGGAGTCACTGCCCCGCCCACCGCCGGACCGGATCCCTCCGCCGTGGAACAGCCCGCCACCGCGGTGGCCGCCCCCTCCCCCGCCGCCGCCGATGCGACCGTCGAGCCCGACAAGACCGCAACGCCCGACAAGACCGCAGCGCCCGAAGAGACCGTCGAGCCGGCGGTCACGACGCCCACCCAGGCCGTCACTGACTCCACCCCTGGCCCGGCCGCCACTGCCGAGCCCGCCCCGGCCGCCACCGCCGAGCCCACCGTGCCGGCCCCCACCGAGCCCGAGACGGTCTCCACCCCGATCGAGGCCACCCCGGCCGAGACCACCCCGGCCGAGACCACCCCGGCCGAGGCCACCCCGATCGAGGCCACCCCGGCCGAGGCCGTCGACACCCTGCCGGTGCACTCCCCCGTCGAGGACGTCGTCGCGACGCCGGCAGAGCTCGCGTCGGCCCCCGACCTCGCCGAGCCCGTCGTGTCCACGCCGGCCGAGGAGGTCGCTACCACCCCCGAGGCGCCGGTCGCCACACCTGCCCCTGTGGAGCCGGCCGCCACGCCCGCATCCGCAGAGCCGATCGCCACGACCGACACCGCAGAACTGGCCGCCAGGCCCGCATCCGCGGAGCCGGTCGCCACGCCCGCCCCCGCGGAGCCGGTCGCCACGCCCGCACCCACGGAACCGGTCGCTGCGCCCGCACCCACGGAACCGGTCGCGACGACCGACACGGCCGGCGACGATCTGCGTCGTATCGAGGGCATCGGGCCGAAGATGGCCGCCGCCCTGCAGGCCGCCGGGATCACCGGCTTCCGGCAGCTGGCAGAGGCGAGCGAGGACGATCTGCGCCAGGCGCTGCGCGCCGCCGGCGTGCGGATGACCAAGAGCCTGCCCACCTGGCCGCAGCAGGCGAAGATCCTCGCCGGTGACCCGGTCGCCGCGGCAGTCTTCACCGCGCCGAGCGCCGGCGACGCCGCGACCGACTGAGTCATTCACGACCGGCTGACCGCGGTCACCCGGCTTGCGGCTGCTGCGCCCGATCCTGATCGGCGGCCGGGTCGTCGTCAGCGACAGGCGGCGACCCGGGCAGCCGTACGGTCACCGTTGTCTCCCCCGGTCGGCTGCGCAGCCCGACGGCGCCGCCATGGGCCTCGACGACCGCCGCCACGATCGCCAGCCCGAGCCCGGTGCTGCCGGCCGCCCGCGACCTCGAGGTGTCGCCCCGGGCGAACCGTTCGAAGACCTTGGGCCGCAGCTCGGCGGGGATCCCCGGCCCGGTGTCGGAGACCGTGATCGTCGCACCGCCGTCGCGCTCAGCGCGCAGACTGGTGACGACCCGCGTGCCGGCGGGGGTGTGGGCGCGGGCGTTGGTCAGCAGGTTCGCCACCACCTGGTGCAGGCGCGCCCGGTCGCCCTCGACGAGCACCGCCTCCTCGGGGACCGCCAGCAGCCACTCGTGCTCCGGTCCGGCCGCGTGCGCATCGCCGACCACGTCGATCACCAGCGCGGTCAGGTCGACCGGCTCGACAACGAGGGGACGCCCGGAGTCCAACCGGGCCAGCAGGAGCAGATCGTCGACCAGGGTGCTCATCCGCAGGCTCTCGGACTCGATGCGCCGCAGCGCGTGGGCGATCTGCGGGGGCACCTCCTCCCGGCCGCGCCGGGTGAGCTCGGCGTAGCCGCGGATCGCCGCCAGCGGCGTACGCAGCTCGTGGCTGGCGTCGGCGACGAACTGCCGTACCCGGGTCTCGCTGGCCTGGCGCACGCGCAGCGCGACGGCGACGTGGGCCAGCATCCGGTTGAGGGCCGCCCCGACCTGCCCGACCTCGGTCTGCGGGTCGGTGTCGCGCTCGGGAACCCGCACCGAGAGCGCGACCTCACCGCGGTCCAGCGGCAGCTCGGAGACCCGGGTGGCGGTGGCGGCCATCCGGCGCAGTGGGCGCAGCGCGCCGCCCACGATCAGGGTCCCGGCGGTCCCGGCGACGGCCAGGCCGAGGACGGCCAGCGCGGTCTCGACGGCGACCATCCACCAGACGGCCCGTTCCACATCGGTCAGCGGCAGGCCGGTGACGACGACCTCGCCGTTCCCGGCGGCGACCGCGACCAGCCGGTACGACCCGACGGAGCCCAGCCCACGGGTGACCGGTCCCGCGCCGACCGGCAGGCCGGTGAGCACCGGGTACTGCTCGGCGGCGAGGCTCTCCCGGTTCGGTTCGGCGTCGGGGCGGAAGATCTGCGCCCGGACGACCTCGTCGCCGGCGAGGCGGGCGGAGAGGGTGCCGGCGGGCTGACCGGGTGGGAAGGCGTCGGGCGGGTTGCGGTCCCCGCGACCGCCACGCTCGGGTCCCACCCGGGCTGCGGCGGTGGCGAGCTGGTTGTCGAGCTGGGCGACGAGGAACTGCCGCATGGCGACGGTGGAGACCGCGCCGATGGCCAGGGAGACCAGGGCGATCAGTGCCAGCACGGCGGCGATCAGGCGGGTTCGCAACGACCAGCGGCCCGGTCCCCGCAGTCGGCGGCCCGGGGAGGACTCAGTCCGCGGGGCGGAGGACATAACCGGCGCCGCGCAGCGTGTGGATCATGGGTGCCCGGCCGGCGTCGATCTTCTTGCGCAGGTAGGAGATGTAGAGCTCCACGACATTGGCCTGCCCGCCGAAGTCGTAGTGCCAGACCCGGTCGAGGATCTGGGCCTTGCTCAGCACGCGGCGCGGATTGCGCATCAGGTACCGCAGCAGCTCGAACTCGGTGGCGGTGAGGGTGATCGGTTCGCCACCGCGAAAGACCTCGTGGCTCTCCTCGTCCAGCCGCAGGTCACCCACGACGAGCTCCGACTCGCCGCTGCGCACTCCCGTGCCGGAGCGCCGCAGCAGCGCCCGCAGCCGGGCGACGACCTCCTCCAGGCTGAACGGCTTGGTCACGTAGTCGTCGCCGCCGACGGTCAGGCCGGCGATGCGGTCCTCGACCGCGTCGCGGGCGGTCAGGAAGAGCACCGGTACGTCCCGGCGCTGCGCGCGCAGCCGGCGCAGCACCTCGAACCCGTCGAGGTCGGGCAGCATGACGTCCAGCACCATCACGTCGGGGCCGAACTCCCGGGCGAGGCGGAGCCCTTCCGCGCCGGAGCCCGCGCCGCGTGCGTCCCAGCCCTCGTAGCCCAGGGCCGTGACCAGCAGATCGGCCAGGGTCGGTTCGTCGTCGACGACCAGCACCCGCACCGGGGATCCGTCGGGCCGGCGCATCTCGACAGCAGGTCTCATCGTGGTGACCATGCTGCCATCCTGAGCCGCCGACCTGTGCCGTTCCCCATGGCTGGCTGTGTGCCCGCTGTGACCGACGCCCGGGTCCGGCTGCGCCGGGGGGCACCGGCGGCGGCGGTCAGCCGCGGCAGGTCAGCACCGGCAGGTCAGCCGCGGTAGGTCAGCACCGCGGAGACGAGCCGCACGATCGAGTCGCGCAGCGCCATGAAGGACTCCGGCCGGCCGGAGTCGGGTCCGAGCCCCCGGTACGGGTCGACCACCTGAAGCAGCAGCTCGTTGAGCCCGCCGACCAGGGCGATCGCCAGCTGCGGGGTCAGCGGCGCCACCTCCGGGTTGGCCGGGCGACCCGCTTCGACGACCTCGACCAGCGTCTCGGCGACCCGCAGCTGGCTGCGCTGACGCAGCCGGTACGCGCGCGCCCCCGCCGCCTGCATCTCGACCAGCACGATCCTGCTCACCGCGGGCACTGCGTCGAGCAGGGCGAGGTAGGCGGTGACGATCACCTCGACCTGTTCCCGCCAGGGCCGGTCGGGGTGGCCACCGCTGCGCAGCACGTTCATCAGCTGCGCCGACGCGTCGGAGTAGAGCGCCATCAGGCACTCCTCCTTGTCGGCGAAGTGTTCGTAGAATGTGCGTTTGGAGACCCGCGCGTGCGCCACGATCTCGGCGATGGTGGCCCCGGCGTACCCCTTTTCGGCGAGGACCTCGGCGAGGCCGGTGGTGAGGTCGCGGCGGATCTCGTCGCCGCTGCGGACGCCGATCCGGACCGGCCGTGCTGCCATCTTCCGCTCCTGCCTCACCCGGTGATAACTTGCCGGTACCTGTTGGTACCGCACGGTACCACCCGCGATCCGGCGCAAGGAGACAACGATGACCAGCCCGCAGCTGCACCGGGTCCGCATCGCCGTGATCGGGGCGGGTTTCGGCGGCATCGGCGCCGCCATCCGGCTCAAACAGCAGGGCTACCAGGACTTCGTGCTGCTCGACCGCGGCGACGAGGTGGGCGGCACCTGGCGGGACAACTCCTACCCGGGCTGCGCCTGCGACGTCCCGTCGCACCTGTACTCGCTCTCCTTCGCCCCCAACCCGCACTGGAGCCGCAGCTTCTCGGGCCGGCCGGAGATCTTCGCGTATTTGCGGCGGGTCGCCGACGAGCACCACCTGCGCCCGCACCTGCGCCTGCGGCACGAGGTCCTCGGCGCCCGCTGGGACGCCGAGCAGGGCTGCTGGCTGATCGACACCTCACAGGGCGGCTACCAGGCCGAATTCCTGATCGCCGCCGGCGGGCCGCTCTCCGAGCCGGCCATCCCGGAGCTGCCCGGGCTGGGCGAATTCACCGGCGAGATGTTCCACTCCGCACGCTGGCGCCACGACCTGGACCTCACCGGCCGTACCGTCGCGGTGGTCGGCACCGGCGCCTCGGCCATCCAGTTCGTGCCGCAGATCGCCGGCCAGGTCGGGCGACTGCACCTGTTTCAGCGCACCGCGCCCTGGGTGATGCCCCGCGCCGACCGGCCGATCACCGCCGCCGAGCGCGCGCTGTTCCGCCGCTCGTCCCTGGCCCGGCGGGCGGTACGCGCCGGCATCTACTGGGGTCGCGAGCTGCAGGCGACGGCCTTCCTGCGCCCGGCGCTGATGCGGGCCGGTCAGGCCGTGGCAAGCCGCCACCTGCGCCGGGCCGTCGCCGATCCCACGCTGCGGGCAGCGCTGACCCCTGGCTACACGATGGGCTGCAAGCGGGTGCTGCTCTCCAACGACTACTACCCGGCGCTGACCCGCGACAACGTCGAGGTGGTGCCGGGCGGAGTCGAGAAGATCCTCCCGGAGGGGGTGGTCGGCGACGACGGCAGCGTCCGCAAGGTCGACACCATCATCTTCGGTACCGGGTTCCACGTCACCGACGTGCCGATCGCCCGGCTGATCACCGGCCGCGACGGCCGCACCCTCGCCGAGGCGTGGCAGGAGTCGATGCGGGCCTACCTGGGCACCTCGGTGGCCGGGTTCCCCAACCTCTTCCTGCTGCTCGGCCCGAACACCGGCCTCGGCCACACCTCGGTCGTCTTCATGATCGAATGCCAGATCGAGTACCTGCTTGGGCTGCTGCGCCACGCCGACCGGGTGGGCGCGCCGCTGGAACCGACGCAGCAGGCGCAGGACGAGTTCGTAGCCGGGATCGACCGGCGGATGCGCCGCACCGTCTGGTCCACCGGCGGCTGCCAGAGCTGGTACCTGGACGCCGGCGGCCGCAACTCGACCCTCTGGCCCGGCTACACCTGGTCCTACTGGCTGCGGACCCGCCGCTTCAGGCCGGAGGCGTTCCGTACCGTCCCGCCCGCGCGCCCGATGGCCGCGTCAACCGTCGTGGAGGAGAACCGGTGAAACAATCCCTGGCCGGCAAGGTCGTCTTCATCACCGGCGCCGCCCGCGGCATCGGCGCGCAGACCGCCCGGCTCGCCGCCGCCCGCGGCGCCCGGGTGGCCCTGGTCGGGCTCGAACCCGAGCGGCTGGCGGCCCTCGCGGCCGAACTCGGCGGCGACCATGCCTGGTTCGCCGCCGACGTCACCGACCAGGAGAGCCTGCGGGCCGCCGTCGCCGGCACCCGCGAGGCGCTCGGCCGCATCGACGTCGTGGTCGCCAACGCCGGCGTCGCCAGCCGGGGCACCATCGCCGTGGGCGACGTCGAAGCCCTGGTACGCACCGTGGAGATCAACCTGATCGGGGTGATGCGCACCGCCTCGGCAACCGTGGACGAGCTCATCGCCCGGCACGGCTACCTGCTGCTCGTCTCCTCCGCCGCCGCCTACGCCGCCCTGCCCGGGATGTCCGCCTACTGCGCCTCGAAGGCCGGGGTGGAACACTTCGGCAACGCCATCCGGCTGGAACTGGCCCACCGGGGCGTCCGGGTCGGCACCGCCCATCCGTCCTGGATCGACACCGATCTGGTCCGCGACGCCCGCGAGGACCTGCCCGCCTTCGACGCCGCCCTACGGCAGCTGCCCTGGCCGCTGGGGAGCACGACCTCCGTCGAGGCGTGCGCCGCCGCCTTCGTCCGCGCCATCGAACGACGCAGCCGCCGGGTGTACGTACCGGGGGTGGTGGCCGGGGTCGCGGCAATGCGCACGGCGCTGGTCAGCCCGCTCAGCGAGTGGGTCATCGGCCGTACCGCGCGCACCTCGGTGCCGCTGATGGAGGAGCAGGTCCGCGCCCTGGGCCGCGGGTTCGGCCGGCACACCCCGCCCGGCGCCGGGGTCACCGGGAGCCGGCCGTGAACGCGCCGCGGGTGGTCTTCGAACGCCGCGGCGCGGGCGAGCCGCTGGTGCTGCTGCACGGCATCGGCCACCACTGGCGGGCCTGGCTGCCGGTGCTGGACCGCCTCGCCGAGGTGCACGACGTCGTCGCCGTCGACCTGCCCGGCTTCGGCCAGTCGCCGCTGCCGGACGTGCCGCCGACGGACATGCACGGCCTGGTGGACGCCGTCGTGGAGATCTTCACGGAGCTGGGGCTGGAGCGGCCACACGTGGCCGGCAACAGTCTGGGCGGGGCGATCGCGCTGGAGCTGGCCGGGCGGGGCCAGGTCGCCTCGGCCACCGCTCTCTCCCCCGCCGGATTCTGCAGTTCGCGCGAGCTGCGCTGGGCGCTGGGGGTGCTCTCCGGCCACCGGATGGCGGCCCGGCTGCCCGAGCCGGTGCTGCGCGCGATGTTCCGGGTCGGGGTGCTGCGGCACCTGTCGTTCGGGATGATCCTGGCCCGCCCCGGGCGGCTCACCGTGGAGACGGCGCTCGCCGACGCCCAGGCGCTACGGGCGGCGAAGGCGTTCCGCATGATCGCAAAGGCGGGCCGTGGTTACGCCTTCAGCGGCGTCCCTGCGGTCCCGGTGACGGTGGCCTGGGGCACCCGGGACCGGATCCTGCCGTACCGGCAGTCACGGCAGGCCCGGACCCGCCTGCCACAGGCCCGGCATGTGGATCTCACCGGCTGCGGGCACGTGCCGATGCACGACGACCCGGAGCTGGTCGCCTCGGTCATCCTCGCGACCACGGGCGCGATCACACCGGACGGGACCGTCGCCGGCGGACCGGAGGGTGCCGGCGGCGACGGTTTCACGACGGGGTGACCGGGTAGCCGCAGCGTGGACCGATGGGAGGGCCACCAATGCGGGAACAAGGTAGCTGGCCGCACAAGGCCACCGCGACCGCCGAGGGCGGTCATGTGCACACCGACGACGGCGAGCTGTCCACGCCCCTGGCGTCACCGCTGGCGGCGCACAGCACCGGCCTGACCCCGGAGCAGCTGCTCGCGGCGGCGTTCGCCTCGTGCCTGCACCACGCCGCGGTCGAGGCGTCCGCCGACGTCACCGACGAAGCACACACCGTGCAGGTACGCGCCGAGGCGGAGCTGGGCCGCGACGACGACGGACGCTACCGGGCGGACGTACGCGCCAGTATCGCCTCGGCGGGCTTGTCCCGGGACCAGCTCAACGAGCTGGTGGAGTTCGCCGACCGCATCTGGCCGTTCTCCAGTGGGGACGACAGCCGCCACCGGCTGACGGTGACGGCGGTCCAGCCGGGCAACTCCGGACAGGGCTGACCGCAGCGGTCACAGCGAGCTCGCCGGCCGGAGAGGTCACGAGCCGGTCGCGCAGCCGAAGGCCACACCGGATGACAGGAAACGGGCGCGGCACCGATTTCGGTGACCGCGCCCGCTTTCGCTCTGAGTCAGGCTTCGTCCATGGAGAGCGAGATCGTGTCGGTCGGCACCCGGTGCGCTCCCGGGGTCACCGGGACGACCGGGCTGACCCCGTCGCCACCGCCGAAGCTCACTTCGCGCAGGATCCCGTCGACCCGCAGCTCGCGCAGCCGCCGGGCGTGCAGCGCCGCTTCGAACTCCCGCCGGGCCTGCACCGCCTCGGCGTAGGCGCGTTCGCGGACCAGCCGGGCCTCCTCGTAGGCGGCGGCGAGCTCGGTGCGGGCCTGCGCCAGCAGCTCACCGGCCTGGGACCGGGCCTCGGACAGCACCTGTGCGGGCGACACCGGCGGCAGCGCGGGCGCCCCCGAAAGCAGACCCCGCACCCGGTCGATCTCCTGGCACACCAGCTCCGGCCCGGCCTCGGTCCCCGCCCGGCCCGCCAGGTCCGCCAGCCGGGTTTCCAGATCCTGCAGGCAGGACTCCACCTGCCGGCGGTCATAACCGAGTGGTACGACTGAGAATCTCATGCTTCGCCCCCCAGGCAGCAGTCTCATTTCCCACCTGGAATCCTCGCGACTGCCGCGGCGGTCTGCGGGCCGATCGGCGAAATTGCCCGGTCCGTCTGCGAAACGACGGACGCCGCCCCTCCTGGCAAGGGGGACGGCGTCGGACGAGCAGGACGTCAGGAGCGCTTGGGCAGCACCACGACGCGACCGAAGAACTCGTCGATGCGACGGACCACGTCGTTGAAGTCGTCGAGGTCGATCGGCTTGGTGACGTAGGCGTTCGCCTGCAGCGTGTAGCTGCCGAGAATGTCGGTGTCGGCGTTGGAGGTGGTCAGCACCACGATGGGGATCGTCCGCAGGTCCTCGTCGGTCTTGACCGCGCTGAGCACCTGCCGCCCGTCCATCCGCGGCATGTTCAGGTCCAGCAGGATCATGTCCGGCCGGGCGGCGGTGGTGTGCCGGCCCTCCCGGCGCAGAAACTCCATCGCCTCCTCCCCGTCACTGACGACGTCGATCACCTTGTCGATGTCGGAGCCGTCCAGGGCTTCCTCGATCATCAGAACGTCGCCCGGGTCGTCATCCACCACCAGGATGCGAACCGGGGTCGGGGCAGCAACGCCCATGTCAACCTGCCTAATTTCGGTGATGGGTAGCGGCGGCCGTACGGCCGACACTGGCGGGGCAATCTAACCACTCGGCTCGTGTGTGTCCTGACGGTGGCCGAGGACGTCGGCCAGTCCGCTCAGCCGCAGGAGCCGGGCGACGCGCCCGCTCGCGCCGGTCAGCCGCAGCCAGCCACCCGCGGCCGCCGCCTCGTTGTCGCCACGGACGAACGCGGACATCCCGGTGGAGTCGCAGAAAGTGAGGTCGCTCAGGTCCACCAGGAGCCGGTGGTGCCCGTCGCCGAGCAGCCCGCTGATGGCCTCTCCCAGCTGCGGGGTGCTGCTGATGTCGAGCTCTCCGGCGAGTCGCAGATGCGCCACGCCGCCTTGTTCGGTGCAGGAGAGGGTGAACGTCACGATCGCCGCCCTCCCGTCAAACACCGCAGAGGTATTTGCATTGCAGCAAGTATACGGATGGTGGCCGGAACCGCCGCCCGGCCCGGAGCCGGCCCTGGTGCCAGGGCGAACCGGACCTCACCCGCTCGTGATGAGCCCGCCGCCCCTCGCACCCGGCCGCCGTTTCGGTCCGGGCACCGGCGGGAACGCGCATCGATCAGCCAGCGAAGCGAGGTGAGGACGTTGCGCAAGCAGATGGTCGGCGACAACGAACGCCGCCGGGCGCTGTCCAGGCAGGCACGGGAACGCGGGCTGCAGGCCGGCGACACCGACGCCACCCTCGGCGCCAGCAAGCAGATCCGACACCTGGACCACACCGAACGCGACGGTCCCGCTCCGGCGGGGAACCACAAGCCCGACAGTACGCGCGGCGGTCCGGCCCCGCCGGCTGCCGGCACCGCGCAGCAGGAGTGGCCGCTGCGCAGCCCGGAACCGGGCAACGGGGTACGGCCGGTACCGATCGGCTACCGCGACCTTGTCTCCGACGTCGAGCGGCGTACCGGTGTCGACTTCCAGCAGGCCCGGGCCGGCGCCGAGGCGACCGTGGTCGCGCTGGCGCGGGCACTGCGGCAACAGGACCGCGAGCGGCTGCTGGCGGCGGTGCCGAACGAGCTGACGCAGGGGCACTCGGTCGAGGCCGAGGACGCCCGCGGCGATCTCGACGGCTTCCTCGCCGAGGTGGCCCGGATCAGCCGGCGTACGCCGGAGCAGGCGCGATACCAGGCGGAGGCGACCCTGGCCGCCCTCGCCGACCAGGACGCCCAGCTGCTCGGCTCGCTCGACGTGCCGGCCGACCTGCGGCGGCTGCTCGGCACCGGTGAGGCCGATGGTCGCCCGATCGGCCCGCAGGGGCACACCCGGCAGCTGACCGGCCCGGAGCTGGACGCCGCGCTGGCGGAGCTGCCCCAGTGGTCCGGCACCGAGCAGGAGCTTTCCCGCACGATCCAGTTGCCGCGGGAGAACCTGCAACGCGTCCTTGAACGCTTGAAGCTGATGTCGGTCCAGCGGGCGCGGGGGCCGCAGATCGCCCGGCCCGCGCCGGACACGGCGGTGCTGACTGTGCGGACCGGCCGGGTGGGTGCGGTCACGAGCCTGGACGTCGAACTGGCCCACCGGATCGACGCGGAGATCGAGGCGGCCGGCGCCGGCGTGGGCGGCTGAGTCTCAGGGAGATCTCCGGTGCCGCCGGCTCGTCGGGTCGGCGGCACCGCGGTTGCCAGGTGGGGGCAGGCCAAGAGGGGCAGTCCCGGCCCGACAGCCCGATATGAGAGGTTGATTGGGTTTCGTCCAGCTGCTGGTGGGTAGCCGCGCCGGATGCGGACCGCGGATGACAGGCGCACCGCCCGACGGGTCCTGATCACCGTCGGGGTGCTCCTGCTCACCCTGCTGGCACTGGTTCTGCTCTATGCCGCCCGGCAGGTGCTGGTCTGTGCCCTCCTGGCGATCTTCCTTGCCGTCACCCTCAACCCGCTCGCGGACTGGACCCAGCGGCGGGTGGTGCGACGGCGCACGCTCGCCACCCTGCTGGCCTTCCTCGCGGCGCTGGTCGTGATCACCGCCGTCACCGCGCTGATCGTGGTACCGCTGTCCCGGGACGTTTCCCGGTTCGCCGCCCACCTGCCGGAGACCGTCGACGAGATACGACGGGGGCAGGGCCCTCTCGGCTCGCTCTTCGAACGGATCGGCGTCTGGCGCTTCACCGAACGGCACCGGGACGAGATCCAGCAACTCGGCGACCGGCTGCGTACCCCCACCGTCCAGGTGCTGCGCGGCACCGTCCACGCGGTCGTCGGTTTCGTCGTGGTCGTGGTGCTGTCGTACCTGATGGTGCTCCAGGCACCGCGGATCCTGCGCTCGGCGGAGGCGATGCTCGCACCGGCACGGCGCCCGCAGGCGCGGCGCATCGGCCGGGAATCCGCCCACGCCGTGTACGGCTACGTCAGCGGCAACCTGCTGATCAGCGTCATCTGCGGCGTGCTGACCTTCGGGGTGCTGACCGCGACCGGCGTACGTTTCGCCGGGGTGATCGCCCTGCTGGTAGCCGTCGCCGACCTGATCCCGCTGATCGGGGCCACGATGGGCGCGGTCGTCGCCGTCGGCGCCGGTTTCCTGCACTCGGTCCGCGCGGGCATCGTGGTGATCGTGTTCATCCTGGTCTACCAGCAGCTCGAGGACCACCTCCTCCAGCCGGTGATCATGGGCCGCGCGGTGCGGCTGAGCCCGTTGACGGTGCTGCTGAGCATCCTGATCGGCGCGGAGCTGGCCGGCATCATCGGCGCCCTGCTGGCGATCCCGGTGGCCGGCATCATCCGGGTGCTGCTGCACGAATTCCGGGTCGCGCAACGGCTGTCGGGCGACGCCGGGCAACCGGACGCCGGCCCCGACCCCCCGTGCCCGGCCGGCCCGCATCCCCGCCCCGGCTGAGCGCCGGGTGGGCACGACCGGCCGTACCCATGCGAAGTACCGCGTGGGCCCGCCCCGGCCGCATCCATGCGAAGTACGACCCGTCCGCGCCGACCGGCCGGCACCGGTGCTGGTGGTCACCGGTGCCGGCCGGAGTCAGCGACGCGCCGGCAGCTCCGGAGCGGTGTTCTCCAGCGGCACATCGGCCGCGGGGACCAGACCCAGCCGCACGCTCTGCCGCGACAGAGCCGCGTCCAGCGCCCAGTCCGCACTTACCCGGGCACGGTTCGCCGGAATCATCAGCAGGTGGTATCCCCGGGTGACGATCTTGGCGAGCAGGCCGGCCATCGGCACCTTGAGCGGGTTCGCCGCGGCGTCCCGGCCCCCCAGGTCGACCACGAACCCCAGGTCGCGGTGCTCATAGCGGCGGCGTTGCCCCTGACCGAACGAGGCCGCGACGTTGCGGGCGGCGAGTTTTCCCTGACGCTGGGCGTGCTGGGCGGTCATCGGTGTGACCGCGCCGGGCTTCGTCAGGTCCGGCACCGCCGCGGCGTCGCCGCAGGCGAAGACGTCCGGGAAGCCCGGGACGTTGAGGTACTCGTCGACGACGAGCCGCCCCTTCTCGGTGCGCAGACCCAGGTCCTCGACGAAGGGATCCGGCCGCACCCCGACGCACCAGACGAGCGAGCAGGTGGGCAGAAAGTCGCCGTTGGTCAGCCGTACGCCGTTGCCGGTCGCCTCGGCCACCGAGATCCCCATCCGCACGTCCACCCCGCGGCCGGTCAGCACCCGGTGCGCGGTCTGCGACATCCGCTTGTCCAGCTCCGGCAGGACCCGCTCGGCGACGTCGAGCAGCACCCAGCGCGGCCGTACCGTCAGCCCTGGGTGCTTGGCGGCCAGGTCGTCGGTGAAGAGCTGCCCGTGTGCGGCGACCTCGGTGCCGGTGTAGCCGGCGCCGACCACGACGAAGGTGGCCCGGGCCTGCTGCTCGGCAGGATCGGTGGCAGCGGCGGCCCGTTCCACCTGCCGCACGATGTGGTCGTGCAGGAAGAGCGCCTCCGGGATGCCTCGGAAGCCGTGGGCGTACCGGGTGATGCCGGGGATCGGCAGCAGCTTGTTGACGCTGCCGACCGCGAGCACCAGGCGGTCGTAGGCGAGGCGTCCCGACTCCCCCTCCGCCTGCCGGTAGCTGACCCAGCGGTTCCTCAGGTCCATGCCGTCGGCCTCGCCGATGACCACGCGCACACCGTCGAGGGTGCTCAGCGGCACTGAGATCCGGCGCGGTTCGAGCACGCCGGCGGCGACCTCCGGCAGCAGCGGCAGGTACAGGAAGTAGTCGGTGGGGTTGAGCAGCACGATCTCGGCGCGCCCGCGCGCCAGCCGGGACAGCTTCCGGGCCGCGTGATACCCGGCGAATCCGGCACCCACGATCACCACACGGGGTTTGGTCATGTCGGTGCCGTTCCCGCAGGTCCCTGCGGCAAACACCGGCTCGCCCACGGGTGGGCGAGCCGGTGTCGGAGCAGTGTTGCTCAGCAGCGGTCTGCTCAGCGCCGGTCGGCGGGAATGTCTTCCTTTGCCGGCAGGGCGTTGCGGGTGGCGCGCAGGCTGGTGAGGGTCACCACGGTCAGGACGATCACGATGACGATGAGCGAGAGCTCGGTCGGGATGACGGGGACGCTCGGCCAGATCCCGTGCGCCCAGTGCAGCGCCAGCTTGAGGCCGATGAAGCCGAGGATGACGGCGAGGCCGTAGCTGAGGTGCACCAGACGGGCCAGCGCGGCGTGCAGCACGAAGTAGAGCGCCCGCAGACCCAGCAGCGCGAAGGCGTTGGTCGCGAAGACCAGGTACGGGTCCTCGGTGATGCCGAAGACCGCGGGTACCGAGTCGACGGCGAAGACGATGTCGGTGGCGAGCACCGCGACCACCGCCAGCGCCAGCGGCGTCAGGGCGCGCCTGCCGTCGTCCTGACGGATGGTCAGCCTGGTGCCGTGGTACTCGTCGGTGACCGGCATGAAGCGGCGCAGCAGCCGCACCGAGCGCATACCGGAGATGTCGACCTCTTGGTCGTGTCCCTGGATGGTGTCGCGCAGCAACTTGATCGCAGTGAAGATCAGGATGGCGGCGAAGAGCAGGAAGGCCCAGTCCAGGGTCTGCAGCGCGGCCGCCCCGAGGGCGATGAAGATGCCGCGCAGGATCAACGCGCCGGTGATGCCGAAGAGCAGGACCCGCTGGGCCAGGGCCGTCGGCACCGCGAAGGCGGCCAGCAGGAGCATGAAGACGAAGAGGTTGTCCACCGAGAGCGACTTCTCGACCACGTAACCGGTCAGATAGTCGACGCCCTCGCCGGAGCCGAAGCGTGCCCAGATGAAACCGCCGAAGGCCAGCGGCAGCGCGATGTAGAAGGCGGACCAGCCGAGCGCTTCCTTGATCGTGACTTCGTGGGGCTTGCGCGTGACGACGAAGTCCAGGACCAGCAGCGCGAGCACACCGGCGATGGTGCCGGCCCAGAGCATGGGCGAGCCGACCGAGCTCAGCTCAGAGGCGGCAAGATAGGGCATTTCGGTCACGAGGTCTCCTCGAACAGCATCGCATGTTCGAGGTCTCCTTCACCCACCACTTGATGGGCAACCACCCGAGGCGACTGCGTCGCCGTACTGACCGGAATGGTTCGTGGGAAGTACTCCCCTCGCTGCGAGTCAGATTAGGCGGCGGGGACCGGTTCGACAAGTCGACACGGCAGTTTCACCCTGCGGCGATGCGCCCGGCGACGCTGCGTGCTCACCCGACTCAGTCCAGGTAGCTCTCGCGCGGGGCCATCGCTGGTTCCACCAGGTCACGGTAGTCCTCGGGGAACTGCACGACCACGTCGTCGAACTCTTCCCCGGTGATCGCGTCACGCATGGTGACGAACACGGCGCGCACGCCGCTCTGGGCGGTGTGCGCGTGCACCTGCGCCCGCTCGGCGACCCGGCCGACGAACTCCGACCGGTCCACGTGCTCGGCCCGCTCGTCCTGCGGACGCGGGCTCATCAGGGTCTGCAGCGGCAGCGGCAGCTGAGCCGCCAGGTCCAGCGCCTCGCCGCCGGTCAGCCGCTCCTGCAGGGTGGCGAGCGTCGCCCGGGTAAGCGCCACGGCGACCTCGGAGTCGACGTGCGCCCGCCTCGACACCTCGCTGATGAACGTGTCGTAATCCATGCCGTTCTCCCCCGTCTGCCTGCTCGAGCGTCGGCGCGACGATGCGTCCCGCACCGGACACTGCCGCCTACCCGGCGGGTCCGCCGACAAACCGCACGCCGGCATGACCACCCGGCACAACAGCCGACGACCGTACGCGTGCGGGGGCGCGCGACGGGTAAGCGCGGGACGAACCGAACGTGAGGAGGGCGAACATGGTCAGCGCTTCCGAGGTGCTGCGGCACCTGACGAATCTGGACTACCCGGCGCAGCGGGACGAGGTGATCCACGAGGCGCAGCGGCAAGGCGCCCCGCAGGACGTCCTGAAGGCGCTGCACGGACTGCCACTGGTCTCCTACCGCAACGACCAGGAGATCGTCCGCTCCGCCGACCTTGACCCGGCACCAGAGCGGGACCGTTCGCAGCGGGCGGCGCAGGCACGTGACCGCCACGATCGGGTGGCCCAGCATCTGCGCGGACGATGACTGCGCCCTTCGGGGCGGCAACTGGCCGACGAGATCGTCGGCCGCCGGCAGGGGCGCGGGTCGGACAACCGGGCGAGGCGCCCGGCCGCGGAACCCGCGGCCGGGATCGCCACGCCCGACTGAGCTCGTAACGGTGATTCCACGCCCGCATCGGGTCGCGACCGCCGAGCGGCTGGCGCCCTTTCCGAACCGGGCAGGCACCCCAGCCAGGGCAAGCATACGAGATCGGTTCACCCGGCCGAGGTGTTTTCCGGATCGGCAGGGCGATTTCGTCACCCGTCAGCGGCGCTGCCCGAGGTCGATACGGGCGAGGCTGCCCACCAACCAGGAGAGCCGCTCGGGTTCGGCCGTGCCGGCCACTTCGGCGAGCTCCGCGGCGGAGCGGGCCAGCCCGAGTCTGCGGGCGGCGGCCAGGGCGCGCGCGTCGACCACCGGCGCGACCTCGGGCCAGAACGCCTGTGTTTCACGCAGGAAGAGGTCGACGACCCGGGCGTCCACTTCGGGCAGCTCCGTCAACAGGGCACGTTCACGTCCGGGCGCGCGCCGCGCGGCACTGCGCAACCGCCGCAGGTCACCGCCGTAGCGCTGCGCGACGGCATCCGCGAACCGGATTGTCGCCCCGGCGATCCGGTCCGGGTCGCGTTGCCACCGGCAGCCGCGCAGCAGCGCGGCAAGCTCGGCCGGCGGGAGGGCCGCCAGCCGTTTCGCGGTGCCCAGTCCCCGCTCGCGCAGCAACCGGGTGGTGCGTACCGCTCGATCGGGATCGCCGGGACGGGCCAGGAACATCGCCAGGCAGAGCAGCTGAAAGAGACTCGCCGGATTGTTGGTGACCGGCAGTCCGTACCCGGCGGCGAACCCCCGTCCATCGGCGACGAGTCGCCGGGCGGAGCGTCTGCGATCGGCGAGACTCGCGCGTGTCGGCATGGACGGCGGCTACCCGCTCGGCCCGCCGTCACGCCTGCGGCCCGGCGGGTCAGCGGCCGCGACCGTGCCGGTCGCGCGCCTTCAGCCGGACGGCGGGCATCGCCGGCGCCGGCAAAGGGTCCATCGGGTCGTTGCAGACGGCGCCGAAGCGTCGGCCGGCCATCCAGTCCTCGCGGGCCCGCACGATCTCCTCGTGGCTGCCGGCGACGAAGTTCCACCACATCACCAGCGGCTCGTCGAAGGGTTCGCCGCCGAGGAGCAGGACCCGGCTGCCCGCGGCGCCCCGGATCCGCAGCTGCGCGGCGCCGGGTGCCAGGTGCAGCAGCGCTCCGGGCACGAGTCGGCAGTCGGCCACCTGCGCCGCGCCGGAGAGCGCCAGGATCCCGTACTCGAAACAGGGGTCGGCCGCCAGCAGCAGCTCGCCATCGGCGGCGAACTCCAGCTGCGCGCCGACCAGCGGGCTGTGGACCACCGCGGGTGAGCGCAGACCACCGAGTTCACCGACCAGCAGCCGGACGGTGACCGGGCCGTCGGTCCAGGCCGGCAGCTCGGGGTGGTGGTCGAAGGCAGGCTCGCGATCCCGGTACGCCCGCGGCAGGGCCACCCAGAGCTGCACGCCGTGCATCAGTGGCGGATGCGGTTGCGGCGACTGCTCCGAATGCGCGATGCCGTGCCCCGAGGTCATCACGTTGAGCTGCCCGGGACGGATCAGCTGGTCGCTGCCGACGCTGTCGCGATGGCGGATCTGCCCGTCCAGCAGCCAGGTGACGGTCTGCAGGCCGGTGTGCGGGTGCGGCGCCACCTGCATACCGGGCCGGTCGTGCACGTCGTCGGGGCCGAAGTGGTCGACGAAGCACCAGGCGCCGACCATCCGCAGGTCGCGCTGGGGCAGCAGCCGGCGTACCACCGAGTACCGGCCGAGCGGCACGTCGTGCCCCGGCAGCAGCACGCTGCGCGGCTGGTCGAGAGCGCTCTCTTCGGCCGAGGCCGCCGACTGTCCGCTTTCCATGAGCCGACCATACGTGCCGGCCACGCTCGGCCGGCGGGTACGCGTTCGTGACACAGCACGGAGGCCGGGCGGTGTGCCCGGCCTCCGTGGTTGCGCTGCTGTTGTGGTTGCTCTTTGTCGGTGTCCGTCACCAGTGCTGGGCGACCAGCTCGGCGGCCTGGGTCTCCCACTG
>NZ_JBLLDT010000010.1:0-16846 GCF_049523535.1 Melissospora conviva
AACCCGGAAGCTAAGCCCTCCAGCGCCGATGGTACTGCACCCGGGAGGGTGTGGGAGAGTAGGACGCCGCCGGACAACCATTTGATTGAAGCCCACCCCACGCGGGGTGGGCTTCAATCATTTCCAGACCCAGAACACACCCACACAGCCGGACCGGCCACGCGCCGGCACCCAGAACACACCCCCACAACCGGGTCGGCCGTGCGCGCCGGCTCAGCCGCGGCTCTGCATCTGCTCACGCATCTCACGCAACAGCGGCGCCGCCTCCTCGACCGTGCGGCTGGGGAAGAGCGCCAGGACCGCACTGCCGTGATCGGCCCAGCCACAGACCGCGAACATGCCGGTCTCGTCACTGGCGAGCCCGCACTTCATCACCCCGCCGTACCGGCCCGCCGGAACCTCCTCGGTCGCCGCGTCGGTTGCCAGGTCGTGGATGAGAGTGTCCAGATCCCGCTCCGGCTGCCAGATCAGTGTGGTGCCACCGAAGACCAGCACCGGCCGGTCCGCGTCGTCGGCGCTGCGGTAGATCGCGGCGACCGAGTCGTCGAGGTTGATGCCGGCGGCGATCGCGGTCCTCAAATCCTCTTCCGTCTGCGCCGCGTCCGCGTCGACGACCCGGTGCAGCCCGGCGAGCTGGTCCGGCGTCGTCAGGGCGGTGTCCCGCTGGTCGGCGACGCGCCAGCCGAACGTGCCCAGGGCCGCCGCGCCGGCCAGGCCGGCCACCAGCAACGAGGCGAGCACCCAGGTACGAGCCGAGCCCCGCCCGTTGCTCTGCGGTGGCGCCACCGTCGGCTCCGAGAGCTCCCGGTGCTCCGACAGCAGTTCCAGATGCCGGTTCTCGTCAGGGCCGGCGGGAAGGTGCGGGTTCGACATGGCTGACACCGTACGCGAACCGGTGGTGGCGAACGCCGCCGCCAAACCGGAAGCTCGTAGACTTTACGGGTGACCGAACGCCTGGATACCCCACGCCCCGACGCCCCCCAACTGCCGGCCCAGTACCAGCCCGGCGAGGTAGAGCAGCGGCGCTACGAGCAGTGGGTGGCGGCCGGGCACTTCAAGGCCTCCGCCGACAGCGAGAAGCCGCCCTTCACCATCGTCATCCCCCCGCCGAACGTCACCGGCTCCCTGCACATGGGCCATGCCTTCGAGCACACGCTGATGGACGCGCTGAACCGGCGCAAGCGGATGCAGGGGTACGAGGCGCTCTGGCTGCCCGGCATGGACCACGCCGGCATCGCCACCCAGAACCTCGTCGAGCGGCAGCTCGCCGCGGAAGGGCTCTCCCGCCACGACCTGGGCCGGGAGAAGTTCGTCGAACGGGTCTGGAAGTGGAAGGCCGAATCCGGTGGCGCCATCCTCGGTCAGATGCGCCGCCTCGGCGACGCCGTCGACTGGGACCGCGAGCGCTTCACCATGGACGAGGGACTTTCCCGCGCCGTCCAGACGATGTTCAAGAAGCTCTTCGACGACGGCCTGATCTACCGGGCGAACCGGATCATCAACTGGTGCCCGCGCTGCCTGACCGCGCTGTCGGACATCGAGGTGGAGCACACCGAGGACGAGGGTGAGCTCGTCTCGATCCGGTACAGCGACGAGGTCGTGGTCGCCACCACCCGCGCCGAGACGATGCTCGGCGACACGGCCGTGGCGGTCAACCCCGACGACGAGCGCTACCAGCACCTGATCGGCACCGAGGTGGAACTGCCGCTCACCGGCCGGCGGATCCCGATCGTCGCCGACGCCCACGTCGACCCCGCGTTCGGCACGGGCATGGTCAAGGTGACCCCGGCGCACGACCCGAACGACTTCGAGATCGGCCAGCGGCACAGCCTGCCCGCGATCGCGGTGATGGACGAACGCGGCGTGATCACCGTGCCCGGCCCGTTCGAAGGGCTCGACCGGTACGAGGCGCGGCCGGCCGTCGTCGCCGCGCTGCGCGAGCAGGGCCGCATCGTGGCGGAGAAGCGGCCGTACCTGCACTCGGTCGGCCACTGCTCCCGGTGCAAGACCACCGTCGAGCCGCGGCTGTCGTTGCAGTGGTTCGTCAACACCGCCCCGCTGGCCAAGGCCGCCGGTGACGCGGTCCGTGACGGTCGCGTGAAGATCGAGCCGGCGGAGCTGGCCAAGCGGTACTTCGCCTGGGTCGACAACATGCACGACTGGTGCATCTCCCGGCAGCTCTGGTGGGGCCACCGCATCCCGGTCTGGTACGGCCCGGACGGCGAGATCGTTTGCGTCGGCCCGGACGAGCAGCCGCCCACCGGCGACGGCTGGCACCAGGACGAGGACGTGCTCGACACCTGGTTCTCCAGCGGTCTGTGGCCCTTCTCCACCCTGGGCTGGCCCGAGCAGACCCCGGACCTGGCGAAGTTCTATCCGACCAGTGTCCTGGTGACCGGCTACGACATCCTCTTCTTCTGGGTCGCCCGGATGATGATGTTCGGCCTCTACGCGATGGACGGCCGGGCGCCCTTCGACGTGGTCGCGCTGCACGGCATGGTCCGCGACGAGCACGGCAAGAAGATGTCCAAGTCCTTCGGCAACGTGGTCGACCCGCTGGACTGGATCGACCGTTTCGGCGCCGACGCCACCCGCTTCACCCTGGCCCGGGGCGCCAACCCCGGCCAGGACGTGCCGGTCAGCGAGGAGTGGTGCCAGGGCTCGCGCAACTTCTGCAACAAACTCTGGAACGCGACCCGCTTCGCGCTGATGAACGGCGCGCACACCAACGGGCCGCTGCCGCAGATGCAGCAGCTCTCGCCGGTCAACCGGTGGATCCTCTCCCGCCTGCAGCACGTCACCGCCGAGGTGAACGAGCAGTTTGAGGCGTACGAGTTCGCCAAGGTCTGTGATGTGCTCTACCACTTCGCGTGGGACGACGTCTGCGACTGGTACGTGGAGCTGGCCAAGCCGGTGCTCGCTGCCGGCGGTCCGGCGGCCGACGACACCCGCCGGGTGCTCGGCCACGTCCTCGACCAGCTGCTGCGACTGCTGCACCCGGTCATCCCGTTCGTCACCGAGGAGCTCTGGATCGCCCTGACCGGGCAGGAGACGGTGATGACCGCCGCCTGGCCGCAGGCCGCCCCGGAGCTCATCGACGACGCCGCCGAGGCGGAGATCGGCACCCTGCAGGGGGTCGTCACCGAGATCCGGCGCTTCCGCTCCGACCAGGGGCTGCGCCCCACCCAGCGGGTGGTCGCCCGGCTCGACGGGCTGGCCGGTGCCGGCATCGCCGCCCACGAGCCGCTGATCCGTTCGCTGGTCCGCCTCGACGAGCCGGCCGACGGTTTCCAGGCCAGCGCCACCCTGGCGATGCCCGGTGAGGTCAACGTCGCGCTGGACACCCGCGGCACCATCGACGTGGCCGCCGAACGGGCCCGGCTCACCAAGGATCGGGCGGCGGCCGAGAAGGAGGCCGCGCAGGCACGCGGAAAGCTGGGCAACCAGGCGTTCCTGGAGAAGGCCCCGGAACCGGTGGTCGCCAAGATCAGGGAGCGGCTGGCGACGGCCGAGGCCGACCTGACCCGGATCGCCGCCGCGCTGGAGGCGCTGCCCAGTGAGTGAGCGCAGCGATTTCCAGAGCGCCGAGGCCGAGTTGGCGCGGCGCGGCTTCACCCGGATGGTCTTCGACCCCGAACGGATCGTGGGGCTGCTCGACCTGCTCGGGGAGCCGCAGCGGGCGTACCCGTCGATCCACCTGACCGGGACCAACGGCAAGACTTCCACCGCCCGGATGATCGACTCGCTGCTGCACGCCTTCGGGCTGCACACCGGCAGGTACACGAGCCCGCACCTGGAGACGGTCCGGGAACGGATCGCCCTCGACGGTGAACCGGTGAGCGAGGAGCGGTTCGCCGGGGTCTACCAGGAGGTGGCGCCGCTGGCCGAACTTGTCGACCAGCGCAGCGCCGAGCCGCTGACCTACTTCGAGATGACCACCGCGCTGGCCTTCGCCGCCTTCGCCGACGCGCCGGTCGACATCGCGGTGGTCGAGGTCGGCCTCGGCGGCGCCGAGGACGCCACCAACGTGCTCCAGGCGCCGGTCTGCGTGCTGACGCCGATCGGCCTGGACCACACCGAGTGGCTCGGCGAGACCGTCGAGGAGATCGCCTGGGCCAAGGCGGGGATCATCCACCCCGGCGCCACGGTCGTCTCCGCCGCGCAGGAGGAGGAGGCGGCCCGCCCGATCCTGGAGCGCTGCGCCGACGTCGGCGCCACCATCGCCCGGGAGGGGAGCGAGTTCGGGGTGCTCCGCCGGGCGGTCGCCGTGGGCGGTCAGGTCCTCACCCTGCAGGGCCTCGGCGGCGTCTACGAGGAGATCTTCATTCCGCTGCACGGCGCGCACCAGGCGCAGAACGCCGCGGTGGCGCTGGCCGCCGTCGAGGCATTCCTCGGTGCCGGCGCCGAGCGCCAGCTCAACGTCGAGACGGTGCGGGAAGGCTTCGCCGGCGCCAGCTCCCCGGGACGGCTCGAGCGGGTACGCACCGCGCCGACCGTGCTGCTCGACGGCGCGCACAACCCGCAGGGCATGGCGGCCACCGCCGCCGCCCTGCAGGAGGAGTTCGCGTTCAGCCGCCTCATCGCGGTGCTGGCGGTGCTGGCGGACAAGGACGCCGAGAGCCTGCTGGAACTCCTCGAACCGGTTGTCGACGCGGTCGTGGTGACCCGCAACAGCTCGCCGCGGGCAATGCCCGTCGCCGAGCTGGCGAGCTTGGCCGAGGAGATCTTCGGCCCCGAACGGGTCGAGGCCGCCGAGCAGATGCCGGACGCGATCGAGGTGGCGGTGTCGCTCGCCGAAACCGACGTGCCGGGTGAGCTCAGCGGCGTGGGTGTGGTCATCACCGGTTCGGTCGTCACCGTCGCCGACGCGCGGAAGCTGCTGAAGCGATGAGCGCCGGACCGGAGCAGTACCCGGCCGGGCAGCCGGCGCAGCGGGGAGACGAGCCGGCAGCGCCGCCGGAGCAGGAGGAGCCGGCGCCGCCGGAGCAGGGCCACCGCTCGGGGTTGCGCAACCCGCGCGGCGCTGTGCACGGGCTCGGTGCGGCGGCGCTGATGTTCGAGACGCTCGTGCTGCTGCTCGCCATCCAGCCGATGCGCGCGCTCGGGGTGGAGCTGACCGGCGTCACCATCGGGGTGATCGTGGCGCTGGCCCTCGCCGCTGTGGTGATCATCGCGATGCTCAAGCGCCCGTGGGCCTGGCACGCGGGCACGGCGCTGCAGGTGCTGCTGATCCTCGCCGGTTTCCTGCACTGGTCGCTGGCCGGGGTGGGGATCATGTTCGGGCTGCTCTGGGCGTACGTGCTGCACGTGCGCAAGGTGATCCTGACCGACTGAGCCGGGCCCGGCGGTCCTTCCCTGCCGGCTCCCGCTGGGCGCGGATCTGCCGCCTCGGTGGGCGTTCAGTCGGCCGGGTGTTCGCGCCACTCCGTCAGGGCGACGCTGTTGCCGTCGGGGTCGCGGAAGGTTGCCGCCCAGACGTCGAAGCGCGTACCGCGGTTGATGATCTGGGGTGGGGAGGTGAACCCCAGCCCCTGCTCGCTGAGTCGCTGGTGGGCCGCCGCCAGGTCGGCGACCTCGAGGTTGATGTGGGTCAGCCGACGGTTGCCGGTGGCCTCGGCGACCTCGCGCAGCACGAGCCGGTTCGCGCCGGAGGCGAGCACGGCGCTGTTGTCGCCGCCGTCGATCTCGTACAGGCCGATCAGGTCGGTGTAGAAGTCGACCGCCCGTGCCAGGTCGGTCACGAGCAGGGTGACACCGACCCCGCTGATGCCGGGCCCTTCCCGCAAGGGCTCGGCGGGGACAGCGCCGAAGAGGTCGTCGAGGATCGGAGCGTCGTACAGGCGCTCGCCGGCAGCCGGGTCGACGGAGGCGTCCGGGACGGGCGGCGCGATATCGGGTTCGGGGTCGAGCGGGATGTCGATCGGATCCACGATCGGGGTGCTGCGGTCCGCCGCGCTCGCGGCACCGCTCTGGGCGGGGCCCTCGGTGCGGCTCTGTGCGGTCGTACCAGGTGCGCCGGGAGCCGCCGCGGGTCCGTCGGCGGCCGGGCCGGGATCGGCGGACGCCGGAGAGGGGGACGGGCGTCGCGGCGCGGGCGCGGGTGCGTCGACCAGCGTCCCCTCCACCACGGTGATCCCGCCGGTGGTCTCGTGCATCACCACCGGCGGTCGCTCCTCCTGCACCTGGGCGACGTCGCCGGCCAGGTCGTCGGTCACCAGTTCGCCCTCGCGCGACGGGTACGCGAAGTCATCGTCCTCCGGGCGGTTGCGCCAGGGCGCGGGCTTCTCCCCGATCAGCAACTCGTCCAGGGGTGCCCCGAACTCGGCCACCAGGGTGTCGGTGCCGGCGGCCGGGGTGCCGTCCACCGCGCCGGCCAGCGGGGCTTCCTCGTGGGTCGGCACCTCGTCCCAGAGGATCCGGATCCGGCGGTGGTCGTCGAGGGCGACCTTGACCGGCAGCAGCTGCCCGGCGACGGGCCACTTGGCGATCGGCACCCGGGGCTCGATCATCCGGCGGGACCGGGGCGGCAGGCCCGGGGCGTCCACCACGATCTCCAGCTCGCACCGCCCGTGTGAGTAGGCAGCCGGGGGTTCCGTCGCCTGCTGCACGGTCGCCGTGCCGACCACCCAGGCGCGGCCGCCGGCGCGAATCGTCGCCAGCGCGATCGCCAGCGCCAGCAGCGCCACCCCGAGCGCCACGATCGCCCAGCTCCGCATCCCCAACCCGAAGAGGACCATGAAGGTGGCGAAGGTGCCGGTGACGGCCCCGACCAGTTTCCGGGCGGGCGCGACGGGCCGGCCGGCGGCAGTGACCACGGTGAACCTCCTTGCCTCGACACCAGGCTAGGCCCGGTACCGGACGAACCGGAAGAGCGGGCACATGCAGCGACCGCCGCTCACCGGGCCCCGGTGGATGGCTAGGCTGACCGTACCGATTAAATCGTCACCCTGCCGCCCAGGAGGAACCGCGTGTCCAGCACCAGCCCAGCCGAGCGGACGCTCGTACTGATCAAGCCCGACGCGGTCCGGCGCGGCCTGATCGGCGAGATCACCGGCCGTTTCGAGCGCAAGGGTCTGCACATCGAGGCGATGGTGCTCCGGACGATGGACGCGCAGCTCGCCGACCAGCACTACGCCGAGCACGTCGAACGCGACTTCTACCCGCCGCTGAAGGACTTCATGACCGGCGGCCCGCTGGTGGCGATGGTGCTCTCCGGCGACACCGCGGTCGAGATCGTCCGCGCCATGATCGGCGCCACGGACGGCCGCAAGGCGACGGCCGGCACCATCCGGGGCGACCTGTCGATGTCAAACCGTGAGAATCTCGTGCACGCTTCCGACTCGGCCGCCAGCGCCGCGCGCGAGATCGCGCTCTGGTTCCCCGAGCTGGGCTGACCTGCACGACGGTCGACGAGGGCGGGCACCCGCGGGTGCCCGCCCTCGTCGTTTCCTCGCGCCGGTTGCTGGCGCCTGCGGACTGGCGCGCGCTAGATTGCGCGCCGGACAACCGAAGCGAGGAACAGATGGCGCCGCTGACGGGCAAGGTCGTGGTGATCACCGGAAGCACCCGCGGATTCGGGCGGGTGCTGGCCGAGCAGGTCGCCGACCGCGGCGCGCGCGTCGTGGTCTCCGGCCCGTGGCCCGAGGAGGCGGAGAAGCAGGCCGCCGCGCTGCGGGAGCGGGGGGTCGAGGCCCTCGCGGCACCCGGCGACGTGACCGACCAGGCCCAGGTGGAAGCCCTCGCCGACGCGGCCGTCGCCGCCTACGGGCGCATCGACATCTGGGTCAACAACGCCGCGGCGGCCACCCCGGTGGGGCGCGCGTTCGACATCGACCCGGCCGAGTTCCGGCGCGCGGTCTCGGTCAACGTGCTCGGCACCTACTATGGGGCCCGCGCCGCCGGCATCCGGATGCTCGCCGGCGGTGGCGGCGTGATCGTCAACATGCTCGGCCGGGGCGACAACACCGGCCCCACGCCGTACACCAGTCCCTATGGGGCGACGAAGGCGTGGGTACGCGGCTTCACCCGGACCCTGCAGAAGGAGTACGAGAAGACGTCCGTGCGGGTCGTGGGCTTCAACCCCGGCATGATGCTGACCGACATGCTGCTCAACCCGCACGTCGTGGGGGACGAGGGGGAGCGGGCAATGAAGCCGTTCGCCGTCGTCACCAGGATCTTCGCCGACCCGCCGGAGGTCGCGGCCGCCGAACTCGTCGCGGTGCTCGAACGGGATCGCCCGCCGCGGGCGGTCAACCGGCTCGGGCCGGCCGGCGCGACCCGCCACCTCGCCCGCACCGCCGTACGTGCGATCACCCGGCGCGGCGCGGCGGTCCCGGCGCTGAAGGTGGAGCGGCTCGCGGTGCACGGCACGACCGGGGCCGGATCGAGTATTCTTGGCGACAAAGGCGTCGACCCGGCCATCACCGGTGAGCCTCCGGAAGAACAGCCGGCACTGCCGGCCCAGTAGAACCGGACGGGTCCGGCCCGTCACAGCCGGACAACGAGCGGGCGGTCGCCACGACCGCCAAGCGAGGTGGTACCGCGGGTCGTCGCGGGCACGCCGTGAGGCGTACCCGCCGGGCTCGTCCTCGCAGACCACGAGACAGTGAGCTGCGACGAGGAGTGAGCGACCGCGATGGCCTATCCATTGCACGACCCGAGCGCGACCGGTGTGCCGGCCAGCCCCGACCTGCCCGCCGTCGAGACCGAGGTGCTCGAGTTCTGGGCCGCGGACAAGACCTTCGAGGCCAGCGTCGCGGCGCGGCCCGCCGGCGACAAGGGCGACAACGAGTACGTCTTCTACGACGGCCCGCCCTTCGCCAACGGCCTGCCGCACTACGGCCACCTCTTCACCGGTTACGTCAAGGACCTGGTGCCCCGCTACCAGACCATGCGCGGGCACCGCGTCGAGCGGCGCTTCGGCTGGGACTGCCACGGCCTGCCGGCCGAGGTGGTCGCCGAGAAGCAGCTCGGCATCACCAGCAAGGCCGAGATCCTCGACCTGGGTGTCGCCAAGTTCAACGACGCCTGCCGCAGCTCGGTGCTGGAGTTCACCCAGGACTGGGAGCGCTACGTCAACCGTCAGGCGCGCTGGGTCGACTTCACCAACGACTACAAGACCCTCGACGTGGACTACATGGAAAGCGTCATGTGGGCCTTCAAGACCCTGCACGACAAGGGTCTGGTCTACGAGGGTTTCCGGGTGCTGGCCTACTGCTGGCGCTGTGAGACGCCGCTGTCGAACACCGAGACCCGGATGGACGACGTCTACCGCGACCGGCACGACCCGACGCTGACTGTCTGGTTCGAGCTGGCACCCACCGACACCGAGCCGGCGCTCAAGCTCGGCGTCTGGACCACCACCCCGTGGACCCTGCCGTCGAACCTGGCGCTCGCCGTCGGCCCCGACATCGAGTACGCCGTCCTCGAGCGTGACGGCGAGCGCTACGCCGTCGGCGCCGCCCGGCTGGAGGCGTACGCCAAGGAGCTGGAGGGTTACGAGCGGGTCGGCACGGTGTACGGCCGCGACCTGGTGGGGCGCCGCTACACCCCGCTCTACGACTTCCTCGCCGAGCAGGCCGGGCCGAACGCGTACCAGGTGCTCGGCGCGGAGTTCGTCACCACCGAGGACGGCACCGGGATCGTCCACCTCGCCCCCGCCTTCGGTGAGGACGACCAGAACGTCTGCAACGCCGCCGGCATCCCCACCGTCGTCACCGTCGACGACCGCACGCGCTTCACCGCGCTGGTCCCGCCGTACGCCGGTGAGCAGGTCTTCGACGTCAACAAGCCGGTCATCCGCGAACTCAAGGAGCGGGGGGTGGTGCTGCGGCAGGACACCTACACCCACTCGTACCCGCACTGCTGGCGCTGTGACACGCCGCTGGTCTACAAGGCCGTCTCCTCCTGGTTCGTGGCGGTGACGAAGTTCCGCGACCGGATGGTCGAGCTGAACCAGCAGATCAACTGGACGCCGTCGCACGTCAAGGACGGCTCGTTCGGCAAGTGGCTGGCCGGCGCCCGCGACTGGTCGATCAGCCGCAACCGGTTCTGGGGCTCACCCATCCCGGTCTGGCGCTCCGACGACCCGAACCACCCGCGGGTGGACGTCTACGGCTCGCTGGACGAGATCGAGCGCGATTTCGGCGTACGCCTGACCGACCTGCACCGCCCGGCCGTCGACGACCTGGTCCGGCCCAACCCGGACGACCCGACGGGCAGGTCGATGATGCGCCGGGTACCGGAGGTGCTGGACTGCTGGTTCGAGTCCGGCTCGATGCCCTTCGCCCAGGTGCACTACCCGTTCGAGAACGCCGAGTGGTTCGACAACCACTACCCGGGCGACTTCATCGTGGAGTACATCGGGCAGACCCGTGGCTGGTTCTACACCATGCACGTGCTGGCCACCGCGCTCTTCGACCGGCCGGCGTTCCGCAACTGCCTCAGCCACGGCATCCTGCTCGGCGCCGACGGGCGCAAGATGTCCAAGAGCCTGCGCAACTATCCGGACGTCTACCACGTGTTCGACGCGTACGGCTCCGACGCGATGCGCTGGATGCTGATGTCCTCGCCGGTGCTGCGCGGCGGCGACATGGCGGTCACCGAGGGCGGTATCCGCGACGCCGTACGGCAGGTGCTGCTGCCGCTGTGGAACGTCTGGTACTTCTTCTCCCTCTACGCCAACGCCGAGGGCTACCAGGCGACGCGGGTCGACCCGGCGGCCGTCGAGGTCACCGACGCCGGCGCGCTGCTGGACCGCTACGTGCTGGCCAAGACCGGGGAGCTGGTCTCGGCGGTGCAGGCGCAGCTGGACGCGTACGACATCTCCGGGGCGTGCGGCAGCATCCGCTCCTTCCTGGACGCGCTGACCAACTGGTACGTGCGCCGGTCCCGGGACCGCTTCTGGTCCGGTGACCACCGGGCCTTCGACACGCTCCACACGGTGCTGGAGACGCTCTGCCGGGTGATGGCGCCGTTCGCGCCGTTGACGACCGAGGCGATCTGGCGCGGCCTGACCGGGGGTCGCTCGGTGCACCTGACCGAGTGGCCGCAGGTTGCCGAGTTCCCCGCCGACCCCGAGCTGGTCGCCGCGATGGACGCCACCCGGGAGGTCTGCTCGGCGGCGCTGTCGCTGCGTAAGGCGAAGGGTCTGCGGGTGCGGCTGCCGCTGCCGAAGCTCACCGTCGCCTCGCCGCTGGCGGCGCAGCTGCGTCCCTTCGCCGACCTGGTCTCCGACGAGGTCAACGTCAAGGCTGTCGAGGTCACCGACGACGTGTCGGCCTGGTGCCGGCAGGTGCTGACGGTGGTGCCGCGGGCGCTCGGCCCGCGGGTGGGCAAGCAGGTGCAGTCGGTCATCAAGGCGGTCAAGGCCGGTGAGTGGGAGCTCGTCGACGGGGCGCCGGTGGCGGCCGGGGTGACGCTCGCGGCAGGGGAGTACGAGCTCAAGCTCGTCGTCACCGACGCCGACCAGTCGGCCCAGCTGCCCGACGGCGGTGTGGTGGTGCTGGACACCGCGGTCACTCCGGAGCTGGCCGCGGAAGGGCTCGCCCGGGACGTTGTCCGGGTGGTGCAGCAGGCACGGCGCGACGCCGACCTGGACATCTCCGACCGCATCGAGGTGGCCCTGGCCGCCTCCGGCGAGGTGACCGAGGCGGTCCGGCAGTACCGGGACTTCGTTGCCCGGGAGGTGCTGGCCGAGGAGATCAGCTTCGTCGACTCGACCCCTGGCTTCACCGGCGAGGTCGGCGAAGGGGAGCCGGTGACGGTGTCCGTGCGTAGGAAGTAAGGCGTACACCTTTCGGATCGAGCGGGTGGGTGGGCTAACGTGACACCGCCTGTCCACCCGCTTGACACCATCACCCGCTCGGAGGAGCCGTGCCGCCGCTGTATTTCATCGGCAAACTGACCGTGGGCATCGGCCTGCGTGTGTTCTGGCGACCCGATGTCCAGGGGCTGGAGAACATCCCGGCCACCGGCGCCATCCTCTGCGGCAATCACCTCTCGGTCGCCGACGAGCTCTTCCTCGGCATGGCGGCGCCCCGGCATGTCGCCTTCTGGGCCAAGTCCGAGTACTTCACCGGCACCGGCCCCAAGGGGATCTTCCAGAAGGCGGTCCTGACCGGCCTCGGGGCCATCCCCGTCGAGCGCTCCGGTGGCCGGGCCTCGCTGTCGGCCTTCGACGCCGCGATCCCCGGCCTGAAGCAGGGAGCGCTGGTGGCGGTCTACCCGGAGGGGACGCGCTCGCCGGATGGGCGGCTCTACCGGGGACGCACCGGCGCGGTGCGCCTGGCGCTCTCGGCCGGCGTGCCGATCGTCCCGGTCGGCATGATCGGCACCAACGAGGTGCAGCCGATCGGGGCGCGGGTCCCGCGGCTGGGCAAGGGGAAGATCACCGTCAAGTTCGGCAAGCCCCTGGACTTCACCGGCCGCGCCGACGACCGGGAATCGCTGCGCGCCATGACCGACGAGCTGATGAGGGCGATCCAGGCCCTCACCGGGCAGGAGTACGTCGACGAGTACTCGCCGCGCGCCAGCCGGCCGAGCGCGGCCCCCGAGGCCTGACCCGTCCCGGCAGCGCCGAACCGATCGCGGCCCGCACCGGACAGGTGCGGGCCGCGTCTTGTGCTGGAGGTTCGGTCGTTCCGGGCGTCGTGGGCGGGGTGCCCGGCGGCCCTTGCGGGTTAGACGCTCGCGGGGGTGGCCGTCGCCGTCGGCGCAGGCGCCGACGGCTGCTGCCGGTCCTGACGTGCCTTGGTCGCCACCAGTGAGGTCAGCAGGATCAGTTCGAAGAAGTTGACCGTGGCGCCGGTGGGCAAGGGGAGCTGTACGGCGCTGAAGATGATCATGAGCGTCGCGGCGATCAGGAACCACGGCCAGCGCTGCCGGCGGAAGACGATGACCGAGGCGATCAGCTGCACGAGGGCGATCACCAGCACCATGATCGGCGGGCCGTCGGACTCGGCCGGTGCGTACCGCAGCGCGCCGTACTCGAGGGTCGGCGCCAGGTTCAGGTGCGCGAGTTCGGTGACCATCTCGACGGTCACCAGGGCGAGGGTGAGCAGCACGGCGCCGGCCGCCGCGATCCGGGTGTCCGCCCAGCGCGCACCCGCACGCCGCACCGCCTCCCACGCGAAGATCGTCAGCAACGGGGTGAGCAGTGCGTGCGACCAGAAACGGACCAGGTTGAGGTTCTCCAGCAGGGCCCCCTCCCCGATGAGCCTGCCCAGTGCGACCATGCCGTTGTCGTAGAGCAGCCCGGCGACCACCGGCAGCACCACGATGGAGGGTGTGGCGAAGCCGTTGCGCAACCCGAGCCGAATCAGCCAGACGAGCAGAACGACGTAGGCGAGCGCGTAGAACGCGAAGAGGAAGACGTCCATCCGGGTGGAACTCCGATCAGCGTGGGGCGATGCGCACAGAGTGCCATCGCCGCCCGCCGATCGGTAGGGTCGATCCCGGTGCGTGGTCAACCCCGCACGATGAGCCGTTCGCGGAAAGCGGCGAGCTGCCGGGCACTGTCGTCGACCGAGAGCTGGGTGAACAGCCCGGTCCCCAGGCTGCCGTGGTCGGCCCAGGTACAGACCACCACGGACTCCCCGCCGTCCTGGCCGGTGCCGCAGCGCAGGTGCGCGCCGCGCTCGCCGGTCGGCATCTCCCGCACACCGGTGAGGCGGTAGCGGCCGGTGAGGCGGCCGATCTCGTCGTTGACATCCGACTCGGGGGTGAGCCGGAAGCCGGTGCTGCCGAAGATGGTCACCCGCTTGCCCGCCCCGGTGCTGTAGACGCCGGCGAAGGCCTCGTCGGCCAGCAGATGCGCGCCGAGCATGTCATTGGCGAGCTCTTCGGCGGCCTTCTCGCTGCGGTCGTCATCCCGCAGGCGCAGGTCGCCGACCTCCTCGCGCATGTCGACCGCGGCCGGGTACTGGTTCCAGGCGGGCTGGATGTAGTAGCCGGGCACGCCGCAGCAGCAGGCCAGGCCGAGCACGGTGGCCAGCAGCAGCCGCAGCGGCCAGCGGCGGCGGCGCTGCCGGGGCGCGCGCGGCGGCTTGGCGACCGGCAGGGGCACCGGTGGCGCGGAGACCCGCGGCGGTCCGGGCGGCACCGGTGGCGCGGAGACCCGGGGCGGTCCGGGCGGCACCGGTGGCGCGGAGACCCGCGGCGGTCCGGGCGCCGCCGGTGGACGCATCGCCGGCGCGGGCAGCGCCGGAGGCCTCGCCGGGGGACGTGCCGCGGCGGGCGGCGGGGCTGCCGGCTGCCCGGCAGGCGCAGCCGTGGGCATCGGCCGGGTCGGCGGGGGAGCGGGGAACTGCCGGGTCGGCGCCGGGGTGGCGTAGCGCCGGGTCGCATCGCCCTGCTCCGGCCCCGGCTCGGTCGCCGTCGGGGCCTCCGGCTCCGAGGTGTCCGGCTCCGCCGAGTCAAGCTCCGGCCGCACGGCACCGCCCGGAGCCGCGCCGAAGAGCCAGGGAGTCGCGTCGGTGTCGGCCCAGGGATCGACCGGCTCGGGCAGCTCGGAAGCGTCCGGGCCGAGGTCGTGTGCGGGGTCGCGGGGTGGGGGTGCGCTCTTCGCCGCGGGGTGCTCGGCGGCCGGGCGGTCGGGCTCCGGCGGCTGATGCGCCATCAGTGTTCTCCTCTCGCGCCGTGCCGAGGCTAGTACCCGCCCGCACGGACACGACAGGTGCCTGTCCGCCACGCAGGCGCCGCGGCGTGCGTACGGTCACGACAGGCGGCGCCGGGGGCCGCGTAGGCTTGGATCCCATGACCGACCTGTCGACCACCTTCCGCCCGCCGGCGGCGAACTCTGTCTGGCCCCAGCTGGAACCGCTGCTTCCCCAGGTCAGCAAGCCCATCCAGTACGTGGGTGGCGAGTTGGGCGCAGTCGTCAAGGACTGGGACACCACGGTGGTGCGCTGGGCGCTGTCGTACCCCGACGCGTACGAGGTGGGGCTGCCCAACCAGGGCGTGCAGATCCTCTACGAGGTGCTCAACGAGCTGCCCGACGTGCTGGCCGAGCGGACCTACGCGGTCTGGCCGGACCTGGAGAAGCTCATGCGGGAGCAGGGCGTCCCGCAGTTCACCGTCGAGGCGCACCGGTCGGTGCGGGAGTTCGACGTCTTCGGCATCTCCTTCGCCACCGAACTGGGCTACACCAACCTGCTCAACATGATCGACCTGGCGGGCATCCCGCTGCTGGCCGCCGACCGCACCGAGGCCGACCCGGTGGTGCTGGCCGGCGGACACGCCGCCTTCAACCCGGAGCCGATCGCCGACTTCATCGACGCCGCCGTGCTCGGCGACGGCGAGGAAGCCGTCCTGGAGATCACGCAGATCGTCCGCGAGTGGAAGGCCGAGGGCTCGCCCGGCGGCCGCGACGAGCTGCTGCTGCGGCTGGCCCGCACCGAGAGCATCTACGTGCCGCGCTTCTACGACGTCGACTACCTGCCCGACGGGCGGATCCAGCGCGTGGTGCCCAACCGCCCGGACGTTCCGTTCCGGGTGCACAAGCGCACGACGATGGACCTGGACGCGTGGCCGTACCCGAAGCGCCCGATGGTGCCGCTGGCCGAGACGGTCCACGAGCGGTACGCGGTGGAGATCTTCCGCGGCTGCACCCGCGGCTGCCGCTTCTGCCAGGCGGGCATGATCACCCGTCCGGTGCGGGAACGCTCGATCACCACCGTCGGCCAGATGGTCCGCGACGGCCTCGAGTTCTCCGGCTTCTCCGAGGTGGGGCTCCTGTCGCTGTCGTCGGCGGACCACTCCGAGATCGGCGACATGTGCTCCGGGCTCGCCGAGCAGTACCAGGGGAGCAACGTCTCCCTCTCGCTGCCCTCGACCCGGGTCGACGCCTTCAACATCGAGCTGGCGCAGGAGCTGTCCCGCAACGGCCGCCGCACCGGTCTGACCTTCGCTCCCGAGGGCGGCTCGGAGCGGATCCGCCGGGTGATCAACAAGATGGTGTCGGAGGAGGACCTGATCCGCACCGTCGTCACCGCGTACAGCAACGGCTGGCGGCAGGTGAAGCTCTACTTCATGTGCGGCCTGCCGACCGAGACCGACGAGGACGTGCTCCAGATCGCCCGCCTCGCCCACGAGGTGATCAAGGCCGGCCGGGCGGCGACCGGCTCCAAGGACATCCGCTGCACCGTCTCCATCGGCGGATTCGTGCCCAAGCCGCACACCCCGTTCCAGTGGGCCTCCATGCAGCCTCCGGAGGTCATCGACAACCGGCTCAAGCTGCTCAAGCAGGAGATCAACTCGGACCGTTCGCTGGGCCGGGCGATCGGCTACCGCTACCACGACGGCGAGCCGTCGCTGATCGAGGGACTTCTTTCCCGCGGCGACCGCCGCGTCGGCGCGGTGATCCGCAAGGTCTGGGAGGACGGTGGGCGCTTCGACGGTTGGAGCGAGCACTTCTCCTACCGCCGCTGGGTCGACGCCGCCGCCGAGGTGTTGCCGGCCAGCGGGGTGGACCTCGACTGGTACACCACCCGCGAGCGCGACGAGCTCGAGGTGCTGCCCTGGGACCACCTCGACTCCGGCCTCGACAAGGACTGGCTCTGGCAGGACTGGCAGGACTCGGTCTCGGAGTACGAGCAGGACGACTGCCGTTGGACCCCCTGTTTCGACTGCGGCGTCTGCCCGTCGATGGACACCGAGATCCAGATCGGGCCGACGGGCAAGAAACTGCTGCCGCTGACGCCGGTCAACAACGGGCTGAAGCTGCCCGCGGCCGGCACCCCCGCCTGATCCGTCACGCCGGCCGGCGGCGCGGGGCGGCCCGCCCCCGCCCCCCCCGCCCCGCGCCGGCCGCCGCCGCACGGCGGCCCCAGGCGCCGGCGGGCGCCCC
>NZ_JBLLDT010000010.1:16854-138981 GCF_049523535.1 Melissospora conviva
GTGGGGGGGGGGGGGGGGGGGGGGGGGGGGGGGGGGGGGCGGGGGGGGGGGGGGGGGGGGGGGGGGGGCGGGGGCCGCCCCCCCCCCCCCCCCCCCCCCCCGCCCGGCTGCCCGTACGGACCTTTCGGCGAGCCCCGGGGCGACCGGTGCCCTCAGGTGCACCTTCGCCCGCCCCGGCTGTGCTCCGCCCCGCCTGCTGAGACAGGATGGAGAGGACCCGTACGGCAGAACCCGAGGAGCCCACGATCGCCAGAAAACAACCCGAGGGCGGCCAGGCACCGGTTGTCCAGCGGATCCGGATCCGGTACGCCAAGCGCGGTCCGCTGCGCTTCACCTCGCACCGCGACTTCGCTCGTGCCTTCGAACGGGCGCTGCGCCGCGCCGGTGTGCCGATGGCCTACTCGCAGGGATTCACCCCCCACCCCAAGATCTCGTACGCCAGCGCCGCGCCGACCGGTGTCGCCAGTGAAGCCGAGTACCTGGAGATCGGTCTCCAGGCGGAGACCGACCCGGCCGCCCTGCGTGCCGCGCTGGACGCCGCGCTCTCCCCGGGGCTGGACGTGCTCGACGCCGTGGTCGCCACCGGCGGCAGCCTCGCCGACCGGATCGAGGCCTCGCACTGGCGCATCGAACTGCCGCAGGTGACCCCGGAGACGCTGCGTGCGGCCGTCACCGAGTTCCTCGCCCGCGACGAGGTGGCGGTCGAGCGGATGACCAAGCAGGGGCGACGCACCTTCGATGCCCGCGCCGCCGTGGTGCGCGCCGAGGTCGGTGACGAGGCGGCCGTACCTTCCGGGGTCGGGGCCGTACCGTGTGCGATACTTGACCTAGTCGTGCGGCAGGTCACTCCTGCCGTCCGGCCCGATGACGTCCTTTCGGGTTTCCGGGTGGTGGCGGATCTGGTGCCGCCGGTGTCGCCTCGGGTGACGCGGCTCGCGCAGGGCATGCTCACCGCGCAGGAAACGATCGTGGATCCGTTGGAGGCGGACCGCGACGGGGTACGCATCGGTGACAGCTGACCGGTCTCCGGTCGGCAGTCGGTCAGGCAGACTTCGACGGTCGCGCGTACGCGCGCCGGCGGAACCCTTTGCGGCGACCCTGCGTGGCAGCGCTCACACGCGCCCGGGGAAGCCAGAACTGGAGAACGTCCAATGCTCGAAAACGAGCCCGAGGGCGGCGAACAGCCGGATGTCCGGCCGCTCGATGCGACGCCCGAGAGCACCGAGGCGGCCCCGGTCCGCCGTGTCCGTGCCACCCGCCGGCGTAGTGCCGCCGCGGTGACACCGCCGGAGCCGGCAGGTGAAGCGGCCGAGGCCGCGTCCGTGCCGGCCGCCGCGGAGCCCCCACCCGCGGCCCCGCCCGCCGCGGACAGCGAGGACAAACCCAAGGTCACCCGGCGCCGGCGTACGGCCGTGACCCGCGAAAAGGCGCCCGAGGCGCCCGAGGTGCCCGAGGTGCCCGAGGCGCCCGCGGAACCGGCGCAGCCGGTCGCCGAGGGCGAGGCGACGGTGCCGCCGGTCAAGGTGACGCGTACCCGGCGCAAGAAGGCGGTGCCCGCGGCTGAGGCCGCCCCGGCCGAGATCGCATCGGCCGGCGGCGAGACGCCGGCCGAACCCGCCGCCGCCGAACCGCCCGCGAGCGCCACGCCCGCGCAGACCGCCGCCGCGGACGCGCCGGTGCAGGCGCAGCCGGCCGCTGCCTCCGATGTTCCGCCGGCCGACGAGACCACGCCGGATGAGTCGCCGGCCAAGGGCCGTCGCCGCCGCGCTGCGGTCCCGCCGCCGGTGCTGTTCATGGCCCCGGAACCGGACGCCGTGCTGGTGGTCCCCGCCGCCGCCGTGCCCGCCGTCGTCACCGAGGAGGCAGCCGAGGTCGAGGCGGAGACCGCCGAGACCTCCCGCCGCCGCCGGCGCAGCCGCAAGGTCGCCGAGCCGGTCGTCGAGGCCGAGCCCGAGGTGGAACCCGAGGCCGACGCCGAGGACCAGGCCGACGAGGGCGACATCGACGACGAGGACGACGAGACCGCTGCCGCGCGTCGCCGGCGTCGTCGTGGCCGTCGTGGCCGCGGTCGCGGCAAGGGCGGCGCGGACGACTTCGACGAGGACGAGACCGACGAGCCGGCCGCCGCGGAGGCCGAGGCCGAAGCGGAGACCGACGAGGACGAGACCGACGGCGACGGGGTGACCCGGCGACGCCGGCGCCGCCGCCGCAAGGGCGCCGGCGACGTGGATGCGGACACCGCCGCCGATGACGGCGTGCCGACCGTGGTCAAGGTCCGGGAGCCGCGCAAGAGCAGCGACGAGGTGCAGGGGGTCTCCGGCTCGACCCGGCTGGAGGCGAAGCGCCAGCGCCGCCGCGACGGCCGTGAGCAGCGCCGCACCAAGCCCCCGATCCTGAGCGAATCGGAGTTCCTGGCCCGGCGCGAGGCTGTCGACCGGCGGATGGTGATCCGCCAGCGCGGCGACCGGACCCAGATCGCGGTGCTGGAGGACGAGGTCCTCGTCGAGCACTACGTCACCCGCAACTCCTCCGGTTCGATGGCCGGCAACGTCTACCTCGGCAAGGTGCAGAACGTCCTGCCGAGCATGGAGGCGGCCTTCGTCGACGTCGGCCGTGGCCGCAACGCCGTGCTCTACGCCGGTGAGGTCAACTGGGACTCCAGCGGCCTGGAAGGACGGGCGCGCTCCATCGAGCAGGCGCTGAAGTCCGGCGACTCGGTGCTGGTGCAGGTCACCAAGGAGCCGATCGGTCACAAGGGCGCGCGGCTGACCAGCCACATCGCGCTCTCCGGCCGGCACCTGGTCTACGTGCCGCACGGCAACACCTCCGGCATCAGCCGCAAGCTGCCCGACAACGAGCGCAAGCGGCTGCGGGACGTGCTGAAGAAGATGGTGCCCGACGGCGCCGGGGTGATCGTGCGCACCGCCGCCGAGGGCGCCAGCGAGGACGATCTCGCCCGCGACATCAAGCGGCTGCAGGCCCAGTGGGACGACATTCAGGCCAAGGCGACCTCCGGCGGCGCTCCGGCGCTGCTCTACGAGGAGCCGGATCTGGTCATCCGGGTGGTGCGGGACCTGTTCAACGAGGACTTCCGCGAGCTGGTCGTGCAGGGCGAAGAGTCGTACGCGATGGTCGAGTCGTACCTGTCGCACGTCTCGCCGGACCTGGTCGAGCGGCTGCACCGCTACACCGGCGTCGGGGACGTCTTCACCGACTCGCGCATCGACGAGCAGCTGCTCAAGGCGCTCGACCGCAAGGTCTTCCTCCCCTCCGGCGGATCCCTGGTGATCGACCGGACCGAGGCGATGACCGTGGTCGACGTCAACACCGGCAAGTACACCGGCACCGGCGGCAACCTCGAGGAGACCGTCACCCGCAACAACCTCGAGGCGGCCGAGGAGATCGTGCGGCAGCTGCGCCTGCGCGACATCGGCGGCATCGTCGTCATCGACTTCATCGACATGGTGCTCGAGTCGAACCGTGAGCTGGTGCTGCGCCGGCTGACCGAGTGCCTGGGGCGGGACCGCACCAAGCACCAGGTCACCGAGATCACCTCGCTCGGCCTGGTGCAGATGACGCGCAAGCGCATCGGTGCGGGGCTGCTCGAGGCGTTCAGTGAGACCTGCGAGTGCTGCAAGGGCCGCGGCGTCATCATCCACACCGAGCCGGTGGCGGACAAGACCAAGCCGGCCACGAGCGAGAAGGTCAAGGTCGTGACCGCGACGGCGACCGCCCCGGAGCAGGCCGGCGCCGGCAGCCGCCGTCGCGGTCGCAAGGGGGCCGCCGAGCGCACGGTGGCCGAGGTGGCCGAGGCCGGCGACTCCGGCGCCGCGGAGCCGATCGCCGCCGTCGCCGTGCTCACCGAGGACGACACGATGGGCTACGACCTGTCCCGGTACGAGACCGACACCGTTACCAACGGTGTGGCCTCGGCCGAGGCGGACCGGGCCGACGCGGTGCCGCTGGCCGGCGCCGACGACCCGGACGGTCTGGCCGGCGACGAGGAGTCGTCCGACGAGGGCGGTGGTCGTCGGCGTGCCCGTCGCGGCACCGGCCGGCGGCGTACGCGCTCCTGACTTCGACTGCGACGTCAGACGGGGCATCCGTGGCGGTACGACCGCCGCGGGTGCCCCGTACGCGTCGGCGGGCCGAGGCGTCCCCGGCACGGCGGGCCGGTGCCCGTCCGCGGATACGGGGGACAGCGGGCACGGACGGGGCAGCGGGACCCCCGCGCCGGCGGTACGCCGGTCATCGGGGCGACCCGGTTTGGGCAACGGGCAGGCCATGGCGTACCCTTGCCTACGGCGCACTTTTGCGCGCCAGGTTCTCGCGTGCCCGCCGAGGTGATCTGCTACCGCCCCGCGCCGCCGCGAGCACTACCCGCCAACAGCCTCAACGACAGGGAGTCCGCGTCTATGTACGCGATCGTCAAGACCGGCGGCAAGCAGTACAAGGTCGCCGAGGGCGACGTGATCGAGGTCGAGAAGCTCACCGGTGCCCCCGGTGACGCGGTGAAGCTCACCGCGGTGCTCCTCGTCGACGGTGACGACCTGGTGACCGACGCTGCGAAGCTTGCCGAGGTCGCGGTGTCCGGCGAGATCGCCGCGCACACCAAGGGCCCGAAGATCCGGATCCACAAGTTCAAGAACAAGACCGGCTACCACAAGCGCCAGGGTCACCGCCAGCCGCTGACCCAGGTCAAGGTCACCGGCATCTCCACCGGGAAGTAGGTCGTTTCCAGATGGCTCACAAAAAGGGTGCGTCCAGCTCGCGTAACGGCCGGGATTCCGCCGCTCAGCGACTCGGCGTGAAGCGTTTCGGTGGCCAGGTTGTCAGCGCCGGCGAGATCATCGTCCGTCAGCGCGGCACCAAGTTCCACCCCGGTGACCTGGTCGGTCGCGGCGGCGACGACACGCTCTTCGCGCTCTCCGCGGGGGCGGTCCTCTTCGGCACCAAGCGTGGCCGCAAGACCGTCAGCATCGTGCCGGCATCGGTGCAGCAGTAGTTTTCTCGCGCTCAGCGGGCCGCGGACTGGTGTCCGGGCCCGCTTTGCCGTTTACATGAGCGGGGGACAACCCCGCTGGAAGGATTGGCGACGTGGCGACGTTCGTTGACCGGGTCGTCCTGCACCTGCAGGCCGGCGACGGGGGGCACGGTTGTGTCTCGATCCACCGGGAGAAGTTCAAGCCCTTCGGTGGGCCCGACGGTGGCAACGGCGGGCACGGTGGCAGCGTGTCGCTGGTCGTCGACCCGCAGGTGACCACCCTGCTCGACTTCCATTTCCGGCCGCACGTCAAAGCCGAGAACGGCAAGGGCGGCGCGGGCTCGCACCGGGACGGCGCCAACGGCCGCAACCTGGTGCTGAAGGTCCCCAACGGCACGGTCGTGCAGACCCCGGACGGCACGATCCTCGCCGACATGGTGGGCGCCGGCACGACCTTCGAGGTGGCCCGGGGCGGCCGCGGCGGCCGGGGCAACGCCTCGCTGGCCAACTCCCGCCGCAAGGCGCCGGGCTTCGCCGAACTCGGCGAGCCGGGTGAGCACCTGGACGCCGTGCTGGAGCTCAAGAGCGTCGCCGACGTCGGTCTGGTCGGCTTCCCGTCGGCCGGTAAGTCCTCGCTGATCTCGGTCATCTCCGCGGCCAAGCCGAAGATCGCCGACTACCCGTTCACCACGCTGGTGCCGAACCTCGGCGTGGTCCGGGTCGACAACCACACCTTCACCGTCGCCGACGTCCCCGGGCTGATCCCCGGTGCGGCCACCGGCAAGGGGCTGGGGCTGGAGTTCCTGCGGCACATCGAGCGCTGCGCCGTACTGGTGCATGTCATCGACGCGGCGACCCTGGAGCCGGGCCGCGACCCGATGGCCGACATCGACGCCCTGGAGGACGAGCTGTCGCAGTACGGCGGCCTCGCCGACCGGCCCCGGCTCGTCGCCATCAACAAGATCGACGTACCGGACGCCCGGGACCTCGCCGAGATCGTCCGGCCGGACCTGGAGGAGCGCGGCTACCGCGTCTTCGAGATCTCCACGGCCACCCGCGAAGGGCTGCGGGAGCTGACGTACGCGATGGCCCAGCTCGTGGCGGAGACCCGCGCGGCCGTTCCGGTGGTCGAGGAGCCGCGGATCGTGATCCGTCCCACGGCCGTCGACGACGCCGGTTTCACCATCGAGCGGGACCCGGCCGACGAGGCGTACGTGGTGCGTGGCGCCCGCCCGGAGCGCTGGGTGCGGCAGACGAACTTCGACAACGACGAGGCGGTCGGCTTCCTCGCCGACCGGCTGGCCCGTCTCGGCGTGGAGGAGCAGTTGGCCAAGGCCGGCGCTCAGCCCGGTGACCTGGTCCGCATCGGGGTGCGCGAGTTCGACTGGCGCCCCACCCTCTACGCCGGTCCGGACTATGTTCCGACCACGCGCGGCACCGACATCCGGCTGGAGGAGGCATCCAAGCGCGCCTCGGCCGCTGACCGGCTCGCGGCCCGCAAGGCACGGCGGCAACGCCCGGCCGACGAGCTCGGCACCGACGCGGACGTCTCGGACGACGAGGACGACGACGACCTCGAGGACTGACCGATCGCCCGCCGGGGTCTCCTCGGCGGCTGCGACAGACAGCGTGTGAGCCCGCGGGCCCGCGCGAGCCAGCCGGCTCGTACGGGCCCGCGGGCGCGTTCGGCTTGTGGGTGCGGCCGGGCTCGGGCTCGCGGCCCGCGTGGCGGCTGGTCAGTGGTCAGGCCGGGGCCGGATCGTCCAGGGCGCGGTTGTCGGCGTTCAGGCGGGTGGAGAGCTGCAGACCGAGGACCAGCATGCCCAGCCCGAGCCCGAGGTGCAGCCAGTTGTCCGCCTCGTCGACCGGCAACCAGTTGGCCAGGACGTCCTGGCGGATCACCAGCCCCATCAGCCAGAGCATCAGGTAGCCGGCGCCGCCGACGGTGAGGAAGACCCGCGCCCCGGCGGTGTTGAGGGCCAGCAGCAGACCGACCACGCCGTAGGCCAGGTGCAGCAGGTTGTGCAGCACGGAGACGTGGAAGACCCCGAAGAGCTGTGCCTGCGAATGGTCTCCGGCCCAGCTCAGCGTCTCGTAGTTCGTGGTGATGCCCGGCACGAAACCGAGGATGCCCACGCCGAGGAAGCCGATCGCCACGACGGTGGCGACCCTGCGGATCAGGGAACCCCGCTGAATCACCCGGTTCTGCCGGCGATCACGCGACTTCTTCGCCATCTGTCCCGCCTCCCTGCCTGCGCCGTTGTCGGCGGTCTGCCGCCACGCGGTTCCCCGTCGGTCGTGCGGGCAGGAACCGGCGTGCCTGCGGGCGTCGGCCCGGCAGGCGCGGCGAGTACCCCGCCGGGGTGCCGTCATTCGTCGCGGAGCGCGCAGTTCCAGGTCTGCAGGGGGTTGATCCGGGCGACCTACCGGCCCGCCGGCTCCTCAGCCGCCTCTGCGGCCCGTGCCCGTAAGGAGGTGCGCAGCCGGCGCGGCGAGTGCGCCGCCGTGCGCAGCCGGCCGCCGGCGTAGCCGACTCCGCCGAAAGCGACCCGCTGGGCCAGCGCCGGCCAGCTGCAGACGCCGCGTTCGAGCACCCAGAGCGGCGCCAGCAGCGACCCGGTGACCGGGAAGACGTGCCGGCCGCCGGCGCGGCGACGGCCGTACTCGGCGAGTGCGACGATTCCCGCGGCCGCGGCGGCGACCTCGCCCGTACGCCGGGTGACGGCGGCGGCGGTCAGCGCCGGCACCACCGCGAGGAAGGTCATCAGCCGCCAGGGCTGAGCGATGTCGTCGTAGGCCTGCCGGATCCGCTGCTGCAGGAAGTGCGAGGTCGCCGGCGGCACCCGGCGCACGTAGAGGCCGGGCGGGGTGAGCTCCCGGCCGCCGTACGCGCCGACGGTGCGGATCAGCTCCAGGTTCTCGAAGAGCACGTCCGGGTCGTAGCCGCCCATCGCCTGAAAGGTGGAGCGGCGTACGCCCAGCGTGCCCGGGTAGTCGGCGCCGACCGCCCGGTTGAGCAGGCTGCGGCCGGTGTCCCAGTGGGCGTGCCACGGCAGTGGGTCGAAGTAGTTCTGCGGTCGTACCAGGTCGGCCCGGTCGAGGAGACGGCGCAGCGTGCGCAGCGCCTGCTCGTCGTAGCGGACGTCGTCGTCGGCGATCACCACGTGTTCGTGCCGGGCCAGCCGCAGGCCGGTGAGCACGCCGAGGACCTTGCCGTTGGCGCCGGTGAGATGCGGGTCGGGGGGGACGTGCCGGACGTACCTGGCCCAGGCGGCGGCGTGCCGGGCGAAGAACTCCGACGGCGAGCCGTCGACGACTGTCACCGGTACCTGCCCGGCGAGCCACCGCAGGTATCCGGTCAGTTCGGGTAGCGGGGTGTCGTCGGTCCAGCGCAGCGGCAGGACGTACTCGAGCTCCAGCCGGCGCGGCGCGGCGGCGGAGGTCTGCGGGGCCGTGTTGGCGAGCGGCCCGGGAAGGTGGCGAGACGGCAATGTCGCGGACACGGGCACATCGGTGCCCCGCCGGTGGCGCCGCAAACCGGGCGGGCGCCGGTTTCCTGGTCCCGGTTTCCGGCGTGACGTGACGGGTAGGCGGGGCCTTCCTTGTCCGTGCGTCCGGCCGGAGGGACCTGATGACCAGAAACAGCGCGAGGTGGGAAGTCGCCGCGAGCGCCATGGCACTCGCGGCCGGAGTCGGCGCGCTCGGCCAAGCCGTCACGATCATCGCCGGCCGGCGTCGTCGCCGGCACCAGCCGCAGCGCCAGGACGGCTGGTACGTGGTGCAGCGCGCCGTGACCGTCGACCGGCCGCTGGACGAGGTCGCCTCGGCCTGGCGGGACCCGCGGCTGCTCAGCCGGGTCGTGGGGCAGCGCATTCGGCTCGAGTCGCTCGACGGCCGGCGCTGGAGCAGCCTGCACGACGACGGCAGCGTTGCCTGGCGCGCCGACATCACGATGGACAACAGCGACCACGTGCTGCGCTGGCGCAGCGCCGGCGGTGCGGTACCGCACGAGGGTGAGGCGCGGTTCGTGCCCGCGCCGATGAGCCGCGGCACCGAGGTGCAGGTGGTGCTGCGCTACGCCGGCAGCTCCGCGGGACCAAACCTTGATCTTGTCATCGGCCGGGAACCGGACCGGCGGATGCGCGACGCGCTGCGCCGGTTCAAGTCGCTGCTCGAGTGCGGCGAGGTGCTGGAACCCGTGACCCGCTCGCCGGGCGGGGCGCCGGCGCAGTTCGCCGATGAGGCGGGCGTGAAACTGCCGGTGTCCGCACGGACCTGAGCAGCCCCGCCTTCTGCTGAACGGCAGCCCGGCTCGGAGCAAAAGTCGTCACCAATTGGCCCACACCGCTGGCCCCTCCCAACCGGCGGAAAGTCTGGTGGGCTGGAAGCCGTACCAGGTCGGTGGCGAGCG
This sequence comes from Melissospora conviva, assembly GCF_049523535.1. Taxonomy (NCBI): domain Bacteria; kingdom Bacillati; phylum Actinomycetota; class Actinomycetes; order Micromonosporales; family Micromonosporaceae; genus Melissospora; species Melissospora conviva. The sequence continues at coordinate 26,250 of NZ_JBLLDT010000010.1, forward strand.
GGAGGTCGGGATGTACGGCGACGGTGATCCTCAAGGGAACAGCAAGCGGCGTGACCGGCGCGGCCCGGCCGACCGCCGCGGAGAGAACCGGCGTCCCGGGCCGCCGACACCGGCACCGGCCCGCTTCTCGTTGCTGGGGCCGGCCGAGACAATGGTGCCTCCGCGCTGGTACACCCTGCATCTGAGCTTCACCGCGACGGGCCGGGAGACCGCCTGCGAGCAGGCCGTCGCGTACGTCGAGGCGCTAAGCGTGCTGCGGCCGGAGATCTGGCCCGGGGGAGCGGAGTTCTCCGCGGCCGGCACCTGGCAGCACTCCGAGCCGCTCTTCTGCGGCGCGGCCGGCCCTGACGGGGAACGCTGCGCCGACGTCTGGGGACACCCGGGCTTCCACCACGCCGCCGGGCTCGGCGCGCTCGGCTGGGGCGACGGAGACCGCCCCGTCGGGTTCTCCTGAAAGTGGCAGGAGACTCGTGAATCCGCGGCCGCGACGTGCACCGGGCTGCCGTCGGCCGGGTGCTGCCGGCCGGGTGCTGCCGGCTGCGAGGGTCGGGCACTCAGTCCAGGTCGAACTCGTCGTCCTTGGCGCCCTCGACGAAGGCCACCCACTCCGACTGGGTGAAGACCAGCACCGGCCCGTCCGGCTCGGCGGAGTTGCGCACACCGATCAGGTCGTCGACGAAAGCGACCTCCACCGATCCCCGGCTGCCCTTCTCGCCGACGGCCTGCTGCCAGTTCGCCCGTGACAGGTCGAACTCGCCCTTGACGTGCTGTGCCATGCCAACCGCCTTCACGCTGCCGAACAACCGGGAGGTGCTCTCCATTGAGCAGGATATGTGCCGTCCCGTCCCGATCCCGGTAACGCAGACGACGGCGGGTCGATCTCTTCTGAGTACCCCGGCTCAGGACCAGCCCGTGCCCCGGCCGGAGACTGCGGGTGTGACGACGTATCCGTGCCCGTTCTGCCGCGCCGTGGCCGACTCGGCTACCGGCTGCCCGGCCTGCGGCCGTGCTCCCAACGCCGACGCCGTCGAGGTGATCCGCCTCGATGGGGAGATCCAGGCACTGAACGCCCGGCTGCAGACGGCGCGCGCCCAGATGCTCGCCGCCGAGCGGGCGGTGCAGGACGCCTGGCAACGCCGCAGCGCCGCCGCAGCGCGGGTCCGCGCCGCGGTCGCCGCCGCCCCGCCGGCCTCGGCCACCCCGGCCGTCACCCCGGTGGCGCGGTATCCGCAGGCAACCGCTCTGCTCCGGCCGCCGGCGGTGCCCGGACCGGCGCCGATGCCCGCCGGCCGCGGTCCCGAAGCTTCCACCCGGCTGGTGCAGAACGCGTTGTTCCTGCTCGGCGGCGTGCTGCTCGGCGTCGCGGCGATCGTCTTCACCATGGTCGCCTGGTCGCAGTTCGGTGTCGGCGGGCGGGCCGCGCTGCTCGCGGGCTTCACCGTCGCCGCCCTGGCGGTGCCCCCGATCGCCCTGCGCCGGGGACTGACCGCGACCGCGGAGACCTTCGCCGCGCTCGGGTTGCTGCTCGTCCTCCTCGACGGCTACGCGGCCTGGTACGTGAACCTCTTCGGCCTCGCGAACACAAGCGGCGTTCGCTACTCGGGGGTGGTCTGCGCCGTCACCGCCGTCGTCGCGGCCGGCTACGCGTACGCCACCGGCCTGACCGGTCCCCGGTTCGTCGCGATGATCGTCGCCCAGCCCGCGTTGCCACTGCTGGTCGCCGCGTCGGACCCGGGCATCACCGGCGCGTCGTACACGCTGTCGGCGGTGGCGGCCGGCAACCTCGCCGTGCTCCGCCTGCGGCGCGCCCGGTTCGCCTTCACCGGGGTCGGGGTGGCCGCGTACCTGCTGGGTGCTCTCGCCGTCGCCGGCGCCCTGCTCGCCGCGCTCGTGGCGTTGCTGCTGCCCGACTCCGTCGCCGCGCTGGTGGCGGCGAGCGGCGCCCTGTTGACCCCGGTGCTGTTGCTGGTCGTGGCCGCGGTCCTGGCCCGGTCCCCGATCGCGCAGGCGCTCTCCGGCGGCCTGCTGGTCGGGGCGTTCGCCGTCGCCGGTGTCCGCCTCGTGGTGGCGTCCTCCGACGGGTACGAGCCGATCCTGATCGCGGTGCTCGTCGCGGTGCTGGCGGCGGCGGTCACCGTCGTGGCGCGGTGGCTGCCCGCGCCCGTCCGGGTCGGGCCGTGGGCCGGCGCGCTCGTCGTCGTAGCCCTCCCCGCGATGATCGGGGCTCTCGCTGCCGCTGTCTCCGCGTCGCGGAGCATCATCGCGGCGATGCCGCCGCTGAACGCCGATCCGTCCGCCGTGATGGGACGCGCGCAGTGGCAGGTCCCGGCGGCGCTGGCCGTGCTGACTGCCGCGGTGACGATCCTCGTCACCTCCCGCACGACTGCGGCGAAACAGGGCGCCTCCCGTACGGCCGCGATGGGCCGGCCCGCTGCCGTCGCGGTGCCGCTGGTCGGCGCCGCGCTGGTCGCCCTCGCCGTACCCGTGGGGTTCGGGCTGCCCTGGTCGACCGCTGTGGCTTTCGATCTGCTCGTCGCCGCGGCCGCGCTGACTCTCGCGGTACGGGGGTCCGTCCCTGTCGTCGCGGCGCCGGTCGCCGTGGTGCTGGGCGGGCACGCGGTGCTCGTCGGCTTCGGCGCTCCCGGCCTGGCGGTCGCCACCCTGACGGTGGTCGGCCTGCTCGCCTTCGGGACCGCGGCAGCGGCGTGGGCCCGGCCGGTCCGGATGCCGCTGGGCGGCCCGGCCCTGACCGTCGGGCTGCTCACCGTCCCGGCGGTCGCCTGGACCGCAACCCTGGCGCTGGACCTTTCGCCGCAGGTGCAGGCGCGCGCCACGGTGGCCGCGACAGCACTGCTGGGGGCGGCCGCACACCTGGTCGCACGGCGCTGGTCCGGCTACCGCGGCTTCGCGCTGGCCGCCGTCGTCACGAGCGCGCTCGCACTGCCGATCTGGGCGCTGGCCGCCGGCGACTCACCTGCCGTCTACGCCGCCCTCGCCCTGATCGTGGTCGCGTTCGTCGCGCCGCTACGGTCCGGTTTCACCGCGGCGCCGGCGGCGCTGCTCGGGGCGGCGCTCGCTCTGGCGGTCGCGCCGAGCGTGGTGGAGGTGCTGGCCGGCCCGTACCGGTGGTGGGAGCAGGTCTGGGCGGGCGCTCCGGCGGGGACGGGACTCGATCCGGCGGGCCGGGACAACGTCGCCGTGGCCGATGTAGTCGCCATCGCGCTGCTCGCCGCGGCGGGTGCGCTCTGGATCGCCGGGTACCGTGCCGCGAGGCGACACGAGTCGGTTGCCGTCGTCGGCCCGGTGGCTGCCGTGGTGGCGCTCGCCCTGCCGATGGCGCTCGCCGCGGCCGGCTTCCGCTGGCCCACCGTCCCACTGGCGAGCCTGCTCACCGGCCTGATCTGCCTCATCCTCGTCGCGCGCACGGGCGGCGTCCGGGCCGCCGACGCCGACGGCGGACGGCTCGCCCCCGCCGGTGAGTCCCGTACGACACCCGCCGTCGCATGGTGGTCCGCGCACGGCGTGCGGGTCCTGCTCCTCCCGCTCGGCGTCGTGCTGGCCGGCGCGGGCCTGTCGGGTGCCCTCCCGACGCGGGCGGCGACCCTCGTCGCGCTCGGTCTGGTCGCCGTCGCCGGGGTCTGCGCCGGCAGCGCGGGCCGGACAGTCGAGGCCCGGGTCGCCGGCTGGCTGGGCGCGACCGCGGCGCTGTTCGGTTTCGCGTTCACCGTGGGGCGCGCCGCGGGCCTACCGCTCGCGTCGTCGGCCTTCGGCGTCGCCGGTGCAGCCGCCGCCGTCCTCGTCCTCGGTACGGTGCTCGCCCTCCGCCGCCGCGTCGACGAGGGACGGGCCGTCCAGGCCGCCGCCCACGCCGGCGCGGTGCTGGCGCTGCTGCTGACCTCGGGTCAGCCCCGGCACGCCGCGGCCATCTGCACGCTCTGGGGCCTGTTGCTCGGGATCCGGGCGCTGGCCCCGGGGGAGACAACCGGGGTACGGCGGGTGCTGATCGTGACCGCGGCCGCCGCCGAACTGCTGGGCTGGTGGCTGATCGTCGCCTCGGCGCAGGTCTCGACCGTGGAGGTGTACAGCCTGCCGGCGGCGGCTGTCGCGCTGCTCGCCGGCTGGCTGGCGCGCCGGACCTGGCCGGGGATCACGAGCTGGACCGCGTACGGCGTGGCGCTCGCCGCGGCCCTGCTGCCGACGCTGGCCGTCGTGGTTGCCACCGACGACGACGCGTGGCGGCGGTTGCTGCTCGGCGTCGGCGCCCTCGCCGTCGTCGTCACGGGCGCCCGCGCCCGGCTGCGGGCCCCGGTCGTCACCGGCGGGGCGGTGCTGCTCGCGGTGGCGCTGCACGAACTCGTCCTGGTCTGGGACCTGCTGCCGCGGTGGCTTCCGCTCGCCGGCGGTGGCCTGCTCCTGGTCGGCCTGGCGATCACCCTCGAACGCCGCCGCCGCGACCTGGCCCGGATCCGCGCCGCCCTGGCCCGGATGTCCTGACAACACCGCGCCCCGGCCCCAACGGGGAGCCGGGAGGGGAAGGGGGCGCCTCGGGGTGCGGGGCAGGGGTGCGGCGGATCCGGCGGGGATCGGGGAGGATGGGCGGATGCCGAGTCTTAGCCGTGCCGAGGCGGTCGCGCGCCGTGCGGCGATCAGCGTCGAGTCGTACCTGGTGGACCTGGACCTCACCGGGGACGGTCCGCACTTCCGCTCCCGTACCGAAATCCACTTCACGGCCGTGCCCGGCGCGGAGACTTTCGTCGAGCTCAAGCCCGCCCGGCTGCTCGCGGTCCGCCTCGACGACCGCGACCTCGACATTGCCGGGCTCGACGAGAACCGGCTGCCGTTGACCGGCCTGGACGGCCGGCACACCCTGCACGTCGAGGCCGAGATGGCGTACTCGCGCACCGGTGAGGGAATCCACCGCTTCGTCGACCCGGCCGACGGCGAGACGTACCTCTACGCGATGTCCTTCCTCGACGAGGCGCAGCGCATCTTCGCCGCCTTCGACCAGCCCGATTTGAAGGCGCCGGTCACGCTGAGCGTCACCGCGCCGCCGGAGTGGACGGTCGCCGCCAACGCGTCCGTCGCCGCCGAGCCCGCACCCGGCCGGTGGGAGTTCGTGCCGACGCCGCCGCTGGCGACGTACCTGGTCACGTTGATCGCCGGGCCGTACCACGTGCGCCGCGACAGCCACGATGGCATTCCGCTGGCGCTCTACTGCCGCCGGTCGCTCGCCGCGCACCTCGACGCCGACGCCGAGGAGATCTTCACCGTCACCAGGCAGTGCTTCGACCGGTTCCACGAGCTCTTCGCCGAGCGGTACCCGTTCGGCAAGTACGACCAGGCGTTCGTGCCGGAGTTCAACGCCGGCGCGATGGAGAACCCGGGGCTGGTGACGTTCCGCGACGACCTCGTCTTCCGTTCCGCGGTGACCGAGAGCCAGCGGGAACTGCGGGCCACCACCATCGCGCACGAGATGGCGCACATGTGGTTCGGCGACCTGGTGACGATGCGCTGGTGGGACGACCTCTGGCTCAACGAGTCCTTCGCCGAGTACCTCGGCACCCGGGTGACCGCCGAGGCCACCCGCTTCGACCAGGCCTGGACCACGTTCGCGCTGCGCCGCAAGGCGTGGGGGTACGCCGCCGACCAGCGTCCCTCCACGCACCCGGTCGCCCCGGCGGAGGTGACCGACGCGGCGCAGGCGCTGACCAACTTCGACGGCATCTCGTACGCCAAGGGGGCCGCCGTGCTGCGTCAGCTGGTCGCCTGGCTCGGCGACGAGGTGTTCCTGGCCGGGCTCAACGCCCACTTCGCCGCGCACCGTTTCGGCAACGCCAGCCTCGCGGACCTGCTGAGCAGCCTGGCGGCGGCGGCCGGCCGGGACCTCGACGACTGGGCGCAGCTCTGGCTGCGGCAGGCCGGTGTGAACACCCTGCGCGTCGAGTCGGTGGTGGACGCGCAGGGTCGCTACGAGGAGGTCGCGATCGTCCAGAGCGCGCCCGCCGCCCATCCGGTGCTCCGCCCGCACCGCGTGCTGCTCGGCCGGTACGGCGTCCAGGGGCGCGCCGGCGGCGTGGAGCTCGATCTGGACCCGGAGCGCGACGGCGGGCGTACTGTCGTCGCCGAACTCACCGGTGAGCCGGCGTCGGTGCTGCTGGCCAACGACGGTGACCTCACCTTCGCCAAGCTGCGGTTGGATCCGCGTTCGGTCCCGGCGGTGCGGGAGCTGCTGCCGTCGACGCCGGATCCACTTGTCCGGGGGCTGCTCTGGGGCGAGATGCTCGACGCCGTCACCGACGCCGAGCGGCCCGTCGAGGACCTGGTGCAGCTGATCGCCGCCGCCCTGCCCGCGGAACGCGAGGTGATCATCGTCGAGGACGTGCTCACGATGAGCCGTCCCCTCGTCGACCGGTACCTGGCGGGTCCGGCGCGGCACGAGGCGCTGGGCATGATCTCCGCCGCCTGCCGGCGGCTGCTGCTGGCAGCCGAGCCCGGCGGCTCGATCCAGCTCGCCGCCGCGCGGGCGCTGATCGGGGCGGCCACCGAGCCGGAGCTACCCGCCGGCTGGCTGAGCGGCGCCGAGGTGCCGGCGGGGCTGGCGGTCGACGCCGACCTGCGGTGGCTGCTGCTGCGCCGGCTGGTGGTGCTCGGCGCGGCCGGCGAGGCGCAGATCGAGGCGGAGGCCCGCGCCGACCGCAGCGCCACCGGAGAGCAGTGGGCGGCCCGCTGCCGGGCCGCGCTGCCCGACCCGGCGGCGAAGGCCGCCGCCTGGGAAATCATCGTGCGGGGCGCCGAGCACTCCAACCGGATCGTGGAGGCCACCGCCGGTGACTTCTGGCAGCCGGAGCAGGCCGAGCTGACCGCCGGCTACGTGCCGCGCTACTTCGTCGAGCAGCCGGCGGCGGCACTGCTGCGGCCGGGCTGGACGGCCGAGCGCATCGCGTCGGACGCCTTCCCCCGCTACGCGGTCGACCCGGTCACCCGGGAGCTCGCCGCGAAGCTGCTGGGCCGCGACGACCTGGTGCCGGGGCTGCGCCGCGCCGTCGTCGACGCCGCGGACGACCTGGCCCGGGCCCTTGCCGCCCGGCAGCGGTACGCCGCGCAGTGAGGCGCCCGCGGCGGGCGATGGCGTGACGTCCGCCGCGTCTGCGGACTACCGCGAGGTGGTCTGCGGCGGCGCGCCTACGATCAGCGCGTGGCGGAAGAGATTCGGCGTATCGGGGTCATGGGCGGCACCTTCGATCCCATTCATCACGGGCACCTCGTGGCGGCCAGCGAGGTGGCCGACCGGTTCGACCTCGATGAGGTCGTCTTCGTGCCGACCGGGCAGCCGTGGCAGAAGGACGACCGGTCGGTCAGCCGGGCCGAGGACCGCTACCTGATGACGGTGATCGCCACCGCCTCGAATCCTCGCTTCCAGGTCAGCCGGGTCGATATCGACCGCGGTGGCCCGACCTACACGGTCGACACGCTGCGCGACCTGCGGGCGCACTACGGCCCGCGGAGCCAGCTCTTCTTCATCACCGGCGCGGACGCCCTGGAGAAGATCCTCTCCTGGAAGGATCTCGACCAGGTCTTCGAGTTCGCCCGGTTCATCGGGGTGACCCGCCCCGGTTTCGAGCTCACCGACGCGCACCTGCCCGCCGACACGGTGAGCCTGGTCCAGGTGCCGGCGATGGCCATCTCCTCCACCGACTGCCGCGACCGGGTGGCCCGGGGCGAGCCCGTCTGGTACCTGGTGCCCGACGGTGTGGTGCAGTACATCGCCAAGCGCGGCCTCTACCGCGACTGATATGTCGCCCTTTGCGAGCTTTCGCCGCAGATCGCGATGGTCTCCTGCTCACCGGATGTGAGACCCTAGGGAGATAGCACGTCTGATCGAAGGAGAACGGTGACAGTTTCCGAACGCGCACTTGAACTGGCAACCACGGCCGCCCAGGCCGCTGCCGACAAGAAGGCGCAGGACATCGCCATCATCGATGTCGGGGACCGGCTCGCGATCACCGACGCCTTCGTCCTCGCCTCCGCGCCCAACGAGCGCCAGGTGATGGCCATCGTCGACGCCGTCGAGGAGCGCCTGCTGGAGCTCCCCGACAAGGCCAAGCCGGTCCGGCGCGAGGGCGAGCGGGGCGGCCGGTGGGTGCTGCTGGACTACGTCGACATCGTGGTGCACGTGCAGCACACCGAGGAGCGCGAGCACTACTCGCTCGACCGCCTCTGGAAGGACTGCCCGGTCATCCCGTTCGTCGACCGCGACCTGGTCGAGGCCGAGCCCGCCGCGGCCGAATGACCAAGCTGCTCATCTGGCGGCACGGCAACACCGACTGGAATGCCGCCCGGCGGGTGCAGGGACAGAGTGACGTGGCGCTCAACGACCTCGGCCGCCGGCAGGCGGCCGAGGCGGCGCCGCTGCTCGCCGCGCTGCGACCCGGCCGGATCTGGTCCAGTGACCTCAGCCGGGCCCGCGACACCGCCGCCGCCCTCGCCGCCGTCACCGGCCTGCCGGTCCGCACCGACGCCCGGCTGCGGGAGCGGCACTTCGGCGACTGGCAGGGGCTCCACCTCACCGAGATCGCCGAGCGGCACCCCGAGGCGCACGCGCGCTGGCGCACCGGTGACCCGGATCCCGGCTGCGGCGTGGAGAGCCTCGATGTGCTCGGCAAGCGCATCGGCAGCGCCCTTCAGGAGATCGCCGAAGCAGCCGCCGGCGAGACGATCGTGGTCGCCACCCACGGGGGCGCGGCCCGTCAGGCCTGCGGTTACCTGCTCGGCTGGGACCCGTCGGTGCTCAGCACCATCGGCCCGATGCACAACTGCCACTGGGCGGAGCTGCATCACGAGGCCGACCGCGGTTGGCGGTTGCAGGCGTACAACGCCGGCCGGCTCGTCTCCGGTGCTCCCGCCGAGGCGGTCTGACCAGGGGCGGTATTCACCGCCTGCCGTGGGCATAACGGCCCGGCATCGGTTAACCTGCCGGACATGTCCGTAGCGGTCGTCACCGACTCCACCGCGTACCTCCCCGCCGAGCTCGTTGACGCGTACGGGCTGACGGTCGTGCCGTTGACCGTCGTGCTCAACGGCGCCGAAGGGCTCGAGGGTGTGGAGTTCTTCCCCGCCGACGCCGCTCGGGCGCTGCGGGAGAAGCGGGCACGCGTGAGCACCTCCCGCCCCGCGCCGGAGGTCTTCGCCCGCACCTACCGGCGGCTGCTCGCCGACGGTGCGCAGGCCGTCGTCTCGGTCCACCTCTCCGCAGACCTCTCCGGCACGTACGACGCCGCCGTGCTCGCCGCCGCCGAGGTGGGCGACGAGCGGGTGACGGTGGTCGACACCCGGCTCATCGGCATGGGGGTCGGCTTCCCGGCGATGGCCGCGGCGGCCCTCGCCGCCGACGGGGCAGACCACGAGCAGGTCCGGCAGGCCGCGCTCGACGCCGCCGCCCGCACCGAGGTCTACTTCTATGTGGACACCCTGGAGTTCCTGCGCCGGGGTGGGCGGATCAATGCCGCGACCGCGCTGGTGGGCACGGCGTTGTCGGTGAAGCCGATCCTGCAGCTGGCCGACGGTGTCATCGTCCAGCGCGACAAGGTCCGGACCGCGAGCCGGGGAGTGGCGCGCCTGGCGGACCTGGCGGTGACCGCGGCCGGCGCCGGCCCCGTCGACATCGCCGTGCACCACCTTGACGCGCCGGAGCGCGCGGAGCTGCTGCGTACGGAGCTTGAGACCCGGTTGGGGGAAGGGCTCCAGGCCCTCTACGTCACCGAGGTTGGTGCGGTGGCCGCCGCGCACGCCGGTCCCGGACTGGCCAGCGTCGTGATCCACCGGCACGCCTGAATCACCGGGAGCCCGGTGCGCCGCGTTGGCGCATAGCAGATCAGCACGTCCTGCCGATGCTTCTCCACAGCCGCCGGGGTTCTCCACAGATCGCCGGACGACGGCCCGCCGCCGGCCCGGTCCGCGCCTAACGTCGCGGCGTGCCAGACGACCACGAAGCGGTACGCCGGCGCCTGTCGCGCCTCTTCACCGACCCGGCCCCGGGCCACTCCCAGACCACGCCCGCCGACCATCCCGGCGGAGGGCGGCCTCATGCGGCCACCCGCCCGGCTAAGGCCGGATTTCCTCCCTCGGCCGCCGTCCTCTCCGGGAGCGGGCTGCCGTTCGCGCCCCGGGAGCCGTCCCCCGCGAGCCGGGAACTTGCGGGTTCTGCGTGGCCCTCCACTGCGGACGACCCCATCGTGGCGGCATGGCCAGGTCGCGACCGCGATGCGCCGGCACCGGAACGCGAGATCGCCGTGGAGCCGCCGCCGTCCGGTCGATCCGGGCTCGGCGACGCATACCTGGCGGCGAGCCGGGCCGGCGAACAAGGCCCGGGCCGGCAACCAGCAGCGGACCCGGACCGGGCTCTCGTCGCGGCGGATCCACCGCTGGACGAGTCGCCGGGCCTGCTCGGGCCTGGCCCCTTCGACCCCGGCCGACGCGGCGTCAAGGCTCTGGCGGTGGTGGCCGCCGCCGTCGTGGTCATCGCCGCCGGCTGGGCCTGGTGGGCCCGCCCCCGGGCCGAGCCGCTGGATCCGCCGGCCATCGCCGCCACCGAGGGCGCCTCCGCTGCGCCCGGCTCGACCGGCGCCGGGCAGGAGGCCGAGGTGGTAGTCGCGGTGACCGGAAAGGTCCGCCGCCCCGGCCTGGTGCGCCTCCCCGCGGGTTCGCGCGTGGCCGACGCGGTACAGGCCGCCGGCGGCAGCCTGCCGGGTGCGGACCTGACCATGTTGAACCTCGCCCGCAAGGTCACCGACGGCGAGCTGATCGCCGTCGGGATCGGGGCCGCCGCCGAAGGCGGCGGCACGGACCCGGCGGCGGCGACCGGCGGCAAGGTCAACATCAATTCGGCCGACCTGACCCAGTTGCAGTCGCTGCCCGGCATCGGCCCTGTCCTCGCCCAGGCCATCCTGGACCACCGTACGAAGCACGGCCCGTTCGGCTCGGTGGCGGACCTGCGACAGGTCAGCGGGATCGGCGACACCCGGTACGAGCAGCTCAAGGACCTGGTGACGGTGTGAGGGCAGCGCGAGCGCCCGCGGGGCCGGATCAGGTCGCGCCGGCCTCGGTCCTCACCTCCGATCCGCCGGATCTGCGGCTCGCCGGCATCGCAGTGGCCACCTGGCTCTCGGCGCTGGCGACGCTCCACCTCACCGTGACCCGCGCCGCCGTACTGGCAGTGGTCGCCGCGCTGCTGGCAGCGGCGCTCGCGGGCCACCTGCTGCGTGCCCCGCGTACGCCGTCACCCCGCCCGCCTGGCGCGTCGTCCCGCCCGGCCAACATGGCGCTCCGGCAGATCGCGCCCGCTCGGTACGGCTGGGTCGGGGTGGCGGTGCTGCTCGGGGTGGTCTGCGGGGCGACCGCCACCGGCGCCCGGCTGGTGGTGCGCGACGCCGAGGTCCTGCGCGAGCTCGCCGCAGAGCGGGCCAGGGTCAGCGTTGAGCTCGTGGTGCGCGACGATCCCCGCGCGCTGCGCGGACCGGCGAACCGGCCGGCGATGTTCCTGCTGCGGGCCGAGCTGGTGCGGCTGGACCGTCCGGACGGCAGCCACCTGCGTGCCCCCGCCCGGCTGCTGGTGCTGGCGAGCGACCCGCACTGGCAGGGTCTGCTGCCGGGCCAGCGGCTGACCGCCACCGGCCGCCTTCAGGAGCCGCAGGGGGGTGACCTCACCGCGGCGGTGCTCTCCACCAACGCTGCCCCGCTCACCCACGGCGAACCTTCCTGGGCCCAACGGGCCGCGGGATCGCTGCGCGCCGGACTGCAACGCGCCTGCGCGCCGCTCCCGCCCGCACAGGGGGGACTGCTGCCGGGGCTGGTGGTGGGGGACACCAGCCGGCTCACCGAGGAGGTCGAGCAGGATTTCCGCGACACCGGTATGACACACCTCAACGCCGTCTCCGGTTCCAACGTCGCGCTTGTCGTGGGGCTGGTCCTGCTGCTGGCCCGCTGGGCGCGCGCCGGACCCTGGGTCGCGGCGGCGCTCTGCGCGGTCGCGCTGGTCGGCTTCGTGATCCTGGTCCGCCCCTCGCCCAGCGTGGTCCGGGCCGCCACGATGGGGGCGATCGGACTTGCCGCGCTCGCCCTGGGGCGCCCCCGGGCCGCGCTGCCGGCGCTCGCCGCCGGGATCACCGTCCTGGTGGTGCTCGATCCGGCCCTGGCAGCCGATGCCGGGTTCGCGCTCTCGGTGCTCGCCACCTCCGGTCTGCTGCTGCTGGCGCCGGGCTGGCGCGACGCCCTGCGCCGGCGCGGGGTGCCCGCAGGGCTCGCCGAGGCGCTGGTCATCCCGGCCGCCGCGCAGGTGGCGTGCGGCCCGGTGGTCGCCGCCATCTCGGCCAACGTCAGCCTCGTCGCGGTGCCGGCCAACCTGCTCGCCGTACCCGCCATCGCCCCCGCGACGGTGCTCGGCGTGATCGCGGCGGCGCTGTCGGCCGTCTGGCCGCCCGGTGCCGAGTTCGTCGCCTGGCTGGCGAGCTGGCCCGCCTGGTGGCTGGTGACGGTGGCCCGGTACGGCGCGGGGATTCCCGCCGGGACACTGCCCTGGCCCGGCGGCGTCCTCGGTGGCCTGCTGCTGGCGGCGGTGACCGTGATCCTGCTGATCGGATTCCGGCATCGCACATTCCGCCGATCGACGCTGGTCGTGGTTCTCGCCGTGGCGGCCGGGGCGATACCGGTGCGGCTGCTCGCCCCCGGATGGCCGGCGTCCGGCTGGGTGGTGACCGCCTGCGCCGTCGGGCAGGGCGACGCGATCGTGCTGGCGGTGGCGCCGGGACGGGCGGTGGTGGTCGACGCCGGACCGGAGGCCGCCGCGGTTGACGGCTGCCTGCGCCGGCTCGGCGTACGCGAGGTGCCGCTGCTGGTGGTGAGCCACTTCCACGCCGACCACGTGGCCGGCGTCGACGGGGTGTTCCGCAACCGGCGGGTCGGAACCGTGCTCACTCCGCAGTGGCACGAGCCTGCGGCGGGCCGGGCCCAGGTAACGGAGGCGGCATCCCGCGCCCGGGTGCCGGTCGCACCGGTCACACCGGGCTGGTCCTGGCGGGACGGCTCGCTGACGTTGGAACTCCTGAACGCCGCGGCCCCACTGCGCGGCACCCGTTCGGACCCCAACAACAACTCGCTGGTGCTCGCCGCCACCGTCGGTGCGGTACGCGTGCTGCTCACCGGGGACGCCGAGAGCGAACAGCAGCGGGAACTACTCGAACGGCTACCCGCCGACAGGCTCCGCGCCGACGTGCTGAAGGTGGCCCACCACGGGTCGGCGTACCAGGATCTCGGTTTTCTCGACGCGGTCGGGCCGTCGGTGGCGCTGGTGTCGGCCGGGGTGGACAACAGCTACGGGCATCCGAGTCCGGTGATCGTGGACCGGCTGCGCGGGCTCGGGGTGCGGGTGCTGCGCACCGACCTCGACGGGGATGCCACGGTGGTCCAGCGTCCGGACGGGCTCGCGGTGGTGACCCGGGGCGCCGGCCGGGCCCGTCACGGGAGCCGCAGGCGTGGTGGTTGAGGACCCGGGCCTGAAACAGCCAGGCTGCCGAAGGCTCAGGCTGCCGGGACCGTCAGCAGGTAGTCGTCGGCGTCGGAGCTCCACTCGAGGTCGACCACCCCGCTGGTCGCGGCGGCCTTGCAGAACTGCAGAAAGCTGCGGTAGCCGAGCTTCTTCTCGCTGAAGTCCGGCCGGGAGCGGCGCAGCTGGTTCTTCAGACCCGACAGCGCCGCGGCGCCGCCGTCGGCGGAGAGATCCTGGACCACCGAGCGCAGCAGACCGAAGGCCACCTCCCGGTCGCCGTGCTCCGGCAGGGAGACGTCCGGGTCGCCCTTGGCCGGCCCTTCGGTCAGCTCCACCACATTGCGGTCGGCGAGGTGGCGCAGCAGCTCGCCGAATGCCCGGAAGCCGTAGTCGGACTCGCTGAACGTCGGGTCCTTGCGCAGCAGCGTGCGCTTCAGCGTCGAGGCGGTCACCGCGCCGCTGGAGCTGTTCTCCAACCCGGCCACGGTCTGCGCGACCAGCACGGCGAGGCTGTCGGCGTCGCGCGCCGGCTCCTCGGCGGTGGGCTCCTCCACGACAGGCGGTGGCTCGGGAGCCTGCTTCACCGGCTCCGGGCTGGGCACCTGCGCCCGGCGTCGGGTGCCGTTGCGAGGGGCGACCGACGGGGCCTCGACCCCCTCCAGCCGGTCGTAGTAGAGAAACTCGTCGCAGGCCGGCGGCAGCAGCTTCGAGGTCGACTTCTCCACGCCGACGCCGATCACCCGCTTGTTCAGCTCGCGCAGCTTCTGGACCAGGGGAGTGAAATCGCTGTCGCCGGTGCAGATGACGAAGGTCGACACGTAGCTGCGCTCGAACGCCAGCTCCACCGCGTCCACCGCCATCTTGATGTCGGCGGCGTTCTTGCGGGAGGTGCCCATCCGCTGCGGCATCTCGATCAGCTCGACGTGGGAGCGGGTGAGCATCCGGCGGTCCTCGTCGAAGTACGACCAGTCCGCGTACGCCCGGCGCACCACCACCCGGCCCCGCTCGGCAAGGGCGTCGGCGATCGGCCGGAGATCAAAAACCATGCCGCCGAGATGCTCCCGCGCGCCCAGCGCGAGGTTCTCGTAGTCGAGGAAAAGGGCGATCCGGTCTTCTTGATCCACGAGAGCCACCCTACGCCCGGCGTGGGCCCGCCGCCCGTCACACCCGCGGACCATTCGGTGCCACTGCTCTGAGGTCGCCGGCTGCGCTCGGCGCACCACCGACCGGCGACGTCGCTGAACGACCGGGCGTCAGCGGCCCGGGTGTCAGCGGCCCGGGTGTCAGCGGCCCGGGTGTCAGCGGGGCCGGGCGTACGCCAGCACAAGAGCGCTCGACTGCCCGCTCCACGTGCCGACGAGCGCGTCGCCGGTCGGGGCCGGCCGCAGCGCGGGACGGCGGAGCACGGTCAGCTCGAACGATCGGGCGTCGATGCGGGTCAGACCCTCGTCGGCGTCGACCTGAAGCGCGGCCTCAAGCTCGGCTTCAAGCCCGGCTCCGGTATCAGGGGCGTCAGGGGCGTCCTCGGAGGTGCCCGCCACCCTGGTCACTGTCATGTTCCGCTCGCGGGCGATGAGCCGGCCGTCGACCTCGAAGTACTCGTCGGCCTGGACGGCGTCTCCGGCGAGGGCACCGGCAAGCGCGGCCTGGTAGACCGGATCACCGCAGCCGTCGTAGATCCAGCGCCGGCCCAGCACGGAGTGCTCGCACGTGCCGACGAGCCAGGCATCGCCACCGTCCAGCGGTGCGGCCCGGTAGGTCAACGGCACCTGGTGCAGCGGCCCGGCGCCGACGCGTACCAGGATCGTCTCGATGCCGACGTCGCCGGCCGGGTCGTCGAACCGGTACGCGGCGACCCGCTCGACCCCGGCCCCTGTCCCGCCCGCGTACCAGGGCTGCGCGGGCAGCCATCCGGCGAGGAGTTCGAGTTTGGTGGGGCGCAGCTCGGCGCGGTGCAGCAGTGCCATGCGCGCCAGGATAGAACGGCCGAGGTCACCGCTGCTGCCCGTGGCTTTTGTCCGATAAGAACCAATTACGGTAAATATCGTTATTCGCGCTCCCTGTGCTCAAGGTCCGCTCAGCGCAGCGGTGACCAGGTACGACGTGCAGGGCGATCGTGCCAAGATGGCGACGTGACCGCTGCGAGCCTGCCCCCGCCGATCCTGCTCGTCCTCGGCGACGAGGAACTGCTCGCCACCCGCGCGGTCACCGACGCGACCGATGCCGCCGTCGCCGTCGACCCGGGTGCCGACGTACGCAGCTACGAGGCCGGGGCCCTCACCGTCGGTGAGATAGCCGAGATGCTCAGCCCTTCCCTCTTCGGCGGGCGCCGGGTGCTGGTGCTGCGGGCCGCCCAGGACGCCCGCAAGGACCTGGTCACGGCGCTCGTGGCGTACGCGAAGAACCCGGACCCGGACGTGCACCTGATCGTGGTGCACGCCGGCGGCGCGAAGGGCAAGGCCTTCGCCGACGGGCTCAAGGCCGCCGGGGCGCAGGTGGTGCCCGCGGTGAAGCTCAAGGGCCACCGCGACCGCGTCGCCTTCGTCCGCGACGAGATCCGCCGCGCCGGTGGCCGCTGCACCGACGACGCCGCCGAGGCGCTGCTGGCGGCGGTCGGCAACGACCTGCGCGAACTCGCCTCCGCCTGCTCCCAGCTGATCGCCGACACCGACGGGCGCATCGGCGCCGACACCGTCGCCCGCTACTACAAGGGCCGCGCCGAGGTCAGCGGCTTCACCGTCGCCGACGCCGCCGTGGTGGGGGACCTGCCCGCCGCGCTGGAGGCGCTGCGCTGGGCGCTGCACATCGGGGTGGACCCGGTGCCGATCGCCGACGCGCTCGCCGACGGCATCCGTACCGTCGCCCGGGTCAGCTCCGCCGGACGGGGGAGCGCCTACCAGCTCGCCGGCAGCCTCGGCATGCCGGCCTGGAAGATCGAGCGCGCACAGCGGCAGAGCCGGGGCTGGACGCCGGACGGGCTGGTGACGGCGATGCGCGCCGCCGCCGACTGCAACGCCGCCGTCAAGGGCGGCGCGGACGACCGGGCGTACGCGCTTGAACGGGCAGTCTTCGCGGTGGCCGCCGCCCGGCGGGAAGGGGGCCGGTGACGGGCGCCCCGGTCGGCCACGGGCAGCTGCGGGGCCGGCCGCACGTCGCCTGGCGCACCCTGGCGCCGGAACACCAGCGGCAGCGGCCGCTCTATGCCCGCCTGCTGGGACTGCGCTTCGTCAACCCGGGCGCGGCGCTCTGCTTCGTCTTCTTCGAGGGGTCGGTGCTGCTGGCCGCGCTGCTCGCCCTCGCCGAACTGGTCACCTGGTGGTCGATGATCATTCTGCCGGTCACGGTCGCCGTCATGGTCAAGATGAACGACCTGGTGGCCGGGGAGGTGATCCGTTCGGCGGCCTGGGTGCCCGACCAGGAGCAGGATCGCTTCCGCCGGCGTCTGCCGCCGGGGCTTGAACGCTCCGTCGGGCGCGCCCGGGTGCCGGCCGCGCTCCCCGCCGCCCCGCGTCGCCCGGAGTCGAATCCCGCCCGGGCGCTGCCCACGGCGCGACCGGGAGATCGCCGGCACTGGCCGTTGGCGGCAAATGTGGAGTCGGCCGAGCAGCGGGCCCGGCAGTCCGCCCGCCGCCGCTACGAGTAGGCGACGCAGCCAGGAGCAGACAGCGCCGACCGCCACGTCCCGGATGCCGCCCACCGGGGACGGGGTCCGCGCAGCCGTGGATCAGACAGTCCGGATCCGGCGTGCCGTGCCGGGCCAGAGCGAAAACCCCGGACCGTACGGTCCGGGGTTTCGAAGGTGATGCTGAGCCGTCAGGCAGCGAGCGACTGGGCGCGCTTGGCGATGGCCGACTTGCGGTTCGCCGCCTGGTTGCTGTGGATCACGCCCTTGCTGACTGCCTTGTCCAGCTGCCGCGAAGCAGCGCGCATCAGCTCGGTGGCCTGAGCGGCGTCACCGGCCTCGGCGGCTTCGTGGAACTTCCGGACGGCAGTCTTCAGCGAGGACTTGACCGACTTGTTACGCAGCCGGCGCTTCTCGTTCTGCCGGTTGCGCTTGATCTGGGACTTGATGTTCGCCACGCGACAGCCTCGTCTTGGTAGCTCGGGTGTGGTCTGCTTTATGCGCAGGCGACGATCACACATCACCGGTGCGCGAAGAGCCAGGTTACCAGGTCAGCGGGGACGAGCCAAAACGGCGGGGTCCTCGCTGCGGCCCTGGCGCTCGGAGAACCACCCTAGCGCCGTCTCCGCGCTCCAGCGCTGGTGCCCCCGCAGATGTGGCGAAGCCGCCACCGGCGGGTCGGCCGAGCGCAGCAGCCAGAGGCCCGACACCGCGGCGAGCGCCACGTCCAGGGCGTCGCCGGGCGCCCCCGCCGCCGCCGGATGAGCGGCGAAGAGGTCGTCGGCGGGCTGCCCGCCGGCGTACGCGGTGATCAGCAGGCTGACCAGGTCGAGCCAGGCCGGGCCGTGGGAGAGCCAGTTCCAGTCGCAGATGAACGCCCGGCCGGCCTCGTCGATCAGCACGTTGTCGACCCGCAGGTCGCAGTGGGCAAGTCCGTCGCCGCCGCTGTAGCCGGCCAGCTTCGACTCGTACGCGGCAAGGGCCGGCAGCAGCGCGCCGACGGCCGGCGGCAACCCCGGCGGCAGGCGCACCCGCCCCGAGGCGAACTCCCGCCAGCCGTGGAAATCGTCGGGGCCAAGCCGGGGCAGGCCGAGCGCGACCAGTTCGGCCGGGGGTTCGCGCAGCGCCGCGGCGACCTGCGCGTAGGCGTCGAGGGCGGCGCTCAGGTCGGCGGGGTCCCAGGGCAGCGCCGGCATCCGCCCCTCGACGGCGGCCAGCCCCAGGATCACGTGGTCGGCGGCGGTCACCGCCCAGCGCAGCCGGGGAACTGGCAGCCCGGCCGGCAGCCGGGCCAGGATCCCCGCCTCGTTGGCGTAGTCCCGGGCGATTTCCGGGGCGGTGCTCAGCGACGCGGCCTTGACGAAGGCCGCCGCACCGTCGGCGGTGCGCACCGTCGCCGCGAAGCCGCCGGTGAAGCCGCCGCCGGCCACGTCGACCCCGGTCACCGGCGCGCCGAGCAGGGCGACGACCGCATCGCGTACGGCCGCGGGCAGCTGCTCCCAGCCGGGACGGCGCGCGGTCCGGTCGTACGGGATGGGGAAGCGGGACCCGGGCGGCATGTGCCCATGGTGCCGGATCCAGCCGGGGCGGCTCGCGTCTCGCCCGCCGGGAGCGGGGCGCCTGCTTGTTCACCGCCGGCGCAAGTGCCGGTGGCGTGCCGGTTCGGTCGCGGAGCTTGTCGGCGGGGTCTGACAGACTCGACGGCCATGCGGACCGACGAATTCTGGGCACTCATCGAAGCGGCGCGAGCCACGCCCGGCGACAGTGAAGAGATCACCGAGCGGGTGATCTCCGCGCTGGCCGACCGGCCCGCCGAGGAGATCCTGGCCTTCGACCGGCACCTGCACCGGGTCCTGGTCGCCTCCTACTGCGAGGACCTCTGGGGTGCGGCGTACCTGATCAACGGGGGCGCCTCGGACGACGACTTCGCGCACTTCCGGGGCTGGCTGATGGCCCAGGGGCGGGCGGTCTTCGCCCGCGCCGTGGCCGAGCCGGACTCGCTGGCCGAGCTGCCGGCGGTCCAGCGGGCCGCGGTCACCGGTGCGGAGTTCGGCGCTCCGGCGATGGCACGGTTCGCCGCCGAGGCGTACCGGCGGGCCACCGGGGAGGACCCGCCCGTCGAGGAGGGCCGGGCGGCGTACCCGGACCTCAACGACTTCTGGGACTTCGACGACGAGGAGGAGGCCCGGCGGCGGTTGCCGCGGCTGGCCGCGCTCTTCCTGGAGCCGCCGCAGGAGTGATCCGAGGCCGCTTCCGGCGACGTGGGAGCATAGAGGGGGACCGGCGCGAGCCGGCCCGCCCACGACCTCGCTCCGCCGACCAGAACGGACCGCTGTGCCACCGACGCTCGATCCCGGCGCGTACGCCCCCGGTGCCACCGACCCCGGCAGCATCCGGAACTTCTGCATCATCGCCCACATCGACCACGGCAAGTCGACCCTGGCCGACAGGATGTTGCAGCTCACCGAGGTGGTCGACCCGCGGCAGATGCGGGCGCAGTACCTGGACCGGATGGACATCGAGCGCGAGCGCGGCATCACCATCAAGAGCCAGGCCGTCCGGATGCCCTGGACCGTCCGCGAGGGCGAGCGGCAGGGCGAGCGCGCGGTGCTCAACATGATCGACACCCCGGGCCACGTCGACTTCACCTACGAGGTGTCGCGGTCGCTGGCGGCCTGTGAGGGCGCTGTCCTGCTCGTCGACGCCGCCCAGGGCATCGAGGCGCAGACGCTGGCCAACCTCTATCTGGCGCTCGAGAACGACCTGCACGTCATCCCGGTGCTCAACAAGATCGACCTGCCGGCGGCGCAGCCGGAGAAGTTCGCCGAGGAGCTGGCCCGGCTGATCGGCTGTGAGCCCGAGGACTGCATCCGGGTCTCCGGCAAGACCGGTGAGGGGGTGGCGTACCTGCTCGACGAGATCGTGCGGCAGTTCAAGCCGCCGGTCGGCGACACCGACGTCACCGCCCCGGCCCGCGCGATGATCTTCGACTCGGTCTACGACGTCTACCGGGGTGTCGTCACCTACGTCCGGGTCATCGACGGGCGGATCAGCGCCCGCGACCGGATCAAGATGATGTCCACCGGCGCCGTGCACGAGTTGCTGGAGATCGGCGTCATCTCGCCGGAGATGCTCAAGGCCGAGGCGCTCGGCGTCGGCGAGGTCGGCTACCTCATCACCGGCGTGAAGGACGTGCGGCAGTCCCGCGTCGGTGACACGGTCACCATCAACTCCCGCCCGGCCACCGAGTCGCTCGGCGGCTACAAGGACCCGCGGCCGATGGTCTACTCCGGCCTCTATCCGATCGACGGCTCGGACTACCCGAACCTGCGCGAGGCGCTGGACAAGCTCAAGCTCAACGACGCCGCCCTGGACTACGAGCCGGAGACCTCCGGCGCGCTCGGCTTCGGCTTCCGCTGCGGCTTCCTCGGCCTGCTGCACCTGGAGATCATCCGGGAGCGGCTGGAGCGCGAGTACGGCCTCGACCTGATCTCCACCGCCCCCAACGTCGTCTACCGGGCGCTGCTGGAGGACGGCAAGGAGATCGTCGTCACCAACCCGAGCGAGTACCCGAACGCCAAGATCGCCGAGGTGTACGAGCCGGTGGTGCGCGCCACCGTGCTGACCCCGACCGACTACGTCGGCGCGGTGATGGAGCTCTGCCAGGGCCGCCGCGGTGTCCTGCTCGGCATGGACTATCTCTCCTCCGACCGGGTGGAGCTGCGCTACACCCTGCCGCTGGCGGAGATCATCTTTGACTTCTTCGACCAGTTGAAGAGCCGTACCAAGGGTTACGCCTCGCTGGACTACGAGCCCTCCGGTGAGCAGGCCTCCGACCTGGTCAAGGTCGACATCCTGCTGCACGGCGAGCCGGTGGACGCGTTCAGCGCCATCGTGCACAAGGACAAGGCGTACAACTACGGCGTCAGCATCGCCGCCAAGCTGCGCAACCTCATCCCGCGCCAGCAGTTCGAGGTGCCGATCCAGGCGGCGATCGGCAACCGGGTCATCGCCCGCGAGACCATCCGCGCGATCCGCAAGGACGTGCTCGCCAAGTGCTACGGCGGCGACATCAGCCGTAAGCGCAAGCTGCTGGAGAAGCAGAAGGAGGGCAAGAAGCGGATGAAGATGGTCGGCCGGGTGGAGGTACCCCAGGAGGCCTTCATCGCCGCGCTCTCCTCCGACGGCGGCGACGGCAAGGCCGCTGGCGCCAAGAAGTAGGCGCTTCTGCCGCAAGTACGTTGTCCCTGGTCAATGACCGCCCCACCTCAGGTGGGGCGGTCATTTTCGTCGCTGGAGGCAAAGACCCGGTTTGAATTTTTCCCCACCAGGGCATCTATCGGTCGCGAACGAAAAACCGCACAACGCATACAAAACTTGCTCTCAGGAGGACGATCGTGACTGTTTGGGGAATCATCACCGCGCTCATCGTCGGTCTGATCGTCGGCGCGCTGGGCCGTCTGATCGTGCCGGGCCGGCAGAACATGCCGATGTGGCTGCACATGCTCATCGGTGTCGGCGCCGCGCTGCTCGGTACCGTGATCGCCCGTGCCGCCGGCATCGCCACGCAGACCGCCGGTATCGACTGGGCTGAGCTGCTCGTCCAGGTCGTCGTCGCCGCGATCGCGGTGGCCGTCGTCGCCGGTGTCGGCAACCGTCGCGGTGTCACCCACCGGTAATTGACACCCTGCTCCGCAACCAGGGCACTCCGGCACCCGCCGGAGTGCCCTGGTTCTTTTCTGTGCCGACCGGGTCCTCGTGCGGACGGCCGGTCTGCACCGGCCCGGCCCCAGTACGGACGGACGGCCGGTCTGTGCGACCCGGTCCGCCTGCGGACAGCCGTTCTGGACAGACCGGGTCCCGGGCGGGACGGCCGGGACGGCATCGCCGTAGGCTCATACGCCATGACGGGCAGACTCCTGGCGGTGAATGTCGGCGTTGTCACCGAGGCTTCCTGGGCGGGCGACGCCAGCGGCCGCAGCGGCATCGACAAGCGGCCGGCCGACACGGCGGTGGCGATCCTCGCCACCGGCGTCGCCGGCGATTTCATCGCCGAGCGGGCCCATCACGGCGGTCCCGATCAGGCCGTCTACGCCTACGCCGAGGCCGACGCCGCGTGGTGGGCCGACGAGCTGGACCGGCCGCTGCCGCCGGGGGCCTTCGGCGAGAACCTCACCACCGCCGGCGTCGACGTCACCGGCGCCGTCATCGGCGAGCAGTGGGCGATCGGCACGGCACTGCTACAGGTCACCAAGCCGCGTACGCCCTGCCGCACCTTCGCCGGGTTCTGGGGCGTACCCGATCTGATCAAGCGCTTCACCGCGCGGGCCGCGCCCGGGGCGTACCTGCGGGTGCTCACCCCCGGCGAGGTACGGGCCGGCGACGAGATCCGCGTGGTCCAGCGGCCCGCCCACGGAGTGACGATCGGCGAGACGTTCCGCGCGCTGAGCACCGAGCCCGAACTGCTGCCCCGGCTGCTCGCCGCGGCCGAGCTGCCCGAGCCGATCCGGCAGAAGGTGGCCCGCCGGGTGGCCGGCACCGGCTCCTGAACCGGCACCGGCTCCTGAGGTTCTGGCTCTGCCGGCCTCCTCCTCGTCGCGCCCACCCCGCCGGCTGCCGACCGGCGGCTTGATCGGCGCGGAGGCAGCCGCTGCTCAGGCGTCGGCGGAGACCTCGGCGACGACGGACCCCGGCGTGACCTCGCCCTCGGCGGACTTCCACCTGCCGTCGGCCGCCGTCCACTCCAGGTCGTCGAAGCGCACCCGCTGCACGCCGTGGTCGTTGGCGTGCGACACCAGCCAGTGGGCGTAGCGCCAGCCCTGCCGCTCGTCCTGCGCGGTCAGTGTCAGCCCGGCGGTGGCCGGGCTCGCCGCGTCCCGCGACACCCCCCAGTCCAGCTTCAGACCGCGCAGCAGCGCCTCGGTGGCGGCGTCGCCGCGCAGCGCCGGTTCCCGGCTGACCGTGCAGGCGACCGCGCCGGTGAACTGCCCCAGCAGCGCCCGGGTCAGCACCGTCGAATCCTCGGACCACTTCTCGTACGCCTCGGGGAACGCCGACCGCTGCACCGTCTGCGCCGCGTCGGTGACCCGCATCTTCTCCCACCCGCGCACCTGCTCGAGCGCGGCGTAGAACTGGGTGGCGGCGTACCGGGTGTCCTGGATCTGCTCCGGTGTGCCCCAGCCCTGGCTGGGCCGCTGCTGGAACAGCCCCACCGAGTCCCGGTCGCCGCCGGCGAGGTTGCGCAGCTGTGATTCCTGGAAGGCGGTGGCGAGAGCGACGATGACGGCGCGTTCGGGCAGGCCCCGCTGGACGCCGATCGCGGCGATCGTGGCGGCGTTGGCCATCTGCTCCGGGCTGAGCTCGACCTGGCCGTCGGCCTCGGTCACGCAGCTGCGGCTCACCCGCGGCAGGGTGAACCCGTCGCCGATCTGCTTGATCACCAGCACGATGCCGACCCCGGCCAGCACGGTGAAGGCGGCCAGAGCCGCCAGGACTGCCCGTCCGCGCACGCGATTCCTCCTCGTCACGACCAGCCGGGGGCAAGCGTACGTTCCACGATCACCACCCGGGCCGGGCTGCGGAATTTCTCCTGCTCCGTACCGTTCTGTGCCCGGTCGACCGGGTCACTGCGCCGCCGGCACCCACCGAGCGGGTCGCTTTTCGCGGAACGCCATCACGCCCTCCAGCCCTTCCTCCGAGAGGAAGTACCCGGTGGAGAGCCCGGACAAGGCGGCCAGCTCCGTACGCAGGTCGGCCGGCGCCGGGCGGGCCAGCAGCTCCTTGGCGCCGGCCAGCGCCCGCGGCGCGCCCTGCACCAGCGCGGCGCAGTACGCGGCGACCTTGGCGTCCAGCTCCTCGGCGGGCACGGCGGCGGTCACCAGACCGATCTCGGCGGCCCGGGTGCCGTCGAATTTCTCCCCGGTCAGGTAGAGCTCGGCGGCGGCGCGGGGCGTGAGCAGCGGCAGCACGGTCGCCGAGATCACCGCCGGGATCACGCCGATGCGCACCTCGGTGAAGGCGAATGTCGCCTCGCGGGCGCAGACCGCCAGGTCGGCCGCGGCGATGAGTCCCAGTCCGCCGGCGCGGGCCGGCCCGGCCACCCGCGCCACCACCGGCTTGGGGCACTCCCGGACCGCGGCGAGCACGTCACCGAGCATTCCGGCCGGCAGGGTGCCCGTGGCGTACGCCTGCGCCGACTCCTTCAGGTCCGCCCCGGAGCAGAAGACCGGCCCGGTGTGGGTCAGGACCACGACGCGTACCGCGTCGTCGGCGACCGCGGCGGCGAGCCCCTCGATCAGCTCTGTCATCAGCCGGGTGGAGAGCGCGTTGCGGTTGTGCGGGCTGTCCAGGGTGAGGGTGGTCACGCCGGAGGCGGTGCCGGACCGCACGAGTGCGTCGGGAGAGGTCATGCCGGGCAGACTAGTGGCATGCCGGGAGCCGTACCAGAAGGTGAATCCGTCCCCCTCGACGGAGCTCTGCCCCCAGAAGCCACCGCACGGGTGGGTTCAGCCGGGTTCGGGGTCTATGTCCATGTGCCCTTCTGCGCCAGCCGCTGCGGCTACTGCGACTTCAACACCTACACCGCCGCGGAGCTCGGCGGCGGCGTCACCCGTGAGTCGTACGCCGACAGCGTCCTGGCCGAGATGGCGCTCGCCGGCCGGGTCCTCGCCGGCAACCCGCCGCCGCGGGTCGACACCGTCTTCGTCGGCGGCGGCACCCCGACGCTGCTGCCCACCGACGACCTGGCGCGCATCCTCGACGGCATCGACCGGCTCTGGGGGCTCGCCGACGACGTGGAGGTCACCACCGAGGCCAACCCCGAATCGGTCACCCCTGCCTCGCTCAAGGCGCTGCGGGCGGCCGGCTACACCCGCATCTCGCTCGGCATGCAGTCCGCCGCGGCGGGGGTGCTCGCCGTCCTCGACCGCCGGCACAGCGCCGGCCGGGCGGTGGCCGCCGCCGGGGAGGCACGCGACGCCGGGTTCGACCACGTCAACCTGGACCTGATCTACGGCACGCCGGGCGAGACCGCGGAGGACTTCGCCGCCTCCCTGGAGCAGGTCGTCGCCGCCGGCGTCGACCACGTCAGCGCGTACGCCCTGATCGTCGAGGAGGGGACGCGGCTGGCGGCCCGGATGCGCCGGGGTGAGCTGCCGTACCCGAGTGACGACGTCGCCGCCGACCGCTACCTGGCGGCCGAGGCGGCGCTGAGCGCGGCGGGTTTCTCCTGGTACGAGGTGTCGAACTGGGCCCGTACGCCGGCTGCCCGGTGCCGGCACAACCTGCTCTACTGGGCCGGCGGCGACTGGTGGGGGTTCGGCCCGGGCGCGCACAGCCATGTCGGCGGCGTGCGCTGGTGGAACGTCAAGCACCCGTCGGCGTACGCGCAGCGCCTGGCACAGGGGCATTCGCCGGGGCAGGGGCGGGAACTGCTCACCGCCGCCGAGACCCACATGGAGGACGTGATGCTGCGGCTGCGGCTCGCCGAAGGGCTGCCGCTCGCGGTGCTGGACCCGGCCGGCGTAACCGGCGCCCGGCGGGCGCTGGAGCAGGGCCTGCTGGATGAGGCGGGCTACCGGGCGGGGCAGGCCGTGCTGACGCTGCGCGGCCGGCTCCTCGCCGACGCGGTGGTGCGCGACCTGCTGCCCTGACCGGGTGCGGCCCGCCGGCGGCACCGCCGCGGGGCGGGGCGCTGCCGACGGGACGGGTGGGTCACTTCACGAACGCGTAGCTCATCGGGTACTGGTAGAGCACTCCCTCGGTGGCCTTCACGCCGCCGATGATGCCGAAGATGATCGGGATCAGAATGCTGATCATCGGGAGGAAGAAGAGCACTCCGCAGGTGATCACGGCGATCACCGCGGCGACGATCGTGACGATCGTCCAGGTGATCTGGAAGTTGAGCGCGGCGACGGCGTGCGCCCGGACCACCGGCGACTGCGGCCCCTTGGAGACCATGGCGATCAGCGGGGCGAGCCAGCCGAGCCCGCCGCTGCCGAGCAGGGCCCCGCCGGCCCCGCCGAAGTGCGCGATCAGCGCCCAGGTCTTGTCGTCGTTGCTCGGGTATCCGGGCGGCGGCGGGGCGGTGGGATAGCCGGGCTGGCCGCCGTAGGGCGGGTAACCCCCACCGGCCGGCGGAGGATAACCGCCGGGCTGGCCGTACCCGCCGGGCTGGCCGTATCCGCCGGGCTGCTCGTAGCCGCCGGGCTGGCCGTACGCGCCGGGCTGCTGGCCGTACTCGCCCGGCTGCTGGTCGTAGGCGCCGGGTTGCCCGCCGCCGGAGGTCGGCGAGCCGTAGGGAGGGTTCTGCCCCTGCGGCGGGGGAGAGGTGGGATCGGGCCGGTCCGATCCGTGTTGCGGCGGGAAATCGGTCATAGCCTCAACGGTAGGGCCGAGGCGCAACCGGCGAGACGGCGACACTGCGATCCGACAGCTCGGTCACCGCCGGCGCTGAGCAGGCGCGCCGGCGCCCCGGGCGCCACCTCGGGTTGATCATCGCGCTCCGGCCCCGCGCGACGTACACTGGCACTCGCTACAGTCGAGTGCCAGCAGGGCGTGAGGTCGGCCGATCCGGTCGCCGCCCGGCCTGGCAGCGGTTCGCGTGCTCGCCGCGGCAGTGGCCGCGCACCGGGCCCGCTGCCGGGGCAGCACCTTCGACTGTCGTCACCGCAAAGGGGGAGGGATGAGTCTCGACGAACGCAAACTCGACGTGCTGCGGGCGATCGTCGAGGACTACGTCGCCACCCAGGAGCCGGTCGGCAGCAGGGCCCTGGTCGAGCGGCACCAGCTCGGCGTCTCGCCGGCCACGGTGCGCAACGACATGGCGGTGCTGGAGGAAGAGGGCTTCATCCGGCAGCCGCACACCAGCGCCGGCCGGGTCCCCACCGACCGCGGCTACCGCCTCTTCGTTGACCGGCTCTCCCGGATCAAGCCCCTCTCGCCCGCCGAACGGCGGGCGATCGAGCGCTTCATGGCCGGCGCCGTCGACCTCGACGACGTCGTGCACCGCACCGTCCGACTGCTCGCGCAGCTGACCCGCCAGGTCGCGGTGGTGCAGTACCCCAGCCTGGCCCGTTCCGCCGTACGCCACCTGGAGCTGGTGCCGATCTCCACCACCCGGCTGATGCTGGTGATGATCACCGACACCGGCCGGGTCGAGCAGCGGCTGGTGGAGATGCCCGGCCCGACCCCGGGTGAGGACGTCACCGAGCTGCGGCGGCTGGTCAACGAGAAGCTCTGCGGCAAGAAGCTCTCCGACACCCCGCCGCTGGTGCAGACGCTGGTCGAGGAGGCGTCACCGCTGCTGCGCGGGGCGATGACCTGCCTGGCCACCGTGCTGCTGGAGACGCTGGTCGAGCGACACGAGGAACGAATCGCGCTGGCCGGCACCGCTAACCTGACCCGGGGTGGTCTCCTTGACTTCCAGGGTTCGCTTCGGCCGGTCCTCGAGGCGCTCGAGGAGGAGGTCGTGCTCCTCAAGCTGATCGGCGAGACCGAACCGAGCGCGACCCGGGTACGCATCGGCGACGAGAACGAGATCGACAACCTGCGGGCGACGTCGGTGGTGAGCGCCGGGTACGGCCCCGGCAGCACCATCGTCGGCGGGCTGGGGGTGCTCGGCCCGACCCGGATGGATTACCCCGGGACGATCGCCACCGTGCGGGCCGTGGCACGCTACGTCGGCGAGCTGCTCGCACAGAACTGACCAGGGGCAACCGGCCCGAGGACCGGCGAACGTCAAGCGACACAGACGATGGGGACACCGAACGCAGTGGCCAGGGACTACTACGGAATTCTCGGCGTCAGCCGGGGAGCCTCCGACGACGAGATCAAGCGCGCCTACCGCAAGCTGGCCCGCCAGTACCACCCGGACGTGAATCCGGATCCGGAGGCCCAGGAGAAGTTCAAGGAGATCAACGCCGCGTACGAGGTCCTCTCCGACGACCAGAAGCGGCAGATCGTCGACCTCGGGGGTGACCCACTCGCCCCCGGCGGTGGCGGCGCCCCCGGCGGCGCCGGCCCGTTCGTCGGATTCCAGGACATCATGGACGCCTTCTTCGGCGGCGCCGGTGGCGGCGCCGGGCGAGGCCCGCGCCCGCGTACCCGGCCCGGCTCCGACGCGATCATCCGGCTTGAGCTGGACCTCAACGAGACCGCCTTCGGGGTGGAGGCGCCGATCACGGTCGACACCGCCGTGCTCTGCACCACCTGCAGCGGCGCCGGCACGGCCGCCGGTACCCACCCGGCGACCTGTGACGCCTGCGGCGGGCGCGGTGAGGTCCAGTCGGTGCAGCGCACCTTCCTCGGCCAGGTGATGACCGCCCGCCCCTGCACCGTCTGCTCCGGCCACGGCAGCACCATCCCGAACCCCTGCGGGACCTGCGCCGGTGACGGCCGGGTCCGCACCCGGCGTTCGCTGACGGTCAAGATCCCGGCCGGTGTCGAGGACGGCATGCGCATCCGCCTGGCCCAGCAGGGCGAGGTCGGCCCCGGTGGCGGCACCCCCGGCGACCTCTACGTGGAGATCCACGAGCGGCCGCACGACGTCTACTCGCGCAAGGGCGACGACCTGCACTGCCGGGTCACCGTCCCGATGACCGCCGCCGCGCTCGGCACCCGGCTGACCATCAAGACGCTCGACAGCGAAGAGGCCGTCGAGGTCAAGGCGGGTACCCAGCCCGGCTCCACGTTGCGGCTGCGGGCCCGCGGCGTGCCGCACCTGCGCGGCACCGGCCGCGGTGACCTCTACGTGCACCTGGATGTGCGGACCCCCACCAAACTCGACGGCGCGCAGGAGCAGATTCTGCGCGACTTCGCCAAGAGCCGGGGCGAGGAGGTCGCCGAGTTGAGCAAGCAGGGCGGTTTCTTCTCGCGGATGCGCGACGCCTTCAACGGCCACGGCTGAGATTCCCGCCCGGTCCGGTCCGCCCGGCCGGGGCGGTTAGCCTGTGATCGTGTCCGTACCCCTGTTCCTGGTCGAATCCCTGCCGACGGCCGACAACCTGACCCTCGCCGGGCCGGAGGGGCATCACGCCGCGAACGTGCAACGGCTGCGCGTCGGTGAGCGGCTGGTGCTCGCCGACGGCCGGGGCGGCACGGCGACCGCCGAGGTCACCGCCGTCGGCCGGGGCAGCCTCGAGCTGGCCGTCATCGCCCGCGGGTACGTCGACGCCGCGGTGCCGCGGCTGGTGGTGGTGCAGGGCATCGCCAAGGGCGACCGGGGCGAGCTGGCGGTGCAGGCGATGACCGAGGTCGGAGTGGACGAGATCGTCCCCTGGCGGGCGGTGCGCTCGGTGGTCCTCTGGCGCGGCGACCGGGGTGTGCGCGCCCGCGAGAAGTGGGTGCACACCGCCCGGGAGGCGGCCAAGCAGGCCCGTCGCGCCTGGCTGCCGGTGGTGGCCGGTTCGCCCGACGAGTCGACCAGGGCGGTGACCCAGCGGCTGGCCGGCGCGGACGCCGCCTTCGTCCTGCACGAGGAGGCGACCGAGCGGCTGACCACGGTCGACCTGCCCGAGGCCGGCGAGATCGTCTGCGTGATCGGGCCGGAGGGCGGAATCGCCCCCGACGAGCTCGACGCCTTCGTCGCCGCCGGCGCCCGGCCGGTGCGCCTGGGCTCCACGGTGCTGCGTACCTCGACCGCCGGCCCGGCGGCGCTGGCGGTGCTCTCCGCCCGCCTCGGCCGCTGGTGATCCGGGCCTGCTGATTCCGGGCGGGCATCCGGGAGCGGGCCGCCCGCCGGTGCCGGCGCCGCGCCGGTGGGCCGATCAAGGGTGTGGCCGCCGGGCGGGGCGCTTAGCATGCCGGAGTGGAAACCGACTGCCTCTTCTGCCGCATCGTCGCCGGGGAGATCCCGGCCACCATCGTCCGGGAGACCGAGCGAACGCTCGCCTTCCGTGACATCGACCCGAAAGCGCCGACGCACGTGCTGGTGATCCCCAAGGAGCACTACGGCGACGTGGCGGTGCTCGCCGAGAGCGACCCGGGGCTCGCCGGTGAGGTGCTCGCCACCGCCGGCGCGGTCGCCGAAGCCGAGGGACTGCTCGGGGACGGCTTCCGGCTGATGTTCAACACCGGGGTCAACGGCGGGCAGGAGGTCTTCCACGTCCACGCCCACGTGCTCGGTGGCGCTCCGCTCGGCCCGATGATCGCCCGCTGATGACCGACGTCGCGGCCCGACTGACCCGGTTGGTGCAGCGCGCCCAGGCCGAGGCGCGCATCCCCGCGCTGACGGTGGCGCTGCACCGCGCCGACCGGCCGCTGTGGCGCTGCGCGGTCGGGACCACCGGCAACGCCGCCCGGTTGAGCGCCGACACCCCGATGCGGATGGGTTCGGTCACCAAGACCTTCACGGCCGTACTGGTGATGCAGTGCCGTCAGGACGGGCTGCTCGACCTCGACGACCCGATCTCCCGGCACCTCGACGTGCCGGCCCACGGCGAGCTGACCGTACGGCGGCTGCTGTCGCACACCTCCGGCCTGCAGCGCGAGCCGTACGGCGACGTCTGGGACACCCTGTCGGCCCCGGACGTACGCGGGCTCCTGGCCGACCTGGAGCGGGTCGAGCGGGTGCTGCCGCCGGGCCGGCGGTTCCACTACTCCAACCTCGGCATGGCGCTGCTCGGGCACCTCGTCGGCCGGCTGCGCGGCGGGACCTGGGCCGAGGTGCTCGCCGAGCGGATCCTGGAGCCGCTGGCCCTGTCCAGCGTCACACTGCGGTCGGGCCCCGGCGCCGCCACGGGTTTCCTGGTCGACGCCTACTCCGACCACGCCCACCCGGAGCCGGAGCTGGACCTCGGTGCGGTCGCGCCGGCCGCGCAGCTCTGGGGCAGCGCTCCCGATCTGGCCCGCTGGGCGGCCTTCCTGGCCGATCCGGCGGCGATGGACCCGGCGGGCACGGTGCTGAGCGCGCCGGCCCTGGACGAGATGCGCTGGCCGGCCACGGTCAGCGACGAGGCCGCCTGGAACAGCGGCTTCGGGCTCGGGCTGATCCTGGTGCCGATGGCCGACCGGGTGGTGCACGTCGGGCACGACGGGGCGATGCCCGGCTTCCTGGCCAGCGTCTACGGCCGCCGCGGCGGCCCGGACACCGCACCGGCGATGGGGGTGGCGGTTCTCGGCTCCTCCGGCACCGCCGGCGTGGTCAACGAGCTCTCCCACCAGCTGCTCGCGGCCGCCGCCGAGCACGACCCGCCCCGGATCGCCGCCTGGGCGCCGGGAGAGCCGGCCCCCGCGCCGTACCGGGAGCTGCTCGGCCGCTGGTGGGGCGAGGGCAACGAGTACGTCTTCGGCTGGCACGACGGCGCTCTGCGGGCGCATGCGGTCGACGCCCCGGCAGGCAGGCCGCCGGCGGTCTTCGCCCCGTTGCCGGGCCGGCCTGATCTGCTGCGCACCGTCTCCGGCCGGGAGGTCGGCGAGCTGCTGCGGCTGACCCGCGACGGGCAGGGACGGGTGGTGCGTATGCACTGGGCCACGTACCGCTTCACCCGGCGGCAGGAGGCCTTCGACGGCTTCGACTTCCGCGCTCCCGACTGAGCGGGCCTGCCGGTGGGGTGCGCGGTGCGGTGGGCCGCCGGCCGGGCGGAAATGGATCGGGTGCGGACCGGGCCGACCGGATACGATGGAGACCAACGACCGCACGCCGCGCCGCCAGGCGCGACGCCTGATTTCGGAAGCAGGTGGCGCAGGGCCCGCGGGCCCGATCTATGACCGGCACTCCGCCTCCCGGACAGCTCCGGGCACAGACCAGGATCACGGTGCCCAATCCCAAGATCATGGTCAATCTGCTCGGCACCGGTGACGAGATCCTGCGCCTCATCGAACGCTCGGTGCGCAGCGACGTCCACGTACGCGGCAACGAGATCACCATCACCGGCACCCCCGCAGAGAACGCCAGCGCCGAGCGGCTCTTCACCGAACTGCTCGAACTCATCGAGAAGGGCGAGACGCTGACCAGCGACGCCGTGCGACGTACCGCGACCATGCTCGAGCAGGACGGCGGTGAGCGCCCGGCCGAGGTGCTCACCCTCAACATCCTCTCCCGGCGCGGGCGCACAATCCGGCCCAAGACCCTCGGGCAGAAGAAGTACGTCGACGCCATCGACGCGCACACCATCGTCTTCGGCATCGGCCCCGCCGGCACCGGCAAGACCTACCTGGCGATGGCGAAGGCCGTCCAGGCGCTCCAGGCCAAGCAGGTCAACCGGATCATCCTGACCCGTCCCGCCGTCGAGGCGGGCGAACGGCTCGGCTTCCTGCCCGGCACTCTCAACGAGAAGATCGACCCGTATCTGCGTCCGCTCTACGACGCACTGCACGACATGCTCGACCCCGAGTCGATCCCCAGGCTGATGGCGGCCGGGACCATCGAGGTGGCGCCGCTGGCGTACATGAGGGGCCGTACCCTCAATGACGCGTTCATCATCCTGGACGAGGCGCAGAACACCACGCCCGAGCAGATGAAGATGTTCCTCACCCGGCTGGGCTTCGGCTCCAAGATCGTGGTGACCGGGGACATCACCCAGGTCGACCTCCCCGGCAGCACCACCAGCGGCCTGCGGGTGGTGCGGGAGATCCTGCAGAACGTGGAGGACGTGCACTTCGCCGCGCTCTCCAGCGCCGACGTCGTCCGCCACCAGCTGGTCGGGGAGATCGTCGACGCGTACGCCCGCTGGGACGCCGACCGGGACAGCCAGCAGGGCCAGCCGGTGCACGCAGCGCCGGGACGCAACGCCCAGGCCGGCCGGACCGGCCGGAACCGCTAGACCGTCAAGGGAAGAGACAAGTTGTCCATCGAGATCGCCAACGAGTCCGGCGTCACCGTCGACACCGACGCCGTACTCGCCGTTGCCCGCTACGCCCTCGACGAGATGGGGGTCAACCCCCTCGCCGAGCTCTCCGTACTGCTGGTGGACGTGGACTACATGGCGGAGCTCAACCACCGCTGGATGGGTGGGGACGGGCCGACCGACGTGCTCGCCTTCCCCATGGACGAGGGCAACGTCGACCACGGGCCGGGGGAGAGCACCCCGGGTGGCGAGCCGGCCCTGCTCGGCGACATCGTCCTCTGCCCGGAGATCGCGGCCAAGCAGGCCGTCACCGCCGGGCACAGCGCCGCCGACGAGCTGCACCTGCTGACCGTGCACGGTGTGCTGCACCTGCTCGGCTACGACCACGCCGAGCCGGAGGAGGAGCGGGAGATGTTCACCCTTCAGGCCCGGCTGTTGACCAGCTGGCAGGCGGCACGGAGCAGCTGATGCCCGCACCTCTGACGCTGGCCGCTCCGGCCGGCCTCGCCGCCGGCTCCGCCGGCCTGCCCGACCTGCAACTGCTCTTCATCGCCGCGGCGCTGGTGGTGCTCGCCGGTCTGATCGCGATGACCGAGGCGGCGCTGTCGGTCATCTCCGCGGCCCGGGTCGCCGAACTCGTCCGTGACGAGGTCCGCGGCGCCGCCACCCTCCAGCTCGTCGTGGCCGATGTCGTCCGCCACCTCAACCTGCTGCTCCTGCTGCGTCTGCTCTGCGAGATGAGCGCGACGACGCTGGTGGCGCTGGTGGCGGTCGACACCTTCGGCGCCGGCTGGCTGGCGGCCCTGGCAGCTGCCGGGGTGATGACGGTGGTCAGCTTCGTCGCCGTCGGCGTCGGGCCCCGCACCCTCGGCCGGCAGCACGCCTACGCCGTCGGCCGCAACGTCGCGCCCCTGGTACGCGGTCTCGGCCGCGCCCTCAACCCGCTCGCCTCCCTGCTGATCCTGATCGGCAACGCGGTCACCCCCGGCCGGGGTTTCCGCGAGGGCCCCTTCGCCACCCAGGTGGAGCTGCGTGAACTGGTCGACCTGGCCGAGCAGCGCGGCGTGGTCGAGCACGGCGAGCGGCAGATGATCCATTCCGTCTTCGCGCTGGGCGACACCATCGCCCGCGAGGTGATGGTGCCCCGCACCGAGATGGTCTGGATCGAGTCGCACAAGACACTCGCCCAGGCCCGCGCTCTCTTCCTGCGTTCGGGCTTCTCCCGGATCCCGGTGGTCGGGGAGAACGTCGACGACGTGCTCGGCGTGCTCTATCTCAAGGACGTCATCCGCCGCGCCCAGGGCGGCGACCCGGCGACCGACGGCCTGCCGGTGGCCGAGTTGATGCGGCCGGCGATCTTCGTGCCGGAGTCCAAGCCGGTCGACGACCTGCTCTCCGAGATGCAGGCGGCCCGTACCCATCTGGTGATCGTCGTGGACGAGTACGGCGGCACCGGCGGCCTGGTCACCATCGAGGACATCCTCGAGGAGATCGTCGGTGAGATCACCGACGAGTACGACGTCGAGCGTCCCCCGGTGGAGCGGCTCGACGACGGCACGGTGCGGGTCACCGCCCGGCTGTCGGTGGAGGACCTCGGCGAGGTCTTCGACGTGGAGCTGCCGGCCGACGAGGTGGAGACGGTCGGGGGCCTGCTCGCGCAGGCGCTCGGACGGGTGCCGATCCCGGGTGCGCGGGCCGAGGTCCGCGGGCTGCTCCTGGTCGCCGAGGGCACCACCGGACGCCGGAACCGCATCGACACCATCCTGGTCCGGCCGGCCGAACCCGAGGAGCGCGCCTCGGACCGGAAGAATTCGCGCAGCACCGGATCCCACGAGAATCAGCGTCAACCAGAGGAGAGGCAACCCGCCGATGCCTGACACATCCGCCGCGTCGACCGTCGCCGTCGTGCCGACCGAGGAGCCCACCGAACTCGCGGCCGAGGACGCCAAGCTGGTGACGCTGGCCCGCAGCGCCCGCGCCCGGATCGGCGCGGTCGAGGGTGCCGCGGTGCGTGACCAGGACGGCCGTACCTACGCCGCGGCAAGCGTCGCCCTGCCCTCCCTGGCCATCACGGCGCTGCAGCTCGCCGTCGCCTCGGCGGCGGCGTCGGGGGCGTCCCGGCTGGAGGCGGCGGCAGTGGTGACCGAGGCCTCCACCCTCGACGGCGCCGGCCACAGCGCCGTGCGGGATCTCTCCGCCGAGGCGCCGATCTACGTCGCCTCCCCCGACGGCACCGTCCTGGGCACGGTCGTCCAGTGACGGGCCGTCCTGAGCGCGGTGGCGCCGCTGACCGCTTCTCCCACGGCGCACCGGGTCCCGACGGCGCGCCGTACCGGGCCGGGTTCGCCTGTTTCGTGGGGCGGCCCAACGCCGGCAAGTCGACGCTGACGAACGCGATCATCGGCCAGAAGATCGCGATCACCTCGAACAAGCCCCAGACCACCCGGCAC
Source organism: Melissospora conviva (assembly GCF_049523535.1). NCBI lineage: Bacteria > Bacillati > Actinomycetota > Actinomycetes > Micromonosporales > Micromonosporaceae > Melissospora > Melissospora conviva. The sequence goes on from NZ_JBLLDT010000010.1 coordinate 61,647, forward strand.
ATCATCCGGGGGGTCCTGCACCGCCCCGACTCCCAGCTGGTGCTGGTGGACACCCCGGGTCTGCACCGTCCGCGCACACTGCTCGGCGAGCGCCTCAACGATCTGGTCCGCCAGACGTGGAGCGAGGTCGACGTGATCGGCCTCTGCATTCCGGCGGACGAGGCCGTCGGGCGTGGCGACCGGTTCATCACCGGCGAGATGGCGGAGCTGAAGGCGACCCTCGTCGCGGTGGTCACCAAGACCGACCTGGTCGACCGCAAGCGCCTGGCGGAGCAGCTGCTGGCGGTCAGCGAGCTGGCCGACTTCGCTGCGGTGGTGCCGGTCAGCGCGGTCTCCGGGCATCAGGTGGAGACGCTGGTCGACGTGATGACCGGCTATCTGCCACCGTCGCCGCAGCTCTACCCGGACGACATGCTCACCGACGATCCGGAGCAGGTGATGGTCGCCGAGCTGATCCGGGAGGCGGCCCTGGAGGGTGTCCGGGACGAGTTGCCGCACTCGATCGCCGTGGTCGTCGAGGAGATGATCCCCGAGGAGCACTTCATCAAGATCTTCGCCGACCTCTACATCGAGCGGCCCAGCCAGAAGGCGATCGTGATCGGCGCGCGGGGCAGCCGGCTCAAGGACGTCGGCATCCGGGCCCGCAAGCAGATCGAGGAGCTGCTCGGCTCGAAGGTCTACCTCGACCTCCACGTGCGGGTGGCCAAGGACTGGCAGCGGGATCCGAAGCAGCTGCGCAAGCTCGGCTTCTGACCCGGGCAGACAGGGCTTCGGGCCTGAATCCGCATATTTCGATATGTCGGCACTTCGCAAGACATAGGGGCTATGCGATTCGTCACGAATCGACCCCCGTGTGGATTGGATGCACCTTGGGACGGGGAGGGTAGGAGGAACGCCTCCCGCCCCGTCCCATAGATGCAGACTGATGCGAAACCGATACCTGGACCTGCTGCGCTTCCTCGCGATCGTCAGAGTCGTCGTCTATCACGTCACCGGCTCGGCCATGATGACGATCGCCTTTCCAGCGATGTCCGTGATGTTCGCGCTCGCCGGCTCCATGATGGCCGCCTCGATCGACCGCTCCGGCGTGTCCGCGATCGGCCGCCGGCTGCGCCGGTTGCTGCCCTCGCTCTGGGTGCTCGCGGCGGTCTTCGTCCCGGCGATGCTGCTGACCGGGCTGGCGTTCAACTGGAAGCTGCTGCTCTGGGTGGTCCCGCTCACCGACCCCCCGGCCGCGCCCACCACCGGCGACTGGGGAGCCATCTCGCTCAGCGTGGTCTGGTATCTGCGGGACTTCCTCTGGTTCGTGCTCGTCTCGCCGCTGGCGTTGCGCCTGTTCCGCCGGGCCCCGCTGCCGGTGCTGCTGACGCCGTACGTCTTCCTGCTGGTGCTGGAGTTCGGCGGCGTCGTGGCCCATCCGGTGGTGCGGGACTTCGGTCTCTACTTCGGCGCCTGGATGCTCGGCTTCGCCCACCACGACGGCCTGTTGCAGCGGCTGTCCCGTCGGCTGCTGCTGACCCTGGTCACCGTCCTCGGCGTCACCGGCCTCGCCTGGGCCTTCACGCACCAGGGGGCGCGCAGCTACGACCTCAACGACATTCCGCTGGCCAACGCGCTCTGGTCGGCCGCCTTCATCCTGGTGGTGCTCGGTTTCGCGCCGGCCGGCGCGGCCTGGGTCGACCGCAGCCCCCTCTTCGGCCGAATCGTGACGATCTTCAATCGGCGGGCGCTGACCATCTATCTCTGGCACATGCCCTTCGTCGCCCTCGTCACGCCTCTGGTGGACATCGCCGGCTGGACCCACGAGGACCCGGTGGGGCGAGCCGTGCGAGTCTGCCTGGTCTTCGCGCTGGTCTGCATTCCGGTCGCGCTCTTCGGCTGGATCGAGGACATCGCCGCGCGACGGCGACCGGAACTCGTGCCGGGTGGCCCGGTACGAGTGCCGGCCGACTCGCCGGCGCCGCCCGCCGATCGGGAACCGGAGGCGGCCGAGGACAACGGAGCGCGGCGGGTCAACGCGGGTCGGTCGTGATGTCCCCGCTGCCGGTGCAGGCGCCGTAGCGGGCCGGCGGCGGATCACGGGAATTGCCGGGGAAGACCCCGACCCGCCCCGGCGCGTGACCGCCGGGGGAGAATGGGCCGGTGTCCGGATACCGCCGCCAGCTCTACCGCGACGACGCGCTCGTCCTGCGGGTGCAGAAGCTCGGTGAGTCGGACCGGATCATCACGCTGCTGACCCGTCGGCACGGCCGGCTGCGGGCGGTCGCCCGGGGCGTCCGGCGCACCTCGTCGCGCTTCGGCGCCCGGCTGGAGCCCTTCGGGCACATCGACGTGCAGCTCGCCGGGGATCCGCAGGGCAACGTCGGCAGTTCGCTGCAGAGCGTCAGCCAGGTCGAGGGGATCGACCTCTACGGCAAGCGGTTCCTGGCCGACTATCCGCGGTACACGGCGGCGAGCGCCATCGCCGAGACCGCCGAGCGGCTGACCCCGGTGGAGCGGGAGCCGGCGCTGCGGTTGTTCCAGCTCACCCTCGGGGCGTTGCGGGCGCTGGCCGCCGGTGAGCACGCCGGCACGCTCGTCCTCGACGCGTACCTGTTGCGGTCGATGGCCCTGGCGGGCTGGGCGCCGGCGCTGGCCGCCTGCGCGGTCTGCGGCACGCCCGGGCAGCACCGGGCCTTCTCGGTGCCGGCCGGCGGCGCGGTCTGCCCGGACTGCCGTCCGCCCGGCGCGGCGCACCCGGCGCCGGCCACCATCGAGCTGATGTCGGCGTTGACGACCGGGGACTGGCGGATCGCCGATGCGACCGGGACCGGCGTCCAGCGCGAGTGCAGCGGGCTGGTCGCGGCGCATCTGCAGTGGCACCTGGAGCGCGGGTTACGCTCGCTGCCGCTGGTGGACCGTGATCATCCGGCGCCGGCAGGCCGGCAACGGCAGGAGACAGGGGAGCAGGAACAGTGATGCGATCGATGAGGGGCCGCCGGACGGCGGTCGCTGCGCCCACCCCGCACCCCTCCGGCGCCCGTCCGCCGGCGCTGCCGCCCGAGGCGCTGCCGAAGCACGTCGCGGTGGTCATGGACGGCAACGGCCGTTGGGCCAAGGATCGCGGCCTGCCGCGTACCAAGGGGCACGAGGCCGGCGAGTCCTCGCTCTTCGACACCGTCGAGGGCGCCATCGAGATGGGGATTCCCTACCTGTCGGCGTACGCCTTCTCCACCGAGAACTGGCGGCGTTCGCCGGAGGAGGTGCGCTTCCTGATGGGCTTCAACCGGGACGTGATCCGCCGGCGCCGGGACCAGCTGGTCGACCTCGGGGTGCGGGTGGTCTGGTCGGGGCGGCGCGGCCGGCTCTGGAAGAGCGTGATCAGCGAGCTGGAGACCGCGGAGGAGATGTCGCGGGGCAACTCGGTGCTGACGCTGCAGTTCTGCGTCAACTACGGCGGCCAGGCGGAGATCGCCGATGCGGCGGCCGCGATCGCCCGGGACGTCGCCGCCGGCAAGTTGGACCCCGAGAAGATCAACGAGAAGATGATCGCCAAGTACCTCTACCACCCCGAGGTTCCCGACGTCGATCTCTTCCTGCGTCCGTCGGGGGAGCAGCGCATCTCCAACTTCCTGCTCTGGCAGTCCGCCTACGCCGAGCTGGTCGTCCTGGACACCCTCTGGCCGGATTTCGACCGCCGGCACCTCTGGTACGCCTGTGAGCTCTACGCCCAGCGGGACCGGCGCTTCGGTGGGGCGATCCCGAACCCGGTCGCCCCGGTCACGGCCGCGCCGGCCGGCCGGTGAGCCGGTCCCGGCCCGGGCCGGGACGCCGCGGTTGACGCCACCGTCCGCCAGGTTCCGCACCGTACTTTGGGATCCGCTGGATCATCTCGCTATGCTCACCTAGCGTGCTGTTGCAAGATATTGGCAACAGCCAGAACTGGGTGATTGAGAGGCATCGTTGTGATGACCGTATCCGGGCGGCGTACCCGGCCCGCCCTCGTGGCCGGGCTGGCGGTGCTCGGCCTGCTCGCTGTCGGCTGCACCGATCCCCGCGACAGCGCCTCCGATCCCGGCTCGATCGTGCTCGCCGACGCGTACGAACCGGAGACCCTCAACCCGATCGCCGGCTACTCCGAGACCGGCGAGAGCAAGATCCACGACGGGCTCTTCCGGATCGCGTCGGCCGGCGCCGACGGCCGGCCCCGGATCGAACCGGCGCTCGCCGCCGCGCCGGCCGAGATCAGCGCCGACGCCCGCGAATGGACCATCACACTCCGCGACGGGGTGCACTTCCATGACGGCAGCGCCTTCGACGCCGACGACGTGGTCGCCACCTATCGCGCGATCCTCGACCCGGCCGTCTCCTCGCCGCTGGTCAGCTCCTACGAGATGATCGACAGCGTCGAGAAGGCCGACGGGAACGCCGTGCGCTTCCGGCTCAAGTACTCCTACGCCCCCTTCGACCGCAAACTGCTGCTCGGCATCGTCCCCAGCGAGGCGCTCGCCACCCCGGCCCCGGTCACCGAGTCGGCGATGAACAACGCACCGGTCGGCACCGGGCCGTACAAGCTGGAGTCCTGGCGCAAGGGCAGCCAGCTCGTGCTGGTCGCCAACGACGCGTACTGGGACGGCGTGCCGCAGGTCAAGAAGCTGACGTACGTCATCGCCGCCGACGACAACACCCGCGCCCAGCGCACCACCAGCGGCGAGTTCGACGGCGCCTGGCTGCCCCCGAAGCTCGCCGGCACCTTCGCCGACACCGACGGCTACACCGTCGTGGCCCACCCCAGCGCCGACTGGCGCTCGGTGAGCCTGCCCGCCGGCGACCCGGTCGCCGGCGACCCGGCCATCCGGCTCGCCCTCAACCACGCCGTCGACCGGCAGGCGATGGTCGACAGCATCCTCGCCGGCTACGGCGCGCCCGCGTACACGCCCGTCTCCGACGCCTTCGGCGACTACCACGACGCTGCCGTGACCTTCGCCCACGACCCGGCGAAGGCGGAGCAGCTCCTGGACGCCGCGGGCTGGCAGACCGGCGCCGACGGCATCCGGGTCCGCGACGGAAAGCGCGCCGCCTTCACGCTGATGTACTTTCCGACCGACATCCTGCGCCGCGACCTGAGCCTCGCCTTCGCCTCCGACGCCAAAAAGATCGGCATCGAGGTCAGCCTGGACGCCGTCGACCGCCCGCAGTTCCGGCCCCGGATCCCCGCCGACGCCAGCCTGGTCGGCGGCGGCGACAACCCGTACGACCCGGACACCCAGCTCTATCCGACGCTGCACTCCCGCTACGCCGACCACGACGCCGCCAACCCGTTCCGCAACCCCAGCGGGCACCGCGACGCCGAAGTCGACGCGGCGCTCGACGCCGGCCGGCGCACCACCGACGAAGCCGCCCGGCAGGAGGCCTACCGCACCGTCCAGGCCGAGTACGCCGCCGACCCGTCGCACGTGATGCTGGTCTTCCTGCACCACACGTACGTGATGAAGGACGGCGGCTGGACCGGCACGACGCCGGTGCTGGAGCCGCACGCCCACGGCGTCACCTGGGGTCCGTGGTGGAACATCGAGGACTGGACGCGTCAGTGACGATCCTGCGGCTGGTGCTGCACCGGGCGCTGGTCGCCGTACCGGTCCTCGCGCTGGTCTCCGTGGCGATCTTCGTGCTGGCCGCGGTCTCACCCTTCGATCCGCTCTCGGCCTACCTCGGTGACCGGTACCTGACGATGGACCCGGCCGACCAGGCCCGGCTCGCCGCACAGCTGGGCTTCGACGACGCGCTGCCGCAGCGCTACCTGCACTGGGTCGGCGACCTGCTCACCGGCGACCTCGGCACCTCGCTCTGGCTGCGCCAGCCGGTCGCCGAGGTGATCACCGAGCGGCTGCCCTGGACCGTGCTGCTGGTGGCGGTCGCGATGGTGCTCGCCACCACCACCGCCCTGGTGCTGGGGATCTGGTCGGCGTGGCGCCAGGGCGGCTGGGTCGACCGGGCCGTCACCGGCCTCAGCCACGCCATCGAGGGCGTCCCGCCGTTCGTGGTGGCGCTCGGCGCGATCGCGATATTCGGGCTCGGACTGGCCTGGCTGCCGGTGGCCGGCCTGACCGACGCCGGCGCGGAGATCACCGTCGGGCAGGTGGCCCGCCACCTGGTGCTGCCGGCGACCGTGCTGGCGATCTCGCAGACCCCGGTGCTGCTGCTGCACGTACGCCAGTCGCTGCTGGCGGCGCTCACCGAGGACCACGTCGCCGGCGCGCGTACCCGTGGGCTGCCCGAGGCGCGGGTGGTGCTGCGGCACGCCCTGCCCGGGGCGCTGCTGCCCTTCACCACCGTGCTCGGCGCGCGCGTCGCCGAGGTCGTCACCGGCGCGATGCTGGTCGAGGAGGTCTTCTCCTGGCCGGGCGTGGCGCAGGCGGTGATCGGGGCGGCGAGCGCCGTCGACTTCCCGCTGCTCGCCGCGCTGACCCTGCTGGCAACCGTCGCCGTGCTGCTCGGCTCGCTGCTGGCGGACGTGGCGTACACGCTGCTCGACCCCCGGGTGCGTCTCGATGGCTGAGCGGACTCTGCACGCGCCGCCCGCCGCGCCCGTCCCGGCGGGCGACGGCGGCTGGATCAGCGCCGCCCGGCCGCGCGCGGGCATGCCGCGCGGGCCACGCCGGCCCGGCTGGACGCGCCCGGCGCTCGGTATCACCCTGCTCGTGCTCCTGGTCTCCTACGCGCTCCTGACGCCCTGGCTGGCCGGCCTGGACGAGCGGCTCACCGACCACGGACGGGCGCTGCTCGCGCCCGGCGCCGGCGGCTGGTTCGGGACCGACTCCGCCGGCCGGGACCTCTTCGTGCGTACCGCCGCCGGGCTGCGGGTGTCGCTGCTGGTGGCCGCGGTCTGCGCGGTGGTCTCCACGGTGATCGGCACCCTGGTCGGGGCGTTCTCCGGCATCGCCGGCGGCTGGGTCGACCAGCTCGTCATGCGGCTGATCGACACCGTGAACTCGGTGCCGCACCTGCTGCTCGGCATCGTCATCGTCGCCCTCTACGGCGGCGGGCTGACCGCGGTGATCGTGGCGATCGCGCTGACCCACTGGTCGTCGGTCGCCCGTATCGTGCGCGCCGAGGTGCTCTCGCTGCGCGACCGCGAGTTCATCGACGCCGCCGTGGCCGGCGGGGCCTCCCGGTGGCGGGTGACCCGGCGGCACCTGCTGCCGGCCGTCGTGCCGCAGGCCGCTCTCGCCACGGTGCTGATGCTGCCGCACGCCGTCTGGCACGAGACCGCGCTGAGCTTCCTGGGGCTCGGCCTGCCCCCGCACACCGCCAGCCTCGGCATTCTCCTCGACGAGGCGCGGGAAGCGGTGATGCTCGGCGCCTGGTGGCCGCTGGTCTTCCCGTCCGCCGCGCTGGTCATCGCCACCCTGGCCGTGGCGACCTGCGGCGCGGCCCTGCGGGACCGGCTGGTGCCGCGCCGACGGACGGAGCTGTCGCTGTGAACGCCGCACTGGAGTTGCGGGACCTGTCGGTGCGCTTCCACACCGGCGGCCACCGCCGCGCCGTGGTGCAGGCCGCGATCGACGTCTCGCTGCGGCTGCACCCCGGCCGGATCCTGGCCCTGGTCGGGGAGAGCGGCTGCGGCAAGTCGGTGCTGACCTCGGCGATCCTGGGGCTGCTGCCCGCCAACGCCGAGGTGCGCGGGGAGGTGCTGCTCGGCGGCGCCGACGACACCGCGCCGCTGGAGCTGCTGCGCTGCCCCGAGCAGGTCCTCGCCGGTCGCGTCCGGGGCCGCCGGGTGGCGCTGGTGCCGCAGTCGGCCACCACCCACCTCACCCCGGTACGCACCGTCCGTGACCAGCTCGCCGAGACCGTCGCGATGCTCGCCCGGCCCGCCGGCACCCGCCGGACCCGCCCCGGGCGCGCCGAACGGGCGGCCCTGCGGGAACGCTGCGACGCGCTCGCCGTCCGGGCCGGACTGGACCCGGCCCACCTCGACCGCTACCCGCACGAGCTCTCCGGCGGGATGGCCCAGCGTGCCGCGCTGACCTTCGCGCTCGCCGCCGACGCGCCGGTGCTGCTGGCCGACGAGCCGACCGCCGGACTGGACCGGCCGCTGGTGCGCCAGACCCTCGGCGCGCTGCGCGAACTCGCCGATCAGGGCCGCGCCGTACTGCTGATCACCCACGACATCGCCGCCGCCGAGGAGGTCGCCGACGACCTCGCGGTGATGTACGCCGCCCGGCTCGTCGAGACCGGCCCGGCCGCGCGGGTACTCGCCGACCCGTGGCACGACTACACCCGCGGGCTGCTCGGCGCGCTGCCGCGCAACGGTCTGGTGCCGATCCCCGGCCAGCCGCCGGAGCTGTCGGCGCTGCCGACGGGCTGCGCCTTCCACACCCGGGTGCCGGGGGAGTGCGACGGCGCGGGGGCGCTGCGCGCGTACGGCGATCGGGCGGTGGCCTGCCGGCCCGCGCCGGTGCCGGCCGGCGTCGCCGAGAAGGAGGACGTGTCGTGCTGACCGCCGAGAACGTGACATTCGGATACCGGCGCGGCGAACCGGTGCTGCGCGACGCCGCCCTGTCGATCGCCCCCGGCGAGGTGGTCGGGCTGGCCGGTCCGAGCGGCTGCGGCAAGTCCACCCTGGTGCGGGTCCTCACCCTGCTGCAGCGCCCCTGGTCGGGACGGGTGCTGCTGGACGGCGTCCCGGTCGACGGGTTCCGCTACCGGGCACCACGGGCGGCGCGGACGGCGATCGGGGTGGTCTTCCAGTCGCCGCGCCGGTCGGTCGATCCGCGGCTGCGGTTGCGGGATGTGATCGCCGAGCCGTTGCGTGCCAACCGGGTCCGCGCCGACCAGCCGGCGCGGGTGGCCGAGGTGGCGGAGCTGGTCGGGCTCACCGACGACCTGCTGGGCCGGCTGCCGCACGAGGTCAGCGACGGCCAGCTGCAGCGCGCCTGCCTGGCCCGGGCGCTGGTGCTGCGCCCCCGGTACCTGATCTGCGACGAGATGACCGCGATGCTCGACGCCTCCACCACCGCCGCGCTGGTCCAGGCGGTACGCGCCGTCGTGGCCGAACGGGAGCTGGGGGTGCTGGCCGTCAGCCACGACGAGGAGCTGCTCGCCGTCTGGGCGCACCGGGTGACCCGCCTGTCGTCCCAGGAGTCCGGTTCGCGGACCGTGGCCGCATAGCCGCCGACGAGACGGGGTATTGAGTCTGCGTCGCCGGGTGACAACCGGAGGACTCCGGGTCACCGGAGAGGCAACGACTCAGGAGGATGACATGAGGGGTGGACTTCGCGGCTGGGCGATCATGGCGGTGGCCGTACCGGTCGCCGCGGCCGGCGCCCGCAAGCTCAGCGAGCGCATGGAGCGGGGTAAGGGCCCGACGCGCGCCAGCGGATGGCTGCGCCAGGGTGCGGACATGATCCGCCCTCAGCAGAAGAAGCGCGGCCTGTTCCGCTGACCCCGGCCGCTCAGCCTGGATCCGAGCCCCGCGTACGCCTCAGCGCTGCGCGGGGTTCGGCGTGTGCGGCAGCTTGCCGAGCTGGCGCCAGTTCGTCTCGACCATGTCGATGTCGTAGTGCCGCGCCGCCGCCTGGATGTTGGCGAATGCCTGGTCCCGATCCCGGTCGGTGACGCCCTGCACCTGGTCGAAGCGGGCGATGGCGTTGCGCACGTGCTTCGCGTCGACCAGTGGTTCCTTGCGTTTGCCCGGGAAGGCGTACGCGCTGTCGGGCAGTTCGCGGCGCTCCTTGCTGGTGACGGCACCGGGCTTGTCGATCGGCTTCCACGTGGTCTTCATCGCAGCGGCGTACCCGCTGTCGTCGCACCGACACCCGTCCGGCGGGAAATGGAGCTGCGCCGTCGGCGTCGAGAGGCCTACCATGTCGCCATGCGCAAGTGACGCCCGTTTCCGCGAGCCGCCCCGCCCTTCCCGGCGGGTGCCTGGCTGCTCCGTGGGCGTCCTTTCCCTCCGCCGTTGTCGACGTGTGCCGACCCGGTCGAAGCGATCCCGGCCGACCTCGGAGCATCCCTTTCCCTTCCGCCGAGCCGGCGCTGCCGTGAACCCGGTTCAGAGCATCAGAGGAGACCCGGATGCCTGCCAGTAAGAAACCCCGCAAGTCCCGTCGGCCCGTTCCGCCGCCCGCGGCCAAGCCGCGTACCGACACCGCGGCCAAGCCGCGTACCGACACCGCGGCCAAGCCGCGTACCGACACCGCGGCCGAGCCGGGCCTGACCGCCGAGATGCCGGTCGTCGGCGAGCCGGCGCCGTCGATCGCGCCGATGGTGGTCCCGGCGGTGACCGTCGAGGAGCTCACCCCGGTCGCGACGGAGAAACCGGCCCCCAAGCACGGTCCGCAGGCCGGGCACGGGCCGCAGTTCCACGGCGACAGCCGCGGCAAGGGTGGCGCCCAGGCCCGCAAGTACGCCTTCCGGCGCAGCTGATCGGCGATCGGCGGCGGGTCTTCCATGGTGGACCCGCCGCCGGCCGGGCGCTCCGGGCCACCGCCGGACCGGGGCCACCCCGATCCGCCGCCGGATCAGCTCTGCGGGCTACCAGATCAGCTGGAAGGTGCCGAGCCGGATGCTCACGCCGAGCGCGACCGCGGCCAGCAGCAGCGCCCCGGCGATCAGCGCCGCGTCGGCGGCGGTGAAATGCTGCCGGCGGGCGACTGTGCGGGGCGTGCCGGCGTCGAAGCCCCGGGCGTCCATCGCCACCGCCAGCCGGCTGCCGCGGCGGATCGCCCCGACCAGCAGGGCGAACGCGGTGGAGACGAAGAGCTTCAGTTTGGCGACCGGGTTCCGCCCGGCCTCCACGCCGCGCGCCCGGCGCGCCATGCTGATCATCTGCCACTCCTGGCCGAGCAGCGGCACCAGCCGGAAAGCGGCTAGCGCGCCGATGGCGAAGCGCGCCGGGGCCCGTACGTTCTGGATCAGCGCGTCGGCCAGGTCGGTGGCGTCGGTGGTGGCGAAGACGATCACCCCGGGGAGCGCGACGGCGAACATGCGCAGCACCAGACCGAGGGTGGTCATCAGCACCCCGGAGGTGACCACCAGCGGCCCGGCGCTCAACAGCACCGGGCCGTCGCGTTCGGCGGCGAAGAGCACCATCGCCACCACGACGCCGACCGCGCCGATCACCAGCGGCCAGGTGCGCCGCAGCAGCACGCCGTAGCGGACCCCGAAGAGCGGCAGCAGCGCCAGCTCCATGGCGATGGCGATCGCCGGCGCGACCGGGTCGACGGTCACCACCAGCGCGAACGAGAAGAGCAGCGCGGCGGCGAGTTTCGCCACCGGGTTGCGGCGGGCCAGCGGCGCGCGCGGGTCGGCGACCGGCTCCAGGGCGATCACGGCGCCCCCAGCACGAGCCGGCGGTCGGTCAGCGCGGCGACGAACTCCGGATCGTGGGTGACACAGACGATCGCGTGCCCGTCGTCGCGCAGGTCGGCGAAGAGGTCCACCAGCTCCTGCCAGGTCCGGCGGTCCTGCCCGAAGGTCGGCTCGTCGCAGATCAGCAGCCGCGGTGCCGTCGCCAAGGCCGTGGCCACACTCAACCGCCGCGCCTCCCCGCCGGAGAGCGTGTACGGGTTGGCACCGGCGAGCCGGCCCAGCCGCAGCCGCTCCAACAGCTCGTCGACCCGGGACTTCACCACCGGCTCGGGCTCCCCGGTGCGGCGCGGGCCCAGCGCCAGCTCGTCGAAGACGCTGCCGGTGAGGAACTGCTGCTCGGGGTCCTGGAAGACCGACCCGATCCGGCGTGCCAGCGCCGGGGCCTTCCAGCGGTGCGGAGGGACGCCGGCGTCGGCGCCGGCCAGGACGCTGCCGCCCCGGACCGTGCCGCTGCCCGGCTTCAGCAGCCCGCCGAGGAGCAGCGCCAGGGTCGACTTCCCGGCGCCGTTGGGGCCGAGCACGGCGAGCGCCTCGCCGGCGCGTACCGCAAGATCGGTGGCGGCCAGCCGGGGTGGCAGGCCGAGCCGGTCGGCGGTGAGCAGCACCTCACCCGCCGCCGCGCGGGCCGGCCGCGGCGGCACCGGATGGCCGGGCACCCAGACACCCGCCTCGGCCAGCGCGGCCCCGTGCGCGGCGAAGACCGCCCCGGGCACGCCGTCGGCGACCACACCCCCGCCCGGTTCCAGCACCACCACCCGGTCGACCAGTTCCAGCGCGTCGGCGACCCGGTGCTCCACCAGCACGCAGGTGGTGTCGGCGTCGAGGGCGCCGGCGATCGCGCCGCGGATCAGCGCCGCGCCGGCCGGGTCGAGGTTGGCGGTCGGCTCGTCCAGCAGCAGCAGCGACGGGCGCAGGGCGAGCACCCCGGCCAGCGCCAGCCGCTGCTGCTCGCCACCGGAGAGCGCCGCCGTGGGACGGTCGCGCGGGTAGGGGAAACCGACCCGGTGCAGGGCGGCGTCCACCCGTGGCCAGATCTCCGCCGGCGGCACGCCCCGGTTCTCCAGCCCGAACGCGACGTCGTCGCCGGAGCGGGCCATCACCAGCTGCGTCTGCGGGTCCTGGAAGACGATGCCGACGCGTTCACGGGCCTTGCGCGGGTCGAGGCCGTCGATCTCGACGGCGCCCTCCTGCTCGCCGGAGTCCTCGGGCAGCAGCCCGGCGAGCGCGGCGAGCAGGGTGGACTTGCCGGCGCCGGAGGGGCCGAGCAGCAGCACCCGCTCGCCCGCCTCGATCCGCAGGTCCACGCCGCGTACCGCCCAGGCGCCGCGCCCGGCGTGCCGCCAGCCGAACCCGGTCAGCGTGACCGCGCTCATCCACCCCTCCTCTCCGTCGTGCGTGGTGCCTGCGCGTGCCCGCCCGGCCCCGATCCCAGGGCCGGGCGGGGAGAGCCTCAGACGGTGCGGCGTTCGCGCCCGGCGGCGAACCGGTCCAGGGCACCCGTGCCGGCCAGCGCCCGGGTGAGGTACCAGCCGCCCACGCCGGCGATCACGGTCGCGCTGACGATCGTGAAGAGCGCGTACGGGATCCGGTACGCCCAGAGCGCGTACTCGGTGTTCCAGACGAAGAAGTCGAAGAGCGCCGCACCCAGACCGGTCAGCGCCCCGGCGAGCGCCGCCGTCGGCAGCTTGAAGGAGCGGTACCGGAAGGCGGCGAAGGCGAGTTCGGCGCCGAGCCCCTGCACCAGCCCCTGGGCGATGGTCACACCGCCCCACTCCGAGCCGAGCAGCGCCGACACGGTCGCCGCCAGCGCTTCGCAGAAGAGCGCCGCGCCGGGCTTGCGGATCACCAGTCCGCCGAGCACGGCCGGCACCAGCCAGACCCCGTAGATCAGCGCCTGCGAGGGCGGGAAGAACGCGAAGAGCGGGTCGGCGGCCCGCCAGACCAGCCCCCACGCCCAGAAGATGACGCCGAAGGCGACGGCGATGACGGCGGCCACGACGATGTCGAGTGTGCGCCAACGGTGATTCATGATCCTTGCTCCCAGTTCCTTGTCAGCGAACCAGGAGAAGACGCACGCCGCGTCCGGCGAAGCCCGGACTGCGGCGCGGCTGGAGGTCGACCGAACTCCCTGCGCTGGCATTACCCAGATCAGGTTCGAGGGTCTGCGGCGTCATGCCGCACTCTCAGCGCTGTGCGCTCCCCTGTCGGATGTGAAGTTGTCGCGGCAGAGATTAGCACCGGCCCCCGCTCCCGGCCAGAGCCCGCCATCGCGCCCCCGGCGTCCCGGGCCGATCCCCGGTACGCTGCGACTCATGCTGGTCGATGCGCGCGGACTTCGGTTCGAGGTACGGGAAGGCGGCCCCGCCGACGGTGAGCCGGTGCTGCTGCTGCACGGGTTCCCGCAGCACAGCGGCGAATGGGACCAGGTCGTCCCGGAACTGCACGCCGCCGGGCTGCGTACGTACGCCCTCGATCAGCGCGGCTACTCGCCCGGTGCCCGGCCCGCCGACGTGGCGGCGTACCGGATCGAGGAGTGCGTGGCGGACGTGTGCGCCGTGCTCGACGTGCTCGGGCTGGACTCGGCCCATCTGGTGGGCCACGACTGGGGCGCGATCGTCGCCTGGCACCTCGCCGCCCGGCATCCGCAGCGGGTGCGTACCCTCACCGCCGTCTCGGTGCCGCACCCGGAGGCGGTCGGGCAGGCGTTGCGCGACGACGTCGGCCAGAAGCTCAAATCGTGGTACATCAGGCTCTTCCGGCGGGCGGGCCTGGCGGAGAAGGTGCTGCTCTCCTTCGACGCGGCCGCGCTGCGTCTGATGTTCACCGGCCTGCCGGCCGAGCAGGCCGCACCCTACATCGACGCGATGCGCGCCCCGGGCGCGCTGACCGCGGGCCTGAACTGGTACCGCGCGATAACCCCGGCCACCTACGGCGACGTCGGCCCGGTCACCGTCCCCACCACGTACGTCTGGAGCACCCGGGACGCGGCGCTCGGCGGCACCGCCGCACACGCCTGCGCCCACTACGTCACCGGTGACTACCGCTTCCTCGAGCTGCCCGGGGTCAGCCACTGGATCCCGGACGAGGCGCCGGCTCCGCTGGCGGCGGCCATCCGGGACCGGGTCACCGGCTGAGCCCGTTTCAGGGTCATCGCGGTGGGGCATTGGAGGCCACCCGGCAAGCGGGTTCGCCGGGTAGCCCCACAACGAAAGGTGCCCCACGTGTCGCAGGAGTCCGAACGGCAGCGCTGGCAGCGCAATTTCGCCGATCTGCTGCAGGAACTGCGGGTCGCTCAGACCGGTGTGCAGATCCTCTTCGCGTTCCTGTTGACCCTGCCGTTCAGCAGCGGCTTTCCCGAGGTGACCGAGTTCCAGCGTGACGTCTACCTGGTGGCGCTCCTCTCGGCCGCGGCGAGCGCGGCGATGATCATTTCGCCGGTCGCCTTCCACCGGGCGCTCTTCCGGCAGGGCCGCAAACCGGAGCTGGTCCGCTTCGCCCACACGATGGCCACCGGCGGGCTCGGCTTCATGCTGATCGCGATGGCGAGCTCGGTGCTCCTGGTGACCGACTACATCGTCAACCTCACCGCGGCCATCATCCTGACCACCATCACGCTCGCCTGGTTCACGCTCCTGTGGGTGGTGCTGCCGATGGCCCGGCGCAACTGGGGCGACGACGACATCGACGACGAGGACGACGACCCGTCATGACCTGGTGCCGCCCTCTACCTGCGGATCGGCAACGGCGGTAGCGTTCCTCCCATCGACACTTGTCGGTGTCAGGCGTACCGGAAGCTGAGGGGGTTGCCGTGACCACGACCAAGGACGACGGGCCCGGGGCGGGCACGACAGACGGAACCGCCGCGCTGCCCGCCGAAGCCGGCCAGGTCAGCGAGAAGGAAGCCCGCCAGGTCGCCGAGGGCGCCCGGGAATCGCGGTGGCGTCAGCCGAGCTTCGGCAAGGAACTCTTCCTCGGCCGGCTGCGGCTGGACCTCATCGATCCGTGGCCGCAGCCGGACCCGCAGCAGACGGTCAAGGCGCAGGAGTTCCTGGGCCGCCTCGACACCTACCTCCGCTCCGAGGTGGACGGCGCGGCGATCGAGCGCGACGCCCGCATCCCCGACGAGGTCTTCCACGGCCTCGCCGCGCTCGGCGCCTTCGGGATGAAGATCGGCGAGTCGTACGGCGGGCTCGGGCTGAGCAACCTGGACTACTGCCGGGCGCTGATGCTCGCCGGCTCGGTCAGCCCCGCGATCGGCGCGCTGCTCTCGGCGCACCAGTCGATCGGGGTGCCACAGCCGCTCAAGATGTTCGGCACCGAGGCGCAGAAGCAGTGTTTCCTGCCCCGGCTCGCCGCCGGTGAGGTCTCGGCGTTCCTGCTCACCGAGTCCGACGTCGGCTCCGACCCGGCCCGGCTGGGCACCCTCGCCGAACCGACCGCCGACGGCACCGGCTACCGGCTCAACGGCGTGAAGCTCTGGGCCACCAACGGCACGGTCGCCTCCCTGCTGGTGGTGATGGCCCGGGTGCCGGGCACCGAAGGGCGCCGCGGCGGCATCACCGCTTTCGTGGTCGAGGCCGACTCACCCGGCATCACCGTGGAGCGGCGCAACGCCTTCATGGGGCTGCGCGGCCTGGAGAACAGCGTCACCCGCTTCCACGACGTCTTCGTCCCCGGCGAGAACGTGATCGGCGGGGAGGGCAAGGGTCTCAAGATCGCCCTGTCGACCCTGAACACCGGCCGGCTCTCCCTGCCGGCGATGTGCGTGGGCGCTTCCAAGTGGGCGCTGAATGTCGCCCGCGAGTGGGCTGCCGAGCGGGTGCAGTGGGGCCTGCCGGTCGGCCGGCACGAGGCGATCGCCAAGAAGCTCGCCTTCATCGCCGCCTCGACCTACGGCATGGAGACCATGCTGGACCTGAGCTGCATGCTCGCCGACGACGCCCGCAACGACATCCGCATCGAGGCGGCGCTGGTGAAGCTCTACGCCAGCGAGCTGGCCTGGCAGGTCGGCGACGAGCTGATCCAGATCCGGGGTGGCCGCGGCTACGAGACCGCCGACTCCCTCGCCGCCCGCGGCGAACGTCCCATCCAGGCCGAGCAGATCCTGCGGGACCTGCGGATCAACCGGATCTTCGAGGGCTCCACCGAGATCATGCACCTGCTGATCGCCCGCGAGGCGGTCGACGCGCACCTCTCGGTCGCCGGCGACATCATCGATCCCGACGTCGGCCTCGGTGGCAAGGCCCGGGCCGGGGTCAAGGCCGGCGCCTTCTACGCCAGATGGCTCCCCACCCTCGCCCTCGGCGAAGGGCAGAAACCCACCGGGTACGCCGAGTTCGGCCCGCTCGCCGGGCACCTGCGCTACGTCGAGCGCTCCTCGCGCAAGCTTGCCCGCTCCACCTTCTACGCGATGTCCCGCTGGCAGGGAAAGATGGAGCGCAAGCAGGCGTTCCTCGGCCGCATCGTCGACATCGGCGCGGAACTCTTCGCCATCTCCGCGGTCTGCGTCCGGGCCCGCGCCGAGCGGGAGACCCGCCCGGAAGGGCTGGAGCTGGCGGACCTCTTCTGCCGGCAGGCCCGCCAGCGTGCCGAAGCGCTCTTCGCCGACCTGTGGGACAACACCGACTCGGTGGACGTCAAGGCGGCCCAGGCGGTCCTCGCCGGCCGCTACACCTTCCTGGAGGAGGGCGTGGTGCCGCCGCCGACCGACGGTGCCCGGGTCGCGGGCTGGGAACGCGGCCCCTCCAGTAGCGAGGACACCCGCCGCCACCTCCCCCCACCCACCTGATCCACAGGACCGCCATCCCGTTCCCGGCCCGGCCCTCCGCAACCGATTTTTGGCTGCGGCGAGGCCGCCGGCTATCCCGCTCCACCCGACCAGGTGGCGGTACGGAGGGCACGAGCGGTGAGGGCCGGCGTCGCCAGGCCCGTCAGAACGAAGACCCCCGCGAGCAGGAGCCAGCCCGCGCTCGGACCGTCGATGAGCAACAGGACCAGCAGCGTCGTTCCGCCCGCTTGTACGAGGTCCGCGATCAGTTGATGCCCGCCCTGGTACGCGCCGACCGCCTCCGTACTCGCCAGCCCGTAGGCGAGCGCCGCCGAGCCGGTGCTCTGCAACAGGTCACCGAGCGTGAAGACCAGGGTTGCCCCGACGAGCAGGATCACCGCGGCCGCGGTCCCGACCGTGCCGGTGGCGGCGTAGAGGAGCAGGGCCACGGCGAGTAGCCAGCTCGCCCGGCGCAGCATTCGCGCGGCACCGAAGGCGCTCTCGGCCCCTGTGCTGAGGCGGACCGCGAGCAGCACGGTCAGCGCCGTGTTGGTCAACAGCACCACCGAGATCATTACGGCGGGTGCGCTGGTCCGGCCGACGATCCACAGGGGAAGTACCAGCGCGAGCAGGACCTGGTGCAGCCCGAGCACCGCTGCCGCTGCGCTGACCAGGAGAAACCGCCAGTCGCGTAGCACCCCACGGGCCGATGGCGGGGAAGCGGCCGCCGCGCGTGGCATCGAGGGCAGGCGCATCAGTAACCCGGCGGAGATGAGATACGTCAGCGCGTTGCCGCCCACCAGCAGGAGGTAACCGAGCCGGGTGTCGGCGAGCAGCGCGACGGCGGCGAGACCCGCGCCGGTGCTGATTCCGATGTTGGCAACGGCACGCATCGCCGCGAAGGCGCGTACCCGTGTCGTGGGTCCGGCGACCGCCGAGATGAGTGCGGCGCGGACCGGGAGGTTCCCCGAGACCAGCAACGCGTCGAGGACGGCGACCAGCAGAAAGGCGGGAAAGGAGCCGATGAACAGGTACGCGCACGCGACGCAGCCCTGCATCACCTGCAGCACCGCGCGCACCGTACGCGGATCCCGCCGGTCGGCGAGGCGACCGAGCGGCACGCTCGCGGTGAGGCCGGCCAGCCCGGCGGCGCCCAGGCCGAGCCCCACTTCGGCGGCGCTCAGGCCCACGTTGCGGGTGAGGAAGACCGCGGCGCCGGCCGACCAGAGCCCGGTGCCGACGGTGTTCACCAGGGTGGCCCCTGCCACCGTCCGGAGCGGACCGGACGGTGGCAGGGGCGACCACCCGGCCGTGGCCTGACGCAGCCGGCCGGGCCGATGCCGTGGTTTCTCCGGTGCAGCCGCCATCAGAGCGGATGCTATTCATCGGGGTTGATAAGAGCAGTGACGCCGGTCGCATCGTCACCCATGACTTACGCCAGCGAGCTGGCCTGGCAGGTCGGCGACGAACTGATCCAGATCCGGGCTGCTCAGCAGAAGGTGTTCTGGTCGTGGACGAGCAGCCACCGGTCGTCGTGACGCGTGAACGCCAGGCTCAGCACATATGTGGAGCGTCCCGTCTTCCAGGCAAGCGCCGGTACAGTGCATCGGATGGGTGGTCGGGCAGAGGGATTCGAGTACGTCAGTCGCGCCGACGGTAGCGTGATCATCACTCACCACGGCCGGGTGGCCGCGAAGCTGCGCGGTGGCCGTGCCGCCGAGTTCCTCGCCGAGGTCGAGGACGATCCCCAGCTGGCGATGGCCCGCTGGACCGGCAACTACCGGCACGGTAACGAACGGATGGCCCGGCAGCACCCCCGCAACAGGCACTGAACGACGTCTCACGCCGGGCCCGCCGCTCGCGCCGGCGGGCCCGGCGTACCGGTTGGGTCCATCCCTGCTCGGCTCGCACCGGTCAGGGCCCTCAGGAGCGGGCATGCACGGCCCAGCTCGGCGCCCGGGGGACAACCCGCAGCGTCATCGCGGCCTCGGCGGGGGTGCGGTCGGCCTTGCGCTGGTTGCAGCCGGCGCAGGAGGCGACGGTGTTCGTCCAGGTGTTACCACCGCCGCGGGAGCGGGGCAGGATGTGGTCGACGGTGGCGGCCGCCGCGCCGCAGTAGCCGCAGCGCCGGCCGTCGCGTGCCAGCACACCGCGCCGGGACCAGGCCGGGCCGGAGGTGAAACGCCACCGGGTGACGACGTACCGGACCAGCCGGACCACCCGCGGCAGCGGGTAGACGCCGATCAGCCGGTCGGGCACCGCCTCGTGCACCTCGGCGACCTGACGGCAGAGCATCCGTACGGCATGACGGAGGCTGACCCGGTGCATCGGGCCGAGATCTGCGTTGACAACCAGTACGTCCATTCGCAGCACCATGGGCTGCTCGCTGAGGGTGATGGTTGCTCGAGCCGAGGGTCGATTCAATTCGTCCACCTCGCCGCCTTCGCTCGGCTCGAGCTTGCGGTCGAGCCCGCCCTGTGTCACCCTGGTGGGCTCTGCCGTTCAGATCACCCCACTGCGCGACGCTCCCACTCCTCGTGAGGCTGTCGGTGCAGGACGCTAGGCTGCAGCAACATCGACGTCGCACACCCCGGAGCAACGAGTAACCGATGAAGGCTGATTCGCCTAGCTGGAAAGTGATGGGGCCGCCCGCGACGCCGGAGGAAGCGGCCGCGCTCGAGGCTTTCCGTGAGGTTCTGCCTGACGATGGTCGCACCACGGCGTGGGTGAACCTGACCTTCATCGACACCAACAACCGCACGGCCGAGGTCGACGTCCTCCTGCTGACTCCGGTCGGTCTCTTCTGCGTCGAACTCAAGGGGTGGCATGGCACCATCACCGGCAACTCTCAGCGCTGGTACCAGCCTGGCAAGACGCACCCGAACCCGTTTTTGATCACCGACCGCAAGGGCAAGCGTCTCGCGTCACTGCTCAAGTCGTACGCGTCGAGCCTTCACATGGAACGGAGCGTCCCGTGGGTCAACGCGCTCGTCGTTTTGCACGGACAGGGATCCACGTTTGCGGTTGACGCCTCGGGCCGTGCCGGCGTCGTCAAACTTGATACGTACGACGTCACCTCCAAGCCTCCGCTGCAGCGGTTGAGCGAGTTTCTGGCAACGCCGCCGGCCAACCCGAAGGATGCCATCGACCCGCAGCGCGCCCGCCTCGTGCGGCACCTGTGCGACAAGGCCGACTTCCGTCCCACTCCCAAGACGCGGATGGTCGGCGACTACGCGGTCGCCGAGTCCGACCCGGTGGCCGAGGGAGTCGACTGGCAGGACGTGGTGGTCACGCACCCGAACCTGACCAAGATCAAGCAGCGGCTGCGCCTGTACGACGTGCCCCCCAAGGCGTCCGCGTCGGAGCGCAAGCGTATCGAGCAGCTTGCCCAGCGCGAATACCAGCTCACCTTCGGCATCCGCCACGAGGGCATCGCGGTGCCCCAGCAGTTCCTGGTGACCGACGACGGTCCCGCTCTCGTCTTCGAGTACCAGGACGTCGAGCGGCCGCTCGACGCGTTCCTCGCTGACGAGGGCGCCGCGCTCACGGTTGACGACCGCGTTGCGATGGTCGAGCAGCTTGGGGACATCCTCCGGTTCGCGCACAACCGCCACCTGTTCCACCGAGCCCTTTCGCCGCAGCGGGTGTGGGTGCGGCCCTCGCCGAACGGACCCCGTCTCGAGGTACGCGACTGGTACTCGGCGCAGAAGGACCGGGAGACGGCCGCTTCAACACGCTGGACCGTCATCAGCCGGGGCGTGACGGACCTGCTCGGCGTCGCGGGCGCGGAAGACCTGGTGTGGCTCGCGCCCGAGGCGCGCCAGTCGGTCGCCGACGTGCCTGGGGCTCCCCTGGACGTCTTCGGATTCGGCGCTTTGGCGTTCTTGATCCTGACGGGCAAGGCGCCGGCGATGACGATCGCCGAGGTCCAGGAAGTCCAGCAGCATGCCGGACGGTTCGATCCGCGCGCAGTCACCGCAGCCCTGCCCGACACGCTCGCCGAAGTCGTGGCCAACCTGACCTCCGTTGACGAGGCGGTGCGCCCTGCATCTGTGGAGGAAGCGCTCGAACTGGTCCGGATGGCGTGGGACGAGGTGCGCCGACCTGACGACCAGGCCCCGCCGGTGGAGATCGAGGATCCGCTCGACGCCCAGACCGGCGACATGATCGGCGGACGGTTCCTCGTCGTCGGTCGCCGCGGCGAGGGTTCGTCGGGCGTTGCCCTTGCCGTGCTGGATGATCACGCGGGCGACGACAAGGAGCTCATCCTCAAGGTTGCGCGTAACGACGCCGCCGGACGCAGGCTCGACGTCGAGGCCCATGTGCTCGGCGGGCTCGAGCACCCCCGCGTCGTCCGGCTTGTCGAGACGCTTGAGCTCGGCGACCGTCGCGTGCTGCTCATGTCCGACGCCGGCAAGGAAACCCTCGCCACGCGTCTGGTCAAGGAAGGTCAGTCGACCCTGGAGCAGTTGCAGCGCTGGGGCACCGACCTGCTGGAGGCCATGGCCTACCTGATCGACGTCAAGGGCGTCTTCCACCGGGACATCAAACCCGCGAACCTTGGCATCGCACCGGACCCTGGCTACCGCAAGCCCCACCTGACCCTGTTCGACCTCTCGTTGGCCCGCGAGCCGCTGGACAACATCGCCTCCGGCACGCCCGGCTACCTCGACCCGTATCTCGGCAAGGGACGCCGCACCCGCTACGACCGGGCGGCCGAGCTGTGGGCAGTATCGACGACCCTGTTCGAGATGGCGACTGGCGTGCTGCCCTGGTGGCCCAACGGCGCAAGCGCACCCGCCAACGCGACCGATCGGCCAGTGGTCGAGCCGACGTCGTTCGACCCCGCCGTCGGCGCCCAACTCACGGAGCTGTTCCGCAAGGCACTGTCGCCGGAGGTCAAGGAGCGGTTCGGCAACGTCGAAGATTTGCTGCGCGCCTGGAGTGACGTCTTCGCAGGTCTTGCCCTGGACGACGACGCACGGCAGAAGGACGACGAGCTCGCCTCCAAGGTCACGTTGGAGACGCCGCTGGAGCAGTCCGGTCTGTCGGCGCAGGCACTCTCCGCGCTGCGCCGTCTGGACGGCGTGGTCACGGTGGGCGACGTCCTCGGCGTTCACCCGGTCAAGATCAACGGCATCCGCGGCCTGGGGGAGACCTACCGTAAGGAGATCCAGAGACGCATTGCCCAGTGGCGCACCGCATTGCGCCCCACCGAGCCTGCTCCGGGGCTCGAGGTAGCGCTCGGCGTCGATCGCGTGGTCGACAACCTGCTGGAAATGCTCCCCGCGGCGGACAAGCCGCTCGCGCGCGGCCTCCTCGGCTTCGGCGGCGGCGCCCCGTGGCTCACGGCTGCCGAGGTCGCGGCCAGCTTCCAGACCACGCGCGAACGCGTCACCAGCATGCTCGACGACGCCGTCGGCGAGTGGACGAAGGACAAGCCGTTCCTTGCCGCGCGCAGCGAGCTGACCAATATCGTCGCAAACGCCGGGCGCGTCATGACCGTGCCCGAGGCGGTCGCCTCGCTCCTGACAGTGCGCGGCTCCACGCTCGACGGCGCCGAGCGAACGACCTACGGCACCGCGCTGTTGCGGGCGATCGTCGAGCTGGACGCCCGCGACACCGAACCTGACTTCGTGCTCCGGCGCCGTGCCGGCGCAAAGGTCGACCTGCTCGCATTGAGCGAGGACGCGACGGTCTCGGACGACGGCGACTCCTTCCCACCCGCGGACTTGGTCACCGACCTGGCCGGCGAGCTCGGCAGCAAGGCCGACGACCTGGTTGCCGGTGGCGTCGTCGCCGCCAGTACGGCGATCAGCGAACTCCGCGGGGTGACTGACGAGCTCGACGGCGCCGGCCAGTGGCAGGTGACCGACGCGCGCCTGCTGCGACTGGCCGCGGCCGCGAGCCAGACCGCGGCCGTGTCAGGGTTCCAGGAGCTGTACCCGCGCGCACTGCCGATCAAGGAGGCGCTCGAGCACGCGATGCGCGGCAAGCCGGGCCGCTCCATCAGCCAGATGGCGGTGCGGCGCACTCTCAGTGCTCGGTTCCCGCACCTGACCGAGCCGCTGCCCAACTCCGACAGGCTCGACGTGCTCATGCGCGAGCTGTACCCCGAGCTGGTCAACCGGAACGGTATCTACGCGCCCAAGAGCACCGTGCTGTACACCACGGGCACGGTCTCGGCGACTCAGTTCGCGCCCACACCTGCCGCCGAGATCGCTCGCAAGCTCACCGAGTCGCTCGACAGGCATTCGGCGCTCACTCTCACCGTCGCGCCGAAGCGGTACGTCGCTGCCACCAGAGCGCTGGCCTCGAAGTTCGACATCGACGTGCTCGACGTCGCCGAGCTCGTCGTCAGCGCGACCAGGGAGAAGATCGAAAAGGCCGGCGGTATCTGGAGCGGTCTGCTCGGCTATGACGCGCTGGACCGTGACAGCAAGCAGTGGAAGGCACTCGAAGGTGTCGTCCAGAGGTCGGTCGAACCCGTCTGGGCCGAACGACTCAGCTCAGACCGACGGCTTCTGCTGACCAACGCCGGCCCGCTGGTGCGCTACGGCATGACCTCGCGGCTTGCCGCCCTGCTCGACACCGGCACCAAGCGGCCTGCCGCCCGCTGGCTGCTCGTCGCCAAGGCCGGCGATGCCCGCGCCCCGCTTCTGGAAGGCCGGTCGGTTCCCTTGGGCCCGAGCGGCTGGATCGACCTTCCCCGTGACTTGGCCCAACTCGCCGACGACGAGACCACTGCAATTCAGCGCACCGCCCTCGGAGACCATGCATGATCGACTCTTCTGCCCTTCTCGCCGACCTGAAGGCTCAGCTGCGGGCCCTGCAGGCCGACCTGAAGGAGCGTGCCGACGACCCCATAACCAAATGGGGCGCCGATCTCCGGCGGGAGCACGCCGAGGCTCTGCGCCATGAGCGCACGGGTCTGTCGTGGAGTGCGTGGCGGGACAACGAGGTTGATCAGGCGGCCGTCGCGTGGATCGTGACGACGACGTTCGTCCGGTTTTGTGAGGACAACGACCTCCTCGTCGGCGCTACCCTCGACGGCTTGCCCGTCCCCGTGGGTTGGATCGCCGGCCCTGGTGACCGCACCCTCCGCGCACGCGAAAACCAGACCGCGTACTTCCGGGTCAACACCAGCCACCATGACCGCGACTGGCTCCAGCAGTCCTTCCGCGTGCTGGCCGCCCAGCTCGCCGGTAAAGGTCTGGTTGACCCCGAGCACAACCCGGTCTGGACCGCCGAAATCAGCGCCGAAGCCGCCAAGGGCCTCGTCGACTTCTGGCGGCGTACCGACGCTGGCGGCGCGCTGGTGCACGACTTCACCGACCCCGACCTGGACACCCGCTTCCTCGGGGACCTGTACCAGTACGCGTCCGAGCACGCTAGGAAGACCTATGCACTGTTGCAGACGCCGGTGTTCGTCGAGGAGTTCATCCTCGATCGCACTTTGACTCCTGCGATCCAGGAGTTCGGCCTTGACGAGCTTAGGCTGATCGACCCGACCTGCGGGTCGGGTCACTTCCTGCTGGGCGCCTTCGAGCGCCTTAACCAGCAATGGGCTGCCGAGGCGCCTGGGCTTGACCCCAAACAGCGCGTGCGCAAGGCGATGCAGGCCATCCACGGCGTTGATCTGAACCCGTTCGCCATCGCCATCGCCCGATTTCGCCTCACTGTAGCCGCCATCGCTGCCGCAGGAGAGAGATCCCTGGTTGGTGTACCGGAACTGGGATTCCACTTGGCTATCGGCGACTCGCTGCTCGGAGAGCAAGGCGCCGCCGAAACTCTCTTCGGAGACAATCCGTACACGTATGCCACCGAAGACCTCGGTGAGTACTTCGCCATCCTCAAGCCCGGTCGCTACCACGTGGTCGTGGGTAACCCGCCCTACATTACAGTCAAGGACAAGGTCCTCAGTCAGACCTACCGCAGGGCCTACACCACAGCCCATCGCAAGTACGCGCTCTCTGTGCCTTTCATGGAACTCTTCTATCGACTTGCCATCAAGGGTGCGCGTGGCCAGAGCGCCGGTTATGTCGGGCAGATCACGTCCAACTCCTTTATGAAGCGCGAGTTCGGCAAGAAGCTCATCGAAGAGTTGTTCGCTGGACATCACCTCGACAATCCAGTCGACCTGACTCAAATTATCGACTCATCAGGCGCCTGGATGCCGGGACACAACTTTGATGGCACCCCCACAGTGATTGTGTTCGGGCGCCGCCGCAAACCGGTGAAGCAGCAGGTGCATGTGGTGCTTGGAGTTAAGGACGACGCCGGGAAACTAGATGACCCAGCTACGGGCCCCGTTTGGACCGAGATATCAGAGCACGTTGATGACGCGGTATACGACGGCAAATACATCAGCGTTTCTGACATTGATCGCAGCGTCCTCTCGCGCCACCCTTGGTCGTTGTCTGGAGGGGGGGCGAGCCAGCTCATGGAAATCATTAAGAGTGCCGGCGTCCAAACGCCGAGCGCGATGGCCTATCGAATAGGCTTTTTTGGCATTCAGGGTGCAGACGATGCATTCATGGTTCCCTCGTTCATTCCGCGGAGACTCGACGCAGTGGAGTCTTTCAAGCCGCTGGTCTTCGGCGACCAAGTCCGCGACTTCCGCATCCTTGCCGCCGAGCCAACGTTCTTCCCATACTCGCCCGAACACGATTTGCTGCCGCTCGACGCCCAATCGGCGGTTGCGGTGCGCCTATGGCCTCTTAGGTCGGAGTTGGGGCAACGAGCTACGTTCTCAAAGCACACCTACTTCGAAGAGGGGCGCCCTTGGTATGAGTGGCATCAACTTCCCAAAGATCAAGGTGCTCATGCCTGGACCATTACCTTTTCCGAGGTTGCTACACATAACCACTTCGTACTCGTCCGCGAGAGGTTCGCTTTCAAACAGACTGCTCCGATAATTAAGCTGCCCGAGTCGAGCTCCGAGCGTGACCACCAGGCTCTCGCAGCTCTTCTGAACAGTTCAACCGTTTGCTTTTGGCTGAAACAAGTTTGCCAAAAGAAGGGCGGCGACGCAGACACGAAATGGTTGCGCACGTATCAGTTCAACTCGACCAAGGTCGGGCAGTTGCCCCTGCCTGCAGTTCTGCCTAACGCGCGCGGGGCAAGAGTAGATGACTTGGTGCAAAAGCTTGCCGAACTGTCGCCGCATGCAGTGGTGACTTCGTGGATTAAGAGTAGTTCTGACGGGGAGCTTTCTACTCGCCTCGCGAAGGCGCGAAGAGAATGGGATCGGCTCATTGGCCAGCTCATCTTCGAACAGGAAGAGTTGGATTGGGAAGTATATTATGCGTATGGCATTCTCGACCAACAGCTAACCTATACTGGGCGGGATCTCTGTGAAATCCCGCTCGGCGCTCGCGCCTTTGAGATCATGCTCGCTCGGGAACCTACGACCGCGGATCGCGAGATGGAGTGGTTCCAGCGCCATGGGTCCGTCGCCGCGGAGGCGATCCCCGTCGTGTGGCCCGAGGCCTACCGGCAATTGGTGGAAGAGCGATTGAATGTCCTTAAGTCTGATGGAAACATTGGGCTCCTCGAGCGACCAGAGTATAAGCGGCGCTGGGAGTTTGCGCGTTGGGACAGGGAGCTCAACGACGCACTGCGGAGTGCAATATTGGATCTCCTGGAAGACCCAATGCTGTGGCGGGATCACCAAGGTCCGACCACGCGTTCGGTGGCTGCTCTAGCCGACGTGCTCAGGCGTGATGAGACTCTTATGGAGCTGAGCCGCGTGCTAACACGTTCTCCTGAACCAGACCTTGTCGCTGTGCTTGGTTCGGTGCTGCCCGATCAGGCGGTGCCATTTCTTGCAGCGGACCGGTATACGGATGCTGGGTTAGAGAAATTCGCTGAGTGGCAGTCAATCTGGCGCCTCCAACGGCGCGAGGACTCCGGGGAAAGCGTCGTCGTTCCGATTCCACCTAAGTACGACTCGACGGGCGACTTCCGGCTGGCAAAATTCTACCGGCTGCGCGGAAAGCTGGACACACCAAAGGAGCGCTTCATTGTCTATCCGCGTGTTGGCCGCGAGGGAGACGGTAGTGAAGTACTTGGCTGGGCTGGCTGGAGCCACCGTGACCAAGCTGTCGCGCTGGTTCGCGAAATTCTCAATCAGCAGACGTTCGGTGCCTCGAAGGAAGCTCTGGTGCCGCTGGTGGCCGGGCTTGTCGAGCTAGAGCCGTGGCTGCACCAGTGGCACACCGATCTCGAACCGGAGTTCGGATCCAGTGCCGCGCAAGCGGTCACCAGCCAGATCGACCAGTTCCTGGCTCAGCTGCAGATGACCCGCGACGACGTGAACGCGTGGCGGCCCCCGGCGGCGGCGCGAGGTCGACGTCGGCACACCTGATCGCACTTGGCTGTGGCAATCGTAGCGACCGACAAGCGACGTACCTGATGAACGGAATTTCCCACCGATGAGCATTCCCACCGCTGGTGCCCTAGCGATGATGCTGCGCGACGCGATCAACGTACCCGAGGCCGTCCACGACGACGACTTCGTCATGCGGATTCACGAGGGGGTTCCTGCTGCCGAGCAGACCCTCAGGGACTACGTCGTCACGGAGAAGATCGCCGGCGCGTTCGGCGAAGGCTTGACCCTGGTGAAGTCCGCGCTCACTCGGGGCAACGCCAAGGGTGCGTTCATCCATGGCTCGTTCGGTGCAGGTAAGTCGCACTACATGGCCGTGATGCACCTGCTGCTCACGGGCAATCCCCACGCGCGGGCCCTCGAAGGGCTGCAGGCCGTCGTCGCCGAGCATGCAGACGTCTTGTCGCGGAAGTTTCTGGCGGTCGACTACCACCTCATCGGGGCCGAATCCTTTGAGGCCGCTCTGTTCTCGGGGTACATCAACACGGTCAAGGCGAAGCACCCGGAAGCGGCCGCCCCGGTGCTCCACCAGAGCGACCTGCTGTTCCAGAACGCACAGGCTCTCCGGACGCAGATGGGCGACGAGCTGTTCTTCTCGAAGTTCGCGGCGGACTTCGACCCGGTGCTGGGGACCCTGAGCGGGGGCGGGCTGACTGCGGCGGAGCTCGACGCGGCGGCCGACGGCACCGCGAGCGAGCGCGACCGGCAGGCGGTGGCGGCCAAGTTGGTAGAGACCTACTTCCCGGCCTACACCTCCACCTCGGCCTGGCTGCCCATCGACCAGGGGCTTCGGATCATGACCGAGCACGCCAAGGGGCTGGAATACGACGGTCTAGTGCTGTTCCTCGACGAGCTGGTGCTGTGGCTCGCCAACCACCTGCGTGACTCGGCGTTCATTCAGAACGAGACGTCCAAGGTGGCCAAACTTGTCGAGACCGGGTCGGGGCAGATGGCGATCCCTATGATCTCGTTCGTTGCTCGTCAGCGCGCGCTGAAGGAGTTCCTCGGTGGCGGCAACGTCGGTGCCGAGCAGGTCGCGCTCGAGGATTCGTTCCAGTGGTGGGAGGACCGGTTCGACAAGATCGCCCTCGCCGCCGCCGACCTTCCGGAGATCGTCAACAAGCGTCTGCTGACCCCCACGTCGGAGGCAGGCAAGACGGCCCTGGCCTCCGCGGTCGCTCGCGTGCGTGCCAATCCGACGGACTGGAAGCACCTGCTCACGGATGGGGCGGGTTCGGGCGCCGTCGACTTCGAGAAGGTCTACCCGTTCTCCCCGGCGCTCGTGGACGCGATGGTCGCGCTGTCGGCAATCATGCAGCGCGAGCGCACCGCGCTGAAGATCATGAGCGAGCTGCTGTACCGCGGGCGTGACGAGCTCACCGTCGGCGACGTCATCCCGGTTGGCGACCTGTTCGATGTCGTCGTGCTCGGTGATGCCAAGCCGCTGACCGACGACATGGTCAAGGTCTTCGAGGCGGCCGCCTCGTTCTACCGCGGCAAGATGCGCCCGTACCTGCTGGACAAGCACCACGTCAGCGACGCGGACGCCCGGACGCTCGACCGCAACCACCCGTTCCGGCGCGAGGACCGCCTCGCCAAGACTCTCCTTGTCGCGGCGATCGCACCCGGGGCCACGTCGCTAAAGGACCTGACGGCGTCCAAGCTCGCCGCGCTCAACTTCGGCAGCGTCGTGTCCATGTTCGGCGGGCACGTGTCCGGGCAGGTCGTAACCCTGGCCGCCGAGTGGCGGGGCAAGTTCTCTGAGATCACCGTCGGCTCGACCGCGGACCCGGTGATCAGCCTGCAGCTGACGGGCGTGGACTTCGACTCCATCCTCGCGCACGTCACACAGGAGGACTCCCACCCGAACCGCCGCCGGCTCATCCGCGACACGCTCATCACCGAGATCGGCGCCGTCGCCACTGGCTCGTACGCGGGCGAGTACACACTCGACCACGTCTGGCGAGGCCAGAAACGCTCCGTGGACGTCGTGTTCGGGAACGTGCGGGACAAGGCCGCGCTTCCCATCGAGGGGCTCAAGGCGTCGGACGGGCGATGGAAGCTCGTGGTCGACTTCCCGTTCGACGACATGGACGACCGCGGACCGTCCGACGACGTCGAGCGCATCTACACGCTTCGGCAGGAAGGCGTAGTCAGCGACACGATCGCGTGGGTGCCCCACTTCCTCACCACGCAGCGCATGGAGGACGTGGGCAAGCTCGTCCAGCTCGAGTACCTGCTCACCGGCGACCGGTTCGACCAGTACGCCACCAGCCTGCCGGTCAACGACCGCGAGCCCGCACGCCGACTCCTGACCAGTCAGCGCGACTCGCTGCGCAGCCAGCTCGCCGCGCTCCTACGCCAGGCCTACGGCGTGGACGCCAGGAACGAGGAGAACATCGGCACCTTCGTCGCTGGGACCAACTTCGTCACCCTCGCCGACGGCTTCACACCGATGCAACCCTCGGCCGCGACATTGCGCGACGCCGTGGTCGGAGTGCTCAGCTCTGCGCTGACCGCCCGCTACCCTAAGCACCCGGAGATCGAGCGCGGCACCGAGGAAGTCCGCCGTGCCGAGCTGAACGCCGTGCTGGACTTGGCGCGCAAGGCCGTGGACGCCGGTGGTCGTCTGGCCGACGTCGACCGGGCTACCGGAACTCGCGTGCGCCGCGTGGTGACCGCCTACGGCGTCGGCACCCTACGCGAGACCACCTACGCGCTGGACGCCCAGCACTTCGCGTTCTTCGACGAGTTCACCCGCGCTGCCGGCACCGGCGACGTGACCGTCGGGACCCTTCGCGGCCGGCTGGCCGAGCGTGGTATGACGACCGACGCCATGGATCTGCTGGTGCTGGCGTGGGCGAAGATCACCGACCGCGAGTGGTACCGCGCCGGCGCTCGCACACCCGAGCCAGGCATCGGCTCGTTGGCCCCGGACATGCTCTTGCGCGAACCCGTGCTGCCGTCCGAGGAGGAGTGGCAGGTGGCGCTGACCCGCGCCAAGGCCCTGTTCGGCGTGGGAACTGACGAGTACCACCTGTCGACCGCCGCGCTGCAGCGCGTCAGTGATGCGCTCCTGGGCAAGGTCCGTCCAGCCCTGCACGCGACGGTGGACGCCGTGGCGGAGATGGCCGCGCACCGCGAGACTCTCGGGCTAGACGAAACCGCGCCACGATGGCAGACGGTGACGCGCGGCCGGGACCTGGTCGCCGTGCTCGCCGCGGCCGATGGACCAGTGGCGAGGATCCAGGCGCTCGCCCAGTTCGATTTCCCCGCCGAGTCGCAGGCGATCGCCCGTTCCATCAGCATGGCGGGCGACGTCGTGGCCGCGCTGCGCGGCGCGAACTGGGGGCTGATAGATCGGCTGCCCGCGCTCGGCGGGGATCGCGCGGCCCGCGCACTGACGCAGCTGCGGGAGGCCGCTCGGCAGGCGGAGCTGCACGCTCCGCTCAAGCCAGCCCTTGAGACTGCCGCGCGTGAGGCGACCGAGGCTCTTCTTGACGACCCCGACGAGATCGAGCGTCGTCGACGGGAGGAGGAAGAGCGGCGTCGCCGCGAGGCGGAAGCCGAACGCCAGCGGGAAGAGGCCGAACGCAAGGCTGCTGAGGAGCGTGCGGCTCGCGAGGCGGAGCTCCAGCGCGAGCGAGAGCGGCTGGAGGCCCAGCGTCGTGAGCAGCAGGAGCGCGAGGCGGAGATCGCTCGCAAGCTCGCCGAGCTCGATCGGATTCGCCTGGAAGAGGAGGAGCGCCAGCGGCAGCGCCTGGCTGAAAAGAGCCAGCTCGTCGCACGCGTCGTCGAGGTCCAGGAGATCGGGCGGCAGATCAGCGACGAGCTTGCTAACCCCGTTCCGGGCAAGAAGCTGCGGGTGAGCTGGAGGTGGGAGTGACCAGCGCCCAGCCCGAGGTGACGCGCACCGTCGCCGTCTCCGAGGCGCTCGTGCGCTCGCGCGCCGCCGAGCTCATCGCCAAGGGCGGCGACTCACGTGTGCTCGTGATGCGCGCCCAGCCGCGCTGGCACGGCGGGGACCTGACGGTCGAGGGTAAGCGCGTCCGGGTGGTCGAGGGCATCTCCCAGCTGGCGATCCTCGATGCCTATGCCGCGCAGCGGGACGACGAGTACCTGGTGGTGCTAACCGACCGGCCACGCGCCGATCTCAGCGACACGGTGCTTGCCCGAGCCTACCGCCAGCAGATCGAGGACCCCGACGAATGGGGGAGCGTTCCGGCACTGTTCGGCGCAGCGCGGGAAGTCAGCCGCGAGCTGCGCCGGCTCGACTGGGCGGCCACGGCTCTGCTCGACCACGAGCCTGCGGGGGGATGGGCGCCGTCGACCGATCTCGCCGTGACCGCCGAGCACGCCATCGGCGGCCTGCTCGCGCACCTGCTGCGGATTGACTCGGGCGACCTCGACGGCGTTTTCCTCCTCACCGCGCTGAGCAACGGGTCCCGCGCTTCCTGGTCCGCGGTGGATCCGGAGCTGCAGGATCACCTGGTCAAGTGGGCCGAGCAGGAGTATGGCCCCGCCGCCGGGTTCGCGCTGCGCACCACTGCCGCCCCGGGCGGGCTCGTCAAGCCCCTCGCGCTCGGGCTGGCCATTGACGTGCTGTGGCCTCACCCCGCCGGCGATCTTACCGAGGAGCAGGTTGCCGCGCGCACCCGGTTGCTCGAGCGCTACGTGGGCGGTAGATCCGTCACACCGCTGCAGGCGCGGGAGATTGCCAACGCCTCGGTGTCCGCTGTGCTGCGCCTGTCGAGAGAGGGCGACCCCGAGGGACGGCTCGGCGTTGTGCTCGACCAGGCCGAGGCGCTGCTGCGCAACAACCTGGGCTGGCCCGTCGGCGCCGAGCGGTCGGCGATCCTTCGCCCAGGATTCACCGCTCGGCTTCGAGTCCTCGGGCAGGCACTCGATGCCGGGGCAGGGGCCGAGGAGACATTGGCCGCGGTGCTCGACCACCGCGAAGCAACCCTGGACGGACATGACCTCGCACCGAGGATGGCCGTGCGACTCGCCCGCTGGCTGGCCACTGCGGAGCGGGACGTGCACAGCCTCGGAGGAGACCTCCAGCGGCAGCTCGACGATGGCGCCTGGGTCGACGCGGCCCTCGGCGTGCTCTGGAGTGGTTCTCCTGACGCAGAGATAGGCGGCGCGTACGGCCGGCTGATCGAGCGCGTGCGTGCTCGGCGCCGAAGGCGCGATGAGACAGCCGCGACGCACCTGGGCGACTCGGCTGTAGAGCGTTCGCTGGCCGATGGACGGGCGCTCGGAATCGAGAACGTCCTTCGCGCCGTCGTCGACCCGTGGAAGTCTCACGGCGGAGTGCTGCTGGTGGTCATCGACGGCATGAGCGGTGCAGTCGCCGTCGACCTCGCCACCGAGGTCAGGCGCTCGGGGCTCGTCGAGTGGGTACCGGTCGCGACCAAGCGCCGACTTTCGGCGGTGGCTGCGCTGCCGTCGATGACCGGAATTTCACGCACGAGTCTGTTGTGCGGCGAGATTCGCGTCGGCAACTCGGCGACGGAGAAGGCCGGCCTCGCTACCGTGTTCCCCGGCGCGCGGGTGTTCCACAAGCGGGATCTGCGGGCCAGTGGAGGGGCGCAGCTGGCGGACGGCGTGGCCGTGGCGATCGCCGATCCGGCGGTCCCTGTCGTTGGCGTGGTCATTAATGCCATCGACGACGCGACACACAAGAATGAGAGAACTCGGCCATGGACGATGGCCGAGCTCGATCCGCTGCGGGCGCTCCTCAATGCCGCGTCGATTGCGGGTCGTGCCGTCGTGCTCACCTCCGACCACGGCCACGTCGTCGAGCGTGAGACCGAGATGCTGCCTGCCGCCGCGGGGGGTGACGCACGCTGGCGGCCAGCGTCGTCTGGTCCTGTCAAGGATGGCGAGGTGCTCGTCAGAGGGCCGCGCGTTGCAGTAGACGCAGGCGAGGTCGTGATGCTGTGGCGCGACGACGCGAGATACGGAGCTGCTCGGGCCGGTTACCACGGCGGTGCGTCGCTGGCCGAGCTGACCGTGCCGGTGCTGGTGTACCAGCGATCGCTGGCACAGTCAACGCCTGAGGGATGGGAATTGGCGCCGCCACAGGCGCCGGCGTGGTGGAACGACCCCGTCGTCGAGGCCAAGGTCGAACCAGCTGAGACGGCTGCGGCGAAGAAGTCGCGCAAGAAGACCGTGGTGGACAAGGTCCCCGCCCTCTTCGAGTTGGAGATCGAGTCAGGAGCGCAGCACCCCTCGCTACCGAGGAAACCGCATGATTTCGTGGCGCGAGTGCTTGATTCGTCTGTCTACGCCGACCAGCTGAGGCTTGCGGGCCGTGCAGCCGCAGGGGCAGGGCCGCTCGTGGAGACCGTGCTGCGCACCCTCGTCGACCGCGGCGGGCGAGCGCACCAAGAGACGGTCGCCTCGGCGGCGGGGCTGCCGTATGTCGGCATCGGGCAGGGACTCGCAGTCGTCAAGCGCATCTTGAATGTCGAGGGGTACGAAGTCCTTTCCTTTGACAGCGACGGCGAGACCCTGCGGCTCGACCTCAACCTGCTGAAGGACCAGTTCGAGGTGACGTGATGGCGGACGTTGCACGCGCAGGCGACGCAGCCCTGCAGCACCTGAAGCACCGCGCGCACCGTAGGAAGGGGCGGGGTGGTCAGGAGCGGGCGTGCGCGGCCCAGCTCGGCGCCCGGGGGACAACCCGCAGCGTCATCGCGGCCTCGGCGGGGGTGCGGTCGGCCTTGCGCTGGTTGCAGCCGGCGCAGGAGGCGACGGTGTTCGTCCAGGTGTTACCACCGCCGCGGGAGCGGGGCAGGATGTGGTCGACGGTGGCGGCCGCCGCGCCGCAGTAGCCGCAGCGCCGGCCGTCGCGTGCCAGCACACCGCGCCGGGACCAGGCCGGGCCGGAGGTGAAACGCCACCGGGTGACGACGTACCGGACCAGCCGGACCACCCGCGGCAGCGGGTAGACGCCGATCAGCCGGTCGGGCACCGCCTCGTGCACCTCGGCGACCTGACGGCAGAGCATCCGTACGGCATGACGGAGGCTGACCCGGTGCATCGGGCCGAGATCTGCGTTGACAACCAGTACGTCCATCGGTCTCCCCTCTCCGGACGGTTTCGGCGGACGGCTTT
The DNA here is from genome assembly GCF_049523535.1 of Melissospora conviva. Taxonomy (NCBI): domain Bacteria; kingdom Bacillati; phylum Actinomycetota; class Actinomycetes; order Micromonosporales; family Micromonosporaceae; genus Melissospora; species Melissospora conviva. The sequence continues at coordinate 96,284 of NZ_JBLLDT010000010.1, forward strand.
TGCGGACTGTTCTCTGCGGACGGCTCCGGCGACGGTGACGGCTGCCGGACGGTGACGGCTTCGGCGGACGGTGACGGCTGCCGGACGGTGGGCGAAAAAAAGCCGCCCGGTCCGAACAGGACGACACGGGCGGCGTGAGCAGGCGCGGGTTGGTTACCCGCGCCACCGGCCCGGTTCGTCGTGGTGCATGCGGTAGCGGGTGCCGCCCGCGGCCGACGGGCACGCCTCGCCCCACCACGCGTACGCGCGCGGTGCGGTGCTCGGGTGCCGTGGCATCGGGTGATCTCCCTGTCTCGATCCGGTTGGCAGAAAAGCTAGCGCTCGGACGAGCGTGCGGGCAATGGTTTTTGCTGGTTTACGACTACCGGCAGGGTCCGGTTCCGGTCAGGGGCTGACACGTGGCGGGGCCGGTCCGCGTCGCGTCGCGGCGTACGGCGGGCGCGGGTCAGCCGGCGTCGCCGGCTTCGGCCGCAGGCCGGCGTGCGGCTGCGGGGGTGGCGCGCAGGCCGAGGGCCCGCAGTTCCAGCGCGGCGAGCGCCTCCACGGTCGCCGGGTCGCCGCGCCGCCAGGCCTGCGCGACGTCGGGGTCGATGCGGGTGAGCCGGCGCAGCGGCTGGTTGGTCAGCGCCCGCAGCGCCAGCAGGTCCCGGCCGGCCGGCGCGGCGCGCAGCGCGCGGGCGGCACCGGCGCGGCGGATCCAGCGCAGCCGCAGCGGCAGCCAGCCGAACAGGACGATCCCGAGGGGGAAGATCAGCACCGCCACGGTGAGGGCGAGCGCGAGCCGGCCGACCAGCGCCTGCTGGTCGGCGCCGGCGTCGGCGACCGACTGGGCCGCCTGCGCGGCCCGCTCGAACGGGCTGGTCAGCTCGTCGCCGACCAGCGGCACCCGGCCGACCTTGCCGCCGACCTCGGCGAAGTTGCCGGCGAGTCCGCCGCCGGCCTCCTCAAGTTTGCGCCCGGGGACGGCGAGCTGCGCGACGAGGTCGTGCAGCCAGAGCGCGCCGCGGACGGCGACGTAGACCCAGGCGACGACGAGGAGGTCGGCCAGGAGCTGGCGGAGGGCGACGCGCGGCCGGTCGGCATAGATTCTCACGCGTGCAGCGTGGCACGCGCGGTCAGTCCACGCAGGCCGGACAGGTGCCGAAAATTTCGATGGAGTGGTCGATCTCGACGTAGCCGTACCGCTGGGCCACGGCGTTGGTCCAGCTCTCCACCGCCGGACCGCCCACCTCGACCGTACGGCCGCAGCGGCGGCAGATCAGGTGGTGGTGGTGTCCGTCGCTGCACCGGCGGTACAGGTGCTCGCCGCCGGCCGGGCGCATCACGTCGATCTCGCCGGCGTCGGCGAGGCTCTGCAGGGTCCGGTAGACGGTCGTCAGCCCGATGCGTTCGCCGCGGTCCCGCAGCATCGCGTGCAGCTCCTGGGCGCTGTGGAAGCCGTCCACGTCGCCGAGCAGGGCGCTGATCGCGCTGCGCTGGCGGGTGTTGCGGATCGTGCCCCCGGTCTGCGGTTGCGCGGTCACGGCACTGCCGCTGCCGGCTCGTACGGTCCGCGCCGGCGCAGGGGCGCTCCGACGGTGCTCATCTGCCCTCCCCGGCGTGGCTGACCGCGTCGGCCACGATGTGTGCGACGTGCTCGTCGACCAGCGCGTACGCGATCTCGCGGCCCCGCCGGGACCCACGCACCACTCCGGCGCCGCGCAGCACGCGCAGGTGCTGCGAGACCAGCGGCTGGGCGGCCCCCAGCTTTTCGACCAGCTCGTGCACGCAGCGTTCGCCCTGGCCGAGTTCGGTGACGATGGCGAGCCGGATCGGCGCCGACAGGGCGCGCAGCAGTTCGCCGGCGCCCTCGTAGGAGTCGTAGCCGTTCGCAGCGGTCACGACACCACCGTAACGGCATCGGGGCGCCGGTCGCGTCCGGTGCGGCGGGTCACCGCAGCACCACCTCCTGCGGTTCCGGTTCGGTCGCCGCCGGCGGGGTGCGCCGGCGGTGCAGGGCGTGCCGCACCGCGACCGCGGCGCTGACGACCAGGAAGATGGCGATCGCCAGCACCACCACCGAGGCACCGGGGGCGGTGTCAAGGCCGGCGGCGACGAAGAGCCCGGAGCCGGCGGCGAGCAGACCGAAGAGCATCGCCGCCGTCATCGTGGCGCGGAAACCGCGGGTGAACTGCTGGGCGGCCGCCACCGGGATCACCATCAGCGCGCTGATCAGCAGCAGCCCCACCGTCCGCATCGCGATGGTCACGGTCACCGCGGTGGTGACGGCCAGGATCAGGTTGAGGGTGCGTACGGGCAGTCCGGAGACCCGGGCGTACTCCTCGTCCTGGCAGACGGCGAAGAGCGCGGGGCGCAGCAGCAGCATCGTGATCAGCACCAGTCCGCCGAGGACGCCGATCGTGATCAGGTCCGCGGTCCGGGTGGTGGTCAGGGCGCCGAAGAGGTACGACGTGAGCGCCGCGCTGCTGCTGTCGGAGAGGCCGACGAGCATCACGCCGCCGGCGATGCCGCCGTAGAAGAGCAGCGCCAGCGCCATGTCGCCGGAGGTGCGTCCCCGCTCCCGCAGCAGTTCGATGCCGACCGCGCCGATGATGGCGACGACGACGGCGGCGATGACGGGGGAGCGGTGCATCAGCAGGCCGATGCCGACGCCGGTGAGCGCGACGTGGCCGATGCCGTCGCCGATCAGCGAGAGTTTGCGCTGCACCAGGTAGATGCCGAGGGAGGGGGCGGCCAGTCCGATGATCAGCGCGCCGATCAGCGCGCGGATCATGAAGTCGTACTGGAAGAGGCTCAGGGCGTCGCTCACAGGTTCCACGTCCTGTTCCAGATGCTGCCGGGTTCGGCGGGCGCGTGCGGGTGCACGTGGTCGTGGTCGGGTTCGGCGTGGTGCCCGGCGGGCTCCGGTACCGCTCCGTCGTGGGCGATGTGGCCGTCGTGGACGACCACCGCCCGGCTGATCAGTGGTCGCAGCGGGCCGAGTTCGTGGGCGACCAGCAGCACCGAGCCGCCGGCGTCGACGAAGGTGCCGAGCGCCGTGGCGAATGCCTCCTGGCTGACGGCGTCGACGCCGGCGGTCGGCTCGTCGAGGACGAGCAGGTCCGGTGCGCCGGCCAGGGCGCGGGCGATCAGTACCCGCTGCTGCTGGCCGCCGGAGAGGTTGGCGACCGGCTCGTGGGCCCGGTCGGTGAGCCCCACGGCCGCCACGGCGTCGGCGACGGCGGCCCGGTCGGCGGCGCCGGGCGGGCGCAGGATGCCGCGGCGGGCCAGCCGCCCGGTGGAGACGACCTCGGTGACGGTGGCGGGCACTCCGCCGCCGGCACCGAGGCGCTGCGGGACGTAGCCGATGCGCTGCCACTGCCGGAAGCGCCGCAGCGGCACCCCGAAGAGCTCGATCCGGCCGGCCCGCAGCGGTACGAGGCCGAGGACGGCTCGGATCAGGGTGGACTTGCCGGAGCCGTTGGCGCCGAGGACGGCGATCACCTCGCCCCGGGTCATCCGCAGGTCGACGTCGCGCAGCACCAGCCGGTTGTCGTACCCGATCGCGGCGCCGGTGACGGAGATGATCGTCGCGTCGCTCACGCGCATCCCTGTCCGGTGCGCAGGGCCGCGAGGTTGGCGCGCATCGCGCTCAGGTAGTCGCCCTGGGCGGGGGCTGCTTCCAGCGGGTCCAGTACGGCGGTGGTGGCGCCGACCTCGCGGGCGATGGTCTCGGCGACCTTCGGGCTGACCAGGCTCTCGAAGTAGATCGTGGTGGCGCCGTGCGCGCGGGCCTCCTCGGTCGCCTCGGCCAGTCGCTGCGGCGTCGGCTCGTCCTCCGGGGTCAGGCCGCTGACGCCGATCTGCTCCAGTCCGAAGCGTTCGGTCAGGTAGCCGAAGGCGGTGTGGCTGACGACGAGCTCGCGGCGTTCGCAGCTGCGCAGGCCGGCCTCGTACTCCTGGTCGAGGGTCTGCAGATCGGTGCGGAGCGCGGCGGCGCGGGCCCGGTAGTCGGCGGCGTTGGCGGGGTCGGTTTCGGTGAGCCGGTCGGCGACCCGGTCGGTGATGGTCGCCATCCGGGCGGGGTCGAGCCAGAGGTGCGGGTCCCGGGCCTGGTCGTGCGCGTGATCGTGCCCGTCGGCCTCGTGCTCGTGTTCGTCGTGTTCGTGTCCGCCGGCGGCGCCGTCGAGCAGCGGCACCAGGGTGCCGACGTCCAGCGCCCGGTCGTCGCCCTCGCTGGTGACGGCCTCGTCCACGGCCGGCTGGAATTCGGAGAGGTAGAGGATCAGGTCGGCGTCGCTGATCTGGCCGACCTGGCGCGGGCTGAGCTCCAGGTCGTGCGAGTCGGCGCCGGGCTTGACGAGCGAGTCGACGCGGACGTCGTCGCCGCCGACGCGCTCGGTGACGAACTGCATCGGGTAGAAGGCCGTGACCACCCGGGTCCGACCGTCGTCGGCGTCGTCACTGCCGCAGGCGGCGAGGGCGCCGGCCGCGAGTAGCGCGGTGGTGACGGCGGCGAGTGGGCGGAGCCTGCGGCGGTGGGTCATACCGGCAACTCTCCGCATGATGACAATGATTGTCAAAAGCGCATAAGTGTATGAAAGTGCGGGTCAGAGCAGCTTCGCCACCGCGCCGGCGACCAGCAGCGCCAGCACCGACAGTCGCACCGCGCGCATGCCGGCGGTCTGCACCGGCCAGGTCTTCGACATCAGCATGCCCAGCGCGGCCGCGAGCACCAGCAGCAGCAGCGCGCCGGCGAGCCCCGGCGCGAAGAGCGCGGCGAGCATCAGCGCCAGGGCGGCGAGGAAGACCGAGGTGGGGTTGAGCCGGGCCAGGCGGAGCTCCCAGGCGCTCTGCGTACGCTGCATCCACACACTCTAGGAGAACGCTGTGGTGCACGTCACCACGCTCAGGAGGGACGGCACAGGTGCTCGTCACCAACCGCTTCGTGATCGACGAGGATGTCGCCGCCGATTTCGCCGACCGCGCCCACACGGCGCTGGCCGCGCTCGCGGCGCGCCCCGGCTACCTGCGCGGGGAGCTCCTGCGCGCCCTGGACGACCCGCGGCACTGGTCGCTGCTGACCGAATGGGAGTCAGTCGGGGCGTACCGGCGGGCGCTGGGCGGGTTCGACGTCAAGGTGCACGCCACCCCGCTGCTGGCGCAGTCGCTGGACGAACCCTCCGCCTTCGAGACGCTGGCCACCGCCGAGCCGGGCGCGGCGGTCACCGTCCGGGTCAGTGATCGCAGTACGCAGCCGTACCGGTAGCCCGGTGCGACTAATCTCTCCCGCATGAGCGCAACCGGACCGGCAGCCGCCCCGCCGCCCCACGCCGCGCCGGGCGCACCCGCACCGGTGGCGCCCCCGCCGCCCGGGCCGGGCGTGACGCCTCCCTTCGCCGCCCCGCCGGTGGAGGGGCGCTCGCGCCGGCTGTGGTTCGGGCTGGGCATCGGCGCGGTGGTGCTGACCCTCTGCGGCGGCGCCGGTCTGGCGGCGATCATCGGCCTGGCCGTCACCGGCACCGAGGCGCTCAACGAACAGGCGCAGGCCGTCACCGGCGCGTACTACACCGCCCTCGCCGAGCAGGAGTACGAGCAGGCGTACGACCTGCTCTGCGACCAACTCCAGGCGGGTCAGTCCCGCGCCGAGTACGTCCGCACCGCCGGCCTCGGGCCGCGCATCGACTCGTACCAGGTGGGGAAGACCGTGATCGGCAACGAGCTGACCGTCCCGGTGGACGTCGTCTTCGGCGGCGGCGGGACCGAGCGGCAGAACGTCACCCTCGCCCAGGACACCTCGACCGGCGAATTCGAGGTCTGCGGGGTCAGCTGAGCTGGGCCTGCGGCGCCGGGAGTAATCTCCTGGCCAGGACCGTGGCAGTACTGTTGTCCCGGTCTTCGCCCCGATTCCGAACCATGTCCCCGCCGACCGCCAGCCGGCGTAGGAGGAACCCATGCCAGCCGACCGTATCGACGCCGTAGTCAGCCTCGCCAAGCGCCGGGGCTTCGTCTTCCCCTCCAGTGAGATCTACGGAGGCACCCGGTCTGCCTGGGACTACGGTCCGCTGGGCGTGGAGCTCAAGGAGAACGTCCGCCGGCAGTGGTGGAAGACGATGGTCCAGGAGCGCGACGACGTCGTCGGGCTGGACTCGGCTGTCATCCTGGCGCGTGACGTCTGGGCCGCCTCCGGTCACCTCGACGCCTTCGTCGACCCGCTGACCGAGTGCCAGTCCTGCCACAAGCGCTACCGGGCCGACCACCTCGAGGAGGCGTTCGAGGCCAAGCACGGCCGGCTGCCCAGCGGCCTGACCGAGCTCAACTGCGCCAACTGCGGCGCCAAGGGCTCCTTCACCGAGCCGAAGATGTTCAACGGGCTGATGAAGACCTACCTCGGCCCGGTGGAGAGCGAGGAGGGGATGCACTACCTGCGCCCCGAGACCGCCCAGGGCATCTTCGTCAACTACAACAACGTCGCCACCTCGGCCCGCAAGAAGCCGCCGTTCGGCATCGCGCAGACCGGCAAGTCGTTCCGCAACGAGATCACCCCGGGCAACTTCATCTTCCGTACCCGTGAGTTCGAGCAGATGGAGATGGAGTTCTTCGTCGCGCCGGGCACCGACGAGCAGTGGCACGAGTACTGGCTGCAGCAGCGCTGGAACTGGTACATCGACCTGGGCCTGAGCGAGGAGAACCTGCGCTTCTTCGAGCACCCGCAGGAGAAGCTCTCGCACTACTCCAAGCGCACCGTCGACATCGAGTACCGGTTCCAGTTCGGCGGCACCGAGTTCTCCGAGCTCGAGGGGATCGCCAACCGCACCGACTTCGACCTGAGCACGCACAGCAAGCACTCCGGCGTCGACCTCTCCTACTTCGATCAGGAGAAGGGTGAGCGCTGGGTGCCGTACGTCATCGAGCCCGCCGCCGGCCTGACCCGGGCGGTGCTCGCCTTCCTGCTCGAGGCGTACGACGAGGACGAGGCGCCGAACACCAAGGGCGGGGTGGACACCCGCCGGGTGATGCGCTTCGACCCGCGGCTGGCCCCGGTCAAGGTCGCGGTCCTGCCGCTGTCGCGCAACGAGGCCCTCTCGCCGAAGGCCAAGGAGCTCACCGCCGCGCTGCGCAAGCGCTGGAACGTCGAGTACGACGAGACCCAGGCGATCGGCAAGCGCTACCGCAGGCAGGACGAGATCGGCACGCCGTTCTGCGTGACGGTGGACTTCGACACCCTCGACGACAACGCGGTGACCATCCGGGACCGCGACACCATGGCCCAGGAGCGGGTTCCGCTGGACCAGGTCGAGCGGTACCTGATCGAGCGCCTGCCCGGCTGCTGACAACTCCGGCGTACGCGCCCCTGTCGTCGCCCGCACGGCGGCGGCGGGGGCGTTTCGCCGCCGACGTGGAATTGTTGAGGCTGTGACCACTCCCGCCGACCCCGCGACCGCACCGGCCACGCCCGTCCCGGTCCCCGCCGCTGTTCCGGCCCCAGCCGGTTACGCGGCGGCGATCAGCACGCCGGCCCCGGCGATCGCCCCGCTGACCCTCGGCCGGCACCAGGTGTGGCCGCCGGTGGTGCTCGCCCCGATGGCCGGCATCACCAACGTCGCGTTCCGCCGGCTCTGCCGCGAGCAGGGCGGCGGCATCTACGTCTGCGAGATGATCACCACGATCTCGCTGGTGCACCGCAACCCCAAGACGTTGCGCATGATCGCTTTCGCCGGCGACGAGCGTCCGCGCAGCCTGCAGCTCTACGGCGTGGACCCGGAGATCACCGCCGGTGCGGTGCGCCGCATCGTCGAGGAGGATCTCGCCGATCACATCGACCTGAACTTCGGCTGCCCGGTGCCGAAGGTGACCCGCAAGGGCGGGGGCTCGGCGCTGCCGTGGCGCCGCCGGCTCTTCGCCCGGATCGTGCGCGCCGCCGTCGAGGCCGCCGCCCCCGCCGGGATCCCGGTCACCGTCAAGATGCGCAAGGGCATCGACGACGACCACCTGACGTACGTCGAGGCGGGGCTGGCCGCCCAGGACGCCGGGGTCGCCGCGGTGGCCCTGCACGGGCGGACGGCCGCCCAGCGCTACTCGGGCACCGCCGACTGGGACGCGATCGGCACGCTGAAGGCGGCGCTGGATGTCCCCGTCCTCGGCAACGGCGACATCTGGGAGGGCGACGACGCGCTGCGGATGATCTCCCACACCGGCGCCGACGGGGTGGTCGTGGGCCGTGGTTGCCTGGGGCGCCCGTGGCTCTTCGCCGATCTGGAGGCGGCCTTCAACGGCGCCCCCGAGCGGCGCCTGCCGAACCTCGGTGAGGTGGCGGCGATGATGCGCCGTCACGCCGAGCTGCTGGCCGAGGCCTTCCCGAGCGAGAAGGACGGCTGCACCGACTTCCGCAAGCACGTCGCCTGGTACCTGAAGGGCTTCCCGGTCGGCAGTGAACTGCGCCGGGAGCTGGCGATGATCTCCACCCTCGGGCAGCTCGACGACCTGCTCGGCAAACTCGACCCGGACGAGCCGTTCCCGGTCAGCGCGCTGGGTCAGCCCCGCGGCCGGACCAATTCGCCCGGCAAGGTGTTTCTGCCCGAGGGCTGGTTGGAGAGCCGGGACGACGACGTGGTGCCCCAGGGCGCGGAGCTGGAGGACTCCGGCGGCTGAGCCGCTGCCGGGGCGGCCTGCCGTGCGGCGGTCGCGCAGCCGGTCAGCCTGCCGTGCGGCGGTCGCGTAGCCGGTTGTCGAGCGCGGCCAGGTCGTCGACGAACCAGACGTGGGCGCCCTGGTTGGACTCCTGCACCAGGGCGCGCAGCGCGCTGCTTTCCGACAGGTGCGCGGTGATGTCGCCGAGGACGACCAGCGGCATCCGGTAGTTGACGAACTTCTGCATCACCTCGCCGGCGAAGCGGGTGCCGAGGGAGAAGAAGCGCGGATCCAGCCGGTGCGCGGGGACCGCCACCATCTCGGCGCCGGCGAAGGCAGCCCCGATCAGGTCGAGGGCGTCCTGTTCGGAGGCGATGAGCGGCCCGTCCGGGTCGCAGACCAGCACCTGCACCCCGTGGCGTTCCTGCACCAGGTCAGCCATTGTGGATCGCTCCGCCGAGCAGGTCGTTGCCCGCCCCGAGCACGGAGTCGAGCAGCTGCAGGACGTCCGCGGTCGCGGCGGCGTCTCCGAGGATCACGATCTTCATCCGGTTCCGTTCGTCGTCGTGGATGGTCTGCAGGCGTAGCGGGGAGGCGTGCCCGGCGCTGCTGTTCGCCCCGGCCAGGACCAGGGTGGCGAGCCGGTCGGCGGCGGCCCGGTCGACACCATCGATCTGCACGATGCTCGACACCTCGATCGCCCGGTCCGGAGTGGGACCCGGTGTCCGGCTCTGTCCGGTCAGCGCGTCGAGGTCGCTGCGGGCGATCCGGTACTGCTTGCCGATGCGGACCGCCTTGAGCCGGCCGCCGCGGATGTAGGAGCGGACGGTCCGCACGTGCAGCCCGAGCCGCTCGGCGACCTGCTCAACCGAGTACATTTCCTCACTCATCGTTCCTGATCCTAGGGGCAACAGGGACGTATAGGGAAGCTTTTGCCGCCCTCGGTTCCAAGGTGCCGGACCGACGTCCTGGCCCTGGTGGGCGGAGATCCCGGTCCATGTCCCGTCCACGTGATGGTTACGAAACTGTTTCGTTTCCTGGTCAGGAGGGTTTACAGGACGGGTCCGGCGGCTTATGGTTCCGGAAGTTGTACATGGTTGTCCATGAACATGAGGCCGGTAGATGAAGATTGCAGTGGTCGGCAGCTACGGCGCCGGGTTGACGATGCGGGTGCCCCGGGCACCCGTCGCCGGAGAGACACTCACCGGAGGGGTCTTCGCCTCCGGTCACGGCGGCAAGGGCTCGAACCAGGCGGTCGGCGCCGCCCGGCTCGGTGCCGAGGTGGCGTTCCTGACCGCGATCGGTCGTGACCAGTTCGGCGCCGCCGCGCGCCGGCTCTGGGCCGACGAGGGCGTCGACGCCGCCCAGGTCCGGGACACCGACGCCGCCACCATGGTCGGCTTCATCATCGTCGACGATCAGGGCGAGAACCGGATCGCCATCGCCCCCGGGGCGCTGGACGAGCTGACCCCCGCCGACGTGGAAGCCTTCGCCGGCCGGATCGCCGAGGCCGACCTGGTGGTCGTGTCGCTGGAGATCCCGCTGCCGGTCGCCACGGCCGCGCTGCGCATCGCCCGCGAACACGGCACCCGCACGCTGCTGAACCCGGCGCCCGCCGCGCAGCTGCCGGCCGAGGCCTGGGACTGGATCGACGTGCTGACCCCGAACTCCAGCGAGGCGCGGGTGCTCACCGGGGGAGACCCCGAGGACGAGACCTCCCCGGAGGAGCTGCTCGACCTGCTGCGCCGGCAGTACACCGGAACGATCGTGCTCACCCTCGGCTCCGAGGGCGCCATCGTCGACGACGCCGGCGACCGGTTCCGGGTGGAGCCGGTCCGGGTCTCGGACGTGGTCGACACCACCGGCGCCGGTGACTCGTTCACCGCCGCCCTCGCCGTCGCCCTGTCGCGCGGCGACGCCCTGCCCGACGCCGTCCGCTTCGCCGCCGCCGCCGGCGCGCACACGGTCGGCATCGCCGAGGTGATTCCGGCGCTGCCCCGACCGGATGACGTCGCGGCCCTGCTCAGGAGTGACCGATGACGACAACGACCGCGCCGACCGCGCCGCTGCCCGAGGCGACCGCGGCCAAGGCCCGCAACCCCCTGCAGCGTTTCCTGCACGCCCGTGAGGCCAGCACCTTCCTGGCGCTCGTGGTGCTCTTCGCCCTCGGCACGCTGATCGCCCCGGGCTTCCTCGGCACCAGCAACTTCCTGACCGTCGGCCAGCAGATCGCGCAGATCGGCATCATGGCCGTCGGGATGACCTTCGTGATCATCAACGCCGAGATCGACCTCTCGGTCGGCTCGATCTACGGCCTCGGCGCCGTCTGCTGCGGTCTGCTGATGTCCGCCGACGTCGCCTGGCCGATCGCCGCGCTCGGTGGCATCGCGGCCGGCGCGGCCGCCGGCTTCCTCAACGGCGTGATGACCGTCGGCTTCGGAATCCCGTCCTTCATCGTCACCCTCGGCACGCTGAGCGTCTACCGGGGTGTGGCGCTGCTGCTCAGCGGCGGCGCGCCGATCTCGCTGCCCTCGGGCGACCCGAACGTCGCCGAGTTCAGCCTGCTGGGCCAGGGCAAGCTCTTCGGCCTGGTGCCGATGCAGCTGATCATCTTCGCCCTGGTCGCGGTCGTCGGCATGATCGTGCTCTCCCGCTCCCGCTACGGCTTCAACACATACGCCGTCGGTGGCAGCACCGAGGCCGCCCGGCTCTGCGGCATCAACACCGGGCGGGTACGCATCACCGCGTTCACCATCTCCGGCACCATGGCCGGCCTGGCCGGCGTGCTCGGGCTCTCCTTCCTGTCGTACGTGCAGGGGGTGACCGGCACCGGGATGGAGCTGACCGCCATCTCCGCGGTGATCATCGGTGGCGCCGCGCTCTTCGGTGGCTCCGGCACGATGCTCGGCACGATCATCGGCGTCGCCTTCATCGGTGTACTGCAGAACATCCTCAACCTGCGGGGCATCTCGTCGTTCTGGCAGACCGTGGCGACCGGCGCGGTGATCATCATCGCCGTCGCCGCCGACACCTGGCTGCGCAAACGCTCCGGCCGCCGTTAGCGGCCTTCCGGCACCCCTCGCACCGCACCCCCACCCATCACCACGAGCAAGGAGCTGTACCCATGGCTGTCTCCCTCCGGCGCCGGCTCGCCGTCGCCGTGGCCGTCGGTGCCACCCTGCTGGCCTCGGCCGGCTGTGGCGCCGTCACCACCGGCGAATCCTCTTCCGACGGCGAGTTCAAGCTCGCCGGCTACATCAAGGAAGCCGTCGACAACGGCGACGAACTCAAGATCCGGCTCAGCTACCACGACCCGTCGCTGGCCTTCGCGGTGCCGATCCGCCAGGGCATGGAGCGCGCCGCCGCCGAACTCGGCGTCAACGTGCAGATGATCGGCCCCTCCGGCGGTGACGCCTCCGCCCAGGTCGCCGAGCTGCAGACCCTGATCAACCAGAAGCAGATCCACGGTCTGGCGGTCTCCTCGGCCAGCAACGACGCCCTCAAGCCGGTGATCGCGCAGGCCTTCGACGCCGGCATCCCGATCATCTCGTTCAACACCAACAACCCCGAGTCCAAGCAGATGGGCTTCGTCGGCCAGGACCTGGTCGCCTCCGGCGAGTCGCTGGCCAAGGAGCTGCTCGGGGTGCTCGACGGCGCCACCGGCAAGGTCGTCGTCGCCTCGGTCGACTCCGGTGCGGGCTGGTCCAACGACCGCTTCGCCGGCTTCAAGAAGGGCGTCGAGGGCTCCGGTCTGGAGATCGTCGGCCCGGTGAACACCGGCAACGAGCCGAGCACGGCGTACAACACCATCGAGTCGACCATGGCCGCTCAGGGCGACGCGATCGCGCTGGTCTCCCTCGACTGCTGCAGCTTCACCGCCGGGGCCAAGTGGCTCCAGCAGTCCGGCAAGGCCGGAAAGATCCACTCCGTCGGCTTCGACGTCCAGCCGCAGACCGTCGAGTACCTCAAGGCCGGCACCGTCGACCTGACCATCAGCCAGGCCCCGGCCGAGCAGGGCTACCAGGCCGTCAAGCTGCTCGCCGAGTTCGTCAAGAACGGCACCGCCATCAGCGACGTCGACACCGGCGTGCTCGTGGTCACCCGCGACAACGTCGACGACGTGCCGGTGGAGGGCTGAGTCATGACCAGCCCGGCTGAGATCATCGCCCCGGCGGCCGTCGCCGTCGAGGTCGAGGGGCTGTCCCGGCACTTCGGACCCGTCCGCGCGCTGCACGAGGTGACCCTGCGCGTCCCGGCGGGGAGCCTCACCGCCGTCATGGGGGAGAACGGCGCGGGCAAGTCGACCCTCATGAAGATCCTGGCCGGGCTGGACGCCCCCACCGCGGGCACCGTACGCGTCGGCGACCAGCAGGTCCGCCGCTTCGAACCGGCGAACCTGCTCAGCCGGCACCGGGTGGCCCTGGTGCCGCAGGAGCTGTCGCTCTGCCTGGACCGCACCGTCGCCGAGAACATCATGCTCGGCGTCGAGCCGGGGTCGCGTCCGTTCCCCAACCGGGGCAAGCTCGACGAACGCGCCGCCGAACTGCTCGACCGGCTCGGCGTCCGGCTCGACCCGCGGCACGCGGTGGGGCGGCTCGACGCCGCCACCCAGCAGCTCGTGGTCATCGCCCGGTCGCTGGCCCGCGAGGCCCGGGTCGTCATCTTCGACGAGCCGACCTCGATCCTCTCCCCGGCCGAGTCCGACCGGCTCTTCGGCGTGATCGAGTCGCTGCGCGCCGACGGCATCACCATGCTCTACGTCTCGCACCGGATGCCGGAGGTCTTCGCCCTGTCGCAGCACATCCACGTGCTACGCGACGGGCGGCACGTCGGTGACTGGCCGACCGCCGAGGTGGCGCCGGACCAGGTTGTCGCCGCGATGGTCGGCCGGGAGCTGGCCGGCGAGATCGACCGGCCCGCCGGCCGGACCCGCAATCCGCAGACGGCGCCGCGGCTGGCCCTGAGTGGGCTCACCGGCAAGGGGTTCGCCGACGTCACCCTCGATGTCGCCCCCGGTGAGGTCGTCGGTGTGGCGGGGCTGCCCGACAGCGGCCGTGTCGAGTTGCTGCGTGCGATCTTCGGCGCGGACCCGGTCACCGGCGGTCAGATGTCGCTCGACGGCGAGCTGTTCCGCGCCCGTTCGCCGCGCGACGCCATCTCCGCGCGGGTCGCCTACCTGCCCGGCGAGCGCCGCCACCAGGGCATCTTCCCGACGATGAGCGTCGCCGACAACATCAACGTGCTGACCCTCGGCCGCAACCAGCGCCTGGGGCTGCTGCAGCGGCGGGCGCTGCGGCGTGGCGCCGACGCGCGCGCCCGTGAGCTGCGGGTCAAGACCGCCGGCACCGCGCAGGGCATCACCCAGCTCTCCGGCGGCAACCAGCAGAAGGCGCTGCTGGCGCGCTGGCTCTCCATCGAACCCCGGCTGATGCTGCTCGACGAGCCGACCCGCGGGGTCGACGTCGGCGCGAAGGCCGAGATCTACCGGCTCTTCCGCACCCTCGCCGAGGCCGAGGTGGGGCTGCTCGTCTCCTCATCCGACCTGCCCGAACTGCTCTCCGTCAGCGACCGCATCGCGGTCATGGCCGCCGGCCGGCTCGTCGGCGTGCTCTCGGCGGCGGAGGCGACCGAGGAGAAGGTCATGGCCCTGGCCACCGGCGCAACCACCATGAAGGAGTAATGCCATGAAACGCAACGGAATCCTCAACGCCGAGCTCTCCGGCGCCCTGGCCACCCTCGGCCACACCGACCTGCTCATGGTCGTCGACGCCGGGTTCCCCATTCCGCGTACGGCGCACCGGGTGGACCTGGCCATCGCCGAGGACCTGCCCAGGCTGACCACGGTGCTCGACCTGATCGCCGACGAGCTGATCGTCGAGGGCGTGGTGACGGCCGAGGACGTGGTCACCCACAACGCGCCGCTGGCCGGCTGGCTGCAGCAGCGCTTCCCGGACGCCCCGCTGACCACCCGGTCGCACGCCGAGATGCTGGGCGAACTCGCCCACCAGGCGAAGGTGATCGTGCGTACCGGCGCCTTCAACCCGTGGGGCAACGTCGGCCTGGTCTGCGGGGTGGACGTGCCGCGCTGGTTCGACGAGCCCGGCGTGATCGTGCCGGACTACTACCGGGACCGGATGTAGTCCCCACCGCCTCTGCCCTTCCCGCACCCTTTGGAGATCTCGTGACTTCCGCCCTGTTCGACGACGCCACTGTCACCCCCGCGTCGTTGGCGCCGTTCATCCAGCACACCCTCATCGACGTCGGGATCACCCGCGACCGGATGGTCGCGCACGCCGAGGAAGCCGTCCGGTACGGCTTCAACGCCGCAATGGTGCCCGGCAGCTGGGTCCCCGAGGTGGCCGCGGTCCTGCGCGGCACCGGCGTCGAGGTCGCCTCGGCGCTCGACTTCCCGACCGTGGGCGTGACCACGAGCGCCGGCAAGGCGGCCGAGGCCGAGAGCCTGGTCCGGGCCGGCGCGCAGCAGATCGACATCGGTGTGCAGATCGGCTGGCTCAAGAGCGGCATGTACGACGCGTTCCGTGACGACATCGCCGGTGTCGTCGCCGCCGGTGTGCCGGTCAAGGTGATGCTGGAGCTGCCGCTGCTGACTCCCGAGGAGCGGGAGGTGGCCGTACGGCTGTCCATCGAGGCCGGTGCGGCGTACCTGAAGAACGCCAGCAGCGGCAACGTCGAGGTGGCGAACCCGGAGAGCGTCGCCTACCTCGTGCAGCGGGCGCCGGAGGGTGTCAAGGTGAAGGCATCGGGCAGCATCAAGTCCTTCGACCAGGCCGTGTCGTTGCTCAAGGCCGGGGCCGTGCTGCTCGGCACCAGCGCTGGTGTGGATATCGTCACCGACCAGGTGGACGCGCAGACCACCAGCTACTGATCTCCTGCCGTCTCCCGGTGCGGTCGCACCACCGCACCGGGGGATGGCCGGAATCCGACAAAGGGGTGGCGATGTCCGAGCAGTTGGCCTCGATCGCGGCGGCGGAGCATCTCGACCGGGACGCGCCGATGCCGTTGCACGCGCAGGTCTCCGAGCAGATTCGCCACCGGATCGTCAGCGGCGACTGGCCCGCTCACTACCGGCTGCGCAGCGAGCCGGAACTCGCCACCGAACTCGGCATCTCCCGGGGCACGCTGCGCCGGGCACTGTCCACACTGATCCGTGACGGCCTGCTGGTCCAGGTCCGCGGGCGGGGGACCTTCGTGACCTCCACGACGCTGGAGCCCTCGATCGCCCAGAAGCTCACCACCCTGTCGGAGGACTTCGCCCGGCAGGGCGTCGAGGTCGTCACCGAGATGCGTACGCGGGAGGTCATCGCCGCTCCCTCCCCGGTCGCCGCGCTGCTCGATCTGCGCCCCGGTCAGGCGGTGCTGCACCTGGAGCGGCTGCGCTCCACTCAGGACGGGCCGGTGGCCTGGCTGGTTAACTACGTGCGCACCGATCTGGCGCCCGGGCTCGAGCGGCACGACTTCGCCACCGGGTCGTTGTTCGGCACGCTGG
Organism: Melissospora conviva; assembly: GCF_049523535.1. Lineage (NCBI taxonomy): Bacteria > Bacillati > Actinomycetota > Actinomycetes > Micromonosporales > Micromonosporaceae > Melissospora > Melissospora conviva. Next base: position 112,401 of record NZ_JBLLDT010000010.1, read on the forward strand.
AGAACGAGTACGGCTTGAAGATCAGCAACGGCCGCCGGACCTTCAGCGCCTCCGGCGCGCGCGGCGCGATCGCCGCGGCCCTGGGGGTGCCGGAGGGGTTCCCGCTGCTCTACCTGGAGCAGATCACCTATCTCGAAGACGGGCGCCCGGTCGAGTACTCCGATGTCTGGATCCACAGTGACCGGATGCGGGTGACCTCGCTGCTGTCCCGGCGCTGACCGGGTCAGTGCCCGGGGTCGGCAGCCGGTCCCGCCTCCGTTGCTGAACCGGAATTCGCCGACGAGTCGCTGTCGGGGCGGCGCTGGGCCGGTACGGGCCAGGGCAGCTCCGGGGCGCGGTGGAAGGTGATCCCGGCTTCGGTCCAGCGCCAGGCCTGGGCGGTCAGCCGCCGGCTCAGCGCCGGCCAGTCGCGCGCGGACCGGGGGGACCAGGCCAGTTCGGCCAGGGCGGGCAGCCGGGGGAAGAGCATGAACTCGATCTCCTCCATTGTGGTCACCGACTCGGTCCACAGCGGCATCTCCAGCCCCAGCACGGCACCGGCCGGCACCCCGTCGAGGTGGCTTTCGGGGTCCCAGTCGTACGCCCGCTGAACGTCGATCGTGCCGGCCCAGTCGTGGCCGATGGGGGTCTGCGGGTCGTACTTCATGTCCAGGTAGCAGCGGTCGGCGGGGGAGAGGATCACCCGGTCGCCGCGGCGGACGGCGGCGGCGAGCAGCGGGTCCTCACCGGAGGTGCCCCAGTACTGCAGGATCCGGCCGGGGCGGTGCTCGGCCGCGGCCAGCTGATGCCAGCCGATCGGGATCTTGCCGGTGGCGGCGACCAGCGACTGGGCGCGGGTGACGAAGGCGGCGAACTCCGGCCCGGGTACGTGGAACGCCTCGTCGCCGCCGATGTGCAGGTACGGCCCCGGGGTGAGTTCGGCGAGTTCGCCGAGGACGTCGGCGAGGAACTCGTACGTCGTCTCCCGGTCCAGGGCCAGGGAGCTGAAGCCGACCTCGGTGCCGGTGTAGGGCGCGGGCACGGTGTCGTCGGGGGCGAGTTCGCGGTAGGCGGTCAGGGCGGCGTGGGTGTGGCCGGGCATGTCCACCTCCGGGACCACCGTTATGTGGTGGGCGGCGGCGTAGCGGACGATGCGCCGGTAGTCCGATTTGGAGTAGTACCCGCCCTCGCCGCCGCCGACCTGGGTTGCCGCGCCGGCCCGGGTGAGCGCCGGCCGCCGGTCGATGGCGATCCGCCAGCCCTGGTCGTCGGTGAGGTGCAGGTGCAGGTGGTTGAGCTTGTACCGGGCGAGGTGGTCGATGAAGCGCAGCACGTCGGGGACGTCGAAGAAGTGGCGGGCGACGTCGAGCATGGCGCCGCGGTAGGCGAAGCGCGGGGTGTCGGTGATCTCGCCCCCCGGGACGGTCCAGGCCCGCGCGACCGGCGTACGGCTCTCGATCTGCCACGGCAGCAGTTGGCGCAGGGTCTGCACGCCGTGGAAGAGCCCGGTCGGGGTGGGTGCGGCGAGGGTCACCCGGGTCGGGGTGACGGTGAGCCGGTAGCCGTCGGTGCCGACCGCGGGCAGGTTGGTCAGGAGCAGCCGCAGGTCACCGGGGGGTTCGCCATCGAGCGGGCCGACGGGCAGCGGGTAGCCGGTGGCGGGTCGCAGCAGTTCGGCGAGGTGTTCGGCGACGGCGACGGCGCCGGGTTGCCGGCCGCAGCGGATCGTGGTGTCCGGGCGGAGGGTGAAGGTGGCCGCGGGGTCGGGCCGCACGCGGGTGGGGGCGGGGACGACGTCGGTGAGAAGGACCGCCGGTTCTCCGTTGAGCCGGGCCGGTGCCGAGTCGGGATGCGGCGTCGCGGGGGATTCGATCGACACGGGGGCCTCCGGAAGAGGGGTTATACCCGGTTACATGTGGCAAAACGTACATCGCGCGGCGGGTAGGAGGCAATGTCGTCTGAGTCGCAAAGATGACCCCCGGATGCGCGGTCGTGCGCAGTCATGACCATGGAAGCGCTCCCAGTGACCGGAACTTGCGTGTGGTCTGTCGTTTCGTGTGCCCATTGTCACCGAATGGGTGCAGCCCCCGAGGCGGTCGCTTAGCCTTCGCCCACCAATGGCCATTGGTCCCAAGCGGTAGGCGGTGCCACGCTCGGGGTAAGAGCGTGTGAACCTTCGGTTGAGTGTCGGTTACTGGGAGGCTCTGGTGGCAGCCAAAGAGACTGCTGAGCAGAAGTACGTCTACGACTTTGCCGAGGGGAACCGGGATCTCAAGGATCTGCTCGGCGGCAAGGGAGCCAACCTGGCGGAGATGACCAACCTTGGTCTTCCGGTGCCGCCCGGCTTCACCATCACCACCGAGGCCTGCAAGGCCTACCTGGCCAGCGGCAGTGAGCCGGCCGGCCTCGCCGACCAGATCACCGAGCGCCTGGCCGCGCTGGAGCAGGCGATGGGCAAGCGCCTCGGCGATGCCGACGACCCGCTGCTGGTATCGGTACGCTCCGGCGCCAAGTTCTCCATGCCCGGCATGATGGAGACAGTCCTCAACGTCGGCCTCAACGACGTCAGCGTCGTCGGCCTCGCCGCCTGCTCCGGCGGTAACGAGCGCTTCGCCTGGGACTCCTACCGACGCCTGATCCAGATGTTCGGCAAGACCGTCTGCGACGTGCCCGGCGAGGAGTTCGAACACGCCATCGACGAGGCCAAACGCGCCAAGGGCACCACCGACGACCTCGCCCTGGACGCCGGTGACCTGCGCAGGCTCGTCGACGCGTACAAGGAGATCTTCCGCGCCCACACCGGGCGTGACTTCCCGCAGGACCCCCGTGAGCAGCTCGACCTCGCCATCCACGCGGTCTTCGACTCGTGGAACGCCGAGCGCGCCGTGCTCTACCGGCGCCAGGAGCGCATCCCGGCCGACCTGGGCACCGCGGTCAACGTCTGCACCATGGTCTTCGGCAACCTCGGCGCCGACTCCGGCACCGGGGTGGCCTTCACCCGTGACCCGGGCAGCGGCGCGCAGGGCATCTACGGCGACTACCTCTCCAACGCCCAGGGCGAGGACGTGGTGGCCGGCATCCGCAACACGGTGCCGCTGCAGCAGTTGGAGCAGCTCGACAAGAGGTCCTACGACGAGCTGCTGGGGATCATGGCGCGGCTCGAGCAGCACTACCGTGACCTCTGCGACATCGAGTTCACCATCGAGCGCGGCAAGCTCTGGATGCTGCAGACCCGCGTCGGCAAGCGCACCGCCGGCGCCGCCTTCGTCATCGCCGGCCAGCTCGTCGACGAAGGGCTGATCGACCTCGACGAGGCGCTCAGCCGCGTCAACGGCGCCCAGCTCGCGCAGCTGATGTTCCCGCGCTTCCAGGCCGACCACGCCAACGAGGTGCTCGCCAAGGGCGTCGGCGCCTCCCCGGGCGCCGCCGTCGGCAAGATCGTTTTCGACTCCGCCCGCGCGGTGGAGCTGGCCGCCCAGGGCGAGGCGACGATCCTGGTCCGCCGGGAGACCAACCCCGACGACCTGCCCGGCATGATCGCCGCCCAGGGCATCCTCACCTCGCGCGGCGGCAAGACCAGCCACGCGGCGGTGGTGGCCCGCGGCATGGGCAAGACCTGCGTCTGCGGCGCCGACTCCCTCGAGGTCAACGTCGCCGCCCGTACGGTCACCGTGAACGGCCGGACCCTCGGCGAGGGCGACGTCCTCTCGATCGACGGCACCACCGGCGCGATCTACCTCGGTGAGGTGCCGGTCTCCCCGTCCGAGGTGGTGCAGTACTTCGAGGGCGTTCTCGACCCGGCGACCACCGACGACGCGCTCGTCAAGGCCGTGCACCGGATCATCACGCACGCCGACGCCACCCGCCGCCTGGCCGTGCGCACCAACGCCGACACCGGCGCCGACGCCGCTCGCGCCCGCCGCTTCGGCGCCCAGGGCATCGGGCTGTGCCGCACCGAGCACATGTTCCTCGGCGACCGGCGCGAGCTGGTCGAGCGGCTCATCCTCGCCACCACCGCCGAGGGCCGTGAGGCGGCGCTCGGCGCCCTGCTGCCGCTGCAGCGGGCGGACTTCGCCGAGATCTTCCGGGAGATGGACGGCCTGCCGGTCACCATCCGGTTGATCGACCCGCCGCTGCACGAGTTCCTGCCCCCGTTGGAGGAGCTGGCGGTCAAGGTCGCCGTCGCCAAGGCACGCGGCGAGGAGGCCGGCAAGGACGAGGCGCTGCTGGCCGCGGTCCGTCGTATGCACGAGCAGAACCCGATGCTGGGGCTGCGCGGCGTCCGCCTCGGCCTGGTCATCCCCGGCCTGTTCACCATGCAGGTACGGGCGATCGTCGAGGCCGCGGTGGAGTGCGCCCGGGCGGGCGTGGAGGCCAAGCCGGAGATCATGGTGCCGCTGGTCGCCGCCGTGCAGGAGCTGGAGACGGTCCGCGCCGAGGCCGAGAAGATCGTGGCCGAGGTCGTCGCCGACAGCGGCGTACAGGTGCTGATCGGCACGATGATCGAGGTGCCGCGGGCGGCGCTGACCGCCGGCCAGATCGCCGAGACCGCCGAGTTCTTCTCCTTCGGCACCAACGACCTGACCCAGATGAGCTGGGCCTTCTCCCGCGACGACGTGGAGGGCTCCTTCTTCTCCCGCTACCTGGAGCTGGGCATCTTCGGTGTCTCGCCCTTCGAGTCCATCGACCGCGAAGGCGTCGGCCGGCTGGTCCGCATCGCCGCCGAGGAGGGCCGGGCAACCCGGCCGGGATTGAAGCTCGGCGTCTGTGGGGAACATGGAGGCGACCCCGACTCGGTGCACTTCTTCCACTCGGTCGGCCTGGACTACGTCTCCTGCTCCCCGTTCCGGGTGCCGGTGGCGCGGCTCGAGGCAGGCCGGGCGGCTGTGCAGTCCGCCGGCTCGGACAGCCGCTGAGCAGACGGCACACGCGTACGCGTCGGGGCGGTTCCCGGCGGCGGCCATCACCGGCCGCCGCCGGGGCCGCCCCGCGGCGTACCCGCCGTGCCGTAGGCCCGGTGCACCCCTTGGAGTGCGGCGTAACCTGGGCTCCTTGCCCGCGACCGCCGCAGACGCGTACGGAAGGACGGCGCCATGAGCAGCAGCGTCTGGGAGAATCTCGTCGTCGACGCCCACGATCCGGCGCGGCTGGCCCGCTGGTGGGCCGAGGCCCTCGGTTACCGGATCACCGTCGACACCCCCGACGAGGTGGAGATCCGCCGCGCTCCCGACACGCTCCCCGGGCTGGTCTTCGTGCCCGTGCGCGAGGAGAAGCAGGTCAAGAACCGCCTCCACATCGACCTGCGCCCCGATGACCAGGAGGCCGAGGTGGAGCGGCTGGTGGACATGGGCGCCCGGCACGTCGACGTCGGACAGTCCGACGTGGAGTGGACGGTGCTCGCCGACCCGGAGGGCAACGAGTTCTGTGTGCTGCGGCAGCGCACCAGCGCCGGGTGACGTGGTTGAGCGCCGACTTCGATGCCGCGCGCTTCGTCGAGGAGCCGCCGAAGGACACCAGCGCCGGTCGCGGACCGTACGAACGCGACCGGGCCCGGGTGCTGCACTCGGCGGCCTTCCGGCGGCTTGCGGCCAAGACCCAGGTGCACACCGCCGGCACCGACGACTTCCTGCGGACCCGGCTGACCCACTCGCTGGAGGTCGCCCAGATCGCCCGGGAGATGGGTGCCCGCCTCGGCTGCGATCCCGACCTGGTGGACACCGCCGGGCTGGCGCACGACCTCGGCCACCCGCCCTTCGGCCACAACGGTGAGGAGGCGCTCGACGCGCTGGCCGGACCCTGCGGCGGTTTCGAGGGGAACGCGCAGACGCTGCGGGTGCTCACCCGGCTCGAGGCGAAGGTGCTGACCCCCGACGGCGTCTCGGCCGGGCTGAACCTGACCCGGGCGGCGCTCGACGCGACCTGCAAGTACCCCTGGCCGCGCCGGCCGGGGCGGCGCAAGTTCGGCGTCTACCCCGATGACGCGGCGGTCTTCACCTGGTTGCGGGGGGCCGCGCCCGAGGGGGTGCGCTGCCTGGAGGCGCAGGTGATGGACTGGGCCGACGACGTGGCGTACTCGGTGCACGACGTCGAGGACGGCATACACGGCGGCTACCTCGACCCGCGCCGGCTCCTCCACGACGGCGACGAGCGGGCCGCGCTCTGCGCGGACGTCGCGGCGGTCTACTCCGGGGAGACCGCCGGGGACCTCAACACCGTGCTGCTGGAGGTGCTCGGGGACCCGGTGCTGGCGTCGCTGGCCGGCTACGACGGCAGCCACCGCGCGCTGGCGGCGCTGAAGGAGACCACCAGCGTGTTGACCGGCCGTTTCGTCTCCGCCGCGGTCGAAGCGACCCGGGCCGCGGCCGGCCCCGGCCCACTGCGCCGGTACGCCGCCGACCTGGTGGTGCCCCGCGAGGTCCGCGCCCAGGTGGCGCTCCTCAAGGGGGTGGCGCTGCGGTACGTGATGCGCCGCCGGGGCGCCGAGCAGCACTATGCCCAGCAGCGCGAACTCCTCACCGAACTCGTCAGCGCGCTGCTGGAGCGGGCGCCGGGGGAGCTCGACCCGGTCTTCGCGCCACTGTGGAGTGAAGCCGCCGACGACGCCGGCCGGCTGCGGGTGGTCGTCGACCAGGTGGCCTCCCTGACCGATCCGGCCGCGACGGCCTGGCACGCCCGACTGACCGGCCGGTAAGGGCGGTTCGCGGGCGGTCGCGGGCGTAGGATCCGAGCTCTGCCGTCCGGATGAGGAGAGGTGCGCGATGCTGCCCTGGAGCACCGAACTGGCTGGTCGCCTGGACCACGAGGTCATCGACTCCGCGCTGCTGCGCGACAACCCGCTCGGCGACCCGCACCAGCGGCCGATCTGGGTCTACACCCCGCCCGGCTACGACGACTCCCCGCAGACGCGTTACCCCAGCGTCTACGTCATCCAGGGCTACGGCGGCCAGGTGACGATGTGGGCCAACCGCACGCCGTACCGGCAACCCTTCATCGAGACCGCGGACGCGGTCTTCGCCTCCGGGCAGGCGCCGGGCTGCATCGTGGTCTACGTCGACGCCTGGAGCCGGTACGGCGGTTCCCAGTACGTCGACTCGCCCGGCACCGGCGCGTACCACTCGTACCTCTGCGACGAGGTGGTGCCCTGGGTCGACGCCCGCTACCGCACGATCGCCGCGCCGGCGTCCCGGGCGATCGCCGGCAAGTCCTCCGGTGGCTTCGGCGCGATGATCACGCCGATGCTGCGGCCGGACCTCTTCGGCGCGCTCGCCACCCACGCCGGCGACAGCCTCTACGAGTACTGCTATCTGGGCGAGTTCGCCCAGGCGGCCCGCTACCTGCGCGAGTACGACCACGACATTTTCCGCTGGTGGGAGGACTTCCGGTCGCGGGTGGCGAACACCAGGCCGGGCGACCAGACGCTGGGCATGGTGCTGGGCTGCAGCGCGGCCTTCTCGGCGGCCGAGGACGGCACGGTGCAGCTGCCCTTCGATCCGCGGACCGGTCAGTTGCGCCCGGAGCTCTGGCAGCGCTGGCTGGAGTGGGACCCGGTGCGGATGGTCGACCGGTACGCCGACGCGCTCCGGTCGCTGACCGCCGTCTGGATCGACGCGGGTACGAAGGACGAGTGGTTCCTCGATCTGGGGGCGGAGGCGTTCCGCGCCGGGCTGGAGCGCGTCGGCGTGCCGGCCGACCGGGTGCACTTCGAGCTCTTCGACGCCACCCACATGGCGATCGACTACCGGTACCCGCTCGCGCTTGCCTGGCTGGCGCAGCGGCTGTCCCGCTGACCCGGCCGCCGCCGCTGACCCGGCCGCTGCCCCGCTGACCTGGCAGTGGGGCCGCCGACCTGGCCGCCGCGCCCCGCTGGACCTGGCCGCCAGGCCGCGGGGGCGGTGCCCGAGGTATCCAGCCGGCCCGATCTGTTGCGTCAGGCAACCGTCCCGCCTGGCAGTAAAGTCAAGATCAATAGGGTCCTTTGGCCCCGATCCCTTGCTACTTTTTGCGAAACGGCGTTTCCGTTCGCCGTGTGAAGGGCAGGGAAAGCATGTCGCAGAGCCAGGTGGACGACGCCGTCCCGAGCACGCCAGAGCCGAAGCCCGTGCGGTTCGGCCCACTGCGGCTCTCGGCCGGCACCACGCGGATCAACATCAGCACGTACTACTGGATGGCGCTGACGTCGATCATGATGTTCACGTTCATCCCGGCGATCCAGACCGCCGTGCTGACCGCGATCCTCGACGTCCCCCGCGACCAGCAGGGCTCCGTGGTCGGCATCGCCGGCCTGCTCGCCGAGATCATCCTGATCGCGGTCGTCGGTGTCGCCGGCGCCTGGTCCGACCGGATCGGCCGCCGCCCCGTCGTCGCCGGCGGCTACGCCCTGATCGGCCTCGGCCTGGCGATGGCCCCCTTCGTCGGCGGGGTGCTGCCCTACTACGTGGCCCGCAGCATCGCCGCGGTCGGCGTGGCGATGGTGACGGTGATGCTCACCGCGGTCGTCGCCGACTACGTCCGCAACGAGACCCGGGGCACCGCCAACGGTTTCGTCGGCGTCTGCAACGGCATCGGCGCCGTCGCCACCTACTTCTTCCTGGTCAAGCTCCCCGACATCTTCGAGGGAAGCGGAATGGGCGAAGTTGCCGCCCTGCGGACCACCTACCTGGTCGTCGCCGGGCTGGCGCTGCTCACCGCGCTGGCGATGCAACTCGGACTGCGCGGTGGACAGGCGATCGTCCAGACCGAACGCATCCCCCTGCTCAAGCTGCTGCGCGAAGGGGTGACCGAGGCCCGCCGGCCCGGCGTCTCCTTCGCCTACACCAGCGCCTTCGTCGCCCGGGCCGACCTGGCGCTCGTCGGGGCGTACCTGACGCTCTGGGCCCAGCAGTACGGCAGCGAGGTTCTCGGGCTCAGCGAGGCCGAGGCGCTGGCCAAGGCAGGCATCCTGCTCGGCGTCGCCAACGGTGTCGCCCTCGTCGGCGCGCCGATGATCGGCATCATCGCCGACAAGTTGACCCGTACCGACGCGGTGATCATCTCCCTCGGCACCGCGGCGGTCGGCTACTGCGCGACCCTGCTGGTCGACAACCCCTTCAGCCTCACCGGCTACCTCGTCGCGGCCCTGATCGGCCTCGGCCAGGTCTGTGCGGTGATCTCCAGCCAGGTGCTCATCGCCGAGCAGGCGCCGACCCGTACCCGGGGCTCGGTGATCGGCACCTTCTCGCTCAGCGGGGGCATCGGCATCATGATCGCCTTCGCGGCCGGTGGCCCGCTCTACGACGGCTGGCGTCCCGCCGGACCGTTCGTGCTCTTCGGCGTGCTCGCCGCGGTGGCGTGCGTCTACGGCCTGATCGTGCGGTCCCGCATCACCCACGCAGAGGCGGACTGACCGCGGGACCCCGGCAGCGGCCACGGCGACTGAGGTTAGCCTTGGCTACATGACGGAGCGGAAGAACAAGGTCAACTCGGCGCGGGTGCTCCGCACCGAGCGGCTCACCCCCCACATGATCCGTGTCGTGCTGGGGGGTGAGGCCGTTGCCGGGCTGACGGTCGGCGACTACACCGACCACTACGTGAAACTGATCTTCGCGCCGTCGGGGGTGGAGTATCCGCGGCCGCTGGACCTCGACGCGATCCGTGCCGACCTGCCCCGGGAGCAGTGGCCGCGGCTGCGCACGTACACGATCCGCCGGTGGGATCCGGCCGCGGGCGAGCTGACCATCGACTTCGTTTATCACGGCGACGTGGGTCTGGGCGGCCCGTGGGCGGCCGCCGCGCAGCCCGGCGACGAGATCTGCTTCCTCGGCCCCGGCGGCGGCTACGCGCCGGACCCGGCCGCCGACTGGCACCTCTTCGCCGGCGACGAGAGCGCCCTGCCCGCGATCGCCGCCGGCCTGGAGCGGCTGCCGGCCGGCGCGGTGGCGCGGGTCTTCGTAGAGGTCGCCGACGCCGCCGAGGAGCAGCCGCTACCCACCGCCGCCGACGCCGAGATCGTCTGGGTGCACCGCGACGGCCGCCCTGTCGGCCAGGCACTGACCGCTGCCGTACGGGCGCTGGCCTGGCCCGCGGGTGTCCCGCAGGCATTCGTCCACGGCGAGGCCGGCTTCGTCCGGGACCTGCGCCGCCTGCTCCGCGTCGAGCACGGCCTGCCGGCCGCGACCCTCTCCATCTCCGGCTACTGGCGCCGGGGCGTCGACGACGAGGGCTGGCGCGCGGTCAAGCGCGACTGGAACCAGCGGATCGAGGCCGAGGAGTCGGCCGCCCTGGCCGACTGAGCCGGCGGTTTCCCGCGGCGGCGCCTCAGCTCGCCGTCGCGGGCTGACCGGTCTCGGCCGGCGTGGCCGGGGCGGTGCCGCCGCGCCGCCGGCTGACCAGCAGCGCCGCCGCCAGCAGCGCCAGCGCCGCCCCGAGCAGGTACGGCAGCGGGATCTTCACGTCGTAGAGGGCGCCGGCCGCCAGCGGGCCCAGGGCCCGGGCCAGCGCCGAGGCGGACTGGCTCACTCCGAAGGCGCCACCCAGCTCCGCGCCGCCCTCCTCGGCGATCAGCGCCGAGGTGGTGGTGGTCAGCAGGCCCTGGCCGACGGCGAGCAGCCCGAGCGCCGGGTAGCCGACCCAGGGGGAGACGAAGGGCAGGATCACCAGCCCCGCGGCGAGCAGGAGCGCACCGGCGATCGCCACCTTCCGGTTGCCGAAGCTACCCGAGAGCCGGCCGACCAGCCCGCCCTGCACGATCGCCATCATGATGCCGATACCGGCGAAGACCAGACCGAGGGCGCGCGCGTCGAGGCCGAAACGCTCCGCGCCGAGCAGTGCGAACGTCGCCTCCATGCCGACGAAGGCGAAGGTGAAGGCGAAGATCACCAGCAGTAGCGGGCGCAGGGTGGCGTTGCCCAGCGCATGGCGCAGCGCGGTCAGCGGGTTGCCGCCGCCGCGCCGGGCCGGGGCGCCGGCCGCGGCCGGCGTGGTGCGGGGCAGCAGGAAGTAGCCGAGGATCGCGTTCGCCAGGGCGACGCCGGCGGCCACGAAGCTCACCCCGGCGAAGCCGAGGTCGGCCAGGAGCGCCCCGATGGCCGGGCCGAAGACGAAGCCCATGCCGATCGAGGCGCCGATCATGCCGAGCGCCTGGGTGCGGGCCTTGCCCACGGTGAAGTCGCTGACGTACGCCTGACCGATGGCGATCGCGCCGCCGAACGCGCCGGCGACGACCCGGGCCAGCAGCAGGGTGGCGAGCGTGCCGGCGACACCGGTCAGCGCCAGCGAGATCGCCGAGCCGAGTAGCGCGGCGATCAGGACCGGGCGGCGGCCGAAACGGTCCGAGAGCGAGCCGAGGACCGGTGCGGCGACGAACTGCGCGGCGGCGTACGAGGTGAGCAGCGCGCCGACCCAGATGCCGGTGCCACCCAGGTCCTGGGTGTGGAAGGGCAACAGGGGCAGAATGATGCCGAAACCGAGCATGTCGACGAAGACCGCCAGGCAGACGGTGAGCAGGGCGGAACGGCGCATGATCCGGTCTCTTCCGACGTTGGTGCGGCAGTCGGGGAAATCCTACCGACAGCCTGTCGGAAAAAGCGCGGGCGCTTATCTGCTGGGACACCGCCCCGCGCCCCCGTCGTCGCGACGCTGCCCTTGCAGGGCAGGATGTAAGCCTTGAGGGAGGTGTTGATGGCTGGACGGATCCGGGACGAGGACATCGCGCTGGTCCGGGAGCGCACCTCGATCGCCGACATCATCTCCGAGACGGTGACGCTCAAGTCGGCCGGCGGCGGCAATCTCAAGGGGCTCTGCCCGTTCCACGACGAGAAGACCCCGTCGTTCACGGTGGCCCCGGCTCGCAACGTCTACTTCTGCCACGGCTGCGGCCAGGGTGGCGACGCGATCAAGTTCCTGATGGACGCCGAGCACCTGAGCTTCGTCGAGTCGGTGGAGCGCCTCGCCGGGCGCGCCGGCATCCAGCTGCGCTACGAGGAGACCGACGGCGCGCCGCGGCCCCGGCCGCAGCAGGGTCAGAAGCAGCGGCTGATCGCCGCGCACGCCGCCGCCGCCGCGTTCTACGCCGCCCAGCTCGCCACCGCCCCGGCCCGTCCGGCCCGGGAGTTCCTGGCCCGCCGCGGCTTCGACCGCGCCGCCGCCGAGCGCTACGGCTGCGGCTTCGCCCCCGACGCCTGGGACCTGCTCACCAAGCACCTGCGCCAGCAGGGCTTCACCAGCCAGGAGCTGATCACCGCCGGGCTGGCCCGGGAGGCGCGCTCCGGTTCGCTGATCGACCGGTTCCGCCGCCGGCTGCTCTGGCCGATCCGCGACCTCGCCGGTGACGTGATCGGCTTCGGTGCCCGCAAGCTCTTCGACGACGACGACGGGCCGAAGTACCTCAACACCCCCGAGACGCCGATCTACAAGAAGTCGCACGTCCTCTACGGCATCGACCAGGCCAAGCGGGAGATCGCCAAGCAGGGGCGGGCGGTGATCGTCGAGGGGTACACCGACGTGATGGCCTGCCACCTGGCCGGGGTCACCACCGCCGTGGCGACCTGCGGCACCGCCTTCGGCGCCGACCACATCAGCGTGCTGCGCCGGCTGCTGATGGACACCGACTCCGTCGCCGGCGAGATCATCTTCACCTTCGACGGTGACGCCGCCGGGCAGAAGGCCGCGCTGCGCGCCTTCGCCGACGACCAGCGCTTCGTCGGGCGTACCTTCATCGCCGTCAGCCCGGACAACATGGACCCCTGCGACCTGCGGTTGGCCCGCGGCGACCTGGCCGTGCGCGACCTGGTCGCCCGCCGTGAGCCGCTGGTGGACTTCGCGCTGCGGCAGGTGCTGCGCCGCTACGACCTGGACACCGTTGACGGGCGGGTGGAGGCGATGCGCGCCGCGGCGCCGCTGGTCGCCAAGCTCAAGGACCGCGAGAAGCGCCCCGAGTACGTCCGCAAACTCGCCGGCGACCTGGGCATGGAGGTCGAGCCGGTGCAGCGGGCGGTGCTTGCCGCGGCCAACGCCCCGGCCACCGGACCCGACGGCCGCCCCGCGCCACAGCAGCGGGCCGGCCGGGCCGCGCCCGTGGTCGACAACCCGCGATCCCTGGTCGAGCGGGAGGCGCTGAAGCTGGCGTTGCAGGTGCCGGTGCTCGCCGGGCCGATGTTCGACGCGGTCGGTGCCGAGGAGTACCTGCACCCGGTGCACCAGGTGCTGCGGGAGGCGATCGCCAAGGCCGGCGGCGCCGCCGCGGCGACCGGCGGCGCGGTCTGGATCGAGGCGGTCCGCGACGTCTGCGACGACCTGGCCGCCCAGGCGCTCGTGGCCGAACTGGCGGTCGAGCCGCTGCGGCTGGACACCGAGCCGGACCCCCGGTACGTCTCGATCACCCTGGCCCGGTTGCAACTGGGCTCGGCCACCAGCAGGATCCGGGAATTGAAGTCGAAGATCCAGCGGATCAATCCGGTGGCGCACAAGGACGAGTACTTCGCGCTCTTCGGGGAGCTGCTCTCGCTGGAGCAGCACGCCCGCGGACTGCGCGAGCAGGCAGCGGGAGGGCTGTGACGGATGGGCCTGTTCAACCGGAGCAAGAAACTGCCGGCCGACCGCCGTCCACCACTGGAGCGCGACGAGCGGGTGCTGGCCTGGGCACCGGTCGCCGTTGGCGACGGCACCGTGGTCGTCACGAACCTGGGTCTCTGGCTGCCGGCCGCTGAGCGCCGGCTCGGCTGGCACGAGGTGCACAAGGCGATCTGGTCGGGGCGGGAGCTGGCGATCACCGCGGCCGAGCAGGTCGCCGAGCGCGACGGCTACCTGGTGATGGGTGACCGGCCGGTCGACACCTTCGAGCTGCCGGAGCCGGGAGCGGTCCCGGCACAGGTGCGGCTGCGGGTGACCGGCTCGGTCTTCCACACGGTGCACCATCCGCTGCCCGGCGGGGGAGTGCGGATCGCCGCCCGGCGGGCGCCCGGCGTGGACGGTGTCACCTGGACGGTCCGCTACGACCCGGGCACGCGCACCGACGACCCCGAGATCGTGGCCGAGACCGATCGGATGGTGCGGGCCGCCCAGGAGGCATCGGCCCTCGCCGACTGAGCGCGGGCTGGCGCCTCGCTCCCGGTCCGGGCGGATAACCGTTGCGAGGTTGTCCGACCCGGGCGCTAGAGTCTGCCGGTGACCACGGGGCAACCTCTCATCCAGGCCAAAGGGCTGGTCAAACGCTTCGGTGACTTCGTCGCCGTCGACGGCATCGACGTCGAGGTGCAGGCGGGGGAGGCATTCGGCTTCCTCGGACCCAACGGCGCCGGCAAGTCCTCCACGATGCGCATGATCGGCTGCGTCTCGCCCCCGACCGACGGCGAGCTGCGTATCCTCGGTCTGGACCCGCGCCGCGAAGGCCCGGCGATCCGCGGCCAGCTCGGCGTCTGCCCGCAGCTGGACAACCTCGACCCGGAGCTGACCGTCCGGGAAAACCTCACCACCTACGCCCGCTACTTCGGCATCCCGCGCCGGGTGGCCCGCCGCCGCGCCGACGAGCTGCTGGACTTCGTGCAGCTCACCGAGCGGGCCGACCACAAGGTCGAGCCCCTCTCCGGCGGCATGAAGCGGCGGCTGACGATCGCCCGGGCGCTGGTCAACGAGCCGCGCATGGTGCTGCTGGACGAGCCGACCACCGGCCTGGACCCGCAGGCCCGGCACCTGGTCTGGGAGCGGCTGTTCCGCCTCAAGCAGCAGGGCGTCACGCTGGTGCTCACCACCCACTACATGGACGAGGCAGAGCAGCTCTGCGACCGGCTCGTGGTGATGGACGGCGGGCGCATCGTCGCCGAGGGCGCGCCTCGGGACCTGATCACCCGCTACTCCACCCGTGAGGTGGTCGAGCTGCGCTTTTCCACCGAGTCGCAGCAGGACTTCGCCGGCAAGCTGGCCGGTCTCGGCGAGCGCATCGAGGTGCTGCCGGACCGGATCCTGCTCTACGTCCCCGACGGCGACGCCGCGGTCGCCCAGGTGCACGAGCGGGCGCTGCGCCCGGAGGGGGTGCTGGTGCGCCGCTCCAGCCTGGAGGACGTCTTCCTGCACCTCACCGGCCGTACCCTGATCGAATAGCCGGCCGTGGTGACGCCGCCTACCACCGCCGCCAGCACGGGAGCAGAGATGACGCAGCAGCCCGGGGTCGCCCGGATGCCGGCCCTGATGGTCTTCGAGTACCACCTGATCAACTTCCGCCGGTCCTGGTACGGCAGTGTCTTCTCCTCCTTCCTGCTGCCCGTGCTGACCCTGGTCGGCTTCGGTGTCGGCGTCGGCTCCTACGTCACCGGCGGCGTCGACGGCGTGCCGTACCTCGACTACCTGGTGCCGGGGCTGATCGCCTCCACCGCGTTCCAGGTGGCGATCGGTGAGTCGCTCTGGCCGGTCTTCGGCCGGTTCGAGTGGGAGAAGACCTACTTCGCCCAGGCCGCCGCCCCCCTGCGGGTCGCTGACATCCTCGGCGGCCAGCTGCTCTTCCTGCTCTTCCGGGTGCTGCTCAGCTCCACGATCTTCCTCGCGGTGGCAGCCGCCTTCGGCACCCTGCACTCGCTCTGGGCGTTGGCCGTGGTGCCGGTGCAGGTGCTGCTCGGTCTCGCCGTCATCTCCCCGGTCATCGCCTATGCCGCGCGCGTCTCCAGCGACAGCTTCCTGGCCCTGCTGATGCGCTTCGGCGTGATCCCGATGACGCTCTTCTCCGGGGTCTTCTTCCCGGTGGCCGAGCTGACGCCGGTGCTGCGCTGGCTGGCGTACGCCTCGCCGCTCTGGCATTCCGTCGAGCTCTCCCGCGCGGCGACGCTCGGCACCACGCCGTACTGGCCGGCCGCCGGGCATCTGCTCTATCTGGCCGCCTGGGCGGTGGTCGGCTGGTGGCTGGCCCGGCGGCAGTTCGCCCGCCGGCTCGTGGACTAGGAAGGAGGGTCATGGTCGCGCTGCTGTTGCCCCGGCTCGCCGGGCTCACCACCGCTTCGCGCCGCTCGCTGTCGGTGACCGGCCGCAACTTCGCGGCGCTGAAGTCGGCGTACTGGCTGGTCATGGTCTCCGGTTTCCTCGAGCCGGTGCTCTACCTCTTCTCCATCGGTGTCGGCGTCGGTGGCCTGATCGGTGACCTGACCCTGACCGGCGGGCAGGTCGTCTCCTACGCCGCCTTCGTGGCACCGGCGATGCTCGCCGCCTCGGCGATGAACGGCGCGCTGTCGGAGACCACCTTCAACTTCTTCGGCAAGATGAAGTTCATGAAGCTGTACGACGGGGTGATCGCCACCCCGGTACGGCCGTTCGAGATCGCCTTCGGCGAGCTCATCTGGGCGATGATCCGCGGTTCGGCCTACTCGGCGGCCTTCCTGGGCCTGATGGTGCTGATGGACCTCACCAGCGTCGGACGTGCGCTGGTGGCCTTCCCGGCCGCGGTGCTGGCCGGTTTCGCCTTCGGGTCGCTCGGCATGGCGTTCGCGACGTACCTGCGCAGCTGGCAGGACTTCGACCTGATCAGTTCGGTGCAGTTCGCGCTCTTCCTCTTCTCGGGCACCTTCGTGCCGCTGAGCGCGTACCCGGCGGCGCTGGGCGCGCTGATCGAGCTCACTCCGCTCTACCGGACTGTCCACCTGATCCGCGGCATCACCCTGGGCACGGCCGACTGGACACTGCTGCTCGACGTCGTCTACCTGCTCGCGGCCGTGGTGATCGGGCTGGCCGCTGCCGGCCGGCGGGTCGACCGGCTGCTCTGCAAGTGAAAGTGACCCTCGGCGATTAGCGGGACCGGGCTTCGGGCATAGCGGGGTGGCCGGCACAGCGAGGGAGCCACCATGACCACCGAACGACACCCGGAGCAGGGATCACGCCGCGACGACAACGACCTGCCGTCCCCCTCGCCCGCGAACCGCAACGCAGACGAGGACCGAGCGGTCCCGTCGGGGACGCAGCGCAACGCAGACGAGGGCCGGGCGGTCCCGCCGGCGACGCGGCGCAACGAGGACGAGGTGCCGGCGCCCGCGCCGGTGCCGCGCGACGGCGACGGCCGTCCCGACAAGAACGCACCCCCCGGACCGGACGCCGGCCCGGACAGTCCGACGGGCCTGCCCGGCTCGTCCCTGTTCTCGGCGGTCAAGCGCACCGTCAAGGAGTTCTCCAACGACGGCCTGACCGACTGGGCCGCCGCGCTGACCTACTACGGGGTGCTCTCAATCTTTCCCGGGCTGCTGGTGCTGGTCTCGCTGCTCGGCCTGGTCGGGCAGGGCGACCCCGATTCCGTCCGGGACACCGTCGGCCAGGTGGTGCCGAGCCCCGAACTCACCAAGGTCATTACCGACGCGATCGGCCAGGTGCAGCGCAGCGACGCGGCGAGCCTGGTGGCGATCTTCGGTCTGCTCGCCGCCTTCTGGTCGGCCTCCGGCTACATTGCGGCCTTCATGCGGGCCTCCAACGCGATCTACGACGTGCCGGAGGGGCGGCCCATCTGGAAGACCCTGCCGATCCGGGTCGGGGTCACCGCGCTGGTCGGGCTGATGCTGATCGCCAGCGTCCTGATCGTCGTCTTCACCGGGCGGATCGCCGAGGTGGCCGGTGACCTGATCGGACTGGGCGCAGCCGCCGTCACCGTCTGGAACATCGCCAAGTGGCCGGTGCTGATCGTGCTGGTCAGCCTGATGTTCTCGCTGCTGTACTGGGCCGCGCCCAACGCCCGCCACGGCGGTTTCCGCTGGATCAGCCCGGGCGGGATCGTCGCCGTGCTGATCTGGCTGGTCGTCTCCGGCGGTTTCGCCTTCTACGTGGGCAACTTCGGGTCCTACAACAAGACCTACGGCGCGCTGGCGGGCGTGGTCGTCTTCCTGGTCTGGCTCTGGCTGACCAACCTGGCGATCCTCTTCGGCGGCGAGCTCGATGCCGAGCTTGAGCGCAGCCGGGCCATCTCCGCCGGTCACCCGGTCGACGAGGAGCCTTACGTGCAGCTGCGCGACGACCGCAAGCTGCGCAAGAGCGAGACGTAGCGGGCACAACGTTGCCGATGTCACCGAGCGGAACCGCGAACTCGCGGTTCCGCTCGGAGTCATGATCAGGTTACTGTCCTGTATGGAAATCGGTTGGTCACGCTCCGGGGTCTGGGGGCCGGTTCGTGCTGCGCCGACTTCCGCCGAGATCCATCGATCCGTGCGAAAGGGCGTATCCCACCGCTGGTCAGGAAGCCGAATGCAGGTCCCTCGCCTGCTCGCTCGGATATGTTCGGCACTGCGACTCCCGACCGTGACACTTCGACCACTTTTCTGACCGGCGTCGCCACCACCACGGCGATCCGGTGCCGTCCGGCTCCACCCGGGCACCGGCGGCACCACAGCGAGGTCGGCTCACCAGCAGGCCGGCGAATCCACCTCCTGGAGGGCACGATGACGATGACGATGACGACGGCGCAAGCGCTGGACCTGCGCGTCCGGTTCGACGCGGAACTCGCCACCTTCCTCGACCAGCGGACCCCCGACTGGTCCACCGGACGCACCGCGGAGGTCTTCACCGAGCTGCGGCGGTTCATTCTCTCCGGCGGCAAACGGCTGCGGCCGCTCTTCTGCTACTGGGGTTGGCGGGGAGCGGGGGAGCCCGACGGCGATCCCATTGTGATCGCCTCGGCGGCGCTGGAGCTCTTCCACGCCTTCGCGCTGATCCACGACGACATCATGGACAGCAGCGAGCAGCGCCGGGGCGAACCCTCGGTGCACCGGCTCTTCGCCGACCTGCACGTGCAGTCGCGCTGGCGTGGCGACCCCGAGTCGTACGGGCAGAGCACCGCGCTGCTCGCCGGGGATCTCTGCGCAGCCTGGGCCGACCAGATGTTCCACGAGTGCGGGCTGCGGCCCGAGCAGGTGCACCGCGGTTACAACGTCTTCGCCGCCATGCGCACCGAGGTGATCGCCGGGCAGTACCTCGACCTCGCCGCCGGGATGCGCGAAGGGTCGGTCGAGGGCGCCCTGAAGGTGATCCGGATGAAGACCGCCCGCTACACCATCACCCGTCCGCTGCAGATCGGCGCGGCACTGGCCGGGGCGCAGCCGGCGGTGCTGGAGGCGCTCGCGGCGTTCGGTGACCCGCTCGGTGACGCCTTTCAGCTCCGCGACGACGTGCTCGGCGTTTTCGGCGACCCGGCGGTGACGGGCAAGCCGGTCCTGGACGACCTGCGGGAGGGGAAGCCGACCGTGATGATGGCGCTGGTGCGGGACCGGGCCGACGCCACGCAGCGGCAGCAGCTCGACGAGCTCTTCGGCAACCCGTCCCTCGACGCCGAGGGCGCGGCGCGGTTGCGTGCCATCATCACCGGGACCGGTGCCCGCGCGCAGATCGAGCAGATGATCGCGGAGCGGGCCGAGGCGGCGATGGGCGCGCTGGCGGCGGCGCCGATCACCGAGGAGGCGCGGGTGGTGCTGGCCGCGCTGGCCGGCGACGCCATCCACCGCGACGTCTGAGCCCCGGCACCTGAAAGACAACGAACCGGGTACGCCTGTCGCGTACCCGGTTCACCAAGCGCGGGCCGGTCGCCTGACGGCGACCGGCCCGTAGCTTCTGGGGCGGCTCAGATGCTGCCGCTGGTGCCGGTTCCCGGACCGGCCGGCTTGTTCCGCGGCGAGGTGGTCGCCGAGGAGCTGCCGGAAGAGGGGACCGAAGCGGACGAAGAGCTGCCGCTCTTGGCCGCCGAGCCCGCGAAGGTGTCATCGGACTTGCCGGTCGTCGAGCCGGTGTTGCCGCTCGGGCTGCTCGAGCTGCTGCTCGGGCTGCTGGTGGAGCTGCTGCCCATGCCGCTCGAACCGTTGCCGGTGCTGAGCTTCTCGCCGATCTTCGACTGGCCGATCTTGTCCTTGCCCTCGCTGTAGAGGCGGTTGGCCTGCGCCTGGGCGACGCCTGCGGCCTCCTGCACCGTCGGGTGGTCAAGCACCTTGCGGCCCTTGACGACCAGCTCCTCGTACTTCTCGCGGCCTGCACGGGCGCCCAGGACGAACCCCGCAGCCAGCCCGCCGATGAACATAAGCTTTCCGCGCATGGCGGCTCCCTTCGTGCCTGGCGCGCCAGTCACGACCCGGGTTCGGGTCATGGCGGTCGCGCCTGCGTCCCTGCTGTCCGCATCTAACTACCCATCCTCCTCCGCGCTCATGCCTCGTTGCGCCGAGATGTGGATTTGTCCGTTTCTTGGGCGGGTCGGCTTCCCGGTAACCCCCTGGACCGGACCCCCTGGTTGTCCTGTACTCTTGTGCCGTCGCACGGCGCAGGGAGATCCTGAGCCGAGCTACAGCTGCGATCCCCCGTAGCTCAATTGGCAGAGCAGCCGGCTGTTAACCGGCAGGTTTTTGGTTCGAGTCCAAACGGGGGAGCTTTTCCGCAATTCCCGCCCGCCGGCATCGCCGGCGGGCATTGTCGTGTTCGGGGCCGGAACCACCGTCGTGACGCCGGTGCCCCCGATGCGACCACCCCTGCCGGCGCATCGGTACGCCGTACGGGGTGTCGGGGGAGCGATGAGCGCAGCACGCCGGCACGCCGGCTCACTGATCGCCTTCGCGATCGTGCTCGGCTGGCTCGTGATCGGCGGGGTCACCGGACCGTTCGCCGGGCGGCTCAGCGAGGTCGCCACCAACGACAACACCGCCTTCCTGCCGGCCGACGCCGAGGCGACCCGGGCACAGGAGCTCTCCACCGAGTTCGCCGACGTGCAGGCCGCACCCGCCTTCGTCGTCTACGCCCGCGCCGCCGGCATCACCGACGCCGACCGGCAGCAGGTGGCCGCGCAGAGCGCCCGCTTCGCCGAGGTCCCCGGCGTCATACCGCCGGTGTCGCCGCCGCTGCCCAGCGAGGACGGCCAGGCCCTGCAGGTGATCGTGCAGGTCTCCCAGGCCGACAGCACCGAAACCGGCGACACCATCGGCGAGCTGCGCCGCATCGCCGGTGAACAGACCGACGGGATGACAGTGCACGTCGCCGGCCCCGCCGGGCTGCAGAGCGACCTGGTGGAGGTCTTCGGCCAGATCGACGGGCCGTTGCTGCTGGTCACCCTCTGCGTGGTGCTGGTGATCCTGCTGATCGTCTACCGCAGCCCGAGCCTCTGGATCATCCCGCTGCTCTCGGCGATCGTGTCGTACGCGCTGGCGGCCTTCTTCGTCTATCTGCTCGCCGACGCCGGCGCGGTAACGCTCAACGGCCAGGCCCAGGGCATCCTCACCGTGCTGGTCTTCGGCGCCGGCACCGACTACGCGCTGCTGCTGATCGCCCGCTACCGCGAGGAACTGCACCTGCGCGACACCCCCACCCAGGCGGTACGCGCGGCGTGGAAGGGCACCGCACCGGCGATCATCGCCTCCGGTGGCACCACCATCGCCAGCCTGCTCTGCCTGCTGCTGTCGAGTCTGAACTCGAACCGCTCCACCGGTCCGGTCGCGGCGATCGGGATCGCCTGCACGCTGATCGTGATGCTGACCCTGCTGCCGGCGCTGCTGCTGCTCGGCGGCCGGTGGGCGTTCTGGCCGCGGGTGCCGCACCCCGACCGGGCCCAGCCGGAGCAGGCCCACAGCCTCTGGGCGCGGATCGCCCGCGGGGTGGGGAAGCGGGCCCGGCCGGTCTGGATCGGCACGACCGTCGGCCTCGGCGTGCTCGTGGTCGGCCTCACCCAGCTCGGTGCGACCACCCTCGGCCAGTCGGACCTCTTCACCGAACGCACCGACTCGGTCGCCGGGCAGGAGCTGCTCGCCCGGCACTACCCCGGCGGGCAGGGCTCCCCGGCGACCATCTTCACCACCGAGAACACCGCCGAGGAGGTGACCCGGGCCGCCGCCGGGGTGCCGGGCGTGGTCGACGTACGGCCGGCGGGGAGCACCGGCGGGCAGCAGCAGCCGGCGCCGGCGCCGAAGGTGGTCGGCGGGCGGGTGGAGCTGGCGGCTACCTTCGCCGACCTGCCCGACAGCGACGCCGCCGAGCAGACGCTGCGCCGGCTGCGGGAAGCGGTGCACGCCGTACCCGGGTCGGACGCGGTGGTGGGGGGTTTCACCGCGACCAACGTCGACACCGCCGACGCCTCCACCCGCGACCGCAACCTCATCATCCCGGTGGTGCTGGCGGTGATCCTGGTGATCCTCACCCTGTTGCTGCGGGCCGTGGTCGCGCCGATCCTGCTGGTCCTGACCGTGGTGCTCTCCTACGGCGCGACCCTCGGCGTCTGCGCGGTGCTGTTCAGGTACGTCTTCGGGTTCGCCGGGGTGGACACCTCGTTCCCGCTGTTCGCCTTCGTCTTCCTGGTGGCGCTCGGCATCGACTACAACATCTTCCTGATGACCCGGGTACGCGAGGAGTCGGTCAAACGCGGCACCCGCGCCGGCGTGCTGCAAGGACTGGTCGTCACCGGCGGGGTGATCACCTCGGCCGGGATCGTGCTCGCCGCGACCTTCTCGGCGCTGGCGGTGCTGCCGCTGGTGGTGCTGGTCGAACTCGGGGTCGCCGTCGCCATCGGCGTACTGATCGACACGATCGTGGTCCGGTCGCTGCTGGTGCCGGCGCTGGCGTACGACATCGGGCCGAAGGTGTGGTGGCCCAGCGCCCTCTCCCGGCAGCGCGCCGCGGTCAGCTACCGGCCGCGCCACTCCCGCTGATCCGCCCGCCGGCGGCGGAGGCTGGGGGTTGGGCGGCAGGGCCACAGTGGATTGTCGCCGCTCCGTTGCGAAACGGGACTGCGCCGGATCCTGAAGATCATCTACTCTGCCCGTCATGCCTGAACCTCTGCCGCCGCCGAACTTCACCTCGGGCGCGGCGTACCCGGAGATCGGCCGGCTGCGGATCGCGCTCACCGCGGGCGATTTCGCCACGGTGCGCAAGGTCTTCGCCGGGCTCGACACGAACGCCACCACCATCGCCGTCGGCACCGCGACCGACATCGGCGGCATCGAGGCCGCGCTGGGCAGGGAGTGGCAGGCCGACCCGGACGACGCGCTGATCGGCACGCTCCTCGGCGCCCACCTGATCCAGGCCGGCTGGACGATCCGCACCGCCGCCCTGGCCAAGTACGTCAGCCGGGAACAGTTCGAGGGCTTCCGCGCCTATCTGTGCCGGGCCGAACAGGTCCTGATCGACGTCACCGCCCGCCACCCGGACTATGTGCCGGCCTGGGCCAAGCGGCTCACCAGCGCCCGCGGCCTGCAACTGGGCCCCTCCGAGCTGCGCCGCCGCTACGACCGGCTCGCCGCCCACGACCCGCACCACCTGCCGGCGCAGTCCTCGGTGCTGCAGAAGCTCTGCCCCAAGTGGGGCGGCTCCTGGCCGGCCGTGCAGGCCTTCGTCAAGGAGTGCACCGACACCGCCCCGCCCGGCTCGCACAACGCCGTGCTGGTCTGCGAGGGACACCTCGAATACATGGGGACCCTCGGCAGCAAGAAGAAGGCGGTCGAGTACCTGCAGGACCCGCGCGTCCGGCAGGAAATCTACGCCGCCGCCGAGCGTTCCGTCTGGCACGCCGACTTCACGAACGCGGTCGGCTGGGTGTGGGTACGCGCCACCTTCGCCTGCCTGTTCAGCCTGATGGGCGACCACCGCGCCGCCCTGACCCAGTTCACCGCACTCGGACCGTACGGCAACGCCAGCGCCTTCGACTATGTCGGCGACGGCGAGCAGGAATTCGTCCGGTACCGCGCCGAGGCGTACGCGAAGGGTGCCGCCTGATGATCCAGCAGCTCGAGATCGACGGTGTGCCGACGCTGCTCGCGCCCGGCTCCGGCCCGATGCGGGCCGGGCTGATCTTCCGGGTCGGTTCGGCCGACGAGACCCTGGCCCGGCGCGGCATCACCCACCTGCTCGAACATCTGGCGCTCGCCACGATCGGCCAGGCCGACTACCACTACAACGGCGCCACCGATCAGATCTTCACCCACTTCCACAACCAGGGCTCCGAAGCGCACGTCGCCGGTTTCCTCACCGGCGTCTGCGAATCCCTGCAGAACCTGCCCATGCAGCGGCTGGAGGTGGAGAAGGAGATCCTGCGCACCGAGGAGAGCAGCCGCGGCACCGGCGTCATGGACGGTATGCCGCTCTGGCGCCACGGCGCCCAGGACTACGGGCTGGTCAGCTACCGGGAGTTCGGGCTGCACATGATCGGCCCCGACGACCTGCGGGCCTGGGCGGGCCGCTACTTCACCCGGGAGAACGCCGTCTGCTGGATCGTCGGCGACCGGGTGCCCGAAGGACTGCGCCTGCCGCTGTCCAGCGGCGAACGCCGCCCCGTCCCCGCGGCCTCCTCCGCGCTGCCCCAGACCCCCGCCTACTACGCGTCGGGTTCGCGGGCGGTCGCGCTCGACGCCGTCGTACGCGCCGGACGCCCCGCCGCCGTCTTCGCCGGCGTCCTGGAGCGGGAACTGTTCCGCACCCTGCGCCAGGAGCAGGGCCTCTCCTACACCGCCGACGCCGCCTACGACTGGCGCGGCGACGAGTACGCCCACATCCGCGCGCTCGCCGACGCGCTGCCGGAGAAGCAGGACGCCGTCCTCGGCGGCTTCGTCGACGTGCTCGCCAAACTGCGCGTCGGCCGCATCGAGCAGGCCGACCTCGACGCCACCGTGGCGAAGATGGAAGAGTCGCTCACCGACGTCGACGTCGACGCCAAGCGCCTGCCGTCGTACGCGCTGGACCTGCTCGTCGGGCGTCCCACCCCGACGGTCGACGACCTGCGCGCCGAGATCAAGGCGGTGACCCTCGACGACCTGCGGGCGGTGGCCGGCGAGCTGACGGCCAACGCGCTGCTGATGGTGCCGGACGGGCTGGCCGCCGACTGGGCCGGCCACGTCGCCGCGCCGACCCGGTCGACC
Organism: Melissospora conviva; assembly: GCF_049523535.1. Lineage (NCBI taxonomy): Bacteria > Bacillati > Actinomycetota > Actinomycetes > Micromonosporales > Micromonosporaceae > Melissospora > Melissospora conviva. The sequence goes on from NZ_JBLLDT010000010.1 coordinate 137,183, forward strand.
GCCCCGATCCCCGGCACGCCGCACGCGTCCCGGGAAGGCACCGGGCAGCTGCTGATCGGCGCCGAAGGAGTCAGCTACGTTCCGTTCGCCGGTGACGGGGTGGCCGCCGTCCGGTTCGCCGAGTGCGCGGCGATGCTCTGCTGGCCCGACGGCGGCCGGCGCCTGATCGGCAACGACGGCATCGCCGTGACGGTCGAACCGAACCTCTACTACCTCACCCCCGAAGCGTTGCGGGCCGTCGACCAGCTCGTGCCGCCCGACCGCAAGGTCTTCCTGCCGCCGCGCGACCCCGAGGACATCCCGGTCGCCGGCGAGCACGTGGCGCTGGCGACCGGCCCGAAGAAACCCGCTGGGGCGCTGCACATCATCGGCATGCTGCTCAGCGCCGTCGGCGCCACCCTCTGCGCCGGATTCGCGGCGCTGCTCGCGGTAGCCCTGATCATGGAGCCGGGAGACGACGAGCTCTGGATCATGGTCGTGGTCATGGCGGTCTTCGCCGCCGTCCTCGCGCTGCCGATCCCGCCGCTGTGGCGGCGCATCCGCAGCAGCTGATCCGTACGCTGCCGCAGCCGGCATTATCTGGTCGGCTGCGGCAGCGGGACAGGTGCGATCCGGCGGGGGAGTGCTGGCGCGAACAGGGCACTCCCGGGCGGTGCGCCGGCGGGTAGGATCATCCGGCCGGTCACGGGGCGGTAGCTCAGTCGGTTAGAGCAGGGGACTCATAATCCCTCGGTCGCGGGTTCGAGTCCCGCCCGCCCCACCACGTGAAAGTCCTGCTCATGGCGCGCCGACGCCCCGTACGCACGGCGTCAAAATCGGGACTAGCGCTCTCAGTCCGCACTGAGTCCGCAGCAGCAGATCCATGACCCGCGTAGCCTCGCCGGTTGTCGTTGCCGAACGCCTCGGTTTGGGCGACGGTGGTGAGGTGGTGTGCCGGGGGAACTGGGTATTTCGCCGATGGCATCCGATCGAGCGCACATCAACGGCCTCGATTACGAGATGGCCGTTGAAGACTGACCGCCAGGGCGTCACCGGGGCCGGAGTCGCCTGGATGGCCGCCCTGGCGCTGCTCTGGGGATCTAGCTTCCTGTGGATCAAGCTCGCGTTACGTGGGTTCAATCCGGTGCAGATCACGTTCGGCCGGCTGCTGCTCGGGTTCCTGGTGCTGGCGCCCATCGTCATGTTCCGAGGGCTGCGGTTCCCCCGCGACGGGCGGACGTGGGGTCATCTGTTCATGGCCGCGCTGGTCGCCAACGCGATCCCGTACTTCCTGTTCGGTCTCGGTGAGCAGACAGTCGGATCGAACGTGGCCGGGGTGCTCAACGCCACGACCCCGCTGTGGACCCTGCTGCTGGCGTTCCTGGTCGGCGTCGACCCCAACGTCACGGCCACCAAGGCGGTCGGGTTCGCGGTCGGGTTCCTCGGTGTGGTGGTCATCTTCTCGCCGTGGGAGTCCGCTGCCGAAATCGCGAGCTGGGGTGGACTTGCCTGCCTGGCGGCGTCGGCCAGCTACGGTCTCAGCTACGTCTACATGGGCCGCTACTTGACCGGGCGGGGTATCAGCCCGCTGGTGTTGTCCGCGAGCCAGCTCGGGGCCGCCACGGTCCTGCTCGCCCTGGCGATGCCGTTCGCCGGCCTCGATGCGCCCGAGTGGCGGTGGGACGCGGTGGGAAGTCTGCTCGTGCTGGGTGCCCTCGGCACCGGCATCGCCTACGTCCTGAACTGGGCTTGACCCGTTTCGACGGACAGGGTCGATGTGTCGATGTTAGTTAGGCTGCCTGGACCGTTGGTAGTAGGTG
>NZ_JBLLDT010000011.1:0-27582 GCF_049523535.1 Melissospora conviva
GAAGGTGACGATGTCGTCTTTGCCGTCGCCGGTGAAGTCGGTGGGTGATCCCCCGAGATAACGGTCCGCCCCCGGCCTCGCCCCGCCACCGGCGTTGACCAGCGAGATGTAGTAGTTCCAGTTCCAGTGCGGACCGGGATCGGTGTGGCTGTTGCCCGGAATCTCGTTGTGGCCCTTGATCGCGGTGCGGTTCTTCGGCAGGCCGTACTTGTCGCAGAGGTAGCGGGTCAGCGCGGCCGACGAGCGGTACATGGTGTCGGTGAACCAGCTCGGGTTGTCGACGTAACCCTCGTGCTCGATCCCCACGGAGTACGGGTTGGCCGACCGTGCGTGGTACGCCGTGTCGCCCTCACGCACCATCTGGGTGATCTCACCGTTGCTGGACTTCACCACGTAGTGCGCACTGACCTGGGACGACGGGTTCTGGAACCAGCTGATAGTGCCCGCGTACGAGCCCTGGGTCACGTGCAGCACCACCGTGGTGATCGGTGACGACCGGCCGGCCGCGTAGTTGGCGCCGTGCGCGGCGACCCAGCGGGCCGGCGCGTACTCCGGCAGCGCGAGGGTGCCCGGGCCGGTCGTGCCGGCCGGGGCGACGCGGGCGTAGCGGCCGAGTTCCGGCTGCACCGGGCGCGGCGCCACCCGGACCGGGGCGGCGTCGATGCCGGACCGCAGGAGGTCGTAGACATGGTCGGCGTAGAGGCGGGCTGTGGCGTCGTCGACGGCGTGGGCGTACCGCGCGACCACCGGGTACCAGGCGGAGACCCGGTCCCGGTCCGCGGCCGTGAGCTGCTCCGCGTCGGCGATGTCGCGCAGCACGGCCGCGCCGCCGCGGATGTTCGCCGAGGTCACCGACTTGAGGTCGGCCACCGGATGCCCGGTCAGCTCGGCGGCCCGCTCCAGGCTGTGCTGCCGCGGATTGCTGACCAGGTGCATGACGCCGTAGCCGTTGGCCTGGCTGGGCAGGCCCCCGTGCCCGTCGAGCCGGGTCTCGCCGTAACCGACGGCAACCAGCAGGTCCCGGGGTACGTCGAACTCGTGCGCCGCCCGGGTGAAGGCCGTCTCCAGGGGACCGGCGGATCCGGTCGGCGTGGCGGTGGCCGGCGCCACGGGGCTCAGTAGGGCCACCGCGAGGACGCCGGCGATGGCCCCGCACCAGGCGGGTCTGCGCACATTCATGGGGATCTCCCGTCCGCGCGTCACAGGGTTGTTTCGCCGTTGAGGCCGAAGTAGTCGTGCCATTTGGTGCTGGGGGCGAACGTTGATCCGGTGGAGAGTGCTACGTAGACGTCGTTGGTGTTGTTTTTGGTGAAGACGATGATGTCGTCTTTGCCGTCTCCGTTGGCGTCGGCGAGGTAGGGGAATTCGCCGGGGAGGCAGAAGAAGTCGTGCCATTTGATGGTGGTGCCGGTGAAGGTGGTGCCGGTGCTGGTGGCGGCGTAGACGTCGGCGTTGGTGTCGCAGGTGAAGGTGACGATGTCGTCTTTGCCGTCGCCGTTGATGTCGCCGACGCGGGGTTGTTCGTTGCCGACGGCGAAGAGGTCGTGCCATTTTTGTGGTGGGCCGAAGTTGGTGCCGGTGGAGAGGGCGATGATGACGTCGGAGGCGGTGTTGGGGCCTTGGGTGAAGGTGATGATGTCGTCTTTGCCGTCTCCGTTGACGTCGCCGAGGGCGGGGAATTCGCCGGCGATGGAGAAGTAGTCGTGCCACTTCACCGCAGTGCCCGCGAACGACGACCCCGTGGAGAGCGCCACGTAGACATCCCCGGCCGCGTTGTGGGTGAAGGTGACGATGTCGTCTTTGCCGTCACCGTTGACATCCCCGACCGCGGCGATCTCCGCGCCGGGAGCGAACCACTCGTGCCACTTCTGCCCGGCACCGAAGCTGCTGCCGTTCGACAGCGCCACGTACACGTCGCCGGTGTTGCTGTGGGCGAAGGTGATGATGTCGTCGCGTCCGTCGCCGTTGACGTCGCCGGTCGAGGCCGTCTCGCCGCCGATGGAGAAGAAGTCGTTCCACTTCACCGAGGTGCCGGCGAAACCGGTGCCCGTGGAGGTGCTGACGTAGACGTCGGCGAGGGTGCCGTGGGTGAAGGTGATGACGTCGTCGCGTCCGTCACCGTTGACATCGGTGGCGGACCCACCGGCGATGGCGTGGGTACGCGTCGCCTCGGCGAGTAGCGTCCGGGCCTTGGCCTCCGCCTGGTCATAGCGGGCGGGGTGACCGGAGCGCTGCACGCACTGGGCCACCTGACCGGCGGTGTAGTGGGGGTTGTTCCGGTCGCAGACGATCGCACGGACGAGGTACTGCGTGGTGGCGTAGACCGGATCCATGATCTGCTCCGGCGTCCCCCAGCCGTAGTCCCACCGCTGTTGGAACACTCCCAGCGATGACTTGTCACCGCACGGCAGGTTGTTCATGCGCGACTCGACCCAGCCGGTCTCGAACGCGGAGAGCAGGACCTTGTCGTTGACGTTGTGGGCGCGGGAGACCCGGTAGACGATCACGGTGATCGCGGGGTCGTGCGTGGCGGGGATCGAGGGACATTCCAGCGTGCCGATCGGCGGATCGGCCTGCGCCGGTGCGGTCGCCACGACCGGCGCCAGTGCGGTGCAGAGGCCGATCAGCAGAGCCAGGGGAGTGCGTCTCACGATGCTCCCTCCAGGGGCGAGAAATCGATTGCCGAGGAGTATTGTCAGGACCTCGATCGCTGTCAATGCGTGGCGAAATCTTCCTTCGTCAACCCGGCGTTGTGGGCGGAAAGTATTGACATCTGACGATGTACGCAGTTAACTGCCGGGCAATCGATTTCTTGGCGCTCCTGGTCATCCTGGAGGGACATCCATGAAACCCCGTACCCTCCGCTGGCCGGCACTCGCGGCGGCGCTGGCGGTCATGATCCCCACCACGGCTGCGCACGCCGCGCCGTCCGCCCCGGCGCCGCTCGCCACCCAGTTCGCCACCGAGCCGCTCGCGGTCGCCGCCGACAAGGGCCCGGTCGGCTGGGACGTCTACCGCCGGCTCGACCGGCTGCCCGAGCTGGCGGCCGGCAGCCGCACCCGGCAGTTCTCCAGCTTCGCCCGGGACGGCTCCAACGACGACGGCTTCAGCGGCGCCTACTCGTGCCTGCGCCAGTCGGGCGGCTGCGTCATCGCCGAGGATCGCGGACCCGGTGAGGTGCAGTCGATCTGGTTCACCCGCGACGGGGGCAACGTCGGTGCCACCGGCTGGATCCGCATCGAACTCGACGGGGTCACGGTGGTCGACACCAGCCTCCAGCGTCTCGTCGACGGCGGTCTCGGCCACCCGTTCGTGTTCCCGCTCGTCACCAACGCCGATCAGACCTCCGGTGGCGTCACCGTCAAGGTGCCGATGCCGTACCGCGAGTCGATGCGGATCACCACCCAGCACAACCCGCTCTTCCACCACGTCACGTACCGCACGTTCGCCGACGCCGCCGGGGTGTCCCGGTTCGATCCCGCCGACCCGGCCGTCGACGTGGTCGACAAGCTGCGCGCGGCCGGCCTGCGCGACCCGAAGCCGAGCCAGCCCGGCGCGAGCACCAAAACTGCCCGGGTCGATGTCCCCGCGGGTGGCCGCTCAACCCTCGCCACCCTCACCGGTCCCGGCGCCGTCACCGCACTCAGGCTGCGGCTGCCCGACGCCGCCGCCACCGCGTCGGCACTGTCGGGCCTGCGGCTGCGCATCACCTTCGACGGACGCACCACCGTCGACAGCCCGGTGGGCGAATTCTTCGGCTCGGGCCTGGGCGAACGCCCCGTCCGCTCGCTGATGTTCGCCATGGACGCCGCGCCGGGCGGTTGGTACAGCGCCTGGTGGCCGATGCCGTTCCGCTCCACCGCCACGGTGGCGCTGACCAACACCACCGGCGCCGCCGTCAACGGGGTCCAGGCGGAGGTGACAACCGCTCCGGGCGCAGCCTGGACCGGTGCGCTCGCCCCCGACGGCGCCGCCGGCTACTTCACCACCCAGTCCCGGCGTGCCGAGACCGTCGGCGGCAGCGACTGGATCGTCGCCGACCAGGCCGGCCGCGGACGGTTCGTCGGCGTCTCCCAGACCGCCCGGGGCCACATCACCGGCGGCAACACCCGCAACTACCTGGAGGGCGACGAGCGCATCCACGTCGACGGCTCGCCCACGCCGCAGATCTACGGCACCGGCACCGAGGACTTCTACGAGTCCGGGTGGTACTTCAACCGGGGCGAGTACAGCGGCGTCTTCACCGGCAACACCGCACACCTGTTCCGCTCCGGCGGGTGCGTCGACGAGTGCGATGCCGTCTACCGCCTGATGATCGGCGACGCGGTGTCGTACGCGACCGCGCTGCGGTTCGGCATCGAGCACGGCCCCGCCAACGACATGCCCGCCGATTACGCCTCGACCGCCTTCCTCTACACCCAGCCGACCGTGAGCCTGCGCCGCACCGACACACTGGTCACGGGGGACGCGGCCGCCCGCGCCGCGCACGGGTACACCGACTCCGGCACGCAGTCCGCGCTGACCAGCGCGTACGAGGGCGACGACGACAACGTCCCCGTCACCGGCCAGGTGCGCGCCACGACCGGCGCCGCCGGCTTCCGGCTCACCGTCGACCCCGCCAACCAGGGCGTCCGCCTGCGCCGGCACGGCGACCAGGCCGGCGCCCACCAGCAGGTGGCCGTCTCGGTTGACGGCAGACCGGCCGGGGTGTGGTTGCAGCCCCTGGGCAACAACCGGCAGCGTTGGCTGGCCGATGAGTTCGTCCTCCCGGCCGCGCTGACCGCCGGGCGCTCGACGGTCACGGTCACCCTGACCCCGGCCGCCGGTGCGCCGGCCTGGACGGCGGCCCGCTACGACGCCGACAGCATGGTGCCCCCGTTCGTCGACGCCGGCGCGCCGGGCACGGTCACCGGGCTGCGTCTGGAGACCGGCCGGGTGCACGCGATCGGTCTGTCCTGGACGGCGCCGGCCGACGACGTGGGCGTCGCCGGATACCGGGTCTACGCCTCGCGGGCTCCCGGCGTCGCGATCACCCCGGCGAACCTGGTCGGCACGACCCGCGCCACCGCCTTCCGGCACGGCCCGCTGCCGGCCGCGCAGACCCGTCACTACCGGGTGGTCGCCGTCGACGGCGCCGGCAACGTCTCCGCGCCCTCGGCGGAGGTGTCGGCCACCACGCGTACCCGCAACACCAGCGACGCCGACGGCGACCGCCGCGACGACGCCGTCGCCTTCACCCGCGGCGACGCCGCCGACGTGACCACCGCCCTCTCCGACGGCAGCAGCCGGTTCGTCTCCGACGGCCGGATCTGGAACGGCTTCTTCGCCGTCGGCGCGGAGATCCCGCTCACCGGCGACGTCGACGGCGACGGGCGCGCCGACATCATCACCTTCACCCGGGGCGACGCCGCCGACGTCTACGTCGGGCTCTCCACCGGTACGTCCTACGCCACCGGGGTCAAGTGGCACGACTTCTTCGCCGTCGGCACGGAGATCCCCGCGGTGGGCGACGTCAACGGGGACGGGCGTGCCGACATCATCACCTTCACCCGCGGCGGCGCCGGCGACGTCTGGGTGGCGCTCTCGACCGGCAGCGGCTTCGGACCGGGCCTCAAGTGGCACGACCACTTCGCGATCGGCGACGAGTACCCGGCGGTGGGCGACGTCAACGGCGACGGGCGCGACGACATTGTCACCTTCACCCGCGGCAGCACCGGCGATGCGTTCGTCTCCCTCTCCGACGGCACCCGCTTCGTCGAGGAGGGCTGGAAGTGGCACGACTCGATCGCGCTCGGCGACCAGCTGCCGGCGCTCGGCGACGTCGACGGCGACGGGCGCGACGACGTCATCACCTTCACCCGCGGCAGCGCCGGCGACGTGTTCGTGGCGCTCTCCGACGGCACCCGCTTCGTCGCCCAGTCCGGCAAGTGGCACGACTGGTTCGCGGTCGGCGACGAGCTGCCCGGCATCGGCGACTTCAACGGCGACGGAAAGGCAGACCTGGTGACCTTCACCCGAGGCGCCGGAGCGGACGTGTACGTGGCACTGTCGACCGGCGGCGGCTTCGGCCCCGGCCTCAAGTGGCACGACCAGTTCGCCCCCGGCACCGAACTGCCCCGGCCGAGCGTGCCGTGATGCGCGCGCTCCGGATACTCGCGGCGCTCCTGCTCGGCGCCGCCACGCTGACCGTACCGGCCACAGCGGCCACCGCCGCCGACCTCGTCCGGGTGGAGGCGGAGTCGCTGACCGTCGTGTCGGCCACCGCCCCGGTCGAGTCGCAGTCGAACTGCTGCGGGGTCGCCTGGTCTGGCGGGCGCCAGCTCTGGCTGCGCGCCGGCCGGGCGGGGGACTCGGTGACCGTGTCGCTGCCGCCGGTGACGGCCGGGCAGTACGACATCGGCGCCGTGCTCACCCGCGCCCCGGACTACGGCCTGCTGCGCTTCGCGGTCGACGGGGTGACCGTCGGTCAGCTCTTCGACGGGCACGCCCCCACCGTGCGGCGCGTCGAGTCGGTGCCGCTGGGAGCGGCCTCGCTCACCGCCGGCAGCCACCGGCTGACGGTGACGGTGACCGGCCGCTCCCCGTCCTCCAGCGGCTTCTTCGCCGGCCTGGACACGCTCACCCTGCGCCGCGTCGGCCCGCAGGCGTCGGTGACCACCACGGCGTACGAGACGGTGGCCGAGACCCCGGCGCGGGGCCCACTGACCCGGGTCTTCGACCCGAGCGTGGGGGAGTCGTCGGCCTGGTACTACAACGACCACACCATCGTGCGCGACCAGCGCACGGGTCTCTGGCACACCTTCGCCATCACCCACGCCGAGCCGGGCGCGCCGCAGGACGAGCGGAGTTTCGGCCACGCGACCGCGCCCACGCCCACCGGGCCGTGGACGAAACATCCCCCCGCACTCTGGGCCGATCCGGGGGCAGGCGAGCAGTGGATCTGGGCCCCGCACGTCATCTACGACCGCGGCGTCTACTACATGTTCTACGCGGCCGGCAGCCCCGACTACGCCAACTACCGGATGCATCTGGCCACCTCGACCGACCTGTTCACCTGGACCCGCAGCCCGGCGAACCCGCTCTTCACCGACGGCTGGGAGCCGCGCGACCCGATGGTGACCCGGGTCGGTGACCGGTGGGTCATGTACTACACGGCGACCTCCCATCCGCAGGGCGGCAACCACGTGGTCGCCTACCGCACCAGCACCGACCTGCGGAACTGGAGTGGCCGGGCAGTGGCGTACGCGTCCCCGCGCACCGGCCAGGCCGGCGGCCAGACGGAGTCGCCGTTCGTGGTGCGCCGGGGGGACTGGTGGTACCTCTTCGTCTGCTGTGACGGCGCCGACTACGGCGCGGCGTACCGGCGCACCGCGGTCTACCGCAGCCGGGATCCGCTGCGCTTCGAGGGCGCCGAGAAGGTGACCGTGCTCGACGCGCACGCCGCGGAGGTCGTGGTCGACGGCGGAAACTGGTATCTCAGCCACGCCGGCTGGGGCCAGGGTGGACTCTGGCTCGCTCCGCTGACCTGGTCCACCGGCGTCGTCGCCCGCGGGTACCAGGTGAACACCGGCTTCCTCCGCGCCGACGTGCGGACCTGGCCGCACACCCGCATCGCGTCCCTGGCCGTCGATCCCGACGGGACCGGGACGTACCGCCCGGCGCTGGACTCGTCGCACCGGGGGACCGGCCCCTACCTGGCGGTCGGCGGTTTCGACGTCACCGACCGGGCGGGCCCGCCGGCCCGGGTGGACATCAGCGCCGACGGTTCGCGGATCAACCTGGTCGGCATCCGGATGGGTGACGAGCCGGTCTTCGCCGACTGGCTGCTCACGGTCGCGCCCCGCTGGAGCGGCGCGGGGTTGCAGAGCGACGTCACCTGGTCGGTGACCGGCCCGACGACGGCGCCGGTGTGGGAGGCGGCGTTCAACATCGACGGCGCCCTGCCGGCGGTCGGCGACCCGGCCGTGGCGGCCCGGCCGACCGGCGACGTCACCGGGTTCCCCACCTGGACGATGACCTCCGGTCCGGGATTGTCGCTGGTCACCGCCCACCGCTGGCACTCGGCCTGGCGCGGCGACAACACCTGGTACGACGCCGGCCACGCGATGGCGGCTTGGCAACCGCTGTGGCGCAACGGCGGTCTGGGGCTGCCTCCCGGGCAGTACGCGGGCGGGACGTGGCGGTTCGCGGCCAGCGCGGCGACGCGCGACACGGCCTTCGCCGAGACCGTGCACGCCGCCGTCAACGCGGTGCCGTAGGCCATGCGGCCGCGATCTCCCCTGAGGGCCCCGGGTCCGCCCGCATGAGCGACCAGGTGACCGTCGCGATGTCGGGAATCACCAAGCGCTTCGGGGGCGTCCGGGCCCTGCGCGGCGTGCACCTCACCCTGCGGGCGGGTGAGGTGCACGCCCTGCTCGGCGAGAACGGCGCCGGGAAGTCCACTCTGATCAACATCCTCGCGGGTGTCGTCACCGACTACGACGGCGAGATCGTCCTCGGGGGCGAGCCCGTGCGCTTCGCCGGCCCGGCCGCCGCCCAGGCCGCCGGCATCGCCACGATCCACCAGGAACTGGACCTGGTGCCGGCGCTCTCCGTGGCGGAGAACCTCACCCTCGGCCGCGAGCCGCGGACCCGGCTGCGCACCCTCGACCGGCGGGCGATGGCCCGCACCGCCCGCGACTGGCTCGCCCCGCTCGGCGTGGAGATCGACCCGGGCCGTCCGGTCGGCTCGCTGCGCGTCGGTGAGCAGCAGCTCGTGGAGATCGCCAAGGCGCTCTCCCTCGACGCCCGCGTCCTGATCATGGACGAGCCGACCGCCGCGCTCGCCGATGCCGAGGTGCGGCGGCTCATGTCCACCATCCGCGCGCTGCGCGGGCGCGGCGTGGCCGTCGTCTACATCTCCCACCGCCTCGAGGAGATCGAACACATCGCCGACCGGGCCACCGTCCTGCGCAACGGGGAGGTGGCCGGCACGCTGCGACCGGGGCCTGCCGACCGGCAGCGGATCATCACGTTGATGGTCGGCCGCCCGGCGCAGGCCCTGTTCAGCGCCGGCTCGGCCGGGCCGCCGCGGCCGGCCGGGCCCGAGGTGCTGGAGGTCGAGGATCTGGCCGTACGGCCTCGCAGCGCGCGTCCCGGGCGCTGCGAACCCGCCGGCGTCAGTCTGACCGTCCGCGCCGGCGAGATCGTCGGCCTGGCCGGCCTCATGGGGGCGGGCCGCACCGAGCTGCTGGAGGCCCTGTACGGCGCGGGCCCGCCCGGCCGCCGCAGCGGCCGGCTCCTGCTGGCCGGCCGCCCGTACGCCCCGCGCGGTCCCCGCTGCGCGCTGCGGGCCGGCGTCGGCTTCGTTCCCGAGGACCGCCGCCGCGCCGCCCTGGTCCTCGAGCACGCCGTCGGCCGGAGCATCGTGCTGGCCGCGCTGCGGCGCTTCACCACCGCCGGAGTGGTACGCAGTGGACGCGAGCGCGACGCCGTCCACCAGCAGATCACCGCCCTGGCGATCAAGACCTCGTCGGCCGGCGCACCGGTCGGCTCGCTCTCCGGCGGCAACCAGCAGAAGGTCGTCTTCGCCCGGCACCTGCTCACCCGCCCCCGCCTGCTGCTGCTCGACGAGCCGACCCGGGGTGTCGACGTCGGCGCCAAGGCGGAGATATACCGGTTGCTGCGCCGCCTCGCCGACGACGGCATGGCGATCCTCCTGGCCTCCTCGGAGCTGCCCGAGCTGACCGGCGTCTGCGACCGGATCCTCGTCCTGCGGCACGGGCGGGTCGTCGCGCAGTTGCCGGCCGGGCGCTGCACCGGCGAGGAGATCCTTACCGCGGCGATGGGCGGCGCGGCCGCCGGAGGGGACGAGCGATGACGCACCTGAGCGCACCGGGAAAGCGGCCCGGCGCGGCGGTGGGGCCCGCCGGGGAGGAAAGGCCGGGCGCCACCGCGACGGGCGGGCACCGATGGTTCCCGGCCGGCCGGGGCGAACTCGTCGAGCGGCTCTTCGCCGTCCAGAGCCTCTTCGCGCTGCTGCTGGTGTTCGTGCTGGCCGTCGTGGTCTCTCCCCGCCGCGACGGGGAGATCATCTTTCTCTCCACGGAGAACCTCGGCAATGTCGTCCGCGCGGTGTCGGAGATCGGGATCATCGCGGTCGGCATGACGTTCGTCGTCCTGCTCGGCGGCATCGACCTCTCCGTCGGCGCGATCCTCGGCCTCTCCGCGGTCGGCACGGCGACACTGATGGTCGACTCCGGGTTCGGCATCGTGGCGGCGGTCACCGTCGTGCTGCTGATCGGCGCGCTCTTCGGCGCGCTGCAGGGCTACGCGACGGCCCGGCTCGGCATCCAGTCGTTCATCGTCACCCTCGCGGGGCTCCAGGTCGCGCGCGGACTCGCCCGGATCTGGTCCGGGGGGCTCGGGATTCCGATCGCCTACGGGGACGGTCCCCAGGAGGCGCCGGCGGCGTTCGAGATCCTCAACGGCAGCATCAACGGCGTGGTGCCCGTCCCGGCGGTGCTCTTCGTCGGCATCGGGGTGGCCGCGATCGTCGTGCTGCGCAAGACCGCTTTCGCCCGCCACGTCTACGCCATCGGCGGCAACGAGAAGGCCGCCCGGCTCTCGGGTGTGCCGGTACTGCGGGTCAAGGTCGCGGTCTTCGCCATCGCCGGCCTGCTCGCCGCGGTGGCCGGTGTCATCCACGCCGGACAGCTCAACCAGGGCAGCCCCAACGACGGCGCCGGCTACGAGCTGGACGCCATCGCCGCGGTGGTCATCGGGGGCACCAGCCTCGCCGGCGGCACCGGCTCGATGGGCGGCACGCTCGCCGGGGCGCTGCTGCTCGGCATCCTCAACAACATCCTCGCGCTCAACAACATCGACGCCAACGTGCAGCTACTGATCAAAGGGCTGGTGATCGTCGCCGCCGCCGGGCTGCAGAAGCTGCGCCGCAGCATCGTCTGAACCACCACCGGGCATGCACCACCACGGGGAAGCACCACCACGGGGAAAGCACCACCACCGGGAAAGCACCGCCACCGAGCAAGGAGCGTCATCATGCGCACCCGTCCTGTCCTCCTCGCGCTGCTGTGCACCGGCGCGCTCGTCTCCTCCGTCGCCTGCAGCGTCGAGAAACCCTCCGACGGCGACGCCGCGGCGCCGAACTGCGGCGCCGGCAGGGACTTCCTCATCGGCATGTCGCAGGCCAACAACGCCGAGCCGTACCGGCAGGTCATGAACAACGACGTGCAGACGGCGGCCGCGGGCGTGCCCGGTTTCACCGTGGTGGTCGCCGACGCCGCCCAGGACAACAGTAAGCAGGTCGCCGACGTGGAGAACTTCCTCACCCAGCGGGTCGACCTGCTGATCATCTCGCCGAACGAGGCCAAGCCGCTGACCGCGGTGGTGCAGAAGGCCTACGACCGCGGGGTGCCGGTCATCGTGCTCGACCGCAAGGTGGAGGGGGAGGCGTACACAGCCTTCATCGGCGGGGACAACGTCGCGATCGGCCGGGCGGCCGGCGAGTTCTACGCCGGGACGCTGCTGCCCGACGGCGGCAAGGTCATCGAGATCAGCGGGTTGCCCGGTTCGACGCCGGCTGCCGAGCGGGCCCAGGGCTTCCGGGAGGGCATCGCCGGCAACCCGAAGATCGAAATTGTCGCCTCGCAGCCGGGGGACTGGCTGCGGGACAAGGGCCTGTCGGTGGCCGACGCCCTGCTCAAGACCCATCCGGACGCCGCCGCCGTCTACGCCCACAACGACCCGATGGCCGAGGGCGCGTACCTGGCAGCCAAGGCGGCCGGGCTGCACACGAAGGTGAAGTTCACCGGCATCGACGCGCTGCCGGTGCCCTCGGGCGGCATCAAGGCGGTCGAGCAGGGCCGGCTCGCCGCCACCTTCCAGTACGCCACGGGTGGCCGGGAGGCCGTCGACCTGGCCCGCCGGATCCTGGTCGACTGCAGCACCGACGTTCCGCGTACCACCACGCTCGGCACGATGCAGATCACCAGGGAGAACGCCGCCGAGGCGTACGCCAGACTGGGCGGCGTCTCCTGAGCGCCGATCGGCGCGGCCCGCGGCGGGCCGCGAGCCGGAGCTGGAGATCGGGGGACCCGACATGACGGTGGCAGCGGTACTCGGAATCGACATCGGCACGTCCAGCAGCAAGGGGGTCCTCGTCGACCTGTCGGGCCGGGTGCTGCACTCCCGTGTCCGCCAGCACCGGGTGGACCGGCCGCGACCTGGCTGGGTGGAGATGGCCGGCCGAGTCTGGTGGGAGGATTTCGTCGCCCTCACCCGCGACCTGCTCGCCGATGGCGACGCCCGACCGGTCGCGGTGGGCGTCAGCGGAATGGGGCCGTGCGTCCTGCTCACCGATGCCGACGGCACCCCGCTGCGACCGGCCATCCTGTACGGCGTGGACACCCGCTCCACCCCGCAGATCGCCCGGCTCACCGCGCGGTTCGGGGCGGACGAGATCCTGCGACGGTGCGGGTCGGCGCTCTCCACCCAGGCGGCGGGAGCGAAGATCGCCTGGGTGGCCGACACCGAGCCGGAGCTGTTCAGCCGGGCCCGGCGGCTGTTCATGCCGAGCTCCTGGCTGGTCTTCCAGCTGACCGGCGGTTACCTGCTGGACCAGCACTCGGCCAGCCAGTGCACGCCGCTGTACGACAGCGCTGCGCAGGACTGGTACCGGCCCTGGGCCGACGAGATCGCCCCCGGGCTGGACCTGCCCGACCTGCGGTGGCCCGGTGAGGTGGCCGGCGGGGTCACCGCGCGGGCCGCCGCCGCGACCGGGCTGCCGCCGGGTATCCCGGTCGTGACCGGGACGATCGACGCCTGGTCGGAGGCGGTCAGCGTGGGTGCCCAGCGCGTCGGCGACCTGATGCTCATGTACGGCACGACCATGTTCCTGCTGCACACGGTGCCGCAGCGGTTGACCAGCCCGTCGCTGTGGGGCACCGTCGGCGCCCTACCGGGCACCCGCAACCTGGCGGGCGGCATGGCGACCTCCGGGGCGGTCACCGGCTGGCTGCGGGAGCTGTTCGACGCCGGAGACTACCCCGAGCTCCTGCGCCTGGCGGAGCGCTCCGGGCCGGGCGCGCGCGGCCTGCTGATGCTGCCGTTCTTCGCCGGCGAGCGCACCCCGATCCTCGACCCCGACGCCCGGGGCGTCATCGCCGGCCTGACCCTCTCCCACGGGCGTGGTGACATCTACCGGGCCGCGCTGGAGGCCACCGGGCTGGGGGTGCGCCACAACATCGAAGCGATCGAGGCGGCCGGTGGTGACATCCGGCGCGTCGTGGCGGTCGGCGGCGGAACCCAGGGCGAGCTCTGGACGCAGATCGTCTCGGACATCACCGGCCGGCCGCAGCAGATTCCATCGGTCACCATCGGCGCCAGCTACGGCGCTGCTTTCCTCGCCGCCGGCACGGTGCAGCCGGTGGACATCGACCGGTGGAACCCGATCCGGGAGGTCCGCGAGCCGCGTCCGGCGCTCGCCGCCGACTACGACGAGCTGTACGGGCTGTACCGGCAGCTGTACGCGGGCTCGAAGGCCGTCGCTCACGCGTTGGCGGCCCGGCAGGCCCGTTTCGCGACCGCGCCGAAGCCCGGTGCCGATGAACCAGTGGAGGAGGAGGAATCGTGAGCGACTACACCTTGCCGGTCCTGGCCGATCCGCCGGTCACCGCCCCCCTGACCGTCTACACCGTCGCCAGCGGAGACCTGCGGCTGAGCGCCAACGTCACCGGCTGGCCGACCCAGCAACGCCTGGAGGCGGACCTCGCCGCCGCGGTCGGCGCCCTGGGCTGGTACACCCGGCGTACCCATCCGGTGGACACCGTCGCGGGGCACGGCTTCATCGACAGCCAGCGCGCCGGCATCGAGGTGTTCCAGCAGATTCCGCGGGACGCCCCGCTGATGGTGGTGGAGGCGGTGTGGCAGTACAGCCATCACGTGCTGGCCGGGCTGCGGTCCCACCGCGGGCCGATCCTGCTCGTGGCGAACTGGAGCGGCCAGTTCCCCGGCCTGGTCGGCCTGCTGAACCTCGCCGGCAGCCTCACCAAGGCGGGCGTGCGCTACTCGGCGCTGTGGAGTGCGGACTTCACCGACGAGTGGGCCCGCAACGGACTGAAGTCATGGCTGGAGACCGGCGAGGTGCGCCACGACGAGAGTCACGTGCGGGACCTGCCGCCGCTGCCGTCGGACCCGGAGGTTGAGCTCGGGGTGGCGCTGGCCCGCCAACTGCGGCTTCGGCCGGCCGTCATCGGCGTCTTCGACGAGGGCTGCATGGGCATGTACAACGCGATCATCGACGACGAGCTGCTCAACCCGCTCGGCATATTCAAGGAGCGGCTGTCGCAGAGCGCGCTCGTGGCGGAGATGTCGCGGGTACCCGACGCGGAGGCACAGGGGGTCCGGGCGTGGCTCGACGCCGCCGGGATGACTTTCCACACCGGCACGGACGAGGCCACCGAGTTGACCGACGCGCAACTGCTCAGCCAGTTCAAGATGTACATCGCGGCGCTGCGCATCGCCGACGACTTCGGGCTGGACGCGGTCGGCATCCAGTACCAGCAGGGTCTCAAGGACACGGTGCCGGCGAGTGACCTGGCCGAAGGGCTGCTGAACAACGTGGCCCGCCCGCCGGTGACCAGCCGCGACGCCTCGCGCGAGCTCTATCCGGGACGTGCCCTGCCCCATTTCAACGAGGTCGACGAGGGCGTCGCGGTGGACTCGCTGATCACCAACCGGATCTGGACCGCGATGGGGATGGACCCGGCGACGACCCTGCACGACATCCGCTGGGGGGAACGGTACGGGCCGGACTTCGTCTGGGTGTTCGAGATATCCGGTGCGGTACCGGCCTCGCACAACGGGGGCTACCACCGGTCGTACAGCATGCGGCAGCCGCCGATGTACTTCCCGCTCGGCGGCGGCACCCTCAGCGGCGTGTCCCGCCCCGGCGAGATCGTCTGGTCCCGGATCTTCATCATGGACGGGGTGCTCCACGCCGACCTGGGACGCGGCACCGTGGTGGAGCTGCCGGCCGCCGAGACGCAGCGCCGCCTGGCGGCGACCAATCCACAGTGGCCGATCATGCACGCGGTGCTGCACGGCGTGGACCGGGACCAGCTGATGGCCCGGCACAAGGCCAACCATGTCAACGTGGTCTACGCCCCCGACGCCGGGGCCGCCGACCGGGCGCTGCGGGTCAAGGCCGCGATGCTCGACGCCCTCGGCGTACGCGTGCATCTCTGCGGTGAGGTCGCGCTCTGATCCGGCGCGGTGCAGTCGGCGCTGTGGTCCGGCGCGGGTTCAGCCGGCCGGGGTGGGCGCGGCCGGATCGGCGGGGAGCCGCTCGCCGGGGAGCCGCCCGGCCCGGCGGGGCCGGACCGAGCTCTCCCGGACCCGCAGGGTCGTGGCCAGCGTGACGGTGGAGGGCGCCCGCCCGGGGTCGGCGATCCGCTCGGTGAGCAGCGTGGCCGCCGCCCGCCCCAGGTCGTACGTGGGCTGGGCGACGGTGCTCAGTGACGGCCGCACCAGGTGTGCCCAGGGGATGTCGTCGAAGCCGACCACGCCGCATCCGGTGGGGACGGCGACGCCCCGGTCGACCAGGCACTGCATCGCGCCCACCGTCATCAGGTTGTTGGCGACGAAGACCGCGTCCAGTGGCTCGGCCGCGCTCAGCAGCGAGGCCATGGCCTGGTAGCCACCCTCCTCCCGGAAGTCGGCGTGGCGGATGAGGTCCTCCGTCGCACTCCGGCCGCCGGCGCGGAGCGCCTTCTGGTAGCCGCGCAGTCGCTGCACAGCGGTGGAGATCCGGCGCGGACCCGTGATGCAGGCGATCCGTTGATATCCGCCGTCGATCAGGTGGGCGGTGGCCGCCTCGGCGCCGTGGACGTTGTCCACGAGCACGGTGTCCACGGAGACTCCCCGCGGCTGCCGGTCGATGGCCACGACCGGCATGCCGGCCTCGGCGAGCTGGTTGATCAGGGCCGGCCGCCCCGAGGGCGAGATGATCACGCCGGCCATCCGTTCGGCCAGGGCGGCGGTCACGTAGCGGGTCTCCTTCTCGGGGTCCTCGTCGCCGTTGCAGAGGACCACCGAGAAGCCCGCCTCCTGCGCCACGTCCTCGATGCCGCGCACCAGAGCGGTGAAGAACGGGTTGCCGATGTCGGAGATGATCACAGCCCAGAGGCTGGTGCGCTGCCGGCGCAGGCTGCGGGCCACGGCGTTGGGCCGGTAGCCGAGGTCGAGCATCGCCTGGCGGACCCGCGCCGCCAGGTCGGGGTCCACCGAGGCGTGGCCGTTGAGCACCCGCGACACCGTGGACGCCGAGACCTCGGCCGCCCGGGCCACGTCATAGATGGTCGTCATGTGGCCGTCCCCTGTGTAGGTGTGTGGTCCCGTGGTGGGGCCCGGAAATATCGATGTGTTTCGCCACGGTCCGTCGCGAGGTGCCTTCCGAGAGTGTCGCTGAGATCCTAGTGGCAGGGAATCGATTTCCTCCGACCTCGGGATGGGCGTCCCCGGGCCCGTCGGCTGCGCGCCCGGTCCTTGTTCCGGCCGCCCGCGGCCAGGATGATTCCCTCAACAGTCGACTGCCGGCGGGGACGCACCCGGCGGCAGCCTGAGAGTCGAGGGGTGAGATGGAGTTACTGGCCAGTCCCGAGTTGTGGATCGCGTTCGCGACCCTGCTCCTGCTGGAGGTCGTGCTGGGCATCGACAACGTCGTGTTCATCTCGATCCTGGCGGGGCGGCTGCCCGCGCACCAGCAGGCCCGGGCCCGCACGATCGGGCTCTCGCTCGCCCTGATCACGCGGCTGATCCTGCTGGCGTCGCTGTCCTGGGTGATCGGTCTGACCGCGCCGCTGTTCACCGTGCTCGGCCAGGAGATATCCGGGCGGGATCTGATCCTGCTGCTTGGTGGCTTGTTCCTGCTGGGCAAGGCGACCTATGAGATCCATGAGCATCTGGAGGGGGAGGAGCACGCCAAGTCGGGCAAGGCCGTCTCGTTCGGCGCGGTGATCGTCCAGATCCTCGTGCTCGACGTGGTCTTCTCGCTGGACTCGGTGATCACCGCGGTGGGCATGGTCGACGAGCTGTTCGTCATGGTGGCGGCGGTCATCGTCGCGATGGTGATCATGCTGGTCTCGGCCGGCGCGATCAGCGCGTTCGTCAACAAGCACCCGACGGTCAAGATGCTGGCGCTGTCGTTCCTGGTGCTCATCGGCGCCAGCCTGATCGCCGAGGGCCTCGACCAGCACATCCCGAAGGGCTACGTCTACGGACCGATCGCCTTCTCCGTCCTGGTCGAGTTCCTCAACCTGCGGGCGCGCCGCAACCGGGGTGAGGCGAAGCCGGTGGGTCTGCACCCGACGTACGTCAAGAAGGGCGAGGCCGAGCCGGAGCCGGACCCGGCCAAGGTCGCGGGCTGAGCATCGCGCCACCGCCCGCCGGGTTGGGCATCGGCGGGCGGTGGCGCGAGTACCGGGCGATGTGACCGGGTTTGTGGCGGCTGCGAAGCGGTGATTGTCCGAACCGCGGTGGCGTTGTGCCCCCACGAAATCGCGGGATCGCCTGCAAACGGTGAACGTGCTGGTCGGCGGGCCTGTCCGGTACGAGAACGCCCGCTCCACCCCGGCGCTGGTCGTCGGCAGCGCGGTGACGTGCCACCGCCCGCTCTGGCCGCTCATCGCCCTCCCGTTCCCGTCGTGCGCAGTCTCCACCCAGACTGTGCACGACGGGAACCGGGAATCCGCAGCAGGCCGCACCGCGGCGTGACCGCCGCCATGGCAGGGGAGGGCCGCGCCGCGGCTACGCCCCGACCGCCTGCGGCTGGCCCGCGGCGTCGTGGGCGGCCATGCTCTCCTGCCGGTCCGGCTCCTCGCGCAGGATCGCGGCGTGCAGCCAGGCGTCGGGGATGCCGAACCCGTCGACCAGGGTGCGCATCTGCGGGCGCAGCTCCTTGAGCAGGCCGTTCACCACGCCGGTGATCGCCTTCGAGCGGGCGGGGGTGAGCCGGCCGTGCTCCAGCAGCCAGCCCTTGTTCGCCTCGATCACGCTGAGCGCGTAGAGGTCGCAGACCTGGGAGAGCAGCTCCCGGACCGCGGGGTCGGTGACCTCCTCGATGGCGGCGACGAACGCCTCCAGGGTGACCCGGTCGATGTGGGCGGCGGCGACGGTGAGGATGTGGTCCTGGACGTCGTTGAAGATGTCGAAGGGGCGGTCCTTCTTGCTGTTCGCGCCGCCGCGCAGCCTGCGGACCGCGCTGTCGAGAAGGTGTTCCTCGCGGTCCTCGAAGAGCTTGAGCTGCCAGCCCCGGTCGGTGACGGCGACCTCGTCGTCCCGGCCGGGCACGGCGCTGACCAGCCGCTCGATGAGCGACCGCGCGGCGGTGCGCTCGAGAACCATGTCGCGGACCTGGTCGGCGACGAAGGAGGCCCGCCCCCAGCCGTCCAGGGAGCCGAACTCGTCCCGGTAGCCGGTGAGCAGGCCCTTGGCGACCAACTGCAGCAGCACCGTGTTGTCGCCTTCGAAGGTGGTGAAGACGTCGGTGTCGGCCTTGAGGCTGGGCAGCCGGTTCTCGGAGAGGTAGCCGGCGCCCCCGCAGGCCTCCCGGCAGGTCTGGATGGTGCGGGTGGCGTGCCAGGTCTGCGCGGCCTTGAGACCGGCGGCTCGGGACTCCAGCTCCCGCTGCCGGTGCTCGTCGACCGGACCCTCGCCGCCCTGCACCTCGCTGAGCACGTTCACCAGCTCGGCCTGGGCGAAGTGCAGCGCGTACGTGGTGGCCAGCGCCGGCAGCAGCTTGCGCTGGTGGGCCAGGTAGTCGTTGAGCAGCACCTCCCGGTCGGCGTCGGGGGTGTCGAACTGGCGGCGGATGTCGCCGTAGCGCACCGCGATGGCAAGCGCCGACTTGGTCGCCGCCGACGCCGCGCCGCCGACGCTCACCCGGCCCCGGACCAGGGTGCCGAGCATCGTGAAGAAACGCCGGGAGTCGCCCTCGATGGGGCTGGAATAGGTGCCGTCCTCGGCGACCTGGCCGTACCGGTCCAGCAGCATGTCCCGCGGCACGGTGACATGGTCGAAGCTGAGCCGGCCGTTGTCCACGCCGAGCAGCCCGCCCTTGTGGCCGGCGTCGCCGATCGTCACGCCGGGCATCGGCTTGCCGTCGGCGTCGCGGATCGGCACGAGGAACGCGTGTACGCCGTGCGACCGCCCCTCGGTGATCAGCTGCGCGAAGACCACCGCCATCCGCCCGTCCCGGGCGGCGTTGCCGATGTAGTCCTTGCGGGCCGCCTCGTGCGGGGTGTGCAGGTCGAAGGTCTGCGTCCGCGGGTCGTACGTGCAGGTGGTGCGCAGCGCCTGCACGTCGGAGCCGTGCCCGGTCTCGGTCATCGCGAAGCAGCCGAAGAGCTCACCGGCGATGATGTCCCGCAGGTAGGTGTCATGGTGTCGCCTGGTGCCCAGCGCCGCGACGGCACCGCCGAAGAGCCCCCACTGCACGCCCGCCTTGACCATCAGCGAGAGGTCGACCTGCGCCAGCATCTCGGTGGCGACGATCGACGCGCCCACGTCGGCGCGGCCGCCGTACTCGACCGGAAAACCTCCGGCGATCCCCAGCTCGACGGGGAGCTCGTGCAGCAGCCGGGTGATCCGTTCGCGTGCCTGATCGACGGTTTCGCCGTATACCGGGAGGAAGCGCTCATCGAGGTGGTCGCGGTGCGCGTGCCGGACTGTGGCCCACGGTCCGTCGAGCACCTCCTGCAGGCGGGCGAGGTCGATGTGGCGGGACGCGTCGGGCATGGTCACCCCTTGGCTGATCGGACATATGGGTGAAGTCTGTACCTGATCAAGAATACGTCCGCCCCTGCTGATTCGCTCGGAAGGATCGCGGTGAGCCGGGCCACCGAGGGCTGCGGTCCCGGTCCGTGGACCGGCGGCCCCCGCGGTCAGCAGCGCGCGAGGTGGGGATGTGCGGCATGGCGTGCAGCATGAAGATGACCGGCGAGTGCGGTCTGGGTGCGCCCGCCGGTCATCCGACAGCCGCGGCTCGAGCCGTCGAGTAAGGACGGTAGGCGGGGCTGCCCCGGGGGTCGATCACCAGAGAGGGCTGTTTCTGTTTTGAGCGCCACCAGGCCGGCCTTCGCGTCAGCGGAGATCCTGTGTTGACTCGACGGAAGAGGCGGGGGGAAGCATTCCGTCCGGTGGATCATCGAGGGCCGGCGAATGGATCGCCGATGTTCGTCCGGCCAATCTGGTCACTTGGGCGCCGCGCGCTCGCGTCGATGGATGCGGAGCGGACGGGGGGTGCTGACGTGGGCGGGGCCGCGGTCCAGGCGGTCCCGCCGGTCACCATAACTCGGGGTGTCCGGTGAATGTACGTCTTTGAGGGTTGCCGGCCACGCCCGATTGTGATCGCATTCGCGACCCTGCCGGCCGGGTGATTTGTGCGGGTGGTGGTTGACATGAATATCAAGGTTGCCGCCGCGAACGAGTGGAATCATCGGTAAAGACGGCAGGGTATTCTGCGGCGGTGATCTCCATTCCGCTGACTGTATTCACAGGGGTCTTTTAGTCTGCCTGCGTCGTGCCGCCTTGCGGGTAGGTGCCAGGCAGTGGCGGTGCCGGCCTCGGGCGGCGGCCCGCGTCGGTGCCGGCGGTCCTTCCGGAAGAGGCGGACTCGCCCGGCAAGCCCCCGCCTCGCCGTGCTCCGGACGCACCGTCACGTAGCCGCTCAAGTGGCGTCGAAAGCTCGGGAATCGGTCTAATTCAACACTCGGCCGTCAGCTCTGATTCAGTCCTTGACATGGGTCTTCAATTGATGATTCCCTTTGCCTCGTTTGCGTCTCGGGTTCATGGGCGCCAATGCGGTCACAGCGATGAAGAAGGGCGCGGGAACTGACAACAACCGATGCCGGGCAGCCGTGCCCTGACGTCCTCGGACGAGGCCGGCGACCCGGTGGGTCTCCCCGGCTGTCCTCCCACCGGGGCGGTACGCCCCTCGGTTGCTTCAACCTGGCGAAAGTTGAGGAAGACGTGAACATTCTGGATAACCCCGACGGCAGTTTCTTCGTGGTGGTGAACGACGAGGGACAGCACGCGCTCTGGCCCGAGCTGCTCGAGATCCCGGCCGGGTGGACGGCCACCCACGGACCGGCCGACCGCGTCTCCTGTCTGGACCACGCGACCGCGAACTGGACGGACATGCGGCCCCGCAGCCTCGTGACGTACCTGGAGGATGCCGACCGGGAGACGGTGAGATGACCTCCGGCGCGAATGCGGGCCGCCCGGCGGAGCAGGACCCGCAGAGCGCCACCCGGTCCCGCCTCGACTCAATGTCTCCCGCGAAGCGGGCCCTCTTCGAGAAGCGTCTGGGCGCACTGCGGCACCGGGCCGATGACGCCCTCCGCCCGATCCCCCGCGGCGGCGACCTGCCGGTCTCCTCGGCGCAGCGTCGGCTGTGGTTCATGGAGCAGCTCACCCCCGGCACGGCGACGTTCAACGTGCCCACCGCGCTGCGCCTCAGCGGTCGGATCCGGATCGACGTGCTCACCGACGCGGTACGCGCACTCTTCGCCCGGCACGAGGCGCTCCGAACCGTCTTCGGTGCCAACGAGGGCGCCCCGGTGCAGCGAATCCTGCCCGGGGTGGAGGTCGACCTCACCCCCCGTGACCTGCCCGGCGCGGATGCGGAAGCCCTCGCCGCCGCCCTGCGCCACGAGGCGATGCGTGCCTTCTCGCTCGCCGAGGGCCCGTTGGCGCGCGTGGCGCTGTTCCGCGAGACGCCCACCGAGCACGTGCTGTTGCTGACCCTGCATCACAGCATCTGCGACGGCTGGTCGGTCGGCATCCTCGTGGACGAACTGCTGGAGCTCTACCGGGCCGGCACGGAAGGCCGTGCCCCCGGTCTCGCGCTCCTCACGCTTCAGTACGCGGACTACGCCGCCTGGGAGAGCCGACCGGAACGCGCGGCGGAGCTCGCCTCGAGCATCGACTACTGGAAGCGCTCCCTCGCCGGGGCGGTGCCGGTCATCGACCTGCCGTTGGACCGCCCCCGTCCGGCGGTGCAGAGCTTCCGGGGCGCGCGGCACCGGTTCGCCATGCCCGACGGGGTGTGGCCCGCGGTGGTCAGGATCGCGAGGGAGGAACGCGCCACGCCGTTCATGGTCCTGCTCGCCGCCTTCGGGGCGCTGATGTCGCGGTACGCGGCGCAGGACGAGGTTTCGGTGGTCACCCCGGTAGCCAACCGGCCCCGGGTAGAGCTGGAAGCGATGGTCGGCTTCTTCGTCAACTCGATCGTCCTGCGGATCGACACCTCCGGCACACCCACCTTCCGCGAACTGGTGGGGCGGGTCCGCGACCTCGTCCAGGAGGGCATGGCGCACGGCGAGGCGCCCTTCGACAGCGTGGTGGAGGCGGTGGACCCGGAGCGCAGCCTGGCACACGCCCCTCTCGCGCAGGTCATGTTCTCGCTCGTCGAGGACCAGTCGCTGACAACCGACGTGGGCGACGTGCGCGTCACGGCCCTCGACCACCACCTCCCGATCAGCAAGTACGACCTCACCGTCGAGGTGTGGCCGGACGCCGATGGTGGGCTGTGGGGCGTCGCCGAGTACGCCACCGACATCCTCGACGAGGCCACCGTGGCGCGGACCACCACCCACCTGGGCCTGCTGCTCACCAGCCTGACCGAGGTGCCGGACGCGCCGGTCGGGCTCGTCCGCTTCCTCTCCGACGACGAACTGCGGGCGGCCGTCGTGGCCGGCGACAGCAGCGATCCGCTCCTCGGCGACGTCCGTGCGCATGAGCTCTTCGCGCGCCAGGCCGCCCGTACGCCGGACGCACCTGCACTGGTGGCCGGTGACCGGACAGCGACCTTCGGCGAGCTGGACCGGCGTTCCGACAGCCTCGCCGCACGAATGCGCCGTCACGGGGTGGGCCCGGAGACGCGGGTCGGGCTCTTCCTGGACCGGGGTGTCGATCTCGTCACGGCCGTGCTCGCCACCCTCAAGGCGGGTGCCGCCTACGTACCGCTGGACGTCGCCGAGCCCGCCCAGCGGGTGGGGTTCATGCTCGCCGATGCCGGCGTGCGGCTGGTGGTGACCAGCCAGGCCCGGGCCGCAGAGCTGCCCCCGACCGACGCCTGCGTGCTGCACGCCGACACCGACACCGACGCCGGTGACGCCGGCGACCTGCCGCCCGCGGTGCGCCCGCACCCGGACAGCGCCTGCTACGTGATCTACACCTCGGGTTCGACCGGGCGCCCCAAGGGTGTCGTGGTGACCCACCGGGGCCTGACGAACTACCTGACCTGGAGCCTGCGGGCGTACCGGGTCGCGGACGGCGGAGGCGCGCCGCTGGTGTCGCCGCTGCGTTTCGACCTCTCCGTGACGACGCTCTTCTGCCCGCTCCTGGCCGGTCGGCCGGTCGTGCTGGTCGCGGACGGCGCGGAGCTGGAGACCCTCGCCGGACTGCTCGGCGCGGACCTCGACCTCGGGCTGGTGAAGCTGACCCCGGCCCACCTGGACGCGCTGGACCGGGTGATCCCGGCCCGTACCATCGCCACGGACGGCTATCTGGTCGTCGGCGGGGAGTCGCTGCACGGTGCGACTGTCGCCGCCTGGCGCCGCCGGGCGCCGGGCCTGCGGGTGGTGAACGAGTACGGTCCGACCGAGACCGTGGTCGGTTGCTGTGTGTACGAAGTCACCGACGACAGCGACCTGTCCGGGGTGGTGGCGATCGGACGGCCGATCGCGAACACCCGGCTCTACGTCCTCGACGGCAACCTGAGGCCGGTCCCCCCGGGCACGGTCGGGGAGCTCTACATCGCCGGCGACGGAGTCGCCCGCGGCTACCACGGCCGTCCCGACCTGACGGCCGGGCGGTTCCTGCCCGACCCGTTCGCTCCGACGCCGGGGGAGCGCATGTACCGCACCGGCGACCTGGTGCGGATGCGCGCCGACGGCGAGCTCGACTGTCTCGGCCGCGTCGACAGCCAGGTGAAGGTCCGCGGGTACCGGGTCGAACTGGAGGAGATCGAGGCGGCCCTGACCAGGATCCCGCAGGTTCGCGAGGCGGTGGTGCTGCTGCGGAGCGACCTGCCGGGGGAGGACCGCCTCGTCGCGTACGTGACGGGCGAAGCGGGCGATCCGCGCGACGCGCTGCGGGAGGAGCTGCCCGAGTACATGGTGCCGGACGTCGTCGTCACCCTCGACGCGCTCCCACTGTCCGCCAACGGCAAGGTGGATCGGCGTGCCCTGCCGGCGCCGATCCCGCAGGAGTCCGCGCCCGACGTGGCCGCACCGGCGAGCCCGCTGGAGTCGCTCATCGCGGAGGTCTGGGCCGAGCTTCTTGGCTGGCCGGTGGCGTCCATCGGGCGTGACTCGAACTTCCTCGCCCTGGGAGGTCACTCGCTGCTCGCCGTGCAGGCCATGGCGCGGCTGCGCAAGAAGCTCGACATGGACCTGCCACTGTCGGTCTTCCTGGAGGCGACCTCGCTCGCCGACCTGGCCGCCCGCATCGAGGCGCTCGGCGGGCGGGCACCCCGGCCGGGGCTGGTCGCGGCGCCGCGCACCGGGCCGGTGCCGCTGTCGTACGCGCAGGGGCGTCTGTACTTCCTCAACCGGCTCGCCGAGGAGAGCGCCTTCTACAACGTGCCGATCGCGCTGCGCTTCGACGGCGATCTGCAGGCGGACGCGCTGCGGGCGGCGTTCGCCGCGCTGTGGGCCCGGCATGAAGGGCTGCGCACCTGCTTCCCGCTGGTGGATGGGGAGCCGGTGCAGGAGTTCCTGCCGGTGGACGCGGTGGCCTTCAGCGAGCGGGACATCTGCGGTGACGACGACCCGGAGAAGCGGCTCGGCGAGCTGTTCGACACCGAAGGGCGGACTCCGTTCGACCTGGCAGCCGGGCCGCTGCTGCGCGGCACGCTGGTGCGGCTGCGGGCCGACTCGCACGTGCTGCTGATGACGCTGCACCACAGCGTCTCCGACGGCTGGTCGCTGAACATCATCCTCAACGACCTGGTGGCCCTCTACCGGGCGATCGCGCAGGGAGAGCCGTCGCCGCTGCCCGAGCTGCCCTTCACCTATGTGGACTACACGCTCTGGCAGCGTTCCTGGCTGGCCGGGGCGGAGCTCGAGGCCCAGCTCGACTGGTGGAAGCGGCAACTCGCCGACGTGCCCACGCTCGACCTGCCCACCGACCGGCCCCGGCCGCCGGTGCAGACCTACCGGGGCGCGCGTCACGATGTGCGCTGGTCCGCCACGCTGTCCCGGTTGGTGGCCGAGCTGGCCCGCCGGGAGGGGGTCTCCCTCTTCATGGCGTTGCTTGCCGGCTTCGACGTGCTGATGGCCCGGCTGAGCGGTCAGCGGGACGTCATCGTCGGTACCCCCATCGCCAACCGCACCAGCACCGAGCTGGAAGGCCTGGTCGGGTTCATCGCCAACACCCTGGCGCTGCGGGTCGACCTCTCCGGCGACCCGACCTTCCGTGAGCTGTTGAGCAGGGTCCGCACCAGCGCGCATGGCGCGTACGCCCACCAGGACGTCCCCTTCGAGATGGTGGTCGACGCGGTGGCGCCCACCCGGAGTCTCAGCCATTCACCGCTGTTCCAGGTCCGCTTCGCGCTGCAGAACGCTGTGGAGGGCCTGCCCGATCCGGGCCCCGGCCTCACCCTCACGTCGATCGACAACGAACAGTGCACCGCCCGCTTCGACCTGCTGGTCGACCTGTGGGAGACCGCGGACGGTATCGAGGGGCACGCCGAGTACAGCACCGACCTGTTCGACGCGAGCACCGTCGAGGCGATGATGAGCCGTTTCGAGGCGTTGCTGGAGCGCCTGGTCCACGACCCGGAGCAGCGTGTCTTCGACGTGGATCTGCTGCTGCCGGGCGAGCGGGACCGGCTGGGGGCGCTGGCGTACGGTCCGGCGCTCCCCATCGACGCCGTGCCGCGGACGTTGGCCGAGCGGGTGGCGGAGCAGGCGGCCCGCCGGCCCGGCGCACCGGCGGTCACCGGTGACGGGGTGACGCTGAGCTATGCCGAGGTGCGCCGGCGCACCGGTGATCTGGCCCGGGCGCTGGCCGCACGTGGCGTGGGTCCCGAGACGATGGTCGCGCTGCACTTCGAGCGGGGTGCCGATGTGGTGATCGCGGCGCTCGCCGTGCTCGCGGCCGGCGGCGCGTACGTTCCGCTGGATCCGGCCTACCCGGCAGAGCGGCTGGCCGCGATCGTCGCGGACGCCCGGCCGGCGGTGACCCTCACCTCCGAGGCGATCAGGGGCGGTGTGCCGGGCGGCGCGGGCGAGGTACTGACGCTCGGGGAGCTGCCGGTTCCGGCCGGACCACCGCCGACCCCGGCCCTGCGGCCGGAGCACCCCGCCTACGTGGTCTACACCTCCGGCACCAAGGGGCTGCCAAAGGGCGTGGTGGTAACCCACGGCGCGCTCTCGGCCTACCTGAACGCACTTCCGGCCGCGCTGGGGCTGCCCGACGAGCCGGTGTTCCTGCACACCGCGTCGTTTGCGTTCTCCTCGTCGGTCCGGCAGTACGCCGTGCCGCTCGCCCTCGGCGGCCACGTGGTCGTCGCCGACCGGGGGCACCTCTCCGATCCGGCGGCGCTGCTGGCTCACGCTGCCGCGTACGGCGTGCAGGTCCTGGACCTGGTCCCGTCGTACCTGCGGGTCGTGCAGCCGGCCCTGAGCCGCCACGACGGGTGGCAGCCGCAGGTCGTGCTCACCGCCAGCGAACCGCTGCGCTACGACGTGCCGGAGACGATCCGCAGCGCCGCAGCCGGAGCGGCTCCCCGGTTGGTCAACATGTACGGACAGACCGAGACGACGGGTATCGTCGCCGTCACCGAGGTCCAGGCCGGGCGCGAAGGCCGCCAGGCGGTGGTCCCGCTCGGCCGCCCGATCCCAGGCGCGCGGGTGCACGTGGTGGACAGCATGCTGCGCCCGGTCCCGGCCGGCCAGCCAGGCGAGATCGTCGTGGGCGGTGCGGGCCTGGCCCGCGGCTATCTCGGCGACCCGGCCCTGACCGCCGAACGGTTTGTGCCCGATCCGCTGGGCGCTGCCGGTGGCCGGCTCTACCGCACCGGCGACCGGGGCCGGCTGCTGCCGAGCGGCGCCATCGAGTTCCTCGGTCGCACCGGGGACCAGGTCAAGATCCGGGGTCATCGGGTCGAGCCCGACGAGGTCGCCGCGGTGCTGTCGGGCCTCGACGGAGTCGGCGAGTGCGTGGTGCTCTGCGACGATGACGGCGCGGACGACCGAAGGCTTGTCGCGTACGTGGTCGCCCGGCAGGGCGCTGCGCTCTCCGCCGACGGACTCCGGGGGGCGCTGCGGGAGAAGCTGCCGGATTACATGGTGCCGACCGTGGCGGTGGTCGAGAGCCTGCCCCGGCTGCCCAACGGGAAGGTCGACCGGGCGGTGCTGACAGCGCCGGGTGTGCCCGGTGCGCCCGATATGGCCGATGACGGGCCGCAGAGCCGGGTGGTCGAGGTGCTGACGGAGATCTGGCGGGACGTGTTGCGGTTGCCGTCGGTGGGTGTGCGGGACGATTTCTTTGCTCTGGGCGGGGATTCGCTGCACG
>NZ_JBLLDT010000011.1:27682-115922 GCF_049523535.1 Melissospora conviva
TGATCCGGGTGGTTGACCGGGCGCGTAAGGCGGGGGTGGTGATCACTCCGGCGCAGTTCATCGCGCATCCGACGATCGTGGGTCTCGCGTCCCGGGCCGCGGCGTCGGGTGTGGCCGATGGTGGGCCGCAGAGCCGGGTGGTCGAGGTGCTGACGGAGATCTGGCGGGATGTGCTGCGGTTGCCGTCGGTGGGTGTGCGGGACGATTTCTTTGCTCTGGGCGGGGATTCGCTGCACGTGATCCGGGTGGTTGACCGGGCGCGTAAGGCGGGGGTGGTGATCACTCCGGCGCAGTTCATCGCGCATCCGACGATCATGGGTCTCGCGTCCGTGGCCGCGGCGCCGGGCATCACCGCGACGGGAACGACGGGGGCGGAGAGCGGTGTGGTGCCGCCCGTGCCGTCGCACCTCGCCTTCGCCGAGCGGAACTTCGCCGACCCGCACCTCTACACGCACATCTTCATGTCCGAGGCGGGACGCCCGCTGGATCCGGCGCTGATGGAACGAGCGGTGGCGGCCGTGGTGACACACCACGACTCGCTCCGGATCAGCTTCCCGAGTGAGGGCGGCAGGCTGTCGGTCCGGGTCAACGCCCCGTACCGGCCCACCCCCTTCACCAACGTGGACCTGTCCGCCCTCGACCCGGCGGACCAGGAGATCGCCTTCCGGCGGCTGGACCGTTCCCTGCACCGCAAGCTGGACCTGGCGAACGGGCCGCTGCTCCAGGTCGCTCTCGTCCGGTTCGGGGCGGGGCGGCCGGACACGCTCGTCGTGATCGTTCATCACCAGCTGATGGACAACAGCTCCTGGGATGTCCTCATGGAGGACCTGCAGATCGCCTACCAGGCGCTGGAGGTCGGCCAGGAACCGCAGCTGCCGGAGCCGACGGCGACCTTCGCCGCCTGGGCCCGCAACCTGGACGCGCTCGCGCGCTCGCCGGAGCTGACCGAGGACATCGCCTACTGGACGACGCTGGCCAAGGAGCCCATCCCGTCCTGGCCGCTGGACCACGAGGACGGCGACGACTGCTTGTCGTCGGAGGAGATTGTCGTCGTCGGTCTCGGCAAGGCGGAGACGACGGCACTGCGCAAGGTGCTGCCACGTGAACACCGGCTCAGCCTCAACGACGGACTGCTCGCCGCGCTGCTCCAGGGCTTCACCGAATGGTCCGGCCAGTCGTCGATGCTGGTGGACCTGGTGGCACGGGGCCGGGAGATGGGTGGGGACGAGCTGGACCTGTCCCGGGCCATCGGCCGCTTCTCGATGACCTCGCCCCGGCTGGTGCACCGGCCGGAAACGCCGGGTCCGCGGGCGCTGCTGGAGTCGGTCCGCGAGCAGGTCGAGTCAGTGCCGCGGCGGGGCCTCGCCTACGGTCTGCTCCGCTACATCGGGGCGCACCCGGGCGTGGCGGACGCGCTCGCCCCGCTCGGCAAGCCGGCGATCCTGCTCAACAACTGGGGCGAGTTCGTGCACGACCCCGAGGAGTCGCCGCTGCTCGGGCCCCCCATCGACGATGTGTGGCCGATGCCGAAGCTGCAGCGCATGCATCAGCTTCAGGTCTTCGCCCGCTTCGAGGAGGGCGAGTTGCGGCTCTACCTGAAGCACAGCCGCAACCTGAACGACCGGGCGAGCATCGAGCGCCTCGCGGACTTGACGCTGGCCGCACTCCGGTCGTTCGTCCCGCCGGCCGGTGCCTGACTCCGCCCTCATCAGACGCACACACAGAAGGACCCCGACATGGAGCATGTGAAGGAATACTGCCTTTTCCCCGCCAAGGAGAGGGTGGCGTGCATCGAGGCGACGGTGCCCGGGCTCTCGCCCGCCGAATGGGCGGCGGAGCACCAGGACGTGATCAACGCCCGGCTCGACGCCTACGGGGCGGTCCTGCTCCGCGGCTTCGACGCCCCGGAAGCGACCGCGTTCTCTGCGTTCGTTCGAGTCTTCGGCGAGGAGATGGCCGAGTACACCTACCGCTCGACCCCACGCAGCAAGGTCGGCGACGTCTACACCTCCACCGAGTACCCCGCCAGCGAGGTCATCCCGCTGCACAACGAGATGGCCTACACCAGCGTGTGGCCGCGTCGTCTCTTCTTCTACTCGCACGTTCCGGCGCAGACCGGCGGGGAGACCCCGCTCGCCGACAGCCACGCCGTCTGGCAGCGCATCCCGGCCGAAATCCGGGAGCGTTTCGAACGCCACGGCGTGCGCTACGTCCGCAACTACCGCACCGGCCTGGGCGTCTCCTGGCAGGAGACGTTCTCCGGAATGGACCGCGCGGGTGTGGAGGAGTTCTGCCGCGAGCGTGGGATCACGTACGAGTGGCTTGACGGCGGCGACCTGCGGACCAGCGAGACCTGCCAGGCGGTCGCCGTGCACCCGGTGAACGGGCGGACGGTGTGGATGAACCAGGCCCACCTGTTCCACGTCTCCAACCTGCCCGAGGCGACCAGGGAGGCGCTGCTGGAGCTGATGGCGGAGGAGGACCTGCCGCGCAACGCGTACCTCGGCGACGGCAGCCCGATCACCGACGCCGATCTTGCTGCCATCCGCGAGGCGTACGACGCGGAGTCCCTGGCGTTCCCCTGGCAGCAGGGCGACCTGCTTGTCGTGGACAACATGGCGATGGCGCACGGACGGCTGAGCTTCACCGGTCCGCGCAAGACGCTGGTGGCGATGACCGGCTCGTACAGCAGTCGGGAGGCGGCGTGACCAGCCACGAGGAGAAGCTCGCCTTCCTGGCATCGCACGGCGTGGCCGAGCTCGCGCACTCCGACGCCGATCTGCTGGCGCACCTGCGCGGCGTGCACGACCTGCTGGCGGAGTGGGGATCGCGCTCGGCGCTCTGCGACGCGGGGCTGTTCCACTCGGTGTACGGCACCGAGATCTTCCCGACCGGCGCGATCCCGCACGAGATGCGGCCCGCCGTGCGGGAGCTGATCGGTGAGGAGGCGGAGGTCCTTGCGTACCTGTTCGGGACGGTCACCCGTAACGCCCTCTTCGACGCCGCCTTCGACGGTCCGCCGTTCCTGCTGGAGGACCGCTCCGGTGGCTGCGTCGCAGTCACCGCCGGCCAGTACGCCGACCTCGCCGCGCTGACCGTGGCGAACTGGCTGGAGCAGCGGCCCCGGTTCGCGGAGGCGACCCGCTTCAGCCGCGCCCGCGAATTCGACGCCATGCGCCGGTACCTGCCGGATTCCGTCCGCGCCGCGTTGGAACAGGCCTACGGTTTCGCCCCGCTCGCACCCGCCGGAAACGAGTGACCGTGACCAACATCGACGCGCCGGTACCCCCCAGCGCCGAGCAGGACGCCCCAATTCTCTCCCGGATCTTCATCCAGTGGCCGTCGGTCCTGGTGAAGACGGCGCTGCACCGTCCGCTGAGGCTCTCCGACAGCCTGGCGCCGCCCCGCTACGACCACCTGGAACGGGTCGCGCCGGCGTTCGCCGACGCCTGGTCCGCGCGGCGTGGCCGTCCGGACGGGCTGCGCCGCGCCCTCTACCAGACGTATCGCAGGCGGTTCTGGTGGGCAGGGCTGATCTTCCTCGCCTACCAGGCCTGCGCCACCCTCGGGCCGCTGCTGGTGCGGGAGCTGATCGCCTGGTTCGAAGGCGACGGGCGCGGACCGGTCGTGGAGGGTCTGCTGATCGCCGCGGGGCTGGCCGGGTTCTACGTGCTGGACTCGCTCAGCCACAAGCACCAGTGGTCCGAGGTGTGGAAGACCGCGCACTCGATCACCGGGCTGCTGCGCACCGAGATCCTGGGCAAGTACCTGCGGATGGACCGGGGCGCGCGGCTGGCCCATCCCACGGGTGAGGTCATCACCCTGGCATCCTCCGACGCGCGCCGGGTCGGGCGGGTCGCGTTCACCCACATGTCCTGGGCGGTCCCGCTGGGCATCGCCGGATCCTGTGTGGTCCTCTGGGTGCTGCTGGGCTGGGCGGCGATCGCCGGCATCGTCATCCTCGTCGCCGGGCTCTGGCTCTCCAACCTGGCCAACGAACGGGTCTTCGCGCTGGTGCCTGCGATCCGGGACGCGAACGGGACCCGGATCGGTCTGGTCAGCGCGTACCTGGGAGCCATGAGGACGCTGCGCACCCACGGCTGGGAGGATGTCGCGGAGCTGGCGGTCGGGCGTGAGCGCGCGGTGCTCGACAAGCTGCTGGTCCGCCGGCAGCAGCGGCTCGCCACGCTCTACCTGGTCAACGCCGCGACCCCGGTGCTGATGGTGACCGCGACCCTGGTCGTGTACGCGGCGCTCGGCAACGAACTGCGGGCGGCCGACGTGTTCGCGGCGATCGCGGTGCTCACCGTGCTCCGCTCCCAGCTTCCCGAACTGGTGCGCTACCTGGACATGCGCAACGAGTGGCGCGTCGCCCTCGGCAAGGTGACCACGTTCCTGGAGGCGCCGGAGGCAGTGGCGCCGCAGACCGTCGGGAGCGCCCCGGCCGGAACGGTGGAGCTCGACGGGGCGTCATTCGGCTGGCCCGGCGCGGACGAGGCTGCCGCGCCCGCCCTGGCCGACGTCGACCTGCGGGTCGCCCCCGGGGAACTGGTCTGCGTGCTGGGCCGCGTCGGCAGCGGCAAGTCCGCGCTGCTGGCCGCGCTTGCCGGGACGATGCCGGGAACCGGCGGCAGCGCCCAGGTGTCCGGCAGCGTGGTCTACCTGCCGCAGAAGCCCTGGATCATGCAGGGCAGTGTCGCGGAGAACATCCGCTGCTTCTCCCCGGAGAACCCGGACCGGTACGCGGCGGTGGTCCGCGCCACCGCGCTGGAGGCGGACCTGGCGGCGATGCCCGCCCGGGACGCCACGGTCATCGGTGAGCGGGGGGCGAACCTCTCCGGCGGGCAACGGCAGCGCATCGCGCTGGCGCGGGCCGCGTACGAGGACGCCGACGTCTACCTCCTGGACGACCCGACCAGCGCGGTCGACGACGCGGTCGCCGGCACCATCCTGGAGAGGCTGCTGGACGGTGTGCTGGCCGGCCGTACCAGGATTGTGGCGACCCATCGCCTCGACGTGGCTCGCCGCGCCGACCGGGTCGTCGTGCTCGACGGCGGCCGGGTGGTCGCCGCGGGACCGCTCGCCGAGGTCGCCGCCCGGATGCCGGAGCTGCTGCCGGCCGTGACCGCCGGGGAGAGCGTGCGCTCCGCCCCGGACGCCGCGGCCGCCGACGAGCCTGCCGAGGAGATCGTCGAGGAACCGGCCGAGCAGGTCCGGCAGGGCCGGGTCGGCACCGCCACCTACCGCCGCTATCTCCAGGTCCTGACGCCGGGTGTGCTGGTCGTCGCGCTGCTGGGGCTGGCCGTCGGTGGGCAGGCCGTCCTGGGTGGCTCGTCGTTCTGGCTCGGCTGGTGGACCGAGAACGCGGGGCAGGACACCCTCTTCTACGCGAGTGTCTTCGCCGCCATCGGCCTGCTCGCGCTGGTGCTGGACCGCGGGCTGTTCAGTTTCGCCTTCGCCCGGGGCGTGGCGGCCGGCCGGTACCTGCACGCGGGGATGCTGCGCAGGGTTGTGCGGGCTCCGCTGCCGTTCTTCGACCGCAACCCCTCGGGACGTGTCCTGGCCCGGTTCTCCGGCGACATGGAGACCATCGACCTGGAGCTGCCCGAGACCACGATGGACGCCCTGCGGGTCGCGGTCGGCGTGGTGGTGCCGCTGGCCGCGCTCGCCCTCACCAGCCCGCTGATCCTGCTGGCGGCCCCGCTGCTGCTGGTGGTCTTCCTCCGCTGGCAACGACTCACCCGCGCCAGCACGGTGGAGGCGTCGCGGCTGTCGAAGCAGGCGAACGAACCCATGCTCGCGCTGCTCGGCGAAGCGGTCGAGGGCGTCACCTCGATCGAGGGACGGGACACCCGGGTACGCGGCTACCGGTCCGTGTTCGGCAACCGGGTCCGCGTCGCGCACCACGCGGACTACACCGTCAACTCGCTGTCCCGGCACTTCAACCTGCGGCTGGACATGCTCGGCGCCGTCGTCCTGCTGGCGTACGGGGTGCTGATCGTCGCGGTCGGCGGGATCGGCGCCGGCCTGGCCGGTGTCGGGATCACCTTTGTGTACGCGCTGATGGAAGCGCTGGCCATGAGCCTGATGGCGGTGCAGATGATGGACCTGTCGCTGGCGAGCTTCGAGCGCGTCGACGACTACACCCGGCTGCCGGCCGAGCGCACCGACGGCAGCCCGGCCCCGGACGGCTGGCCCACGGCCGGAGCTGTCCGGTTCGAGGACGTCACCCTGCGCTACACCGAGGGTGCCCCGCCGGCCCTGGACGGCGTGTCGTTCGAGGTTCCCGCCGGAAGCAAGGTCGGCGTTGTCGGCCGGACCGGAAGCGGCAAGTCCAGCCTGTTCACGGCGCTGCTGCGGCTGGTCGAGCCGGAGC
Organism: Melissospora conviva; assembly: GCF_049523535.1. Classification (NCBI taxonomy): domain Bacteria; kingdom Bacillati; phylum Actinomycetota; class Actinomycetes; order Micromonosporales; family Micromonosporaceae; genus Melissospora; species Melissospora conviva. The sequence goes on from NZ_JBLLDT010000011.1 coordinate 34,059, forward strand.
GGGGGCGTGTCGTCGTGGACGGGGTGGACACCTCCACTCTGCGGCTGGGCGACCTGCGGGCGGCGGTCGAGGTGGTGCCGCAGGACCCGGTGCTGCTGCCCGGCACCCTGCGGGACAACCTGGACCCCAGCGGCGCGTACCCCGATGCCGCGATCATCGCCGCCCTGACCAAGGTCGGCCTCGCCGACCGGCTGCTCGACGCGGACGGTCAGGGCCTGGATGTGGCCCTGGCCGCCGACGACGGTCAGCTCAGCGCGGGGGAGCGGCAGCTGCTCTGCCTGGCCCGGGCACTGCTGCGCGGTGCGAAGCTGGTCCTCATCGACGAGGCCACCTCCCACCTCGATGCCGAGACCGACGCCCGGATCCAGCGTCTGCTCGCGGTGGACTTCGCCGCGGCCACCGTCCTGACCATCGCGCACCGCCGCGAGACCCTGGCGAGCGCCGACCGGGTGGTGACGCTGGAGGGTGGCCGGCTGGCCGGGGTGACCGAGCCGGACCGGGCGGAAGCGACGGCCGCCGCGGCGGCGGAGCCGCCCCGGCGGCACGGCGGACATGCCGATCTTGAGGAGATGGTGCCGTGACCGGGCATCACGCCGCAGTGCCGCAGGCACCCGCCCCCGCCGCCCAACCGGACCAGCCGGTGCTTTCTCTGGACCTGCTCACCGGCCGGGCCCGGCCGGTGAGCGGCCGACGGCACGCCGAGCAGGTGCCCCTCGCCGTCGACGCGGAGACCGCGCGCAGACTGGCCGAGGTGAGCCAGGAGCACGGCGTGGCGCCCTTCACCGTGCTGCTGGCGGTGGGAAAGCTGCTGCTGGGCCGGTACGTCGGCGCACGGGACGTCACGGTCGGTACGCCCGTGGCCGGCGCCCTGGCTGTGCTGCGCACGTCGTGGGCGGACGACGAGACGGCCGCCGAGCTGTTCGCCCGAGTCGGGGCCGCGCTCCGGACGGCGTCCGCGGACGCCGGCGTCCCGCTCGGCGGGGCGGACGAGGGGCCTGGCCCGCAGCCCGCTGCGGGCCAGGCCGCGCCGTGCCCGGTCGTGTTTGCCCAGGGAGTGGTTTCGGCGGCCGGTGACGCCTCACCCGACCTCACCGTGTGCTGGGACGAGTCGGCCGCAACGGGTCTGTCCGGGGTGCTCGGCTACGACCCGGACCTGTTCGACCTGGCGACGGCCCGCCGGTTCGCCGGCCACTACCTGAACCTGCTCGGCCATGCCCTCGCTGAACCCGGAACGCGGGTCGCCGCGCTCGTGCACACCTGCGCCGAGGAGCGCGCTCTCCTCACGCAGTGGGGCACCGGCGAAAGCGTGGCCGGCGCGCCGGGCGTGCCCGAGGCGTTCCTGGCGCGGGCCGGCGCCTCACCGGAGGCGGTCGCACTCGAGTACGACGGTGACATCCTCACCTACGCGCAGCTGCGGGACCGGGCCGACGCCCTGGCGGCCGTGCTGCACGCCCAGGGGGTGACCCGGGGCAGCGTCGTCGGGTTGGCGATGGCGCCGTCGGCGCAGCTTGTCGTCGCGATGCTCGCGGTCCTCGCCGCCGGGGCCGCGTACCTCCCGCTGGACCCGGCACACCCTCGGACGCGGCGCGCGTTCATGCTGCGCGACAGTGGCGCCCGGCTGCTGATCGCCGACGGCGCGGTCGACTTCGCCGACGACCTGCCGGTGCTGAGGCTCGACCGGCCGGTGCCGCCGGCTGTGCGCGACGCCGCGGCGCCGGCGCACCCCGCGGAGCTGGCGTGCGTCCTGTACACCTCCGGGTCGACCGGACGCCCGAAGGGCGTCGGAATCACCCACGGCGGGATCATCCGGCTGGTCCACGACGCCGGCTATCTCCGGGTCGGACCGGGTGACGTGGTCGCCCAGGTGGCGAACGTGTCGTTCGACGCCGCCACCTTCGAGGTGTGGGGGGCGCTGCTCAGCGGTGCCCGGCTGGTCGGCATCGCCAAGGACGACGCCCTCACACCGGCCCGGCTGGGCGAACGGCTCGCTGACCACGGTGTCAGCACGATGTTCCTCACCACCGCGCTGTTCCACCGCTGTGTGGACGCCGACCCCACGATATTCGCCCCACTGCGCACCCTCTTCTTCGGCGGCGAGGCCGCCGACGCACGGCGCGTCGCGGCGCTGCGCACGGCCCTGCCCGGCCTGCGCCTGGTGAACGGGTACGGTCCGACCGAGGGCACCACCTTCGCCAGCACCTGGGACGTGACGGAGCTGCCCGAGGGCGCCGCCCGCACCCCGATCGGCCGGCCGATCGGCGGGACCCGGCTGCACGTCCTCGACGACCACGGCCGGCAGTCCGGCATCGGCGTGCCGGGCGAGCTGCACCTCGGCGGTCCCGGCCTGGCCCGCGGCTACCTCGGCCGGCCCGACCTGACCGCCGAGCGCTTCGTGCCGAGCCCATTCGAGCCGGGCGAACGTCTCTACCGGACCGGTGACGTGGTGCGCTGGCGGGAGGACGGTCAGCTCGAGTACCTGGGCCGCGCCGACCACCAACTCAAGATCCGCGGTGTCCGTATCGAGCCGGACGAGATCGCGAGCGTCCTCGCCACCTGCCCGGGGGTCCGGGCCGCCGCCGTGGACGTGCGCGGGGACGGCGACCGGCGGTACCTGGTCGCCTACGTCGTGTCCGCCGGCCAGGTGACGGCCGCCGAGATGCGTGCCCACCTGGCGGCCCAGCTCCCCGCCGCGATGGTGCCCGCCTTCTACGTGCCGCTGGAGACCCTCCCGGTCACCCCGAACGGCAAACTGGACCGGGCGGCGCTGCCCGAGCCCGCCGCGCACCACGGAGCGCGCGCAGCCGGCGGTCCGCCGCCCCGGGGACCGGTCGAGGAGCTGGTCGCAGAGGTCTGGCAGGAGCTGCTCGGCGTGCCGGTGGCCTCCGCTGCCGACGACTTCTTCGCACTCGGCGGGCACTCCCTGCTCGCGGCCCAGATGGTGAGGCGGGTCGCCGCGCGGGCCGGCGTCGATCTGGGCGTCCGGGTGGCCTTCGAGGCGCCCACGGTCGCCGCGTTCGCGGTACGGGTCGCCGCTGCCCGGCCCGCGGTGGCCCACCTGCCCATCCCGGCCGCCGGCGACGGGCCGCACCCGCTGTCGTACGGGCAGCAGCGACTCTGGTTCCTCGACCAGCTCGCCCCCGGGCGGGCGGTGTACACGGTGCAGCTGGTGCTCACCATCGACGGGCCGCTCGACGTCACCGTCCTCGACGCAGGACTGCAGGCCCTTGTCCGCCGCCACGCGGCGCTGCGGACCCGGCTGGTCACGCTGGACGGTGAGCCTCGGCAAATCGTCGACGACGCGCCGTCCTCCGTCCTCGTCGTGGACGACCTGCGCGGGTGCGCCGACCAGGACGAACGGGCCCACGCCCTGGTGCGCCAGGACGCCGACGAGCCCTTCGACCTTGCCGTCGGGCCCCTGGCCCGGTGGCGCCTGGTCCGGCTCACCGATCGGCGCTGTCTGCTGCTGGTGACGGTGCACCACGCGCTCTGCGACGGCGCCTCGGTCAACGTGCTGATCCGCGACCTCGGTCTGCTCTACGCGGCCGTGGCGACCGGCGCGCCTGCTCCGCCCCCGCTCACTGTCGGGTACGCGGACTACACCCGGTGGCAGCGCGAGCTGCTGGCCGGGGAGACCCGGGCGGCGCAGCTCGCCTACTGGGTGGACCGGCTCGCCGGCGCCCCCGCCGCACTCGACCTGGCGACCGGCCGTCCCCGCCCGCCCGTAACCCGCCACGTCGGGGAGATGTTCGGCATCCGGCTGCCCGCCGCGCTGGTCAGGAGGGTCGACGAGGTGGGCCGGCGGCACGGCGCCAGCCGGTTCATGGTTCTGCTCGCCGTCTTCCAGGTGCTGCTGGGCCGGTACGCGGACGTCCGCGACGTCAGCGTCGGCAGTCCGGTCGCCGGACGTACCCGCCCCGAGTTCGACGACGTGGTCGGCTTCTTCGTCAACACGGTCGTCCTGCGCGTCCGCTGGCGGGACACCGACACCTTCGGGGAGCTGCTGACCCGCGCCCGGGACGCGGTGCTCGGCGCGTACGAGCACCAGGACGTGCCGTTCGAGCAGGTCGTGGAGGCGGTACGGCCGTCCCGTGATGCCAGCCGCAGCCCGCTGTTCCAGGTCATGTTCTCGGCTCAGAGCGTTCCGGAGCGCACCGACGCGCTCCCCGGTCTGTCGGTCGCGGTGGCCGAGTCGACCGGCCGGGTCGCCAAGTTCGACCTCACCGTGGCCTGGGACGAGACGCCGACCGTCGAGGGCGACCTGCGGGGAACCGTCGAGTACGACGTCGACCTGTTCGACCGGGAGACCGTCGAGCGGCTGGCGCAGAGTTACCACACCCTGCTCGAGGCCGCGCTGGCCGCGCCGGGCGCCCCGGTGGCAACCCTGGATCTGCTCGCCGAACCCGAGCCGATCCCGCCCGCCGCCCCTCATCCGGGGATGCCGGCCGCCGCGACGCTGCACGGTCTGGTCGCCGCTGCGGCGGCCTCCTGGCCCGATCACCCCGCCGTCGTCCAGGGTGACCGGTCGGTCAGCCACGGGGAGCTGGCAGCTCGCGCCGCCGCCGTACAGGCCCACCTCACCGCCTGCGGGGTCCGCAGCGGCGACACCGTCGCCGTGCTGCTGGACCGCACGCCGGACTGGCCGGCGGCGCTGCTCGGTGTACTGCGCACAGGTGCCGCGTACGTTCCGCTGGCCCCGGCCACGCCGCAGGTGCGACTGGCGCACATCCTGGCCGAGTCGTCGGCCGTGGTGCTGCTCGGCTCCCGTGACAACGGGCCGTACGCCGCCGGCGTGCCGTTCGTCGCCATCGAGGACGCGCTCGCAGCCGCGCCGGCCGTCACCGCGCCGCCGGTGCACCCGTCGGCGCCGGCCTACGTGCTCTACACCTCGGGCACCACCGGGCAGCCCAAGGGTGTCAGCGTCAGCCATGCCAACCTGGTGCACACGCTGGAAGCGGTCGCCGGGCACTACGAGCTCACCCGCGACGACCGGGTGCTCCAGTTCGCCGCGCTCACCTTCGACGTGGCGGTGGAGGAGCTGTTCTCCACGTTGATCCGCGGCGGCACCGTGGTGCTGCCGCCCCGCGGCCCGGTCCCCGGCCTCGACGAACTGACCGCCCTGGCCCGCCGGGAGCGGCTCACCGTGCTCAATCTGCCGGCCTCGTACTGGCACGAATGGGTCGCCGCGCTGGACCATCACCCGCCGGCGTCCTGCCCGCAGCTGCGGCTGGTCGTGGTCGGCAGCGAGCGCGTCGACGCGAGGCGGCTCACCCGGTGGCGGACCGCCGCGCCGCAGGTGCGGTGGCTCAACGCCTACGGTCCCACGGAGACCACGATCACCGCCACCGTCCACGAACCGGCCGACGACGGGGAACGCGCCACCTCGACCGTCCCGATCGGACGACCGTTGCCCGGCGTACGGGCGTACGTCCTCGACGGCGCGCTGCGGCCGTTGCCCCGTGGTGTCGCCGGTGAACTCTGGCTCGGTGGCCCCGGTGTCGCGCACGGCTACGTCGGCGATCCGGCCGGCACCGCCACCGCCTTCCTGCCCGACCCCTGGGGTCCACCGGGTGCCCGCATGTACGGCACCCGGGACCGGGTACGTCTCGGCGCGGCCGGCGAGCTGGAGTTCCTCGGCCGCGACGACGACCAGGTGAAGTTGCGAGGTCACCGGATCGAGCTGGGAGACGTCGAGGCCGCCCTCGGCACCTTCCCGCCGGTCGGGGAGGCCGCGGCCGTGCTCCGCGAGGACGTGCCGGGACGTCCGGTTCTGGTCGGCTACGTGACGCCGGCGGGGGTCGACGTGACGCGGTTGCGCGCGCACCTCGCCGACCGGCTGCCCGGCTACATGGTGCCCTCGGCGATTGTCGTGCTCGACCGGTTGCCGCGCGGTGAGCGCGGCAAGGCCGACCGGGCCGCACTCCCGCCGCCGGTGGCGACCACCGCCGGTCACGCGGCGCCCAGCAGCGAGCTGGAGCGGATGGTGGCGGCGATTTGGCGGGAAGTGCTGATGGTCGAGCACGTCGGCACCGACGAGAACTTCTTCGAGATCGGGGGGCACTCGCTGCTCATGGTGCGGGTGCAGACGCGCCTGGGCGAGCAGCTGGGCCGCCCGGTGCCGGTGGTGGACCTGTTCCGCCATCCCACCGTGCGCGCGCTCGCCCGGCACCTGGCATCCGGGCAGCCCGCGCCCGCACCGACGACCGGGCAACTCCGCGCCGAGATACGCAGGACGATTCAGCGGGGACAGACGCCGCGACACGGCTGAACCGTCCCCGAGACACGGGAGCAGAATGATGACCGAGGGACGTTCGTTGCCCGACACCGCCATCGCCGTCGTCGGGATGGCCCTCCGGGTTCCCGGCGCCGACACGCTCGACGAGTTCTGGCGTAACCTGCGCGACGGGGTGGAGTCCGTCACCACCCTCAGCGACGCCGACCTGATCGCCGACGGTGTCACGCCGGAGGAGTTCAACCACCCCGGCTACGTGCGCTCCCTGGGGGTCGTCGCCGACCCGGCCGGCTTCGATGCCCGCTTCTTCGGCTTCTCGGCCCGCGAGGCCCAGATGCTCGACCCGCAGCACCGGATCTTCCTTGAGTGCGCCTTCCAGGCGCTGGAGCACGCCGGGCACCCGTTCGACGCGACCGGACCGGTGACCGGCGTGTACGCCGGTGTGGGGGAGAGCTCGTACCTGCTGCACAACCTGTTGCCCAACCTGGATCTGGTGGCCCGGGTCGGCGCCTTCCAGACCTCCATCGGCAACGACAAGGACTTCGTGCCGACCCGGGTCTCGTACAAGCTGAACCTGCACGGTCCCAGTGTCAGCGTGCAGACCGGCTGCTCCACGTCGCTGGTCGCGGTGCACATGGCGGCCCAGGCACTGCTTGCCGGGGAATGCGACGTCGCGCTCGCGGGCGGCGCCACCGTGATCGCCCGCCGCCGCGGATACCGCTACGAGGAGGGCGGCGTCCTCTCCGCCGACGGCCACTGCCGCGCGTTCGACGCCGGCGCGAGCGGCGCGGTCGCGGGCAGCGGCGCAGGTGTCGTCGCCCTCAAGCGACTCTCCGACGCGCTCGCCGACGGCGATGTCGTTCATGCGGTCATCCGGGGCTCGGCGATCAACAACGACGGCGCCCGCAAGGTCGGCTTCACCGCGCCGAGCGTGGACGGCCAGGCCGACGTGATCGCCGAGGCGCTCGCTGTCGCGGCTGTCGAACCCGGCACGATCGGCTACGTCGAAGCGCACGGCACCGGCACCCCGATGGGCGACCCGATCGAAGTGGCCGCGTTGAAGAGCGTCTTCCGCGGTGTCCCGGCCGGGCGGGTGGGGCTCGGCTCGGTCAAGACGAATGTCGGGCACCTCGACACGGCGGCCGGCGTGATCGGCCTGATCAAGACTGTGCTGGCGCTGTGTGCGCGGGAGATTCCGCCGTCGCTGAACTTCCGTACGCCCAACCCCGAGCTGGGGCTGGACGACAGCCCGTTCCACGTCGTCAGCGCCCGTACCCCGTGGTCCGGCCCGGTTCTTCGCGCCGGAGTCAGCTCGTTCGGTATCGGCGGAACCAATGCCCACGTGGTGCTGGAGGAGGCGCCCCCCGCCGTGCCGTCCGCCGGTGGCCGCCGCCGGCAGGTTCTGCCGCTGTCTGCGGCCACCCCCACCGCGCTCGACGCGGCTGCCGCCCGGCTCGCCGCGCACCTGCGGTCGCAGGTGGACGTGCCGCTGGCCGACGTGGCGTACACGCTGCAGAAGGGGCGCCTCACCCTGTCGTACCGCCGGGTGGTGGTCGGTGCCGACCCGGCCGAGGTCGCCGCGGCGCTGGAGACGGCGGTGACGCCGGCCGGACCCGAGAGCGGCAGCGAGCGGCAGGTGCTGTTCACCTTCCCCGGGCAGGGCGCGCAGCGCACCGGCATGGGGCACGCTCTGTACGCGACCGAGCCGGCCTTCCGCGCCGAGGTGGACCGGGCCGCGGAGCTGCTGGAGCCGCTGCTCGGCGAGGACCTGCGTCGTCTGTTGTACCCCGCCGATGACGAGCGGGCTGCCGCCGAGGAGAAGCTCCGTCACACCCGGTACGCACAGCCGGCGCTCTTCGTCGTCGAGTACGCGCTGGCGAAGCTCTGGGCGGCGTGGGGCGTGCGCCCGGCGGCGATGCTGGGCCACAGCATCGGCGAGCTGGTGGCCGCCTGCCTGGCCGGGGTGTTCCCCCTGCCCGATGCGCTGCGCCTGGTCGCGGCGCGGGGCCGGCTGATGCAGGCCGCCGTGCCCGGGGCGATGGTGGCGGTGCCGCTGCCCGAGGCCGAGCTGGTGCCGCTCCTCGGCGACGGCCTGGATCTCGCGGCCGTCAACGGGCCCCGGCAGTGCACCGTCGCCGGAGAGCCGGAGGCCGTGTCGGCGCTCGTGGAGCTGCTTGGTCGACGCGGAGTCACCTCGAACCGGCTGGTCACCTCACACGCGTTCCACTCCCGCGCCATGGACGCCGCAGCGGTCGCGTTCGAGGCGGAGGTGGCCCAGGTACCGCGGTCTGCCCCGCAGACACCCTGCGTGTCGAACGTGACCGGCACCTGGATCACCGACGAGGAGGCGACCGACCCCACGTACTGGGCCCGCCAGCTGCGGTCGCCCGTGCGTTTCGCCGAGGGCCTGGAGACGCTGCGGCCTCTCGACGCGGTGCTGCTGGAGATCGGTCCGGGGCAGGTGCTGACCCGTCTCGCCGGGGGACCGGCCGCCCGTGCCGTCGCCTCGCTGCCGTCGGCCCGCCGTGACGCCGACGCCGAGACCGAGCTGCTCACCGCCGTGGGAAGGCTCTGGGAGCTGGGGGCCCGGGTCGACTGGGCGGCACTGCACGGTGACGTCGCGCCGCAGCGGACGCCCCTGCCGACGTACCCGTTCGAGCGGGAACGCTGCTGGGTCGATCCGCCGCGCGGTGGCGTCCCGGCCCCGGCGGGCGCGGACGGGCTCGCCGTGCGCGGTTTCCGCAACGCCAGCGTCACCGGGCCGGCGGGCACGGCGGCCGGTGTCTGGCTGGTCGTCACCGCGGGCCTTCCGGACGAGCTGGCCGGCCAGCTACGGCGGGCCGGCGTCGCGCCGGTCACCGTCGACCTCGACCCGGCCACCGGCGTGCTCAGCCCGATGCCGGCGTCCCAGGAGCGGATCGCCGGTGTGCTGCTGGCCGCCGGTCCGGGCACCGCGCTGCCCACCCTCGCCGCCGTCGAGGCGGTTCTGACCGCACGTGGCGACACGTACGCCCGGATCGTGGTGGTCGCCGACGGCACGCTCGACGTCACCGGTGCGGAGGAGCTGGTGCCGGTGCGCGGCGGGCTCGTCGCGTGGGCGGAAGGCGGCACGCCGGGCACCCGGACCCTGATCGACGTGATCCCCGCGCAGGTCACCGCCGACCGTCTCGCCGCCGCGATCGCGGCGGAGATCCGTGCCGCGCGCCCCGAACCGGTCGTGGCGCTGCGTGGCCGGCACCGCTTCGTCCCGGACATCGCGCCCCCGCCGCCCGCCCTGCCGGAGCGGCACGCCGGTGCGCGGTACCTGCTCGCTGGGGAAACCGCGCTCGCCGCCGCGTTCCGGCGGGCGCTCGTCGCCGCCGGCGCCGGTGTCGACGATCTCGACGCCGGCCGGGACGGTGCCCCTGGCCCCGCGACCGCCCTGGTCGTGGTGGACGGCGGGGCCTCCGCCGATGCCGCCCTGGCCGCGATGGCCGCCGTGCGCCCCGGTGCGCCGGGTCCGGTCGCCGCCGTCGAGGTGCACGTACTCGGCGGCACGCCCGACACACCCCTCGCCGGCCGGCTCACCGCAGAGGTGGCCGCAGCCGGGCGCCGCTCCGTCGTGGACTGGTCCGCCTACCTGTGGCCGGCGGCCGGCCTGCCGACGGTCGAACGGACCGTGCCCCGGGTGGTGGCGGCCGTCCCGGGCTCCGGCTGCGTCCTGGTCACCACCCTCGACGAGGCCGAGGAGGGTGGGGCGGAGCCGTCCGGGCCCGAGGGCGCAGACCCCACGGAACGCACGGTGGCCGGGATCTTCGCCGACCTGCTCGGCGAGGTGGACGTCGCACCCACTACCGGCTTCTTCGAGCTGGGCGGGCATTCCCTGCTCGCCGCGCAGCTTGTCGCGCAGGTCGGCCGGGCCTGTGGGGTGAACATCCCGCTGCGTGCCTTCGTCGACGATCCGACGGTCCGGGGCCTCGCCGCCGCGGTCCGCGCCGCCCGGGCCGAGACCCGCGAGACCGGGCCGGAGGTGCTGCCCGCCGTCGTACCGGACCCCGCGTCGGCGCACCTGCCGTTCCCGCTGACCGACGTGCAGCAGGCGTACTGGATCGGCCGTACCGGGGTGTTCGAGCTGGGCAACGTCGGCATGCACGGGTACGAGGAGTTCGAAGTCCCCGAGCTGGACGTCCCGAGGCTGGAGCGGGCGCTGCGCCGTCTGATCCAGCGGCACGGCATGCTGCGTGCCGTCGTGCTGCCCCAGGGCGAGCAGCAGATTCTCGACGAGGTGCCGGACTACGTCGTGGTCACCGAGGACCTGCGGGGCCGGCCGGAGACCGAGGTGACGGCTGCCCTGGCGCGGACCCGGGCAGCGATGTCGCACCAGGTCTTCGTCCCGGACCGGTGGCCGCTGTTCGAGGTGCGCGCCACGCTCTTCGACGGCGGGCGGGGCCGGGTGCACTACAGCATCGACGGCCTGATCACCGACGCGTGGGCGTCGAACATCGTGATGCGGGAGCTGACCCGGCTCTACCACGAGCCGGAGGCGACGCTGCCCGAGCTCGAGCTGAGCTTCCGCGACTACGTGCTCGCCGCGAAGGCCGCCGAGTCGACCGACCGTTACCGGCGCGCTGCCGCGTACTGGCAGGAGCGGGTACCGACCCTGGCCCTCGCGCCGGAGTTGCCGCTGGCGGCCGAACCGCACACCATCGCCGCGCCGCGCTTCAGCCGCCTCACCGGGCAGCTGGCGGCGCACGAGTGGACCCGGGTCAAGGCTGCCGCGTCCCGTCGTGGTCTCACCCCCACCGCCCTCCTGCTGGCCGCGTACGGTGAGGTGGTGGCCACGTGGTCGAAGAGCCGGCGGTTCACTCTCAACCTGCCGATGGCCAACCGGTTGCCGCTGCACCCGCAGATCGACGAGATCCTCGGGGACTTCACCTCGGTGACGCTTCTGGAGATCGACGCCACGGAGGTGGTGCCCTTCGAAGCCCGTGCCCGGGCGGTCCGCGACCAGCTCCTTTCCGACCTCGACCACGGGATGTTCAGCGGTGTGCGGGTCACGCGGGAGCTGAAGCGGGTACGCGGTGACGCCGCCGCGGTGATGCCGGTGGTCTTCACCAGCCTCTTCCAGGGCGTCGGTGGGCATCCGCAGATCGGTGAGGTCGTTTACAGCATCTCCCAGACGCCGCAGATCTGGATCGACACCCAGGTGTACGAACTCGACGACGCGCTGGTGCTCGACATCGACGCTGTCGAGGGTCTCTTCTCCGACGAGATGGTCGCCGAGATGCACGAGGCGACGCTGACAGTGCTGCGGTGGCTCGCGGCCGACGAGGCGCACTGGTCCGATCCGGTGCCGTCGCTCGTGCCCGCCGCGGAGCTGGCCGCGCGTGTCACGTACAACCAGACCGGGGGGCCTCGGCCGGCAGGGTTGCTGCACGAGCCGTTCTTCGCCACGGCCACCCGGGTTCCGGAGCGCCCGGCGGTGATCACACCGACTCGTACGCTCAGCTACGACGAACTGGCGGGCCATGCGCGGGCGGTCGCCGGCCGGCTGGCCGGTCTGCGGCTGCGCCCGGACGAACTCGTCGCCGTGGTGATGGAGAAGGGCTGGGGGCAGTGTGCCGCCGTGCTCGGCGTGCTCGCCGCCGGGGCGGCCTACCTGCCGATCGACCCCGACCTGCCCGACGAGCGGGTCCGCCTGCTGCTGGCGCATGGGCAGGTCCGCGCGGTTCTCACCCAGGCGCACCTGGCGCACGCCGCAGCTGAGCGGTTCGGCGAGGTCGAGGTGGTGCGGGTGGACGAGTTGCCGGTCACGGCGGGCGCGCTGCCGGAGATCGCCACCACCCCCGCAGACCTCGCGTACGTCATCTTCACCTCCGGGTCGACCGGCCTGCCCAAGGGCGTGATGATCGACCACCGGGGGGCGCTCAACACCGTCGTCGACGTCAACGAGCGTTTCGGGGTCGGAGCGGACGACCGCGTCCTGGCGCTCTCCTCGCTGAGCTTCGACCTGTCCGTGTACGACGTGTTCGGCCCGCTCGCGGTCGGCGGTGCGGTGGTGATCCCGGAGGCGAAGTCGCAGCGCGACCCGGCCGCCTGGTACGACCTCGTCACCAAGGCCGACGTGACGATCTGGAATTCGGTGCCGGCGCTGATGGAGCTCTTCGTCGAGCACCTCGGCGTTCGCGAGGCCACCGGTTCACTGCGGCTGGTCCTGCTCAGCGGCGACTGGATCCCCGTGACCCTGCCGGACCGGATCCGTGAGGCGCTCGACGGGCCCGCGGTGATCAGCCTGGGCGGCGCGACCGAGGCGTCGATCTGGTCGATCATGTACCCCGTCGGGCAGGTGCCGTCGAGCTGGACGAGCATCCCCTACGGGCGGCCCATGCGGAACCAGACCTTCCACGTCCTCGACGACGCGCTGCGTCCCCGGCCGACCGGGGTGCCCGGCCAGCTCTACATCGGTGGCATCGGCGTGGCCCGCGGTTACCTGCGGGACGAGGCGCGGACGGCGGCGGGCTTCATTGTCCACCCGGAGACCGGGGAGCGGCTGTACCGCACCGGAGACCTCGGCCGGTTCCTGCCCAGCGGGGAGATCGAGTTCCTCGGCCGGGAGGACTTCCAGGTCAAGGTCCAGGGTTACCGCATCGAGCTGGGTGAGATCGAGGCCGCCCTCGTGGCGCACCCTGAGGTGCGCGGTGCGGTGGTCGTGGTGCAGGGCGAACCGCGCGGAGCCAAGCGGCTGATCGGGTTCGTCGTCCCGCGGGTACCGGGCGGTCTCCCGGCCGACCTGCGGGAGTTCGCCGCCGGCAAGCTGCCCGGCTACATGGTGCCGGGGGCCATCTACGAGATCGAGGAGCTGCCGCTGACGGCCAACGGGAAGGTCGACCGGCGTGCGCTGGTGGTGCCGGTCGACGCGCCGGAGTCGGAGGAGACGCCGTACACGCCGCCGCGCACCCCGCTGGAGGAGGCGGTCGCCGAGGTGTGGGCCGGCATCCTGGGAGTCGACCGGGTGGGCGCGTACGACAACTTCTTCGCCCTCGGCGGTGATTCGCTGCTGGCCATGCGGGCGGTGGTGCATCTGCGCAAGCGGCTCGACGTACAGGTGCCGATCCGGGTGCTCTTCGACAGCCCCACCCTGGAGGCCGTCGCGATCGCCATCGAGGACCAGCTCCTTCGCGAGTTGGAGGAGATGTCCGACGGTGAGGCGATGTCGCTGCTCTCCACCGACCCGACCCACTAGGAGCACGAGCCCGTGAACCCTACCGTGACACCCCGCGCCGCCGGCTGGCTCGCCGGCGGGCCGCGCCGTGCCGCCGCCCCCGCGGTCCGGTTGTTCTGTCTGCCGTATGCCGGGGGTGGATCCTCGGCGTACGGCGGCTGGCAGCAGCTGCTCGGCGCCGCCGTGGAGGTCTGCCCGGTCGAGCTGCCGGGCCGGCAGTCCCGTTGGCACGACCCGGCCTACTCCCGGGTGCGGCCCCTGGTCGAGTCCCTCGCGTCGGCGCTCGCCGCCGAGCTGGACGTGCCGTATGCCCTGTTCGGGCACAGCATGGGGTCGCTGGTCGCCTTCGAGCTGGCCCGTGAACTGAGGCGGCGCGGTGTGCCGCCGCCGCGGATCCTCTTCGCCGCCGGTGGGCCCGCGCCGGACCTGCGGCGACTGTCGCCGGACATCCACGACCGGCCGGACGCGGTTGTCGTCGACCGGCTGCGCCGGCTCGGCAATCTGGACGAGGAGATCGCGGCCGAGTCCGAACTGCTCGAGCTGTTGCTGCCCGCCATCCGCGCCGACTTCTCGGTCTGTGAGACCTACCGGTACGCCCCGGAGCCGCCGCTGGACTGCCCGATCGTCGCCTTCGCGGGCGACGAGGACCAGGAGGTGCCGGTCGAGCGGGTCGCGCCCTGGCGCGAGCACACGTCGGCGGCGTTCTCGTTGCAGGTCCTGCCGGGCGGGCACTTCTTTCCGATCTCTGCCAGGGACGCGATGCTGCGCACGATCCGCGCCACTCTCGGGGCGGCTGCCGGGTGACCATGGCATGACATCCGGAACGCGGCTTCCGATAGCCGCCGGAGCAGGTGCCCTCCGGCCCGTCCTGTCCTCCCTCACCCAGGGGCGAGGCCGAGGGCGTGCCGGCGGGACCGGCCCGGTGGCTCGCCGAGCATGTCACGGTAGCGGCGGGTGAAGTGCGCCTGGTCGGCGTAGCCGAGCTCCGCCGCCAGCCCCGCCAGTGACTCCGACGGGTTCCGCCGGAGCGTCTCGGCGGCGTGCTGCAGGCGGCGCCGTTCGATGAGCCACTTCGCGGTGACCCCGGTGCGTTCGGCGGCGCAGCGTGCGGTCGGCGACGCCGAGCCGCTCGGCGAGCGCGGCCGAGGTGACGATCGCGGGCTCGTGCTCCGCGACCTGGCAGGCGGCGTTGACCAGCCGTCCGGTCTCGTCGACCAGCTCCGCGTAGGGCAGCAGCCACCGTTCGAGCACCTCGACCACCTCACCGTCCGTGCCGGTGGTCATCAGCTCCCGGATCTCGCGCCACGGTCCGGCGGGCAGCGGCTCGGAGGAGTCGACGAGTTGCCGTGGGGGAGTGCGGGGGAGGGTGCGGGCGGCGGCGGGCTGGAGGAGGACGCCGACCACCCAGGACTTCCCGCACAGGTCACGGTTGCCGAGCTTGAGCGCCGGGCCGTGCAGGGCGGCCTCGGACGGCATGACCGCGATGTTGCAGCCGGGATACGTGAGCACCTGCTGGCGGCGGGTCTGCCCGCCGGGGATGTCCCACCGGCCGACCCAGACGTGGCGCGCGAGCTCGCCGAGCCGGTCGTCGACGGGGAGCCGCTGCAGGCGTACGTCGGGATCGCGGGGGTTGAGGTGGCCGCGGCACTCGGTCAAGGCCTTCCTCCTCGGCTGGCCGGGATGTTCAAGACACCCGGCCGGGACGCCGGGGAGGGTACGGTCATGACCACTTCATACGCCGCGGCCACCGGCCGTTTCACCACCGACGGGCGGCCGCACGGCCGGACCGCGCTGACCCCGTACATCGTCGTCGCGCCGGCCGCCGAAGCCATCGAATTCTATGCCGAGGTGTTCGGCGCGACCGTCGGTTCGGTCACGCGTTTCGACGATGTCGTGGCCCACGCCGAGCTGGACTTCGGCACCGGCTGGCTCACCCTCAGCGACCCGATCGCCGATTACGGCCTGATCGCCCCGGACCCGGCGGCCGGCGCGGTCTACTCGCTGGCGGTTTACGTGCCGCAGGTCGACGCCGTCGTGGAACGGGCGGTGGAGCGCGGAGCGACCTTGCGCGAGCCGGTGCAGGGCTTCGTCTCCGGCGACCGGTACGGCTCGATCCTGGACCCGTACGGGGTGCGCTGGTCGGTGATGACCTGGGTGGAGGACATCTCCGACGCCGAGAGCGCCCGGCGGGTCGCCGAGTGGGCGCAGACGCAGGCCGGTGGCTGAGGCGAAGACGTAACCGGAATCGAACAGGCTGTTTCAATTCATTGACCAGCGTCGCTGCGTGACCGCGGGGGGACCTCAGCAGACCGCACCGGAGAGCCGGGCCGTTTCGCGCCCGCGCCGGCCTGTCGAGGACCATGTCGAGCCGGGCGTGAGCCGCTGGAGGGCGCTGCTGCGGCTGGCCCGGCTGCAGTTCCTGCTCTACAACCTCCTGCCGGTGGGCCTCGCCGTCTCGGTCTCGGTCCACCAGGGCTACCCCCTCGACCTGACCTGGTACGCCGTCGCGCAGGTCTTCGCGTGGACCGTCCACGTCATGACCCACTACTGCAACGAGTACTTCGACCTGGAGGCCGACCGGGCGAACGTCTATTTCACTCCGTGGACGGGTGGCAGCCGGGCGCTGGTGGACGGCGCGGTCGCGCCAATCGTCTCGCTCGGCGCCGGGTTCGTGCTCTTCGGCGCGTCGATGTTCCTGGTGGCGGTCATGCCGTCCTGGCAGGCGCGGGTGCTCGCCACCGCGGCGGTGCTGTTGGCCTGGTTCTACACCGCGCCGCCGCTGCGGCTCAACTACCGCGGGGCGGGTGAGCTGACCGTCGCCGCGATCCTCAACGGCCTCTGGCCCGTCGTCGCCGTGGTGCTCCAGTCGGGCACCGTGCCGGTGCTGCTGCTGGTCGTGCTCGCCCCCACCGCGGTCCTGCAGGTTGCCCGGATGATGGTGATGAACCTCGGCGACCGCCGCTCCGACGAGCTGGTCGGCAAACGCACGCTGCCCGCCATCATCGGCTACCACCCGGCCGTACGCGTCGTCGTCGCCGCGCAGGTCGTCGCGTACGGTCTGCTCACGCTCCTGGCGGTGCTCGGCCGGCTGCCGTGGCCGGTCTGGGCCGCGATGGCGGCGACCGTGCCGCTCTCGGTGTGGCTCGCCCGGCAGTTGCTGGGCGGCGCGATGGCCGACCTCGATCCGAGGCGGATGACCCCGGTGGTCTTCTGGGCCTCCAACCACACTCCCTGATCGTGGCGGCGGCGATGCTGGGCGTGCTCCTGGACGCGGCCCGGCGAGGCGCCGACACCGGGGCGCTGGCGCTGCTCGGCGCGGTCCTCGCCGGCTACGGGGCGCTCTTCGCCCACCGTCTCTGGTTGGCGCGCCGCCGATGACGGTGTCGCCTGGTCACAGCGCGGTGAGCAGCGCGTCGAGCGGCCGGGGCAGGGCGTCACGGCCGGCCGACGCCTCGGCGAGCAGGCGGGCATGGCGCATGCTCCAGGTCCTCGACGCAGACGTGGAACCCGATCCGCTCCATGTCGGCACGGTCGCGGACCGAGCCGGGATGGAGGACGTCGAGCGCCCGACGGAAGATCTCCTCCTCGCGGAGGTCGCAGAGACCGGTGAGTCGCAGCCGGGGATGGTGGGGGCGCAGCCGGGTCAGGAAGTTGCCGATGGCGTGGGCCCCGCCGATCGGCACGATCACCACCTGCTCCGCCGTGAGGTCCCGGCCGCGGCACTCTGCGGCCGTTTCCAGGGCGATCTCGTCGCTGATGCCCTCGACGAGGACCACGGCCGCGGCGGACCCGACCTTCGACAGGGCGTGGGCGGTCGCCCGGATCGAGGCGGCGTTGCCGGCCGGCCGGGCGGCGGGTACCCGGGTAGTCGGTATGTCAGATTTCCCGGCCGGGACCATGGACGCCATCATCGGTGACGCGCCTGCGGCGGACAAGGACTTTCCCGCTGCTGCGACTCGGCTACCTCAGTGCGGGGCGAGCTTCCAGTAGCCGCCGAAGTAGACGCGCTCCTTGGCGATGCCGCGGTCGGTGCAGAGGTGCCGGCGGATGGTCGTGACCATCGAGGACTCGCCGGCGACGAAGGCGTACGGCGTGCCGGCCGGCAGCACCAACCCGTGCAGCGCCCGGATCAGCACGTCGCTCTCGCCCGCCGGGGTGTCGCCCCGGTGCACCCAGGTCAGGGTGGTGCCGGGTCCCGTGCGTACGTCGATCTCGTCCGCAGCCGTTCCCACCTCGATCAGCGCGATAGCGCGGGTGCCCGGCGGCAGCGCCTCGAGCGCGGAGGTGATCGCCGGCAGGGCGGTCTCGTCACCGACGAGCAGCTGCCAGTCGGTGTCGGCGGGCGGGGCGTACGAGGCGCGGTCGCTGAAGACGCCGATCCGGTCGCCGGGCGCGGCGGTGCGGGCCCAGGCGGAGGCGGGTCCGCCGTCGCCGTGCAGCACGAAGTCGATGTCGATCTCGCGCCGGGCGAGGTCGAGGCGGCGCACCGTGTAGTTGCGCACCACCGGACGCGACTGCTCCGGCATCGCCTGCATGGCCGGCCACCACTGCGCGGAGTCCGGCAGGTGCAGTTCGGCGCCGGGGGAGGGGGCGAGGAAGATCCGTACCATGTGGTCCGGGCCGTCGTAGCCGAAGCAGTCGAGGTCCGGCCCGCTCAGGGTGATGCGCCGCAGGTGCGGGGTGAGCATCCGGGTCGCGACGACTTCGGCGAGCATCGGTGGCTGGGTCCGCCGCGTCGTGGCCGGAAGGGTGCTGACGGTCATGATCTCGCTCCCTGCTGCGTTTGTCGCCCGCGCGATTCTCCCGGGACTTCTCGGTTAGGTTAGCCTGCCCTCAGCGGCGGCCGCAGCGGGACCGCGTGGTCGCCGGGTTGGCCGGCGATCACGATGGCGACGCCTCTCTTGAGCTGGAAAAGCCGTGTGTTAGCTTAGGCTTCCCTTACTAGTTACGGAGTCACGTTCAATGCGCTCACACCGCTTCCTGGCCGGGGCCGTTGCCCTCGCCGCCACGGTAGCGCTCGCCGCTTGCGGCGGGTCGTCCGAGACCGAGGAGACCGCCGCCGGCGACAGCTCCGCGTCGTTCCCGATCACCGTCGAGCACGCCTTCGGCACGACGACCATCGAGGAGAAGCCGGAGCGGGTCGCGACCGTCGCCTGGGCGAACCACGAGGTGCCGCTGGCCCTGGGTATCGTCCCCGTCGGGATGGCGAAGGCCAACTTCGGCGACGACGACGGCGACGGGGTTCTGCCCTGGGTCGACGCCAAGCTCAAGGAGCTCGGCGGCACCACCCCGGTCCTCTTCGACGAGAACGACGGCATCGACTTCGAGGCGGTCGCGGACACCAACCCGGACGTCATCCTCGCCGCGTACTCCGGTCTGACCCAGGAGGACTACGACACCCTCACCAAGATCGCTCCGGTCGTCGCGTTCCCGAAGGCAGCCTGGGCCACGGCGTGGCGCGACACCATCAAGCTGGAGAGCAAGGCGCTCGGCCTGGCCGCGCAGGGCGACGCGCTGATCGCCGACATCGAGAAGCAGATGGCCGACGCCACCGGCAAGTACCCGCAGCTGGCGGGGAAGTCGGCGATGTTCATGACGCACATCGACCCGACCGACCTGAGCAAGATCGGCTTCTACACCACCCACGACACCCGGGCGCAGTTCTTCACCGACCTCGGCATGACGGTCCCCGGCAGCATCGGCGAGCTCTCCGCCGGCACCGACAAGTTCGCCCTGACCCAGAGCGCCGAGCAGATCCAGGTCTTCGACGACGTGGACATCATCGTCGCCTACGGTGACGACCAGCTCCTCGCCGCCGCGCAGGCCGACCCGCTGCTGTCGAAGATCCCCGCGATCAAGCGCGGCTCGGTGGTCATGCTCTCCGGCGCCACGCCGCTGGGCACCGCCGCCAACCCGACGCCGCTGGCCATCTCGTACGTGCTGGACGACTACGTCGCGATGCTCGCCGAGGCTGCCGACAAGGTCTCATGACCCAGCTGGCCACACCGGTCGTGCCGGACGTCGCCGTGGTGCGACGTCCGGCACGCGTACGCCTGCTCTGGTTTCTCGTGGCGCTCGCGCTGCTGCTGGCGTTCATGACGGCGTCGGTCGCGTTCGGCTCCCGCACCGTCGGCTGGTCCGACATCCTCGCCGCGTTCGGCGGCGCCGACGAGACCATGGAACAGGCCGCGGTGACCAAACGGATCCCGCGGACCCTGCTCGCCGTCTGCGTCGGCGCGGCGCTCGGCCTGGCCGGGGCCGTCATGCAGGGCGTGACCCGCAACCCGCTCGGCGACCCGAGCATCCTGGGCGTGAGCATGGGCGCCTCGCTCGCCGTGGTCACCGCGATGGTCACCTTCGGCCTCTCCACGGCGACCGGCTACATCTGGGCCGCGATCCTCGGCGCCGCGATCGCGGCCGTCTTCGTGTACGCGGTCGGCTCGCTGGGCCGGGGCGGGGCCACCCCGCTCAAACTCGCCCTCGCCGGTGCGGCCACCTCCGCGGCGTTCACCTCGCTGATCAGCGCCCTCGTCCTCGGCCGCAACGACGTCGCCGGCGGCTTCCGGTCGTGGCAGATCGGCGGCGTCGGCGGAGCGACCTACGACAGCATCCGGCAGGTCCTGCCCTTCCTCGGCGTCGGCTTCGTGATCTGCCTGCTGTCGGCCCGGGCCCTGAACTCCCTCGCCCTCGGCGACGACCTCGCGGCGGGACTCGGCGAACGGGTCGCACTGGTGCGGGGCATCGCCGGGCTCGGCTCCGTGCTGCTCTGCGGCGCCGCCACCGCGGTCGCCGGCCCCATCGGCTTCGTCGGCCTGGTCGTCCCGCACGTCTGCCGCATGCTCGTCGGGCTCGACCACCGGTGGCTGCTGCCCTTCTCCGCGCTCCTCGGTGCGTCGCTGCTGACCGCCGCCGACGTCGTCGGCCGGGTGGTGGCCCGCCCCGCCGAGATCGACGTGGGCATCGTGACCGCCCTGATCGGCGCCCCCTTCTTCATCTACATCGTCCGGCGGCAGAAAGTGCGGCAGCTGTGAGCACCACGACCCTCGAGGCCGTCACCCGGGGCCGGGTCCGCCGTACCCGGCGCCGGCACGTCGTGCTCACCGTGCTCACCCTCGGCATCGTCGCCGCGTTCGCCGTGTCGTTGATGGCGGGGCGCACCTTCTACCCGCCGGCGGACGTGCTGGCGGTGATCGCCGGCGAGAACGTCCCCGGGGCCACCTTCACCGTGGGCACCCTGCGCCTGCCGCGGGCGGTTCTCGCCGCCCTGGCCGGGGCCTGCTTCGGGCTCGGCGGCGTGACCTTCCAGACGATGCTGCGCAACCCGCTCGCCAGCCCCGACATCATCGGCATCAGCTCCGGCGCGAGCGCCGCGGCGGCCTTCGCGATCGTCACCCTGCAACTCGACGAGGTCGGGGTCTCCGTCTTCGCGATCGTCGCCGGACTGGCGGTGGCGCTGGTGATCTACACCCTGTCGTTCAAGGACGGTGTCGCCGGCGCCCGGCTCGTCCTGATCGGCATCGGCATCGCGGCCATGCTCGACAGCTTGACCGCCTACGTGCTCAGCCAGGCCGCCGAATGGGACCTGCAGGCGGCGATGCGCTGGCTGACCGGCAGCCTCAACGGCGCCACCTGGCAGGAGACAGTCCCGGTGGCGGTCGCCATGACCGTGCTGGTGCCGCTGCTGCTGAGTCAGACCCGCAACCTCGCCATGATGCAGATGGGCGACGACACCGCCGCGGCGTTGGGGGTACGCGTCGAACGCACCCGGATCCTGGTCATCGTCGCCGCCGTCGGCCTGATCGCCTTCGCCACCGCCGCGACCGGGCCGATCGCCTTCGTCGCCTTCCTGGCCGGGCCGATCGCCGCCCGCATCGTGGGCCCGGCCGGCTCGCTGCTCGTGCCCGCCGCGCTCGTCGGGTCGCTGCTGGTGCTGGTCGCCGACTTCATCGGGCAGTTCGCCTTCGACACGCGCTACCCGGTCGGTGTCGTCACCGGCGTGCTCGGCGCCCCGTACCTGATCTACCTGCTCATCCGGACCAACCGCGCGGGAGGCTCACTGTGACCACCACCCATACCCTCGCGGTCGAGCACCTGACGCTCGGCTACGCCGACCGCGTCGTCATCGACTCGCTCGACCTCGCCGTGCCACCGGGCCGGATCACCGCGATCGTCGGCGCGAACGCGTGCGGCAAGTCCACCCTGCTGCGGTCGATGTCGCGGCTGCTGGCGCCCCGCGGCGGCCACGTCCTGCTCGACGGCAAGCAGGTGCACCGGCTGCCGGCCAAGCAGCTCGCCCGTACCCTCGGTTTGCTTCCCCAGTCGCCGACGGCGCCCGAGGGGATCACCGTCGCCGACCTCGTCGGCCGCGGGCGCAACCCGCACCAGCGGGTCTTCTCCCGCTGGAGCAGCGAGGACGACGCGGCGGTGGCGGCCGCCCTGGACGCCACCCAGACGGCGGAGCTCGCCGACCGGTCGGTCGACGAACTCTCCGGCGGTCAGCGGCAACGGGTCTGGATCGCGATGGCGCTGGCCCAGCAGACCGACCTGCTGCTGCTCGACGAACCGACGACCTTCCTCGACGTCAGTCACCAGGTCGAGGTCCTCGACCTGCTCACCGACCTCAATCTCACGCGCGGCACGACGATCGTCATGGTGCTGCACGACCTCAACCTCGCCGCCCGGTACGCCGACCACCTGGTCGCGCTCGCCGGCGGCCGGCTCTACGCGGCGGGGGAGCCCGCGCAGGTCCTGACGCAGGAGTGCGTCCGCACCGTCTTCGGCCTCGAAAGCCAGGTCATCACCGACCCGACCTCAGGAAAGCCGCTGATGCTGCCGATCGGCCGTCACCACGTCACCACCGGCGCGCAAACCGGCGTCGGCGTGAGCGTCGGTGGCTGACCGGATTCTCCGGCCGAATTAGGGCGGGCTAACCTGTCCGCTGACCGCTGGGAGGACACGGCTCGTGTACACACTCTTCTTCTTCGTTCCCCTCGGAACCTGACGCTCGTGGCATCCGAGGAGGTCACCGCGGGGTCGGTGCTGCGCCGTGCCCTGCGCCGTCACCGTGGCCGGGTGGCGGCCGGCACCGCGCTGCTCTGCACACACCAGGCCGCCGAGGCCCTCGTCCCGGTCGCCATCGGCGTGATCATCGACCGGGCGGTCGCCACCGGCGACGTCCGGGCGCTGCTGCTCTCCCTCGCCGGCCTCGCCGCCCTCTTCACCGTGCTGGCACTCGCCTACCGCACCGGTGCCCGGCTGACGTACGCCGCGGTCGAGCGGGAGGCGCACGCCGTACGGGTCGAGATCGCCGGCCGCGCCCTCGATCCGCGCGGGCACCGCTCCGGCATGCGCGACGGGGAACTGCTCTCCGTCACCGCCTCCGACGCCGAGCTTGCCGCGGCGGTCGTGCGGATCGCGGCGCTCTGCGCCGCGGCGGTCACCGCGCTGGTGGTCGCCGCCGTCGCGCTGCTCGTGGTGGACATCCCGCTCGGGCTCGGCGTACTGATCGGGGTGCCGCTGCTGGTCGTGGCCCTCAACCGGATGGCACCGCTGCTCACCCGGCGCAGCACCTCCCAGCAGGAAGCCCTCGCCGGCACGACCTCGCTCGCGGTCGACCTCGTCACCGGCCTGCGCGTGCTGCGCGGCATCGGCGCTCAGGCCAACGCGGCCCGCCGGTACGCCGGCGCCAGCCGCCACGCCCTCGACGTCACCCTGCGCGCGGCCACCACCAAGGGGCTGCACCTCGGGCTCACCACCGCGGTCAACGGGCTCTTCCTCGCGGTCGTCGCCGGTGTCGCCGGCTGGCTGGCGCTGGAGGGCCGCCTCACCGTCGGTGAACTCGTCGCCGTCGTCGGGCTCGCACAGTTCGTCGCCGAACCCGTGCAGACCCTGGGTTACGGCATCCAGCTCTTCGCCATGGCCCGCGCCTCCGCGCAGCGGGTCGCCCGGGTGCTCGGCGCCGCGCCGCTGGTCCGCCCGGGGGAGGCCGGCGCGCCCGCGCCGAGTGCCGCCCGGCTCACCCTCGACAATGTCGGTCACGCCGGACTCGACGGCGTCAACCTGCGCGTCGGCGCCGGCGAGGTGCTGGGGGTGCTCGCCTACGACCCGGCCGAGGCCGAGGCGCTGGTGGCGGTCCTGGCCGGCCGGGTGCCCCGGGAGGACTACCGGGGCACGCTGCACGTCGACGGTGTACCCGCCGAGGAGCTGCACATCGACGCCCTGCGTGGCGCGGTACTGGTCGAACCGCACGACGTGGCGCTCTTCGAAGGGACGCTGCGCAGCAACCTCGCCGCCGGTGGCGCCGGCGACGAGGCGGTCCTGCTCGGCGCGGTACGCGCAGCGGCCGCCCAGGACGTGCTCGCCGCGCACCCGCACGGCATCGACCGGGTGCTCACCGAACGCGGCGCGAATCTCTCCGGCGGGCAGCGGCAGCGCATCGGGCTGGCCCGGGCGTTCGCCGCGGATCCGCCGGTGCTGGTGCTGCACAACCCCACCACCGCGGTCGACGCGGTGACCGAGGCGCTGCTCGCCGACGGGCTGGCCGCGGTGCGCCGGGCGGGGGAGCGCGGCACCGTGGTGATCACCAACAGCCCGGCCCTGCTGCGGATCACGGACCGGGTGGCCGTGATCGACGGCGGACGGGTCGTCGCCGAGGGCCCCCACGAGCGGCTTCTCGCCGACGACGCCCGCTACCGGGAGGAGGTCCTGCGGTGACCGACCAGCCGAACCTGACCGACGTGCAGTCGCGGCAACTGCTGCCGATCGCCACCGGCCGGCAGACCTGGGCCGCGCTCCGCGCCGAATTCGCCGCGCTGCCCGGCCTCAGCACCGTCGCCGCCGTCCTGCTGGTCGCCGCGGCGGCGACCGGGCTCGTCGCCCCCTGGGTGCTCGGCCGGCTCGTCGACGACGTGATGGCCAGATCCGGCACCTCGGCGATCGTGACCTGGGCGGTCGTCATCGCCGGCGCCGCCGTACTGGCCGGTCTGCTCACCGCGGCCGGCGCGGCGGTCACCGCACGTCTCGGCGAGACCGTGCTGGCGCGCCTGCGGGAGCGGGTCCTCGACCGTGCCCTGCACCTGCCGTCGGCGACGCTGGAGCGGGCCGGCACCGGTGACCTGGTCGCGCGCGCCGGCGACGACGTGGCAGTGGTGACCAATGTGATCACCACCAGTGGGCCGACCTTCCTCGGCGCGATCCTCTCCATCGTGCTCACCGCGGTCGGGCTCTTCGCCCTCGACTGGCGGCTCGGCCTCGCCGGGCTCGTCGCGACCCCCGCCTACGCGCTGGCGCTGCGCTGGTACCTGAAGCGCTCCGTCTCCTACTACGCCCGCGAGCGGGTGGCGACCGGTGAGCGGACCCAGGCGATGGCCGGGGCGCTCCGTGGCGCGCCGGCCGTGCGCGCGTACCGGATGGAGGACGCCCAGGTGGCGGGGATCGCGCAGCGCTCCGTCGCGGCCCGGGACCTGTCGTTGGAGATCTTCAACCTGCACACCCGGTTCGGGATGCGGGTCAACCGCTCGGAGTTCGTGGGGCTCGCCGCGGTACTGGTCGCCGGTTTCCTGCTGGTCAGCGACGACCTGGTCACCGTCGGCGCGGCAACCACCGCGGCGCTCTACTTCCACCGCCTCTTCAACCCGATCGGCCTGCTGCTGCTCCAGTCGGACGCCGTGCTGCAGGCCGGGGCGAGCCTCGCCCGGCTCATCGGCATCACCACACTGCCGGACTCCACGTCCGAGGAGCCATCCGGGCCGGCCGGACCGGGCACGCCGCAACCCGCCGGGCTGGAGGTGGTCGTCGCCGAGCACCGGTACGACGACGGGCCGGTCGTGCTGCGGGACGTCACCCTCCGTCTCGCGCCCGGGGAGCGGGTCGCCCTCGTCGGCGCCAGCGGTGCGGGCAAGAGCACCCTCGCCGGCCTCGCCGCCGGCACCATCGCCCCCACCAGCGGTGCGGTGCGCCTGCGCGGGGTGCCCCTGACGGAGCTGGGCGAACACCGGGTCCGTCGCGAGATCGCCCTGATCAGCCAGGAGGTGCACGTCTTCGCCGGCACGCTCGCCGAGGACCTGCGCCTGGCGAACCCGGACGCCACCGACGCCGAGCTCACCGCCGCTCTCGACCTGGTCGGCGCGACCGACTGGCTCCGCACCCTGCCCGACGGGCTGGCGACCTGGGTGGGGGAGGGCGGACGGCAGCTCACCGCCGCGCAGGCGCAGCAGCTCGCCCTGGCGCGGCTCGTCCTCGCCGACCCGGCCGTCGCGGTCCTCGACGAGGCGACCGCGGAGGCCGGCAGCGCGGGCGCGCGCGACCTCGACCTCGCCGCCACCGCGGCGACCGCCGGGCGCACCACGCTGATCGTCGCCCACCGGCTCAGCCAGGCGGCGACCGCGGACCGCATCGTCGTCATGGAGCACGGGCAGATCGTCGAGCAGGGCACCCACGACCAGCTGCTGGCGGCCGGCGGCGGATACAGCCGCCTCTGGCGCTCCTGGAGCACGCCCGCGCTGGCGGGCACGGCAGGCCACCAGAGCGAGGGGTAGACCAGGGACGCATCACCCGGGGTACGCCGCTCTCCGGACTCCCGAACGTGGCCGCAGGGGGACAGGCCGGAGAATCGTCAGCGGATCAGGAAGCGCAGATCGCGCACAGTCTCGGAGATGGTGATCGGGCTGAGGTCGGCAAAGCCGGCCGTGTCCTCGGCGCGGGGACGACGGGACCAGGCCGGACCCTCCGGCGGCATGCTGGTCGTCCACACCTGCACGCCCGTCAGATGGACGTCCTGGTCCGGTTCCTGCCAGTGGTAGCCGGGGGAGTACCGGATCGCGACGGTCCGGTTCCCGGGCCAGTCCCGCAGCAGCGCGTCGTAGTCGTCGCTGAATCGCCAACCGCGGGCGGTCAGCGTGAAGAGCTTCCGGCTTGCGACGGACTTGTCGGCGAACGAGCCCGGGCTGGTCAGTGTCTCCTCGGCCTCGCGGCGGCCGATCAGCTCCCGGGTCAGCTGGGCGAACGGCTGAACGACGGCGTAGTGGTCGAAGAGGGCCGTCCATGCCGCCCGGTCATTGGCGAAGTGCCACGGGTGTGCCACTCCCACCGTCGCGGCGCCGTCGAGCGCGAAGGCCTTGTCGTCGATGTCGGCGAGGGTACGGTCCTCGGCCACGCGGAACGCCGTCACCGCCGCTCCCCGCTCGTCGAAGGCACCCCAGAGCAACCGACGCGTCAGCTGCCACGTCAACGGGTGCGCGACGAAGAGGCGTTCGAATTCCTCAGCGGTCCAGCGTCGCTCGACGACCATCGCCTCTTCGAGGGCCCGGAGGCGCTCCGCGACGATGTTCTTCACGTCCTTCTTCATCGCAGTGAACCGCCGATGGGCGGCGGGCGCCAGCGTGGCGTCGTCCGCAGCCGCCGGCCGGGGAAGCCGGGCGAGCCGCCCGCCGTCCTGGTCGATGACGTACGGCTGGAGCCGCTCGTCGAAGCCCACGGTGAACTTCCGGGTGCCGTAATCGAGCGTCGTGCGGCCGGTGGAATCGAGGCCGAGATCCGCAACGATCCGGTCAGCCAACTGTGCGGGATGCAGCCCACGGGCCACCGCGACGTCATCGAGCCGCGCCTGCGCGAACTGCCGAAGGCCCTTGGTCTTCGCCTGGCGCGTCAACCGGTGCAGATGCATCAGGGCGCCGTCGGATCCGATCGCGGCGAGCACCTCCATACCGGTACGCACCCGCATGCTTGCCTGCCCCCAGGAGGGGAAGAGCGAGGTCAGTGCCGGCACGACACTGTCGTCGCCGAGCAGCGCCAGCGCCACCATGGCGAACTTGTTCTTCGCCGGGTACTGCGCCGCCTGCCACTGTTCGAAGACCGTCCAGGCCAGCGCGGAGAGGGTGTGCGGTTCGCAGGCTGCGCGCACCTCGGCGATTCCGGGGTGGGGCGCCGTGATCTTCGAAACGGCGACGAGCGCGCACAACCGGCGTACCGCGTCCTGGGAGAGCACGTCACCGCCGGCGCGCAGACTCACCGCGGGGAGCGTCGCGATTACCAGCCAGTCCGGGAGTTCGGGAACCCGGATGGGCTGCCCGTCGGGCCGGTGCGGAGAGCCGGTGAGCACCGGCAGCGTCGCGCCCGCCGTGGCATCCGCGCCGGCCTGTTCGGCGCTCGCGACGATCGCCGCCAGATGGGCCCGCGCCGCCGGGTCGAGTTCCGGCAGCGCTTCCGCGACCGCCTCCGGATAGGCGAGCACATGATTGCGGAGCAGTTCCGAGACGGTGGTCGCGGCATCGCTGCGCGCGTGGTCGGCGGACTTCGCGAGCAGTACCCGTAGCGCGAGACGCCGGTCGCGCTTGGCCGCGTTCAGCAACACCGGGCGGACGTACCTGCGCTCGGCCCGGTCCACCAGGTGACCAAAGGCCTCCTCGGTCGGGATCGCGGCCAGCGCGGTGACGACACGCTTCTCGTCGTCGGCGGTGTCGATGCGCAGGTTGTGCTCCCAGAAGACCGGAGAATTCTTGTCCAGCAGCCCCGCCCAGCCCGCGCCGATTCCCGCACCGCCGCTGTCCAGGATCTCCTGCGCCCTCGCGCGTACCGTCTCCGGCAGCGAGGCGGCCGAGAGCAGCCGCGGATTGGTCAGCACCAGCGTGCCGAGCAGATCCCGGTACAACGCCGTCTCGTACGGATTGGCGGCTAGTTGCTCGTCGCCCCACTGTCGGTACACCGGCTCCGCGGCCTCCAGCTCACTGAGGATCCGCAGCGCCCGCACCGGATACCGCGACAGCGCCCCGGACTTGAGCAGTGCCCCCGGGCGTACGTTCGACAGACCGATGGTCTGCCGGCAGAGCAGCCGGAACGCCTCGTCGGTGGGAGTCAGCGACAGCATGCGGATGGCGTCGGGGCCCAGTTGCCCGCGGAACTCCCACTTGCCGTAGTTCAGGTCAAGGAGTTTGAGATAGAACGGCTCGGCCAGGACCGGCGCTGCGGCCAGTCCGACTCCGTCCAGGACGGTGCTCACCGCCTCGTCCGACTTGCCCCACAGCAGCATCGAGGTGATGTTGTCGCGCAGCAGCTCGAGGTGAGAAAGCGTGCCGGCAGCAAGAAGAAGCATCTGGCTGAGGTAGAGGTGATGATCCCGCGTCCCGTCTTCGCCCTCCGGAACGGCCATCCAGCCCGCAGCCGCGGCGCAATCCTCGTCGACCCACGCCAGCTGGGTCGGGACCAGGTACGACGTGACCATCCGGCCGAGCGGTGACGTGCGGTATCCGCCGAGGATTTCGCAGGCCCTCGCGTACTCGGCGTCGGTGGCGGTTGCCAGGCGGATTCGGAGCGTGCGAGCCACCGGGAAGAGACACGCGCGGTCGCTTCCGCGCCACAGGCTCTCGTAGGTGCGGTGCGGTGCGGGCGCGATCGACCAGAGAGAGCCGTCGACCAGGAGCCGGGCCAGCTCCCCGACGAGCCGGGCGGAGAACTCGATCCCGTGCCGGGACACCCACAGATTGGCGACGTCCGGCGGACCCTCGAGGCAGCCGCCGACGAGCAGGATGGCCACCGCGGCCCCGAGCGGGTTCGCGTCGTCGCCGGGATCGTCAGGTCCCTGCCAGCTGCGCAGGTAGCGTTCGCCCTCCGCCAGGAGCCCCGGATCGAACACCATGTCGCGTTCCGAGGCGCGCGCCAGGATCGCCGGCAGCAGGTCCGACCTCAGCCACTCACGAATCTTCTCGGCGGCTTCGGGCGCGGGAACGCGCTCGGGCGCGGGGTGCCCGCCCCGGCGAGGATGCAGAGCCTGGCGCCACGCATCGGGCAGCACCCAGGTGTCCTCGTCCGGCAGCACGAACTTGCCCATGAAATCTCCTGTGGTCGATCAACGGCGGCCAAAGGCTAGACCACGCGTACGACACGATCGCGGGATGCGCCGAGTCGGCGGCGGGCCTGCCCGGGTGGTTGGCCGCTGATCTCGCGGTGGCGGTACTTCGACCTGGAGGCCGACCGGGCCAACGTCTACTTCACCCCGTGGACCGGCGGCAGCCGGGCACTGGTGGACGGATCGGTCGCGCCGGTCGTGTCGCTGGGTGCGGGTTCGTGCTCTTGGGCATGTCGACGCTGCTGCTGGTCGTCCTCGCGCCCACCGCGCTTCTGCAGGTGGCCCGGATGATGGTGATGAACCTCCGCGACCGCCGCTCCGACGAGCTGGTCGACAAACGCACGCTGCCCGTCATCATCGGCTACCAGCCGGCCGTACGTGTCATCGTCGCCGGGCAGTTCGTCGCGTACGGCCTCCTCACGCTCCTGGCGGTGCTCGGCTGGCTGCGGTGGCTGACCGGGGCCGTGGCGGCCGGCGGACCGGACGACAGATCCGGCCTGCCCCGAGGTTGCCCGGGCCGGCGAGCGTCGCAATAGGGCGAGGGCTTCTGATGGAGCTTGTGTGACCTCGGTGGTTTTGCCTGATTGGACACCGCCCGCGGCCTATGCCCGCGGTTGCGGCCACCCCTGTCCCGACCTGCGGGAACGTTGGCCCTTTCCGGTAACGGTCAGGTCACGAGGTATTCCGTGACCTGCGCTTTTGTCGGTACCTTCCCAGCCACAGGTAAGAGGTCAGACCTCATGCCTCGTACTTCCTACTCCGACGAGGTGAGTGACGAGTGCAGGAACCCGCCCCCCGTTATGCCGGCTACCGATCCTTCGACTACTTGACGCCGCAGGTCGACTACAAGGTGTTCGAGCTCGCCCCGGAGCTCGGCCGGGTGCCCGAGCACGACCTCGGCCTCAGTGCCGAGCAGCGAGCCCGGGTGTCGCGGCTGCTGCACGAGCACATGGCCATCTCGCTGCACGAGCACCCGAAGATCCTGCCGGCCGACGTGACGCAGCTGCGCGACTACAACCGCACGGGCCGCAACTCCTTCGGCTTCGAGGGACTCGCCCGCTCCGGCCTGACCGCGGTCTTCGACAACTTCATGAACGGCACCGGCTGTGTGACCAGTGAGCACGCCTGGAAGTGGGACGACGTCATCTACGACATCGGCCTGCGCTTCGCCGACATCGCCAAGCAGGACCACGTGGTGCTGGCGACCACGTTGGACGAGATCTTCGAGGCCAAGCGGAACGGCCGGATCGCCCTGGTGGCCGGTCTGGAAGCGGCCACGATGATCGAGAACGAGCTGGACCGCATCGACATCCTCTACGGCTTCGGCGTGCGCCAGATGGGGATCGCCTACAGCCAGGCGAACATGCTCGGTTCCGGTCTCTCCGAGGACCGCGACGGCGGGTTGACCCACTTCGGCCGGCGTGCGGTCGACCGGATGAACAAGCTCGGCATCGCCATCGACATCTCGCACTCGGGTGACCGGACGTCGCTGGATGTGATTGAGGCGAGCCGGGTGCCGGTCTTCATCACCCATGCCGGCGCGCGGTCGGTCTGGGACACCCCGCGGATGAAGCCGGACGAGGTGATCCGGGCCTGCGCCGAGCGGGGTGGGGTGATCGGTATCGAGGCTGCTCCGCACACCACCCTCTCGGCGGAGCATCCGCACCATTCGATCGAGTCGGTGATGGACCACTTCACCTACTGCGTGGAGCTGGTCGGCATCGACCACGTGGCGTTCGGCCCGGACACCAACTTCGGTGACCACGTCGGGCTGCACGACAGCTTTACCCAGCACCTGGCGATCGGGAAGGTCCACGGCGCGGTCGACCATCCCCGGGTGCCCTACGTGAGCGGCATGGAAAACCCGGCGGAGTGCTTCAGCAACATCGTCGGGTGGCTGGTCACGCACGGTTACTCGGACGACGAGATCGCCAAGGTCATCGGCGGCAACATCATCAGGGTTCTTCAGGAGGTTTGGTGAAAGACACATTCAAGGGCCGGCTGCGGCTCGCCGTCGCGCTCGGTGTGACGGCAGTGCTGGGCCTGTCCGGCTGCGGTCTCAACGAGGAGAACGGTTCCTCGAGCAGCTCGTCGTCGGACACGGTGCTGCGCATCGGCACCACCACCGACGTGAGCAACTTCAACCCGCTCCAGTCGCTGAGCAAGACCGACTCGTGGATTCTCAACGCGATGTACCCGCACCTGCTGCGGATCGACGAGAACGCGGAGAAGGCGCCGGAGCTGGCCAAGGAGTACCGCTACGAGGACGACGGCAAGACCGCCGTCTTCGTACTGCGCGACGACTTCAAGTGGACCGACGGCAAGCCGGTGGTCGCCGAGGACGTCAAGTTCAGCGCCGAGACGATCATGAAGTACAAGCTCGGCAACGTGGCGGCGAAGCTGACCTGGGTCGAGTCGGTCGAGGCGCCGGACGCCACCACGGTCAAGTTCGCGCTCTCCCAGCCGTACGCGCCGTTCGCCGAGGGTGTCGGCTTCTGGATGCCGATCGTGCCGAAGCACGTCTTCGAGCAGGCCGGTGACCTCTCCAAGTTCGCCAACGACTCGAACTGGGTCGGCGCCGGACCGTTCGTCCTGGAGAGCGTGACCAAGGGTCAGCGCTACGTGATGAAGCGCAACGAGCACTACCCGCTCGCGCCGGAGGGCAAGGCGGCGGTCAGCCAGATCGAGTACCGCGTCTACCCGGACGTGAACACCATGATGCTGGCGCTGCGCAACGGTGACATCGATCTGATGGGCACCCCGGTGCCGGTCTCGGCGGCCAAGACCTTCGCCAACGACGACAAGATCGAGCTGAAGAAGGTCGGCGCGCTCGGTTTCGCGCACCTGACCTACAACATGAAGAACGAGTACCTGGCCGACCAGGAGGTCCGGCAGGCGCTGTCGATGGCGGTCGACACCAAGTCGATCATCGCGGCCGTGCTCCAGGGCGAGGGTCAGCAGATGGCCGGCCCGATCTCGCCGATCTTCGCCGAGTACGACAACACCGAGCTCCAGCCGTACGCGTTCGACCCGGCGGGCGCGAAGGCCAAGCTGACCGCGGCCGGCTACAAGGACGCGAACAACGACGGCTTCTTCGACGAGCTGAACTTCGGTGTGGCGTGCGACCAGTCCAACGCCAACATCACCCGCGTGGTGCAGCTCTTCCGCGAGAGCGCGGCCGAGGCCGGCATCAAGCTGGAGAACGAGTGCGTGGAGCGCAACACCTTCCTGACCCGCGTCAAGAACGGTGAGTACGACATCGACGCCACCCAGTGGGGCGTCTTCGACAACCCGATGGACCAGTTGCGCAGCACCTACCTGTCCAGCAACCCGGGTGGCATCAACTACAACCTGCTCGAGTCGGACGAGATGGACGCGCTCATCAACGACGCGGCCGCCACCACCGACCCGGAGGCGTTCAAGACCAAGATCAAGAACCTTGACAAGGTCGTGCACGAGCAGGCGTACCTGACCCCGCTGTACGTGGAGAACTTCCAGTTCGCCTACAACGCCGACAAGTTCACCGGCTTCGTCCCGTCGCCGTCGGACCTGCTCGGCATGGTCACCGCGTACTCGCTGGCCCAGGTCACCCCGGTCAAGTAACTCCCGATCAGAGGGAAAGGAGGGGTCCCCCGTGTTGCGTTTCGTAGTCAGCCGGGCGCTGAAGGCCGTCCTGACCGTATGGATTGCCATCACCTCGACGTTCTTCCTGCTGCGGCTCCTGCCGGGGGACCCCACGACCCTGATGGTCGAGGGGGACATGACCCCGGAGATGCAGGCGGCACTGCTCAAGACGTACGGCCTGGACCGTCCGCTGTGGGAGCAGTACGTGTCGTACCTGCGCGAGCTGGTCCAGGGCAACCTCGGCATCTCGTTCCGGCAGATCCAGCCGGTCACCGAGATCATTCTCGACCGGCTGCCCTGGACGCTGCTGCTGGCCGGCGCCGCGTTCGTCCTCACCGTCGCCGTCGGCATCCCGATCGGCGTGACCGCCGCGGTCAACCGCGGCAAGTGGCCCGACCGCGCGCTGCAGGGCTTCGGAATCAGCGCCAACGCGCTCTTCGTGCCCAGCGTCGCGATCCTGCTGCTGGTCTTCTTCGGCGCCCAGCTCGGGTGGTTCCCGATCGGCGGCGCCATCGATCCGGACAGCCGGGGCGTGGCCGCCTACCTGAGCCTGGCCCACCACCTGGTGCTGCCCGTGCTCTCCCTGGTCCTGGTGCAGCTCGGCCCGTACGCCCTGACCCTGCGCACCAACATGATCGA
This sequence comes from Melissospora conviva, assembly GCF_049523535.1. NCBI lineage: Bacteria > Bacillati > Actinomycetota > Actinomycetes > Micromonosporales > Micromonosporaceae > Melissospora > Melissospora conviva. The sequence goes on from NZ_JBLLDT010000011.1 coordinate 67,593, forward strand.
GGTGCTCGGGGAGGACTACATCCGCGCGGCGCAGGCCCGGGGCCTCTCGGCCCGGCGCCGTGTCTGGAAACACGGCCTGCGCAACGCGATCCTGCCGGCGCTGACCCTGATGGGTCTGCAGCTGGGCACGCTGGTCGGCGGCGCGGTGCTGACCGAGACGGTCTTCGCCTACCCCGGGGTCGGGCGGCTGATCTACGAGGCGGTCGGCCAGCAGGACTATCCGGTGATCCAGGGGGCTTTCATCATGCTCGCCGTCACCGTGGTGATCGCCAACGCGATGACCGACATGCTCTACGCGGTCCTCAACCCGAGGATCCGGCTGTGAACGCGCGGGAGGCGGTGGCCTTCCCGAACACACGACCCACCGCGGGCGCACCCGAGGCGCGTCGCCCGGACCCGTTCGCCGTCACCACAGAAGGGAGAGTGCCGTGAGCGCACCCCTGCCGGCCGTGCAGGAACCGGCGTCGGCTCCAGTCGCGGTCAAGCGGTCCTCCTGGTCCGGGTACCTGCGCCAGCCCGTCGCTGCGCTGTCGGTGCTGGTCCTGCTCGTGATGGTGTTGATGGCGGTCTTCGCGCCGCTGATCGCCGACGAGCCAAGCGGTGCCGGCCCGGACGTGCTGCAACCGCCGTCCGGCGCGCACTGGTTCGGCACCGACGACCTCGGCCAGGACGTCTTCGCCCAGGTTGTCTGGGGCACCCGGACCAGTCTGGTGATCGGCCTGGCGGCATCACTGCTCGCGATCGTGCTGGGCACCGCGATCGGCCTGGCCGCTGCCTATTTCCGGCCGATCGACGCGGTCGCCACCGTGATCACCGACGTGATGCTGGCCCTGCCCACGCTGCCCTTGATGATCATGCTGGCGGCGGTGGTGAACCCGAATGTCTGGACGTTGACCCTGATCATCGGATTCTTCGCCTGGCCGGAGGTCGCCCGGCTGATCCGGTCACAGGGGCTGGTCGTCAGCGCCATGCCCTACATCGACGGGGCCCGGGTGCTCGGCGCCACCGGCTGGCGGATCGTCACCCGGGAGATCCTGCCCGCGGTCGTCTCGCTGATGATCGTCAGCGTGCTGATCACCGCCTCCCGGGCGGTGATCTCCGAGGCCGGCCTGAGCTTCCTCGGCCTCGGCGATCCCGACGCCTGGTCCTGGGGGCGCATCCTGCTCAATGCCCAGCGCAGCGGCACGATCGCGCTCGCCTGGTGGCAGACGCTCTTCCCGTCCCTGGCGATCCTGTTCCTGGTGCTGGCGGCGACCCTCGCCGGGACGCGGATCAACGACATCCGCGACCCGCGCCGAAACGGAGGCTGACCCGTGCGACTGCCCGAAACCTTCTACCGCAGCGTCCGCAGCCGGCTCGGGGAGGCGCTCGACGCCCGCGGCCTGGACGGCTTCCTGGCCACCTCCCCGGCGGACGTCGCCTTCCTCAGTGGCTTCTTCTACATCGCCACCGAGCGTCCGGTCTATCTCTGGATGCCACGCGAGGGGGACCCGCTGCTGGTGATCCCCCGCCTCGACGAGGAGTACGCCGCCCAGCAGGGCGTGACCGTTCCGATGATCACCTACTTCGAGTACCCGGGCGTGGTCACCGCCGAGGAGACGCTGGCCACGGCGCTGTCGCGGCCCGGCGGTCCGGTCCGCCGTATCGGGGTGAGCGCCGGGGTGTCCGTCGGCGCGTTCACGGCGCTGTCGCGGGCCATCGCCGGGGCGACACTGGAGACCACCGACGCGGTGGCGAAGCTGCGACTGCGCAAGTTTCCCGAGGAGATCCCGTTCCACGAGGCCGCCGCGCGGATCTGCGACGAGATGCTCGGCGCCGGACGGGCGCTTATCGAGGAGGCCCTGGCCGGCGGGGGACCGCTGCCCCGCGAGGACGAGATCGCGCGGCACGTCATCGCCCACGGCACCGACCGGATGTACGCCGGGTACGACCTGGTCGTCTACACCACGAAGCTGGCCGGCGGCCTGGTCTACGCCGGTCCGAACTCGGCCCTGCCGCACGGTCTGCCGACCCGTCGGCGGCTCCAGCGGGGCGACACGCTGATCCTCTCCCTCGGCGCGGCCGTGGCCAGCCGGTTCGTGGAGAGCGAACGGACCTTCGTCATCGGCGAGCCCACCGCCGAGCAGGTGCGCTACTACGAGGCCGACCGGGAGGCGCAGGAGATCGGCACACAGGCGATGGTGGCCGGCCGTACCTGTGCCGAGGTCAACCGGATCTGCCTGGACGTGCTGCGCGGGCACGGGCTGGGTGACCACATCCGCCATCGCCAGGGGCACGGCATCGGGCTGCAGAACCACGAGGCGCCCTGGGTCGAGGACGCCGACGACACTGTGCTCGCGCCGGGGATGCTCCTCTCCAGCGAGCCCGGGGTCTACGTTCCCGGCCACGCCGGCTACCGCATCTCCGACACGGTCCTGGTGGAGGCGGCCGGCCCGCGCCGGCTCACCACATACCCGCGCGACCTGGCATCCAACATCATCGAGGGAGTCCGATGAAGATCAACGGAGCGGAACTGGTCGTCGAGGCGTTCGGCCCGGCCGACGCGCCCGCGATGATCGTCCACCACGGCGCGCCCGGTCTCGGCTCACGCGCCGAGCCGAAGCGCTCCTTCGGCCCGTTCGCCGACCGGATGCGGGTAATCGTCTTCGACGCCCGCGGCTCCGGCGAGTCCAGCGACGACGAGCCGTTCACCCACGAGCAGTGGGTGGCCGACGTGGACGCCATCCGGGAGCACTTCGGCTACGACAAGATCGTCATGGCCGGTGGTTCGTACGGCGGGTTCATCGCCCTGGAGTACGCCGTCGCCCACCCGGACCGGGTCTCCGCGCTGGTGCTGCGGGACACCGCGGCGGACACCGCGTTCGACCACCTGGCGGTGGAACGGGCCCGCGGCACCGACCGGGGCGTGATTCCGGAGTGGGTCATCGACCGCATCGGCACCGGCCGGTTCGAGAGCAACGACCAGCTGCGGGAGTACTGGCGGGCGATCCTGCCGCTCTACGACCACCAGCACGACGCGGCCAAGGACGAGGCGCGGCTGGCCGCCACCCGGTTCCACTACCGGACCCACAACGCGGCATTCGGGCAGAACATGCCCCGCTACGACCTCAAGCCCAAGCTGCCGGCGATCACCTGCCCGACCCTGGTCACCGTGGGCCGGCACGACTGGCGTACGCCGGTGGAGGCCTCGCAGGTCATCGCGGACCTCGTCCCCGACGCCGAGCTGGTGGTCTTCGAGAAGTCCGGCCACTCGCCGCAGCTGGAGGAGCCGGAGAAGTTCCAGCAGGTGGTGCGGGACTTCCTCGCCAGAGCCGGGGTGCTGCGATGACGCTGTTGGAGATCACCGATCTGCGGGTCGCCTTCCCCGGCCCGAACGGGGCGGTTCAAGCGGTCAACGGCGTGTCACTTCAGGTCCACTCCGGACAGACCCTGGCCATCCTCGGCGAGTCCGGTTCCGGCAAGAGCGTCACCGCGCAGGCGGTGACGGGCATACTCGACGTGCCGCCGGCCACGATCACCGGATCGGTCCAGCTGCGAGGGCGGGAGCTGCTCACCCTGCCGCGCAAACAGCGCGACCGGATCAGTGGCGAAGAGATCGGCATGGTCTTCCAGGACGCGATGGCCGCGCTCAACCCCGTCTTCACCGTCGGGCATCAGCTCATGGAGGTGCTGCGCGTACGCCGCGGCATGTCCAGGGCCGACGCCCGGCGCCGGGCGATCGAGCTGCTCGAACGGGTCCGGATCCCGGCGGCGAAAGACCGCATGCGGGACTACCCGCACCAGTTCTCCGGCGGCATGCGCCAGCGCATCATGATCGCGCTGGCCATCTCCCTGGAGCCGGACCTGCTGATCGCCGACGAGCCCACCACCGCCCTGGACGTGACCGTGCAGGCCCAGGTGATGGAGCTCCTCGCCGAAATCCAGCAGGAGAGCGGCATGGGCCTGCTGCTGATCACCCACGACCTCGGGGTGGTCGCCGAGGTCGCCGACGACGTGGCGGTCATGTACGCCGGCCGCATCGTCGAGCGCGGCACGGTCGAGCAGATCTTCGCCGGTCCGGCCCACCCCTACACCGAGGGCCTGCTCGCCTCGATGCCCCGGGTGGACCGGCGCGACGAGCGGCTCTACGCGATCCCCGGCGCCCCGCCCAACCCGGCCCGGCTCCCCGCCGGCTGTCCCTTCCACCTGCGTTGTCCCCGGGCCACCGACGAATGCCGGCTGACCCTGCCCCCGCTGCTGGCGCTACCGGCCGACCGGGCCAGCGCCTGCCACCACCACGAGGAGGTGCTCGGTGCCGCCCGGTGATGACGTGGTGCTGAGGGTCGAGAACCTGGTCAAGCACTTCCCGGTCAGAGGACGGGTCCCGTTCACCTCCGGCGGGGTGGTCAAGGCCGTCGACGGCGTCTCCTTCGACCTGCGCCGGGGCGAGACGCTCGGCGTGGTGGGGGAGTCCGGCTGCGGCAAAAGCACCCTGGCCCGCATGCTGGTCGGGCTGGAGAAGCCCACCTCCGGCGCGGTGCGCTTCGGCGACTCGGTGGTGCACCAGGCCAGGGGGCGGCAACTGCGGGCGCTGCGGCGGCGGATCCAGATCGTCCTCCAGGACCCGTACACCTCGCTCAACCCCCGCCGCACGATCCGGGAGATCCTGCTCCAGCCCTTCGAGATCCACCCCGATGTGCTGGACCGGCGCCGCCGCGACGAGCGGATCAGCGAACTGCTCGACCTGGTCGGCCTCGATCCCAGCCTGCACCTGGACCGCTATCCGCACCAGTTCTCCGGCGGGCAGCGCCAGCGCATCGGCATCGCCCGGGCGCTCGCGCTCAACCCCGACGTGATCGTCTGCGACGAGCCGGTCTCCGCCCTGGACGTCTCCGTCCAGGCGCAGGTGGTCAACCTGCTGGAACAGCTCCAAAACGAGTTCGGCATCGCGTACGTCTTCATCGCCCACGACCTGTCGGTGGTGCGACACATCTCCGACCGGGTGGCAGTGATGTACCTCGGCAAGCTCGTCGAGACCGGCCCCGAAGCCGCCCTCTACGAATCGCCGCGGCACCCCTACACCCGCGCGCTGCTCTCCGCCGTGCCGGTGCCCGACCCGGCCGACCGTCGGCAGCGTCAGCGGATCCTGCTGGCCGGGGACCCGCCCAGCCCGATCAACCCGCCGTCGGGATGCCGGTTCCGGACCCGTTGCTGGCAGGCGACCGATGCCTGCGCCACGACCGAACCACCGCTGGCCGCCGACGAGCACCCGGTTGCCTGTCACTTCCCGCTGGCTGCCTGACAGCCCGCGACCGTCCTCGCTAAGGAGAAGGTGTCTTGCTGCAAGAACCCGCGCCCCGGTACCAGGGCCACCGGTCGTACTCGTACCTGGAGCCGCACTCGGACTACCGGGAGTTCACGCTGGCGAAGGAGGTCGGCCGGGTACCGGAACACGACCTCGGACTGAGCGACGCCCAGCGTGAGCGGGTGACCCGGCTGCTCACCGAGCACACCGCGATCTCGCTGCACGAGCACCCGGTGATCCTGCCCGAGGACGTGCGGGAGTTGCGGGCGTACAACCGCACCGCACGGCAGCGCACCGGTTACGAGGGCCTGGCCCGCTCCGGCCTGACCGCGGTCTTCGACAACTTCATGGCCGGCGCCTCCTGCGTGACCAGCGAGAACGGCTGGAAGTGGAACGACCTCATCTACGCCCTCGGGATGCGGATGAGCGATCTCTACAAGCAGGACCACGTCTTCCTGGCCACCTCGGTGGCGGACATCCACGCCGCGAAGCGGGACGGCCGGCTGGCCCTCGTCGCCGGCCTGGAGTGCAGCAGCCCGATCGAGAACGAGCTGGACCGTATCGACATCCTCTACGGCTTCGGTGTCCGCCAGCTCGGTATTGCCTACAGCCAGGCCAACATGCTCGGCGGTGGCCTCTCCGAACGCAACGACGGCGGGTTGACCCACTTCGGCCGGCGTGCGGTCGACCGGATGAACAAGCTCGGCATCGCCATCGACATCTCGCACTCGGGTGACCGGACGTCGCTGGATGTGATTGAGGCGAGCCGGGTACCGGTCTTCATCACCCACGCCGGCGCCCGGTCGGTCTGGGACACCTCCCGGATGAAGCCGGACGAGGTGATCCGGGCCTGCGCCGAGCGGGGTGGGGTGATCGGTATCGAGGCTGCTCCGCACACCACCCTCTCGGCGGAGCATCCGCACCATTCGATCGAGTCGGTGATGGACCACTTCACCTACTGCGTGGACCTGGTCGGCATCGACCACGTCACCTTCGGACCGGACACCATGTTCGGTGACCACGTCGGGGTGCACAACACGTACGCCGGCAACTACGCCCACGACGCCGGCAACCGGCCGGAGCACCCGCGGGTGGAGTACGTGTCCGGAGTGGAGAATCCGGGCGAGGCCTTCGGCAACATCGTCGGCTGGCTGGTCAAGCACGACTACTCCGACGACGAGATCGCCAAGGTCGTCGGCGGGAACACGCTCCGCGTGCTGGAGCAGGTCTGGTAGTGCGCTTACACGCCGTCGTGGGAGGACGTGGACGAACTAGACTCTCGTACGCCGTCGACGGCGGCGGGCAGCGATGAGGTGAGGGCGGATGGCTCGGCGCGAAACCGCACTGCAGAGCGCACACGGGCGGCTGCGGGAGCTGATCGGCAGCGAGTTCCTGACGGGGGACAAGCTACCCAACGAACGGGATCTGGCCGACCGGTTGGAGGTCAGCCGGGCCACCGTGCGAGAGGTGCTGGGCCAACTCGCCGCCGAGGGAATGGTGACCCGTACCTGGGGGATCGGCACCTTCGTGCACGGCGGCGCCGAACGAGTGCCGGTCTCGCTCAGTGACGTCATGGCGCTGCGGGACCGGATCACCGCCTCGGGCCACCGGCCGACCCTTCAGGACGCGGCGGTCAGCCGGGCGAGCGCCCCGGCTGACTGCGCCGCGGTGCTCGGGTTGGAGCCGGACTCGCCGGTGTGGCGGGTCGACCGGCTCTTCGCCGTGGACGGGGTGCCGGCGGCCTGGATTCGTGACCACCTGCCGCTGCGTTTCGACGGCCGCGACCTCGACCCGTCCGGGTTGGTCAGCATCGACCTGGACATGTTCGAGTTCCTCGCCGACGCCACCGGCATGCCGGTCCGGCGGGCCGAGATCGAACTCGCCGCGGTGCCCGCCGACGAGGAGTCCACGGCCCGCCTCGACGTGTCGCTCGGGCACCCGCTGATCAGCGCGACCCAGATCGGTTACGGCCCGGGTGGCGCCGCGCTCTTCCACGGGCACGTCACGGTCCGCACCGACGTGCTGACCTTGCGGATCAGCCGGGGTGAGGAGCGTGCCGAGCCGGCCCCACGGGCAGGCGGTGTCCGCCCCCGGCGCTCGGCCGACTCCTGAGGGAGCGGGTCTGGTGGAGCCGGTGACCGGGCCGTGTTCTCCGGTGCCGCCGCCTGCCTTGGCCGGTACCGCGCGCCCCAATCCGACGCGCTGCTTCGAGATGTACTGCGATCCCCGGTCGGCCTCGACATCTGGAAAGCCGGAAGCAACAGCAGGCGCTGGGAGTGCGCGTCTGCTTGAAAGCCGCGTGCTCAAGATTCAGCCGAGGTCGTGCTCTGCCGGGTTGGTGTTGAGGACCCAGGCGAGGGGCATGGTCGCGCGGACGGTGTAATGATCGCCGTCCAGACGGTGCATGGTGACGGTCTGCGCCGGATCCTGGTCGACCACCCAGTACTGCGGGATGCCGGCGGCGGCGTACTCGTTGTGTTTGGTCACCGTGTCGATGCCCTCGGAACCTGGCGAGAGGATTTCGACGGCGAGGAGCACATCGGCGACCGGGAGCCAGACACCGTCCGCCTGGGCCTTGCTCCAAACGACCAGGTCGGGAATGCGTCCGCCGACGCCGCCGAGGCGACCAGGGATGCGTAGTCCGACCGCCTGGGCGATCCGGTCCGCCGGGACACCGCCCTGGGCGAGCCACACCATGAGCCGGGTCGCGATGATCGCATGGGCGTATCCCGGCGGCGGCATGATCGAGAGGACTCCCTCAGGGCTGATCTCGTACCGGTGGTGTTCGTCCGCGGCCATCATCGCGGTGAGGTCGTCGAGCGTCACGACGGGGGGCATGTGCCTGCCGACCGCATCCGAGCTCATGCGGGCATCGTACCGGCCGGTTGTGGGCGGGCGGTGCCTCGACAATCCGTCCCGACCGGGATTCTGACGCAGGCAGGAGTTGATCATTAGCCCCGGCGACCCGGCATCGGCTGTCACCTCCTGTGCGTCGCGAGGTGCTGACGGTGTGCGGGCTGCACTACGATGCCCACTCTGGGCCCCTCGATTGCGGTGAGTATGGACAAGACCGAGCGTGAAGAGGTTCGCCGCCTGACGGCGGACTTCACGCAGTGGAGTCGACGTGCCGAGGACGTACAGCGGTGGCGTCGGACGGTGCGGGAGGCGGCCGACGGCGACGAAGAGGCGCTGCGGGCGCGCAGCGTCGTGGTCAACCGGGCCGGGCAGGCCGCCTGGCAGGTGCTCCCACTGCGCGGCAGTGACGCCGGGGTGCTCCCGCGTCTGCGCGAACGTGCCGCGCTCCCCGCGCTGACGGCCGACGACAGTGCCTTCCTGCGCCTGCTCACCACGGAGGTGCCCCGCGCCGTCGCCGACGTCACGCCCGTACTCGGGCTGCGTCGTTTCTTCACCGGGTCGGCGAAGAAGCAGGCGGCGGCGGAGGCTGCGGGCGTCCTGCGCCGTCAGCATCAGGTCTTCCTCCGGTACGACGGTGTCCGCCGGCTGGAGCGGCTCGGCCCCGTCTCTGCGCCCGATGACTCCCCAGCGCTGGGCTTCCCGGTGTTGCTCGACCCCGCGCTGGGCTTCGGTCTGCTCGCTACGCGGAGCGGTGCGCCACCCGAGCTGCTCGACCGGTCGGCCATCGACGGGCTGCCCGAGGCACTGGACGCCATCGCCAAGGTCGTCGCCGGCGAAGCGCCGCAGCGAGCGGCGGCGCGGGCGGCGGGTGAGCAGGTGCGGTACGCCGAGGTCCGGCAGGCCTTGGAGCAGATGCCCGTGGCGGCGTTGAAGGCGGTCAGTCCGGACCCTCTTCGGCTCGGAGCGCTCGCCGAGGCGGGGATCGGCACGGTGCAGGAGGTGCTGAACCGGGGCGGGTCGCTGCAGGCGCTTCCGGGAGTCGGCGAGACCTCGGCGCGGCGGATGCTCGCCGCCGCGCAGACCCTCCTGCGGGAGACGTCCGAGGACACGGCCGTCCGGATCGACGTCGACCACCGGTCCCCGGAAGCGACCCAGCTGCTGCGCCGCCTCGCCGAATGGGACGGGAGCCGGCAGACCCAGGGTGCGGTGGCGGACCTCGAACGCGCCGCCGAACTCGCCCCGCTGCGCCCGGTGCTCGACCGGGACACCAGCCACCTGCTCGTGATCCCGACCAGAGGGCTCCCGGTCGCCGGGCTCACCGAGAGCATCCAGATCGTCAAACGGCGCGCGGAACTGCTCGGCATGTCGTCGACAGCCGGCCGGAAGGTAGTCGACGCCGACCCCTGGGCCGACTTCCTCGCCCGCCCCGCCGACTACTTCGCCATGCTCGCCGAGCTGGGGTTCGTCACCGAGGACGAGAACGCCGTGCACGGCGATCTCTCCGAGGAGATCGTGGCGGCCGTACGCGACCAGACTCTCAACGGCGAACACCTGACGGTGTCGCTGCGCGGCTACCAGAGCTTCGCGGCCCGGTTCGCCCTGGTGCAGCGCAAGGTCATCATCGGGGACGAGATGGGTCTCGGCAAGACCGTCGAAGCGCTCGCGGTCCTCGCACACCTGCACAGCGGCGGCAAGAGGCGTTTCCTGGTGGTCTGCCCGGCCGCGGTGGTGACCAACTGGGTCCGCGAGGTCGGCGGCAAGTCGCGGCTGCGCGCACTCCGGGTCCACGGACCCGACCGCGACCATGCCGCCGCCACCTGGCTGCGGGAGGGCGGTGTCGCCGTCACCACCTACGAGACGCTGGCGTGGTGGGAGACCGCGCTGCGGGAAGTCCGCGACCTGGCTTGCGTCGTCGTGGACGAGGCCCACTACATCAAGAACCCGGGAGCGCAGCGGACGAGGCGGACCAGCCGGTTGATCACCCGGGCGGAGCGGGCGATCCTGCTGACGGGCACACCGCTGGAGAACAGGGTCGGCGAGTTCCGCAACCTCGCCTCCTACGTACGCCCGGACCTCACCGTGGACGCCGACGCACTGTCGCCGCGGGCGTTCCGCCGGCGGATCGCGCCGGCGTACCTGCGCCGCAACCAGGAGGACGTGCTCACCGAACTGCCGGAGCTGATCGAGGTCGAGGAGTGGATCCCGCTCTCCCCGGCGGACCGTGCGGTGTACCGGGACGCGGTCGCGGGCGCGAACTTCATGCAGATGCGCCAGGTGGCGATGCTGGGGGGTGCGCAGTCCGCGAAGCTGCAACGCCTGATCGAGATCGTCCGTGAAGCGGAGGAGAACGAGCGGCGAGTCCTCGTCTTCTCCCACTTCAGGAAGGTGCTCGACCTGGTCGCCCGGTCGTTGCCGGGGCCGGTCTTCGGCCCGCTGACCGGCTCCGTCCCCGCCGGTCAGCGCCAGCAGATGGTCGACGAGTTCTCCGCCGCCGAGCACGGCGCCGCCCTCGTCGCCCAGATCGTCGCCGGCGGTGTCGGGCTCAACATCCAGTCCGCCTCCGTCGTCGTGATCTGCGAACCGCAGCTCAAGCCCACGACCGAGGCGCAGGCCATCGCCCGCGCGCACCGGATGGGGCAGGTGCAGTCGGTGCAGGTCCACCGGCTGCTCTCCGAGGAGAGCGTCGACCAGCGGATCACCGAACTGCTCGCGGCCAAGAAGCAGATCTTCGACGACTACGCCCGGATCAGCGACATGGCCGACTCGAGCCCGGAGGCACTGGACCTCTCCGAGGCGGAGCTCGTCCGGGACGTGGTGGCGGCCGAGCGCCGGCGCCTGTTCGACGACTCCAAGCAGGGGTAGCCGCAGCCGGGCATCCGCCGCACGGTCCAGGGGGGCGGATCCAACTCGCCTACCTTGATGTTGTTGCTGGTGTCAGCCTCTCTGACGCAGCGCCTGAAGCGTCGCGGGGGTCGGTTCGGGCTGTGGTCGCCAGATGCCTTCTCCGCCGGCGTACACAAGCTGAGGGCCGATGTCGCTGATGGTCTGAACGGCGTCCAGCAGGCGGTCCACTTGCTCCAGCGTCACGCCCAAGCCGAGACTTGCCCGGACAGCGGTGCCGGACGATGCATCGGGATGACGGTCGCGCAGTAGGTGCCGGGTGAGCGGGTGCGCACAGAACCACCCCTGCCGGACTCCGATGCCGTACTCAACGGAGAGCGCGCTGGCCAGCAGGCCGGAGTCGATACCGTCCAGGCTCATGGTGACGATGCCGACCCGCGAACTCGCCGGACCGAACAGGGACAGTTCACCAACGCCGGGGATCTCCGCCAGTCCGGTGCGCAGCCTGGTGAGCAGGGCGGACTCGTAGGCCATGATTGAGTCCCAAGCCGGGCGCAGCACCCTGCAGGCGGTCGCCAGCGCCACCGCCCCGATCACGTTCGGGGTGCCGGCCTCGTGGCGAGCCTCGCCGCTCACCCACTCGACGCGGTCCGCGTCGTCGGACACGTACGCGGTGGCTCCACCGCCGATCAGGTAGGGCTCCGCCGAGGCGAGCCAGTCGGCACGCCCTGCCAGTACGCCGACGCCGAACGGCGCGTACATCTTGTGGCCGCTGAAGGCGACGTAGTCGGCATCGAGTCCCGCCATGTCCAGCGGCCGGTGGGCGACGAGTTGAGCGGCGTCCACCGCAACTCGGGCTCCGTACCGATGCGCTGTTTCGACAATCTCCTGCAGTGGAAGAAGCTCGCCGGTCACGTTGGATGCCGCCGTCACACTGACCAGCACTTCGCCGCCGCGTCGCCGAGCCAGGGTGCGTTCGAGGTCGGCGAGAAGTTCGTCAATCCCGGGCGGAATGGGAAGATGTTCGACCGTCCGCCAGGGCAGCAGGTTCGCGTGGTGTTCGCCGGCGAACACGATCACGGTCGCGTCATCCGGCACCGACCGCGCCAGCAAGTTGAAGGCGTCCGTGGTGTTACGGGTGAAGATCACTGCATCATCGGGACGGGCGCCGACAAACTGCCGGACCGCCTGCCGGGCATCCTCGTACCGGGCTGTGCACATGTTGGACAGAGTGCCTGCCCCTCGATGCGCGCTGGCGTACCAAGGGAGAAAATCAACGATCTCCTCCGCCACTGCTGACAGGCAGGGCGCGGTCGCCGCGTGGTCGAAGTTGGCGAAGGAAACCATGGCGCCGTTCGCTAGGGGCACCATCACGTCGGAGCCGAGTACGGCCGGCAGGACGAAGGTCGGCGCGATCGCACGCCGGGCGTTGAACGGGGCGACGGTCACTGAAGGCTCCCTGTGGCAGAAATAGGTGAACTGTCGGTTCCGCCGACCTGCCGCGGCGCGCAGGAGCCCTTGCCCGCTCCTGCGGCGCCGCGATCGAATGTCGGTGTGAGCGCTTTGCCGTGCGCGGATGACGCTGATGGCGCTCTCAGGTCGCCGGTTCGGTGATGTTCACGACGGTGATGTAGAGCCGTTCCAAGGCGCTTCCCTGCCGCTTGCGGCGCAGCTTTATCCGGCCGATTTCTCCTGTGGAGCGCACGTGCGTACCACCGCAGGGAATCACCATGTCACCGCTGTGCCAGACCCGCGCCTCATGCTCACCCTCAACCGGGACGGTACGGATCTCCAGGTCCCTGGCGATGATGTCGTTGGCCCGCTCCTCCCACTCGGCCACCTCCTCGGTGGTGAGCCGTTCGGGCGTGTGGAAATCAAAACGGGCCGTCTCCCCGTCGATGCGGGCACCCTTGGTGTACAGATCGGGACGGGCGGTGGTGGCGAACCAGAAGCCGAGATGAGCGGCTGAGTGGTGCCGCATGTTGCGCAGCCGGCGTTCCCAGTCGATGGACACCTCGACCTCCGTGCCGACGGCGGGCGGTTCCGCGCCCGCGGCGAGCACGTGGCCCACCTCTCCATCGATCATGATGAGGTCGGGAAAGCTGGGATGGGCGAACGGCCGGCCCCCGACCTTCTGCGTGTCGACGACGCACGCCGAACCGATGCGTCCGGTGTCCCCCACCTGTCCGCCGCCCTCCGGGTAGAAGACCGTCTCGGAGAGGAACACCTTGTCGCCCCGAATGCCACTGACCGTGGCCGAACAGTCGCGGCGATAAGGGTCGTCAATGTATAGCTTTGTGGTCACTTTCAATCTCCGGCATTCGTGATGACGTGGTCGGGAGTAGCGTCATGTGGCGGTGTCAGGGATTCCAGATAATCCGATATTCCGTCGTAGGCGAAGGTGAGCGTGCAGGATTCGCGCGGCATTTCGCGCGCTACGCGACAGGCTGCTACAACGTTGGCCGCAGATGATATGCCGACTGCGATTCCCTCAGTCTGCAGCAGTTGCCGCATCATCCTCAAGCAGTCCTCGTAGGACACCTGAACCTCCTGGTCGATGAGGTTCAAATCGAGGATCGGTGGCACGAGTCCCACCGCGAGGCCCTGGATCCGGTGCGGTGCGAACCGTTCCTCCCGCAGCGAACATCCTTCCGGCACCACCGCGACAATCCGCATGTCGGGATGCTGAGACTTCAGAACCCGTCCCACTCCTGTCAGATGCCCTCCGGTGCCCACCCCGGCAACCATCGCGTGGAGAGCGCGGCCATTCAGTGCAGTGAGAATCTCTTGTGCAGTGGTGCGCTCGTGGATCGCAGGATTTGCCGGATTGGCCTGTTGATGCAGCATCACCCAGTCGGGATTCCTGAGCAGCATCCGCTGCGCCAGTTGCGAATGGGAGTTGTTGCCCAAGCGGTGGTCGGACAGCACTACTTCTGCACCGAATCCGCGCAACAGGCGCTGTTTGGCGGTGCTGTAGTTGTCGGGAATGACGAGTACCAGCCGGTAACCGAGGATTGCGGAGGCCATCGCAAGGCCGACTCCGGTGTTGCCCCCGGTGGACTCGATGATGGTCTGGCCGCTGCCCCGAAGCAGCTCTCCCTGCTGCTCCGCGTCGTGGATCATGCTCAACGCGATCCGTACCTTGTGGCTACCCCCCGGATTCAGCATCTCCAGCTTGATGAGGAGGTCGCGGTCAAGATCGGGCTCGATCCTGGAGAGCCGGACGAGGGGCGTGTTTCCGATCGTGTCGAGCACGGAATCCGCGATATCGGTGCGAGGTACTGTCATTGGGCCCCCTGGTTGGTGTGCCGCTGGTCGGCCGATCCGGCGATGGAGACATCCGGTGCGCGCTCCTCCGGTGAGCCAAAGGAGGCGTACTCGGTGTAGTGGCCCAGGTGTTCGTCAAAGTCGAAGAGCCGTGAGCCTCGCACTCGTTCATTGGTGACATCGACCACGAGGTGGCGTACCGGGTAGACCGGTCGGTCGTCAAATACTGCGTGCCGGTGGTCTTCCTCGCTGAAGTAGGCGCCGACGTCGGGGTGCGAGTGGTAGATGATTCGCACCGGGTCGTCGCCGTCGAAGGACTCTGCGAGGACACGCAGGTCGGGCAGACCGAAGGCGAATCCGGTCCGGGACGTGCGGCCGGACTCCACTGCCCGATCTCCAGAAAGTTGATCGATCACATTGGCGCAGCGAGTCACCCCCGTTGCTCTGATGAAACCGCAGGCCTCCGCGGGATACACATCCTGGACGTGCGCATAGACCGCCGCGAGCGCGTTCTCGCTGGGCTGACCGTCTGCGGTGAGCGTCGCTGACGACGTCGATGAACCAGCCGAGGCGGAGGGTGGGAGCGATGCGGGCTGGTTGCGGCGCTGTCCCCACTGGGTCATGCCGAAGGCGAGCAGGATCACGCCGGTCAGGGCCAGGTCCACGTGGCTGAAGGCAGTCCCCTCGATCATCACGGAGAAGAGTTGGGAGAAGATCGGAAACAGGACGAAGACGAACGACGCGGTGACCGTGTCCGTCCGCTGGACCAGCCAGAAGTAGACCGCGAACCCGATGACCGATGCGATCACGCCGAGATAGAGGGTCGCTCCGACGCTCCGCGCCGTAAATGCCTCAGGGCCCGGGCGTTCGATGATCAGTCCGAGGCCGGTGAGCACGACGCCGGCGAGGGTCATCGGGAGCGTGTTGAGCGTGAGCGAGTGGATCTCCCCGCCGTGCTTCTTGATCATTATGTACGCCAGCGCGTGCAACACGGCGGCGCAGAGTACCGCCAGTACGCCCCAGCCACTGGTCACTGCCACACCCTGGGAGTGCATGATCAATGCGCCCAGCGCGGTGAAGGCGACGAGCACGCTGACGAACTGTGTCGCCGAGATCCGGGTGCGCAGGATCGGCACGCTGAAGACGACCATGAGGACGGCCACCGATGAGAAGCAGATGGCAGTGAGGCCCGAGGAGATGTACTGCTCGCCAAAGTTGTACAGGTAGAAGGGAATGGCGAAGTAGCAGGCGAAGATGAAGCCAAAGAACCAGTTGAGCTTCCTCGGATAGGTCATTGGCTTGTTCAAGTATCGGCAGGCTGCGATGAACACCGGTGCGGCGATGACGAAACGCAGTCCTGACGCGGTCAGCGGGGGCATGTCGGTGACGGCCATCTTGATCGCGATCCAGGTGGACCCCCAGATCAGGCACACCATGACGAAGCAGAGCGCAAGTTTGACCGTGCGCCTGCTGGGACGATGGAACCGTGCCGTTATTGTCCGAGCGGTATCGGTTTCGAGCGCGGAGGACATTGTCGAAGAGTCTCCAGACGAAGTCGTGGGCAGCCGTCGGCGCAGCTGGGTCGACTCGGGCATGGCGCGAACGGCGCTCAGGCCGAGAGGGGAATCCGCTCGGACCGTGCCGATTTGCCGGTCGGTATGCTGAGGGTTACGGCAGAGCCGCCGTGGCGGATTCTGATGTGGGTGAAAGCGCGTATCCCGCGGGCCCGCGGTGACACCTGAACGGTCATGGACCTGGGGCTGCGTTGCAGGACGCAGAGATCGCCCGCGGGCAGTGGCAACTGGGAAGGGTCCAGCAGATCGACGGTGAGACCGGCGCGCTCGAAGTTGTCGCCATGCAGCCGAAATCGGAACCGGCCCAGTGCCTCCACGCCGTAGACCGCCATGGGCCGAGGACCCGTGACGGTCTGGTACTGGTTCAGTACGACGACTTGACTGCCGGCCGGCACATCCGTGCGTACGAGTGCATGGCTGCCGATGACAACGTCGTCGCCGATCGTGACGGGTCCGAGGACCCGGGCGAAGCCCGCAATCTCGACCCGATCGCCCAGGCGAGGATGCCGCGGGCCGGGCACGTTGTCGGCGACTTTCAGCGCGCCGAGCACGACGCCTTGGAGTATGTAGCAGTCGGAGCCGGTAACGACGGCCTCGCCGATGACCGTGCCGAGCCCATGATCGATGACGAAGCGGGGGCCGATGGAAGCGCAGGGGTGTATTTCCACGCCGGTCCGTACGCGGGCCACTTCGGACATGGAACGTGCCAGGATGAGCGACTCAAGGGGATCGGCGGTAGAAAGGCGCAGCACGGTGTGCGCGAGACGATAGGTCAGCACGCTCTCATAGCACAGGTAGGCCTGGAGTACGTACCGCCATGAGCCGCAGCTGGCGGGATCCCGGTCGGTCAGCGCGAACAGGTCTCCCACCGCCAAGTCGAGGGCCTGTGACCGTATCGCGGCCGGGGCGGTCCCGAGTCGGTGCAGTCCGCCCGCCCAGGGAGCGAGCAGTTTGTCGATGACGCGGGTCAGTTCACGCGCCGGCTCTGTGAGATCGCTGGATCCGTTACAGGCAGGTTCTGTTTCGTTGATGGACATTTCATTCCCCCGTGGTCCAGCCGGCCCCTGGCGTGCTCGATTCCCGGCTGCGGCGTACGCGAAGTCCGTCGAAGAAGGACAACGTCATATAGTCGACGCCGAATATATACCAGCGAATGGGTTTGCGAAGGCCCGTTGGCCGGGCGCCGTCACCGCGAGTCGTCAGCCGGCGACAGGGCCGCGACTGCGCTTGGCCCGCCCCGGCGTCTGCCATGTGATCTCAGGGCCGGAACCGGTAGCCCATGCCCGGTTCGGTGATCAGGTGGCGGGGCCGGGCGGGGTCGTCTTCGAGCTTGCGGCGCAATTGGGCCATGTACTGGCGCAGATAGTTGGTCTCGTGCTGGTACTCCGGCCCCCATACGTCGTGCAGGAGCTGCCGCTGGCTCACCAGCTTCCCGGGATGGCGCAGCAGCAGCTCCAGCATCGCCCACTGGGTGGGGGTGAGGCGCACCTGCGTACCGTCGTCGGCGGTGACGGTCCGGGCGGCCAGGTCCACGTTGTGCCGTCCGATCCGGGCGGTGGGGAGGCTGTCGGTGGGAGCGCCGCCGCGGCGGCGGGTGACTGCGCGGATGCGGGCCAGGAGTTCGTCGACGCCGAAGGGCTTGGTCACGTAGTCGTCGGCGCCGGCGTCCAGGGCGGCGACCTTCTCCGCACTGCCGGCCCGCCCGGAGAGCACGATGATCGGCACCCCGGTCCAGCCGCGCAACCCGCCGATGACCTCGGTGCCGTCCATGTCGGGCAGCCCGAGGTCGAGCACCACCAGGTCGGGCGGGTGGGAAGCGGCCGCCTTGAGCGCCCCGGCGCCGGTGCCGGCGACGTCCACCTCGTAGCCGCGGGCGCGCAGGTTGATCCGCAGGGCGCGGACGATCTGCGGTTCGTCGTCGACGACCAGGATGCGGGTCATGTTCCTCCTTCCGGGGCATACCGATCCGAGCCTGGCACGCCAGGCGGCGCGGCGGGCAGCCGCAGCACCATCGTCAGTCCGCCACCCGGGGTGGCCTCCGGGGTGATGCTGCCGCCCATCGCCTCGGTCAGGCCGCGGGACAGCGCCAGGCCGAGCCCGACGCCGGTGGTGTTGTCGCGATCGCCGAGGCGCTGGAACGGCAGGAACACGTGCTCCCACTCCTCGGCCGGGATGCCGGGACCGGTGTCGATGACCCGCAGCTCCACGTCCCCACCGTGGGCGCCGGCGGTGATCGTCGGGGGCGCTCCGGGCGGGCTGTGCCGCAGCGCGTTGGCGACAATGTTGACCAGCACCCGCTCCAGCAGACCGGGATCGGCCAGCGCGGCGGGCAGGTCGGCCGGCAGGTCGGTGGAGACACCGGCGGCGGGTGCGCCCAGGTCGTCGAGGGCCCGCGGTACGGCGTCCTCCAGTCCGATCGCGGTGCGGGTGACGCCGATGACGCCGGCCTGCAGGCGGCTCATGTCGAGCAGATTGGCCACCAGGCGGGCGAGCTGCTCCAGCGACTCCTCGGCGGTGGCGAGCAGTTCCCGCCGGTCGTCGGCGTCGAACTCGACGTCCGCGCTGCGCAGGCTGCTCACCGCGGCCAGGGCGGCGGCGAGCGGCGTACGCAGGTCGTGGCTGACCGCGGCGAGCAGCGCGGTGCGCATCCGGTCGGCTTCGGCCAGCGGCCGGGCGGTGGCGGCCTCCTCGGCCAGGCGTTCCTGGCGGAGCGCGACGGCGGCCTGGGCGGCGAACGCCTCCACGATGCGCCGGTCGGCGGCCTCCAGCCGCCGGCCGGCGAGCACGACGGTGAGGCGCTCGTCGACCGGCACCGCTGTTTCGCCCGCGCCCGGGCTGCCGGGCGGCCGGTCGCCGACGGCGGCCACCACCCGCCAGGCGTTCTCGTCGTGGGCCCGGTCCGGGCGCCCTTCGGCGCCGGCGGCGAGCTCCAGGACGCTGACCGCGCGCAGCCCGAACGTTTCCCGCAGCCGGTCCAGCAGGGCCGGCAGTGGTCGTTCGCCGCGCAGCACGCCGCCGGCCACGGTGGCGAGTGTCTGGGCGTCGGCGGAGGCGCGGGCCGCCTCGCGGGTGCGGCGGGCGGCGGTGTCGACCACCCAGCTGACGGCGACGGCGACACCGACGAAGACGCCGAGGGAGAGCAGGTTCTCGGCCTTGGCGATGGTGAGGGTGTAGTAGGGCGGGGCGAAGAACCAGTTCAGCAGCAGGGAACCGCCGAGCGCCGCGACCAGCGCCGGCCAGAGTCCGCCGACCAGGGCGACTCCGACGACACCGGCGAGGAAGAAGAGGATGTCGTTGGTGAGGGTGAGCGTCGGCAGCGCCTGGAGCAGCAGGGCCAGCAGCGGCATGCCGCCGCCGGCGAGCGCGAAGCCGAGCAGCCGGCGGCGCCGCGACAGCGCCGCCGGGACCCCGGCCCGGCGGCCGCGGCCGGCTTCGGGGTGGCTGACCAGGTGCACGTCGATCGGCCCGGCGGCGGCGGCGGTGCTCATCCCGACACCCCGGGAGAGGAGCTGGGCGAACCGGCCGCGGCGGCTGGCCCCGAGTACGAGCTGGGTGGCGTTGACGCCGCGGGCGAAGTCCCGCAGGGCCGACGGGATGTCGGTGCCCAGCACGTGGTGGTAGGTGCCGCCGAGGCGCTCCACCAGGACCCGCTGCCGGGCGAGCTGGGCCGGGTCGGCACCGGCGAGCCCGTCGCTGCGGGCCACGTGCACGGCGAGCAGGTCGGCACCCTTGCCGCGGGCGGCGATCCGGGCGGCGCGGCGGATCAGCGTCGCCCCCTCCGGGCCGCCGGTCAGTGCCACGACGACGCGTTCGCGGGTCTCCCAGGTGTCGGAGATGCCCTGCTGTGCGCGGTAGGCGTCGAGCTGGTCGTCGACCTTGCCGGCCAGCCAGAGCAGGGCCAGCTCGCGCAGCGCGGTGAGGTTGCCGACCCGGAAGTAGTTGCCCAGCGCCGCGTCGATGCGGTCCGGCGGATAGACGTTGCCGTGCGCCATCCGCCGGCGCAGCGCCTGCGGCGTCATGTCGACCAGCTCGACCTGCTCGGCGGCGCGGACCACCTCGTCGGGCACGGTCTCCCGCTGGGTGGTGCCGGTTATCTGGGCCACCACGTCGTTGACCGACTCGAGGTGCTGCACGTTCACCGTGGAGAGCACGGTGATCCCGGCGTCGAGGAGCTCCTGGATGTCCTGCCAGCGCTTCTCGTGGCGGGAACCGGGCACGTTGGTGTGCGCCAGTTCGTCCACCACGGCTACCTCGGGGCGCCGGGCGAGCAGGGCGTCCAGGTCCATCTCGTCGAACTCGCGGCCCCGGTAGGCGACCGTTCGGCAGGGCACCTGCGCCAGGTCGCCGATCATCGCCGCGGTGTGGCTGCGGCCGTGGGTCTCGACGCAGCCGATCACCACGTCGGTGCCGCGACCGGCCCGCCGGTGGGCTTCCTCCAGCATCGCGTACGTCTTGCCGACCCCGGGCGCGGCGCCCAGATAGATACGCAGCTCTCCTCGTGGCACGAACACACCCTCCTCCGGGTCGCCGCCGCGGCAGGCGGCGGGGTGGGGCACCGGGCCGGGCGTCGCCACGCCGGCCCGGTGCCGTCAGGTCAGCCGAGCGGGAACTCCCGGTCCAGGGCAAGGTTGAGGGTGACGACGTTGACCCCCGGTTCGCCCAGGAAACCGAGCGCCCGTCCGGTGGTGTGCGCCGCGACCAGGCTGCGCACCCGCGCCGGGTCGGCGCCCCGCTCCCGCGCCACCCGCGCCACCTGCAACCGGGCGTACGCCGGGCTGATGTGCGGGTCGAGGCCGCTGCCGCCCGCGGTGACGGCGTCGGCGGGCACCGCGGGTACGGCCGGCGCGTCGCCCCAGACCGGAGTGACCAGTCCGCCGGCGGCGACGTAGTCGACGCCGGGCTGGGCCGGCTCCACCGGCACCCCCTCGTACGCGGTGACGAAGGGCGTGGCCGGGGCGGCCTGGTTGACGCTGACCACCCGGGTGACCGGGCCGGTCAGCCCGTGTGCGCGGAAGACGGCCAGCACCGCGCCGACCCCGTCGGCGGTGCAGTACGGTCGCCGCCCGTCCACGCCGTCGAGTTCTCCGGCGGCCTTGCTGCGTGCGCAGACCTGGGTGAGCAGGCTCGGGGTCGACTCCCGCGGGTCGGCCGTGAGGGTGTCCACGACGCTCTCCGGGCCGAGGTTGCCGGCGGCGGTCGCGGTGGGGTCGTAGCCCGTGCCGGCCGCCGAGGGGCGGGACTGGAAGTAGTGGGGTAGCGGCGTGCCTGCGGCGTCGGTGAAGGACTGTCCGATCAGCTCGCTGCCGACCGCGGCGCCCTCGACGGTGATCAGGGAGCCGTCGGCCCGGACGTCGAGCCCCGGCAGCCGGCCGACGGCGACCAGGGCGAGCGGGTAGGCCAGGCCGAGCAGGACGGTGAAGACGAGGAGGGCGCGCAGCGCGGCGAGGTGCGGGGCGAGCCGGTGGGAAAGGCGCATCAGGACATCCCGGGAATGGTGGCGATGACGAGGTCGATGAGTTTGATGCCGACGAACGGCACGACGACGCCGCCGAGGCCGTAGCGCAGCAGGTTGCGGCGCAGCAGTGTCGACGCGCCGGCCGGCCGGTAGGTCACGCCCCGCAGGGCCAGCGGGATCAGCGCGACGATGACGACGGCGTTGAAGATGACCGCCGACAGGATCGCCGACTCCGGACTGGACAGCCGCATGACGTTGAGGGTGTCCAGGCTCGGATAGATGCCGGCGAACATGGCCGGGATGATCGCGAAGTACTTGGCGATGTCGTTGGCGATGGAGAAGGTCGTCAGCGCCCCGCGGGTGATCAGCAACTGTTTGCCGATCTCCACGATCTCGATCAGCTTGGTCGGGTCGGAGTCGAGATCGACCATGTTGCCGGCTTCCTTGGCGGCCGACGTGCCGGTGTTCATCGCGACGCCGACGTCGGCCTGGGCCAGGGCGGGGGCGTCGTTGGTGCCGTCGCCGGTCATCGCGACCAGCCGCCCACCCTGCTGTTCGGCTCTGATCAGGGCGAGCTTCTCCTCCGGAGTCGCCTCGGCGAGGAAGTCGTCGACCCCGGCCTCCTCGGCGATCGCCTTCGCCGTACGCGGATTGTCGCCGGTGATCATCACGGTGCGGATGCCCATCCGGCGCAGCTGGTCGAAGCGCTCCCGGATGCCGGGCTTGACCACGTCCTTGAGGTGGATGACGCCGATGGTTTCGGCCCGGGAACCTTCAACGTGCTCCGCGACGAGCAGCGGGGTGCCACCGAGGTCGCTGATCTCGGCGACGACCCGGTCGACGTCGGCGGGCGGGTTGCCGCCGTGCTCGCGGACCCAGGTGAGCACGGCGGCGGCGGCGCCCTTGCGGATGCGCCGGGCCGGTCCGGTGACACCGGCGTCCACGCTCGTGTCGCCGAAGAGGTCCACGCCGCTCATCCGGGTCTGCGCCGTGAACGGTACGAAGACTGCGTTCGGCAGCAGGCCCGGTTCCCGTTCCCGCAGCCCGAAGTCGTTCTTCGCGAGGACCACGATGGAGCGCCCCTCGGGGGTTTCATCGGCCAGGCTGGCGAACTGGGCCGCGTCGGCGACGTCGGACGCGGGCCGGCCGGCGACGGGGACGAACTCGGCCGCCTGCCGGTTGCCCAGGGTGATCGTGCCGGTCTTGTCCAGCAGCAGGGTGTCGACGTCGCCGGCGGCCTCCACGGCCCGGCCGCTGAGCGCGAGAACGTTGCGCTGCACCAGGCGGTCCATGCCGGCGATGCCGATCGCCGACAGCAGGGCGCCGATGGTGGTCGGGATCAGGCAGACCAGCAGCGCCGCCAGCACGATCCCGGTGACGCCGGCGTCGGTGATCGCGCCGGAGTCCGGGGCGGCCGCCTGGTGGTTCTTGGCGAAGATCGCCAGCGGTTGCAGCGTCACCACGGCCAGCAGGAAGATGATGCTCAGCGCGGCCAGCAGGATGTTCAGCGCGATCTCGTTCGGGGTCTTCTGCCGGTCGGCCCCCTCCACCAGGGCGATCATCCGGTCGATGAAACCGGCCCCGGGCTTCTGGGTGATGGTGACGACGATCCGGTCGGAGAGCACTTTAGTGCCACCGGTGACCGCGCTGCGGTCGCCGCCGGACTCCCGGATCACCGGCGCCGACTCCCCGGTGATGGCTGACTCGTCCACGCTGGCGATGCCTTCGGTCACGTCGCCGTCGGCGGGGATGATCTCGCCGGCCGCGACCAGTACGACGTCGCCCTGGGCGAGCTCGGCGGCCGGTACGCGAACCTGTCGGCAGGCGCTGATGTCGGCGCCGGGTCGCCAGTCCTGCAACCGGGTGGCGACGGTTTCCTTCTTGGACTGCCGCAGCGTGGCGGCCTGCGCCTTGCCGCGTCCCTCGGCGACGGCCTCGGCGAGGTTCGCGAAGATCACCGTCAGCCAGAGCCAGCCGGTGACGGCCCACGCGAAGACCGACGGGTCGGCCGCCGCGAGCACGGTGGTGAAGGCGGCTCCGATTTCGACGATCAGCAGCACCGGGCTGCGCCACAGGGTGCGCGGGTCGAGTTTGCGCAGGGCCTGCGGCAGAGCGTGGAGCAGCTGCCCCGGGTCGAGCAAGCCGCTGCCGGGGCGGGCGCCCCGGCCGACGGGAGGGGCGGGGTGTTCGGCGGCCGGTGGTTCGCCGGTTGTGGTGGGCGGTTCGCCGGTTGCCGTCGGTGTGGCGTGCATAGTGTGGTTTCCCATGGTGGTCACAGCCCTTCGGCCAGCGGGCCGAGAGCGAGGGCGGGCAGGAAGGTCAGCGCCACCAGGACCACCGTGACGCCCACGACCATGCCGACGAAGAGCGGCCGGTGCGTGGGCAGGGTGCCCTCGGAGGCGGGCGTGGGCGTCTGCCGGGCCAGTGAGCCGGCCAGCGCCAGGACGAAGATGATCGGCAGGAACCGGCCCAGCAGCATGCACACCCCGAGGGCGGTGTCCCACCACGGCGTGTTGACCGTGATACCCGCGAAGGCGGAGCCGTTGTTGTTGCTCGCCGAGGCGAACGCGTAGAGCACCTCGGAGAGCGCGTGCGGGCCGGTGTTCAGCGCCGTGGAGTTGTTGCCGGTGGCGAAGGCGGCGGCGGTGCCGATCAGCACCAGCGCCGGGGTGATCAGGAAGTAGAGGGAGGCGAACTGGATCTGGCGGACGCCGATCTTCTTGCCCAGGTACTCCGGGGTGCGTCCGACCATCAGGCCCGCCACGAAGACGGTGATCACGGCGAGGACGAGCAGGCCGTAGAGGCCGGACCCGACGCCGCCGGGCGCGACCTCGCCGATCATCATGTTGAGCATCGGCATCATCCCGCCGAGCGCGGTGTACGAGTCGTGGAACGAGTTCACCGCGCCGGTGGAGGTGAGCGTGGTGGCGGCGGCGAAGGTGGCCGAGTTGGATACCCCGAAGCGGATCTCCTTGCCCTCCAGGGCAGCACCGACCGCCTGCGGCACGGTCCCGCCGCCGGCGAGTTCGAAGACGTTGGTCAGCGTGACGCTCGCCAGCGCCAGCAGCCCCATCACGGCGACGACTGCGTAGCCCTGCCGGTTCTGCCCGGTCATCCGGCCGAGGATCCGGGGCAGGCTGAACGGGATCAGCAGGATCAGAAAGATCTGCAACCAGTTGGTCCAGGCCGTCGGGTTCTCGAACGGGTGGGCGCTGTTGGCGTTGTAGAAGCCGCCACCGTTGGTGCCGAGCAGCTTGATGGCCTCCTGCCCGGCCACCGGCCCACCGGTGATCGTCTGGGCGTCCCCGGTCAGGGTTGTCACATCGAGGCCGCCGGAGAGGTTCTGTACGGTGCCGCCGAGCATCAGGACCAGGGCGCCGAGCACCGCGACCGGCAGCAGGATCCGCACCACGATCCGGGTCAGGTCCACCCAGAAGTTGCCGAGCTGCCCGGTGCCCCGGGCGACGAAACCGCGCATCAGCGCGACCGCCACCGCGATGCCGACGGCGGCGGAGACGAAGTTCTGCACCGTCAGCCCGGCCATCTGCACCAGGTGACCCATCGTGGACTCGCCCGAGTACGACTGCCAGTTGGTGTTGGTCACGAACGACACGGCGGTGTTCCAGGCGCCGTGCGGCGACACCGGATCGAAGTTCAGCGAGAGCCAGAGCCGGTCCTGCACCCGCTGGAACGCGTAGAGGAAGAGCACCGAGACGGCGGAGAAGGCGAGCAGGCTGCGGGCGTACGCGCCCCAGGTCTGCTCCGCGGCCGGGTCGACCCCCACCAGCCGGTGGATGCCCCGCTCCACCCGTGAGGCCCGGGTGCCGCAGACGGCCCGGAACAGGTAATCGCCGAAGGGTTTGTGGACGGCGACCAGGGCCGCCGCCAGAGAGAGGGCGAAGAGCACACCCGCGGTGGTGGAGGTCATCAGAAGCGCTCCGGGAAGAGCAGGGCGACCACGAGAAGGACGCCGAGGCCGATCGCGAGCACCAGGCCCGCCACGTTGACGGCGTTCACCGCTTCTCCACCCCCCGTACGACCAGGGCGAGCGCCGCGAAGAGCGCCACCGTCACCACCACGAACACCACGTCGGACACGTTGACTCCTTGCCACCGATGAGCTGACCGCGACCGTCGGCCGGCCGCGCCGGGCAATCGAAACTCTTCGCGGACCGGCCCGGACAGGGGTGTTGACGCCGTCATGACGCGGGCTCGCGGATTCTTGACGCCGTTTTGACGCGACAGCGGATCCGTCGATCCTTGGGTACCCCCCGGGGGTAGGCGTAGGATGGCGCGGAGGAGCCGCGGGAGCGGGGTGTCAGCACGGCCGGGCGGCTCGGAAACCGGGCGACCCCGTCGGCGTTCCAGGCCGCTGCGGCGCTTGTCTCGACCGAAGGGAACGGTCATGAACACTGCGGTCCGGCTGACCGCGTACGGGCTGGGGCTCGTCGCCGTCTTCGCCGCCACCCTCGGCCTCGGCCGCCTCGCCGGTCCGCAGGAGCCGGTGGCGCCGCACGACACGCACAGCGCCACCGAGCCGGGCACCGCGGTGGCGGTTCCCGGCGGGCTCCAGGTCGCCGAGCAGGGCTACCGCGTCGCCCCGCTGTCGGCCGGGCTCTCCACCACCGGGCCCGGGGAGTTCCGGTTCCGCATCCTCGGACCGGACGGCGCGCCGGTCACCGACTACACCGAGAACCACGACAAGGACCTGCACCTCATCCTGGTACGCCGGGACCTGACGGGCTACCGGCACCTGCATCCGGACCGCGCGGCCGACGGCACGTGGTCGGTGCCGGTGGCGGTGGACGCGCCGGGGTCGTACCGGGTCTTCGCCGACTTCCGCCCCGCCGCCCTCGACCGCGGCCTGACCCTCGGCGTGGACGTGCCGGCGCCCGGCGACTACCAGCCCCGGGCCCTGCCCGCGCCGGCGCGCACCGCCACCGTCGACGGCTACACCGTGACCCTCGCCGGTGATCTCACCAGTGGAGAGTCGTCAAAACTGACGGCGCAGGTCAGCCGGGACGGGCGGCCGGTCACCGACCTGCAGCCGTACCTCGGCGCGTACGGGCACCTGGTGGCGCTGCGCGCCGGCGATCTGGCGTACCTGCACGTGCACCCCGACGGTGAGCCCGGTGACGGCCGCACCGCCGCCGGCCCCGAGGTCGCCTTCCACGTGGAGGTGCCCTCCGATGGCGCCTACCGGCTCTACCTCGACTTCCGGCACGGCGGCGAGGTGCGGACCGCCGAGTTCACCATCACGGCAGGGGCCACGCCGGCGTCCGTGCCGTCGTCGGCCGGGTCCCCGTCGGTGTCGCCGAGCCCGTCAGAGCACGGCGAGCCCGGTCACGGCCACGGGTGACGGCGGCAGGGGAGATGGTCAGGCAGAGGTGAGGCTGCCGGTGATCACTGCCGCCAGCTCGGCAGGGCGGGTGAACTGCGGCCAGTGGCCGGTGGGCAGGTCGACGTAGGTGACGTCGCTGATGCGGGCGAGCTCCCGCACCCACTTGTGCCCCTGCGCGATCCAGGTGCGCAGCTGGGCGCTCGGGTACTCGCAGGCGATCACGGTGATGGGCACGTCGTAACGCCGCTCGTCACGCAGCTGCTGCGGATCGGTGGCGACCCGGGCCGGGGTGGGGATCGCGCGGTCCCGGAAGGCCGCGCGCAGCTCGTCGTCGAGGTCGGTGAGGTCGGCATCGTCGAAGCCCGACCATGCCGGCAGCGGAACCTCGCCGTTCTCGCTCGGCAGGTCGGCGTTGATGGCATCCCCGTCGGCGAGCGGACCGGAGTCGACGTAGACCACCCGCGCGACCCGGTCGGGGCGGGCGTCCACCGCGGCGTGGGCGACCGCGCCACCTCCGGAATGACCCACCAGAACGACCTGCTCGGCGGGGTCGCACGCGTCGATTTTCGCGACGACGGCATCGACGTGGTCGCGCAGGGTGATGCCCGAGCGGTCCGCCGTCGGAGAGTCCATGCCGGGCAGCGTCAGGGCGTGGACCCGGTGCCCGGCCGCGCGCAGCGCCGGCGCGACCGCGTCCCAGGAAGAGCCGTCCAGCCAGAAGCCGGGAATCAGGATGATGTCCATACCGGCACACTAGGGGGCCGGTCCGACACTGCCGTTCGAAGCGCCGACGTAAGGAGAGACCGTGCCGAGATTGCGACTGCCCCTCGTCGCCGAGCGGCTCACGCTGCGCCCGTTCCGCGCCGAGGACGTCGACGGCATGTACGCCTACCAGCGCCTGCCCGAGGTCGCCCGGCACCTCTACCGTCCGCCGAGGACCCGCGAGCGCTGTGCCGAAGTCATCGCGGAGTCCCGTCCCGATCTTGATTGGGAGACCGACGGCGACCTGCTCGCCATCGCGGTCTGCCGGGCCGACCGGCCCGGGGTGCTCGGCGAGCTGATGCTGCGCCTGGAGAACGCCCGCGCCCGCCAGTTCGAGGTCGGCTGGGTCTTCCACCCCGGCCACCGGGGTCAGGGCTACGCCACCGAGGCCGCCCGGGCGCTGACGGTCGCGGCCTTCGAACAGC
Organism: Melissospora conviva; assembly: GCF_049523535.1. Classification (NCBI taxonomy): domain Bacteria; kingdom Bacillati; phylum Actinomycetota; class Actinomycetes; order Micromonosporales; family Micromonosporaceae; genus Melissospora; species Melissospora conviva. Next base: position 95,397 of record NZ_JBLLDT010000011.1, read on the forward strand.
TCGGCGCACACCGGATCTTCGCCCGCCTGGACACTGGGAACACCGCCTCCGTACGGCTCTGCGAACGGCTCGGGATGCGCCGCGAGGCACACCTGGTCGAGAACGACCTCGACCTCGAAGGCCGCTGGGGCAGCGAGTACGTCTACGCCCTCCTGGAGCGCGAACTGCCCCGTTAGCGATGGCAGCCCTTGCTTGATCGACGATATTGGATGATGCTGGCGGCGCCGTGGTCCCGATCGACTGACCCCTCGCCGGAGGCGCCATGCGACACCGACGTTCCACAGCCGCCCTGACCCTCGCCCTTGTCGCCGTGCTGGCCGCCACGGGCACCCCGTCCGCGCAGGCCCGGACGGCCGAGAGCTGGCGGCTGGCCGCTGCCTCCGCCGAGCCCGGACAGGTGCAGGAGCTGACCGTGCGCCAGGGCGACGGCTACGCCACGCTCGCCTGGGCGCCGGTCGAGGGCGCCACCGACTACCAGATCGAACGCGCCCCCGTCGATGCCGACGGCAACCCCACCGGTGCCGCCACGATCGTCGGCCTCTGGCGCCCCAACCGGCAGTTGCGCCCGGAGGCCCCCACCTTCGCCGACGCCGGTTTCGCGCCAGGGGAGCGGTTCGGCTGGCGGGTGCGCGCCCGTTTCGACGGCGTCGCCCAGCCGTACTCCACTGCGCTGGTCGACACCACCCGGCCGCAGTGGGGCGACCCGGCGCTCGCCGGGGAGAACCTGCGGACCGGCTGGGAGACCAGCGGCGGCACCCGGTACACCAGCGACACCGAGGAGTACGCCTACACCGCCGACCTGGACCGGCTCAGCGACCGGATGCGGGTGGTCGAGATCGGCCGCACCGTCCTGGGCCGGCCGATCAACATGTTCGCCCTCGGATATCCGCGCCCGGCCGCCACCGCCGAGGAGATCGCCCGGACCTCGCCCCTGCTGATCAACTGCAACGTGCACGGCAACGAGCCCGGTGACCGGGAGGCCTGCCTGATCCTGGCCCGCAAGCTCGCCTTCGGCGCCGACGCCCGCACCCGCGATCTGCTCAGCCACACCACCGTGCTGATCGTGCCGACCATCAACGGCGACGGGCGCGCGGCCAACAGCCGCGGCAACAGCACCGGGCAGGACCTCAACCGCGACTACTCGCTGATCCGCCAGCCCGAGACGCTCGCATTCGTGCGGATGCTGCGCGACTACCGCCCGGTCGCCGGCTACGACGGTCACGAGTACGGCAACAGCACCGCCGGGGATCTGCCGATGCTGCCGCCCCGGCACCAGAACGTCGCCACCGAGATCTTCGACGAATCCCTGGCGATGATCGAGGAGCACATGTACGAGCAGGGCGCGCGGGACGGCTGGTGGCCCTGCCCCTACGGCTGCCAGGGCGGCTCAGGCGTCGGCATGGGCGAGGAGACGATCCTGCGCAACACCCTCGGTCTCAAGAACGTGGTCAACTCGCTGCTGGAGCTGCGCAGCGGCGGCGGCGCGACCCGCCCCGACGAGTCGAACACCGCGAACAACCGGCGGCGCAAGGCGTACTCGGCGCTCTGGACCTTCGAGCAGTTCCTCGACTACCACCGCGCCGCGCTCGGCGACATCCGCCAGGCCCGCGCGGCGGCGATCCTCTTCCAGTCGGCCAACGACACCCGGATCGTCTTCCGCGGCTCCCGCACGATCCAGGCGCACCCGGCGCCGCACCCGGGGGAGAGCCCGCCGCGGGCGGACCTGCCCGCAGAAGGCCAGATCCTCACCGACCCGCCGTGCGCCTACAAACTCACCGAGGAGCAGTACCACGGTGCCCGTACCGACGGCCCGCCCGGCCTGCGGGCCACCGTCGCGCAGCGCCTCGCCGCGCACGGCTGGAAGGTGGTCAAGGCCGCCGACGGGTACGTCGTGCCGCTCGCCCAGCCCGAACGGGGCCTGATCCCGCTGCTGCTCGACGGCGCGGCCGCCGAAGGGCTCGTCGCGGGTGAGCGGGTATACCCGGCCGGCTCCGGGCGGCACGCAGGTCCCCTGACCGTCACCGGGGTGACCTGCCTGGACGGCGCCACCGTCAACGGCCCGGTCACTGTCCGTCCGGGTGCGACGCTGATCGCCACCGGCACCACGGTCAACGGCCCGGTCACCGCAGCCGGCGCCGCCGGTGTCTTCCTCGCCGACAGCACCGTACGCGGTCCGGTGCGCATCACCGGCACCACCGACGCGGTCGCCGTGATCGGCACCGACGTCACCGGACCGGTCGACATCTCCGCCGGTACGACCGGCTCCGACGCGCCACTGGTCGCCGGCAACTCCGTCACCGGGCCGTTGCGCTGCACCGGCAACGTCCCGGCGCCGATCAGCCTCGGCGTCGCCAACACCGTCCGGGGGCCGGTCACCGGGCAGTGCGCCCTGCTCTGAGCCCGCTGAGTACGCATGCGGATGGCGCGAGCGCGACGGAGTTCTAGCGTGGGCGCAGCCGTCCCGGCCACCGGGTGCCGGGACGGCGCGCGCTAGGGTGCTCTCCCCCTAGCGCCACCCGAACGGAGCAGCTGTGCGGCCAGGCAACGACACGTCCTCTGGACAAGAGGGCCCGCAACGGCCGTACCGACAGTCGCCGGAGACGCCGCCGACGATGCTGCGCCTGCTCCTCGACGCCGCACAGCACGCGCCCGAGCAGGTCATCGTCCACGTACGCGGCAGTGGCGAGGAGCGTGTCGTCAGCTACCGGCAGCTGCGCGACGAGGCGCTGCAGGTCGCCGGCGGCTACCTGGCGGCCGGGCTGCGCCCCGGCGACGCGGTGCCTGTCGTCGCCGACCGCAGCGACGACTTCCTGCCGCTCTTCTGGGGCGCGGTCGCGGCCGGACTGGTGCCGGTGCCGCTCGCCGCCGACCCGCGCCGGATCACGCCGGTGTGGGAGCTGCTCGGCCGCCCGCCGGTAGCCGTCGACGAGAGCACCGTGCCGCTGCTCGCCGCCCTGCCGGAACCACCGGCGGTGCTGCCCCTGGCCCGGCTGCGCGCCGGCACCGCACCGGCCCCGCTGCCGGCGCCGGCGCCGGTTGCCTTCCTGCAGTTCTCCTCCGGCAGCACCGGAGCGCCCAAGGGCGTCGAACTCACCCACGCCAACGTGCTGGCCAACGTGGAGCAGATCCGGCAGGCCGCCGAGGTGACCGACGCCGACGTGCTGATGAGCTGGATGCCGTACTTCCACGACATGGGCCTGATCGGCACCCACCTGATGCCGCTGGCGGCTCGGATCAAGCAGGTCAAGCTCGGGCCGATGTCGTTCGCGAAACGCCCGGCGTCCTGGTTCGAGGTTGCCGCCCGTCACCGCGCCACCATGCTCTCCGCGGCGAACTTCGCCCTGGCGCTGGTCGTCCGCCGGGTCCCGGCGCGGACGCTGGCGGCGCTGGACCTGAGCAGCGTCCGGTACGTCGGCGTCGGCGCCGAACCCATCTCCGCCGTCACCTGGCGGGCCTTCCTCGCCGCGACGGCCGGCGCCGGGCTCGACCCGCGGGCCCTGCAACCGGTGTACGGGCTGGCCGAGGCGACCCTCGGCGTCACCTGCCCGCCGCCGGGGGAGACGGCGGTGCCGCTGCGGCTGGACCGGGCGGCGCTCGCCGACGGCCGGGCGGTGGAGGCCGGCGACGCGGACGCGGTGGAGCTGATGGATGTCGGACCACCGGTGCCCGGCTGTGCGCTGCGCATCGTCGACGAGCGCGGGACGGTGCTCGGCGAGGACCGGGTCGGTCACGTCGAGGTCGCCGGACCCAATGTGGCAGCCGGCTACCACCGGGCGCCGCAGATCTCCGCGGCGACCTTCGCCGACGGCTGGCTGCGGACCGGGGACCTCGGGTTCCTGCGCGGTGGGCGGCTCTGCGTGACCGGGCGGCACAAGGATGTCGTCTTCGTCAACGGCGGCACCTTCCACGCCGCCGACCTGGAGCAGGTCGCCGCTGCCACCCCCGGCCTGCCGTCGGAGACGGTGGCGGTCGTCGGCTGCACCGATCCCGTCGACGGTGGCGAGCGGGTCGTGGTCCTGGTGCGCTGGGCGCGCCCGCCGCTGCCGGCGGCGCTTTCGGTACTGGACGGGGTCGCGGCCCGGGTACGCCAGGCCCTCGGGCACGACGACGTACGGGTGCTGCCGCTGCCGCCGGGGGCGTTCGCCCGCACCACCAGCGGCAAATTGCGGCGCAATGTGCTGCGGGAGCGCTTCGCCGCCGGCGACTTCGACGCGCTCGCGCAGCAGTTGACGCAGGCCCGGCGTGCCGCCGCCGGGCCGGCCGGGCCTGTCGCGAGCCCTTCGGCGGGGCCGCTCGCCCGCGAGGAGGTGCAGGAACGCGTCCGGGAAATCTGGGGGCGGGTGCTCGGCCGGCCGGCGGCGCAGATCGACGCAGGCGAACGGTTCCTCGCCGCCGGCGGTTCGTCGTTGAAGGCGATGGAGGTGCTCGCCGAGATCGAGGACGCCTTCGGCATCACCGTCGCGCCGGCGGTGCTGCGCGACTGCGACACCGTCACCGCGCTGACCGACCACGTGCTGGCTGCCGGCGGCGCACGTGGTGCGAACAGCACGACGGCCGCGACCGAGGCGGCGGTTGCCAAGTCCGCAGTGCCCGGCGGTGACCGCGCGGGGACCGGTCGCGGTGACGGCGTCCGGCAGGCCGGGCCGACGGCCGTGCTGGGCCTGGCGTGCCGGTTTCCCGGCGCGGACACTCCCGAACAGTTCTGGGACCGCCTCACCGCCGGGCACGACGCGGTGACCGAGGTGCCGGAGCACCGCCGGCACGTCGCGCCGGGCGCCACCGCCCGGTGGGGCGCCTTCCTGGACGATCCGTCGGCCTTCGACGCCGACTACTTCGGCATCGACGCCGAGGAGGCCCGCGTCACCGACCCGCAGGCCCGCATCTTCCTCGAACTGGCGCACGAGGCGCTGGAGCGCGCCGGCTACGCCGGCGCGCGACGGCGGGCCCGCCGCATCGGTGTCTTCGCCGCCGTCGGCAGCAGCGGCTACTCCGAACTGCTCTCCCGCGCAGCCGACGCGGGCGCCCCGCTGCCGGCGACCGCCCTGGTCGGCAACCTGCCGAATCTCGTCGCCGCCCGGGTCGCGCAGGCGCTGGACCTGACCGGCCCCGCCGTGGCGGTCGACACCGCCTGCTCGTCGGCGCTGGTCGCCCTGCACCTGGCCCGGCGCGCCATCGACGACGGCGAGTGCGACCTGGCCGTGGTCGGTGGGGTGAACCTGAACCTCGGCCCGACCGGCCACCGGCTGCTGGAGGCGACCTCGGCGCTCTCGCCGACCGGCCGCTGCCACACCTTCAGCGCCGCCGCCGACGGCTTCGTCCCCGGCGAGGGGGGAGCGGCGCTGGTCCTCGGCCGGCCCGCCGACGCGCTGCACGACGGAGTGGAGGTCCTGGCACTGCTGCGGGGCACCGCCACCAACAACGACGGCAGGTCGCTGAGCCTGATGGCACCCAATCCGCTGCGCCAGCGCGAAGTGGTCGCCGAGGCGTACCGGCTCTCGGGGGTGGATCCGGATCTGGTCTCCTACGTGGAGGCGCACGGCACGGGAACGCCGATCGGCGACCCGACCGAGGTGCAGTCGCTGGCGTACGCCTATCCGCTGCCGGCCGGGGGACGGTTGCGGGCAGTCGGCTCGGTCAAGACCAACATCGGGCACCTGCTCAACGCCGCCGGCATGCCCGCGCTGGTCAAGGTCGTTCTGGCGCTGCGGCACCGGCAGCTGCCGCCGTCGCTGCACCACGACCCGCCCGCGCCGCGGCTCGACCTCGCCGGGCGCGGCTGGGAGGTCGTCACCGACGTGCGCGACTGGGACGCGCCGGGGCCGCTGACGGCGGGGGTCAACGCCTTCGGGTTCGGCGGCACCAACGCCCACGCGATCCTCCAGCAGGCCCCACCCGCCCCGTCGGCACCGGCGGGCGGGGCGGCGGGACCGCATCTGCTGACGCTCTCCGCCCACGACGCTGCGGCGCTGCGTGATGCGGCCGCCGCACTCGCCGCGCACCTGCGGCAGCGGCCGGAGCTGGACGAGGCGGCGGTCTGCGCGAGCGTGGCGACCGCCCGCGACGACGGGCCGTACCGGCTAACTCTGGTCGCCGACGGCGACCTGGCCGCCCGGCTGGACGACGCGCCGGCCGGGCGACACGCCGGACCCCGGCCCCGGCTGGTCTTCGTCCTGCCGGGACAGGGATCCCAGAGCCCGGGGCAGGGCAGCGCGCTCTACGCCTCGGCACCGGTGTTCCGCCGGGTCCTCGACGAGGCATCCGCCGCGGTCGGCCCGCTGTATGGCCGGACCCTGACGCAGTGGTGCACCGAGGCGTCCGCGCCGGCGGAGCTGCTCGCCCGCACCGAGATCACCCAGCCGCTGGTTGTCGCGTTCGGCATCGCCCTCGGCCGGCAGCTGCAGGCGTGGGGAGTCGCACCCGACGCGGTGACCGGGCACAGCGTCGGCGAGCTCGCGGCTGCCTGCCTGGCCGGGACGTTCACCGTCGCCGAGGCCGTACGGTTCGCAGCCCGGCGCGGCCGGCTGATGCAGACCCACGCCCGGCCCGGGGCGATGGCCGCGGTCCGCGGCGGCGAGGAGACCGTCGCCGACCTGGTGGCCACGTGCGCCGGCCAGCTGGTGGTCGCCGGGGTCAACGCCGCCGACCAGGTTGTCGTAGCCGGCACGCCGGAGGCCGTCGACGCTGCCGTCGCCGAGCTGGAGGCCCGAGGGGTCGCCGCGCGCCGTCTCGCCGTCTCGCACGCCTTCCACTCGCCGATGATGGAGCCCGTCCTCGGCCCGCTGGCCGAGGCGGCGCGGCAGCTGGCGCCGGGCACCGCCACGGTGCCGCTGCTGAGCACCGTGACCGGCGAATGGAATCCGCAGTTCGACCCCGCCTACCTGTGCGCGCACGCCGTGGCGCCGGTGCGCTTCGCCGCTGCCGCCGAGCGGCTGGCCGGCGAGGGCTACGACACCTTCGTCGAGCTCGGCGCCGGCCCCACCCTGACCGGCCCGCTGCGGGCAGCCGGCCGTTCCCGGCCGGGCACGCAGCTGCTCGCGGTGGCGGCGACCCGACCGGGAACCGACGGTCCGCGCGCACTGCTGGAGACCGCCGGTCACCTGTGGAGCCGCGGGGCCGGGCTCGACCACCTGGCGGTGCACGCCGGCGCGCCGAAGGTCGAGGTGCCGACGTACCCGTTCCAGCGCCGGTCGTACTGGTTCACCCCGGCCGGCCCGGCGCCGGTCGCCGTCGCGTCGCGGCTGCTGCACCGCCTGACCTGGCAGGAGGAGCCGCTGGCCGTGCCGCGGCAGCCCGCTTCCCGGCCCGCGCCGACAGCCGGGCCGGTCCTGCTGCTCGGCCACCGCGCCCCGCTGGCCGGAGCGCTCGCCGACCGGCTCGCCGCCGGCGGTGTCGAGGTACGACAGCGCGGCGTGGACACGCCGGAGGCTGTGCTGCTCTTCGCCGGCCCCACCGGTGACCTGGCGGAGCCGGACGCCCTCCACGAGACGGTTGTCGAGGCCCTGGCGGCGCTGCGGGAGCTGATCGACGGCCTCGGCGCAGCCCGGCCCCGGCTGCTGGTCGTCACCGAGGACCTGCACGTCACCGGCGTCGGCGTCGAAGCATCGCAGCCCGGTGCGGCGATCCTCGCCGGGCTCTGCCGCGCGCTCGCCGACGAGCTGCCCGGACTCGTCGTCCGTACCGTCGACCTCCTCGGAAGTGAGAGCGGGGACGTCCGGATCGACGCGCTGCTACGGGAGCTGGCGGCGCCCTCGGCCGCGAACGTGGAGGACGTGGCCTGGCGTGGCGGGCGGCGGCTGCGGCGTACCCCGCAGCCCGTCGCCGCCGGTGAGACTCAGCCGGTGCCGCTGCCCGCCGACGGGGTTTATCTGATCACCGGTGGCGCCGGCGGGGTCGGCGCCGAGCTGGCGCGGCACCTCGCCCGGCACCTGACCGGCCCCACCCTGCTGCTCGCCGGCCGGTCGCCGGCCGCGCCCGCCGGGCTCCTCGAGGAACTCGTCGCGCTCGGCGCCGTCGCGCGGTACGTCCGCGCCGACGTGACCGCCGCCGACGACGTCGACACCCTGGTGGGCGGCCTCGAACGCCTCGACGGCGTCTTCCACGCCGCCGGAGTCGTCCGACCCGGCACCCTGCGCGGCAAGACCGCGGACGAGGTCACCGAGGTGCTCGCCCCGAAGGTGCGCGGCGCGCGGCTGCTGGCCCGGGCGCTGGCCCGGCGCGCCGCGCCCCCGGCCTTCTGCCTCGCCTTCTCCTCGGTCTCGTCGGTCCTGCCCGGGTACGCGGGAGCACTCGGCGACTACGCAGCCGGCAACGCCTTCCTCGATGCGTTCGCCGCTGCCCAGCGCGCGGCCGGGCAGCCCTGGCAGGCGCTGAACTTCGCCGCCTTCGCACAGGTCGGCCTCGCCGCCGCACCGGGACTGCGGCAGGCCATCGCCGCCCGGGGCGTACCGCCCCTGGGCACCCGGGAGGCGCTCGACGCCCTGCTCGTCGCGCGCGGCGTCGACGCCGCGCAGCTGCTCGTCGCCGACCTCACCCCGGCCGAGGTCGTCGCCACGTCCACGTCACCGGTGGCGATCGCCGCCCCGGTCGCCGACACGAGCATGTCGGGCCGCAGCGCCGGTTCCGCGTCGCACGCCGACACGGCCGTCCGCGGGCTGCTGGGCGCCGTACTGCACCGGGATCCCGCCGGCATCGGCGAGGACGAACCCTTCCTCGGCCTCGGTCTGGACTCGCTGACCGCCGTCGACCTGGTCCGGCAACTCGAACGGGAGCTGGGCCGGCAGCTGCCGGCGACTCTGCTCTTCGAGTACCAGACGCTCGGCGAGCTGGTGGCGTACCTGCAATCGACCGCGCCGGCCGGGGGCCCGGTGGCGGCCGCGGACACGGCACCGCGCACAGCGGTCGTCAACGCCGCGCCCAGCGGGGAACAGCGCGTTCCTTCGGTGGCGACACCGCTGACGCCGGTGCAGCGGGCGTTCCACACCAACGGGCTGCTGCACCCGGACGTGCCGGCGTACGGCTATGTCCGGCAGACCGTCACCGGCGCGCTCGACCCGGAGCTGCTCGGGCACGCCTTCGCGTACCTGGCGCGGCGGCATCCGATGCTGCGGCTGCGGGTGCAGCCCGGCCCGGACGGTCCGCGCCAGCTCCCGGCCGATCCGCCGCCGGCCGGCACGATCCCACCCTGGTACGAGGTCACCGAGCTGACCGGCGCCGTCGAGGAGCTGGAGACCGCACTTGCCAACCGCACCTTCGACCTGGCCGTCGAGGCACCGGTCCGGGCCGTGCTGGCCCGTGCCGGAGCGGACCGGTGGCACCTGGTGGTGGTGGCCCACCACGCCGCCGTCGACGGGTTCAGCCTCCACCTTCTCGGCGCCGAACTCTGGACCGTCTACACCGCACTGTGGCAGGGCCGTCCTCCGGTGCTGCCGCCGGCGGAGCTGACCTTTGGCGAGTACGCCGCCGCGCTGCACGCCGACCGCACGGCCAACCGGGCGATGGACCTGCGTTACTGGCGGGAGCTGCTGGACGGCCACGAACCGTCGCGCACCCTGCCGTACGACGGGGACCCGGACGGGCCGCCCGCGCCTCCCTTCGCCACTCACCAGGTCACCCTCGACGCGCGGCACACCGCCGCGCTGCGCCGGCGGGCCGCCGAGGCCGAGGTCTCCCTCTTTCATCTGCTGCTCGCCGGGTACGTCCGCTGCCTGGCCCGCTGGAGCGGTGAGCCGCAGGTCGCCGTCTCGGTCGCCCGGGCGGGCCGGGACCTGCGCCTGCCCGGCCTCGACCGGCTGGTCGGTTCCTGCGCCGACACCCTGCCCCTGCTCGCCACCGCCGGTCCCGAGCCGATCGAGGTGCTCGCCCGGCGACTGCGCGACAGCTGGTACGACGCCGAGCGGCACGCCCACGTCAGCAGCCTCGACCTGGCCCGGCTGCTGACCGTCGCCGGCTCCGGTCCGCGCACGCTCGCCGCTGCCGGCTTCAGCTTCGCCCGTTTCCCGGCCGGGCAGGACGACTCGTGCCCGGTCACCGTGGCGGCGGCGTCGGCCGGCACCGCGACGGCGGCGACCCGGCTGGGGCTGCTCTGCTGGGAGAGCGGCGAGCAGCTGCACTTCTCCTGGAACTTCCCGGTGCGGCTCTTCGCCCCGGCGACCGTGACCCGTCTCGCCGCCGAGCACCGCGCCGAGCTGACCGGGATCGTCGCCGACGCTGCCGGCGAACCGGCCGACCACGGTGGCGGGAACGCCGCAGACCACGGTGGCGGGAACGCCGCAGAACACGGTGGCGGACCGGCCGACATCGTCCGCCGGCTGGTGGGGCAGTTCCGCCGGAGCCCGGACGCGGTCGCCGTCGACACCGGCCCGGGTGGGCTGACCTACGCCGCGCTCGACCGTGCCAGCGCGGAGCTGGCCGGGCGGCTGCGTGCCGCCGGCGTCGTCGACGGTGACCTGGTGGGGCTGCTCACCGAACCGGGGACGGCGACCGTCACCGGGGTCGTCGGCATCCTCCGGGCCGGTGCCGGCTGGGTGCCGCTCGACGCGGCGCACCCGCCGGCCCGGCTAGCCGAGCAGGTCGCACGCTGTGGCGTGCGGGTGCTGGTGCACGACAGCGGCACCGCCGAGACCGCAGCGGGCTTCGCCGAACTGACCCGTGTCGCCGTCGACGGGCCGCCGGCCGCCCCGCGGCCGTTCCCGGTGGCGCCGGCCCGGCCGGAGGCCATCACGTACGTCATCTTCACCTCCGGGTCGACCGGACGGCCGAAAGCGGTGCCGATCACCCACCGGTCGATGGGCAACTATCTCGACTGGGCGATCTCGACCTTCGGTTACCGGGCCGGGGACCGGCTGGCCCAGACCGCCGCCGTCTGCTTCGACGCCTCGGTACGTCAGCTGCTGGCGCCGCTGCTGGTCGGCGCGACCGTCGTCCCCCTGGGCCGGGACCTGCTCCGGGATCCGGACGCCCTGCTCGACCACCTCGACCGGCTGGGTGTCACCGTCTGGAGTTCCGTGCCGACGCTCTGGGAACGGCTGCTGGTCGCCGCCGAGCAGCGGGCCCACCGGGGCGAGCCGGTGCCCGGCCTGGCCGGGCTGCGCTGGGTGCACGTCGGTGGTGAAGCCCTCGCTGCCGGACCGGTACGCCGCTGGTACGACCTGCTCGGCCCCGGCCGGCGTCTGGCCAACCTGTACGGCCCCACCGAGGCGACGATCAACGCCACCTGTCACCTCCTCGACGAGCGGCCGGACGACAGCCTCCGGCATGTGCCGATCGGCCGGCCCGTCGCCGGCACGGTCGTGGAGATCGTCGACAGCGCCGGCCGCAGCTGCCGGCCCGGTGAGGTGGGGGAGTTGCTCATCGGCGGCGCCGGGCTCACCCCGGGCTATCTCGGCGACCCGGAACTCACCGCCGCGGCGTTCGTCGACCGCGGCGGACGGCGCTGGTACCGCAGCGGGGACCTGGTCCGGGCCGACCCCGACGGGGTGCTCGAATTCGTCGGGCGCAGTGACGCCCAGGTGAAGATCCGCGGCCACCGGGTGGAGCTCGGTGAGATCGAGGCGGTCCTGCAGGAGCACCCCGACGTGACCCGCGCGGCGGTGCTGCCGACGGGGAAGACCGGGCGGCTCGTCGCGCACGTGGAGGCGCGGGCGGGCACCGAACCGGTCACGCTGCGCCGGCATCTGGCGGCCCGGCTGCCGGAGTACATGCTGCCCGGCCGCTGGCACCTGGTCGACCGGCTGCCGCTGACGGTCACCGGGAAGGTCGACCGGGCCCGGCTCGGCGCCGCCCAGGGTGCCGTGCCCCGCCCGGCTTCTTCGGCCGACAACGCCCAGGTGCCCCTCGCGGCAGCGGCCCTCGCGCCACCGGCCCCGACAGGACCGGCTCCCGCCCCACCGGCGGCGACAGAGGCCGCACCGGTCACCGAGACCGAGCGGCTTCTCGCCGGCATCTGGTGTGAGCTGCTGGAGCTGCCGGTGGTCGGGCGCGACGACGACTTCTTCGCCCTCGGCGGTGACTCGATCGCCGTATTGGAGGTCTTCGGCCGGCTGGCGGAGCACCGCACGTCGCTGCCGCGCCCCACGGTGATCTACACCCATCGCACCCTCGCCGCGCTCGCCGGCGCCGTCGACACCGCCGCGGTCGAGGCGGACGTACGCCCGGCGGCCGCACTGCCGGACACTGACGCGGCCGGTGCGATGTGGACGCCGCAGCCGTACCCGCTGACGCCCGGGCAGCGCGGCTTCCTGCTCGCCGAGACACTGGACGCGGCGAGCAGCCCGTCCTGGCTGGCACGGCTGCGGCTGCGCGGCCTGCTGAAGAGCGACCGCTTCCAGCGCGCCGTCGACCTGCTCGTCGTCCGCCACCCGATGCTGCGTACGGTCTTTCCGGCCGGCGCCCGCCCGCCCGTGCAGCAGGAGTTGCCCGCGACCTTGCGGCTGCCGGTGACCTTCGAGGTGCTCGGCGGCCCGGAGGAGGTGGCCGCGCGCATCGACGCGGAGCGGCGGCGCCGCTTCGAACCGTGGGCCTGGCCGCTGCTGCGGCTGCACGTGCTCACCGTGGCCGACGACGAGCACGTGCTGGTCGTGCACGCCCACCATCTCATCGGCGACGGCTACAGCGCGGCGCTGCTCGGGCGGGAACTGCTCGCGGCGTACGACCTGGTCGACGATCCGCAGGCGGCGCCGCTACCGGCGCTGCGCAGCACCTTCCGCGACCACGTCGCTCTCCTCGGCGCCGGCACCGGCACCGGCGCCAGCACCAGCGCCGGCGTCGACGGACAGAGCGAGCCGGCAACACCGGTCCGCCAGAGCCCGCCCTACCGGCCGCCGGCGCTGCGGGAATCGCCCTGGGAGACCGCCCTCCGGCCGGCCCACCAGGCCGGATTCACCCTGGACGCGGGGCAGGTCCGCCGGCTGCGGGCGCTCGCTGCGGACGCCGGGGCGAGCCTGCACGCTCCGGTGCTCACCGCCTACCATCGCGCCCTGGCCGCGCTGACCGGGCAGGCCGACCTCGTCATCGGACTGGCCGTTACCGGGCGGGACGTGCCGCTGCCGGACGTCACGCGTGTCTTCGGACCCTTCGCGGCCGCGGTACCGGTACGGCTCGGCGCCGACGCCCGGGCCGACCAGGCCGACCGGGGCTTCGCCGCCGACCTGCGTGAGGTGGTCGCAGAGGTGGCGGCCGCCCGTACCCACGACATCCCGGCCCGTAGCGGGCCGCAGCACGGGTTGCCGGCCGGGGCGCAGTTCTTTTTCACCTTCCTGGAGTTCGCCGCCCTGGCCGCCACCGAAGCGACGAGCCTGGCGTTGAGCTGGGACGAGGCCGACTCCGAACTGGAACCGCCCCCGGTCGGCACCGACATCTTCTGCGCCGTGCGGCCGGTCGGCGGCCGTCTGCGGATCACCCTGCGGGCCGCGGCCGCCGCGCTCGACCCGCAGGCCTTCGCCGAGTTCACCGCGACCCTGCGGGCCGAACTCGTCACCGCTGCCGGGGGCGAGTCGTCGGCGCGTGCCGAGCCGTCCTGCTCGGCACAAACGGCCGGGACGCGTCTCTCGCCCGAGACCGGGATGCGGATCTCGACCGAGACCGCCGGGACGCGGGGCACCCTCGACGCCGCCCTGATCGGGTACCTGCCCGCACCGGCGCAGCTCGCGGCGTACGCCGGTGTCCCGGTGGCGCAGTTGCCCCGGGAGTCGATCCGCGAACTGCTCTTTCCCGGCGGGGATCCCCGGCTCGTCGAGCAGGTGCACACCCCGCTGGGGGTCTCCGGGTTCGTCTGCCTGCCCCGCTTCGCCGACGAGCTCGCCGGATCCGCGACCCTCGCCGCGGAGACCGCCGCCGCTGTCCGGCACGCCGGTTCGCTCGGCGCGCGGGCCGTGTCGCTGGCCGGCATGATCCCCGCGCACACCGCGTACGGGTTCGCCGTGCTCCGGGATCCGCAGTTGCGCGACGCCGCGCAGGTGCCGGTGGTGACCACCGGGCACGCTGTCACCGCCGTGTCGGTGGTCCGCACCGTGCTGGCGGCGCTGGCCGCGACCGGCCGGGAACTCGGCGAGCTGACGGTCGCCGTGGTCGGGCTCGGTTCGATCGGGCGTACGTCGCTGGAGTTGCTGCTCGAGCGGGCGCCCCGGCCGCCGGCACGGCTGCTGCTCTGCGACGTGGCGGGCAGCGGGCCGCGGCTGGCGGAGCTCGCCGGTGAGCTCGCCGCCGTCACGACGACCGAGTTGAGCTGGCACGAGTCGGACCCGCGGCTGCCCGCGGCTGTCTACGCCGCGGACCTGATCATCGCCGCGGTCAGCGGGTCCGGCGCGCTGCTGCAGGTCGAGCGGCTGCGTCCCGGCACCGTCGTGGTCGACGACTCGTTCCCGCACTGCTTCGACACCGCCGCGGCGCAGCGACGGATGCGCGACCGCCGCGACGTCCTGCTCGTCGGGGGTGGACTGCTCGACTGCGGCGCGGGGCAGCGGCACCTCGCCGACGGTGTGCCGCGCCTCGCGGCGGAGGTGACGACCCGGATGCGCCCAGCCGGCAGCCTCGCCTCCTGTCAGCTGGAGTCGCTGCTGGTGGCCGCGACGCCCGGGCTCGCACCGGTGCACGGCCTGGTCGACCCGGCGCTGGCGCGGGCGCACTGGGCGGCGGCGCGGCGGGCGGGCGTACGCGCGGCACCGCTGCACCTGGCCGGGTTCACCGTCGAGGAGCCGTTGCTCGCCGTCCTGCGCGCTGCGCGGGGCGACCGGCGCGCGCAGGACGGGACAGCGGACCCCGGCTGACCGCCGGGGCGGGTGTCAGCCGGCGTCCGGGAGCAGTTGCGCGCGGACCTCGCGGCGCAGCACCTTGCCGATCATCGAACGGGGCAGATCGTCGACCACGACGACGCGGCGGGGCACCTTGTAGCCGGCGAGGTAGGCCCGGCTCGCGGCGCGGATGCCGTCCGGGTCCACTGTGGCGTCGGGGGCGAGCACGACCGCGGCGACGACCTCCTCGCCCCCGTTGGCGGTGGGCAGCCCGACCGCGGCGGCGTCGGCGACGCCGGGCACCCGGCGCAGCGCGTCCTCCACCTCGGAGGGGTAGACGTTGAAGCCGCCGGTGATGATCAGTTCCTTGATCCGGTCGACGACGGTGACGAAGCCGTCGCCGTCCATGACCACCACGTCACCGGTGCGCAGCCAGCCGCCGGGCAGCAGCGCCTTGGCGGTCTCCTCGGGGCGCTGCCAGTAACCGGCGAAGACCTGCGGACCGCGGATCAGCAGTTCACCGGCCTCGCCGGCTTCGCGGTCGCGGGCCGGGTCCTCCGGGTCGACGATGCGGATGTCGGTGGAGGGGAAGGGGACACCGACGGTGCCGGGACGCCGCTCGGGGGAGGCAGGATTGCCCAGCGCCACCGGGGAGGTCTCGGTCATGCCGTACCCCTCGACGAGCAGGCCGCCGGTCACCGACTCCCAGAGTTCGACGGTCGCCGGCGGCAGCGCCATCGCGCCCGACAGCGAGAAGCGGGCCGAGGTGAGGTCCAGGCCGCGCTCGCGGGCGGCGGTGGCGAGCCGCTCGTAGATCGGCGGCACCGCCGGCAGGAAGGTCACCGGCCGGCGCGGGATCGCCTCCAGCACCTGCTCCAGGTCGAAGCGGGGGAAGAGCACCAGCGTCGCGCCGATGCTCACCGAGAAGGTCAGGCAGAGGGTGAGGCCGTACGCGTGGAACAGCGGCAGCACCGCGTAGACGGTCTCCTCGCCGTCGCGCAGCCCCGGCATCCAGGCCCGGCCCTGGGCGGCGTTGGCGCGCAGGTTGCGATGGGTGAGCACCGCACCCTTGGGGGTGCCGGTGGTGCCGCCGGTGTACTGCAGCAGCGCGGTGTCGTCCGGGCCGGGGGCGGGGTGGTCGGCGGCCAGCGGCGGGGTCCTGGCGACCAGCTTCTCCCACTGGAGCACACCGGCCACCGGGCTGGTCATCGCCTCCCGGGTCGCGCGGGCCTTGGCGATCGGCAGCCGCAGCGCGAGCTGCTTGAGCCGCGGCAGCGCCCGGCTCAGGTCTACCGCGACGATTGTCTTGACCGAGGTCTGCCCGGCGACCTCCTGGACCAGCGGGACGACCTTGTTCCAGGCGATCACGACCTCGGCGCCGTGGTCGGCGAGCTGCGTACGCAGCTCCTCGGCGGTGTAGAGCGGGTTGTGCTCGATGACGATGGCGCCCAGGCGCAGCACCGCGTAGAAGGCGACGATGTGCTGCGGGCAGTTCGGCAGGATCAGTGCGACCCGGTCGTCCTTGCCCACGCCGAGGCGGCGCAGTGCCTCGGCGGCGCCGGCGACCTGGCCCTGCAGTTCCGTGTAGGTGGTGGTCGCGCCGTAGAAGTCCAGCGCGACGCGAGGGCCGAAGCGGGCCGCGGCATTGTTCAGCAGGTCGACCAGCGACTCGGGAGATTCGGCGACCGTCGCCGGCACGCCGGGCGCGTAGCTGCGTACCCAGGGGCGGTCTGCGGTGACATCCATGGCGCATCTCCTTGCTTGCCGGAGCCGGCTCAGGGAATGCCCGACCCGCGCCAAGCGTAACCTACGGTTCCGTAGGTTACGGTGCCGTAGGTCGGAGGTCACAGGCGGTGATCGGGCCGCCGGATCGGGCGTCCGGGCAGGATTCGCCTATGGTCGTGCGATGACCCACCGGTACACCCACGGCCACCACGAGTCGGTGCTGCGTTCGCACAACTGGCGTACCGCGGAGAACTCCGCCGCGTACCTGCTGCCGCTGTTGGAGCCCGGGACGGCGCTGCTGGACATCGGGTGCGGCCCGGGCACGATCACCGCCGACCTGGCGCAGCGGGTGGCGCCAGGACCGGTCACGGCCGTGGACGCCAGCGCTCAGGTGCTCGCCGTGGCGCGGGCCGAAGCCGACCGGCGGGGGCTGGCCAACGTCTCGTTCGCCGAGGCCGACGTCCATCGCCTCGACTTCGCCGACGACAGCTTCGATGTGGTGCACGCCCATCAGGTGCTGCAGCACGTCGCCGACCCGGTGCAGGCGCTGCGGGAGATGCGCCGGGTCTGCCGTCCCGGCGGACACGTCGCCGTACGCGACAGCGACTACCACGGTTTCGTCTGGTACCCGCAGCCGCCGGAGCTGGCCGAGTGGCTCGACCTGTACCAGCGGCTGGCCCGCGCCAACGGCGGCGAGCCGGACGCGGGCCGGCGGCTGCTGGGCTGGGCGCGGGCAGCGGGCTTCGACGACGTGACCGCCTCGTCGAGCACCTGGTGCTTCGCCAGTGAGGAGGACCGGCGCTGGTGGGGCGGGATGTGGGCGGACCGGGTGCGGCAGTCGGCCTTCGCGGCCCAGGCGCAGGAGCACGGCGTGGACCCGAGTCGGCTGGAGCGGATCGCGCAGGCGTGGCAGGGCTGGGCCGAGTCGCCGCAGGGCTGGTTCTCCGTGCTGCACGGCGAACTGATCTGCCGGGTCTGAGAGTCCGCCGGCCACGCCGTCGCGGCGGCGTGGCCGATCTCCGGCGGGTGCGGTCAGCCCCAGCTGCGGCGGGTCGCCGGCATCCCCGAGCCGCCCTCCGGGTCCGGCACCACCCCCAGCACCTGATGCACCGAGATGCCGCCGTCGATGAAGCCGAGCGCCGACCCGGCCATGTACAGCCGCCAGATGCGGGCGCGGGCCACTCCGACGAGGGAGACGGCCCGGTCCCATTCGGCGTCCAGGTTCGCCACCCAGGCGCGCAGGGTGCGGGCGTAGTGCTCGCGCAACGACTCGACATCGCGGATCTCGAAACCGGCCCGCTGCATGATCAGCTGCGTCTCCCCGACGTCGAGGAGTTCCCCGTCGGGGAAGACGTAGCGCCCCAGGAAGGTGCGCGGCCCGATACGGGAGCCGCCGACGGAGGAGATGGCGTGGTTGAGCAGCCGACCGTGCGGGCGCAGCAGACCGCGCAGCGCCGCGAAGTACTCGGCGGCCCGGCCGGCCCCGACGTGCTCGAACATGCCGATCGAGCTGATCGCGTCGAAGGTCTCCCCGCGCAGTTCGCGGTAGTCCTGCAACCGGATCTCCACCCGGTCGGCGAGCCCCGCCTCCGCGACCCGCTTTCGGGCCGTCTCCGCCTGGGAACGGCTGATCGTCACCCCGACCACCCGGGCGCCGTGCACCGTCGCCGCATGCAGCGCCATTGACCCCCAGCCGCAGCCGACGTCCAGCAGTCGCGCTCCCGGCTTGTCGGCCAGGCCGAGCTTGCGGCAGATCAGCTCGTGCTTGGCCCGCTGGGCGGCGGCCAGGCTGGTCGCGTCGTTGCTGAACCGGGCACAGGAGTACGTCATGCTGCGGCCCAGCACCAGCCGGTAGAAGTCCTCCCCGACGTCGTAGTGATGACTGATCGCCTGCGCGTCGCGGCGCAGCGAGTGCAGCCAGCCGCGCTGGCGCGCCTCCTCGGCGGGGGGCCGGGGCGGCAGCCCCAGCACGCCGAGCTGCTTGCAGACCTTCAGCGCCGTCACGGCGGCGTCCCAGCCGAGCCGGGCGTCGCGCGGCGCCGCCGTCACCAACGCCCGCATCACGGTGAAGATGTCGCCGGTCAGGTCGATGTCGCCGGCGACGTACGCCCGGCCGAGCCCGAGCTCGCCCGGTGCCCACATCATCCGCCGGACGGCGTCGGCGGAGCGTACGTGCACGGTGCCGGGACCGTCGAGGGGGCCGGTGCCGCTGCCGTCCCAGAACTGGAACCGCACCGGCAGCCGCTCGCCGAGGGCGATGCGCAGCAGCGGCGCGAAGGCGGCGGCCACCTCGGCGCGGGGGGGAGCAGGCGGGGCGGCCGGCGGCACGTCGCCGGTGATCTCCGGCGGGCCCGGCTGCGGCACGTCGCCCGCGATCCCCGGCGGGCCCGGCTGGGGCACGGGCTGCGGTGCCGGTTCCGCAGCGCCGGTGGTCGGGACCGAAGCCGTCTGCGGGTTCTGGGTGGTTCCGGTGGGGGCCTCCGGATGCATCCGCCGCTCCTCGTGTCGTCGAGTGGTTTCCGCCGCACGCGCGCGCCGGACCGGTGCGGCGCGCGTGCCGGCACGATGACCAACTGCCCTGGCGCCCGCGGGGACGCGGCCGCCGGGCCCACGGTCACGACACCGCCGTACGCGCTTGACGACCGGTGGCGCTGCCGGCCCGGGATGACGTCCCGGAATCCGGCGCGGACCGTTTCGCGCGGTACATGGCGGCGTCGGCGCGGCGCAGCGCTTCGGCCAGTGGGACGGGGTCGGTGACAGCGGCCATGCCGACGGAGGCGGTGACGCGTACGGTCCGCCCGCCGATGCGGATCGGCCGGGCCACGGCGGCGGCGAGTCCCTGACTGGCCTGCTCCAGCCGGCGGGGATCGCCGGTGACACCGACCAGCAGCCCGGCGAACTCGTCACCGCCGAGGCGGGTCACCAGGCTGTCGCCGGCGAAGTGTGCGAACCGCTGGGCCACCTTCGCGAGCACGTGGTCGCCGGCAAGGTGGCCGTAGCGGTCGTTGACCTGTTTGAAATTGTTCAGGTCCAGCACCACGGCGACCAGCGGCCGCCGTCTCACGTCGGCCAGCAGCCGGGCGCCGCGCTGGTGGAATGCCCGGCGGTTGGGCAGGCCGGTGAGTTCGTCGTGGCAGGCGGCGTGCCGTTCGGTCAGCAGTGCCCGGCGCAGCTCCGCGGCCTCGGTCTCGGCGCGCACGACCCGTTGCCAGAGCCAGCAGCAGGTGGCCGCGGAGCAGATGGCGAGCAGGGTGGCTGTCACGGTGAAGGAATCCACCATTCGCATCCCCTATCCGCCGCGGCGCGCTCCAGACCCCCGTAGGTGCGAGTCGGGTGATCATGGGCGTGGTCCGAGATGACGCACGGCGTCGGGGTGACGCAGCGTGTCGGTTCGGCTACATATCTACGTTCGTATGATGCGCGGGCGCGTCATGGGGCGCAAGGGCACGTCCGGGTCGGATTCGGGCGGGACGGCCGGCTGCCGTGCCGTCGGTGCCACAGCAGGGTCGACCGCTGATAGCTGCCTGGGCTGCCAGTAAGGCCCGGTTTCAGACTGAATGCACGAATTTTCCGGGCCGGATCGGGGTTCGGGGCGGAATCGCTTCGGGGGTCGGGGCGGTTGTGCATGGCGTACGGCTGAGGAACAGGGCCCTGACGCCCGCCCCCAGGGTGGGCGCAGCCGGCCCGGTAGCCGTCCCCCTCGGCGCCGCGGGCGAGTGAGCCCAGCGGGCCGGTTCGTTGCGGTACCCCGGACGCCGCCGTGTGTCGGATGCTGAGTCGTCGCGCAGGCGGGTCCGGGTCCCCCTTTCAGGACAGACAAGAAGGAGACCCCCATGAACTACAACATCTTCCGTAGTGCCGCACTTGGTGTCGCGGGTCTGGCATTCGCCACAGGCGTTGCCGCGGGCCCGACAAATCCGGCGCTCGCGCAGGCCGTCGGTGCGCAGCCGGTGGCACAGGTGCAGCAGACACAGCAGACCCGGACCCCGTCCGCCTCGGCCCTGGCGACGAGTGTGCAGGGTAAGCAGTCGCGTATCGATCTGTCTGCGGAGCAGCAGGAGAATGCGAAGGCGAT
>NZ_JBLLDT010000012.1:0-722 GCF_049523535.1 Melissospora conviva
AACCCGGAAGCTAAGCCCTCCAGCGCCGATGGTACTGCACCCGGGAGGGTGTGGGAGAGTAGGACGCCGCCGGACAAACTTTCAGTTGAGGGCCGCCCCACCCGGGTCGGCCCTCAACTGCGTGGCGCCACAAAAGGCGCAATGAGGAAGGATATACCCGTGAGTTCAGAACCCCAGGGCGGAGACCGTCCGCGTCGCGACGATCGAGCCCACCGCGAGGCACCCAATCGCAGCGACCGTGCGCCGTACCGGGGTGACCGGGACCGCGGGGGATCCGCCGACCGGGGCGCCCGTGGCGCTGCCGGCCGCGAGGGCGGCTTCCGCGGTGGAGACTCCCGCGGCGGCTCCCGCGAGGGCGGTTTCCGGCGCGACGACCGGCCGCGTGACGAGAACCGTGGCGCCCCCCGTGAGGGTGGCTTCCGCAGTGGTGGCGATTCCCGTGGTGGTCCCCGCGAGGGCGGCTTCCGCGGTGGCGATTCCCGTGGTGGTCCCCGCGAGGGCGGTTTCCGTAGCGGCGGTGGGGCTTCCCGCGAAGGCGGTTTCCGCAGCGGTGGGGCTTCCCGCGAAGGCGGTTTCCGTAGCGGCGGTGACCGTGATTCCCGTGGCGGTTCCCGTGAGGGCGGCTTCCGCGGTGGCGATTCCCGTGGTGGTCCCCGTGAGGGCGGCTTCCGCAGTGGTGGCGACTCCCGTGGGGGCTCCCGCGAAGGTGGTTTCCGCAGTGG
>NZ_JBLLDT010000012.1:822-69105 GCF_049523535.1 Melissospora conviva
TGGCGACCGTGGTGCCTCCCGTGAGGGTGGCTTCCGGGGCGGCGATCGCGATTCGCGTGGTGGCGACTTCCGTGGTGCCCCCCGTGAGGGTGGCTTCCGCGGTGGTGACTCCCGTGGTGGTTCCCGCGAGGGTGGCTTCCGTAGCGGCGGTGACCGTGGGGCGCCCCGTGAGGGTGGCTTCCGGCGGGACGACCGTCCGCGTGACGAGAACCGTGGTGCCCCCCGTGAGGGCGGTTTCCGCAGTGGTGGCGACCGTGGTGCCTCCCGTGAGGGTGGCTTCCGGGGCGGCGATCGCGATTCGCGTGGTGGCGACTTCCGTGGTGGTTCCCGCGAGGGTGGCTTCCGTAGCGGCGGTGACCGTGGGGCGCCCCGCGAGGGCGGCTTCCGGCGGGACGACCGTCCGCGTGACGAGAACCGTGGTGCCCCCCGTGAGGGTGGCTTCCGTGGCGGCGATCGTGATTCGCGTGGTGGCGACTTCCGTGGTGGTTCCCGTGAGGGTGGCTTCCGCAGTGGTGGCGACCGTGGTGCCCCCCGTGAAGGTGGCTACCGTGGTGGCGATTCCCGTGGTGGCTCCCGTGAGGGCGGCTTCCGCAGTGGTGGCTCCCGTGAGGGTGGCTTCCGCAGTGGTGGCGACCGTGGTGCCCCCCGTGAAGGTGGCTTCCGGCGGGACGATCGTCCGCGTGACGAGAACCGTGGTGCCCCCCGTGAGGGTGGCTTCCGTAGCGGCGACCGTGACTCCCGCGGTGGATCGCGCGAGGGTGGCTTCCGGCGGGACGACCGTCCGCGTGACGAGCACCGTGGCGGCTCCCGCGAGGGTGGCTTCGGCGGCGGTGACCGCGACTTCCGTCGCGATCGTGACGCCGCGCCGGACCGCGCCCCGCGCGACGACCGCGGTGGCCGGCGGGAAGGCGGAGACCGCGCCCCTGAGCCGACTCTGGCCGACGACATCCTTGCCACCGATCTCGACACCTCGGTCCGCGCTGAGCTGCTCTCGCTGACCAAAGCGGTCGCCGAGTCCGTCGCGCGGCACCTGGTGGCCACCGGAAAGCTCCTCGACGAGGAGCCGGCGGAGGCACTCGCCCACGCCCTGGCTGCACGCCGCCTGGCCTCCCGTATCGCGGTTGTCCGCGAGGCGGTCGGTCTCGCCGCGTACCACGCCGGTGAGTGGCAGACGGCGATCGCCGAGCTGCGGACGTACCACCGGATGAGCGGGCGGCAGACGCACCTGGCGGTGCTCGCCGACTGTGAACGGGCACTCGGCCGTCCGGAGCGAGCGATCGACCTGTTCCGGGGCGCCGACCGTGACGCCCTGGACCAGGCAACCGCGATCGAGTTGCTGATCGTGGCCGCCGGCGCCCGTGGCGACATGGGGCAGACCGACGCTGCGGCAGCGATGCTGCAGGTGCGGGAGCTCACCAGCGAAAGCACCGAGCCCTGGACCGCCCGGCTGCGCTACGCGTACGCCGATGCCCTCCTCGCCGCAGGTCGGCGCGAGGAAGCACGGGAGTGGTTCTCGCGCGCCGCGGACATCGACGAGACCGGCGAGACCGACGCGGCCGAGCGGGTGCTCGAACTCGACGGCGTGGTCATCGAAGGCGACGACGAGATCGAGGAGGAGTCGGCAGAGGAGGACACCAACGCCGACACCGATTCGGACGACGCCGACGACGACGACGACGACGATGACGACGCCGATGACGACGATGACGACGACGACGATGACGACGATGACGACGATGACGACGATGACGATGACGACGACGACGCCGATGACGACGACGATGACGCGCCGGTGAAGGGCGACGTTGACGTCACCAGCGTCGACAGCGTCGATGACGGTGCCGATATCTCGGACGAGCAGCGCGTCGAGGCCGGTACGGTGGAGCCGGTCGCGGCCGACGAAGCCCCGGCGGGCGCGCGGGCCGAGGCCGACAAGCCGGCGGACGCCGACGTCGTGCAGGACGAGACGGAGTCGGAGAAGCGGTGACGCGGACGGTGCCGGGACGGCTGGTTGACGGTTACGACCTCGTCATCTTCGACCTCGACGGGGTTGTCTACCTCATCGATCAGCCGATTCCCGGCGCCGTCGCCGCCGTCGAGCGACTCCACGCCGACGGCATCCCCATCGCGTACGCGACCAACAACGCCTCCCGGCGCTCCGCCGAAGTCGCCGATCTGCTCACCGGAATCGGCGTGCCCGCCTCCGCGTCGGAGGTCTTCACCTCGGCTGCTGCGGCGGCGGAGGTGCTGCGGGAACGACTGCCGGCCGGCTCCGCCGTCCTGGTGGTCGGTGCCGATGCGCTGCGTGCCGAGGTACGGGCCGCCGGTCTGCGGCCGGTCGCGCTCGCCGCCGACGCGCCGGCGGCGGTCGTGCAAGGGTACGGCCCGCTCGTCGACTGGGCTGCCCTGGCCGAGGCGAGCGTCGCCATCCGCGCCGGCGCCCTCTGGGTCGCCACGAACACCGACCGGACACTGCCCAGCGGCCGTGGCCCGCTGCCCGGGAACGGGGCGCTCGTCGCCGCTCTGTGTGCCGCGCTGCAGCGGGACCCCGACGTGGTGGTCGGCAAACCCGAGTCGGCACTGTTCCGTACGGCGGCCCAACTGCACGGTGCCACGCGTCCACTGGTTGTCGGAGACCGGCTGGACACCGACATCGAGGGCGCCGTCCGGGCCGGGCTCGACAGCCTCCTCGTACTCACCGGTGTCGACACCGTCGACGATGTGCTCGCCGCACCGGCGGCGCGCCGCCCCACCTACATCGCCCGAGATCTCGCCGGTCTCGTCGAGCCCGGCGCGGCGCTGCCGGTGCCGGCCGCCGACCCGGCCGACGGTACGTCTGACGACGGCTGGGCGGCCGTACGAGCGCTCTCTGGCCGCTAGGCGAGCGGCCCTTCTTTCTCGTCGGGCCGGTGCAGCCGGTTGCTGTCTGCCCGGTGCAGCCGGGTGACTGCCCGTCCGACGGGACGGCTCAGCTGAGCTCGACCAGGAGCCGGGCGTAGTTGGCCATCGCCTGCTGATAGCGCGGCAGGTGCCGGGCAAGCGCCGTGACCGCTACCGACACCGCCTCCCGTTCCCGGCCGACGCTGGTCGCGCCAGGGCGAGCGTCGCGCTGAGTCTGCATGACAGAACCCAACGAGACCGGGTTCACAGGTCGCGACGCTCGGCTGCCGGCGGCGGCCGGGCAGCGGCTGCTGGGGAAAGCCGTCAGAGCAGCTTGCGCAGTTTGAGCAGGTCCAGCGGACCGGCCTTGATCGAGATGCGCCGGCCCGCCATTGCGCGGGCGACATCCAGCTCGCCGTTGACCAGCGCCAGCAGGTCGTCGCTGGAGGTGATCAGGGCGATCTTCGCCTTCGGGTCGTCGCCATCGGCGATGTCGAGCAGCCGCCCGCCGGCCAGCCGGCCGTGGAACGCCGCCTCGAGGTCGGTGATCCGGCAGGCCAGGGTCCGGTCGAGGTCGATGCGGCCCTGCACCTCGTCGGCATTGCGGTCAAGCTTGGCGGCCAGGTCCCGCAATGCCTGCCGGCACTCGTCCATACTGGCCACTTCTGCTCCTTCGCCTCGCCGATGTCCGCTTCCGGCACCGTACCTCACCAGGTCAGCCGGGCTGGCGGTAGCGTGACAGGCAGCGACCCGCCCGTGGAAAGGACCCCAGGGATGCAGGATGCGTGGCGCACCTACCTGGAGCTGGCCGTCGGCATGACCGACGAGACCCGCCGAAAGGTGCAGACGGTTGCCCAGAAGCTGGCCGGATCCAGCGGCGCCACCGCCGCACAGGTCCAGGCCTTCGCCGAGGAGCTCGTCTCCACCGGCCTGGCCAACCGTGAGGCGCTGACCAAGATCGTTCGCTTCGAGGTGGACCGTGCGCTGGGCGCGGTCGGCCTGGCCACCGCGGAGGAGGTCGCCGACCTGACCGCGCGCGTGCGGCAGCTCGAAGGGGAGTTGCGCCGCAGCAGGGCAGGCCGCGGGGCCGAGGTCAGCCCCGAGGAGGCCGGGGCCTTCCTGGCCGCCGCTGCGGACGCGGACTCCGCTCACGCCGGCACCGCCGGGGCCGGGGCCTCACCCGCCGCAGGTCGGGCAGCCCCGCAGAAGACCATGGCGAAGAAGACTGTGGCCAAGAAGACCGTGGCCAAGAAGGCACGGCCTGCCGGGCCGGTGGCCAAGAAGGCGGTCGCCAAGGCGCAGCTCGACAGTGCGGTGGCGAAGAAGACGCCGCCTGGGAAGGTCGTGGCCAAGAAGACCGTCGCCAAGAAGGCGATCGCCAAGGCGCAGCCCGACAGCACCGCTTCGCCGCAGCCGCAGCCGCAGCCGCAGCCGCAGCCGGGCACCGGCAAGCCGGTCAAGAAGATGGCGAAGAAGACGGTCCGGCCGGCGGCGAACCGGCAGTCGGAGCAGCGGTGAGCACTCCGGGACCGTTCCGCCCGGGTCCGCCGCCCCGCCTGCGGCCCGGCCCGCCGCCGCACCGCCCGCAGTCCGTCGCGCCGTCACCACCACCCCTCGACGAGGAGGCCGCGAGCCACCCGGCGGTGGACGCGGCCGTCACCGCCGTGACCAACGCCGCCGGGCTCTCGCCCGCCGACCAGATTGCGCAGTACGAGGCCGCGTACGAGACACTGCGTGAAACCCTCGCCACCATCGACCAGGCCTGAGGGCCGCACACCCCCGCGGAAGTGAACTCGCACGATGGCACGACGTACCCGCTTGGACGCTGAACTGGTCCGCCGCGGCCTGGCCCGTTCCCGTGAACAGGCCGCGGCCCTGGTGACAGCCGGCCGCGTCCAGGTGCGCGGGGTCACGGCCGCGAAGGTCGCGGCCATGGTCGACCCGGCTGACGCCCTGCACGTGCTCGGGGAGGACCCGCGCGACGAGTTCGTCTCCCGGGGCGGGCACAAACTCACCGGCGCGCTCGCCGCCTTCGGCCCGAAAGGGCTGACCGTCACCGGTCGCCGGTGCCTGGATGCCGGCGCTTCCACCGGCGGTTTCACCGACGTGCTGCTCCGCGCCGGCGCCGCCGAGGTCGTCGCCGTCGACGTCGGCTACGGCCAGCTCGCCTGGTCGCTGCGGACCGACGAACGGGTTCGGGTCTTCGAGCGCACCAACGTGCGTACGCTCACGCCCGAGGTCATCGGAGGTCCGGTCGAGCTGACCGTTGCCGACCTGTCGTTCATCTCCCTGCGGCTGGTGCTGCCCGCCCTCGCCGGCTGCACCAGCGCCGACGGGGACCTGGCGCTGATGGTCAAGCCGCAGTTCGAGGTCGGGAAGGAACGTGTCGGCGCCGGGGGAGTGGTCCGCGACCCGGCGCTGCGGGCCGAGGCAGTCCTCGACGTGGCCGCCGCGGCGGCGGCGCTCGGGCTGGGGCTCGCGGACGTGACGGCGAGCCCGCTGCCTGGGCCGAGCGGAAACGTGGAGTTCTTCGTATGGTTGCGCCGTGACGCGCCTCCCGCCGACCCGGACCGGGTGAGTGCGGTGGTGGCGGCCGGCCCTGCCGGTCTGCCGCCGGGGGAGCCGACGCAGGAGGAGGCCCGGTGAGCCGTACCGCGCTGTTGGTGACCCACACGGGGCGCCGGGACAGCACCGCGCATGCCCGGACGGTGGCGGGGGACCTGATCGCCGCCGGATTCGAGGTGCGGGTCGTCGCCGAGGAGGTCGCCGACCTCGATCTGCCCGGTGTGGTGCCGGTCTCGGGCGTGACCGCCGCGGAGGGGGCCGAGATCGTCTTCGCGCTCGGCGGGGACGGCACCTTCCTGCGCGCCGCCGAGCTGGCCCGTCCGGCGAAGGCGCCGCTGCTCGGCATCAACCTCGGCCGGGTCGGTTTCCTCGCCGAGGCCGAGATCTACGACCTCGACAAGGCCGTCCGCGACGCGGTGGCCCGCAACTACACCGTGGACGAGCGGCTGACCCTCGACGTCTCGGTGGAGTACGAGGGTCGGGTCACCATCGAGTCGTGGGCGCTCAACGAGGTCAGCGTCGAGAAGGGCGAGCGGGCCAAGATGCTCGAGCTGCTCGTTGACGTCGACGGCCGGGCGTTGTCCCGATACGGCTGCGACGGCGTGGTCTGCGCGACCCCGACCGGCTCCACCGCGTACGCCTTCTCCGCCGGCGGGCCGGTGGTCTGGCCCGAGGTGGAGGCGATCCTGCTGGTGCCGATCAGCGCGCACGCCCTGTTCAGCCGGCCGCTGGTGACCGCGCCGACCTCCACCCTCTCGATCACAGTGGACCCGTTCACGTCGCTGGCGGTGCTCAACTGTGACGGACGGCGGGTCTGGGACCTGCCCCCGGGGGCGCGGGTGACCGTGCGCCGCGGCCACCAGCCGGTGCGGGTGGTCCGGCTGCGGCACCAGGCCTTCACCGACCGGCTGGTGGCGAAGTTCGGGCTGCCGGTGGACGGCTGGCGCGGCGGACGACACTGACCGGGGCGTCGCCGGCCGGCGGCGTTGACGGGAGACGATGTCCACAGCGCCGGGCTGCCCGCTGGTCAAGTGTCGGTGCCCGCTACTACTGTCGGTTGCTGTGCTGGAAGAGCTGCGTATCACCGGACTCGGGGTCATCGAGGACACCACGCTGTCCCTGACGGCCGGCATGAACGTCATCACCGGCGAGACCGGCGCGGGAAAGACGATGGTGGTCACCGGGCTGGGTCTGCTCTTCGGCGGGCGCGCCGACGCCGGCCGGGTGCGGTCGGACCCTGGCCGGGCCGTGGTGGAGGGCCGGCTGCGACTGGCCGAGCCGGCCGCGACGACCGTCGGCACCCGGGTGAGCGACGCCGGCGGCGAGCCCGACGAGGACGGCAGCCTGCTGCTGAGCCGTACGGTCACCGTGGAGGGACGTTCCCGGGCCCACGTCGGCGGACGTAGCATGCCGGTGTCGATGCTCGGTGAGATCGGCGAGCAGGTACTGGCGGTGCACGGCCAGTCCGACCAGCTGCGGCTGCTGCGCCCGGCCGAGCAGCGCGCCGCCCTGGACCGTTTCGCCGGCGGCGAGCACGAGAAGCTGCTCGCCGCGCTGCGCGAGGCGTACACCGGCTGGCGCCGGGTCAGCGACGACCTGGCCGACCGTCGCCGCAACGCCCGTGAGCGCAGCCAGGAGGCGGACCTGCTGCGCCTCGGGCTCGACGAGATCACCCGGGCCGATCCGCAGCCGGGGGAGGACGCCGACCTCAAAGCCGAGGCACAGCGGCTGGAGCACGCCGAGGGGCTGCGAACGGCGGCGCAGACCGCACAGCAGTGCCTCGCCGGCGACGCCGATCCCACCGATGAGACTCTGGACGTCACCACGCTGCTCGGGCTCGCCCGGCGCACCCTCGAGGCGCAGTCGGGTGTCGACCCGGCGCTGGGGGAGCTCTCGGCGCGGCTGGAGGAGGCCGCCACCCTCGTCGGGGACGTCTCCGCCGAGCTGTCGGGCTACCTGGCGTCACTCGACGCCGATCCGGCGCGCCTGCAGACCGTCTACGAGCGCCGGGCCGTGCTGCGCGGCCTGACCCGCAAGTACGCCGACGACGTCGACGGCGTCGTCGAATGGGCCGACCGCGCGCGGGCACGCCTGTCCGAGCTGGACACCTCCGACGATCTCCTCGAGGAGCTGGAGCGGGAGCGGCAGCGGCTCGCCGACGAGGTCGCCGAGATGGCGGCCCGGGTGACCGCCTCCCGACGGGAGGCGGCCGGGCGCTTCGCCGATCAGGTCACCGTCGAGCTGGCGGGACTGGCGATGCCGCACGCCCGTATCGAGGTCGCGGTGCTGCCCCGTCCGGCCGGACGCAGCGACCCGACGCTGCGGGTGGACGGGATCGAGGTGGGGGTCAGCGCCGACGGCGCCGACGAGGTCGAGCTGCGGCTGCTGGCACACCCCGGCGCTCCGGCCCTGCCGCTGCAGCGCGGCGCCTCCGGCGGTGAGCTCTCCCGGGTGATGCTCGCCATCGAGGTCGTCTTCGCGGGCTCCGGCGGTCCACCGACCCTGGTTTTCGACGAGGTCGACGCCGGTGTCGGTGGCCAGGCGGCGGTGGAGATCGGCCGCCGGCTGTCCCGGTTGGCCCGCACCCACCAGGTGCTCGTCGTCACCCACCTGCCCCAGGTGGCGGCCTTCGCCGACCGGCACCTGGTGGTGGCCAAGGACACCGGTGGGGCGGTCACCACCAGTGGCGTTCGCGTGGTGGAGGACACTGAACGGGCCCGTGAACTCGCCCGGATGCTGGCCGGTCTGCCCGATTCCGATCTGGGCATCGCCCACGCCGAGGAACTGCTCGCGGTCGCGGCCCGGGAGCGTCGCCTTTAGTCGGCTGTGAGCTGCCGCACGACGGCAGGCCGGCGGGTGTGCTTCCCTGGGAGTGCGGCCCTGCTCTGCATGTCGCTACAGAAAACCCTGTCTCCCATGCCAGGATGGCCCCGATGCGTCTACCCACCTTGCGCCGAACCCGGACCGCCGAGCCCGGCAGAGTCGTCGGCGTCGCACGCCTCGACCGCCGGACCAAGCGGCTGACCGGCCGCCTGCGTCCCGGCGACATCGCGGTGATCGACCATGTCGACCTTGACCGTGTCGCGGCCGACTCGCTGGTCGCCGTGGGCGTGGCGGCGGTGCTCAACGCCAAGCCGTCGGTCTCCGGGCGCTATCCGAACCTCGGCCCCGAGGTGCTGATCGAGGCGGGCATCCCGCTCGTGGACGACCTCGGCGAGAGCATCTTCCAGCAGCTGCGCGAGGGCGATGTCGTCCGCATCGAGGGCAGCAAGATTTTCGTCGGTGACGAGGCCGTCGCCGCTGGCGTAGCCCAGGACGCCGAGAGCGTGGCGAAGGCCATGGCCGACGCCCGCGAGGGGCTCTCGGTGCAGTTGGAGGCCTTCGCCGCCAACACCATGGAGTACCTCAAGCAGGAGCGGGAGCTGCTCCTCGACGGGGTCGGCGTACCGGACATCCAGACCGAACTGCGGGGCCGGCACTGCCTGATCGTGGTTCGCGGCTACGACTACAAGGCCGACCTGGACGTGCTGCGCCCCTACATCCGCGAGTTCAAGCCGGTGCTGATCGGTGTCGACGGCGGTGCCGACGCGCTCGTCGAAGCCGGCTACACCCCCGATCTGATCATCGGCGACATGGACTCGGTCACCGACGACGTGCTGCGCTGCGGGGCCGAGGTGATCGTGCACGCCTACCCCGACGGGCGGGCGCCGGGCCTGGCCCGGGTGGAGGGGCTCGGCGTGCCGGCGCAGACCTTCCCGGCCGCCGCCACCAGCGAGGACCTGGCGATGCTGCTCGCCGACGAGAAGGGCGCCTCCCTGCTCGTCGCGGTCGGCACCCACGCCACCCTGGTCGAGTTCCTGGACAAGGGGCGCGGCGGCATGGCCTCGACCTTCCTGACCCGCCTCAAGGTCGGCGGAAAGCTGGTGGACGCCAAGGGCGTGAGCCGGCTCTACCGGCAGAGCATCTCCGGTTCGTCCCTGCTGCTGCTGGTGCTCTCCGCGATCGCGGCCATGGCGTCCGCGGTAGCCGTCTCCACCGTCGGAAAGGCGTACCTGGGCGTCGTCTCCGAGTGGTGGGACAATTTGGTATTCCAGCTCGGGCAGCTCTTCTAGCACCTCAACCGATCAAGAGGCTTCTGGCGTGATCAACTTCCGCTATCACGTGGTGTCCCTCACCGCGGTCTTCCTCGCACTGGCCATCGGCCTGGTGGTCGGCACCGCCGCCCTCAACGGGCCGGTCGCCGACTCGCTCAAGGCGAGCGTCGACGGGCTGAGCAAGGACAACCAGCAGCTGCGCCAGAGCGTGCAGAACCTCGAGAAGGAACTGGAGCTCGAGGAGGATTTCGCCGCCGAGGTGGCGCAGGTCATGCTCCCCGGCACGCTCACCGGCCGCCGGGTGCTCGTGGTGGTCCTGCCCAGCGGCCGCGACCAGGCCGACGGCATCGTCGAGATGCTCGCCACCACCGGCGCGACCATGACCGGCCGCGTCGACGTGCAGGAGAAGCTGGTCAACCCCGAGAACAACAGCGCCCTGATGGAGCTCGCGGTCACCGCGGCCCGGCCCACCGTGCCCACCGACGGGCTGCCCGGCAACGGCCACGGCGTCGAGACCTCCAGTGCCCTGCTCGCCAGCGCGCTGCTCGACCGGGCCGCAGGGGGGACACCGGCCAGCGAGTCCGACCGGCGTGCCGTGCTCAAGACCTACGCGGACGAGGGCTATCTCAACGTCGAGGAGCCCGTGGCCGCCGCCGCCGAGGCCGTCGTGGTGATCAGCGGACCGCCGTACGTCGACAAGGACGCCACCACCAAGGACGACTCGGTGGTCAAGGTCGTCGAGCAGTTCGACCAGCACGCCCACCTGGTGGTGGCCGGCAACGGCTCCGCCGGCGGCAATGTGGTGGCCCAGGTCCGGGCCGACCCGGCGCTGTCACAGACGATCTCCACCGTCGACAACGCCAACACCATCCAGGGGCAGTTGGTCACCGCCCTCGCGCTGGCCGAGCAGATCACCACCGACGTCGTCGGCCAGTACGGCGTCGGCACCGACGCGGCGCTGTTGCCTAAACTGCGCCAGTGACCGACAACGCCCGTTCGACGGGAACCTCCGCGCCCCGCAAGACCGGAACGGGAAGGTTGCGGCGCACCGCGGCCTCCGGGGCGGGAGCCCTGCTGGCACGCCTCGCGCTGCGCGCGGTGACCGCCCAGCCGGCGGCGGCCGCGCTGCGGCGTACCAACTTCCAGGGCCGTGAGGTGACGCTGGCGGCGGGTCCGGCGCTCGCCGCAGGTGCGGCCCTCGGCGGCGCGTTCGGCGCGCCCTCACGGCAGGCTGCCGCCGCCACCCTCGTCGCCGGCCTCGGCGCCGGCGCCGTCGGACTCTACGACGACGTCGTCGGCGCCCGCCCCGACCAGCGCACAGCCAAGGGCTTCGCCGGCCACCTCGGCGCGCTGCGCGAAGGACGGGTCACCAGCGGGCTGGTCAAGATCGTCGGCGTCGGGGCCGCCGGGCTGGCCGCCGCCGCGTTGCTCGCCGCCGACAACAGCGGCAAGGCCGGCCGCCGCCGTGCCCGGCAGGGACGGCTGACGCGCACCACCGACGTCCTGCTCGGCGCCGGGGTCGTCGCCGGCACCGCCAACCTGCTCAACCTGCTGGACCTGCGCCCCGGCCGGGCGCTCAAGACCGGTCTCCTGCTCGGTGGCCCGCTGTCGCGGGGCCCGCACGGCGGGGTCGCCGCCGGTGCCGTCGGCGCCTGCTCCGGGCTGCTCCGCGAGGACCTCGACGAGCGGGTGATGCTCGGCGACAGCGGGGCCAATGCGCTCGGTGCCCAGCTCGGCGTCGCACTCGCCGCGCGTACCGGCCCGGCCGGACGTGCCGGACTCCTCGCGGTGCTGGTGGCCCTCACCGCCGCCAGCGAGAAGGTCAGCTTCACCCAGGTGATCCAGGGCACGCCCGTGCTGCGTGAACTGGACGCGCTGGGCCGGCGGCCCACGGCCTGACGTGTCCATCCGGGCCGCCTCCACGGGTACCGCGCGTCTCGCCGGCGCCGCCGCGCTCATCGCGGTCCTCACCGTGCTGGCCCGGCTCGCCGGCTTCGCCCGTACGGGACTGTTCAGCTGGCTGTTCCAGCAGTCCGACCTCGGCAGCCTCTACGTCGTCGCCAACACGGTGCCGAACATCATCTTCGAGATCGTCGCCGGCGGGGCGCTCGCCAGCCTGGTCGTGCCGGTGCTCGCCGGGGCCGTCGCCGCCGGCGACCGGGAAGCGGTGGCCCGCACCGCCGGCGCCCTGCTGACCTGGGTGGTCACCCTCCTGGTGCCGCTGGCGGTGCTGGTGGCGGTCTTCGCCGCGCCGATCGTCGCGGTCATCGCCGACGACCCCGACCCGCAGCAGGTCGCCGCGGGCGCCCGGATGCTGCGGCTCTTCGCCCCCCAACTGCCGCTGTACGGCACCGGCATCGTCCTCACCGGTGTGCTGCAGGCACACCGGCGCTTCGCCTGGCCCGTCATCGCTCCGCTGCTCAGCAGCGTCACGGTCATCGGCGTCTACCTGCTGTTCCTGGCACTGGAGGGACGTGCCCCCACGGTGGCCGGTGTGGGCGCCGGCGGGGAGCTGCTGCTCAGCGGCGGCACCACCCTCGGGGTGGTGGCACTGTCGCTGCCGCTGCTGATCCCGCTGCGACGGCTGGGAGTGCGGCCCCGGCTCGGCTACCACTTCGACGCCGAGGCGCGCACCAGGATCGGGCCGCTGGTGATCGCCGGTGTCGTCACGGTCGCCGCGCAGCAGATCGCGCTGCTGGTCATCCTCAAGCGCCTCCCGATCGACCTCGGCGCGCCGATCATCTACAACCTGGTGCAGACGGTCTACCTGCTGCCCTGGGCGGTGTTCGCCGTGCCGCTCGCCGTCGCCGCGTACCCCACGCTGGCGGCCGCGAGCGCGGTCGGCGACGAGCAGGCGTACCGGCGCACACTCGCGCCGACGGTGCGCGGGGTGCTGCTGTTCAGCAGCCTCGGCGCGGCCGTCCTCGTCGGGGTCGCCGGACCGGTCGCCCGGTTCTTCTTCGACGCGCCGCAGATGGTCGAGCCGACCGCCGCGGCGGTGACCGCCTTCGCGCCCGGTCTGCTCGGCTACGGCCTCTTCGCGGTCCTCTCCCGGGCCCTCTACGCCCGTGGCGCCGTCCGCGACGCCACCCTCGCCATCACCGTCGGCTGGCTGGTGGTGCCCGCCGCGGTGATCGGATTCGCCCTGCTGGTGCCGCGCGAGGAGCGGGTGAGCGCCGTCGGCGCCGCCAACTCGCTCGGCATGCTGGTGCTCGGCGCGTTGCTCGTCGCCGCCGTGTACCGCTCGGCGGGAGCGGGCAGCCTCGCCGGCGCCGGCCGGGCCGCCGCCGCGGGAATCACGGCCGCACTCGCCGGAGCCGCCGCCGCCCGCGCCGTGCTGGCCGTACTGCCGCAGCTGGCCGGCAAAGCCGGTGCCCTGGCGCAGGGCGCGCTCGCCGCCGCGGTGGCCGCCGCCGTCTTCCTCGCGCTGGCGTACCTGCTGGACCGCCCCGATGTGCGGCCGTTGCTCGCCGCCCTCGCCCGCCGATTGGGTAGGTTGACCCGCCGGGGCCGCGGCGGTCGTGCCGACGGGGACACGAAGGAGACGGTGGCCCGGTGAGAGGGTTGGTTCGGTGAACGCGCAAGAGCCGCGGTCCGGCTGGGGCGGATCGGTACTGCAGCTGCTCGCATCGAGCACCGGCGGCGTGGGGCAGCACGTCGCCTCCGTCACCCGTGGCCTGCTGGCGCGGGGGGTGCCGGTCGTCGTCGCCGGTCCCGCCGCCACCGACGAACAGTTCGGCTTCGCCGCCGCCGGTGCCCGCTTCGTCCCGATCGAGATCCCTGCCAGCCCGACCCCGGCAGACGCCCGTGCCGTCGGGGCGCTGCGCGGGGCGCTGACCGCCCAGCCCGTCACCCTGGTGCACGCCCACGGCCTGCGGGCCGGGCTGGTGGCGGTGCTCGCCCGGCCGGCCGTGCCGGTGGTGGTCACCCTGCACAACGCGGTGCTCGCCGGCGGCGTACGGGGCCGGGTCTCGCGTCTCGCCGAGCGGTTCGTGGCCCGCTCGGCCCGGGTCACGCTCGGTGCCTCCGCCGACCTGGTGGAGCGGGCGGCGCAGCTCGGCGCCGCCGACGCCCGGCTGGCGCCGGTGGCCGCGCCCGCGCTGCCCGCGCCGCGCCGTGCTCGCGCCGCCGTCCGCGCCGAGTTCGGGATCCGCTCCGAGCAGCCGCTGATCCTGTCGGTGGGACGGCTGCACCCGCAGAAGCGGTACGAACTGCTCGTCGACGCCGCCGCCCGGTGGCGCGAGCGCAGCCCTGTCCCGGCCGTACTGGTCGCCGGCAGCGGCCCCAGCTACCTCCAGCTCGCGGCGCGCATCTCCGCCGCCCGCGCCCCGGTGACCCTGCTGGGACACCGCACCGACGTGGCCGACCTGCTCGCCGGCGCCGACCTGGCAGTGGTCACCAGCGACTGGGAGGCGCGTCAGCTCTTCGCCCAGGAGGCGCTGCGCGCCGGGGTGCCGCTGGTCGCCACCGCCGTCGGCGGACTACCCGAACTGGTGGGCGACGCGGCGGTCCTGGTCCCACCGGGGGATGCCGATGCCCTGGACGCGGCCGTCCGGGAACTGCTCGACGACCCCGAACGCCGCGCCGAGCTCGCACGGCGCGGTCCGGAGCAGGCGGCCGGCTGGCCGGACGAGTCCGACACCGTCGCCGCGCTGACGGCCCTCTACGCCGAGATCGCACCGGCCGCACCGGCACCGCCGGGTACGCCCGGCGGTGCGGACCAGGCGGGGGAGGACCGGGCATGACGCTGCGCCGCGGCGTCTACGCCCTGCTGACGATGCTGGTGGTCGCCGTCGGCATCACCGCGCTGGTGGTCCGCCCCGGCGTCCCCGAGCAGCGACCGGAGGCCGACTACGTCATCGTGGCCGGGGTCGCCGGGCTGCGCTGGGAGGACGTCGATCCGCAGACCACCCCGACCCTGTGGCGGATGGCCGGCACCGGCGGAATCGGTTCGCTGGCGGTCCGCTCGGCGCAGCCGACCACCTGCCCGGTCGACGGCTGGCTGACTCTCGGTGCCGGCAACTACGCGGCCTGGAATGACGCGCCGGTGCCCGCCGAGTGCCCGGAGGTCAACGTCGTCGTCGAGCAGCCCGACGGCATCGGCGCCTACCTGCCCGAACAGCAGACCGCGGTCTGGCACAACCAGCAGACCCGCAACTGGGGCGCGGTGCCCGGTTCGCTCGCCGAGTCGGTGCGCTGCACCGTCGCGGTCGGCACCGGCGCGGCGGTCGCCGCCGCCCGCCCCTTCGGCCGGGTCGACCGGTACGCCCCGGAGCTGCCCGAGAACCCCCGTGAGCTGCTCGCCTCCTGTGTGCTGAGCCTCGTCGACCTCGGCACGGTCAGCGGTGACGACCCGCAGGCCCGCCGGATGGCCGCGGCCGCCGCCGACGCGCAGCTGGCCCGGGTGCTGGCGGCCCGGCCGGCGGACTCCCTGGTGGTGGTCGCCGGGCTGGCCGACACCGATCAGACCAACCGGCTGCACGTGGTGGTCGCCGACGGCCCCGGCTGGGAAGGGCGCTGGCTGACCTCCGCCAGCACCGGCCGCCCCGGCTATGTGCAGCTTGTCGACCTGGCGCCGACGGCGCTGACCGTGCTGGACCGGCAGATCCCCGAACGCCGTTTCATCGGCCATGCGCTCGCCCCTGCCCAGGAGCGTCCGGCGGACCTGACCGAGGCGATCGGCGGGCTCGCCGACGCCGACGGCGAGGCCCGGGCCCAGCGGGCGGTGGCCGAATGGTTCTTCGCCCTGCTGGTCGCCGTCCAGGTGGCGCTCGCGGTGGGAATCCTGCCGTTGCTGCGCCGCGCCCGCCGCCCCGCCGGTCCGGTCGCCCCGGTTCCGGTCTCGCCGCGGGTCGTCGCGGTGATGGAGGTGCTGCTCATCGCCGCGGCCGTGGCGATTCCGGCGGCGCTGCTGGCCGATGTGCTGCCCTGGTGGCAGGGGAGCCACGCCGGCTGGTACTTCGCCGCCACCACCATGGTGCTGATCCTGGCCGCCACCGCCGCGGTGCGTTTCCTTCCCGGTTACCAGCAGACCCTCACCCCGCTGGGGGCGGTCGCCGCGCTGACCACGCTGGTCGTCGGCGCCGACGTGATCACCGGTGCGCGGCTGCAGCTCAACGGCGTGACGGGCTACTCCGCGCTGGAAGGCGGCCGCTACTCCGGGGTCGGCACTGTCGGGCTCGGTGTGCTGATCGCGGCGGCCCTGCTCAGCTCCGGCTGGCTGGCCCAGCGGATGCCCCGGCCGTGGCGTCCCGCGGTGGTGGTGCTGATCGGGATGGCGACCGTCGTGATCGTCGGCAGCCCGTACCTCGGCGCCGACGCGGTCGGTGCGATCGCGCTGACCGCCGGGGTGAGCATCGCCGCGGCGCTCTGCACCGGCGGATGGCTCACCGTCACCCGGGCGGCCTGGACGACGCTGGCCGGGCTCGCGGTCACCGTCGGCTTCGCGGTGGTCGACCTGCGCCGCCCGCCACAGGACCGGGGCAGCCTCGGTCGCTTCATCAACGCCCTCGCCGACGGCACCGGTGGCTCCACCCTGCACCGCTCCACCTCGGCGAACCTGACGGCGCTCGCCGGCAGTCCGCTGACGATCCTGGCCGTGGTCGGGGTGGCGCTGGTCGCTTTCGCGTTGCTGCAGCCCTGGGGCGGCCTGCGGCGGCTCTTCGGCATCTATCCGACGATGCGGGCAGCGATGGCCGGCATCGCCGTGGCCGCCGTCAGCGGTGGCCTCCTGGCCGGGGCGGGACTCGACGTGGCCGGAGCCGCGGCAGCGGTCACCGTGCCGATGGCGTCGCTGGCCGCGCTGCGGGTGCTGGGCCACGCCGCCGACCGCACCCAGCCCGACGGGCCGCGCCCGGTCGACTTCGGTCCGCCGCGCCCGGACTCCGCCGGCCCGCCTCCTCCGGAGCAGTCCGATCCGGCCGGCGGTGGCGGGAGTCCGCGTACCCGCCCGGTGGCCCCTGCCGCCCGGGCCTCTGGTGATGGTCTCGCCCGCGGGGACGGGGCGAGCGGAGACCGGGCCTGCGGTGACGAACCCGTCGGTTCCGGGCCGGCCCCGGGCCGCCAGGGGATGGCGGCCGCACCCTAGCGGGTGGCGTTCCGGGCGCTGCGACCGGTGCGACGGGCGCGGGCGGCTGTGGAGGTGTTAGCGTGGAATCCCGTGGATCGCGTGATCAGTTGGCTGATCGGCACGGCGGTCTGCACGACCGCTACGGATGACACGGGAGCAGGCGTTGGCGCCTTCAGCACGGACGACCAGGCACATTTTCGTCACCGGAGGCGTCGCCTCCTCGCTGGGTAAGGGGCTCACCGCCTCCAGCCTCGGCAATCTCCTCACCGCCCGCGGGCTGCGCGTGGTGATGCAGAAGCTGGACCCCTACCTGAACGTGGACCCGGGCACGATGAACCCGTTCCAGCACGGAGAGGTCTTCGTCACCGAGGACGGCGCGGAGACCGACCTCGACGTCGGGCACTACGAGCGTTTCCTGGACCGGCCGCTGTCGGGCAAGGCGAACGTCACCACCGGGCAGATCTACTCGGCGGTGATCGCCAAGGAGCGCCGCGGCGAGTACCTCGGCGACACCGTCCAGGTGATTCCGCACATCACCAACGAGATCAAGTCCCGGATCCTGGCGATGGCCGACCCGGATGACGACGGCCGCACCCCGGACGTGGTCATCACGGAGGTCGGCGGCACCGTCGGCGACATCGAGTCGCTGCCCTTCCTGGAGGCGATCCGCCAGATCCGCCACGAGCTCGGCCGCGACAACTGCTTCTACCTGCACGTGTCGCTGGTGCCGTACCTGGCGCCGTCGGGTGAGCTGAAGACCAAGCCGACGCAGCACTCGGTGGCACAGCTGCGCAACATCGGCATCCAGCCCGATGCGCTCGTCTGCCGCTCGGACCGGGAGATCCCGGCGAAGCTGAAGAACAAGCTCTCGCTCTACTGCGACGTCGACGAGGAAGCGGTCATCGCCTGCCCGGACGCGCCGAGCATCTACGACATCCCGAAGGTGCTGCACCGGGAAGGGCTCGACGCCTACGTCGTACGCCGGCTCGGGCTCTCCTTCCGCGACGTCGACTGGAGCAGCTGGGACGACCTGCTGGAGCGGGTGCACCACCCGAAGCACACCGTCGAGGTGGCGATCGTCGGCAAGTACGTCGACCTGCCGGATGCGTACCTGTCGGTCAGCGAGGCGATCCGGGCGGGCGGCTTCGCCCACCGGGCGCGGGTGAAGCTGCGCTGGGTGGCCAGCGACGACTGTGAGACCCCGGCGGGCGCGGCGAAGGTGCTGGCCGGTGTGGACGGCATCCTCATCCCCGGCGGGTTCGGCGTGCGCGGCATCGAGGGCAAGCTCGGCGCTTCCCGCTACGCCCGCGAGAACGGCGTGCCGATGCTCGGGCTCTGTCTCGGCCTGCAGTGCATGGCAATCGAGACGGCGCGCAACCTGGCCGGGGTGACCGGCGCGAATTCGCTGGAGTTCGACGAGCAGTGCGCCGCCCCGGTCATCGCCACCATGGCCGACCAGGAGGAGATCGTGGCCGGCAAGGGCGACCTGGGCGGCACGATGCGGCTGGGGGCGTACCCGGCGAAGCTGGTCGAGGGTTCGATCGTCGCCGAGGCGTACGGCACCACCGAGGTCAGCGAGCGGCACCGGCACCGCTACGAGGTCAACAACGCCTACCGGGAGACTCTGGAGAAGGCCGGGCTGCGCATCTCCGGTACCTCCCCGGACGGCCGGCTGGTCGAGTTCGTCGAGCTCGACCGCGAGCTGCACCCGTTCTTCGTCGCCACCCAGGCGCATCCGGAGCTCAAGAGCCGGCCGAACCGTCCGCACCCGCTCTTCGCCGCTTTCATCGCGGCGGCGCTGGCCCGCGCCGGCGCCGACCGGACCGCCGAGGCCGAGCCGGAGACGGGCGCCCGGGCGGGGCGCAACGGTGTGGCCCGTGGCGGCCGAAGCGGCGCCGCCAAGTGAGCACCGCGCCGGGCGCACAGCCCGAGGAGAGCGCCCCGGCGCACCGCTACGAGGTGTGCGAGCGTCAGGAGCGCTACCGCGGCCCGCTCTTCGGCGTGGTCACCGACCAGGTGCGGATGCCGGGCGGCGAGGTCGCGGCCCGCGACTACCTGCGGCACATCGGCGCGGTCGGCGTGGTCCCCCTCGATGACCAGGGCCGGGTGGTCCTGGTCCGCCAGTACCGCCACCCGGTCGGTGTGCGCCTGTGGGAGCTGCCGGCCGGGCTGATGGACGTCGGCGACGAGCCGCTGGTCGCGGCGGCGGCGCGGGAGCTGGCCGAGGAGGCCGATCTCACGGCGGGGCGCTGGGACACGCTGGTGGACCTGCACACCTCGCCGGGCTGCTCGGACGAGCGGATCCGCATCTTCCTGGCCCGCGACCTGGGTGAGGTGGCGGCCACGCGGCGGCACGAGCGCACCCACGAGGAGGCCGAACTCGAGGTGGCCCGCGTCGATCTGGACCGGGCTGTCGAGATGGTGCTCGCCGGCGAGATCACCAACGCGGCCTGCGTGGCCGGGCTGCTCGCCGCGGTGCGGGCCCGGGACGCCGGCTGGACCGGGCTGCGCCCGGTTGACGTGCCGCTGCCCGGCGGCGACCGGGTCTGAGCACGACAGGCTCTGCAGACGAGGGTGCCCGGGCGTTCAACGCCCGGGCACCCTCGTGCTTGCAGTGGTGTGAGGTCAGTCGCGCAGCGGGCGGCCCTGGCCGTCGACGCCACCGTTGACGAGGATCAGGATGCCGTCGATGACACCCCAGATGCCGCCTACGAAGCAGGTCAGCAGGCTGACGACGAGCTGCAGCACACCGGTCTTGGTGTCGCCCATGTAGAAGCGGCCGGCGCCGAAGCTGCCGAGGAAGATGCCGAGGAGACCGGCAACGGTCTTGCTCTTGTCAGAGACGTTCGGGTACTGAGGGGTTTGGGGGTAGGTCATGAGGCGACACTGTAATTGATCTGCACCACCGCTGTACTGCCGGTGGACACCGCAGCGTGACTATTGACCTCTCGGTTGACGTAAGCGCAGCTACAGAGACGATGTGGACCTGACATTCTGTAGTGAGACGCCCACAGTGGCTGTCATCGTGTCGCCTGTCCGGCTTCCCGTAGCGCCATAGACTCCCGTCACAGCCCACCAGCGCAGCGGGACACAATCCCGCGGGTGCGGTGGCGATTCGTGGCCCACCGGCCCGGGAAGGGTGTCAGTCATGAAGGTCGGAGTACCGCGCGAGGTAAAGAACAACGAGTACCGGGTGGCGATCACCCCGGCCGGGGTCAACGAGTTCGTCAGCGCCGGTCACGAGGTCGTCATCGAGGCCGGCGCCGGCCTCGGCTCCAGCATCACCGACGACGAGTTCGCCGCCGCGGGCGCCCGGATCCTCTCCAAGCCCGAGGAGGTCTGGGACGCCGCCGAACTGGTCCTGAAGGTCAAGGAGCCGATCGCCGAGGAGTACCCCCGGATGCGACCCGGCCAGGTCCTCTTCACCTACCTGCACCTGGCCGCGTCCCGGGAGTGCACCGACGCGTTGCTGCAGCGCCGGGTCACCGGCATCGCGTACGAGACTGTGGAGACCTCCGACCGGGCGCTGCCGCTGCTGGCGCCGATGTCCGAAGTGGCGGGCCGGCTGGCCCCGCAGGTCGGGGCGTACCACCTGATGCGCTCCGGCGGCGGGCGCGGCGTGCTGATGGGGGGCGTCTCCGGCGTCTACGCGGCCAAGACCGTTGTCATCGGCGCCGGCGTCTCCGGCATGAACGCCGCCGCCATCGCGCTCGGCCTGCAGGCCGAGGTGCTGCTGCTGGACAAGAACGTCGCCCGGCTGCGTCAGGCCGACGCCATCTACCGTGGCCACCTGCAGACCGTCGCCTCCAACGCGTACGAGATCGAACGGGCCGTCCTCGACGCGGACCTGGTCATCGGCGCGGTGCTGGTACCCGGGGCGAAGGCGCCGAAGCTCATCTCCAACGAACTGGTCTCCCGGATGAAGCCCGGCAGCGTGCTGGTCGACATCTCCATCGACCAGGGTGGCTGCTTCGAGGACTCGCGCCCCACCACCCACGCCGATCCGGTCTACCGGGTCCACGACTCGGTCTTCTACTGTGTCGCCAACATGCCCGGCGCCGTTCCGCACACCAGCACCTACGCGCTGACCAACGTCACCCTGCCGTACGCGCTGGAACTGGCCAACCACGGCTGGCGCGCGGCGCTGCGGCGCGATCCCGCGCTGGCGCTGGGCCTGAACACCCACGACGGGCACGTCACGTACGCCGAGGTCGGCCAGGCCCACGACCTGGACGTGCTCCCCACCGCGGAGGTGCTCGCCTGAGCGTGCAGGAGTTGTCGACGACCGGGGCCGGCGCCGAGCCGCAGCCTGCGCCGGCGCTGCGTCGCGCGGTCCGCGGCTACCTCGACCACCTGACCGTCGAGCGTGGCCTGTCGGCGAACACGCTCTCGTCGTACCGGCGGGACCTGGAGCGGTATCTGCGGACGCTGGCGCAGGCGGGGGTGGCCGACCTGGCGGCGGTGACGTCCGCGCACGTCACCGCGCACGTGGCCCGGCTGCGCAGCGGCGAAGAGGCGCACCCGGCGCTCTCGGCGTCGTCGGCGGCGCGGGCGGCGAGCGCCGTGCGCGGGCTGCACCGCTTCGCGCTGCGCGAAGGGCAGGTCGACCACGACGCCGGCCGCGACGTCCGGCCGCCGGCCGCGCCCCGCCGGCTGCCCCGCGCCCTCGACGTCGACCAGGTCGTCCGGCTGCTGGAGAGCGCCGGCGCCGTCGACGCCGAGGGCGTGCCCGCGGCGGCGCTGCGGGACCGGGCGCTGCTGGAGTTCCTCTACGGCACCGGGGCGCGCATTTCGGAGGCGCTCGGCGCGGCCGTCGACGACCTGGACCCGGCCGAGTCGGCGGTGGTGCTGCACGGCAAGGG
This sequence comes from Melissospora conviva, assembly GCF_049523535.1. Lineage (NCBI taxonomy): Bacteria > Bacillati > Actinomycetota > Actinomycetes > Micromonosporales > Micromonosporaceae > Melissospora > Melissospora conviva. The sequence goes on from NZ_JBLLDT010000012.1 coordinate 22,293, forward strand.
TGGCCGGACGCGGATCGTGCCGATCGGCGGGTACGCCATCGAGGCGCTGCAGGCGTACCTGGTGCGGGCGCGGCCCGCGCTCGCGGCGGCCGGCCGCGGCACCCCGGCGGTCTTCCTCAACGCCCGCGGCGGTCCGCTGTCCCGGCAGAGCGCCTGGACGATCCTGCGCCGGGCCGCGCAGCGCGCCGGGCTGCCCACCGAAGGGCCCGGCGCGGTCTCGCCGCACACGCTGCGTCACTCCTACGCCACGCATCTGCTTGACGGCGGCGCCGACGTCCGGGTGGTGCAGGAGTTGCTCGGTCACGCCTCGGTGACCACGACCCAGGTCTACACCCTCGTCACTGTGGAGCGGCTGCGCGAGATCTACGCCACGGCGCACCCCCGGGCGCGGGCCTGAGCAGCGCCAAGCCGCCTCGACGGCGGCCCGACACGCCGAGCGGCTGCCGGTCGCGCCGTCGCCAGGTGGCGTAGAGTCGGACGCGGCGCGGGCTTCGTGGGGCGGCAACCCGGGCGTGGAGCGCAGTGGTCCGGCGCGGACAGTCACGGGGTTGCGGCGCCCAGCCGTCGCGGGACGTTGCGGCAGCGGGCAGTCGTCGGGAGGGGGCGAAAAGGACATGGCTGGCAACGATGACCGTGCCGAGGCGTGGACGTCAACGCTCCGGGAGCAGCAGGCGTCCCTGAACGCCGAGTTCGGGCCGGCGGATCCCGCCGCGTACACCATGCGCAAGCCCATCCCCGAACCGATGCCGACCGACCGGCACGGCCCGGCCCGCATCATCGCGATGGCCAACCAGAAGGGTGGCGTGGGGAAGACGACCACGACCATCAATCTCGGCGCCGCGCTCGCCGAGTACGGCCGCAAGGTGCTCCTGGTCGACTTCGACCCGCAGGGCGCCCTCTCCGTCGGGCTCGGCGTCAACCCGCACAACCTCGACCTGTCGGTCTACAACCTGCTGATGCAGGACGACATCACCGCCGAGGACGTCCTGATCAAGACCGATGTCGCCGGGCTGCACCTGCTGCCGGCGAACATCGACCTCTCCGCCGCCGAGATCCAGCTGGTCAACGAGGTCGCCCGCGAGATGGCGCTGGCCCGCGTGCTGCGCACCGTCCGCAAGGAGTACGACTTCATTCTGATCGACTGCCAGCCCTCGCTGGGGCTGCTGGCGATCAACGCGCTGACCGTGGCGCACGGCGTGCTGATCCCGCTGGAGTGCGAGTTCTTCAGCCTGCGCGGGGTGGCGCTGCTGCTGGACACCATCGACAAGGTCCGCGAGCGGCTCAACTTCGACCTGGAGCTCGAGGGCATCCTCGCCACCATGTACGACAGCCGCACGACCCACTGCCGGCAGGTGCTGCAGCGGGTCGTGGAGGCCTTCGGCGACAAGGTCTACCAGACGGTGATCACCAAGACCGTCAAGTTCCCCGAGTCGACCGTCGCCGGCGCCCCGATCACCACCATGGATCCCTCCTCCTCCGGTGCGCGCAACTACCGGCAGCTGGCGCGTGAGGTGATCGCCGCCGAGTCGGAGCGGTAGCCCGGCGGTGCGCCGACACCGCGTACCCGGGCGGTCGACTACGGTCGTCGGGTGACCACCGCCCCTGTCGACCCGCAACCGGCTCCCGCCGAGATCCCGGCACAGCCCGAGGCGGGAGCCGAGAGCGACCGGTCCGGTTTCACCGTCCGGCTGGCGAACTTCACCGGTCCCTTCGATCTGCTGCTGCAGCTCATCGGCAAGCACAAGCTCGACGTCACCGAGCTGGCGCTGCACCGGGTCACCGACGAGTTCATCGCCTACATCCGGGCGATGGGCGACGGCTGGGATCTGGACGAGGCGAGCGAGTTCCTGGTGATCGCCGCCACCCTGCTCGACCTCAAGGCCGCCCGGCTGCTGCCCGCCGCCGAGGTCGAGGACGAGGAGGACCTGGCGCTGTTGGAGGCCCGGGACCTGCTCTTCGCCCGGCTGCTGCAGTACAAGGCGTTCAAGGAGGCGGCCGCGCACATCGCCGCACTGGAGGCGGTCGGTTCGCGTCGCTGGCCGCGGGCGGTGACCCTGGAGCCCCGGTACGCCGAGGCGCTGCCGGACCTGGTGCTCGGCATCGGCGCGCAGCGGCTCGCCCAGCTCGCGATCAAGGCGATGACCCCGAAACCGGTCCCGACGGTCTCGATCGACCACGTGCACATGGTCCGGGTCAGCGTCCGCGAGCACGCCGGCATCCTGCGCGACCGGCTGCGCCGGGCCGGCACTGCCACCTTCACCCTGCTCTGCGCCGACTGCGAGTCGACCCTCGAGGTGGTCGCCCGCTTCCTGGCGCTGCTGGAGCTCTACCGCGAAGGGCTGATCGACTTCACCCAGGAACAGGCCCTCGACGAGCTGACCGTACGGTGGACCGGGCCCGCCGACGGCGGCGACGAGCTGCGGGTCGACGAGTACGCCGGCAGCCCGGAACCGGCCGCGGAGACGCCGCCGGAGACCGGCGCAACGAAGGAGGGAGCGCTGTCGTGAGCAGTGACGAACGCGGGAACTCCCTGGCCGACCAGGCCGCCGCCTGGGTGCCGCCCTGGGCCCGCCAGCCCGCCGAGCCTCAGTCCGCCGAGCCCCAGCCCGGGCCGGAAGAGCCCGACGAGCCGGCGCCGGCCGTGGCCGACGAGGTGCCGGAGCAGACTGCTGGCACCGAAACCGCGGGCGCGCCCGCGACCGCCCCCGACGAACCGGTACCGGCCGCAGTCGCGGCATCGGCCCCGGGGCCCGCGGACGTACCCGTGACCGGAAACCGGCGGCGGGTGCCGCGGCGGCCGGAACCGCGCCCCGCCGTTGACCTGCCGGCGCTGGACGACGACGCCGAGCTCGACGCCGCGCTGGAGGCGATCCTGCTGGTGGTCGACCAGCCGATCGGCGAGATGCTGCTGGCCCAGACTCTGGAGCAGCCCGTCGAGCGCATCGGCGCCGCGCTGGAGCGCCTCTCGGCCGGCTACACCGCGGCCGGGCACGGCTTCGACCTGCGCCGGGCCGCCGGCGGCTGGCGTTTCTACACCCGCGCCGAGTACGCCGGCTACGTCGAGCGCTACATCCTCGACGGGCAGACCGTACGCCTGACCCAGGCCGCGCTGGAGACACTCGCGGTGGTCGCCTACAAGCAGCCGGTCACCCGTTCGCGGCTCGCGGCGGTACGGGGTGTCAACTGCGACGGGGTGCTCCGTACCCTGGTAGTGCGCGGCCTGGTCGAAGAGTGCGGCACGGAACCGGACAGCGGTGCGTTCCTCTACCGGACCACCACGATGTTCCTGGAGAAGCTGGGCCTGAACACCCTGGCCGACCTGCCGCCCCTGGCCCCGTTCCTGCCGACCGACATAGAAGAGCTGACAGATGCCCCGTAACACCCGTACGACCCGCACTGAGAACCCCGACAACGTGCAGCGCCTGCAGAAGGTCCTCGCCGCCGCCGGAGTCGGCTCCCGCCGTGCCTGCGAGGACCTGATCTTCCGTGGCCGGGTGACGGTCGACGGCCGCCCGGCGCAGCTCGGCGACAAGGTCGACCCGGCCGCCGCGGTGATCCACGTCGACGGGGAGCGGCTGGTCGTCGACACCCGGCTGGTCTACCTGGCGATGAACAAGCCCCGCGGTGTCGTCTCGACGATGGCCGACGAGAAGGGCCGCACCGCGCTCGCCGACTTCCTCGACAGGGTCGATCAGCGGGTCTACCACGTCGGCCGGCTCGACGCCGACAGCGAGGGCCTGCTGCTGCTCACCAACGACGGCGACCTCGCCCACAAGCTGATGCACCCCTCGTACGCCGTGCAGAAGACCTACCTCTGCGAGGTGGCCGGCCCGCTGCCCCGTAACCTTGGCAAGCGGCTGCTGGGCGGAATCGAGTTGGAGGACGGGCCGGTCAAGCTCGACGCCTTCAAGGTCGTCGACACTCTCGGCCGCACCACGCAGGTCGAGGTGACCCTGCACGAGGGGCGCAAGCACATCGTGCGTCGGCTCTTCGACGAGGTCGGGCACCCGGTCTCGCGACTGGTGCGTACCTCGATCGGTCCGATCCGCCTGGGTGACCTGCGGACCGGGCGCACCCGCCGGCTGACCAACGCCGAGGTGGCGGCGCTCTTCAAGGTGGTTGGTGACTGAGCCGCCCCCGATGGGTAACTCTGCGCGGTGAGGCTGCTGTCGCCGGTGCCGCGCCGCTGTGGCGTGGGCCGGATGCGGCAGCAGGCCGCCGGAGCGTACGGGGCATGATTGACGGCGACAGGCGGCGAAGGAGGAACGGTGTCGGAGATGGCGCGTAGTGGTCGGTGTGTGGTGGCGGTCGACGGACCCTCGGGCTCGGGTAAGTCCACGGTCTCCCGGCGGCTCGCCGCGGAGCTGGGCGCCGGGTACCTGGACACCGGTGCGATGTACCGGGCGATCACGTGGGCGGTGCTGCGCAGCGGGGTGGAGCTCACCGACGCCGACGCGGTCGCCAAGGTCGCCGCCGACGTCGACCTGCGCATCGGCACCGACCCGCAGGGCTACCACGTGACCGCCGACGGCGTCACGGTCGACGCGGAGATCCGCGGCCCCGAGGTCACCGGCGCGGTCTCGGCGGTGTCGGCCGTGCCGACGGTGCGGACCATGCTGGTGGAGCACCAGCGGGCCATCATCGACCAGCTCGGCCGGATCGTGGTCGAGGGCCGCGACATCGCCGGTGTGGTCGCCCCCGACGCCGACCTGAAGGTCTTCCTCACCGCCTCCGCGGCGGCCCGCGCGGCCCGGCGCAGCGCCGAGATCGCCGCCGACGTCGCCGCCACCGCCGAGGACCTGGCCCGCCGGGACCGGCTGGACTCGACCCGCAAGGCCAGTCCGCTGCAGAAGGCGGCGGACGCGGTTGAACTGGATACCACCGAGCTGGGCATCGACGAGGTCGTCGCCCGGCTCCGCGAAATGCTGAACAGTAAAGGCGTGGCATGACGGATGATGGCTGGATCGAGCTGACCGAGAGCGACGAGGTCGCTGAGGAGACCGGACCTGTTCCGGTAGTCGCGGTGGTCGGCCGGCCCAACGTCGGCAAGTCGACCCTGGTCAACCGGATCATCGGGCGGCGTCAGGCCGTGGTCGAGGACAAGCCGGGGGTGACCCGGGACCGGGTGCCCTACGACGCGCAGTGGTCCGGCCGGCAATTCACGGTCGTCGACACCGGCGGTTGGGAGCCCGACGCGAAGGACCGGGCGGCGGCGATCGCCGCCCAGGCCGAGGGGGCGGTGCAGACCGCCGACGTGGTCCTCTTCGTCGTCGACGCGATGGTCGGCTCCACCGACGTGGACGAGGCCGCGGTGAAGATGCTGCGCCGCAGCGCCAAGCCGGTGATCCTGGTCGCCAACAAGGCCGACAACGCCAACATCGAGATGGACGCCACCTCGTCGCTCTGGTCCCTGGGGCTGGGGGAGCCGTACCCGATCTCGGCGCTGCACGGACGCGGCGCCGGTGACCTGCTCGACCTGATCCTGCGGGCGCTGCCCGACGCCCCGCCGATCATCGAGAACCGCCCGCGCGGCCCCCGCCGGGTGGCGCTGGTCGGCCGCCCGAACGTCGGCAAGTCGAGTCTGCTCAACCGGCTCGCCCGCGAGGAGCGCGCGGTCGTCGACTCGGTCGCCGGCACCACCGTCGACCCGGTCGACAGCCTGGTGCAGATCGGCGGCGAGACCTGGCAGTTCGTCGACACCGCCGGCCTGCGCAAGCGGGTCGCCCGGGCCAGCGGCACCGAGTACTTCGCCAGCCTGCGGACCGCCGGCGCCATCGAGGCCGCCGAGGTGGCCGTGGTGCTGCTCGACGCCAGCGAGCCGATCAGCGAGCAGGACCAGCGGGTCCTCTCGATGGTCGTCGAGTCCGGCCGGGCCCTGGTGATCGCCTTCAACAAGTGGGACCTGGTCGACGAGGACCGGCGCTACTACCTCAAGAAGGAGATCGAACGGGAGCTGCGCCGCATCCCCTGGTCGATCCAGCTGAACCTCTCGGCCCGCACCGGCCGGGCGGTGGAGAAGCTCGCCCCGGCGCTGCGCAAGGCCCTGGCGAGCTGGGAGACCCGCGTCCCCACCGGCCAGCTCAACCAGTGGCTCACCGAGCTGGTCCAGGCCACCCCGCACCCGGTACGCGGTGGACGCGCTCCGCGCATCCTCTTCGCCACCCAGGCGGGTGTCGCGCCGCCGCGCTTCGTGCTCTTCACCACCGGTCCACTCGACCCCGGCTACCAGCGGTTCGTCGAGCGCAAGCTCCGCGAGACGTTCGGCTTCGAGGGCAGCCCGGTGGAGATCTCCGTACGCGCTCGCAAGAAGCTGGGCCCTGGCGGCCGCGGCAAGGCGCACGGCTAGTTCTTCGTACGTCCCTGATGCCGGGTGGAAGCTTGTCTTCCACCTGGCATCACCTTTTAACCCACCCTCCTAGGATGCTTTAGAGGGAGTGGCGGCGCTCGCACGCGGCACCGCCCGCGAGGGTGGCCTTCCGAGGCGTCGGAGAGGGCCGGCGATCGGGGTGGGGCGTGTGCGCACTGTTCGGGGCACTGCGCTACGCTGTACCGGCTGCCGCAGGGGAGTTCCACTGCGGCAACGGGACGTGGCGCAGCTTGGTAGCGCACTTGACTGGGGGTCAAGGGGTCGTCGGTTCGAATCCGGCCGTCCCGACAGGATGTAACCGCAGGTCAGAAGGCTGATTCGAGTAATCGGGTCGGCCTTCTTGGGTTCTTGGGGACCACGCGGGTCAAGTGGGCCGTCTGTAGCGCTCCTTCACCGTTGGTCAAGCCAGGTGGCTAGCCCTTGCCCTGCCTGATGGTGCTCTTCGCGTCGTCAAGGCAGCCTCGGCTCCTACGAACATGGTGGGAGCTTCGCTAGCCTCTGCAGGTGATCTCCTACCGCGCTACCGCCCCCACGGACATCGACTGCGTGACCTCGTGGATCGTGACCGAGCCTGTGGGGTGGATCCCCGCCGACCGTTACCTGGCCGAACTGGCCGAGGGCATGTACCGGCCGGAGTGGACATGGATCGCCGAGCACGACGGCCGGGTCGTGGGACGGGCGTTGTGGTGGGGGGCGAAGGCCAGCCTGCATCCGGTCGCGCTCGATTGCCTCGACGTCGATCCTGCCGTGGGCGACCGTGCCGCCGTCGCCGCCGAGCTGATCGGGGCCGCGCTGGCCGGGTTCCCGGAGCCGGTGCAGTACGAGATCAAGGTCACCGGTGGCTGGCGTGACGATCCGGCCACCTTGGCGGCCGTGGAGTGGCGGCGGGCGGCGGCGCACGCGGCGGGCCTCACCCGCGAGGTGGAGCGGCTGCAGTTCGAATGGGCACCCGCCGACGGGGTGCCCCCCGCGGCCGGCAGGCTGCGGTTCACCGAGGCCTCCGACGAGGAGTTCCTCGCGGTGTTCAGGAGAATCGCCGAGGGCAGCCTGGATGCCCAGACCCGTGCGAACCTGGCCGCCAGGGGCGTGGACGCGACCGCGCGTGAGGAGATGGACTTCTATCTCGGGGCGCCGGGCAAGCGGGAGTGGTGGCGGATCGCCTCCACGCGCGAGGGCGAGGTGGCGGGCATGGCGATTCCCTCCGCCACGCCGTACAACGTGAACGTCGGCTATCTCGGGGTGGTGCCGGAGTTCCGCGGACGCGGCTACGTCGACGAGGTGCTCGCCGAGATCACCCGCCTTCACGCGGCGAACGGGGAGTCGCGCATCACCGCCACCACCGACCTGGGCAACGCGCCTATGGCGGCCGCTTTCGGTCGCGCCGGATACCGCAACACGGAGATCCGGATCAACCTTTCCAACGACATCCAGCCCTAGACGAGTAAAGGCCGGCACCCTGGGACCAGGTGGGGACCACACGTCGTACGCGATGGCGGTCGGCATGCCGTCGACCTCACGGCCTGACGTTGCGGATAGCGTGTGTGACGTGCGTGGACGTGTGGCAGATCGTCCTGGGGGTAGAGGGGTCGTCGGTTCGAATCCGGCCGTCCCGGCACAGCTCAGAGGGCACATCCGATCGACGGACGTGCCCTCTTGTCGTAGCTGGGTGTCCAACTGGGTGACTATCCCTCAGCGCCGAAGATCCGGTCCATGGTGACGGCACCGCCCAGAAACACCGGCCGGAGTTGGTGCAGGTAGACGCTCTCGGTGACAGTCGTGCCAAAGTGCCCGCAGAGGTCGGCAATCTGCTCGATGCTCATCCCGCTGTCCGTTGTGTCGATCAAGGGCGGTGTCGACGGTGGAGCTGAAGACCAGACGGGCAGGGGTTGGCCGGCACTGGCGCGGCCCGCTCCCCAAGGGGGCGCGGGTCGAGGGCGTACGTGATGGCAAGGAATCAAGGCTAGGGGCAGCGGCGTGACACCGTGACGGCGTGGTCTGATACCCGCCAGACCGGTTGCCCGATTGGCGGTTTACTTAGGTCCATGACCAACTCGCACCACGAACAAGCCCTGCACTTCCGCTCCCTGCACCGCCCCGGTCAACCGCTGGTGCTGCCCAACGCCTGGGACGCCGCGAGCGCGCGGCTGATCGAGGAGGCCGGAGCAGCCGCCATCGCAACTACCAGCGCCGGGGTGGCCTGGAGCATAGGCGCGGGCGATGGCGAGGCGGTGGGCCGTGACCGCGCACTCGACCTGATCGCCCGCGTAGCGTCCACGGTCAGCGTGCCGGTCAGCGCCGATATCGAAGGCGGGTACGCGGAGGACCCCGACGGGATCGCCGAGACGATCCGTGGGGTGCTCGACGCCGGAGCGGTAGGTGTCAACCTGGAAGACGGTCCGCGACCGGCCGCCGAACATGTCGAACGGATTGCGGCTGCGCGGAAGGCCGCCGGTTCGGCGCTGTTCATCAACGCCCGGATCGACACCTACCTGATGTCCCTCGGAGATCCCGCCACCCGACTGCGGGACACGCTTGACCGGGCGGCGGCCTACATCGCCGCCGGCGCGGACGGCATCTTCGTGCCCGGCGTGGCCGACGCCGAAACCATAGCGGCGCTCGCCGCCGAGCTCGCGGTGCCGTTGAACGTCATGGCCGGGCCGGGCTCACCCTCGATCAGTGAGCTTGCCGGCCTGGGCGTCACGAGGGTCAGCCTCGGCCCGGCGATCGCCCTGGCCGCCTACGCGGCGGCGCGGCGCGCCGCCCGCGAGTTGCTGGCCGCTGGGACCTACCAGGCCCTCGACGGCTCACTGGGCTTCGCCGAGACCGATGCGCTGATGGCTGCGCAGGCCTGACGGGTGACGAACTGAGTGCAGCAGCGAAGTACCGCAACCAACCAGATCAGACGGGACCACGCTGACCACCATCAGACCGTGGACCAGCGGTCCAAGCCGAACCAGGCCGCGTTGCCGATCTCTGGGGGTCAAGGGGTCGTCGGTTCGAATCCGGCCGTCCCGACACAGATCAGAGGGCATATCTGATCGGCGGATATGCCCTCTTGCCGTAGTTGGGTGACTGCTCGGTGCCGAAGATCAGGGCCCGGCGGGCAAGGGGAGGTCCACGCGTCGTCCCATTCCGAACTCCTCCGCTTCGTCGTCGGTGACCATCGCGAAGGCCCCGGCGGGCACCCGGTCAAGAGCCGCCACCCGGGAGGCGACAGCGAGCATGGCCTCCTCGCAAACGCCGGTCACAAAGAAGACGTAGACGTCTCCGTACTCTTCACCGTTGTCGTACTCCTGGACGTCGCCCTGTTCGTCCAGGTCGGCGAGGAAGTCTTGGACGTCGTCGATCCATGGGAAGGCGTACTCATCCTCTGCGATTCCTGAAGCAGCCACGAGCGGGACATGAATCTCAACAATGGTGTTTGGCACGGAGCCATCTTCGTCCAAGTCGGCGGAGACGTTGAGGGATACTCTGCCGTAGTGATCAAGTTCCGGTTCGAGCTGTATCCGCTGGACGAGGTGTCGCCGTGGGGCGGTGACCGGCCAGGGCTCCACTGGTTTGGACTCACCGAGGGCTGGTACTGGATCGAAGCAAGCGGGCAGGAACTGCTGCGCCGCACCCGGCAAGTCGACCCGCATCCCTACATCGACTACTACCTGGCCCGGTTCTGGGAAGACCTCATCGCGCTCACACCCGAGGTGCTGGAGCCGGTGCCCGATGATCTGCAGCCGTTCATCGCCTCCGAGGATGCGCAGTGGTTGATCGACCCACTCGAGTTCGTGCAGGAACCGGATGAGCAATGGCCCGACGGCGGGAGCGCGGACGTGCCCGACCATCCGGTCGTTACAGCCGCGATCTGGCACAGCGAGCACCGCCTGGACTTCGGCTACCTACGCAACCCGCCCAAGCTCCGACTCTGGCGTACCACCCGCGGCGATCGCGACGAGATCACGATGAATTGGCGACACGAGGACGACGGCGAGATCGGCTTCACCGCCGACTCGACGGTCCGGCTCAGCGTTCCGACCACCGCATACCTTGAAGCCGTACATGTCCTGGACCGTGAGCTGATGGACGCCATGGGGAAGCGGGTCCAGGATCTGGAACGGCGCGGTGGGCTACCTGGCGTGGACCTCGACCTCGTCCATCTGCGGCAGGAACACGAAGACCGGCGGCATTGGCTCGCCAAGAACCTTGACCGCTCTCCGAAGACCGACTGGAACGTCGTCCGCCAAGGTGCCCGCCTGCTCCTCGGTGACGTTCAAGCGGATCTGAGAGGAATCAGATGACACCGTCATTTCGCTACCACCCCGATCCGGTTGCGACGGGATCGGCCATCCCCACGGCCGAGGGGTGTGTGCTGTGCGGGGTTGAGCGCGGCTCGCGGTACGCCGGGCCGATCTACGGCCGTCAGGTCGATGTTCTGTGCCTGTCCTGTATTGCCTCGGGTGCAGCGGCGCGGGCACTGACGGGCGTTGCTGATTACCCGTGTACGTTCACGGACGCGACCGACGTGCCGCCGGACGTACCGTTCGTGGTCGTGGAGGAAATCACGCAACGCACGCCGGGGTTCGTGTCCTGGCAGCAGCCAGGCTGGCTGTATCACTGCGGCGACGGAGCCGCGTTTCTCGGTGCCGCCGGCTACGAGCAGTTGCGCGCCCACCCTGACGCGCTGACGATGATCCGGGAGGATCTGCACCAGCTCGGGTGGTCGGCGGAGCAGGCCGACTCGATGCTGCGGCGGATGGACCGCGGCGGTGAGCCGACGGCGTACCTGTTTCGGTGCCTGCACTGCGGCGTGCACCTGGCCTCCTGGGATATCGGATAACCGGCGGGGAGCCTTTCCGGTCACCGGAAACCGTCGCGGTGCACCCGAAGGCCGGGTACTGGACGAGCGTCTGCATGAATGACGAACCGGGCTTGGAGAGCTGGATGCACCTGTATGTGAGCCGGATGGCGTGGTCACCCGGCTCTCTCGATGCGCTTTTGCGGAAGGTCGCCGACGACGTGATTGCCAACGTGCTCATCGCCGACCTCGGGTTGCGGTGGCTGTATCACCCGTATGACGGCGGCATGGACGTGCTCATGTCCTCCAACGCTGAGCGGGACGCGTTGCGGGAGCGGCACCGCTACTGGCTGTCCACACACCCGGCCGGGTGGTAAGCGCCTTGTATGGCGCGAGGTGTGGCGGTGTCACGCTGCCGGTCAGGCGCTTTGTCACCGCCATCTGACGAGGTAGATGCCTTGCCCGGGCAGATGACGCGGAACTGCTCGGCGCCCGAGGCGGCTCTGATGTACGCGGATTCCGAGCTTCATCCGGTGGCGAGCTGCGCGCGGGCGTGCATCAGGGCGAACCCGAGGAGGTTACGGCCGCGCCATCGGGCGGGATCGTGTGCGCGTGGGTCCGTGGCGGTCAGGCCGATGCCCCAGACCCGGTCCACCGGACTGGCCTCCACCAGTACCCGCTCGCCGGTGCGGGACAGGTACTGCCCGAGGTCCGGGTGCTGGCCGAACTTGGCCACGTTGCCCGCGCCCACCAGGTCGAAGGCGTGCGCATCCCAGACGGCCTGGTCGAAGCCGCGGACCTTGCGCCCCAGCGCTTTGACCGCACCCGGATGCCCCGTGGTGAGCATCTGCTCGGCAATCGCTTCATCGCCGAAGAGACGGGCCTTGCCGACCATCATGTAGTGCTCGGCCGTGGCGTACCGGATGCCCTCGACGACGAACGGGGCCGGCCACCACTGGCTCAGGCAACCCGCTCCGATGCTGCCGTCGGGATGGGCCTGGTGACCCCAGAAGAACAGGTACTTGACCCGCCGGCCCTTAGCGGCGAGTGCGCGCAGTTCGGGCAGGTCGCGGGGCGGAGAGGCGAGGTCGGGCATGTTCGGCAGGGTGGCAGAACCATTTGGGCACGCGCCACAGGTTTCTCAGTGAGTAGGGCCGTGGCCCTGGCCGTGGATCGTGGCATCTCCAAGTGCCGGGTCCTGCTGTCCGAGTCGTGTGCCGCCGGCGGACCAGCGCGAACAGCGCGTTGCTGGCGGTGGACGTCCCTGCGTGTGCCCACCTTTCGCGGGCTGGAGACCGTTGATCCGACAGGCTCGGCGTTGCGATACCGTCAGGGTGCCCACACCGGCGTCGAGTACTTCGCGTCCGTCGGCTGTCGATGGCCGACAGGGCGCCCCACGAATCCAGGGAGATACCGATGCCGGAGCCTGAGCTCGTCCAGGACGACCACGTGGCGGATGCCGACGCCTCGACCACGGGTGAGACCGACCAGCCTGCCGTTCAGGAGAATCGGGCTGCCCGACGCGCGAAGGGCAAGGCCACCTCGCCCCAGCCGTTTGGCAAGGGTCAGCATTTCGGCGGCCGGGGCTCGGTCCAGAGCCCGCGCCAGTACGGTACCCGCCGAAGCGGCTGATTGCCGCCAGTCATCGGGCGGTGTTGGCCCGGGTGGCGCGTTCCGACGCCAGGATGCCGGCGCTGAGTTCGTTCACGAAGGCCCGGACGTCGTTGGCGTTGCCGTGGTCGGTGTCCTGACCGGCGTCGTACCACCAGTCGCGTGCCCAGATGATGAGGTGCGCCCATTGCGGGTGGGCGGTGATGGTCTCGTCGGCGGCCTGGCGTTTGGACAGTTGCCGGCCGTACTGAAGGCGTTGGAAGGCTCGGCAGAGGGTGAGCACGGCGTAGGACTGGGCTCCGGGGTTGGTCATGTCGGTTACCCAGGTCGGCCAGTCGCGGACGTGGTCGAGCAGGGCCGAGCGGACGAGCTCGGGGTCAACGGCGGGTAGCAGTGCGTCGGCTTGAGGGCCCAGGAGGCTGCGGCCGTGGTCGCGGACGGCGGACCAGGTCACGACGCGGTGGGTGGTGGCGGGCAGCAGGTGCAGCAGTTCGCCGGGGCTGACCCGGGCGATGACCCGGTCCCGGCCGGTGCCACCGTTCGCCGCCTGGCGCACGGTGGCCAGCGAAACGTATTCCACCTCGATCCTGCCGGCCCACTGCGGGTGCCGCCGGTCGAGGTCGGCGTGCAGTCCGGCAAGCAGTTCGAGGAGGTTCTCGTCCGGGTCGTCGTCGAGTACCGCGAGCAGATCAAGGTCGCTGCGGTCCGCAGCGAAGTCGCCGGCTACCAGCGAGCCGTGCAGGTACAGGCCGAGAAGCCTGCCGGCCAGCGCAGAACTCCACGCGTCACGAAGATCGGATAGAACCATCTGGGGTGGCGTCATCCGGTCATCCTGCGCTGCCGCCCTCCGGCCCCGCCAGCGAGTAAACGGGAGAGCGGGCCGGAAGCTTCACTTACGAGTGGGCGCCTCCTGCCGCGGGTTACCCCGTGATGGTCGAGTTCCTGGCGGCTTCTGCGGGACCACCACGTCCCGACCGGTCCTGAGACGGCGTGGATCGAATTCGATTGACGGGGTGTTCGAGCGGGTCTTACGGTCGCGCCGATGCGTCCTGGAGAGATCGTTGTCGCTGTCGAGCAGGTACGTGCGCTGATCGAGGAGCAGTTTCCCGAATGGTCGGATCTGCCGGTCGTCGCGCTGCCGTTGAGCGGTACCGACAACGCGTTGTTCCGGCTGGGTGATCGTCTGACGGTACGGCTGCCGCGGGCGCCGTGGGCGGTCGATCAGGTGGCGACCGATGCGTCCTGGCTGCCGCGGCTGGCGCCGCATCTGCCCGTGCCGGTTCCGGCGCCGGTCGCGGTGGGCCGACCCGGCGGTGGAGCTGCGCCCGGCCTGGACCCTCTTCGACGCCCGTGCGCGGGCCGCCTACCGGGAGGCGCTCGGGTTCGACGAGGCGACCTGGGTACGCGGATGGGGCTGGGTGCTGTCGGTCTCGCTCTTCTGGCTGGCGGACCTGTGGGACTCGATCAGCCCCGATGATCGCGAGGAGACGATCCGCTACATCGGCCACGTCGTGCGCCACCGCCACGACTGATCGTGCGTCAGCGGGGATGAGCCCGTTGCCGGTTGACCCGCCGATCGGTGAGTGCCCGATCAGTGCTGCGCGGGGGTGAGCCGCAGGGTGACGACCTGGAACGGTCCCAGGGTGAGGTGCACCGCGTTGCCCTCGACGGAGACCCGGGCGAGCGCGCCGATTTCGGGGTTGTCCCGCTCGAGCAGGTCACAGACCCGCGCCTGCGCAAAGTCGAACGACGCGGTCAGCCGGGTACGGGCGCGGCCGCCGAGCGCCTCGTAGAGCCGGATGACGACGTCGCCGGACCGGTCGTCGGCGAGTTTCACGGCCTCCACCACCACGGCGGGGTTGGTGACCTCGATCAGCGGTGCGGCCGGTCGTCCGCCCCGGTGCCGGCGGATCGGCAGGTTCGCCCGGTAGCCCTCGCGTACCGCGTCGGCGATCTCCGCGCCGCAGACCAGCGCGTACCCGAACTCGTGCGAGCCCTGGTCGGTGTTCGGGTCGGGGTAGCGGGGACCGCGCAGCAGGGAGAGCCGTACCGTGGTCGGCTGCGCCCCCAGCACGTCGCCGGGCGGCTGGCGGGTCACGTCGTGGCCGTACGTGCCGTCGTTGACCAGCGCCACGCCGTACCCGGGCTCCCCGATGTGCAGCCACCGGTGGGCGCAGATCTCGAACCTCGCCGCGTCCCAGGATGTGTTGGTGTGGGTGGGGCGCCGCACGTGGCCGAACTGGATCTCCGAGCTGGACTCCGCGGCGTGGACGTCGATGGGGAAGGCGACCTTGAGCAGGGTTTCCTGTTCGTGCCAGTCCACCTCGGTGGTGAACCGCAGCACGCGCTCGCCGGCCGTCAGCGACACGGTCTGGACGTACGCGGAGTTCCGGTCGTCGCGGTGCACCCGGACCCGGGCCTGCCGGGGGTCGTCCGCCTCGACCACGATCTTGGTGACCTCGGTCAGGTCACGGCACCGGTGGCGATGAAATTCGTCGATGTCCCACGCGTCGAACCTGTTGGGCCGGTCCGGGTGCAGTTGCAGGACGTTGGCCGCGGTCCCGGGCCGGAGCACGTCGCGGTCGGCGACCAGGTCGCGGATCGCCGACACCGTCCCGTCGGGGCCGAGGTGCACCCGGAGCAGGCCGTTGTCCAGCACGGTGCTGTCCGGTCCGGACCGCACCGACACGTCCGCAGCGTTCGCGGCGTCGCCGCCGTGGCCTGCGGAGACCCCGAGCGCCGGTACGCCGTCCCGCGCGTGCGGCGCGGCGTTCGCGGTCAAGGGAACCGACCCGGGGCCGGTCAGCGCGGTCAGCGCCGCCTCGATCACCGCTTCCAGCCGTTCCGCCAGCTTCGCGTACGTCTGCCGTGCCTCGCGGTGCACCCAGGCGATCGAGCTGCCGGGCAGGATGTCGTGGAACTGCAGCAGCAGCGTCTCCTGCCAGATGGCGTCGAGTTCGGCGTACGGGTACGGGTGCCCGGCCTGCAGCGCCGCGGCGGTTGACCAGAGTTCGGCCTCCCGCAGCAGGTGCTCGGTGCGCCGGTTGCCGCGTTTCATCGCCGACTGGCTGGTGTAGGTGCCGCGGTGGTATTCGAGGTACATCTCGCCGCTCCACACCGGGGCGTCCGGGTATTCCCGCTCGGCCTCGGCGAAGAACTCCGCGGGGGTGTCGATGGCGACCCGGGGCGAGCCTTCGAGGTCGGCCACCCGCCGGGCCGTTTCGAGCATTTCCCTGGTCGGGCCGCCTCCGCCGTCCCCGTAGCCGAACGGCAGCAGCGACACGGTGGAGCGCCCGTGTTCGGCGAAGTTGCCCACCCCGTACGCCAGGTCCTTCCCGGACAGCTCCGAGCTGTACGTGTCGGCGGGCGGGAAGTGGGTGAAGACCCGGCTTCCGTCGATGCCCTCCCACCAGAAGGTGTGGTGCGGGAAGCGGTTGGTCTGGTTCCACGACATCTTCTGGCTGAGGAACCAGCGGAACCCGGCCAGCCGGGCGAGCTGCGGCAGCGCCGCCGAGTAGCCGAACGAGTCCGGCAGCCAGACCTCCCGGGGCTCGACGCCGAACTCGGCGGCGAAGAACCGTTTGCCCTGGGTGAACTGGCGCACCATCGCCTCGCCGCCCGGCATGTTGGTGTCGGACTCCACCCACATGCCGCCGACCGGGAGGAACTGGCCGGTGGCCACCTTCTCCGCCACGCGGCGGAACACCGTCGGATGGTGCTGTCGCAGCCACGCGTACTGCTGGGCGGAGGAGCAGGCGAAAACCAGTTCCGGATAGTCGTCGGCGAGCGCCACGACGTTGGAGAAGGTCCGGGAACACTTGCGGATGGTCTCGCGTACCGGCCAGAGCCAGGCCGAGTCGATGTGGGCGTGCCCGACGGCGGTGATCCGGTGAGCGCTCGGCACGGCGGGGGAGGCCAGCACGCCGGACAGGCAGGCGCGGGCGGCCGCAGCCCCGCCGCAGACATCGGCGGCGACGTCGAGCTCGTCGAGCATCAGCTCGAGGGCCCGGCGGATCTCGTGGCGACGGGGGTCGGTCTCGGCCAGCTGCAGCGCCAGCTGGTGCAGCACCTGTACGTCCAGGACGAGCGCCTGCACCTGCTCGTCCAGCACCGCGAGTTCCGCCCGGTCCAGCCGGTAGAGCGGGCGGTCGGGGATCGTCGCGGGATCGCCGAACGGGGAGACGCTGCCGTCGAAGCGGGGGTTGGCGGCCCCCTCGACATACACCTCGACCCGCTCGCCGCCGGCGGCGGGCCGGGCGATCGGCACGTACGCCGTCCGCGGCTCGATGCCCTTGATCGGGGTGCCGTCGGCGGTGTACGCCAGGCCCTCGGACCGGAATCCCGGCCCGGCCCCCTCGAAGCCGAGGTCGACGAGGAGCTCGACCCGGGCGCCGCGCATCCGTGCCGGTACCTCGCCGGTGAACCGGAACCACGTGGTGCTCCAGGCGCGCCCCCACGGCTGACCCACCGCGAAGGGCTCGTACGTCATCGCCAGCGCTTCGCCGGCCGGCACCGGCTCGCCGGGCAGGTGCGCCGCTTCGACACGTACGGGTTCGGTGTCCCGGTACAGCGCCGGGATGAGCCGTTCGTGGAGAGCGCGTTCGATCCGCTCGGTCAGGTGGGACAGGGACCGGTGCATCCGAACTCCGGGGGGTGGTGCGGGACTGCATGGGGTCGGGGATTGCCACCCTACCCGCTGATTACGCTTCGTGACCATGCCGGTGCGCTCAGGTGTGGATGCATCGCCGCGATGCCGGCCAATCCCGGTGACCTTTCCAGCTCCGTATCTGGTGTCGACCCCATTGGGCGAATCCCAGCGGGTGGTTCCCGGCAGGGGTGAGCGTGGCCCCCGCGTTGCCCCTCGGTACTTGACCCGTCACATCGATGGATGTAGTTTTCCTTCTGGTTGAGAAATCGATTTCTGCTGCTGGAACTCTCGAGATTCCCCTCCATCCGCGACGAAGGACGGTCATGATGATCACTCGCCGCTCACTTCTGGGCACGATGGCCGCCGCCGGCGTGGCCGCGGTCGGCGCGCCGATCCTGGCCCCCGGTACGGCTCACGCCGCCACCTGGCGCAAACGCCTCACCGGCGCCGACCTCGACACCAACCACCGGTGGCGGGTCGCGGGCACGGACCTCGGTATCCCGTACGTACTGGAGAACGGCTCCATCGGCTACCTCTTCGGTGACACCTTCGACACCCCGTGGCCGGAAGGGCCGCCGCTGCCCAACGACTGGCGTTCACCGGTGATGCTGCGATCGGCCGTACACCCCGGCGCCGCCGGTGGAATCGTCTTCGACAGCGCTGCCCGCGTCGCCGGCAACGGTCGCGCCCCGGAGTTGATGCACAACGGCCACAACGGGATCGGCATCGACGGACTCTGGGAGGTGACGGTCATCCCGAACGACGGCATCAGCTTCCCGGAGACCGGCCGCCAGCTCGTGTCGTACATGAGCATCGAGAACTGGAACTCCGCCGGCCCGATCGGGCCGCACTGGCGGTCGCGCTACGCCGGGCTGGCCTACAGCGACAACGGCAACGACTTCATCCGTACGCCGCTGAAGTGGTGGAACGACGGCCCCAACACCGACCCGTTCCAGATGTGGACGATGCAGCGCGACGGGGACTGGGTGTACGTCTTCTCGGTGCGCTCCGGCCGCCAGTTCGGGCCGATGATGCTGCGCCGGGTCCGCTGGGACCGCATGTTCTTCCCCGAGTCGTACGAGGGGTGGGGCCACAACGGCAGCAACTGGGGTTGGGGCCGTCCGTGTACGCCCATCATGAACGGTATCTTCGGCGAACCGTCGGTGCGGCGGCTGGCCGACGGCACCTGGGTGATGGCCTACCTCAATGGGCTCACCGGTTGCATCGTCACCCGCACGGCGTCCGGGCCGGACCATGCCTGGACGGGGGAAAAGATCCAGGTCACCTCCTTGCAGGAGCCCGCACTATACGGTGGCTTCATCCACCCGTGGTCCAGCCGGCGGCCCAACGACCTGCACCTGATGGTCTCGAAGTGGACCAAGACGCCGGACAACCGCAGCACCGCCTACCACGTCAGCCAGTTCGCCGGCACCGTGTGAGCGGTGCTGTGGGGGATTGCTGCTCGCGCAGCGGTCCTGCCTCCGGTGGTGGCGCGCGACGGAGGAGCCGCCGACCCTGCCGCTGCGTGACGGAGGAGCCGCCGACCCTGCCGCTGCGTGACGGAGGAGGCGCCGGACTGTCGCTGCGCGAGGTGGCCGCCTGCCACCTCGCGCAGCGGCGGGGCTGTCGGACGGCGCTACCGGGTGCGCTAGCTGCCGTCCGCCGGGTCGTCGACGTAGGGCGGCGACACCTCACTGTTCCAGGAACGTTGCACGTGACCACCGGTGAGGTCCTGGAGGTGCAGAGTCACCTCGATCATGGTGTTGATCTCGTCGAGCGCCTCGTTGAGATCGTCGAAGGTGACCTCGAACCGGCGGTCGTAGGCGGCCATCGCGGGGATGCTGTGGTCCTCGGCGACCTCGGCGGCCTCAGCGACAATCCGCGGCCCCGCGGCGGAGGTCACCTCCATCCGGGGGCCATCGCCCCATTGCACGGTGAATCGGTCGCTCTCCTCGGCCACCATCATCCACTTCTTCAGACGCTCGGCGGCGTCGGCAAGGGTGGCGGGTCCGCTGAAGTAAACCCGAAAACCGTCGCGCGGCCAGATGTACGCCGAAGCGGGACCGTCCTCGACAAGCACGTCGACCGCGGCGTCGAATGTCGCCTCGGCTTCGGCCAGCGGCACACCAAATTGCGGAACGTAGGCGACGAGACCCGCGTCCCACACCTGCGGATCGGGCGGCCCACCCGAATCTCTCCGTTCGCCGTGTGTCGCCTCCAGCCACGACTCTCCCACGGACTCGGGTAGCAGGATCAGATAGAAGATCATGCCCGTCAGGCTCGGGCCTGTGAATGCAGCTGTGGGGGCCGCTGCCGCATCGGCACTCGCAGTTTCAGGTCAGTCCGTATCGACCAATCTGCCCTTCGCCCCGCACCGGCCGGCCTGGTCGGCGTCGGCGATGATGCGGTCATGGCCGATACCACGTGGATTCCGTTCGCCAGCACGGCGCTGGGCGCCGTTATCGCCTTCGGTGGCACCGTTCTGGCCGGAGTGCGCAATGACCGCAGCCAGCGTCGCCGGGACCGGGAGTCGGACCGCCTCAGGACGTACATCGACTTCGCCGTGGCACTCGATGAAGCTCACGCAGCTCTGCGCGAGGTCGCCCGCACCCCACCCGACGAGCCCGGGCGGAGCGCCGCGGCGTCCTCCGCGGTTCAAGCGAGCGGGATGTACAGCGTGCGCGAACGGCTGCTCATGTCGGCGAGCCCGGCTTTGGTCACGGCCGGAGAGGCTGCCTTCGACCGGCTGATCGGCGTCCGCAACGCAGTCCGGTCCGGCGTCGTGCTCTCCGCCCGCGAATACCACGACGCTTACCACCCGTTCGCCGAAGCACTGTGGATGTTCCGGGTCGCCGCCAGGGTCGAAGTCGGGCAGAACCGTCTTGCTCCGAACCATCTCGACCGCGAGTCATGGTCCGAGCGGGAGCGGTGCGCGCGCTGCGGTCAGGTCGGAGATCTCGTCTGAACGGGAACCCGGCCATAGGATCGGGCGATGATCTCCGAGTCGTCGCATCCGGTGCCCTGGCCGACGGCCCGGAGGCCACTGCGTCGACCGCGCAGCATCGTTGCGAGCACCGTGCTGCTGGCGCTCTGGTGGGCGTACACGCTCGCCGTTGACGTGGCGCTGCTCGCCGAGGTCGGCGGCGCGGGGAACTGGCTCGCACTGGCCGTCTGCACGGTGGCGGTGGGTGCCGTGCTCCGCGGGCTCTGGTACGGCGGGTCGTTCGCCTGGCGGGTGATGCACTGGTTCGCTGCGCCGGTCGCGGCCGCGTTCCTGATCGGGATCGGCGGTCTGCTGTTCTTCGGGCCGCTTCTCGAGGTGCTGCGCTCGGATGAGACCGGCCTGGCCGTCGCCGCTGCCATGACGTGCAGTCTGTCTGCTCTGCTGGCCAGCGGCCTGCTGGTCCGCACCCGGCCGGCCCGGGCCTGGTGCGGTCGCTGACTCCTGCCCCGGGTTGAACGTCCGGCCGGCGTCACCGCGCCCCGTGACCAGCGCTGCGGGCAGCCTGGCCGGGTGAGCAGGCAGGAAGTGAATCCCGGTTGCGCGGTTCGGTCGCGTGGCTGATCGTGTCGGCATGATGTTGCTGGTGCCTGCCGATGTCCTGCGCCCTCGCCGCCCCGATGAGCACTTCGCCGAGGAGGCTGAAGCCGCTCGTGAGGCCTGGATCGAGGTCGCGGTGATCGACCACGACGCCGTCGTACGTGGGCGGCCGGACGGGGCCGCGATCGCCAGGGTGCCCGAGGGTGCGGACGCGGTGTACCGCGGGTGGATGCTGAGCAGTGAGCAGTACGCGGCACTGGCGCGTGCCCTCGCGGATCGGGGCGTGAGCATGCGGACCAGTCCCGAGCAGTACCGGCGGGCACATGAGCTTCCTGGTTGGTACTCCGAATTGGAGGGCCGCACTCCCGAGTCGGTCTGGACCTCCGGCGATGACCACGGCGACTTTCTCAAAGCGTGCGCGGCCCTCGGTGCCGGTCCCGCGGTGCTGCGTGACTACAGCAAGTCGATGAAGCACTACTGGCATGAGGCGGCGTTCATTCCGGACGTGGCCGACGGTGACGCGTCGTGGCGGGTGGCTGCCCGCTTCCGGCAGTTGCGTGGCGACGACTTCGCGGGCGGATTCGTGCTGCGCCGGTTCGAGTCGTTCGTCGGGGCGGAAGTGCGGACCTGGTGGGTCGGGGGTTCCTGCCGGCTGGTCACCGCCCACCCGGACACCCCGGAGCACCGGCCCGACGCGGAGTTCGATCCGGCGGCCGTGGAAGCGGCGGTGCGGGCCTTGGACCTGCCGTTCGCGACCGTGGACTTCGCGCGGCGTGACGATGGCCAATGGCGAATCATCGAGGCCGGCGACGGCCAGGTCAGCGATCGGCCGCGCAGCACCCCGGCGGCCGAGCTGATCGCGGCCGTCAATCCCGGCAGCAGTTGACCAGTCGGGGACGAAGAGTGGTGGGCCGTAGGCGGCCGAGCCGAAGCCGCTGAGCGGATCGTCAGGGCCACCACCCTGCGGCGCCTCTGTCGGGGTGCCTCTGAAACCCGGTAAGGAGAGACATGCAAACCGTGGCGGACGCCGATGACCGGCAGTGGCGGGTGGGGCGACGTCGGCTCGCCTGGCAACCACGCGTGCCGGATTGGCTGAAGATGTTCGTCTGGATAGTGGACGGCCCCGGCGACCCGATCCTCTGGCTGCCGGCTCTCGTCTCCCTCGTGGTGGTGATTCCAGGACTGCTCTGGTACGGGCTCAACTGGCTCGTGTGTCTCCTGGTCACCCCGTTCACCTGGCTCGGTAGAACGGTCTTCGGCCGGCCGTGGCTGGTCGTCGCCTACGCCGTCAACAACTATGGCGCCGAGTACCGGGCGAGCGCAGCGGACCTCGCCGCCGCGGACGCTCTCGTGAAGCAAGTGGCGGCCGAGATCCGGGACGCAGGACGACCGCGGTCATTGCGGGCGCCGGGTCTGCAGCAGACGTTCCGGGTCTGGCGGCAGGGCTGAGGCTGGGCATCAGGCGGGGGCAAGGGCACGGATGCCCTGCCGCCTGCGTTGTCCGATTCGGGTCGCGGCGAGCACGATGACGAACACCAGGCCGTAGAAGACCGCCATCCCGGCGCTGGTGGCGGCGTCGAGGACGTACGCGGTCCAGAATCCGGCCAGGGCGCCGGCGACCGCGATGACAGCGGTCAGGGTGATCATCGCCGGCAGGCTCTGGCTGAGCAGGTAGGCGGTCGCCGGCGGGACGATCATGAGCGCGATGACGAGGATCGCGCCGGTGGCGTTGAACGCCGCCGTGACGGTCAGCGAGACCAGGAACATGAACGCCGCGTTCACCAGCCCCGCGCGGATGCCGATGCTGGTGGCGAACTGGGCGTCGAAAGTGGTGACCTTCAGCTTGGTGTGGAACACCCCCAGGAAGATGATGTTGAGGGCGAGCACACCGAGCATCACGTAGAGGTAGGCGGGGCCGATCGAGGTGCCGTTGACGATCAGCTGTTCCCAGGCGGCGAGATTGAGGTCGCCGACGAGGACCGCGTGGGTGTCGAGGTGGACGTTGGCGAAGTTCAGGGTCACCAGGATGACGCCCGCACTGAACAGCGCCGGAAAGATCAGTCCCTGCGGCGCGTCTCCGGTGATGAGCCCGGTACGGGTCAGCCATTCGCTGCCGAGGACGACCACGAGGCCGGCGAGGGCGGCCCCGATGATCAGCAGCGGTGAGTCGAGGTCGCGGGTGAAGAAGTAGCCCACGACGATCCCGGGCAGGACGGCGTGGCCGATCGCGTCGACGAGCATGGAGCTTCTGCGCAGCACGACGAAGACGCCCGGCAGGGCGCAGGCGAGAGCGGTGACGACAGCCAGCAGCGCGGTGCCGACGACGAAACTCATCGCGCGGCTCCCTCCAGCACGAGCTCCCGCTTCAGCGCCGTGCGGGCCCGTCGGCGGGCGACGACGCGGGTGATGATGCTGCGGCGCGGTGCCGCCAGGAGCGAGACGACGAAGATCGAGGAGAGGGTGAGCACGATCAGCGGCCCGGTGGGGATGCCGCCGAGCACGATCGACAGGTACGCCCCGATGCCGCTTCCCACCGCGCCGAACACCGCCGAGAGCGTCACCATCCCGGGGAGGGTGCGGGTCCACTGCCGGGCCGCGGCGGGTGGGGTGACGACGAAGGCGACCATGAGTACCAGGCCGACGGCTTTGACGCCGATCACGGTGGCGATGACGATCGTGGCGAACATCAGCGTGTCGACGGTGCGGGCGCGGAAACCGAGCACGGTGCAGTGCTGGGGGTCGAAGGTGCGCAGCCCGAATTCCTTCCAGAACGCGAGCATGAGCACCAGGGCGAGTGCGCCGACGACGAGGCTGGTGGTGAGGTCGGCGACGGTGATGACCGAGGCGTTGCCGAAGAGGTAGTCCTGGATGCCGCCCTTGCCGTGGAACGCGCCGTTGGCGATGATCCGCAGGAGCAGCATGCCCGCGCCGAAGAAGATCGTGAGGGCCACGGCCATCGCGGTGTCGATGCGGATCTTGGAGGTGCGGGCGACCCAGTTGGCGAAGAGCACCGCGATGGTGCCGATGATCACCGCGCCGACGATCAGGCCGATCATGTTGCGCCCGTTGGTGCCGAGCACGACGACCGCGGCCAGGAACGCGAGCAGGGCGCCGGGGAGGGCGGCGTGCGAGATGACGTCGCTGATCAGGGACTGCTTGCGCAGGTAGGCGAAGCTGCCAAGCGCCCCGGCGACCAGCCCGATGGTCATGGTGCCGAAGAGCACCATGCGGTAGGTGTGGTCGTCGAGGAACTCCAGTGGGCTCATGACGCGAACTCCAGGAACGTGTCGTCGTCCGCGGTCACCTCGTACGTGGTGCGGATGTTGCCTTTGGTGAACGACTCTGCCGCGGGCCCGCAGGCCACGACACGGCGGTTGAGCAGCGTGACGTGGTCGCAGTAGTCGCGCACGGTGGTCAGGTCGTGGTGGACGATCACCACGGTCCGGCCCTGCTCGCGCAGGCAGTGCAGCACCGTGACGATGGCCTGCTGGCTCTTCGCGTCGATGCCCTGGAACGGCTCGTCCATGAAGTACAGGTCGGGCGCCTGCACGAGGGCGCGGGCGAGGAACACCCGCTGACGTTGTCCGCCGGAGAGTTCACCGATCTGCCGGGCCGCCAGATCCGGGATGCCCGTCTGTTCGAGGGCGGCGAGGGCACGAGCGCGTTCGGCGCGGCCGGGCCGCCGGAGCCAGCCCAGGGACCCGTACGTGCCCATCGTCACGACGTCGCGCACGGTGGTCGGGAAGTCCCAGTCCACGCTCGTGGACTGGGGCATGTACCCGACGCGTCGCCGCACCCGCGACAGCGGCTGCCCGAAGAACTCGCTGGCGCCGGTGAGCGGTTTCACCAGCCCCAGCATCGCCTTGATCAGCGTGGATTTGCCGGCCCCGTTCGGGCCGACGATCCCCATCACCACGCCCTGCGGGACGCGGAAGTCCACGCCGCGCAGGACCGGCTCGGCCCGGTACGCCACCGAGAGGTTCCTGGTGGCGCACGCGAGGGCGCAATCCTGCCCCGCCGCTGTGGTGCTCTCGGCCGCTGGGGTGGACATCGTCACTCCGTTCCGAGGGCGGCGGCGACAGCTTTGGCGTTGTGGCCGAAAACCCCGAGGTAGGTGTCCACGCCGGGGTCGGCGCCGAGGGAGTCGGCGTAGAGCTCCTCGGCGGAGATCTGCACCTCCCAGCCCAGCGCCCGCACGGCCTCCCGCAGACTGGTGACCGCCTGCGGGTTGGCCTGGTTGTCCTGGAAGATCACCGGCACCCGGTTGTCGGCGATCAGGCGCGCCAGCTTCGACAGCTCCTCGGCGCTCAGCTTCGCCTCAGTGGAGACGAAGTCGGTGGCGTGCACGTCCAGGTCGTAGGTGTGGCCGAAGTAGTTGAACGCGTCGTGCCCGGTGATCAGGATCCGCGGCTGCGGCACGCTCGCGAGCAGTCTCTGCGCCTCGGCGGCCGCCTTCGTGATTTCTGCCTGGTAGGCGGCAGCGTTCTTCCGGTACTCGTCTGTGTTGTCCGGGTCGATCTCGCCGAGCTTGTCGGCGATGGATCCGACGACCCGTGACCACGCGTCAGGGCTGTTCCAGATGTGCGGATCGTGCAGCGGGTTGCCCTCGTCGTCGGTCTCGGGCCACGACAGGAGCAGCTCTGCGGGGAGCCGGTCGCCGACCGCGATCTGCCGTTCGTCGAGGCTCCCGAGCTGGTCGATCATCTGTGCTTCCAGGTGCAGCCCGTTCCAGAGCACCACGTCCGCGCGCTGGATGGTGCCGATGTCCCTGGTCGACGGCTGATACGTGTGCGGGTCGCCGCCCGGGCCGACCATCGTGGTGATCTTCGCATCCGGGGCGATGTTCGCGGCAGCGTCGGCGAGATAGCCCGTGGTGGCGTACACGGTCAGGGCGTCATCATCGCCGCCGTTCTGCGAAAGGGCGGAGCAGCCGGTGATCACGAGGGCAGCGGCCACCGCCGATCCCAGGCCGGTCATCAGTCTCGAGCGCGTGCGCATACCGCGCCTCTCTCGGGTCGGTTGACCATGTGCGGTCCGACAGTTGTCGAGCCTAGCGACGCACCACCTCGCCGTCGGCGTTTTGGGCAGCCGTCGGCCGCACGGGTGAATACCGTTCACGTGTCATGGCGCGGCGCCGTCCGCTACGCCGAGTGGACCGCACGCAGCCGGGTGACACCGGTGATCGCCGGCGGGCGCGTAGTCGGGCCGCTCGGTTGAACGGGCACCGCCGAGCGTCCGGCCCGCCCCGCCCGCTCGGCGCGCAGTGCGATCTCGAGTTCGAAGCGGGCGTCGCCGTCGTGCAGCTGGTCGCCGAAGAGGCGGTCCAGCTGGTGCAGCCGGCGGCGTACGGTCTGCGGGTGGAAGTGCAGTTTGGCCGCGACCGCGCTGGCGTTCATGTTCTCCTGCAGCAGGGCGAGCAGGGTGTCCGCCAGCAGGGCCCGCTGGCTTTCGCGCACCGTTGACAGCGGGTGCAGGCGGCGCCGTACGAGCGCGCCGAGCAGCTCCTCGTCCTGGAAGAGGATCAGCGTGGCGAGGTGGTCGCCGCACCAGAGCAGGCCATCGCCGGCCAGTACGCCCCGGACGGCGAGGTCCAGCGTGCGGCGGGCCGAACGCAGCGACAGCGCCGCTCGGGGTGGCGGCATCGGCAGCCCCACCGCCGCGCGGAGCCCGGCGAGCGTGTTCTCGATGACCCGCCGCTGTGCGGGGCTCTCGGGGTCGGGCACGATCAGCATCGGCTCCGGGCGGTCGAAGCCGACCAGCACCTCCGGCGGCAGCATCGGTGGTTCGCCGGTGGCGGCGCTCGGGTCGACGGCGACCACGGCGAGTCGGCGAGGCAGCTGCCAGCGTGCTGCCACGGCCGCGGCCGTCACCGCTTCCTCCGCCGCGGGCTGTTCGGCGACCAGCAGTTCGATCAGTCGCCGCCGGCGGCGGTCGAGTTCACCGGCCTCGGCGATCCGGGCGCGCGCGTAGCCGGCGACGGAGGCGGCGGCGAGGTCGTCGAGGTGCACCCAGATGGCGTCCGAAAGGGCGCCCATCGTGGTGGCCGAGAGCGACTCCTGCTCGCCGAAGACGATCAGTTTCCGCCAGCCGGTCCGCGCGCCGACACGCATCGCGGCCTGGAGCACGTCGAGGCTGCGCCCCTCGTGCATCTCGCCGGCGCCGATGGCCTCGTAGACCTCGCGCCAGTTCGTCTCGTCGCGCCGGTCGAGCAGGTCGATGAAGCGGCGCATGGCCAGCTCCACGCCCGCCCGGACGGTACGCCGGTAGGTCTCGTCGGTTGGCCGGGCGTACTCCGGAATGCGGGTGTGGATCTCGCGCATCGTCTCCTCGACGAGCTCGTCGATGTGCGAACGCATGAAACGCACCGCCCGCGGCAGGACCTCTTCGATCTCGGTTCGCATTCGTCCCTCAGCTTCCGTGATCAATGCACCGAGTTGCGGGAACGGGATTGTATGCGCCGATTTATCACATTGAACCATGACGATCTTGTTTTGATCGTTTCTTGTCAACCGGGCTGACAACACCCGGGCCAAACAAGCGCAGCCGGGGTCGATGTGCGTGCGGTCGCGCCACAACTACCTTGCTCCTGCCATCACCCGAGCAAGCCCGGGAGGACCCCCATGCCGGTTCGTCTGCCCGCCCCCGTTCCGACCACCGCGCAGGCCGGCGAATCGCTGGTGGGACGGCTGGTCACCTGGGCCACCGATCGCCCGGAGGAGCCCGCCTACACCTTTGTGGACTACCTCGTCGAGCCCGGAGGACGGCCCCAGACGCTGACCTGGGCCCAGTTGGACCGCCGGGTGCGCACACTGGCCGGGCGGCTGCGTCAGATGACCGCGCCCGGCGACCGGGTGGCCGTGCTCGCACCTTCGGGCCTCGACTACGTCGTTGCCCTCTACGCCGCCTGGTACGCCGGAGCAGTCGCGGTTCCGCTGTTCGCCCCCGGCCTGCCCGGGCACGCCGAGCGCCTGGTCGCCGCCTACGACGACTGCGCGCCGCGCTGCGTGCTCACCGTCGCGGACGCCGCCGCCGCGGTACGGGACTTCGTCGCAGACCGCGCGCAGCCGGCGGAGGTGCTCGTCGTCGACGCGGCCGGCGATCCGGCGGAACCGCCCGCGGACGAGCCGGTCTCCTTCGACCTCGACGAGGTCGCCTACCTGCAGTACACCTCCGGTTCGACCCGGACGCCGGCCGGTGTGGAGATCACCCATCGGAACCTGACCGCCAACGTGGCCCAGCTCTGGAGCGCGCTGACCGGCGGCCGCGAACGGATCACCGGTGTGAACTGGCTGCCGCTCTTTCACGACATGGGACTGCTCTCGACGGTGGCGCTGCCGCTGTGGAAGGGCACGGACTCGGTGTTCCTCGATCCGGTCGCCTTCCTCATGCAGCCGGCCCGGTGGCTGCGACTGCTCAGCGGACGCGACGCGGCGTTCACCGCGGCACCCAACTTCGCGTACGAGCTGTGCCTGCGCCGGTTGCGTCAGGAGGACCTCGACGGCCTGGACCTCAGCGGTGTCTTCCTCTGGCTCAACGGCGCCGAACCGGTCCGCGCCGACACGCTGCACCGGTTCGCCACCGCGCTGCGGGACACCGGCGTCGACGAGCGGGCGCTCTGCGCGGCGTACGGGCTCGCCGAGGCGACCGTCTTCGTCTCCGGGCAGTCACCGGAGCTGCCGCCGGCCGTGTGGCGCGTCGACCGCGACCGGCTCGCCGCCGGGGAGGCGGTCCCGCCTGACGGGGACGCCGTCGCCTCCGAACTGGTCTCCTGTGGACCACCGGCCGGGCAGCAGGTCGCGATCGTCGACCCGGCGACCGGCGCCGTGCTCCCGCCGGGGCGCGTCGGTGAGGTCTGGGTGCACGGGCCGAACGTGGCCCGACGGTACTGGCGCCAACCCGAACGCAGCGACGCGGTCTTCGCGGCCCGGCTCGACCCGGCACCGGACGGTCTGCCGGCCGGCCCGTGGCTGCGCACCGGCGACCTCGGGACCCGGCACGACGGCGAGCTGTTCATCACCGGGCGGCTCAAGGACCTGCTGATCGTCGCCGGGCGCAACCACTACCCCCAGGACATCGAGGTGACGGTCGCGCAGGCGGCCCCCGCGATGCGGGCCGGCCGCATCGCCGTCTTCGCCGTCACCATCGGCGGCGAGGAACGGGCGGTCGTGGTCGGCGAACGTTCCCGCTCCGCGCCCGCAGGTGAGCCGGACGGCATGGCGCAGACGATCCGCCAGGCCGTGTGGCGGGGCCACGATCTGGCCCTGCACGACGTGCTGCTCACCGAACCGGGGGCGGTGCCGCACACCTCAAGCGGGAAGATCTCCCGCAGCGCCTGCCGGGAGCAGTACCTGGCCGGGGCGTTCACCGCCGAGCAGGGCGAGCGGCGATGAGCGCGGACGAGACGACTCTCGCCGCCGAGGTGGCGGCCTGGGTGGGTCAGCGGTGCGGCCGCCCGGCTGAGGAGATCGACCGGGACCGACCGTTGGTGGAGTTCGGGCTCTCCTCCGTGGACGCCGTCGAGCTGGCCGGGCGGCTCGAGCAGTCCCTGGGCCGTACGCTGCCGGCCACGCTGCTCTGGGAATACCCGACGATCAATGCGCTGGTCAGCGGACTTGTCACCCCGGAATCCGCGCCGCCCCCGCCGGCACCCGCGTCCGCGCACGCCGAGCCGGTTTCCAAGCCGCCCGCGACGGTGGCACCGCCCGGCGGCGAGACCCCGGAGCGTGCCGGGCGGCCGGACCACGTTGAGCAGATCGCCGTCATCGGCATCGGCTGCCGTTTCCCCGGCGGTGCGAACAGCCTGGAGTCGCTGGCCCGGGTCATGCACGGCGACACCGATCCGGTGCGCCCGGTGCCGGCCGGACGCTGGCCGGAACTGGAGTCGTCGTCGGACCTGCTGGCCCGGACCGGACGCGAGGCGGGCTTCCTCGACGACGTCGCCGGCTTCGACGCGGAGTTCTTCGGCATCCTGCCCAGCGAGGCGGCGTTGATGGACCCGCAGCAGCGGATCCTGCTGGAGGTTGCCTGGGAGGCGCTCGCCCACGCCGCGGTCGACCCGGCCGGGCTGGCCGGCAGCGACACCGGTGTCTACGTCGGCATCAGCGCCGGCGAGTACGCGCACCTGACCACCGCCGACCTGAGCCGGGTCACGGGCTGGACGGCGACCGGCGCCGCCCTGAGCATCGCCGCGAACCGGCTCTCCTACCTGCTGAACCTGCGCGGGCCCAGTCTGGCCGTGGACACCGCCTGCTCGTCCTCGCTGGTCGGCGTGAACCTGGCGGTGCGCGACCTGCGCGCCGGGACCACCGATCTCGCCCTGGCGGCCGGGGTCAACCTGCTGCTCGCCCCCGCCATGTCGGTCGCCTTCGAGCAGGCCGGCGGGCTCGCGGAGAACGGCCGGTGCCGGCCTTTCGACGCCGCGGCCGACGGGATCGCCCGCGGCGAGGGCTGCGGTGTCGTCGTGCTCAAGCGGCTCTCCGACGCGCGGCGCGACGGCGACCGGGTGCTCGCTGTGGTGCGCGGCGGCGCCGTCAACAACGACGGGCGCTCCAACGGGCTGGTGGCTCCCAACCCGCAGGCGCAGGAGGCGCTGCTGCGAGCCGCGTACGCCGATGCCGGCTGCGACCCGGGCACGGTCGACTACGTGCAGACCCACGGCACCGGCACGCCGCTGGGCGACCCGATCGAGGCGGGTGCGCTGGCAGCGGTCTGCGGCGCCGGCCGCCCCGCCGAGGCGCCCCTGCCGATCGGCTCGGTCAAGTCGCACCTGGGCCATCTGGAGGCCGCCGCCGGGATCGCCGGCTTCATCACCGCGGTGCTGGCCCTGCACACGGCCACCGTCGCGCCCACCCGCCACTTCACCCGTCCCAACCCGCACATCCCGCTGCAACAGTGGCGGTTGCGGGTGCCCAGCGAGCCGGAACCGCTGACCCGCCCGGACCGTCCGGCGCGCGCCGGGGTCTCGGCGTTCGGGTTCGGCGGCACCAACGCCCACGTGGTGCTCGAGGCGGCGCCCGAGCCGGAGCCGGAAACCGGTTCCGCCGCAGCGGAACGCGTGGTCTGTGTCCTCTCCGACCAGGACCTGGACCGGGTGCGGGATCAGGCGGCCGGGCTGGCGCGGTGGCTCGGCGACCGGCCCGACACGTCGCCGCGCGACGTCGCCGGCACCGTCAACCGGCGGGGGGAGCGCGGACCGGCCCGGGCCGCGCTGGTCGCCGGCGACCGTGGCACACTCCGCGCCGGCCTGGCCGCGCTCGGCGCCGGCCGCCCTCAGCCGGGCGTCGCCACCGGCACCGGGAACGCGGCGGCCGGGCCGGGAGTGTGGGTCTTCTCCGGCTACGGCGCGCACTGGCCGGCGATGGGACGCCGGCTGCTCGACACCGAACCCGCCTTCGCCGCGGCGGTCGACGAACTGGAGCCGCTCTTTCTGGCCGAGACCGGGGTGAGCCTGCGCGACGGCCTGCGCGAGCCCGCCGACCACCGGATCGCCGTCGCCCAACCACTGACCTTCGGCCTGCAGGTGGCACTGGCCGCCCTGTGGCGCTCGTACGGGCTGCGGCCCGCCGCCGTCCTCGGCCACTCGATGGGGGAGGTGGCCGCCACCGTCGTCGCGGGCGCGCTCACCCCGGCCGACGGCGTACGGGTCATCACGCACCGGTCGCGGTTGCTGGCCGGGCTCACTCCCGGCGCGATGGCCGTGGTCGAACTGGCCGAGGAGGAGTTCGCCGAACTCGCGGCGGGGTTGCCGCAGCTCTGGATCGCCGTGCACACCGCGCCCGGCCAGCTGGTCGTCACCGGAGCGCCGGAGTCGGTGGCTGCCTTCGGGGCCCGCGTCGAGCAGCGCGGCCGGCTGGTCCGCATGGTCACCTCGGAGGGGGCGGGGCATTCCCCGGCGGTCGACCCGATCCTGCCGGCACTGGGCCAGGCCCTGGCCGGGCTCCGGGCCGAGGCGCCGCGGGTGCCGTTCTACAGCACGGTCAGCGCCGAGCCGCGGGAGCTGGACGCGGAGTACTGGCTGGCGAATCTGCGCCGGCCCGTACGGCTCGCCGACGCCGTCCGGGCCGCGGCCGGCGACGGTTTCCGGTTCTTCCTGGAGCTCTCGCCGCACCCGGTGCTGGTGCGACCGATCGGTGCCACGCTCGCCGCCGAGGCCGTGTCGCAGCCGCTGCTCGTCGCGTCGCTGCGGCGCGACGAACCGGAGTCATTCCCGGCCGCGCTGGCCACCGTGTACGCGCACGGCCACCCGGCGCCGCCGGTGCCGCAGGCGCGGATTCTGGACCTGCCGGCGCCGCCGTGGCGCGGCACCACCCACTGGTTCGACGCCCGGACGCCGGCCGCGCCGCAACTGGCCCTGCCCGGCGAACACGCCGAGGTGCCGGGCGAGGAGCGGCACGTGTGGCGGCTGAGCGCACCGCCGGGCCGGCTGGTGCGGCGGGCACCGGGCGGCGCGGACGTGCTGCCCCTCGCCGGACTGGTCGAACTGGCCCTGGCGGCCGTGGCGAGCACCGGCGCCGACGAGGTGGTGCTGACCGGCGTCGAGTCGGACCCGGCCGGATATCCGGCGGAGGCCGAACCGGCGACAACCCTGGCCCGCAGCGATGACGGCGGGTGGCAGGTGACCGTGCACGCTCCCGGCGGCGACACCGGCTGGTCGCTGTTGGGACGGGCGACGGCGCAGCCCCGCAGCAGCACCCCGCCGCAGCCGCCGGACCGGACCAGCGATGTCGAGATCGACGTTCCGGGCGGCCCCGACGCGATCAGCACCTGCTTCGGTGCGCTCGCCGACGCGATGGGCGGCGAAGCGGGCCCCGTCGAACCGGGCCGTGCGGATCTGGTCTGGGCCGGTGCGGATCCGTCCGGCGGCGGCAGCTGCCGGCTCTGGCGCGCCGACGAGCCGGCCGGCGGCGCGCGCTTGCGGCTGCTGGACCACCGTGGCGTGGTGCTGCTGGCGGTCGACGGCGTGCGTACGCACCCGCAGCCGCAGCGGGACCGCCCGGCGCTGCTGCGTGGCCTCTTCGGTGTGCAGTGGCAGGAGCAGGCGATCGGCAGCACGGCCGGCGCCGCCGCCCGGGTGCGACTGCTCGCGGTGCCCGGCGACGACCTCCTCGCCGCGGCCCTCGCCGACCCCGCCGCGCCCGCCGACGCCGAACACGCCGACCTCGCCGCCACATCCGCCGACGCCGAGCAGGCCGACCTCGCCGCCGCCGCCGAAGAGGCGGGCCGCGGGGCCGGGCAGCCGCCACGGCCCGGATCGTCCGCTGCGGACCGGGATGTCGTCCTGATCGCACCGCCGGCCGGCCCGACACCGGACCCGAAAGCGGCACGGCAACTGGCGCTGACCGCGATCCGTGCCGCCGCCCACGCCGGGGGACGCCTGTGGCTGGTCACCCGCGGCGCCGCCGCGGTGCGGCCGGACGAAGCAGGACGGCCGGACCTGGCCTGGGTGCGCGGCCTGGTACGCACGCTCGCCTTCGAACAGCCACGTACCCGCACCCGCTGGCTGGACCTGGACCCGGGCGACGATCCGGCGACGCAGGCGGCAGCCCTCTGGACCGAACTGCACGCCGAAGCCGGTGAGGACGAGGTGGCCTGGCGGGGCCGGCGGCGGTGGAGCGCCCGGCTGGTCCGCGCGTCCCTGCCGCAGCGACGCCGGGAACCGGCAGTACGCCGCGGCGCGGCGTACGTGATCACCGGCGGTTACCACGGGATCGGCCTGCTGGTGGCACGCTGGCTCGCCGAGGCCGGCGCCGGCCGGCTCATCCTGGCCGGCCGCTCCGGCCCGCCCGCCGACAGCGTCTCGGAACTCGCCGCGGTGCGCGCCACGGGTGCGGACGTACGCATCGTCCTGGGTGACGTGGCGGTCGCCGGCGTCGCCGAGGAACTGGTGGCCGCCGCCGGGGAGCTGCCGCTGGCCGGTGTGGTGCACGCTGCCGGCGTACGGCACGACCTGCTGCTGACGCATATCGGCGGCGAGGATCTCTCCCGGGTGTGGGCGCCGAAGGTGGACGGCGCCTGGCGGCTGCACAGCGCGGTCCGTGCCGCGGGGGCCCGTCTCGACTGGTGGCTGTCGATGTCGTCGGCGGCGGGACTGCTCGGTTCACCCGGGCAGGCCGCCTACGCGACCGCCAACGCCTGGCTGGACGCCTTCGCGGCGTGGCAGCGCGCCGACGGGCTTCCCGCCTGGTCGATCCAGTGGGGCACCTGGTCCCGCATCGGCGGCGCGATCGGCGTCCACCTGCCCGGCCTGGACCCGGTGGAGCCGGACGAGGGCATGACCGCGCTGCGCGGGCTGCTCGCCCGCCGGCCCGGCATCGTCGGCGTGCTGCACTTCGACCCCGGGCCGGCGCTCGCCGCGTTCCCCGAGGCGGGCCGGCTGCCGTTCTTCGCGGCGGTGACCGGGGCAGCGCCGGAGGCTCCGGCCGAATGGTTCGGCGCGGACCGGCTGCGGGCGCTGCCCGCGGCGGAGGCGATCCGGCTGATCGACGAACGTCTCGGCGAGCGCATCGCCGCGGTGCTCGGCGCCGACCGGCCGCCGCCCGCCGCGCAGCCGTTGACCGAGGCGGGGCTGGACTCGCTGGCCGCGGTGCGGGTACGCAGCCTGATCGAAGCGGACTTCGCCCGTGCCCTGCCGACCTCGGTGCTGGTGGGGGGCGTGACCCGCGCCGATCTGACCCGCGCGCTCGCCTTCGAGCTCGGCCTGGCCGTGCCGGAGACCGGCGAACCCGTTGTCAGCGGTCCGCGTGACGCCGCGGAGCGCGCCGCGGTACGGCTCTTCGAGATGGTGCTGGGTGGCGAGCGGGATCTGACGGCGCGGCTGGCCGGACCGCACGACATCACGCGGATCGTCGCCGCCGCCCGGCAGGAGTACGGCGTCGAGGTCGACCCCGAGGCCCTGCTCGCCGACCCGAGCCCGGAAGGGCTGGCCGGCCCGCTGCGGGCGGCGGAGGAGGCGGCCGTGGCCGCCGGCGGGGCGCTGCGCACACTGCGCACCGGGCAGCCCACGCGTCTCCCGCTCTTCCTGGCCCACCCGGCCGGCGGCAGCACCCACGTCTACCGGCAGCTCGTCGACCTGCTGGGCGAGGAGCAACCGGTGTACGGGCTGGAACGGCTCGACGAGGCCGGTGCGGTGCCCGAGCGGGCCGCGCACTACGTCGAGCTGATCCGGGCGCGGCACCCGGGCGGGCCGTACCGGATCGGGGGCTGGTCCTTCGGAGGTGCGCTGGCCTTCGAAGCGGCCCGGCAGCTGACCGCGGCCGGCGAGAAGGTCGAGACGGTGGTGCTGCTCGACGCGGGACTGCCCGAGCCGATGCCGGCGGCGGAGGCCGCCGAACTGCTCGTCGAGCGGTACCTGGGCTTCGCCCGGTACCTGCGCGACACCTATCAGGCGCCGGTGGAACTTGACCCGCAGCGGCTGCGCGAACTCTCCGGGAACGAGCAGTTCGACCTGGTCCTCAAGACCTTGGAGGACAGCGGCCTGGCCGAGCGCCTGCCGCCGGCGATCCTGCGCCACCAGATCACCTCCCACCAGGACACCCGGGCTCTCGACGAATACCGGCCCGGGCCCTACGACGGCCCGGTGGTCCTCTACCGCTGCACCCGGCCGACGCCCTGGGCGGTACGCGACCGCCGGTACGAACACGCCGACGCCGCGCGCGGCTGGGACCGGTACTGCACGGACCTGCGCATCGTCCCGGTCGCCGCCCACCACCTCAACCTGCTCGACCCGCCCGCGGTCGCCGCCATCGCGGCGGACCTGCGCCGGCTGCTCTGACCCGGCTTTCCCGTCACCGCAAAGGAGACCGTCATGTCCGAACTCGCGCAAGCGGCGATTGCCGGGGCCGATCCCGCCGAGCTGCTCGCCTGCCCGGTGCCGGCCACCTTCCGCGCGGCGCACCTGCGCCGCGACGACGTGGACCTGTTCGGCAGCGAGACCGACCGCGACGTACGCCGCTCCATCCGGGTCGGCGAAGTGCCGATGCCGGACCTCGCCCCGGACGAGGTGCTGGTGGCGGTGATGGCATCGAGCATCAACTTCAACACCGTCTGGTCGGCGACCTTCCTGCCGGTGCCGACGTTCGCGTTCCTGGAGCGGTTCGGCCGGCAGGACCGGTGGAGCGCCCGGCACGACCAGCCCTGGCATGTGATCGGCTCCGACGCGGCGGGCGTGGTGGTCCGCGTCGGAGCCGGCGTGCGGCAGTGGTCGGTCGGCGCCCAGGTGGTGGTGCACCCCATCTACGTCGACTCGGAGGATCCGCAGACCCACCAGGACTCCATGATCGGCAACCAGCGGGCCTGGGGTTTCGAGACCAACTTCGGCGGGCTGGCGGACTTCGCCGTCGTCAAGGCCAGCCAGCTGCTGCCCAAGCCCGCGCACCTGTCCTGGGAGGAGGCCGCCTGCAACACGCTCTGCGCCTCCACGGCGTACCGGATGCTGGTCAGCCAGCGCGGCGCCCTGATGAAGCAGGGCGACGTGGTGCTGATCTGGGGCGCGACCGGCGGTCTCGGCGGTTATGCGGTGCAGCTGGTGCTGGCCGGCGGTGGCATCCCGGTGGCGGTTGTCAGCTCCGAGGAGAAGGCGCAGTTGCTGCGCCGCCTCGGCTGCCGGCATGTGATCAACCGCGCGGAGCTGCCGGGCGGGCTGGGCGAGCAGCGCGCCTGGTGGGAACTGGGCAAGCGGATCCGGCGGATGACCGGTGAGGACCCGCACATCGTCTTCGAACACACCGGCGCGGAGACCTTCGGTGCCTCGGTCTATCTGGCGCGCCCCGGCGGCACCGTGGTCACCTGCGGCTCCAGCAGCGGATACGAGCACCAGTACGACAACCGGTATCTCTGGATGCGGCTCAAGCGCATCGTCGGCAGCCACTGCGCCAACTATCAGGAGGCGGCGGAGCTCAACCGCCTGCTGCGGCTGGGCCGGCTGGTGCCGACGTTGTCCCGGGTCTATCCGCTCGGCGAGGTGGCGGAGGCGACCCGGACGGTGCAGCTCAACCAGCACCTCGGAAAGGTCAGCGTGCTCTGCCTGGCGCCGCGCGAGCAGATGGGGATCGACGACCCGGTGACCCGCGCGGAGGTCGGCGAGCAGCGGCTGCGCACCTTCCGGACCGCGCCGGCGGGCCGGGAACTCGTCGCGGTGCCGGCCGGCGTGTGAGCGGGTCGACCACCGGCCTCGGATCGCGCGCGCCCGCGCCCCGGCGCCGCTTCGAGGCCGGCACGTCGGCCAAGCGTGACCGGGCGGTCCTGGCGGTCGTGCTGGTGACCGCGTTCCTGACCATGCTGGACAACACCGTCGTCACCACGGCGGCGCCGTCGATCGCCGCCGACCTGCGGGTCACCCTGCCGACGCTGGAGTGGGTGGCGACCGGCTACATGATCGCGTACGCGGGGCTGCTGCTCGCCGGCGGCCGGCTGGCTGACCGTTACGGCTGGCCGCGCACGCTCCGGGCCGGGCTGCTGGTCTTCACGATCGCGTCGCTGGCCTGCGGGCTGCCCGCCCTGCCCGGGGCGCCGGCCGGAAGCGCCGCCACGTTGATCGCCGCCCGGGTCGTGCAGGGGCTGGGCGCGGCGCTGCTGGTGCCGGCGACGCTGGCCGCGATCGCCGCCGGCGACGAACGGTTCCGGCTGCGCGGCGCGGCCGGGTGGACGGCGTCCGGTGCCGTGGCGCTGGCCGCCGGACCGGTGCTCGGCGGCGTGCTGAGTCAGCACGCCCACTGGAGCTGGATCTTCCTCATCAACGTGCCCGTCGGGCTGGCCGCGCTGGTCGTGGTGCGCTCCACCACCACCGCACAGCCCGTTCCCGCCCAGGGTGCCCACGTCCGCCTCGACCTGCCGGGCGTCGCGACCGCCACGGTCGCGCTGCTGGCTTTCGCGTACGCGCTCAGCCACGGCACCGGGCACGGCTGGCGCGACAGCAGCGTGCTCGTCTCGGCGCTGATCGCTGTCGCCGCGGGCGTGGCCTGTCTGCTCTGGGAACGCGTCGCCCGTGACCCGGTGATCGACCCGCGGCTGTTCGCGGTGCGGGCCTTCAGCGGGGGAGTGGCCGTGCAGGTGCTCTGGGGCCTGGGCGTCAACGGGGTCTTCTTCTACACAGCGATTTACCTGCAACAGGTCGGCGGCTACTCGCCCGCGCTGGCCGGCCTGGCGTTCGTGGCGGTCGCGGTGGCGGTCGCGGTGGTCGCGCCCTTCACCCCCGCGCTGGTCCGCCGGTACGGCCCGGCCCGTGTCGTCGCGGCGGGTCTGGCCCTGGTCGCCGTGGGCATGGTGGCCGTGGCGCTGGCCGGGACCGGGCCGGTGCTGCTGGTGGGCGCGCTGGCGGTGATCGGTTTCGGTTCGGCGCTGACCGTGCCGCTGGGCGCCGTGGTGCTCGCGGCGGCGCCGGCGCGCCAGGCCGGTGTGGCCGGCGGCATGTTCGCGGTGGCCCGGGAGGCGTCCGGGGTGCTCGGCATCGCGGGCATCGGGGTCGTCGTCGCCGGGGGCAACCTGGCGCGCGGCTACCCGATCGGGCTGGTGCTCGCCGCCACACTGGTGCTGCTGGGCGCGGTGCTCGGTGCCCGGCTCCTGCCGGGCACCGAACACGCCTCCCGCTGACCGGACCGTCAGCCTGGCGGCACCGGGGAGGTCGCGGGCAGTCCTCCCGCTGAACCAGCCAAGGGGCGCCCGGGTCCGCCGTGCAAGCCGTCGGC
The DNA here is from genome assembly GCF_049523535.1 of Melissospora conviva. Taxonomy (NCBI): domain Bacteria; kingdom Bacillati; phylum Actinomycetota; class Actinomycetes; order Micromonosporales; family Micromonosporaceae; genus Melissospora; species Melissospora conviva. The sequence goes on from NZ_JBLLDT010000012.1 coordinate 60,927, forward strand.
CTACGTCGGGACGGCGATGTGAAGGCCGGCGAGTCGTTCGGCGTCGGCGATGATGTCCAGACGGGAAATTCTGCCGTCGCAGAAAGTGATCAGATAGGCCGCGTGGACCACTCCGTCGGCGGTGTAGGCCGCCGCGGGAACTCCGTCGATGTGGACGAGTCGAGTGAGGGCGGCGCGCCCGGCGAATGCCCTCGCGACCGCGTCGGCGCCGACGATACGGTGCGCGAGCAGCGGCGCCCCGTACTCCGCGCCGCTCTCTGCGAGCGCGACAGCGGCGTCGTCGCCGCGCAGTTCGATGTCGGGATCGAGGAGTTGGAGAAGCCTCCCGAAATCTCCGTTCCTCGCCGCGTCCAGGAACGCGTCGACGGCGGCGCCCTGGCTCCTGCGGAGGGTCTGCGGATCTGCCGTGCGCAGCCGCGCCCGTGCCCGCGAGGCCAGCTGCCGGGCGTTGGCCGGGCTGCTGCCGACGATGGGGGCGATGTCGTGAAACGGCAGGTCGAAGACGTCGTGCAGGAGCAACGCCAGACGTTCCCGCGGCCCGAGAGTGTCGAGCACCACCTGCATCGCCACCGCGAGCTCCTCCACCCGCATCGCGCCGCCCGCCGGATCGTTGGCGATCTGGGCGGCATCGGCAGGCTCCGCCGGGGCGGAAGGGTCGGGGTCCATGTCCTCACGCCAGGCCACATTGCGGCGGATCATGTCGATGCAGACGCGGGAGACGACAGTGGTCAGCCAGGCCTCCAGGTTGTCGATGCCGTCCGGGCCGCTGCGCTGCAACCGGAGCCACGTCTCCTGGACGGCGTCATCGGCGCTCCACGGTGAGCCGAGGGCCCGATGGGCGATCGCGAAGAGCCTTGCGCGATGGAGCGCGAACTGTGCGGCGACTTCGTCGAGAACCGCCGCGGACGGGTCGGCCGGCATGAGGGTCCCTTCGGCGGGTGTCACGTTTCGCCCGCCAGGTTCGACTTGTAGCTGAGGCGGGCCTTTCGCCACTGCCTCGCTTCACCAACCATCGAAGTCTAGGAGTTCCCTTGACTGTGCTGCCATCCACTATCGGCCAGGAGCTACGGGCCCGTGTCCGGGGACGCGTCTGGATCGACGGGGACGCCGGGTATGACGCGGCCTGTCGTCCGTGGAACCTGGCGATCGAACAACGACCTGAGGCCGTGGTCGAAGCGGCGGACGCCGAGGACGTCCAGGCCTGTGTCCGGTTGGCGCGATCCCACGGGATCTCGGTCGCCGTGCAACCGAGCGGCCACGGTGCCACCGGCCGTACCGCAGGGGCCATCCTTCTGCGTACGACGCTGCTCGACTCCATCGAGATCGACCCGGTCGGCAGGAAGGCGAGGATCGGTGCGGGCGTACGGTCCGGCGCTCTTCAACGTGCGGCCGCGGCCCACGGTCTCACCGCGCTCCCGGGAAGTTCCCCTGCGGTCAGCGTGACCGGCGCGGCGCTCGGCGGGGGTCTGAGCTGGTTCGGCCGCGCCTTCGGTTGGCTGGCCGACAGCATTCTCGCCCTCGAGGTCGTTGAGGCGAGCGGGCAGAGTCATCGCGTCACCGCCGAAACGGACCCCGACCTGTTCTGGGCGCTGCGCGGCGGCGGAGGCGATGTCGCGGTCGTGACCGCGATGGAGCTGCGGCTGCACCCTGCGCCGATGGTGTTCGGCGGACGTCAACTCTGGCCGGCGGCCCGCGCCCGTCAGGTGGCCGACGTCTACCGCACCATGACGCAGTCCGCCCCGACCTCCTTGACCCTGTGGCTGGAGCTGCTGGACTTTCCCGGCGCCGACCCCATGGTCGCCATCGACTCGGCCTTCCTCGGCGACGAAGCCACCGCACGGCGGTACATGCGCGATACGCGGCACCTGCCGTCCCCGCTCTCGGACACTCGGGCGGCCATGAGCGCCGCCGATCTCGGCACCATCACCGGTGAACCCACCGACCCCAGTCCGGGACAGTCCCGGGCCGAGCTTCTCACCGCGCTCGACGACGGCGCCCTGAACGCGCTCATCGGTGACCCGATCGCGCCCCTGACGGTGGTGCAGATCCGACATCTGGGCGGAGCCCTGAGCGAGCCGAGCGACAGTCCGCACGGCGCGCTGACCGAGCCCTACGCCGCCTACATGCTGGGTGTGCCGTCCACGGACTCCGCAGCGGAGGCGATCGTCCGCAGACAGGCAGCCCTCGCCAGGGCCCTGCCGATCAGCGGACGCAAACCGGTCACCTTCCTGAACGCCTCCGAATGCCTCGGTGACGCCTTGCCGCAGGCCTCGCTGGAGCGGTTGCGTCAGCTCAAGTCGGAGCGGGACCCGGACCGCACCATCCAGGGCAACTTCGGCGTTCTCGACCGACCGGCCGATGTTCGCCGATCCGGATGACGACCCCGTGACGTGCGACAACCCTGATCGGGCCGGCCCGATCAGGGTTGTCGGGGCGGCCCGTCAGCCCGGCCTCGCCGGGGATGTCGCCGGGACTCCGAGAGAGGCCATGATCGCCGACCAGGAGCGGTGCAGTTCGCGCTGCCAGTACGGCCAGGAGTGGGTGCCGGCGACGTACAGGTTGGCGGTGACCGGGGTCAGCGACAGCAGAAGCCGGGTCGCGAAGGTCGTCGTGTCGGCGCCGGTGATGGCTTCACCGAACTGCACCGGGCTCCAGGAGCCGTTGGGGTCGAGAGCTCCGGGCAGGCCGGTGGTGCCACTGGAGACGTAGAGCCGCGTGCCCCGCAGCTTGGCGGTCAGATCCATCGGGTTGTGGGCACGCCAGTTGGCCCGGTTGGTGACCGGAGAGCCCCACGCGTCGGTCAGGTCGTCGCCGTGCTCGCCCACCGTGCTGGCGAAGACCGCCCGGGTGGCCGGATTGAAGAGGTTCAACGGGGCGCTGTAGGCGGCGGCGAAACGGAACGTTCCCGGGCGCCGGGCGGCGTAGACGATGGCGCCGTATCCGCCGGACGAGATCCCGGCTACCGCCCGGGTGTCGCCGGCCCGGTACTCGGCCCGCAGGATGGACCAGACCTCGTCAAGGTGAAAGGTCTCCCATTTACCGGAACCGGTGCTGCCGGTCACCCGGTGGAAGTCCGTGTAGATCGCGCTGCGTCCCGCCTCGGGCATGACCACCAGCACCCCGGTCTCGGCCGCCAGCTGCTCGATGTCGGTCTCGCGGGTCCACGACGTGTAGTCGTCCCGGCCGCCGTGCAGCAGGTACAGCACCGGCCAGGTCCGGTCCGCCGTCCGCGACCAGCCGGGCGGCACCAGCACCCGTACCGGCAGGTCACGGTTGTTGGCGGCCGAGTGCACGATCAGATCGACCTCGCGGGTGCTGCGCCACTGCTCGTCGACGACGTGGGAGTCCGCGGCGGCGGTCGCCCCGGCGCCGGTGACCAGCACCATCGTCGCGGCGGTCAACAGCGTGGTCAGCGCAGCCGTCACCCGGGCCGCCGGACCGCGCGCGGATCGCGGTGGCCCAGGGTGGGTGCGGTCGGGCAGATACTGTCGGCGACGTCTCATCAGGGGCTCCTCCGTCTCGCGCCGCCCGGAAGCGGTGGACGGCGTGCCTGCAGCGTGCGCGGGAGCGCCGGGGATGTCTGCACAGCGCGGTGACCCCCCGGCGGTGGCGAATGCTCACGTCGGTTAGCGTCGCCCGCCGGGGTGCGGAGACTGGGGCGCGTGAAACGAGCGCGATCTGCGCTAGCCTTGGCGCATATGGCTACCTATCGCAGCGCCTCAGTGCTCCTATCCTCCGACGGCACCAGGACCCCCGGCACCGCCGCCCTCTTCGCCGAGCCCGCCCGCAAGGGTGGAACCGCGCCGTGGGCCGGTGACTTCCGTCCCGCCAACAGCGCCGGCAACGGCCCCAAGAACGCGGTCGGGAAGACCTTCACGCTGGAGCTGCCCGACGGCAGCACCGGCAAGGTCGTCGTCCAGAGCCTCAAGAACGGCAAGGGCGGCGTCGTCCTGGCGCTGATGGGCCAGGACGCACCCCCCTTCTGATCGGTACCACCGACGAAGCGCGCCCGTAAGTGCTCCATCAGGACTGACGGGCCGCGCATCGCCGGGCGGTAGGCGCGCACCGCGGACGACCCGTCCCGGCGCGCCGGCGAAGGGGTCAGCCGGCACGGCGCAGGCGTCCCAGCATCCCGTTGAGGTCCTGAACGAACATGTTCTGGCGGAAGACGGGCCGCCGGGCTCTTCGCGCCAGTCGTGGCGGATGCCGGCTTGTCCGAGGGGACCTCACGCTGACCGGCGAGCACCTGGCTATCGTTCGCGTAGTCGAGGTTGGACCTTCACCGACATCGAGAGCGATGCCTTCCGCTGGAGCAACCAGGCGAGGCAGCCGGACGGCCAGTGGCGCCTGCAGCAGACCTTCCGGGTCTGGCGACGAACCTGACGGCGCGGTCCGGAAGGGCGCGGCGGTTTCCGCCTGAGCGGTCATCGGGTCACCCCGTTTCGGGTGGGGACGCGGTTGGCGGGTGGCCGACGACGGTGAGGTCCGCCGCCCGTGGGACGACAAGTTCCACCGTCACGGCGATGGTGCTCCTGCTGGCGGCCCGCCTGGCGAGCGCGCCGATGTCGCTGCGCCGGTCGGCGTCGTCGGTGATGACGCCGGCGGTCAACCGCAGGTCCGTCACGGGTGAGCCGAAGGCGGCCGACGCGGCCGCCAGGAGTCGCTGACGTGCCAGGGCCGCGGCTATCCGGATCGAGACGCAGGTCGATTCGGCCGTGTGCGGGCACTCATCGGAGATCGGATCCGGTCGCGCGTCGACCAGCGACACGTGCACCCGTGCGCGCGGCACGGACAGCTCCTGGGCGATCAGGCCGGCCGCCGCCGTGGCGACGTGCCGGCTCATCCTCGCGCGGTGCAACGCGACCGACACCGTGCCGTCCTGGCACACCTCCACCGAGATCAGCCTCGATGCCGGCAGCGCCGTCGCGGTCCGGACGTCATCGAGCCCGAGCAGCCGCGTCACGTCCGACGAGGGTGGGGCGGCTGCTGCCGGGGGAATTGCCGGCAGTTCGGCGGCGGTCACGAGGATCGGGGCGGCCAGTACGTATCCGGAGAACCGGAGGGTGGAGTCGACCATGGGTGGCTCACCTGGGGGAGTACGTCGTGGGGGATCCCGGAGGTGTCGTTGCCTGCGCAGGTGGAGCGAGGAGAGCCAGGGGCGCGGCCGTACCCCTGGCTCCTCCCGGTCAGAACTCCCGGTTGCCGAGCGGGATCTCGATGTTGATGCGCTGCCCCGAGGAGAGGAAGAGCAGAGCCAGCTTGCGCAGGAACTCGTCGAAGAGCCAGTAGGTCTGGGGCACGAGCGGGAACGGCAGCAGCCCTTCGCGGACGGCGATGAACGGTCCCCAGGCGGCGCGCAGCAGCGTGTCCCAGAGCGGCTCGCGGGGGATCTGGAGCCAGTTGGCGATCTGGTTGCCGAGCAGGAACCGGGTGAACGAGCCGAGGATGGGCTTGGTCAACAGGCCGGCGTCGATATCCCGGCCGAGGCCGAGCAGGATGTCCGCCAGGGCGATGCCCTCGGGGGTCGGCGCCAGGATCGGGTCGAGCACCTCGTCGGCCTGGGAGTTGGCCTCACTCCAGGAGGCCGGGATGTACTCGTCCCTGATGCCGAGCATGTGTGCGGCGACCTGCCACAGGTGCAGGAACGCGGCCGACTCGGCGGCCGGGATCGGCACGTCCCAGGAGTTCAGTTGCCGCATCACCGTGGTCGGCAGGCTGTGCCAGGTGACCATCAGGTCCCGCTGGCTGATCGGGATGTCCTCCGGTGCGACGTCGTTCCACTCCTGCGACTGCGGCAGGAGGTGCCGTACGCCGGCGTGGGCCAGCCGGGTCTTGACCGCGGTCACGATCATTGATCCGGTGGGCTGGTAGGCGTTGGCGGTGCCGATGTCGTACCCGAGCTTCGCGGTTTTGGAGATGCGGTCCTTCATGTCCGCGCCGCCCTGGGAGTAGTAGACGGCGCGGGCCTCCTTCGGGATGACCGTGCTCATCATGCCGCTGGCCAGGCCGTAGAGGACGCCGAGGTAGAGGCCCCGCTTCTCGTTGAACCGCACCGCGGTGGTGAGCTTGCCCTGGTCGACCCAGGAGGGCAGTTGCCGGGCGCGCTCGATGAACTGGTGGACGTCCGCCGGCAGGCCGGCCGGCAGCGGCTGACCGTTCTTGGTCCAGGTCCGCAGCAGCCGGTTGACCAGGGGCACGTCCCCCCGGTCGAGGAGGGAGGCGACCAGCGGGTCGGCCTCCTCATCCCAGACCCATCGCGGGTCGAGGCCCTGCCCGGAGCCGGCGACGGAGCCGGCGGGGGACCAGCTCCACGTCGACCGGGCCTGCGCCGGTGCGGTCGCGCTCAGCGCGCCGAGGGCGCCGAGCGCCCCACCGGCCATCAACATCTTGCGCCTGCTGAGTGGTTCCACGCTGCACTCCTCGGGGGTAGGAGGTCCCTTGATACGGTGAAACGCATATTGCGACCGTGTATCGAATGAGAGCACAGCGTGTCGCAGATCACAACGAGTTACGTGACAGTTGTCGATATCTGCGGGTCGACACCCGCCGCTCAGCCGGCGTTGTGCTCCAGCATGGGCACGAGGAACCGCCGGGCGAGGGCGCGCAACTGGTCGGTGTCGTCGAGATCGACCACCCGGCTGGGGGTGACGAGGAAGGAGCAGGAGATCCGCGTCATCAGCTCGGCGACCACCTCGACGTCCACCGTGGCGGAGACGGTGCCCGCGTCCTGCTCGCGGCGGAGCTGGCCGGCGACGAAGCGCTGCACGGTGGCGAGCATCCCGCCGCCGTCGCTGATCATCGAGGGGACGAGCACGTCCGGTTCGACGGACATCAGGCCGCCGATCAGCGGGTTGCCCCGGATGGCCTGCAACGCGCTGACGAAACCCAGCTCCACCCGGTCGGCCACGGTGGCGGCCTGCCGGATGTCGACGAGGAACTGGCCGAAGTAACGCCGGAACTCCCGCAGGATCACCTGCTCGACCAGCCGGTCCTTCGTGGCGAACCGGCGGTACGCGGTGATCCGGGAGAGGCCGGCCCGCCGGGCCACGTCCTCCATCGTGGAGCGCCGGATCCCCATCCGGCAGAACTGCTCGTATGCGGCATCGAGGATCCGCGTCGCGACCTCGTCGGTGTCGTCGGCGCGCTCCAGCGCCTCGGTGAAGGCGCGTTCCAGCAGCGACTCCGGAGCGGGAGCGGTCTCCGGGGCGGCAATTCGCGGCCCCGGGGGCTGCCCGCCGGGACCGGTCGCGGACCGGCCGGGGGATGATGCGTTCGCCGGAGCGGTCCGGGCCATCGTTGCCCTCCCACGAGATGCGCCGACGCGTCTTGTGCCACGGTACCAACGATGCACCAGTACCGGCCCGGACGCGGCCTCACCGCCGTCCGAGCTGGTCGCGCCGGCGCGCGAGGTAGGCGACCTCCGTACCGGCCGCCGACACTAGATGATCTTTTTCGGGGGTCCGCTCATTGTGGACGTACGGCCCGGAAGAGGGTGTGCCCGCCGGTGCCCTCCGGGATGAACTCCTCGCTGGTGATCGTCAGGCACGCCTCTTGCAGCCACGAGCGGTAGGTCGCGGCGTCGGCGTGACTCCACCACATCGGGGCGGTACCGCCGAGCCAGTTGTCGTCGGTGCCGGTCCAGGCGGTGCTGCCGACCGTGGCGAGCAGTTCTCCGCCGGGGCGCAGCCGGCCGGCGATCTCCCTGATCACGCGCGGTTGGTCGGCCAGCGGCATGTGGATGAGGGCGTAGAGGCAGACCACCGCGTCGAACGAGGCCGGCGGCAGGTCGAACCGGGTGGCGTCGGCACGGAGGAAAGTGCCGGTGGGCACCAGGTGACGGGCCCGTTCGATCTGCACGTCGCTGATGTCGACACCGGTGACGTGGTGCCCGGCGTCGGTGAGGAAGCGGGCGACCGGCACCCCGCAGCCGCAGCCGAGGTCGAGGACCGCGGCTGCGGCCGGCAGGCGGCGGTGCAGGTCGGCGAGCCAGGGGGCGTACTGGCCGTCGCCGGCGTCGTCGGCCCGGTAGTGGTAGGAGAGCGCGTCGTACCCGCGCCGGACCATGTCGCGTTCGTCGTTGCCGCTCATCCTCGGACCCTGCCGGTGGTTTTCAGAGGGTTGTTTCGCCGTTGAGGCCGAAGTAGTCGTGCCATTTGGTGCTGGGGGCGAATGTTGATCC
>NZ_JBLLDT010000013.1:0-55402 GCF_049523535.1 Melissospora conviva
ACGGCCGTGGACTGTTCCAGCAGTTCCCGGCTGGCAGGACAGCAGGTCAGGGAGCCGCGTTTGTTGCCTGGGGGTCAAGGAGTCCGAGGTGACGTCACAACGCGCAGGAGCCGTGCGCGACCATGGGCGTGTGCCGACGGACGATGCTCTCCCGAGCCAGACACGACGCCCACTCAGCGAGGCTGAGCGTGCGGTGATCGAGCGTCTGCTCGCTTCGCCGTTTCCCGGCAGTGACGAGCTGCTGGCGCAACTGAGGCATACCACGGTTGACGGTGGATGCCATTGCGGCTGCGCGACGGTCAACCTGTCAGTTGACCGAGCGGGAGCGGCGCCCGCCCCGGTCATCTCGGCGGCACCCGTCTCGGCGGATATCAGCGACGGCGACACCTACACCGGTGTCGTCCTGCTTGTAAACAGCGGATTCCTGTCGTGCCTGGAGGTCTACTCCATCGATGAACCTGTCCGAAGGCTGCCACCGCCCCACGCCATCTGGCCCCGCCCAGCGGCGTGAGCCGACAAGCCCGAGGCGTCGGACTGCTGGGTGACCAACTGGGCGACGATCGACACGAGTGACGATGGACGACCGTGGACACTGGCGGACCGTTCGGGCGGGCCAGCCTTGACGTTTGCTCAGCTCATCGGCCCGTGATCGATCCTTCGGAAGCGACAGGTCCTGTGGATGGAGTCTGCCTTCTAAGTGGTCCATGCAAAGCTGTTGGCTTTGGCGAGGTTCCTCCTCTGCTATGCCGACCACGGCTGCGGCGGGTGGGGTGGGACAGACAGCGGGCCACCAACGCAGGGTGTCGACACTGGAGACCTCCGCAGGGCTACACCGCGGTCGGCCTCCGTCATCTTGCAAGCGCCGCAGGGCAAGGTGCCACAACAAGAGTTATGCGACCGGCCTCCGGGGCCTGGGTGTCCGACTGAGTAACACCACGAGAACAGGCGGGACGCCTGGCGTACGAATCGGTGGGCTCAGGGCTGTTGTTTCAGGTCGATCACAGGTACAACGGGCGGCGTGGAAAACCATGAAGGGTCGCTTGAAGCGAACCTCGAATACCTCCGTTCCAGTCGCGCCGATTTCGGGTGGGACCGGAGACGCGTTCTCTGGCGTCTCACCGATCACGGCATGGAGTTGGTGCCTCGACTGCGGCAGATCCGTCGTGAGGGTCCCGGTCGGCTTCGGGCGGCTGCGCTCGAGGTCCTGGTCGCGATCGGGGGTGAGGCGGTGCTGGACGAGGCAGACATGGCGGCAGCGGAACGGCTCATCCGTGTCAAAGCGCCCTCCGAGACGCCCATAGGAATCGACGCATGCGTAACCTTCTGGATCTGCGTGCGCGGTGGTGATCAGCAAGGGGTCATGAGTTCCCTAGGTCTCACCGCGCTGCGGCCGGCGACGTTCGCGCTCGGGGAGAGCGTTGTGGTCGGCGATGCCCATGGCGATGAGAGCGGCCTGGTCTTCGTCACGCCGGAACTCAATGGCTGGACCGCAGTGGTCGGTCTCTGGTGCGACCCCTTTGTCGACGAGCGGCGCGAGGAGATCCGAGCGCTCGTCGAGGAACTGAGCGAGAGGTACGACGAAGCTCATGCTTACTACTTCAGCTCGCAAGGCGACGGGTCGGCCTGGCTGATCGCGCGGAACGGCCGCACCGTTCGGCGATACATCGAGTGGTCGGCCGCCATGGCCCTCGGCGAACCGCTGCCGATCGAGCGCCAGTACCTCGACCAGTTGGGGATCAGGGGCAATCCTGAAGACCACCACGAGAGCGACGACGACTTGCTCGGAGATTTCCACCTCGAGTGCGACGCCACCACCGTGGCAGCTGCGATGAGCATCGACGTGGTCTCGAGCATGTCCACCGAGTGGGTGGTGCGTGGAACCGGGCAGCTGGCTCTTGTGCCGGGCGCATCAACAACCGGTATTCCACCAGGACCGCACCGGATTTGATCTGGATCGAGGAGCGACAGCTTTGACAGGACCACGACGAGCTTCGCGGCCGGCTTTCGCCTCCGCTGTTTCTTGGTGGCCATCGATCAAGGCAATCCTTCCCTGGCGGCCCTCCGTGCGCGTGCTGAGACGGTCCGACTGGTTCAGTGATAACTGGCGATACGCGGGCCTGGTGCTTGTGTCGCTTCTGGTCGTAGCGGGAGCGGTTCTGCCGAGCCTGATCTTCCGCAGAGCGCGTCGCCGCATGAGCGTGAGGACGGCATTGAGCCGGCCGGCAGGTCTTTGCGTTGCTGAAGACCTGCCAGCCGGGCCGGCTGTCGTCAGACCTGGGGTGGCCAGGTGTGCAGGATCGCCTCGACGACCTGCTCCAGCTCTTCACGGCTGGTGCCGCCGGCGGCCTGGACGGCGAGGCCGTTCGTCACGGTCATGACGTAGCGGGCGAGCAGCCCGGCGTCGGTCCCCTCGGGCAGATCGCCCTCGTCGACGGCTCGTTGGAACCGCTCGCGCAGCATTGAGCAGCCGCTCTCCCGCCAGGCCGCCAGGAGGTCCCGCGCCCGACGCCCCTGGTCGCCGGTGGCGATGCCACCCTGGATGCCGAGGCAGCCGTGGGGGTCGCCGGGGCGGGTGGCCGTCCGGACCGCGCCGTGCAGGAACGCCGTGACCACCTCCTGCGCCGTCGGTTCGGCCAGGGCGCGGTTCACGTACGCGGCGGGGCCTTCGGTGTAGCGCTCCAGGGCCTTGCGGAAGAGCTCGTCCTTGTTGCCGAAGGCCGCGTACATGCTGGGGCGGTTGATGCCCATGGCGCTGGTCAGGTCGGCCAGCGAGGCGCCCTCGTAGCCCTTCTCCCAGAAGACCCGTACGGCGCGTTCGAGCGCCTCGTCGGCGTCGAAGCCGCGCGGCCTGCCGATCGGTGCCTTCTGGCTGGTGTCCATGCGATCAGCCTACCCTTCTGTACCGCTCGGTTTGGAACTGCTACTGTCTGATTCAGTACCAACCGATACAGAAATCTGGGGAGTCACTGTCATGGGGCAATTCGAAGGCAAGACCGCCGTCATCACCGGCGGAAGCACCGGGATCGGGCTGGCCACCGCCGTGCGGCTGGCGGAGCAGGGCGCGTACGTGTTCATCACCGGCCGGCGCAAGACCGAGCTGGACGCCGCCGTCGAGACCATCGGTGCGGCGTCGGTGACCGCGGTGCAGGGCGACGTGTCGGTCCCGGCCGACCTGGACCGGCTCTACGACGCGGTCCGCGGCCGGGGGCAGGGTGTCAACGTGCTCTTCGCCAACGCCGCCGTCGCCTCCTTCGCGACGCTTGCCGAGACCACCGAGGAGCACCTCGACGAGATCTTCGGCATCAACGTTCGGGGCGTGGTCTTCACCGTGCAGAAGGCGCTGCCGCTGCTCAACAATGGCGCGTCGGTCATCCTGAACGCCTCCACCAACGCCGAGCGCGGCGACGCGGCGTTCGGCGCGTACGGGGCCTCCAAGGCGGCGGTGCGGTCCTTCGCGCGTACCTGGGCCGGCGAGCTCATCGGCCGCGGCATCCGGGTCAACGCCGTCTCGCCCGGCCCGACCGAGACCCCGGGCCTCAACGGCGTCGTCGGCGACGCCAAGGCGGACCTGGCCGCATCGCTCCCGATCGGCCGGATCGGACGCGTGGAGGAGGCCGTCGCGGTCGTGGAGTTCCTCGCCTCCGAGCGGAGCAGCTTCGTGCTCGGCGCCAACTTCTATGTCGACGGCGGCTCGAACCAGGTCTGAGCCGTCCGCGGTGGCGTGCGGGCTGCTCCGCACGCCACCGCGTTCTTCCCTGGCGTTCGCCTTGCTGGCGCCCCGCTACGACCGGCCGGGCGATGCGTCACCGTGCGGGCAGATCACGCCCCTCGGTCATCAGCTCGACGGTGATGTCGAGGTGGCCGGCGTGGCGGGCGTACTCGGCAAGGACGTGGAAGCAGATCCACTCCAGCGTCGGCGGCTCCGACGTGAACCGGCCGCCCACCCGTCCCGCCTCGTGCAGATCGTGGGTGCGCAACACCTCCCGGGTACGTTCGCCCTGCGCCCGCAGCCGTTCGGCGATCTGCTCGGCCGTCACCCCGTCCGGCACCCGCCAGCGGGCGTCGGGATCGGCGTCCGGGTCGTCGACGTTCCAGTCGCCGAAGGGGTCGGCGGGCTTCTCGGCGAGGAAGCCCCAGACGAACCAGCGCTGCTCCATGTGGAGCAGGTGGTTCAGCAGCTCCAACGGCGTCCAGCCGGACGGCACCTTCGAGGTGCGCTGCTGGTCGTACGGGAGCGAGGTCACCGCCTCGATGCACTCCTCCCGTACCCAGTCCAGGTAGCCGGACCAGCGGGGCGCGCCGGCGTCGCCGGCCTTCGGTGGTTCTCCCGGATTGGCGTTCACTCGATTGTCTTCATTGATCACCGTTCACTAATAGCACGGGTGCTTGGGGCGGTCGATCGCTTTCGTGGTCAGCCGCCGAACGGCGCCAGGCTGAACCGGCCCCAGGCCACGAAGGCCGCGAGCGCGAGGAAGAACAGATCGGCCGGGACGATCCGCCACTCCCGGCGCATGATCCGCACGGTCGCCGCGCCGGTCATGAGCAGCACCAGCCCCAGGGCGGCCAGCGGCACCAGCACCGGCGCGATGTCGAGCACGGCGGGCAGGACCAGCCCCGCAGCGGCCAGGATCTTGACCACGCCGAGCGCCTTGATGAACCCGGCGTCGAAGCTGTCGACGTAGTGCTGACCTGCGCCGATCGCGCGGAACCGCTCCTTGGAGAGCAGGAGCATGGCGAGACCACCGCCCAGATAACCGATCGCCAGCAGACCGGCCACCACCCACAGTGTCGTATTCATCGATTTCTCCTTGCCTTGTCCGGCTGCTCTTCGGTAGTCAGGACGAGACGGCGGCCGGCGCCGTGACATCGCCCGCCGATGTCACAGCGCGGCGCGGTGCGTCGTCACAGGGACATGCGGACACCAGACGACGTACGGCAGGAAGAGCACTCCATGACGCAGGCGCAGGAGTTCGAGGCGCTGCGACCGCTGCTCTTCTCGGTCGCGTACCGGATCCTCGGCAGCGTCAGCGAGGCCGAGGACGCGGTGCAGGAGACCTGGCTGCGTTACGCGGCGACCAGCGTGCGGCCGGAGTCGCTGAAGGCGTACCTCTGCACCGTCGTCACCCGGATCTCGATCGACGTGCTGCGTTCGGCGCGGGTGCGCCGCGAGACGTACGTCGGGCCGTGGTTTCCCGAACCGCTGCCGACCGATCCGGTCGCCGCCCAAGGTGACCCGGAGCGCGCCGTGGAGCTGGCGGAGTCGGTGTCGGTGGCGGCGCTGCTCCTGCTGGAGCGGCTCAGCCCGCTGGAGCGGGCGGTCTTCGTGCTCCGCGAGGTCTTCGGGTTCGATTTCGCCGAGGTGGCCGCGGCGGTGGGGCGGACGGAGGCGGCCTGCCGGCAGCTCGCCGTACGGGCCCGCCGGCACATGCGCGAGCAGCGGCCCCGTTTCGAGGCCGACCGGCGCAAGCGGACAGAGCTCGCCGACCGGTTCTTCGCCGCCGTGCACGACGGCGACGTGACGCGGCTGACCGCGCTCCTCACCGCCGAAGTGGCGACCCTCAACGACGGCGGCGGCACGGCCGGCGGAAAGGGCGGCGTCTTCACCGCCGCCAAAGCCGCCCGCTACCTCGTCGCGATGGTGCCGCCGCTGCTGGCGTCCGGCGCGACGCTGGAGCGGACCGAACTCAACGGCCACCCCGGGGCGATCCTGCGCGGCGCCGACGGCACCGTCGTCGGCACCTGGACCCTGGAGATCGGTGACGGGCGGATCCGGGCGATCCACTCGGTGACCAACCCGGCCAAGCTGCGCCACCTCGGCCCCACGGGCGACCTGCGCGCGGTGCTGCGGCAGCGGGGAAAGACACCACGCCGGCCGGGCTGACCCACCCGTGCCACGCCCGGAGCCTGCGCCCGAAGACCGCGCGGGAAGACCGCACGGGGAAGGCCGTGCCCCGTCGGGGACACGGCCTTCCGATGACGGAGCTCAGCCGCGCGGGACGTTCATCCGCTCGGGGATCGACTCGTACCGCTCGGGGTCGATCTGGTCGAGGGTGCCGTCGGTGATCGAGTCGAGGAGGCCGGTCAGGCCGGTCCCGATCTGCTTGGTGAGCATCCCGTGCTGCTTCTGCCCCCAGGACTGGGTCTGGCCGCGCGTCTCGAAGAGGATCGTGGCGCTGCCGCGGAGCGCGAACGAGCCGAGCGCCGTACCGGGCAGGTTGGTGTTCTGCGGGTAGCGCGTCACCTTGCTCTGCGGCGAGTTCCCCGACTGGAGCGCCTCGTAGACGGCGACGTTGACCCGGCGGGAGGCGTCGTAGTCGAACTTCGGCCAGTTGCCGTGCTGCGCCGGGTCGGTGATGAAGCGCCCGGAGATGGAGAGGGTGGTGAAGTCGTCCATCCCCTCACCGGTGTAGCAGGCGGCCTGGTTGTGCAGGTCGACGAAGACGTCGACGGTGCCGAACTCCCGCTCCAGCGCCCGGTAGACGTCCCGGGTGGTCTGCGCCTCCGGGGTGACGTACCAGCCGACGGAGGCGCTGTTGCCGGGGAAGTCCGCCGCCTGCGGCACGTAGTCCAGGTCGGGGTGGAAGTCGCGGTTGACGTCGAAGCCGCCGACCCGGGAGTTGTAGTTCCACGCCGGGCGGGCCCCCGCCAGCTGCGGGAAGTCGGCCACGGTCGCCTCCCAGCTCTGGGCGTTCGCCCGCTGGTCCAGCTCCCCGCCATCCGGGTTGATCTTCGGTACGGCCACCACGGTCACCGCCCGGCGGATCGCCTGCGAGCGCGGCGAGTTGTTGCCGAGCGTACGGAGCAGGTCGAGGAGCGCGGCCGTACCGTGCATCTCGTTGCCGTGGATCTGGCTCTGGATCAGCACCACGGTGTCGCCCTCGCCGACCCGGGCGGTGAAGATCTCCCGTCCCTGGTGCGAGTAGCCGGCCACGTCGACGTCCACCACACCGCCGCTGCTGTGCTCGATCTGCTCCAGGCTGCGCCGCAGTTCGGCGTGGCTGATGAAGCCCTGCACCGACTTGCCGCCGGTCTCGGTGCCGCAGTGCGATTCGAGCGGGTTGGCCAGCGCCGGGCTGCCCAGGACGGCAGCCCCCGCCCCGGGTACGGCCAGCAGGGCGGCCGTTGCGGCGGCGAGCCGGCGCCGGCCGCGGGCTGAGATGGATGTGACGGGTCCGCGCACAGTCTGCCTCCGGTGGCGTGGGGGATGCATTGATCGCGACTCAACCAGCCCCACTGACGACCGTCAATAGCGCCGCCATGGCGTGCGAGGGCGGCTCTGGCCCTGCGCGCACCACGGTGGCAGGGTGGCCCGCAAGCCCTCCGGCAGAGGGATCCCTCACGGGGACAGCCGTCGTTACTGTCGAGTAATGTCGCGGTCAACCGATACGTAACCGGTCCGAAACCCGTACTCGGCGCAGCGGACCGGCGGAGGAGACAGGGGAGCACGTGCGGTCACCTAAAGACTTCTTCCAGCCACTGGCGGTCGGGGCGCCCGCGCCGCTGCGGGAGATTCCGGTCCGTCCGTCGCGGATGATCCACTTCTTCGATCCGAGCAACGAGAAGATGGCCGCCAAGGTTCCCGGCCTGGTCGGCAAGCTCGACGTGCTGCTCGGCAATCTCGAGGACGGCGTCCAGAGCGACCGCAAGGAAGCCGCCCGCGACGGGCTGGTCAAGATCGCCCAGAACACCGAGTTCGGGCAGACCCAGCTCTGGACCCGCATCAACAGCCTCGACTCCCCCTGGGGCCTGGACGACCTGCTCACCCTGATCCCGGCCATCGGCGACAAGCTCGACGTCGTGATGGTGCCCAAGGTCGAGGGCCCGCAGGACATCCACTACGTCGACCGGCTGCTGGCGCAACTGGAGGCGAAGGCCGGCCTGACCCGGCCGATCCTCATCCACGCGATCCTGGAGACGGCGACCGGTGTCGCCAACGTCGAGGAGATCGCCGGCGCCAGCCCGCGCATGCAGGGCCTCTCGCTCGGCCCGGCCGACCTCGCCGCCAGCCGCCGGATGAAGACCACCCGCGTCGGCGGCGGCCACCCCGGCTACCTGGTCCGCACCGACCCGGTCGGGGACGACCTGCACGCCGGGCGTACGACCTCGCAGCAGGACCTGTGGCACTACACCCTGGCGCGGATGGTCGACGCCTGCGTGGCGAACGGGATCCTGCCCTACTACGGCCCGTTCGGCGACATCCGTGACGTGGTGGCCTGTGAGGACCAGTTCCGCAACGCCTTCCTGCTCGGCTGCGTCGGCACCTGGACGCTGCACCCGGTGCAGATCGACATCGCCCGCAAGGTCTTCTCGCCCGCCCCGGAGGAGGTCCGCTGGGCCCGGCGGGTCCTCGCCGCGATGGGTGACGGCACCGGCGCGGTGATGCTCGACGGCAAGATGCAGGACGACGCCACCGTCAAGCAGTGCCGCGTCGTCGTCGGCCTCGCCGACCTGCTCGCCGCCCGCGACCCGGAGCTCGCCGAGGCGTACGCCGCGGAGGAGGAGTGACCATGAGCGCCGACGAGATGCTCCGTCCCCGCCGGTCCGTGCTCTACATGCCCGGTGCCAACGCCCGGGCGCTGGAGAAGGCGAAGACCCTCCCGGCCGACGCGCTGATCCTCGACCTGGAGGACGCGGTCGCCCCCGACGCCAAGGTCGAGGCCCGGGCGCGGGTCTGCGAGGCCGCCGCCTCCGGTGAGTACGGCAACCGCGAGGTGACCATCCGGGTCAACGGCATCGGCACCGAGTGGCACGACGAGGACCTGCGGGCCGCAGCCAAGGCCGGACCGGCCGCGGTGGTTGTACCGAAGATCGGGTCCGCCGACGAGGTGCTGGCGGTGGTCCGGGCCCTGGAGGCCGCGGGCGCGCCGGCGCATACCAAGGTCTGGGCGATGATCGAGACGCCGGGCGCGCTCCTGCGCGCCGAATCGATCGCCGCCGCCCACGAGCGCCTCACCGGCCTGGTGATGGGGACCAACGACCTGGTCAAGGAGCTGCGCGCGCAGCGGGTGCCGGACCGCTCGCCGATGCTGACCAGCCTCTCGATCGCGATCCTCGCCGCCCGCGCCGCCGGGAAGCTGATCTTCGACGGCGTCTACAACGACGTCAAGGACCTCGACGGGTACGAGGCGGAGGTCCGTCAGGGCCGGGCGATGGGCTTCGACGGCAAGACTCTGATCCATCCCGGTCAGATCGCCCTCTGCAACGAGATCTTCAGCCCCGGCGAGGCCGAGATCGCGCACGCGCGCCGGGTCATCGAGGCGTTCGAGCAGGCGCAGCGGGAGAAGCTCGGCGTGGCGACGGTCGACGGCCGCATGATCGAGAACCTGCACGTGGAGGAGGCCCGGCGGGTCCTGGCGATCGCCGACGCGATCGCCGCCGCCGACGCGACGAGGTAGCAGGTCACGGCCGCGTCCAGCACGCCGGCCGAGATGCGTGAACGGTATTTCAGGGGCCGTCCGGGGATGAACCGGACGGCCCTTGATCCGTTCGGCCACTGTCATGCCTGGCCGCCGGGCTGACATCGGTGGCCAGTTGGTCATCTCCGGCTGGACACCAGGCGTGACCAGCCCCGCGACGGTGATCACATTTCGGCCTCTCGGCCGCTGACTGACGTGAGGAATGATCACTTACGGTCCTCGCAGTCGGGCGAATCCCCTCCACCGCCCTGTCACCTGCGAGGAGCAGCCAGCCGGATGTTGCGGGTCTTCCTTGCCCTCCTCGTGGGCCTCAGCGCGCTGTTTCTCCTCTCGATCGTCGTCGCCTTCGTCTACGGGTTGGTCCGTCCGGAGAAGGTGCGGCAGGCGAAACGCAAAGCCGACGCCGGACCGCGGTACGGGCCGGTCCGCCGCGACCAGGTCGCCATCCTCATCGCCTGCCGCAACGGCAGCGGCACCATCGGCGCCTCCGTCACCGCCGCCCGGCGTACCGGGGCGAACGTCTACGTCGTCTCCGACGCCTCCAGCGACGACACCGTCGACCAGGCGCTCCGGGCCGGCGCGGCGGTGCTCGAACTGACCGACAACGTCGGCAAACCGGCTGCCCTGAACCTCGGGTACGTCCGCTTCGGGCTCGGCGTCTATTACCGCGCGATCGTGATCCTGGACGACGACGTGACAGTCGCCGAGGACTTCGTCGAGGTGTCACTGGCGCAGCTGACAGACCGGACCGCGATCGTCGTCGGGCACAACGTGACCTGGTGGCCGCAGGAGCGGCGCTGGAACGTCTGGCTGGCCAAGCGCGCCTACAGCTACTGGAACTACCAGATCTTCATCCGGCGGGTGCAGAGCTACTTCAACGTCATGAACTGCATCTCCGGCTCGAACTCCCTCTACCGCACCGAACTGCTGGACATCCTGTTGCCGCAGCAGCCGCCCTACATCGTCGATGACACGTACTGGGTGCTGGAGACCCACCGGCGAGGGCTCGGCGAGGTCGTCTACGCCCCCCACGCGGTGGCGCAGCTGCAGGACCCGACGAACCTGCGCGACTGGTACAAGCAGAACCTGCGCTGGCTCTGGGGCACCTTCCAGGGGATCATCGGCCACCGGGTCGGGCGCCAGGTCAGCCGCTTCGACTACGCGTACGTGCTGCTGATGCTGCACTGGGTGCTCTACGTCCTCGGCATGCCGCTCACCATCGCCCTGCTCGCCGGCGCCGGACCCGGCCTGCTTCCCGGGGTGCTGCTCCTCCTGGCCGGCCACGGCATCTGGGTCTCGCTGGCGGCGTGGCGGCTGCGCCGTCCGCAGCTGGTGCTCCTCATCCCGGCGATCCTCTTCGCCGACATGGTCTACCGGGTGATCTTCGTGCACGCCCTCGTGAAGGCGATCCGCGAACCGACCGTGGACCGGTGCGTCTGGGACTCCCCGGAGCGCATCAGGGTCCCCGAACCGACCCCTGTGTGAGGAGGTGAAGATATGTCAGCCAGCCAGGATCTCCCGGTCACCGGGGCGCCGGCCGCCGCCGTCGGCCTGATCGGAGCACTCTCGCTCGCGATCGGCGCGGTACTGGTCGCCGTTGCCCAGTGGGGCGCGAAGCTGCGACCCGGCAACTGATGCCGGCGGTGGGCGCATTCCGGCCTCGCGCGAGCGCGAATGCGCCCGCCGTTGCGACAGCGGCGGACCCCTGCCGCCGTCGTAGGAGATCATCGGGTAGAGTTCGACGAGTCGGTGGGCGACCACCGACGTGCGGACGTAGCGCAGCTGGTAGCGCATCACCTTGCCAAGGTGAGGGTCGCGAGTTCGAATCTCGTCGTCCGCTCAGATTTCTCCCCCAGGCCACCGCCTTCTGCCGGTGGCCTGTTCTGTATCCGGCCACCGGTTGTTGCCGGGTCGCCTCTTCGTGCGCTGTCGTGCGGAACCGGCCGGTCCCGCACGACAGCGCCGTCGGGATCTAGGAGAAGAGCCGGCCGATCGAGTGGATGATCTCGGCGTAGAAGTTGCCCTCGATGCTGCGGAACAGCGCGAAGTCCTGGTCGGGGCTGCCGAAGAACGGACGCAGGGTCCAGGCGAGCTGGGTGCCGACGAAGCCGAAGAGCACGATCCAGACGTAGAGCAGGGTCATGCTGGCGGGTCGTTCGGCGGGTTGGGGCCGGGCGACCGGTCCGGTCCGGTACCCCGGCGGGAACGCGTAGCCGGGCGGCGGCATCGGGGCGGCGATCTGCGCCGGGACCGGGACCGAGGCAGGTGCCAGGGCTGGAGCTGGGGCGGGTGCCGGGGTGGGGCCTGGCTGCGCCGGGGCGGCACCCTCCGGCACGGCGACCGGGGCCGTGACGACGCCGTTGGCCGGGACCGCGGCCTGAGCCGGGATGGCCACCTGAGCCGGGGCGGCCACCTGCGCGGGAGCAGCGTGTGCCGGGGCCATGACCTGCTCCGGGGTGGCCGCCTGAGCCGGGACGGCAGCCGGCCTCGGAGCGGCGGTCAGTAGGCCGCGGGTGTGCAGTTCCTGCATGCCGCCGGTGAGAAAGCGCAGCCCGATCAGCGCCGACAGGCCCAGGATCGCCACGTTGAGCAGCTTGAAGAACGAGTAGTCCGGCGCGGTGATCAGGAAGAAGAGGCTGATCGGAGCGAACGCCACCGCCAGCATCGCGATGACCGTGATGGCGACCATCACCATCGCCACCGCCTGCTTCAGCGACAGCCGGGCACCGAAGACCAGGTTGAGGAAGTACAGCGTCGGCAGACAGATCGCCAGGGTGATCAGGAAGAGCAGCGGGAGCTTGATCGCGGAGGTCAGCGACATCAGCACGCTGTGGAAAGCGCCGAGCACCGCGCCGTAGCAGGCGAGCGCGATCGCGGAGCTGATCAGCATCTGACCGCTGAGCCTGCCGAGGTCCCGTTCCTCGGCGACCTGTGCCCAGATGCCCTGCCGATCTCGCAGGATCCGTTCGATGATCAGCAGGCTGGAGCCGTTCGCGGCCATGAAGTGGTGCCTTTCCTCTGCGGGGGCGACCCGAGGTGGGGGAGCGTCCGATGACGGTAGGGCACGAACGGCCCCGCGATGGCCCGCTGCCACAAAACGGACTATGGCGCCCGAAGCCGCACCCGTGGCGCTCGTTTCCAGCCGGTGGTCTTCTCCTCGTCGGCGGTCACCAGCGGTGCCGAGTGCGCGATGCACATCGGCGGCAGCGCCACCGGGGCGCAGATCGGCGGCCTCTACGACGGTGGCAGCACCTCCGGGGCCACCCACGTCACCGACGTGACCGCCGGAGTCGGCGGCGGCGGCATGCCGGGCGGGGTGCCCGGTGGGCTGATACCTGAGCTTCTTGATCGTTAGTCGAAAACCGGTGCTGTCGAAGCTTTGGGGCACCGGTTTTCGACTAACGATCATCGGTGAGCAGGGCTGGCGGGTGCCCGGCTGCACGCGCTGCGACACACCTTCGCCACCCGGCGGCGGCGCGGTGGTACCAGCACCACACCACACCTTGGAGCGAAGCGGCTCACTGCTGCGAGGGCCCGAACTCCGGGTGTTCCCTTGCGGTCTGCGGCGCCGCCGGCAGGTCGGGGGCGTTTCTGCGGACGTACGCGATCCGCAGGCCGACGCCGATCATCAGCAGGGTCGGGAGCAGACAGAGGAACGCCAGCACGAAGAGTTGCCACGGCTTCACGGCGTCCACGGGTCGAGGTTATCGGGGTTAACCGAAGTCCGGTGGCGTTCGTCGGTGTCGGCACGCGCGAGTTCCCGCCGGGGTTGCCTGCCGGACCCACCCATCGGATGTTGCCGGGAAACCGCGACCAAAGGCGGTACGGAATCGGTCGAGGGTCTACCTTCGGCCGTCGCCGTCCGGCGAGGCGTCTGCCTAACCTGCGCGTACCCCTATTCACCTCAGGAGGGCGAACATGGTCAGCGGGCAGTCAAGGTCGCAGCAACTCCCCGGCTCGCAGGCCACCGTGCTCGGCCTGCCGCGCGGCGACCGGATCGTCATCTACGCCGGCGCGCCACTGGCGGGGCTGCTGCTCGCCTTCGGGCTGCCCTGGGTGGCCAACTGGCTGCTGCAGTTCGATCGGCTTCCGCTGCCCGGGGTCGTCCGGCTGCTCGCCGCCTTCGACGGCATCTCCGGCTGGAAGTCGCTGCTCTGGCTCGGCGGTGGCCTGGTTCTCGGCCTCGTCTTCGCCGTCGTCGCCACAGTGGAATCGTTGAAGCTCACCCTCACCGACCAGCAGCTGCGCATCGACAAGAGCGGCGACACCCGGTTCCTCGCCCGTGCCGAGATCGGCGCGGTCTTCCTCGACGGCAAGGAACTGGTCCTGCTGGACCGCCACTCCCGCGAACTGCTGCGGGACACCCACGACGCGCCCGCGCCGGCCCTCGCCGCCGGTTTCCGCGCCCACGGCTACCCCTGGCAGGACCGCGACCCGTACGAGGGGCGCTACCACCGCTGGCTGTCGGACTTCCCGGAGCTGCCGCCGCGGGTGCAC
The DNA here is from genome assembly GCF_049523535.1 of Melissospora conviva. NCBI lineage: Bacteria > Bacillati > Actinomycetota > Actinomycetes > Micromonosporales > Micromonosporaceae > Melissospora > Melissospora conviva. The sequence continues at coordinate 13,914 of NZ_JBLLDT010000013.1, forward strand.
GCGCTGCTCGCCACCCGTCAGGTTGCCCTTGAACGCAAGGACCACAAGGACGCCGCCCGGCTGGCGGAAGAGGTGGCGCAGCTCGGATACGTGCTCCGCACGGAGGACCAGACGCAGTACTGGCGGGCACTTGAATCCTCACCACAGTAGGACTGACTGCGCCTCGCGTGACGCGCGCCCGTTGCCGGTGGGTTTCGATGGCCGATAGCATCCGCCGATGCTGACTGTGACCCGCGACGACGGGTTCGTGATCTCCGCCGATCCGGGCCGCATCGACGTCGACCGCGTGCACCACTGGCTCTCCACCGACACGTACTGGGCGACGGGGCGTCCGCGCGAACTGGTCGAACGTTCGATCGGGAACTCACGGACGTACGGCGTCTACCGCAGCGATGGTGAGCAGGTCGCCGTCGCGCGTGTCGTCACCGACGAGGCGACCTTCGCCTGGCTCTGCGACGTCTACGTCGACCGGGCGGTACGCGGCCGCGGGCTGGCCCGCTGGCTGGTCGAGGCCATCCGCGACGACCTGGAGGCTGTGGGCGTACGGCGGATCCTGCTGGGGACCTGGGACGCGCACGGTGTCTACGAGAAGGTCGGCTTCGCGCCCCTGGACCGACCGGACCGGTGGATGGAGTACGACCGGCGTCCTCCCCTCTGACTCCGCGGGCGTCTGCTCGGTGCTGACCGCCGGGCTGATCTGGCCGCAACCCTCCTGGCAGTCCGGTGAGTTATCCACAGGCCGCGGATTGCGGGCTGCCTTTGTCGATCGATCTCGATAGCTTCTCCCCGTCAGGCACGCAGGGTGCCGCGGTCGTAACGGACCGGTGATCACCCGCTCGTGCGCGGATGGCGGTGGACGGAGATCGACGTGACGATGGACCAGACCGATGACCTGCTCCACGGGTTCGAGCGGCGTATCGATGAGCAACTCGACCGGGCGGAGCGGCTCAAGGCGGCGATGAACGAGGTGCGGGTGACCGCGCAGTCCCGTCAGGGCGACCTTCAGGTCACCGTCGACTCGACGGGCGCGCTGGCCGCGCTGCGGCTCAGTCAGGAGGCGCTGAGCAGAACGCCGCAGGAGCTGGCCGGTGAGATTCTCGGCGTCATGCGTTCCGCGCAGGTCAGTCTCACCGACCGGATGCGCCAGGTGACCACGGAGGTGCTCGGCCGCGACTCCGAAACCGCCCGCTTCGTCGCGGACACCTACGCCGAGCACTTCGTCCCCGCCCCGCAGGACGCATCCCGATGAGTCACATCGACGTCGCCGTCGACGGGTTGCGCCGCCACGCCGGCCGGATCGAGGAGATCAGCGACGAGATCACGTACGCCCGCGCCGCGGCCGCGCAGGTGGCGGTGGAGACCGACGCGTACGGCAAGCTCTGTGCGCCGATCCTGCTCCCCACGCTGAACCTTCTGGAGGAGCGGGGCCTGCGGGCGATGCGGGTGGCCGCCGCCATGGTGGATGCGACCGCGGGCGGGGTGCGCAGGATGGCCGGCGGTCTCGACGTCGCGGATTCCTTCGCCAGCCGGGCCGTGGAAGAGGTCCGCCGATGAGCCACCCGCTGGTGGCGACCCCTTCCGGCCCGTCTCCGCTCGTGCAGAAAGTCCTGGGAAGCGGCGCGCTGGAGTACGGCGTCAAGACGGTGGAGCAGATCCGCAACGGCAATGTCACCGAAGGGCTGATCAACGGCGGGGCGGCCGGGCTGGCCACGCTCGGGTTCATGAGCGATCCGCTCGCCACCCTGGGCGCGATGGGCGCCGGCTGGGTGATCGAGCACTGTGAACCGTTCCGGCAGGCGCTTGACTGGCTGGCGGGCAACGGCGACGTTGTCGCCACCTACGCCCAGACCTGGAGCAACGTCTCGGGTGCCCTCGACGCCAGCGCCGACCGGATGGTCGCCACGGTCGCCGCCGACACCGGGCCCTGGCGTTCCACCGCTCTGGACGCCTACCGTCTCCTCGTCGCCGCCGAGGCCGGCGTCGTGCGTCTCGTCGGCGTACTGGCCGGCGGCGTCGCCGGCGCGGTCGAGGTGGCCGGTGTCGTGGTGGGGACCGTGCGCTCGATCGTGCGGGACCTGATCGCCGATGCGGTAGGGCAGCTCATCGCCCTGGCCATCGAGTCGCTTGCTGTCGTGACCATGGTCAGGACGGTGCCGAAGGTCATCGCGAAGGTCGCCGAATGGTCGCTGCGGATCAGCAAGTGGCTGCGCATCCTCGAGCGCGTCATCGGCAAGATCGTCGAGCTGTGCCGCAAGCTCGACCCGATGTTCGACCTCGTCGAGGGCGCGTACGACAAGATCAAGCACGGCCTCGGCGGCGACGGCGGTGTCCTGCTGCTGAGCAATGGCGCGACGACCGCCGCCGGCGCGATCTGGTCCGACCCCGCGCCGGCCGCCGCATGACCGGTACCTCCGAGCAGGTCGTACCGCTGCGAGGGCTGCTCAGCGCCGAGCAGCAGGGTGCGCGGCACTGGCAGGCCCAGTTACTGCGTTCGCTGTCGTTGCTGCTGCTCGCGGCCCTGCCGGTGGCCGCTCCCGTCGTCATGTATCTCAGCGGGTCGCTCGACCTTTTCCGCTTCCGGGGCATCCTGGCGCTGCTCATCTCGATCGTCTGCCCGGCCCTCTTCCTGCTCCTGCTGCTGGCCAAGGCCCGCACCCTGCGGCAGGAGGCCACCGAGCGCTTCTGGCTGGTCGGAAACGTCCTCGTCGTGCACGACGAGGACAGCGGCCGGCGCGACTACGACCTGACCCGTTTCCCGGTGACGCTCAAACGGCAGGCACCCGGGTTCAGTGTCCGTGGGGGAGCGGTGCGCGGATGGGCCGAGCTGCGCATCGGCGACGTTGCCGAGGGCGGATGTGTGGTCTCGCTCTGCGATCACCGGTCCGGTGCCTGGTGGGCACCACAGGAGCTGCGCCGTTTCGCGGCGGTTCTCGCGGAATCTCCGATCGAGGTGTCCCGCGGTAGCGCCGTCACCCTCCATAGGATCGCCGACCGGCTCGACCTGGCTGCGGCAGCCGCCACCGTGCAAGGCAGGCAGGCCCACGAGGCGCTGGCGCACGTCGCTCTCGATCCGGATCCGCCGTGGAGCACCCCGCCGCGCTCGTCGGCGCCAAGCCCGCAGCCGGCGGATTCGGCGCGCGGTGACAGTCCGGGAAAGGAGCAGAAAAGGGATGAATTCGGCCCGTTCGCCCGCGCGACCCTCGCCTGCACAGCCGCCGTTCTCGGTGTCACGTCCGTTCTCACCGGGATGACGCTGTTCACCCTCGCCGGCTACGAATACCCGGGGGTGACCGGACGAACGGGAATCGCGAACGTGCAGAGCTGCGAGCGCGTCGGGCCGGTGAGCCGCCACGGCTTCGGCTACTGGTGGCGCTGTCGGGTTGAGGTGGGCTGGGACGACGGCGTCACAGAGACATTCGTCGAAGGCAGTTCGCGCTTCACCCCGGACGATCAGCGGGCTGGGGTCGCCGTCGGGGAAGGAATCGCATCGGAGCGCAACGGCACGATCAAGCGGGGCCCGGTCCCCGCCGACGAAGGCCCACGGCACGCCAGCCTCATGCTCGGTGGCATGCCCCTGGTCGTCTTTGGATTCCTCGGGCCGTACTGGCTTCTGGCAGAGCTGGGGATGGCCGGTTACTGGCTGGTGAATCGCTTGCGGTCGCACACGCCGGCTGATCCGCCATGAGCCGCCCCCCGGCCTAGCCATGAGCCGCCCCCCGGCCCTCGCCGTGGCCGTCCAGCGCACCCCTTGGCAGTGCAGGACGTCATCGCGCGGTCAGCTACGGGTATCCCCGCTGACGTCGCACTCCATCAGCCACTGGCGCACCGAACTGTTGTGCTCGCCCAGGCGAGGCGGCGGCGCGTACCGGATCGGCGGGTTCGCCGAGTACGAGATCGGATGCCGCACCTGCGGCGGGTGCTCCTCGCCCACCTCGACCAGCGGCGCCAGCCCGAGCGACTCGGCCAGCCGCAGACCGGAGGCGACATCACCGACCGGGCCGGCCGGCACACCGACCTGCATCAACCGGTCCGCCCAGCCGGCCACCGAGTCCCGCCCGAGCGCCTGCTCCAGCAGCTTCACCAGCTCGACCCGGTGCGCCACCCGGTCGGCGTTGGTGGCGAACCGCGGATCGCCGGCGAGTTCGGCAACCCCCAGTTCCGTGACGAGGCTGCGGAACTGCCGGTCGTTGCCGCAGCAGACGGCGAGCAGCCCGTCCCGGCAGCGCAACGTCTCGTACGGCGCGATCGATGGATGCCGGTTGCCCATCCGCTGTGGCACCCGGCCGGTCGCCAGGTAGGAGCCGGTCTGGTTCGCCAGCGCACCGAGCAGGCTGGAGAGAAGGTTCACCTCCACCCGCTGACCGTGGCCGCTCGCCTCCCGCGCCCGCAACGCCGCCAGGATGCCGATCACCGCGTCCTTCGAGGTGAGTACGTCCACCAGCGCCACCCCGACCTTCGTCGGCTCACCACCGGCGTCCCCGGTGATGCTCATCAGCCCGCCGAGCGCCTGCACCAGAAAGTCGTACCCGGGCAGCTGCGCTCCCGCGCCGGAGCCGAAACCGCTGATCGCGCAGTAGACGAGCCCCGGGTTGGTCACCGCCAGATCGGCGTAACCCAGGCCGTACCGCTCCAGGGTCCCCGGTTTGAAGTTCTCCACCAGGACATCGGCCCGCCCGGCCAGCCGCCGGGCCAGTTCCGCGTCCGCCGGGTCCCGCAGGTCCAGCTCGACCGACTCCTTCGACCGGTTGGCGCACTCGAAATAGGCGCTGGAGGTCCCGGTCCAGGGCGGACCCCAGTGGCGGGTGTCGTCGCCGGCGCCCGGCCGCTCAACCTTGATCACCCGGGCGCCGAGGTCGGCGAGCATCGTCGTGGCGAGCGGCCCGGCAAGGACCCGGCTGAAATCGGCGACCAGCAGACCGTCCAGCGGCCCCGCCCCGGCCGAGCCGCCGGCCTCACCACCGGGCTGCGTGCCATCACCACCCCCGAAACCGCCGGAACTCACCCGACCCCCTCCACATTCGCGATACCTGCCGGCCTCGGCCTCGCCCCCGGACTCGACTGCGACCCCGGCACCGAATCCGCGCCGGACCCTGGCACCGGCTCCGACTCCGGCTCCGAGCCCGGCTCCGGCGCAGGCAGCGGCGTGGCGTCCGAAGCCGACGTCCCGGAGGGCAGGGGGTACGCGATCCCACGGGCGTGGTCGGTGACCGCGGCGCCCACGACCGTCGCTTCGATCGGCAGCATCTCCAGGCAGCGGCGGATGGCCGTCCCCATCAGCGGATTCGGCACCCGCATCGACAGGGTGCAGTGCGGCACCCAGGCGCCCGGGGTGTACTTGTCCCAGACTGCTACCCCTGCGTCGGTCAGCCGCTGATGCACCCGCGCCTGATGGTCCAGCAACTCCCGCTGCGGTGCCGGGCCGAGCCAGAGCACCCGCCCCACGAACTGCCCGGCGAAGTCGAAGCGCAGGCGCAGCGGCGGCGCGGCGGTCATCCCCGACAGCGCCGGCGCGACCGTCTCCGGGTCGAGCCGGTCGGCGACAGCCAGGGAGATGTGCGGTCGGTGCCGGCGGCCGAGCAGCGACAGCATGCTCTGCACACCCTCGCTCTCCAGCGCCTCCCAGAGCACCCGGATGCGGCGGGTGGCGTCGGTGTCGAAATAGAGCTCCAGTGCGGCGACCACGCCGACAACCTACCGGGCCGGACCCGCCGATCATGGGCGGCGGACCCGGCCCGGCCGGACGGCAAGCGGCTAGGAGACGGTGACCGTTCCGTTGCTCGCCCGTACGCAGGAGACCGAGCGCTGGCTGGTCGCCACCGCGCCGCTGAGGCACTGGCCGAGCACGCTGTGCCCGGCGGCGTTCGGGTGCCACGACTCCTGGCAGGTCTGGTAGTAGGTGACGCAGGAGTTGGCGATCCGCTGAATGTCGATCTTGTCGTATCCGCTGAGGCTGGTCAGGTGCACCCCGGTCGGGCCGTCCATCAGGCGGATCGGTGTTGCCAGCGTGCCGGCCGGGCTGTTCGCCTGCTCGCAGAGCCGGCCGCCGTTGAGCGCCTGCTGCACGTTGAGATAGACCAGGTCGGCGTTGGGGAACTCGGCCCGCAGGGTGGTGAACGTCGACTGGACCATGGCGCCGAGACGAGTGGAGAAGACGTGGCCCGGGGCGAGGCTGGCCCGGTGCACGGGGCAGCCGGCGGCGTAGCGCTCGGAGCCCAGCGCCCGGAACTTGTCCCGGCTGTCGGTGCGGTTCTCCTCGTCGTGGAAGTTCGCGGCGAGGTCGAATGGCAGCGGGTTGGTGTAGTCCTGCAGCACGATGCGGTGCTGCCCGTCGGCGTCGACCGCGCGCAGGGTGGTGAGGAGCTGACGCAGCGCGGCCACGGTCTCGGTGGAGGCCGCATCGAACTGCGCGGTCGTGGCGAGATCGTCGTTGCTGCACGGCTGCTGCGGCACCGGGCCGTTGAGGTACGCCCAGAATTCCCACCAGCCGGTCCAGGCATCGGCGATGAACCGGGTGGCGCAGGTCAGGGCGACGTCACCGAAGGTGAAGGAGCTGTTGTTGGAGCCGAGGCCGACGAGAACCACGTCGATGTCGTGGGTCTGGGCCACCTGCTGGACCTGACTGATCTGCGAGGCGACCTGGCGGCCCTTTGCCCGGTTGCTCGACGGGTTGGCGATGTCCGGCGGCTGCGCGCCGGAGCAGGCCAGGTTGAACCGGGCGGTGATGCCCGGCAGGTTCGCCTTGTGGATGGAGGCGTTGTTCGACCGGTGGCAGAAGAACGCGTTGCTGTTCGGCGCGGTCCAGCCGGGGAAGGATCGGCTGACGCCGGACACGTCGGTGACCGGGGCGTACGAGCCGGCGCCTTCGCCGCTGATGAAGCTGTCGCCCACGGCGATCGCGGCGGTGGGCAGTGCGGCCGCTGCGGGGGTGAGGGTTGGGGACGGGCTGGGGGAGATTGCCGGCACGGTGCCGAGAGTGACGACGAGTGCCGCCGTCAGGGCCGTGCGACGGAGTAGGGACACGGGCTCTCCTATCACCACAGAGAACGTGAATATTGATCGAGATCAGACCACCCGTCTCGCCGATCGTCAACGAGCCGACGCGGGATGTTCCTATGCTCGACACATGGAACTGAGGATCTTCACCGAACCGCAGCAGGGCGCCAGCTATGACCAGCTGCTGGCGGTGGCGCGCTGCGCCGAGGACGGCGGATACGGGGCCTTCTTCCGCTCCGACCACTACCTCAACATGGGCGACGGCGACGGCCGCCCCGGCCCGACCGACGCCTGGACGACACTGGCCGGCCTGGCACGGGAAACCCGCCAAATCCGGCTCGGCACCCTGATGACCGCGGCGACCTTCCGCCTGCCCGGCCCGCTCGCCATCACCGTGGCGCAGATCGACGCGATGAGCGGCGGCCGGGTCGAGCTCGGCATCGGCACCGGCTGGTTCGAGGCAGAACACGCCGCGTACGGGATCCCGTTCCCGCCGCTCGGCGAGCGCTTCGACCGCCTCGAAGAGCAGCTGGCGATCATCACCGGGCTCTGGGAGACACCGGCCGGGGCGACCTTCGACCACATCGGCCGGTACTACACCCTCACCGGCTCCCCGGCGCTGCCCAAGCCGGTGCAGCAGCCCCGGCCGCCGGTGCTGATCGGCGGCCACGGGGCACGTCGTACCCCGGCTCTGGCCGCCCGGTACGCCGACGAATTCAACCTGCCCTTCGCCGGTCTCGACGACACCGCGGCCCAGTTCGACCGGGTACGAGCCGCCGCCGCGGCGATCGGACGCGAGCCCGAATCGATGATCCTGTCGAACGCGCTCGTGCTCTGCTGTGGACGTACCGAGGCGGAGGTGAAGCGCCGGGCCGATGCGATCGGCCGCGAGCCGCAGGAGTTGCGCGCCAACGGCCTGACCGGTTCGCCGGCCGAGATCGTCGACAAGATCGGCCGGTACGCGGCCCTCGGGGCGAGCCGGATCTATCTGCAGGTGCTCGACCTGACCGACCTCGACCACCTCGACCTGGTCGCCGCCGAGGTCGCCCGCCAGCTCTAGAGCGGGCCAGCTTCACAGCGCGCCGGCTTCAGAGCGCGCCAGCTCCAGGGAACGTCCCCCAGGGCGGGCCGCGTCCGGTGGCGGCCGCGGGATGCGGCCCGCCACCGGACTCGGTTCAGGCGGAGATCAGACCGCCGCCCGCATCACCGGGTAGTAGCCGCCGGACTGTCCTGCGGCGAACGGGTGGTACGAGATGCCGATGTCGGCGAAGTTCAGCGCCCGGATCCACTTGTCACCGCTGCAGAGCTGGTGTCCGACGAAGATGGAGCGCACGTCGGCGAAGGTGAACCCGTACTGGGCCGCCGTGGTGCGGGTGATGTCGTCGACCAGGTTGATCCCGGAGTTGATCTTTGCGCGGCTGGTGGCGGTGAGCCCCACGCAGGTCACACCGAGCTGGTAGAAGACCGGGTAACTGAGCACGACGACCTTCGCGTTCGGGGCCTTGCTGCGGATGCCCGCGTAGACCTTGCCGAGCTTGGTGGCCAGGCTCGACCGGGCGTTCGCCATGGCCGTGTCGACCGAGGCCACGCACTGCGTCTGCCCCTGGAGCACACAGGTGGTCATGATGTTGGCGAAGCCGACGTCGTTGCCGCCGACGGTGATGCTGACCAGCGTGGTGGTGCTCTTCAGCGCCGACAGCTGAGAGTTGATCACCGACGTGGTGGTCGCGCCGGAACAGGCGACCGAGACGTACGAGGCGGGGGAGTGGGCATTGGCCCAGAGCTGCGGGTACGCCTTGGTGCTGCGTTTGCAGTCTCCGCTGGAGCTGATGTAGCTGCCGGCGCCGACGCCGGAGGAGTACGAGTCGCCGAGCGCCACATAGTGGACGGCTGCGGCTGCCTGGGCGGGGGCGGCGAGGGTGAGGGAGGCGACGGTGGCCGCGACGAGCGCAGCGAGGGCGGCGGTGATGCGTTTTGACAGCACGGGTTCTCCGTTGGGGGGTGCCGGAAAATGGGTGCTGTATGAATAGCATCACGTTGATGTTTTGAGTAGAGAATCCGACAGATGTATTCCTCTGTGCACTTTCGGTCACCGGAAACGCTGATGGCCGGACCCGTCAACGGGTCCGGCCATCAGCGGCGCTGGGCAGGTCAGACGGCGGAGTGCTCGGCCTGGTGGGCGGAGAGGTCCAGCACCTCCTCCACCGTCCGGCGGGGAGTCGCCCAGCCCGGCTGGCCGTAACCGATCCGCAGCACCATCTGCGGGGTGCCGAAGCGGCCCAGCGCCCGCCGCAGCTGCTCCCGGGCGCTGGCCACCTCGATCGGCTGGGAGATGAGCGACGCGCTCAGCCCCAGGTCGGTCGCGGTCAGCAGCACCCGCTGCAGGGCCTGCCCCGCCGTGATCTGGTCGGCCGGGGTGTTGCCGGGAGCACCGAGGACCGCCACCAGCGGCTCCGGTTCGAAATCGCGCCCGGGAGCGCGGTGCCGGCTGCCGAACGAGCGCTGCGGCAGCAGGTCCTGCGGCTCGGCCAGTGGCGCTCCGGCGCTGGCCGGCACCCCGTCGGGCGCCGGTTCCCGGCGCAGCCAGTCCTGCAGCTGCGCCTGGTATCCCGGATCGCGTTCCAGCACGCGGTGCGCGCCGCGGGCGATCTCGGCCAGCGCCGCGACCGCGCCGGTGCCGATGACAAGTTCGAGCCAGGCGCCCTCGTCCTGGGCGGCCTGGCCAAGCTGCCAGCGGTCGTGGGCGGGCACCGGGTCCGGCCAGAACGGCGCCCGGTTGCTGAACCGGCGCGGGATCGCGCGGTGCAGTGTGCGTTCAGTGCCCGTCGCCGGCCGGGGCGCGGCCGGGGTGAGCCGGGCCAGCAGGTTCGGCTCACCCGGTTCGGGGCGCAGCCGTACCTCGGCGGGGGTCCCGGCGACGGCCAGGGCGAGTCGCAGGTTGAACAGGGCGGCGCCGCAGGCGACCCGTGCGGCCCAGCCCGTCGGGTCGGCCGACGCCAGGCGGCGCCCGGGATCGAGGAGGATCTCGATGGCGCCGTCGCGCAGGCGGAAACGCCACGGCTGGCTGTTCAGCAGGGACGGGGCGCGGATGGCGTCGGCGGCAGCGGCACGCAGCTGCTCGGCGCGATATCGGGTTTCCATGGTCATGCTCCTGTCCACCACTCGATGACGTCCTCGAAACGCCGCCGTGGCGCCGGGGGGAGGTGCTCCGGTCCGTGCCCGTAGCCGATGCGCAGCACCAGATACGGCTCGCCGCCCTCGGTCAGCAGGCCGCGGGTCAGCGCGCGGGGCCAGGGCACCTCGATGGGGTCGCTCACCGGTGCGGTGGACAGGCCCAGGGTCACCGCGGTGAGCAGGACCGCCGAGAGCGCCTCCCCGCCGCGCAGCCAGCCGTCCGGGGTGTCCGTCGGCCCGTAGAGCAGCGCGAAACTCGCACCCCCGTCGTTGTCGGCGCCGATCTCCAGGCCGGCGGGCCCGCCGAGAGCGTGGTCGCGCACCGGGATCCGGCGCGGCCCCTGCTGCACGGCGACGCTGTGCGGCACACCGTCACCGGCCTCGGCCGGCCGGCTCGTCCACCGGCCCAGCTCGCTGCGGTACGCCGGGTCGGCCAGCTCCGCCTCCGCGGCCTGAGCCGTCGCCACCGCCAGCATCGGGATCTGGTCGAAGCGGACCAGGTGCAGTCCGGAGCCGTTGCGGCGGGCGACCTCCGTGAGCTGCCGCAGATGCGCCGCCGGCACGGTCTCGTCGGTGAACGCCCGGCGGTCGGTGCGCCGCTTGGACATCGCCGCCAGCAGGTCCCGGTCGGCGGCGGTGGGGTCGAGCCGGCCGTCGAGCCGGATCGTGGCGAGCTTGAACGGGTGCTCCGGGTCGGCCAGCCGGTCGACCCGGGTCCGGTACCCCTGCCCGGCGAGCGCGACCAGCGCGTGGTGCAGCGCGGCCCCGCAGCTGACGGTCAGCAGCCGGTGCGCGGAGTCGACCACGCCCAGTTGCCGCTCCGGGTCGGCCCAGAGCTCGAGGGTGTCGCCGGCGATGCGCCAGCGCCACGGCTGGGTGTTGAGCACCGACGGGGCGTGGAGGGCCTGGCGTGCGGCCTGGGCCAGGGCAACGGAGGGTGCTGTCGTCGGTTCGGTCCTGGTAGCCACTGCTGCCTCCCTCGGCGCTCGTCGCCATCTATGTTGCCCGCGCCGGGTGGTTCCTTATCAGGGCCGGACGTCCCTTCCGGCCGGGCCCCCGGCACCTCCTGGTGGGCCGATTCACGGGACCTTCGGCCTATGCGCGGCACGGTCAAAAGCGGTAGAAACGAGGGATGATCCGGGTATTCCTGCTTGATGACCACGAGGTTGTCCGTCGAGGCCTCGCCGACCTGTTGCAGAGCGGCGGCGATATCGAGGTGGTGGGTGAATCCGGTTCGGCGCAGGAGGCGGCCCGCCGCATCCCCGCGCTCCGGCCCGACGTGGCGATCCTCGACGCCCGGCTGCCCGACGGCAACGGCATCGACGTCTGCCGGGACATCCGCGCCGTCGACTCCGGCATCAAGGGGCTGATCCTCACCTCGTACGAGGACGACGAGGCGCTCTTCGCCGCGATCATGGCCGGTGCGGCCGGCTACGTCCTCAAGCAGATCCGCGGCACCGACCTGGTCGACGCCGTACGCCGGGTGGCCGCCGGGCAGTCGCTGCTCGACCCGGCGGTGACGCAGCGGGTGCTGGAGCGCATCCGCAGCGGTGTCGAGCAGCCCCGTGAGCTCAAGAGCCTGACCGAGCAGGAACGGCGCATCCTGGAGTACGTCGCCGAGGGGCTGACCAACCGGGAGATCGCCGGGCGGATGTTCCTGGCCGAGAAGACCGTGAAGAACTACGTCTCCAGCATGCTCGCCAAGCTCGGCCTGGAACGGCGTACGCAGGCGGCGGTGCTCGCCACCCGGCTGCTCGGCCGCGGCTCCGCCAGCCACCTCTGACCCACACCCGCGTCAGGACCCCCGCGACTGCCCTGGTGCTGCTGCCTCGAGTTCCGCTCGGGGCAGCAGCATCCGGCAGGTCGTCGATTCCGGGCCGGGGGAGTGGGCAGGGCGGCGGCGAGGGTGCGTTCAGTCGCGGAGGGGGACGCTCCAGTCGAGGACGGTGCCCCGGGGCTGGGCCGCGTGGATCTCGAAGTGCCCGCCGTGCCCGGCGGCCCGTTCCCGCATGTTGATCAGCCCGCCGCGGGCGGCGGCCGGGTCGGTGCCGACGCCGTCGTCGGCGACCGTCAGCGACAGCCGGTCCCCGGTGACGCGCAACCGCACCTGCACCGCGGTGGCGTGGGCGTGCCGCACCGCGTTCGACAGCGCCTCGCGCAGCACCGCGAGCAGATCAGGGCGTACCGCCTCCGGCACGGCGCTGTCGACCGGCCCGGTGAGCTCCAGCGCCGGCGTGAAACCGAGCGCCGCCGCCGCCATCTCGATCGACTCCCGGATCTCGGTACGCAGCTGCGCCGTCATCGGAGTACGCAGTTCGAAGATCGTGCGGCGGATGTCGCGGATGGTCGCGTCGAGGTCGTCCACGGCGACGTTGAGGCGGCGTACCGTCTCCGGGTGGGTGGAGAGCGGGACGGTGCTCTGCAACTGCAGCCCGGTGGCGAAGAGCCGCTGGATCACCACGTCGTGCAGGTCGCGGGCGATGCGTTCGCGATCCTCCAGCACCACCAGCAGTTCGCGTTCCTCCTGCCCGCGGGCCCGCTCCATCGCCAGCGCGGCCTGGTTGGCGAAGCTGTTCAGCAGCGGAATGTCCTCGTCGGCGGGCTGCTCCCGGTCCGGGCTGATCCCGAGCAGCAGCACGCCGTGCAGGGTGTCACCGGCGGCCAGCGGGGAGAGCACCGCCGGGCCACCGACCACCGGGACCGGCCACGGCGCCGCCTTGGCCAGGTTGGGGACCAGGAAGTGCCGCCGTTCGATCACCGCGGTGGCGAAGGTCGTCTCGCTGGCCGGCACCACCGCTCCCACCAGCGCGGGTGCCTCATCGTCGGGCGCGTCGACGACCTCGACGATGAACTGCTCGGCCTCTTCGTCGTAGAGCAGCACCAGCGCCAGTTCGGCGTCGGCGACCTCCCGTGCCCGGCGCGCCACCAGCTCCAGCGCGTCGGTACGGCGCACCTCGCCCAGCAGCACGGAGGTGATCTCCGCGGTGGCGGAGAGCCACTGCTCCCGCCGGTGCGCCAGCTCGTAGAGGCGGGCGTTCTCGATCGCCACGCCGGCCGCCGCGGCGAGCGCCACGACGATCTGCTCGTCGTCCTCGCTGAACTCCGCCGCGCCCTGCTTGTCGGAGAGGTAGAGGTTGCCGAAGACCTGGTCGCGGATGCGCACCGGCACGCCGAGGAAGCTGTGCATCGGCGGATGCCCGGGCGGGAAGCCGTAGGAGTTGGGGTGCCGGGTGATGTCGGGCATCCGCACCGGGCGGGGCTCGGCGATCAGCAGCCCCAGCACACCGCGCCCGTGCGGCAGCTCGCCGATGGCGTCTGTCGCGTCCTGGTCGAGCCCGTGGGTGATGAACTCGGTGAGCTCCCGGTCCGGGCCGATCACGCCGAGCGCGCCGTAGCGCGCGCCGGCCAGGTCGCACGCCGACTTCACGATCCGCCGCAGGGTGCTCTGCAGGTCGAGGTCGGTGCCGATGCCGACGACCGCGTCGAGCAGCGCGCGCAGCCGTTCCCGGCTGGTGACCACCTCGCTGATGCGGTCCAGCATCTCCTGGAGCAGGGCGTCCAGGCGTACCCGGGACAGGGGGGTGAGCCCGAGCGACGGGGCGAGAAGCTGCTCATCGCGGGGGAGGGGGTCGGCGACCATTCGGCGATCGTATCTCCGCAGGTGCCGCCCCCGGCAGCTCAGGTCGGCCGTCAGCGCAGCGCTGTGGTGTCCACCACCTGCTCGGTCGGCAGCCGCGGGGTGTGCGGCGGACCGGCGTGCTCCGGGTCGGCGATGCCCAGCCGCAGCACCAGGTACGGGTAGCCGAGCCCGGCCAGCATCACCCGTAGCGCCTGGCGGGTGCCCGCGACCTCGATCACGCCGCTGAGCGGCACCACCGAGACGCCGAGCCGGGTCGCGGTCAGCCAGGCGGCCGAGAGCGCCTCGCCGGCGCGCAGCCAGCTCACCGGTTCGTCCTCGTCGCCGTTGAGCAGCGCGAAGGTTGCCGCCCGGTCGTGGCCGGGGCCGATCGGCAGCGTCCCGGCCCGGCCGAAGTCCCGGCCCGGCACGGTCGTCTGCGGATGGCTGGCCGGCAGTACCTCCACTGGCAGCCCGGTGCCGCCGGGAGCGCCCCGGCTGGTCCAGTACGCCAGCTCGGCCTGAAACTCGGGATCGTTCGCCTCCACTTCGGCGGCCTGCGCGGCGGCGGCGGCCAGCGTCATCATCTGGTCGGTGTCGAGCAGTTGCAGCCGGGCGCCCTGGGCGTCGGCGCTGCGGCCGATCGCGTAGAGGTCCTCCTGGGCCACCGGCTCCTCGCTGACCGGCCGCCGGTCGGTGTGGCGCATCCGCATGCACTGCACCGTGCGCATCGCCTCCGGGTCGACCGTGATCCGCTCGCCGATGGTGATCCGCGCCAGCAGGTTCTCGTCGGCGGGGTCGGGGAACCGTTCGACTGTCGCGTTCCAGCCCTCGGCCGTCAGGGCCGTGGTGGCGTGGTGCAGCGCCGTGCCGCAGCTGAGAGTCAGCAGCTGCGCCTGCGGGTCGGTGGCGGGCAGCTGGCGCTCGCGGACGGCGTGCAGCTCCAGCTGCCGCGGCAGCACCCGCCAGCGCCACGGCTGGGTGTTGTGCAGCGACGGGGCGTACCCGGCGGTGGCGGCGGCCTCCACGAGCGCGGTGGCGGCGCCCCGCTCCTGCCCGGAAGTCTCGTGGCTCATCGTCACGACCTTTCGTCTCCTGCCATCGTGCCGCACTGTGCAGCCGTGGTCGGGTCTTCGCCCCGTTCCGCATGATTCCATGCTTTCCCGGCAGCGGCCGCGCACCATGGTGGAAACGGGCGGTCCACGATCGGCGGGGCGATGGCGGCGGGAAAGCAGCACGACCGGGCGCGGCGGGGCGAGTCGGTGCGCCGGTGGGCCCCGCTGACCGCGCTCGTGCTGGCGGCGCTCGCCGGTGGGGCCGCCGCGCTGCTGGGGCAGGCCCGTGCCGCCGACGCGATCTGGGCGGCGGCGACCGTGGCGACGCTGTTGCCGCAGCTCTGGTCGATGCTGCGGTCGCTGTGGCGGCGGCACTTCGGGGTGGACATCATCGCCGTGCTGGCGCTGATCAGCGCCCTGATCGCCGGGGAGTACCTGGCCGGTGCGGTGGTGGCCGTGATGCTCGCCACCGGCGGGGCGCTCGAGGCGTACGCCCAGGGGCGCGCCACCCGTGATCTGCGGGAGTTGCTGGAGCGGGCGCCGCGCTCGGCGCGGCGCCGTACCGCCGACGGCGGGATCGAGGTCGTTGCGCTGGATGCCGTCGCCGTCGGTGACCAGCTGCTGGTCGGTCCGGGTGACGTCGTCGCGGTCGACGGCCGTCTCCTCGACGCGGCGATGCTCGACGAGTCGGTGATCACCGGCGAGGCGGCGCTGGTGGACCGGGCCGCCGGTGAGCAGGTCGCCAGCGGTGTGGTCAACGCGGGCACCGGTTTCGCCATGCGGGCCACCACCACGGCGGCGCAGAGCACCTACGCCGGGATCGTGCGCCTGGCGGCCGAGGCCACCTCGCGCAAGGCCCCGGTGGTCCGGCTCGCCGACCGGTACGCCGTGGCGTTCGTGCCCTTCACCCTGCTGATCGCCGGGCTGGCGTGGGCGCTGACCGGCGAGTTCGTCCGGGCGGTGGCGGTGCTGGTGGTCGCCACCCCGTGCCCGCTGCTGCTGGCCACACCGATCGCGATCGTCGCCGGGCTCTCCCGGGTGGCCCGTCGGGGGGTGCTCGTGCGCGACGGCGGGTCGCTGGAGCTGCTCGGTCAGGCCCGGGTGCTGCTCTTCGACAAGACCGGCACGCTGACCACCGGGCGCCCGCGGGTCATGGGGACGGTAACCGCGCCGGGCTGGGCCGGCGAGGAACTGCTGCGCCTGGCAGCCTCGGTGGAGCAGCTCTCCCAGCACGTGCTGGCCGCGCCGCTGGTCGCCGCCGCCCGGGGACGCCACCTGGCGCTGAGCACGCCGACGGAGGTCACCGAGGAGGCCGGCCGCGGCGTGAGCGGCCGGGTCGACGGGCGGATGGTCCGGGTCGGGCAGCTGGCCGGGGACTGGCCGCAGTGGGCCCAGCGCGAGCAGCGCCGAGCCGAGCTGGAGGGTGCCTCGATCGTCTGGGTCAGCGTCGACGGGGCCCCGGCCGGCGGACTGCTGATGGCCGATCCGGTGCGCCCCGACGCCCGCCGGACGCTGCGGCGCTTGCGCCAGGCCGGCTTCACCCGGCTGGTGATGATCACCGGCGACCGGCAGCGGGTCGCCGACCAGGTGGCCCAGGTCGTCGGGGTGGACGACGTGGTGGCGCACTGCACCCCGGCGGAGAAGGTGCAGCGGGTACGCGCCGAGTCCGCGCACGCGGTGACGGTGATGGTCGGCGACGGGGTCAACGATGCTCCGGCACTCGCCGCGGCGGGTGTCGGTATGGCGATGGGGGCCACCGGGGCCACCGCCGCGGCCGACGTGGCCGACGGGGTGCTCACCGTCGACCGGCTGGACCGCCTGGCCGACACTGTCGAGATCGCCCGGTACGCCCGGCGGATCGCCGTGCAGAGCGCCTCGGTCGGGATGGGGCTGGCGCTGCTCGGGATGCTCGCCGCCGCGTTCGGCCTGCTGCCGCCGGTCGCCGGCGCGTTCGCCCAGGAGGGTATCGACGTGCTCGTGATCGGGAACGCGCTGCGGGCGCTGAGCGGCGGGCTGGGCCGGCCGCTGCCCGCGCGGACCCGGCAGGTGCTGGAACGCTACGCCGGCGAGCACGTCGACCTCTGGGACGCCGTCGAGGAGCTGCGGAGCGCCGCCGACCGGGTCGTGGCCGCACCGCGTGACCAGTCGGCCTGGTTGCCGGGCCTGACCCGGGTCTACGACCGGCTGGTGACCGAGGTGCTGCCGCACGAGGAGGGCGAGGAGACGCGCCTGTATCCGATGCTGGCCGGGCCGTTGGGCAGCAGCGAGGCGACGGCGACGATGAGCCGCGCCCATGTGGAGATCCGGCACCTGGTGGAGCGCATCGGCGGCTACCTCGACCAGACGGCCGGGCCGTTGCGCAACGAGCAGATCCCCGACCTGCTCGCCGCCTGCTACGGGCTGGCGGCGATCCTGCGGCTGCACTTCATCCAGGAGGAGGAGGACTTCTTCTCACTCGAGGGCGCCGGCCCCTGACCGGCGCCGGGGCCGGCGTGAAGGCAGCGGCCCGCCCCCGCGCGATGCGGGAGCGGGCCGGTGGTCCCTACAGCTCCTGGTGCAGCTCCGGCACGACAGCCACGGGGCAGTGGCCGTGCTGGATCAGCTGCTGGCTGACCGAGCCGAGCAGCATGCCGCGCAGGCCGCCGCGGCCGCGGGTGCCCACCACGGCGAGCTGCGCCTGCCGGCTCGCCTCGACCAGCACCGCTGCCGGGCTGCCGGTGGCGATCTCGATGTTGATCTCCAGCTCGGGGTGACGCTCGCGCCACGGCGCGACGCTCTCCTCGGCGGCGGCGCGCTCCTGGGCGGCGATCTTCTCCGGGTCCAGCTCCGGCGGGCCCCAGCGCGGGGCCGGCGGCGACCAGATCCGCAGCACGCGCAGCGGAACCGCCCGCTGGGCCGCCTGGGCGGCCGCGAACTCCAACGCCCGCAGCGAGTGCGCGCTGCCGTCCACCCCGACGACGACGCCGCCGGTGTGGGCGTGGCTGAGCGCCTCCTCGCCGCGGATCACCACGACCGGGCAGTGGGCGTGACCGCTGAGGGCGATGCTGGTGGAGCCCACCAGCAGCCCCGCGAAACCACCCTGTCCCCGGCTGCCGACGACCATCAGGTCGGCGTGGGCCGACCGCTCCTGCAGCACCAGGGGCGCCGGGCCGTCGACCACTTCGCCGTGGACCTGCACGCCGGGGTGGGTCTTGCCGGCGGCGTCGACGGCCGCCTTCACCAGGTCTTCGAGTTCCTGGCGGGCGGTCTCGTCCGGCCAGACCGTCGGCAGCATGCCCGGACCCGCCCAGGCAGCGCCGGACATCCACTCGAAGGCGTAGATCAGCCGCACGCTTCCGCCACTGCGGCTCGCCTCTTCCAGGGCCCAGGTCAGCGCGTTCTGCGAGTCGTCGGACCCGTCGAAGCCGACCAGAAGTTCCCGTACGGACATCTTCGTCCCCTTTCAGGCGTTGGTGGGGGAGGTGGGACGAGCCCAGCGCCATTCCGCCACCTGTGGCGCGTCTTCACCGTATCGCCTGGTGTAGTCCCGGCACTCGTGCCGGGCGTCGACCATCTCCTGCCGCAGATGTGCGCAACGCTCACCGAGCCCGGGCACACGATCGATCACGTCGATCACCAGGTGGTACCGGTCCAGGTCGTTGAGCATCACCATGTCGAAGGGCGTGGTGGTGGTGCCCTCCTCCTTGTAGCCGCGCACGTGCAGGTTGCGGTGGTTGGCCCGCCGGTACGTCAGCCGGTGGATCAGCGACGGATACCCGTGGTACGCGAAGACGATCGGCTTGTCGCGGGTGAAGAGGTTGTCGAACTCGCGGTCGGGCATGCCGTGCGGATGCTCGCTCTCCGGCTGCAGGCGCATCAGGTCCACGACGTTGACGACGCGTACCTTGAGCTCCGGCAGGTGCTCGTGGAGCAGGTCGGCGGCGGCGAGCGTCTCCAGGGTGGGGATGTCGCCGGCGCAGCCGAGCACCACGTCGGGCTCCTGCCCGTTGTCACTGCTGGCCCACTGCCAGATGCCCAGGCCGCGGGCGCAGTGCTGCACCGCCTGCTCCATGTCGAGCCAGTTCGGCATGGGTTGCTTGCCGGCGACCACCACGTTGATGTAGTGCCGGCTGCGCAGGCAGTGGTCCATCGTGGAGAGCAGCGTGTTGCCGTCCGGCGGCAGATAGACCCGGACGATTTCGGCCTTCTTGTTGACCACGTGGTCGATGAAGCCGGGATCCTGGTGGGAGAAGCCGTTGTGGTCCTGGCGCCAGGTGTGGCTGGAGAGCAGGTAGTTCAGCGATGCGAGCGGGCGCCGCCACGGGATGGTCCGGGTGACCTTGAGCCACTTGGCGTGCTGGTTGACCATCGAGTCGACGATGTGGATGAACGCCTCGTAGCTGGTGAACAGCCCGTGCCGGCCGGTGAGCAGGTAACCCTCGAGCCAGCCCTGGCACAGGTGCTCCGAGAGCACCTCCATCACCCGGCCCTCGGGGGCGATGTGGTCGTCGGTCACCTCCCGCTGCGCCATGAATGCCCGGTCGGTGACGTCGAAGACGGCGCCGAGCCGGTTGGAGGCGACCTCGTCCGGGCCGAAGAGCCGGAACTGCTCGGGGTTGGCGACGATGACGTCACGCAACCAGGGACCGAGGGCGGCGGTCGCCCCGGCCGCGATCGAACCGGGGGCTTCCACCGGGACCGCGTAGTCGCGGAAGTCCGGCAGCCGCAGGCTGTTGAGGACGGCGCCGCCGTTGGTGCTGGGGTTGGCGCTCATCCGCTTGGTGCTCGACGGCGCGGTCTGCAGCAGCTGTGCCGTCGGCGCCCCGGTGATCTCGAAGAGCTCCTCCGGCCGGTAGCTGCGCATCCACGCCTCCAGCGCGGCCAGCTGCTCCGGGTCGTCGCGGACGTCGCTCAGCGGCACCTGGTGCGCGCGGAAGCTCCCCTCCACCGGGCGGCCGTGGACCTCCGCCGGTCCGCTCCAGCCCTTCGCCGACCGAAGAATGATCATGGGCCAGCGGGGCCGCGAGGTGTCCTTTTCGATGCGCGCCCGCCGCTGGATCTCGGCGATCTCGTCCAGCACGGTGTCCAGGGTGCCCGCCAGCATCTGGTGCACCTGCGCCGGATCGATCCCTTCGGCCCGGCCCTCGGCATCGGCGGCGTCGACGACGTACGGCTCGTAGCCGAAGCCGCGCATCATCGCCTTGAGGTCCTCCAGCGGGATGCGGGCCAGCACCGTCGGGTTGGCGATCTTGTACCCGTTGAGGTGCAGGATCGGCAGGACCGCGCCGTCGCGTACCGGATTGAGGAAGACGTTGGAGAGCCAGCTGCCCGCCAGCGGGCCGGTCTCGGCCTCGCCGTCACCGATCACACAGGCCACGATCTGGTCGGGGTTGTCCAGCGCCGCGCCGTAGGCGTGCATCAGCGAGTAGCCCAGCTCGCCCCCCTCGTGAATGGAGCCGGGCACCTCGGCGGCGACGTGGCTGGGAATTCCGCCGGGGAAGGAGAACTGGCGGAAGAGCTGGCGCATGCCGGGCTCGTCGCGGCTGACCGAGGGGTAGACCTGGCTGTAGGTCCCCTCCAGCCAGGTGTTCGCCACGATCGCCGGGCCGCCGTGCCCCGGGCCGGTGATGTAGATGATGTTGAGGTCGCGCTGGATGATCTCGCGGTTGAGGTGGGCGTAGATCAGGCTCAGGCCGGGGCTGGTGCCCCAGTGGCCGAGCAGCCGCGGCTTGATGTGCTCCGGCTTCAGCGGCTCCTTCAGCAGCGGGTTGTCGAGCAGGTAGATCTGTCCGACGGTCAGATAGTTCGCCGCCCGCCAGTAGGCGTCGATCAGGCGTACTTCCTCTTCGGTGAGTGGCATCTGCCGCTCGAGTACGGTCTCCATCCGACTGAGCCTCTCCTAGTGGCCGGTCACCCGCATCCCGACCCTCTTGCGGATGGGAGGCAGGTCCGGGTGTCAGGACCGGGTCCTGGTCGTTTCGTTCTGGTATCTGCTGCCCACCGCACTGACCCGCCGGCCCCGCACGATCAGGACCGGCGCGCGGGAGTGGTAGAGGACCGTCTGGCTCACCTCGCCGAGCATTCCCCGGCTGGGCTGGGACCCGCGAGGGCCCACCAGCACCAACTGCGCCTCCTCTGCCGCGGCCAGCAGTTCCGGTCCCGGTTCCCCGGTCAGGATCCGTTGCTCGATCGGCACATCCGGATAATCGGGTTGGAGCCGCTCGACCACCACGCGGAGTTCGTCCAGCCGGATGCCCTCGCGCCGGTCCTGCTCCCACTCCTGGTCGCGCACCTGCACCGCCACGACCGACGCGTGCTGGTACGAGGCCACCTCCACCGCCCAGGCCAGTGCCAGTTCCGACATGTGCGAGCCGTCCACACCGACCAGAAGCGGCGCGTCGGCCGGCGGCGGCTCCGGGCGTACCACCAGCACCGGGCAGGCGGCCCGGGACGCGACCTGGACCGTCAGGGAGTCCCACGGGACCACCTCGGAGATGTCGTTGCGCCGCCCGCCGAGAACCACCGCCGTGGCGTACTCGGCGTTGCGGGTCAGCGCGACAACCGCCGATCCCTGCACGAGTTCGGTCTCCACGTCGATCTCGGGAGCGACCTCGCGAACCGCCTGCACCGCGCGCTCCATGAGCCCGTTCAGGTCGGCAGCGGACCAGGCGACGTCTCCGTCGGCGCCCGGGGTGCCCACCCAGTTGAAGGCGTGCACCAGCCGCATCCGCCGGTGCTGGGCGGTGATCTGGCGGGTGGCGTTGCGGAGGGCGGCGAAGCTGAGTTCGGAATCGTCGATGCCGACGATGACGGGTACCTCGACAGGGGCCACGAGCTCCCGCACGCGGCATCACCTCCACACGTCCGCATCCGGTCGGGCGCGGAGTCTCCGCCCAAATCGTAAACCGGGGCGGGGGTCGTCAAGGCCGCTTCGCAAGGTCCGCTCCCGGCGGGCCGTGCCCGCTTCCCGAGGTCAAACCTGCGCGGGCTGCCAGAAAGCTCACCGTCCGCCGGCTCGCCGCCGGGTGCGTCTTGCTGCACACTGACCGCCGTGGAGCAGCCGTGGGAGAGGCCGGGCCTGCGCTCGGCAGTCGTGATCAATCCGGTGAAGATCATCGATGTGGACGCCTTGCGGCGCATCGTCGACGACACCCTCGGCGCGGTGGGCTGGCCGGAGCCGCTCTGGTTCACCACCACCGCCGAGGACCCGGGCCGCGGCCAGACCCGGCAGGCGGTCGAGGCCGGTGTCGAGGTGGTCTTCGTCTGCGGCGGCGACGGCACCGTCCGCTCCTGCCTGAGTGCCCTCACCGGCACCGACGTGGCGCTCGCCGTACTGCCGACCGGCACCGGCAACCTCCTCGCCGCCAACCTCGGGCTCTCCAACGACCTCGCCGCCGGTATCGAGGTGGCCATCGAGCGGGGCCGTCGCCGCCTCGACGTGGGACGCGTCGGCGACGACGTCTTCGCGGTGATGGCCGGGATGGGCTTCGACGCCCAGATGCTCGGCTCCACCTCCGAGATCACCAAGGCCCGGATCGGCTGGCCGGCGTACGTCGTCGGCGCGCTGCGGCATCTGCGCGGCCGGCCGATGCGGGTCAGCATCCGCATCGACGACGCCCCGCCGCTGCACCGGCGCGCCCGGTCGGTGCTGGTCGCCAACGTCGGCCGGCTACAGGGCGGCGTGCGGCTGCTGGCCGACGCCGAACCCGACGACGGCCACCTCGACGTGGCGGTGCTGACGCCGCGGACCCTGCGGCACTGGCTCGCCCTGGGCTGGGCGGTGCTGCGCCGGCGCCGCCGGGTACCCAACATGGAGGTCTTCCGCGGCCGTCGCGTCGAGATCGTCAGCAACCGGGCGCAGCCCCGCGAGCTCGACGGCGACCTGATCACACCCGGCCGGAAGCTGGTCGCCGAGGTCGTCCCGCAGGCGTTCTGGCTCTGCGTGCCGCGCCCGGCGCACGCACCCGACCTGGCCGCCGACGCCGACGCCGTCGCCGAGCGGGGTGACGAGCTGGTGGACGAGGTCAGCGGTGAGTAGCACCCGGACGGTGCCGGAGACCCGGTGCATGTCCGACGAGGAACTCTCCGCCGACGACGCCTGGCGGGTGCTGCGCCGCCACGGCGGCTGGCGGCTGCTGAGCGACTCCTTCGTACGGTTCCGCTACGGCGACGGATTCAGCCACTCCCGCGCGTTCGCGTTCCAGCTCTGCCTGGCGGTGGTGCCGTTCCTGATCGCCTTCAGCGGCCTGATCACCGACCTCGGCGCCGACGAGGGCGGCAAGGTCCTCGCCGAGACGATGCTGGCCCTCACCCCCGGCGCCAGTGAGCAGATCGTCGCCGACCTGCTCACCGGCAGCGAGCAGGTCGGCGAGCTCGCCCTCTTCTTCGGTCTGCTGACCGGTCTCTGGGCGCTGACCACCACCATGGCGCAGATCGAGCGGGGCGCCAACCGGATCTACGGGGTGGAGCGCGACCGCCCGGCGCTGCGCAAGTACCTGCGCGCCGCGGCGCTGACCGTGGCGGCCGGCCTGCCGGCGCTCGGCGGTTTCGTGATGCTGGTCGGCGGCGGTGCGCTCGGCGACGCGGTGCAGCGCCACTACGCCTGGGGCCGGCTCGTCGAGGAGCTCTGGGACGCCGTGCGCTGGCCGATGAGCGTCGTGCTGACCGTGCTGGCCGTGGCGGTGCTCTTCCGGCACGCGCCCCGCCGGCGGCAGCCGGGGTTGTCCTGGCTGGTCTTCGGCGCGGGTATCGCCACCGGGCTCTGGTGGCTGGCCACCCTGCTGCTCGCCGCGTACGTCAAGGTCAGCGACAGCTTCGGGCAGACCTACGGCGCGCTGACCGGGATCGTGGCGCTGCTGCTCTGGGCCAACCTCACCGGCATCGCGCTCTTCGCCGGGCTCTCCTTCGCCGCGCAGCTCGAGGCGCTGCGCATCGGCCGGCCGGAGCCGGCCCAGCCGGACCTCTGGTCGCCGGTGGGCGCCGGTTCTCTGGAGTCCGACACCGGGGAGATGACCAGCCTCTGAGCCGCCGCCCGGCCCGTCGCCGGGTGCGGACGTCCCGTATCGGCGTGTGCCGCGGTCCCGCATCGGGTACTGCCTCCCGGCGACGACAAGGGAGGCAGTACGTGGAGAAGGAACCGAGGGCGCCGGGGCGGCCGCTGGGGCGTTTCGCCGAGCGGAGCCTGGCCGGGCTGATCGTGCTGCTCGCCTGCGGTACGGGCGCGGGCACGCTGCTCCTGCTGGTGCGCGGCGAGTGGGGACCCCTGCACGACCTCGACCACGGGGTGGTCGTCGCTCTGAACGCGCTCGTGGCCGACAACGACGTGCTGGTGACGGTCCTCAACTTCATCACCGACCTCGGTGCCCGGCTGGTGCTGACGTGCGTGACCGCGGTCGCCGTCGTCACGCTGCTGATCCGCCGGCAGGGTCGCCTCGCCGTCTATCTGATCGTCACCGGCCTCGGGTCGCTGGCCATCGGCCCCGTGCTCAAGCTGCTGGTGGGGCGGCTGCGCCCGGTTGTCGAGGTGCCCCTGACCGGGTTCAGCGGCAACAGCTTCCCCAGCGGCCACGCGCTCGGCGCGACGGTCACCTACGGTTCGCTGCTGCTGGTCTTCCTCCCGGCGATCGCGCCGCGGTGGCGCAAGCCGGCGATCGCGCTGGTGGCGCTGCTGGTCACCGCCATCGGGCTCACCCGCATCCTGCTCGGCGCGCACTTCGTCTCCGACGTCGTCGCCGGCTGGCTGCTCGGCGTGGCCTGGCTGGTGATCACCGCGTACGCGTTCCGGCTCTGGCGGCGGGAGCGGGGCCGGCCGGTGGGGGAGCTGACCGACGGGCTTGAACCCGAGGCCGCGCCGGAGGTCAGCCCGGCGCCGGACGAGGAGCGGATGCTGGAGCACCCGCGGGCCGCGATCGCCGAGCTGGCCACCGGCTGGGTGCTGATCGCGGGGGTGCTCTTCGGGTTCGGCCTGCTCGTCACCGACTACGCCGATGGCACGTTCCTGGGGTTGCTCGACCGGGAGGTGCCCCTCTGGTTCGCCGCCAACGGCACCCCGTTCTGGGACGACGTGAGCTGGTGGGCGAGCAAGATCGGCGACACCGGGTCGATCATGCTGGTCGGGGTGCTGTTCTGCCCCTTGCTGCTGGCGGTCTGGCGGCGCTGGCGCCCGGTGTTCTTCCTGGTCGCCACGATGCTCGGAGAGCTGAGCCTCTTTCTGCTCAGCACCCGCACCGTGGGGCGGCACCGGCCGCCGGTGGAGAACCTGGACGGGGCGATGCCGACGTCGAGCTTCCCCTCCGGCCACGTCGCCGCCACGCTCTGCCTCTACGTCGCCATCGCGATCCTGGTCTTTCCGCGTACCGATCGCTGGTGGCGGTGGATCAGCGTGCTGGCCGCGGTGCTGCTGCCGCTGGCGGTGGCGGCCTCGCGGCTGTACCGGGGAATGCACCACCCGGCCGACGTCATCGGTTCGATTCTGCTCACGCTGCTCTGGGTCGGGCTGCTCTACTGGGTGGTGCGGCCCAACGCGGACCTCGACCAGGGCAACCGTCCCGCCCTGGAGTCCGAGGAGGTGGGTCGCCTCGACGACGAGCTGATCGAGGCCGGGCGGGCCGGCTGACCGGGAGGTGCGATGCTGCGGGTGATGACCTGGAACATCCGTACCGGTGGCGAGGACCGGGGGGATCCGCAGCGGCTGGAACGTGTCGTCGAGGTGGTCCGGGAACAGCGCCCCGACCTGCTCGCGCTGCAGGAGCTGCGCAACTTCCGCCGGGCCGGCCGGCTGGAACGTTTCGCCGAGGCGGTCGGGCTGCGGCCGTACCTGGCCCGGTCGTCGTTCGGGCAGCCGGTCGCGGTGCTGGTCCGTCCGCCCGGCCGGGCCGTCGTGGCGGCGCCGGTGCGCCGGCCGTTCCATCACGCCGCGCAGCGCGTCGTGGTCCCCACCGACGCGGGCGACCTGACGGTGATCGGCACGCACCTGCACCCGTTCTCGGGTGGGCGGCGCCGCCGCGAGGCGGGCTGGCTCGCCGCGGCGGTCCGGGCGGCAGGGGAGCGGGTGCTGCTGATGGGCGATCTGAACTCCCTGGACCCGTGGACCGATCACGCCGAGCGGGTGGGCAGCCTTGCGCCCCGCTACCGCGGCCGGCACCTCGACGGCGGACGGGTCGACACCCGGGCCGTCGCGCGACTGCACGACGAAGCGGGGCTGCAGGACCTCTACCTGACCGCCGGGCCGCCCGGGGAGGGCTGCACGGTCCCCACGTCGCACGGCGGCGCCGAGTTCACCGCGATGCGCCTCGACTACCTCCTCGGCACGCCCGCGGTCGCGGCGTCGACCCGCTTCTGCGGGGTGCTGCGCGGCGGTCGGGCCGAATCGGCTTCGGACCACTACCCGGTCAGCGCCGAACTCGACCTGAACTTCGCCTGACGCCCGCCGCCCGTGCCCTCAGAGCAGCAGGTTCAGCCCGACGGTCAGCAGCACCGAGGCGAGCAGCGAGAAGAGGATCATCAGCAGGCAGCCGAGGCCGCCGCCGAGCGGACGGACCTCCACATTTCCGAAACGCATCGTCTCACCTGATTCTTGTGGGTTGGAGGAAGGCGCGCACCGCGGCGGCCGTTTCGGCGGCAGCCGAGGTCACCACGTTGTGCGCCACGCCGGGCACGGTCACCACCCGGGCGTCGGGGACGATCCGGCCCAGCTCGGCGCGCCAGGCCGGTGGCACCAGCGGATCCCGCCCGCCGGTGAGGATCAGGGTGGGGCAGTCGAGGCGCAGCAGGTCGACCTCGATCGGATGGGCGGTGGCCAGCTCCAGGGTCCGGTGGACCCGGGCCGGCCCGGCATCCCACACGTCGCGCAGCAGGATCGGGACCTGCAGCAGCGGTTCCCGGGGCGCGTCCCGCAGGAACCGGCGGAACTGCCCCCACGGCGTCCGGGCGCGCGGGTCGGCGATGGCGCCGGCGAGCACCAGCGCGCCCACCGTCCCGGGGTGGCGGGCCGCGAGCGCCGCGGCCACCTCCGCGCCGAAGGAATGCCCCAGCACGCAGACCCCGCCCAGCCCGTACGCCCCCAGCCAGGCCGCCAGATGGTCGGCGTGCCGGTGGGCGTCGTAGACGGTGCGGGGTGCGCCGCTGAGCCCGAAGCCCGGCAGGTCCGGCACGTAGACGTCGTGGTCGACGGCGAGGGCGCTCGCCAGCGGGCTGAGATAGCGGTGCGAGACGGCCAGGCCGTGCACCAGCAGCACCGGCGGCCGGGATGTCCCGGCGTTACTGCCTCGGCGGCAGTGGGTGCTGATGCCGTCGACGAGCCGCCATTCGCTGACCAGGCCGCCGGCGGGGGCGGGGGCGGCCATCGACAGCCGCAGCCCTCGCAGACCGAGGCGTCCCCGGTCGGCGGTGCCGCGCGGGCTCACAGCTCCCGCAGGCGCGGCAGGAGTTCCGCGGCGGCCTCGTCCAGGAAGCGGCGCTGACCGTCGCCGCCGATCTGGACCAGCGCGACGTGGGTGAAGCCCGCGTCGGCGAACTTCTTGACCGCCGCCACGTGCGCGTCGAGGTCCGGTCCGCAGGAGATCGCCGAGGCGACGTCGTCGGGCCGGACGAACTGGCTGGCCCGTTCGAACGCGGCCGGGTCGGGCAGGTTGGCGTTGACCGGCCAGCCGAGGCCGAACCAGCGGAACTGGTCGTGGGCGATGCGGGCGCACTCGTCGGCGTCCGGGCCGTAGCAGATAGCCACCTGGCCGTAGCGGGGCTTGCCGCTGCCGCCGGCCGCGTCGTAGCGGCTGACCAGCTCCGGCAGCGGGTCGGTGGCGATCAGTCCGTCGCCGTAGGAGGCGGCCAGCTGCACCGAGGCCGGGCCGGAGGCCGCCAGCGCCATCGGCACCGGACGGTCGGGGCGGTCCCAGAGGTACGCGTCGGGGACGTCGAAGTGGTTGCCGGAGTAGGTCAGCGGATCGCCGTCCAGCAGCGGCCGGATGATCTGCAGCGCCTCCTCGAACATCTCGTGCCGCTGCTCGACGTGCGGCCAGCCGCCGACGACGTGCTCGTTGAGGTTCTCGCCGGCGCCGAGGCCGAGGGTGAACCGGCCGTCGGAGAGGACCCCGATGGTGGCGGCCTTCTGCGCGACAACGGCCGGGTGGTAGCGGCGGATCGGGCAGGTCACGAACGACATCAGCTGCGCCCGCGAGGTGACGTGCGCGATCGCGCCGAGCACCGACCAGGCGTACGGGGAGTGGCCCTGGGATTCCAGCCAGGGGCTGTAGTGGTCGGAGATCACCAGATGGTCGAAGCCGACCTCTTCCGCGCGTGCCGCGTACTCGATGAGTTCCTTCGGCCCGGACTGTTCGCACATCAGGGTGTAGCCGACCGCCACCATCGTCATGTCCTCCCGCAGGCTGATTGTGTCTGCGTGTACCCCGTACGGCACCGGTAAACCGCCGTGTGTCCGGCTTCGCCGCGCCGGGCGAGGGCTTCCGGACTCTCAGTCACTTCCCAGCCATGATCGTTAGGATCTGCGCCAGATTCGCACCGTCCTGGTTGGAAGGCGGTGCGCGAGTGCCGCGGGAGTGGTCGATGGTCTTCAAGAAGATGCTGGGTGCCCTCGGCGTGGGCGGCCCGAGTGTGGACACCGTGCTGTCCAACCCGAACACCCGCCCCGGGCTGATGCTCGACGGGCAGGTCAATCTCCGCGGCGGCGAGGTGCCGGCCGACATCGACAGCGTCACCGTCAGCCTGGTGACCCGTGTCGAGGTCGAGCAGGGCGGCAGCGAGTTCGGCGGCGTCTCGGAGTTCCACCGGCTGGTGGTCAGCGGGCCGTTCCACCTCGCCGCGAAGCAGCAGCTCGCCATCCCGTTCCAGCTGCCGATGCCGTGGGAGACCCCCGTCACCCACATGTACGGCCAGAGCCTCTACGGAATGACGATGGGGCTGCGTACGGAGCTGGCGGTGGCCCGGGCGATCGACAAGGGCGACCTGGACCCGGTGGCCGTGCACCCGCTGCCGGTGCAGGAGCGGATCCTGGAGGCCTTCTCGGCGCTGGGCTTCCGGTTCAAGGGCGCGGACCTGGAGCACGGCCGGCTCTACGGCGTGCAGCAGACGCTCCCCTTCTACCAGGAGATCGAGTACTACGCGGCGCCGCAGTACGCGGGGACGGTCAACGAGGTCGAGCTGACCTTCGTGGCGAACCCGGCCGGGGTGGACGTGATCCTGGAGTGTGACAAGCGCGGCGGCTTCTTCACCGGCGGCCAGGACACCATCGGCCGGTTCACGGTGTCGCACGCCGAGGCCGACCGGCAGGACTGGGTCGCGCTGGTGGACAGCTGGGTGCAGGCCACCACCTCCCGCTACGGCGCCCTGCGCGCCCAGCAGCCGGGCTACGGCGCACCCCAGGGTTACGGCGCCCCGCACGGTTATCAGCAGCGGCGTGGTCCCGGCATGGGCGGCGTCGTCGCGGGCGCGGCGCTGGGTGTCGTCGGCGGCATGGTCGCCGGCGAGATGCTGGAGGACGCCTTCGGCGGCGACGAGGGCTTCTTCGAGGAGTAGGCCCGGCGTGCCCGCGCCGTCGCGGGCAGGTGGCTGCTCCGACCAGGACTGACAGCGGCGGTGGTCGCCGGGTGAACCGGCGGCCACCGCCGCGTCGTGCTGCCGGGCGTCCCGTGGGGACGCCACCGGCGTCATCGCTTGCCCGAGCGTTCCTTAGCCGGACGCCAGGCGTTGCCGGCCTTGGCCAAGCCCCGGCTGACCAGGTACGCCAGCGTCAGCAGGGTGATGTACAGCCAGGCGGTGTTGGCCCGGAACGGGTCCACCCCGGTGGCGTCGGTGCCCACCAGCTCAGAGGCGAGCAGCACTGCGGCCACGGCGGCCAGGAAGATCCACAGCTCGGTGGTCCGGAACGCCGGAGCGGTCTCGGTCCCCGGCGACGGCATCGGATTGTTACGGCCGTCCGATACCACCTGCATGTGCTGGGTCTCCTGCATCGGCTGGACGTCCCGGACCGAAGGCCGGTCCTGCAGCCGAGTGTTGCTGTTGTTGCTCTCCCGCACCTGCCGGTTCTGGCGTGCGGATGCAGCCTGCGTGCTCATCTGTCCTCCCTCAAGGATTCGATGAGGCCCTCCCGGCCCCCGTTCCCGCGTTCCGGACGCGGCACGGTGTCGGCACTGCGCCGGTGGCACCGCCTGGCTACCCGGTGCCGATGCCCGAAAACCTCACCCGGCCTCCGCCGGCCCGCCCGCCCGCCGCATGCCTGTTGACCCGTTCACCTGCGATGCGGCCTGCGGCGTTTAGCGTGCGATGCCCCGGGCAGCCTGCGGCACGGACCGAGCAGTGAGGTGGTGCGAGATGGGCGGCAAACAGCCGACACCGGAGCAGTTGCGGCAGGCACGGGAGCGGATCGCCGGCTTCGACTACGGGCCCGGGGCGGTCGAGGAGGTCACCCTGCCCGAGGGCGACGAGTGGGGACACAGCGAAGAAATGGGACAGGACGGCCGTACGCCGCAGGTCGGCGCGGAGGTGCTGCGCGACGGTGGCCCGACGAACGGACGCGGCATGGTCACCACCACCGGCGGCGACGCCGAGCCGCCGCAGACCCGCCGTCCCCGCGTGACCGGGGCACACCCGGGCAAGGTGGCGCCGACCACCACCGGCGATGCCACCACCGGCGGGTTCGCGATCCCGGCCGGCGGTGCCACCAGTGACCAGTACACCGAGCCGGAGCAGGTCGTCGACCTCAGCGACGCCAGTGAACTGAGCGACCCGGGCGACCTGAGCGAACGCTGACCCGGCCCGGATCGAACGCTGATCCGGATCTTGAGCGAGTGCTGACCGCGGCCCGGACCGAGCGCCGGTCCGGGCCTTGAGCCTGACGCGGGCCTGACGGTGGCCGTCGGTCCAGCCGTGCGGGTCAGCGCCGGGCGGTGTCGGCGTCCACCCGCAGGATTCCGAGTCGCCGGGTCGCGCGGGTCAGCGCCACGTACAGGTCGTTGAGCCCGCGCGGCGAGTCCGCAACGATCTGCTCCGGGTCCAGCACCACGACCGTGTCGAACTCCAGCCCCTTGGCCTGGGCGACGGTGAGCACCACGAGCTGCCGGCGCAGCTCCGGGTCCGCGCCGAGCGCCGCCTCCGGCAGCCGGCGCTGAACGGCCGTGCCCAGCTCATCCACCCGGGAGGCCGGCACGACCACGCCGAGCCGGCCGTCGCCGACCGCCGCCGCCTCGGCCACCACCGCCTCGACCGCCTCGGCGGCGAACCGGGCGGGCGGCACCCGCCGGTCCCAGGGCTGCTCGCCGGTGCTCCGTACCGAGGAGGGGGGCGCAAGGAGCGGGTCGATCTCGGCCAGGACCCGGGCCGCCACGGCCATCACCTCGGCCGGGGTCCGGTAGCTGACGGTCAGCTCCGCGAGCCGCCACCGCTGATCCACGTACGGCTCCAGCACCTCGTGCCAGCCGGCGGTGCCGGCCAGCGCGCCGGTCTGCGCCACGTCGCCGACGAGGGTCATCGAGCGGCTCGGGCAGCGGCGCATCAGCAGCCGCCAGGCCATCGGCGACAGCTCCTGCGCCTCGTCGACGATCACGTGGCCGAAGGCCCAGCCGCGGTCGGCGGCGGCCCGTTCGGCGGCGGTGAGCTGCTCCTTGCGGTCCTGACGCGCCAGGATGCGCTCGGAGTCGAGCAGGTCCGCCACGCTGAGGATCTCGCCGCCGTCGGCCTCGTCCTCCACGTCGATGGAGCGGGAGCCGACGGCGATGTCCAGGACGCCCTCGGCGTACTCGAGGCGCCGGCGGCGCAGGTGTTCCTGCTGGGCGCGGTCGTCGCGCGGGCGCTCGCCGAGCAGCTCGGCCGCCTCGTCCAGCAGCGGGACGTC
The DNA here is from genome assembly GCF_049523535.1 of Melissospora conviva. NCBI lineage: Bacteria > Bacillati > Actinomycetota > Actinomycetes > Micromonosporales > Micromonosporaceae > Melissospora > Melissospora conviva. The sequence goes on from NZ_JBLLDT010000013.1 coordinate 45,574, forward strand.
CGCCGGGCTCCAGCCGTCACCGGTGCGGTGCAGCAGCGCCTGCTCGTCGCGGGTGAGCAGCCCGTCGGCCGCCGCCGCGATGCGCTGCGGGGCGGCGAAGAGGTCGGCGAGCAGCCGCTGCGGGGTCAGCTCCGGCCAGAGCAGGTCGAGAGCGGCCCGTACGGCCGGTTCGGCACGCAGCTCCCGCCGGATCTCGGCGAGGTCCGCCTCCTCCAGCAGGTTCTCGCCGCCGAGCGGGTCGGCGCCGATGCGGTCGGCGGCCTGCCGGGCCAGGGCATGGACGATCTCGAGGTCGAAGCGTTCCCGGGCCAGGTTGTGCGGTTTGCCGGTGCGCCGGGCCAGGTCGCGGGCGGCCCGGCAGGTCTCGCGGTCGAGGCGGAGCGTGTCGGAGTCCACCTCGATCTCCAGCGCCTCGTCGGGGACCTCCTGCCGGTCGCGTACCGCGGCGGCCAGCATCTCGACCATGCGGGCGCGCCCCTTGATCCCGGCCGTCTCGGCCGCCTCGGCGCGGCCGGCGACAACGCCGGGGAAGAGGGTCGCCGGGGTACGCAGCAGCACGCCGGTCTCGGCCAGCGTCGGGAGCACGTCGGAGATGTAGCGCAGGAACGTCTCGTTCGGCCCGACCAGCAGCACACCCCGGGTGGCGAGCTCACGACGGTGGTTGTAGAGCAGGTACGCCGCCCGGTGCAGCGCGACCGCGGTCTTACCGGTGCCCGGTCCGCCCTGCACGACCAGCACTCCGCCGAGTTCGGCGCGGATCACCTCGTCCTGCTCGGCCTGGATGGTCTCGACGATGTCGCTCATCCGGCCGGTCCGGTCGGCGTTCAGGGCCGCCAGCAGCGGGGCCTCGCCGACCAGCCCCGGGTGGGTGGAGGGTTCGGCGGTGCCGAGGTCGAGCACCTCGTCGTTGACGGCGACGACCTGCCGCTCGCGGGTGCGCAGGTGCCGGCGGCGCCGTACGTCCTGCGGGTTGGCGGCGGTCGCCAGGTAGAAGGGACGGGCGGCCGGCGCGCGCCAGTCGATCAGCAGCGGCTCGGCCGCGTCGTCGTCAAGCAGGCCGATGCGCCCGATGTAGCGGCGGGTGCCGTCGGTGATGTCGAGCCGGCCGAAGCAGAGCCCATTCTCGACGGCGTCGTAGCGCTGCAGTTGTTCGGTGTACATCAGTACCGCGCTCTCGCGCTGCGAACGCTCCTGCGGCGTGCCGCCGCGGGACCGCAGCGCGTCGGCCACCCGCTGCGCCGCCTGCGCGCGCACCCCGTCGAGGCGTCCGTAGAGCGCACCGACGTACGCCTGCTCGGCGGCGATCTCGTCGGCCTCGGCGCCGGCGTGGGTGTCCGCGACCGCGCCCGCGCCCGACTGCTTTGACAAAGCATCTCCCCATCGGATAGAATGGAATGCAGAACGGCAATTATTGCCGTTCTTTTTTGTTTGTCCGAATGTTCGAAGATAGCGCGCGCCGGGCGACTGCACAAACACGAAATAGCGATCTACCGCCCCGGGGTGACGTGTGTGTCATTCCCGGTCGGTGCAGACCGGCGTGGCGGCGCCGACCAGGGTCGGCGAGTAGGCCACGGCCACCCGGAAGCAGAAGTCGGCGGCGGGGTCGAGGCCGTGCACGACGTACTCGCCGGTGCCGGCGGGCAGCTGCTCGAAGGCCCGCAGTGGCTGGCCGCGCAGCCCACCGGAGATGATCACCGGGCTCTCGGCCCCGGCGGGGTAGCTCCACGTCAGCGCCAGGCTCGCCCCGTCGTCACGAAGGGTCACATTCGCCGGCGGTGAGCCGGGGGAGGCCGGGGGTGCCGCGGTCGGCTGGGGCGCTGTTGTCGGCGGCGCCTCGCCGGTGAGATCCGGCTCCGGCGCGGTCGCGCTCGGTGCGGCCGGCCCGCCGGCCTGGTCGACGTCGCCGAACCCGCTGATCACCGCCGCGACCCCGAGCACGACGATCACGACCCCGGCGAGGATGAACGCCATCCGGTCCGGCCGCCCGGCCGGCGCGCCGCCGGTGACGAGCTGCACCCGGCGCCGGATGGGCGCGGCGAAGCGGCGCTGGGCGGGTGCGGCGAAGGGGCGCGGGCGGCGCGCGTCCGGACCGGACCGCGGCCGAGGCGGGACGCGCCGCCCGGCGGGTGGCGGCTGCGCCGGCGTCGGCGGGACCCCGGGGGTCGCCGCGGGCTCCGGATCGGACGTCGTGGTCGTCCGTGCCGGCCCGGTCGGCTCCGCCCGGCCCGCTGCCTCGCCGGCGAAGCCCTGGCCCGGTACCGCCGTGCCCCCCGAACGGTCCCGATTCGCTGCCGCGCCGCCTCCGGCTGATGCGGCGCTCGGAGTGCTGTCGGCGGGGGAGTCCTGGCACTGGTGCCCCGGATCGGCGGCGCCCTCGGCGAGCGCGGCGATCTGCGCGACGAGCGGGTCGTCGGGACGCAGGTGCTGGCGGCACAGCTCTCGGGCCAGGGCGAGATTCTCGCCGGCCTCGACGGGCCGGCCGCAGTCGCGCTGCATCGCACCGAGCCGGGCCAGCATCCGCAGCCCGTTGCGGTGCCCGTCGCCGTAGACCTCGCGATGCAGCTCCCAGGCCTCGGCGAGCCGGCTGCGGGCGGCCGCGCAGTCCCCGGCGGCGTGCTCGACCCGGGCCAGGTCGGCGTGGGCGGCCAGCACCCGCAGCGATTCCGGCCCATCGCCGGCGGTCAGCTCGGTGATGACGTACCGGTAGAGCTCCGCGGCCCGGTCGAGTTCCGTGCCCCGGCCGAGGATCGCCGCGAGGGCCGCCGCCGCCGAAACGGTCCGCGAATCCTGCGGGCCGTGCAGCCGGGACGTCGCCGTGTACGCGAACTCCGCCCAGCCGCGGGCGTTGTCGGTCTCGCCCAGTGCGGCGAGCACCGCGGCGTAGACGGCGCCGGTCTGCGCCAGGTCCGCGTCGGCCTCCTCGGCCGACAGCAGTGGGGTGTCGGCCAGCGCGGCGGAGAGAAGCTGATGGGCACCGTGCAGGTCGCCGGTGCTCGCCAGCTGCTGCGCGTGGGCGGTGACCTCACCGAGACCGGATGCCATACCTCATCGTGGTCGCATCGACACGTGCAGTACAACCCCCTGGGTGGTCGTGTCGTACCGGCTGTCGCGACCCTGGTAGAACCGGGGAGTGGATCCGTTGAGTGAATTCCTGGGCCGGCTGGCCGCACGGCAACTCGAGGCGTGGGCGCCGACGGCGCTGCGGCGCTCGCGCCGGGCAACTTTCGTGCAGACGTACGACGGCCCCGACGGTGGGGTGGCCGATATGGCGCTGCGCGGGCTGACGGCCGTCGCGCACACCGTCCGGGGTGGTCAGTTCTCGGTGGTGGTGGTCGCTCCGGCCGGGGATCCCGGGCTGGCCGCGCGGCTCGGCGCGGTCGAGGCCGAACTGCCCCGGGAGGTCGCCGTGCACGCGCTGCCCGGTGATGCCGGGCTGCTCCCGGTGGCGCTCAAGGCCGCCGGTGCCGCGGGCGCGCCGACCTTCGCCTTTGTCGTGGCGGCGCAGGAGCCGCCGCGCGCGGTGCTCGCCGCCGCTGCCGCGGGTCGCCCCGCCGATCTGCTGCTCTGCTCGGCGGCCGGCGAGCCGGGGCTGCGCGGCGCGCTGGAGTCGGCGGGCTTCACCCTGGTCAACGTGGTGGAGGTGCTGATCGGCGGGCACCCGTACGGGCTGGCGTTCGGCACCGGTTCGGAGCGGAGCCTGACGGCCTTCAAGGAGGCGCTCTGGTCGGTGCCGCACCCGGAAGGGCTGCGATACCGGGAGCCGGCCGAGCGCGGTGGCGGGCCGATCGACGCCCCGGAGGGCGCGCCGGAGGTGCTGCGGCAGGAGGTGCTGACTCAGCTTGGCGCGGCCGGGGGTGCGCTCACCGTCAACGACCTGCGCCGGCACGTGCTGACCCACGGCGGGTACCGTCCGGTCGACCTGCTGGCGGTCGTCGCCGATCTGCACGACGCCGGCGTGGTGACCCACGATCGCGACGACGGGCGGATCGGCGGCGACACGACGATCAGGATCGCCTGACGGCACCCGCGCCGGGGGTCATCGCCGGGACTTGTCCTGCTTCCAGGAGAGCGGGCCGGGCAGGTCGACCCGGTGCGCCCGGGTCCGGGAGTTCCAGGACCACTTGCCGATCCGCAGGCTCCAGGAGGAGAAGCCGTTCTCGGTGAAGTTCAGCACCACGGGCCCGTACTTCTTGCGCTTGCGGAACATGAGACCCATCGGGGTGCTCCCTTCGTCACATTCCCATTTCTCGACGGTCGAAAGATGCCCTCCTGGGGTGTTCGGCAAACGCGACGTACGACGCTTGTCGGGTGACCGGTTCGGGTACGGCAGCGGTCATCGGGTACACAGGTAGGCCGAGAGCGGTTCATCGCGGCCGTTAGGCCGGTGGGACGAGTGAAGGGACCCCGATGGTGGCACGGCCCGATCAGCCCGACGCGGCGCGGCAGCCAGAGCTGCGCCCGGTCGACGCGGATCTGTTCCGCGCGGTCTTCCGGCGTCAGGCGTCGACGGTCAGTGTCGTCACCGCCGCGGGCGCCGGCGATTCCGAACTGCCGGCCGTCGGTCTGACCGCCACCTCCTTCACCTCGGTCTCCCTGCAGCCGCCGCTGGTCTCCTTCTGCCTGAGCCGCCGTTCCTCCTGCTGGCCGACGATCGAACGCGCCGAGCACCTGGCGGTGCACCTGCTGGGCGAGGGGCAGGAGGAGGTATCCCGGACCTTTGCCACCCCGGGCGTCGACCGGCTGGCCCGGCACGGGCAGTGGCACACCGGCCCGTACGGGGTGCCGTTGCTCGACCGGGCGCTGGGCCGGCTGGTCTGCCGGACCGTGCAGCATGTCCCGGCCGGCGATCACGTGGTGGTGATCGCCGAGCCGTTGCTGGTGGGTGTCGGCGCCGAGACTCGCCCGCTCGTCTACCACCAGGGCCGGTACACGACCGTGGCTGCGACGCCGGGCGCCGAGGCCGCGCTGCGCACAGTGGCCTGACCGGCCGCGCAGGCAGCGACCGGATACGGCAGCGCGGCGTAGGGCGGCAGTGACCGGTGCGGGCTGCACCTGGAGCGGTGTGGGTCAGCCGTGGCGCGGGCGGGGCAGCGGGGCGGCGTCGGCCCAGCGCTGGTAGCCGTCGCTGCGGAAGGCGCCCGGGCTCCAGCCGGTCTCACGGGTGAAGAAGCGACCGAAGTTGGTCGGTTCGGTGAATCCGAGCCGACGGCCGATCAGCGTGATCGGGTCGTCGGTGGCGGCCAGCAGCCGCATCGCCTCCAGCGCCACCCGGTCGTCGATGACCTGCTTGGCGCTGCGGCCGGTCGTCGCCAGACAGGCCCGGGTGAGCGTACGCACGGAGCAGCCGATGCGGGCGGCGTAGTCCTCGACCCGCCGGGTGCGCATGTAGCTGCACTCGACCTCCTCCCGCAGCCGGTCGAAGGTGGCCTGCTCCACTTCGGAGCCGGTCCGGTCCGGCCCGGGCTGCAGCGCCAGGCGCAGCAGCAGGACGGCGAGCGCGTGCCGCAGCAGTTCCCGTGCCGGCCCGTGGTCGTGGCGTCGTGCGGCATCGACGGTGAGCTGGGTGATCTCGGTGACGACGGCGTCCTCGTCGGCGCCGGTGAGTTGCCAGTGGACCCGGTCGCCCGCCTCGGGCAGGCGCGCGTCGAGCAGTCCCGCCGGCCAGCTCACCAGGGTGGCGTCGAGCCGGGCGCCCCGGGCCCGCCACACCTGGCCGGGGCGCAGCCGCAGCACGCTGCCGGGCCGGCCGGGATACCGCCGGAAGTCGACCTCCACGGCGCCGTGCCCGGCGGTGACGAGCAGCAGCAGGTGCGTGCGCAGGCGTACCGGTCTCGGTGTCCGGGTCGCGGCGGTGAGGTCGCGCAGGCGGCCCACATCGACGGCGGTCTCGGCGGAGCCGGAATCCCCGCAGGTGACCGCGGCGAGGGGGTGACCGGTGAGGACCATCGTGCCGACGGTATCGGTGCCGAGCCGGACTCGCAGCCCGGCGGGGGTTGTCCGGCCCTGCCTAGCAGCGCTAGTTTACGGCGGACAGCGGGTTGGGAGGGTTTCCGCCCGCGCGGCTGTGAAGGGGTGCAAATGCCGGATCTGTTCTCCGTGCAGGGCAAGACCGTGCTGGTCACCGGCGGTTCCCGCGGAATCGGCCTGATGATCGCAGAGGCGTTCGTCGAGGCCGGCGCGCGCGTGATCATCTCGTCGCGGAAGGCCGGCGTCTGCCACGAGGTCGCCGAAAGATTGTCGGCGAAAGGGCAGTGTGAGGCGATTCCGGCCGACCTCTCCGACTCCGCCGGCGCCGACACGCTGGCGGCGGCGGTCAACGAACGACTCGGTTCGCTGGACGTGCTCGTCAACAACGCCGGGGCGACCTGGGGCGCACCGCTGGCGGAGTACCCCGAGGCGGCCTTCGACAAGCTCTGGGCGGTGAACGTCAAGGCGATCTTCCGTCTGACCACGCAGCTGCTGCCGGCGCTGCGCAAGGCCGCCGACGCCGAGGACCCGGCCCGCGTGATCAACATCGGTTCGGTGGACGGGATCCGCGTCCCCTCGATGGAGGTCTACGCCTATTCGGCCACCAAGTCCGCGGTGCACATGCTGACCCGGTCGCTGGCCCACCAGCTGGCGCGCGAGCACATCACCGTCAACGCGATCGCCCCCGGCCCCTTCGAGAGCAAGATGATGGCTTTCGCCCTCGACAGCCCCGAGATCCGCGCGGCGATCGAGGACGAGGTGCCGCTCGGGCGCATCGGCCGTCCGGAGGACATGGGCGGTACGGCCATCTACCTGGCGTCCCGTGCCGGGGCGTACCTGACCGGGGCGATCATCCCTGTCGACGGCGGCATGACCACCCACGGCTGACCCCGCGGGCGGCGGCCGGCCGCAGGCGCCGGCCCGACCCTGGCGGTCCGGCCGCGGCGCCCGGCCTGACAGCGCTTCCGTCGACAGCGCTCCCGCCGCTCGGCGACCGCCGGTCCATTACGCGACGTGCCGCCATGTGGCCCCGGCAGAGGGCACATGGCGGCACGTGTGGCGTTGGTGCGGTCGTTCCGGTCGGTGTCGTGCGTGCGGTGACTCAGCGGTCGGCGAGCAGCCGCGTGACCGCGGTGTCGACGTCGAGGTGCTGGGCCTCGTGCCCGCGCGGCACCACGACGTAGGTGCGCCGCAGGAAGCGCACCAGGACGCTGCGCGGCACCTCGAACAGGGCGTTGCCGTCCGGCGACGACAGGGCCAGGGCGACGAAGTCGCCGCGCGGGGTGGCCCAGGGCCAGACCCGCACATCCCCGATCCCCGCCGGTTCGTCCAGGCCGGTCACCAGCAGCTCTCGCGCGAAGGACCAGCTCACCGCCTCGCCGCCGGCCGATTCGGCATGAAACAGGACGTGAACCGCGTACGGGTCACTCGGGTCGTAGCGCAGACTTGCCCGCACCGGCAGAGCGGTGGCGTCTGGCGCGACGAGCCGTAGCGACGTCTCGACCTCGACGGTCGTTGGTCGGATGACACTCATGGACGTTCTCCCCCCGGCACCGCTGCGGAACCCTCGCTCCGCCTTCCCCATACTCGGGTGCCTCCCGATGGCTACGCTCCGCCATACGCTGACTTCACCCAGTAGTGGGACACTCGGCCAAAACGCCACGCGAATTCTCGAATTCGCGTAAACTATCCGTTTTGTCCAGGTAGCAGGATCCCGTCTGGCGTCGGGTGGTTCAGACGTCGACTCACTCCGGTAACGTTCAGTGGTCCCAGCAAGTGACGGGGTTTGAGGAGACTGGCGGAGGAAATGGTGTCAAAACTCTCCTCGGCGGAGCCGCGCGCTCCAAAGGTGCAACCAGGTGAAACGGTCGAATCAGCCACAGATCGGGAGACTTTGATGCCGGGAGATGAAAAGCGCTCCCGCAATGGCGCCGAGACCGATGTGAAACGCGACTCCGCAACCACATCCGTGATTGCCCGCAAGCGCAAGCGCGGCAAATTGCGAACGGCCCTCGACCTGATCCGGGCCAACCCGACCGGCCGCGTAGCACTGCGGATCTTCATCTCGGTTGCCGGCGCCCTCGTCGTCGCCGTCGGAGTCGTCCTCATCCCGCTGCCCGGACCGGGCTGGCTGCTGGTCATCGCCGGCCTCGCCATCTGGGGCGTGGAGTTCCACTGGGCCAAGCGGTTGCTCGGCTTCACCCGCCGCAACGTCCAACGCTGGACCCGCTGGATCGGCGCCCAGATCTGGCCGGTCCGCCTCGCCGTCGGCGCCGTCGGCCTGGTCTTCGTCAGCTTGGTCGTCTGGCTCTCGCTCAAGTACAGCTTCGGCATCGACGTGATCGCCGAGGCGCTGCACTACATCGCCACGCACTGACCCGGATGTGCGCAGGGCCGAGACGATCAGGTAGAGTCATGCGCGCTGAGGGCGATTAGCTCAGTGGGAGAGCGCTTCGTTCACACCGAAGAGGTCGCTGGTTCGATACCAGCATCGCCCACGCAGGTCAAAGGCCACTTCCCGGCTTCGGGAGGTGGCCTTTCTGCTCTCGTGCAGCAGCTTTGTCAGCGGTTCCGTCAGCACCGCGTGAGTCACCGAGGTGCCGAAGCCCTCGCGCGGCACGGGCCGGCGCGACGGTCCACCTCCGGTACGTTCGTGCAGGCGATCGTCGCCTTCTGTCGTGGACGGGGGCGGTCTGCAGTCGCCTGTCTTGTCGACAGATGAGGTGCTGACGATGCTTGACGAAAGTGTTCAGCCCAACGAGACCACCGTGCCGATGCTGCCTTGTGTCGCACCGGAGGAAACCCTGGCATTCTGGCGCGCCCTGGGCTTCGCCGTGACCTACGAACAGACGAAGCCCTACCTGTACCTGGCGTTCCGGTGGCGCGGATTCGACCTGCACTACGGGCGCGCGCCGGGCAACCTGCAACCATCGGAGAACACCGGTGGATGCCTGGTCATGGTTGACACGGTCGCGCCGTACCACGCAGCGTTCACCGAGGCGATGCGCCGCACGTACGGAAAGGTGCTTGCCAAAGGGCTGCCTCGGATCACGCGGTACCGGCCCGGCGCCTCACGGTTCACCGTAACGGACCCGTCGGGAAACTCGATCATCTGCATTCAGCGGGACGAGCCGGCGGAGCTGGAGTACGGCGGTTCCAAGCAACTGCAAGGGCTTGCCCGGGTTCTGGACAACGCGCGGATCCTGCGCGACTTCAAGAACGACGACCTGGCCTCTTTCCGAGCGCTCAACTCGGGACTGCGCCGCTACGGCGACGCTGCACCGGCTGTGCAACAGGCGGCGGTGCTGGCCGTGCTCATCGAACTGTCGATGGCCTTGGAAAAGCCGGAACGGGTGCCGGAGTGGGGTGCCAGGCTCCGCCAACTAGACCTGACCACGGCGGAGCGTGCTGAGGCCGAGTCCGCGGTTGCCGATCCCACGCTGCTTGAGCCGTGGATGCCCGCCACGCCCCGAGAGGGCGGCAGAGACTCTTGATTTGATCTATGTCTTGCATCCGGGTCGGAGGCGTAGTCCTGGCGACGGCGCGGTCAGCCGGACTCATCGGAGTCACGCCGCGCCGATCGTCATGAACTGTTCCGGGCTGGGGCGCGCGGGAGCTGGCCGAACGGTTCCTCCGCTAGGCCGCCGTGTCCTACGCGCGTGGCATGCTCGCGGGCATGCTTCCGTTGAAGACCATCAAGGGCGATGCGACGAGTCCACAGGCGAAAGGCCGGAAGGTCATAGCGCACATCTGCAACGACCTTGGTGGTTGGGGCAAGGGCTTCGTTCTGGCGATCTCGCGCCGGTGGCCGGAACCGGAACGTGACTACCGCGCCTGGCACCGTGGCCGTGCGGGCAACGAC
>NZ_JBLLDT010000014.1:0-50383 GCF_049523535.1 Melissospora conviva
GCCGATGGTACTGCACCCGGGAGGGTGTGGGAGAGTAGGACGCCGCCGGACAACCATTTGATTGAAGCCCACCCCACACGGGGTGGGCTTCAATCATTTCCAGACCCAGAACACACCCACACAGCCGGACCGGCTGCGCCGGCACCCAGAACACACCCGCACAGCCCGTCCCGGGATTCGTCGATCCAGGGAATACCCCCCAGGGGTTGTATGCTGGGTGGCGTGACGAGTTCTCCGACCCCGCCTCCGGTTCGTGGCTACACCGCGAGCAAGGACCAGCTGCTGGCGCGGTTGCGCCGGGTGGAGGGCCAGGTCCGCGGTGTCGAACGCATGGTCGACGACGACCGCTACTGCATCGACGTACTGACCCAGATCTCGGCGATCCAGGCCGCCCTGGACAAGGTGGCGCTGGGACTGCTCGACGGACACGCCCGGCACTGCATGCGCGAAGGCGCCGAGGCCGGCCGGGCCGAGGAGATGGCCGACGAGATGATGGGCGCCGTCGGGCGGCTCATGCGCCGCAGCTGACCCTGGCACCGGCCGAAGGTCGACATCATCCGCATGACCCCCGGTGCCCGGGGTACCTGCCTACAAGATCCGTTCAACCGGAAGGGCAGGAATGCAATGAGGATTGGCGTCATTGGTGCGGGAAACATCGGCGGGACGCTCACCCAGCGGCTGACAGCGCTGGGACACGAGGTGACCGTGGCGAACTCGCGTGGACCGGCAACCCTGACCGAGCTGGCGGAGCGGACCGGGGCGACCCCGGCCGGCGTGACCGACGCCGTCCGCCACGCCGAACTGGTTGTGCTGGCGGTGCCGCTGCGGGCCGTACCGGATCTGCCGGCGACGGACTTCGGGGGCCGCGTCGTGGTCGACGCCAACAACTACTACCCGGAACGCGACGGGGACCTGCCGGAGGTCGCCGACCGCAGCATCACCTCCAGCCGCTGGGTCGCCGACCATCTGCCTGGCGCGCGGGTCGTGAAGGCGTTCAACACCATCGCGGCGGAGCAGTTGCGCGACGGTGGCGTCCCGGCCGGCAGCCCGCAGCGCATCGCCGTGCCCGTCGCCGGCGACGATCCCGAGGCGACCCGTGTCGTACGCGACGTGGTGGAACAGCTCGGCTTCGACGCCGTGGAGGCCGGCACTCTCGACGAGAGCTGGCGGCAGCAGCCGCAGACCCCCGTCTACGGCACCGACCTGGACGCCGCGGGCGTACTCGCGGGACTGGGCGCCGCCCGGCCGTGAGCGCCAGCGCCGCCATGGCCCGTCGTGGCCAGTGCGCAGGTGGGAACGAGACAGGGGCCCTTCGGACGTGGCGTCCGGTGGGCCCCTGTCGGGTTGTGCGGGGTTCAGGACCTGGACTTGGGACGGCAGATGTAGCGGGGCTCGGCGTCGTAGGTCCAGCTGAACCGTTCCCGCTTCACCTCCTTGCCGTTCTGGACGAAGATGCGCCAGGCATCCTGGCTGAAGCCCTGGGTGCCGTTCGTCGCGAGGCAGGACGGGCCGTCCTCCAGGTGCACGGTCCTGGGATTGCTGATGTTGCGTTTCGGGCCCCACTCGGTGGTGACCTTGTCGTAGACCTTCGTGCCCCAGACCGTGACGGTGATCGAGCTGTCGTTGTACGAGGTGTCCAGCACGATGCCGTTCGGGGTGTTGTTGCGGAACTTGAAGTCCAGCGACGGGTAGAAGATGGTCGACTCGATCACCGACGGGTAGCGGCTGTACCAGTAGGAGTGCGGCTGGTGGAAGACGTCCTCGAGCCCGGCGTAGTAGATGGCGTTGAAGAGTGTGGTGGTGAACTGGGAAATGCCACCGCCGACCGCCGGGACGAGCTTGCCGTTGAGGATGACCGGGGCGTCCTTGTAGCCCTGGGCGTAGCCGCGCTCCCCGGTGAACCCGTTGAGGGAGAAGACCTCTCCGGGTTTGATCACGACGCCGTCCACGGTGTCGGCGACCACGGCGATGTTGTGGTTGCGCGGCAGCGCTATGCCACCGGTGAAGTAGGTGGTGAAGCCGGCGACCTTCTCCCGGATGCCGAGCTTCGCGACGTCCTTGGCGGTGGTCTTCGCCTGGACCGGGCGGAACCCGGCGGACACGGTGCGGTCGTCGGTGCGCGCCAGTACGGCGATCAGGTCGCCGGCCAGGGTGCTGACGTCGAGGCGCCGGCCGGCCCGGTCCGGGACCACCTTCGGTTTGCCGCCGGCGATGGTGACGGTGGCGTCCTTCGCCTCCCGTTCTACTTTGGGCAGTTCGTCGACGAGTGCGTCCCGCAGGCGCTTGGCGTCCACCTGGCCGGTCAGCCGGCGGGAGTCGTCAAGCGTGAAGGTCAGGCTCGCCGCGATCGCCCGCGGCGAGATGGTGATCTTGCCGCCGTCGGTCTTGACCGTGACCGGCGCGGCGACGGCGGGACGGGCCAGTCCTTCGGCCAGTTCGTCGACCTCGGCCCGGCTCATCTCCGGGTACTGCTCGACCAACGGCGCCTCCACCGGCCCTCGCGTCAGCCAGGAGTCCTGGATCTTCTGGGCGGTGGTGGCGGTGTCGAGGACCAGGCCCGGCTCGGGGTGGACAACCTTGACGGTGGTGCCGCGGTAGGAAATGGCCGGCTGGGTCATCGCCCGCCCCTGCTTGCGCGCCACGGGCTGCAGCAGGGCGTCGAGCTTCTCGGTGTCCAGGCGTACGACGGGAGGCACCTCGTGGGAGCCGAAGAGCCGGCCCAGCAGGGACGGCTCGGAGCCGGCGGCCTCGTCGACGGTGGCGGCGACGTCGATGTGCAGGCCGATCTCCTGTGGTGCGACGGTCACGTTGCCCTCGCCGATGCGTACGTCGATCGGGGCATTGAGCTCCGGGGCCCGGCGGGTCAGTTCCCCTTGCAGGGCCGCTTCGGCCGCGGCGCGGCTCTTGCCGCCGACCTCGACGCCGAGCACCTGTGTGCCGCGGGGAATGTCGCCGGAGTAGGCGTAGGAGCCGGCGCCGGCGATCCCGGCAACGACGACGGTGGTCACGGCCGCGGCGAGCACGGCGAGCCGCCGCCCCCGCCGGGCGGGCTGTGGTTCGGGTGGGGACGCCACCGCCGGCTGCGATTCGGTGCCGGGTGCGGGCTGCGGTTCGGCGCCGGGCGCGGCGACGGGCCATGTGACAGCGGTGATCTGCACCGTCGGACGATCGTCGGCGCCGGGCCGCTCTTCGCCGGGGAGACTCACAGGCAACCTCGCTCGGGGACATCGCGCGGATCGGCGCCTTCGCCGGCCGCACCAGCACGACTGTGACCGCCTACGGTAGCCAATGACGGGGCCGTCGATGCAGGGGCACACCGCCCGGCCCAACCGTTGATCACATGATTCCGGTCGATCGGGTGATTCGATGCCATCCGTCCGGAGGTGGGCAACGTCGGTTGTCGATCTGCCGAAACCTCTGGGTAATCTTCCGTTACCAAAACGTAATGATTCGGGTCGTGGTTACCTGCGGTTAAGTTTTGCAGACCTGCCGGGTTTTTTGACGAGTTCCACGCGCTCCCGGGCCTGGCTGAAGGTTAACCGAGGGTAACTTTCCTTGTGCTTTCGTAACGCTGCAGTTACCCGTCGGTAGCATTGCCGCTTGTGACCTGGGTCGCTTCGCGGGAGTATCCAGATGCTGCCTGCGTCCTACGTCACAGCCGACGACCGCCGCAGGAGCTTGTCGCTCCGAGCCGGATGGGTGCTCGGGAAATCGAGGAGGACCCCGTTGAAGGATTCTGAAGAGCGCGTGGTACGCGGCGGTACCCGCTGGCGTCGCTTCGCCGCGCTGATGGTGCCTGCTGCCGCTGCCGCCGGCGCCGTCGTCTTCGGCATGGCGAACGGTGCGATCGCCGCGTCGTTCAGTGTCTCCGGTCAGACGTTCAAGGTCTCCGCCAGTGAGCTGAACGGCACCGGCTTCACCCAGTACGGCGGGCAGGTCAAGGACAAGAACGGCAAGGTCACGCCGGTCGCGATCTCCGGGATCAAGAAGGCCGACCTGCACAACCTGTGCCAGTCGGTCCGCGTCCCCAACTCCGACATCGTGCTGACCATCAAGGCCGGCGGCGACGGCAACCCGGCGAAGGCGACCGACCTGCTGCTGGCGATGGACTCGCTGCAGGGCGACGCGACCTTCACCAACATCGCCATCGGCCGCGACGCCTCCGACATCGCGAGTTCGACCCCCTCGGACGGCTTCGGTGTCGGCCACGCCGCCCCCGGTTCGTTCGGCCAGAACTCCGACAAAGTCGACATCGTCGGCCTCAAGCAGGTAGCCCGGAGCACCACCGCCGGCACCTTCGCCCTGACCGGCCTGAACATGAGCCTGAACTTCTCGGGCCAGGAGTGCTTCTAGCACGCTGAACCGGGGCCCGGGAATGACCTTCCAGGGCCCCGGTTCCCCCCACCGTTGCGCGAGAGAACCGTTCTCCCGTGCTTCCGGAGACCCGCCAGGAGGAGTACGTGACAACCGCCAATCCGCAGCACGCCCGGGACGGGGGGCTCACCGGCGCGTGGCGCGGCTTTCGGCGCTGGCGGCGGCGCAGGCCCTTCTGGGGCGGGCTGCTGACAACCATCGCCGGCGCGGAAATCTTTCTCACCACCCAGGCCAGCCTCGGTGACCTCACCTTTCAGATGGGGCCCACCGGATACCTGTCCTGGCTGATCCCCGCCGTGCTCATCGCCTGCGGCATGCTGATGTGGTTCACCCCGCAGCAGCGCATGTTCTACGCGGTGGTCGCAGTGGTGACCGCCGTCTTCTCCCTGATCGGCGTGAACCTCGGCGGATTCTTCATCGGAATGCTGCTCGGTCTCGTCGGCGGTGCGCTCGGCTTTGCCTGGGTGCCCCCGAGAGTGGCCGAGATTCCGGTCGTCGACGAGGAAGCCGAGCCGGACGCCGCCGCACCGACGGCAGAGGACGACACCCTCGTCTCCGAGATCGTGGGCGAGGACGAGACCGGCCGGATCACGGCGGCGCCGCAGCCGCGCGACGAGCCGGCCGAACGGCCGGTACGGGCGGCGAACGCCTCCCACGACCCGCGGATGCTCGCGGGCGTACTGGTGCTCGGTCTTGCCGCCACCGCACTGCTGGCGCTGCCGGTCACGGCCCCGGCGCAGGCCGCGCCCGCTCCGGCGGCCGCCTGCCCCACCGCCAAGCCGTCGGAGCCGGCAGCACCCGCCGCGCCGGAGGAGAAGCCCGGGGACAAGCCGGAGAAGCCGGCGCCGAAGGACAGCGCCTTTCCGTCCCCGGCCGGGGACGAGGCGGCGGAGGAGGCCGACCCGACCCCGGAGCCGGAACGCACCCCGCGCACCATCATCGGGCGCATCATCGGCGGAATCGTCGACATCTTCACCCCGGACGAGAAGGAGGAGGCCGCACCGTCGTCCTCGCCGTCTCCCACCCCGACCCCGACACCCACCCCCACCGCGAAGCCGACCCCGAAGCCGGACTCCAGCGGGGCCACGCCGGCCCCGGCCGCGCCCGAGGCGACGCCCTCGGCCGGTCCCGACGACTGCAAGGTCGGCCGGAGCAAGCCCGGAGAGGCCGAGCCGGGGAAGCTGCTGGCCGAGATTGCCGCTGAACCGGGCCAGCCGCGGGTGGCGAAGAACCCGACGCTGCTGACCGCGTCCTCCATCACCCAGCGCAAGCTGCGCTTCGAGGGGATCGTCGACCTGCCGACGGTCGACGGCAGCATCAAGGTCCTGAAGTTCACCATGCAGCGAGCGGTGAACAAGAACTTCAAACTGCAGGAGATCGCACCCAACGGCACCACGTACACCGCGGACACGCTTACTGTCGAGGGCGTCGGCGACGGCCGGGTGAACTTCTACGCCGCCGAGTTCAGCGGCAAACTGCTCGGCATCCCGGTGACGCTGAAGCCGGACCTGCCCTTCCCGGACGGCATTCCGATCACCATCCCGATCGAGATCACCTTCACCGACGTGAAGATCCAGCTCGCCTTCATCGAGTGTGACCGGCTCACCGTCAACCCGAGCCTGAAGCTTCAGCTCACCTGAGCCGACCCCGTCGCACCAGCGCCAGTCACCGAATCGCCCGCGCCTCCCGAGGGATGCGCGGGCGATTCGTCGTACCGGGGGTGGCCGGCGGTGCCGCGGTCGGGGCGCCGGCGGCGGGTCAGAGCCGGGCCAGCGCCTTGCGCAGCGGATCCAGGCCCAGGGAGCCGAGGTCCAGCGCCTGCCGGTGGAACTCCTTGAGGTTGAAGTCGGCGCCCTTTCGGGCCCGCGCCTCGTCCCGGGCCTGCAGCCAGATCCGTTCGCCGACCTTGTACGACGGCGCCTGCCCCGGCCAGCCCAGGTAGCGGTTCAGCTCGAAACGCAGGTTCTCGTCCGGCACCCGGCAGTGCGCCCGCATGAACTCCCAGCCCAGCTCCGGCGTCCAGCGCTCACCCGGGTGGAAACCGAACGGGTTGCCCTTGGGGATCTCCAGCTCCAGGTGCATGCCGATGTCGACGATCACCCGGGCCGCCCGCAGCGCCTGCCCGTCGAGCATGCCGAGCTTGTCGCCGGGATCGGCCAGGTAACCCAGCTCGTCCATCAGATTCTCGGCGTAGAGCGCCCAGCCCTCGCCGTGCCCGGAACACCAGCAGAGCAGCCGCTGCCAGCGGTTGAGCAGCTCGGCGCGGACGGCGGTCTGCCCGACCTGAAGGTGATGGCCCGGCACGCCCTCGTGGTAGACGGTGGTGACCTCGCGCCAGGTGGAGAAGTCGGTGATGCCCTGCGGCACCGCCCACCACATCTGCCCCGGCCGGGAGAAGTCCTCGCTCGGGTCGGTGTAGTAGATGCTGCCGTCACTGGTCGGCGCCAGCCGGCACTCGATGCGCTGAATCTGCTCCGGGATGTCGAAGTGGGTGCCGTTCAGGTCGGCGATCGCCTGGTCGGCGAGCTGCTGCATCCAGTCCTGGAACGCCTCCTTGCCGGCGATGGTGCGCGCCGGGTCGGCATCCAGCGCCGCGACCGCGTCGTCGATGCTCGCGCCCGGGCCGACGATCCGGGCCGCCACCGCCCGCATCTCGCTCTCCAGCCGGGCCAGCTCCTCGAACCCCCACGCGTACGTCTCGTCCAGGTCGATTTTGGCGCCGAGGAAGTACTGGGAGGCAAGCTCGTACCGCTCGCGCCCGGCGGCTTGCTTCTCCCGGCCGCGTGGGGCGAGCTCCTCGCGGAGGAACTGCCCGAAGGTGGCCGTGGCGGCGGTGGCCGCGGCGGCTCCCCGGCGCAGGTCGGCGCCGAGCGTCCCGGTGGCGCCGAGCCGGTCGACGAGGCCGTGGAAGAAGTTGTCACCGGCGGGGTCGGTCCAGGTGTCGCACTGCTTGGCGACCTCGATCATCTGGGCCCGGGAGCTGACGTGGCCCGCGTCGGCGGCGGTGACCAGGGTGGTGCGGTAGTCGTCGAGGGCGCCGGCGAAGCGGTTGAGGCGGGCGGAGATGTTGGCGAGGGCCGCCTCGCCCTCGGTCGGCATCAGGTCGAAGACCTGGCGCATGTCGTGCAGCCCGCTGACGATCACGCTGATCTCGCTGGTCGTCTCACCGGTGTCGTAGCGGGCCAGCTCCAGGCCGAGCCGCTCCTGCATCGACTCCTTGGCGATGCGCTCCGCCTCGGTCTCCGGCTCGGTGAGGTCCAGCTCGGTCAGGGTCCGGCGGGTCAGCTCCGCGCGGGCTTCGAAACCGGCGACGGAGAGGTCGTCGAGCTGGTCGTCGCAGCCGCTGATGCCGGCGTACGTCGCGCCGACCGGGTTCAGCGGTGTCCACTCGGCGACGTAGCGGTTGGCGAGGTCATCGATTTGTCCCACGGGTCGACCCTACGTGACCAGTGCGGCAGCCAGTCCACCACGTTTCGCTCCGTGGGCAGGTCACCGGGAGTGGCCCGCGGCCCAGTCCCGTAGCCGGTCGGCGGGCCAGGTGTTGACGACGTCCTCGCCGGTGACGCCGCAGAGGGCGGCCCGCTCGCAGCCGTACACCTGCCAGTCGAGCTGGCCGGGGGCGTGCGCGTCGGTGTCGATGGCGAACCGGCAGCCGGCTTCCAGCGCGAGGCGGATCATCCGTTTCGGCGGGTCCTGCCGCTCCGGCCGGGAATTGATCTCCACGGCCTTGTCGTGTTCGGCGCAGGCGGCGAAGACCGCCTCGGCATCGAAGTCGCTCGGCGGCCGGGTGCGGGCCCGGTGCCGGGGTCCGGCGCCGGTGACGCCGGCCGGCCGGGAGGAGACCATCCGCCCGGTGGGGTGGCCGAGGATGTCCAGGTGCGGGTTGGCGACGGCGGCAACCATCCGCCGGGTCATCTTGGCCCGGTCGTCGTTGAGGCCGCTGTGGACGGAGCCGACCACCACGTCGAGGCGGGCCAGCAGCTCATCGGACTGGTCGAGGCGGCCGTCGGCGAGGATGTCGACCTCGATGCCGGTGAGGATGCGGAAACCCGCGGGTAGCGCGGCGTTGACGGCCGCCACGTGGTCGAGCTGCCGGCGCAGCCGCGCCGCGGTCAGGCCGCGGGCGACGGTCAGCCGTGGGGAGTGGTCGGTGAGCACCATGTACTCGTGGCCGAGCTCCACCGCGGCCAGCGCCATCTCCTCGATGGGTGAGCCGCCGTCGGACCAGTCGGAGTGGACGTGGCAGTCGCCGCGCAGCGCCGCGCGCAGCGCCGCCGCGGCGTCGGGCAGCGACACTCCCTCGGTGGCGAGCAGCCGGCGCAGATAGACCGGCTCCTCGCCGGCGAGCGATTCCGTCACGCAGCGCGCGGTCACCTCGCCGACGCCGGTCAGCTCGGTCAGCGTCCTGGCGTCGGCCCGCTGCGCCACCTCGTCACCGGACAGGCCGGCGAGCGTGGCGGCCGCCGAGCGGAACGCCTTGACCCGGTACGAGGCTTCGTTGGCACGCTCGAGCAGGAAGGCGATCCGGCGCAGGTCGGCGATCGGGTCCCGGGCTTCCATTCCATCGAACCTACTGGTTGCCGCGGTGTTCAGGGCGCCTTCGGGCAGCCGTTTTTCCGATGCCAGGCGGCGACCTCCCTGGCGGCCGACTTCTGCCCGCCGTCGCGCCACGAGTCGAGGTACGGCGCCGGCCAGACAACCCCGCGCCGGATCCACCATCCGTCCTTGCCGGCGCAGACCGGGGAGATGCCGAAGTGCAGGTGACAGACGTCGTTGGCGTTGCCGGTCCTGCCGACCGTGCCGATCTGCCGGCCGGCCTCGACCCGGGCGCCGGGCTCGACGCCGCGGGCCACCTCGGTGAGGTGGGAGCCGTAGTAGCGCACTCCGTCGTCGCCGAGGATGGAGACGAACTTGCCGCCGTTGTTCGGGCCGCGCGGTTCGTCCGGGTCGAAGTTGTCGACCCGGCTGACCTCGTGGACGGTCCCGTCGACCATCGCGAGCACCGGTGCGCCGCAGTCGGCGAAGATGTCGGTCGCCGGGTAGGAGTGCACCGGCTGGTAGGAGGCGTTGCCCTGGACCGGGAAGGCGAAGCGCGCCGGCCCGCGGGCCGGGGTCGGCTCCGCCGGTGCCGTCGTGGGTCCGGCCGTCGGCGCCGACGGTGTGCCCGGGCTGCCGGGTGTGGCGCCGGGGGCCGGTTCCCACGCGCCACCGACGTCCCGGCTCTCGGCGCACCCGGCTGCCAGGACGACGACGAGCAGCCCGGCGAGCAGCGGATACCGTCCTGTTTGTCCCAGTGGCATCGGGTCATATTGACAGACGACGGTGGGGCGGCCGTGCTCAGGGCGCGCTTCGCCGGTGCCGGCGCGGGCACCGGCGGTACGCTGCGGCCATGGCGCAACCCCCCGCATACCCGCCGGGTCCGCCCTGGCCCGGCCCGCACTTCCCGCCCGCCGGGCGGCCGCCCTCGGGGCTCTTCCCCGCGCCGCGGGCGGTGCGGCACCCGGTTTACCGCGAAGCCCATCCGGTACGCGCCGGAGCGGTCGCGGCCGGCGCCGGGGGCGCCGCCCTGTGGATGCTGCTCTTCGCTCTCGTCGGCGGGGACCTGAGCGGCTACGCCTGGTGGAGCACGGGCGCGGCGGTCGTTGCCTGGCTCGCCGCGCTGCTGCTGGTGTGGCGGGGCGACCGGGGGGTCGCGGTGGGGGTCGCCATCGCCACGGCGGGCGCCTGGAGCGTGGCCGTTGGGCTTGTTGTCTTCGTCTGGTCGGTCAGCGGTGAATGGCCGATGTGGTGAACGTGAATGACGGTCTGTGCCGTCCTGGCTGCGCAGCGAATCGTTGCTTGACGAACGTCCGTTAAGTCGGCACGCTCGCGTCATGGCTTGGACAGCGCAGCGGCTCGACCCCGACCGCAGCCGTCGCCGCATTCAGCTTCTCGCTCAGCTCGCCGGCACGAAGGCGCTCTGTGAGCAGCGGCCACGCCGGTTGCGTACCGAACAGCTGCGTCAGCTCATCGCGACCCGCCGCCGCATCGCCGGTTGACCCGCCACCGCATCGCCCTGCTGAGCCGTCACCGCTTCGGCTCCTACTTCCCGGCGATTCCCTTGCGCCTTCGGGGCGTTGCCTGAACGGCTGCCTGGGCAGCCGGTACCGTCACGCGTAGCAATCGGGCGGAGCGTGCGGCGCAGGTGCCGCGGGTAATGGGGGGAAGAGTGTCCTACTTCGCTGCGGCCGTGGCACGGGAGGCGTCCGGTTGGACGGCCGCCGAGCTGGACCTGACAGGTGTGGTCGAGCTCGACGACGTCGCCGAACGCCTGGGTGACCTGGAGCCGGACGCACAGACGTCGCTGCTCTTCGTCGAGGCCGACGACGCGTACCTGGTGATCATGCGGTTGGACGAGAGCGGTGACCTGCGGGTCTTCGGCTCCGACTCGGCCTATGCCGAGGAGTCGCGGCTGGGTCAGGTGCTGGTCGGTGACCTCAAGCCGGCCCCGACCGAGCTGGACGACGAGGAGAGCCCGGCGGCCCGCCGCTCCGGTGACGGTGACGACGAGGATGAGACCCCGGCCGCCGACCCGGACGCGGACCCGGTGGGCGACTCGGACCTCCTGGCCGACCTGGGGATCTCCGCGGCCCGGCTGCTGGAGCTCTGCGCCCACGACGGGCTGCTGCCCAGCGACGTCACCGCCGAACTCTGCGAGATCATCGGCTGTGGCGACGAGGTCGAGGAGCTGCGCGGGGTGTGACCGAGCCGACCGAGGGCCGTCTGGCCGGACCGGCGCCCTGGCCGGAGTCGGCCGGTGCCCACGCCGAGCTGGCCGAGCCCGGACCACTGGGCCGCCGGCAGCGCCACGAGCTCTGGATGCGGCGCGCCCTCCAGATCGCCGTCACCGGCCCGGAGTTGCCCGCCGAGCGGGACTCCGCTGCCGTCGCCGATCCGGCCGCCGGGTCCTTCGCCGGCCCTGAGGGCGCGGACATCCCGGTCGGGGCGGTGGTCTACGACCCGAACGGCGTGGAGCTGGCAACCGGCCGCAACGAGCGGGAGCTGACCGGGGACCCGACCGCGCACGCCGAGGTGCTGGCGCTGCGCCGGGCCGCTCAACGGCGTGGTGAGTGGCGGCTGGAGGACTGCACCCTGGTGGTGACCCTGGAGCCGTGCACGATGTGCGCGGGGGCGCTGGTGCTCGCCCGGATCGGCACGGTCGTCTTCGGCGCCTGGGAACCGAAGACCGGCGCCGTCGGGTCGCTCTGGGACGTCGTACGCGACCGCCGCCTCAACCACCGGCCCGAGGTGTACGGCGGGGTGCTCGCCACCGAGAGCGCCGCGGTGCTGCGCGCCTTCTTCCGCTGACCTGCCGGCCGCGTCAGGCCTGCGGGGCGAGCAGGGCGGTGGCGATCACGCGGGCCTCGTCGCTCCACGGCGTCGGGCGTCCGGTCGCCAGGTCGAAACGCACGTGCACCCGCCGCCCGTCCGCGTAGACCGTCTCGCCGTCGAGGGAGAGGAAGCGGAAGCCGTACGTGGCGCTGCTGCTGCCGAGCCGGTCGATCCAGAAGTGCAGGGCGATCGGGCCGGTGCCGGTGACCGGCCGGTGGTAGGTGATGGCGAACTCGCGTACCGCGTGGACCATGTCCGCGGAGGTGGGGCGCCCGCCGACGAACGAGTGGCCGCGGGCCGCCCAGTAGCGGGAGAGGCCCCGTTCGAGGAGCAGGGCGTACCGGGCGTTGTGCATGATGCCCATCGGGTCGAGGTCGTCGAAGTGCACGACGACCGCTTCGACGTGGCCGTGGCCGACGGCGGGCAGGTCGAGGGCGGGTTCGGTGAGGGTGCTCATCAGTCCTCCGGAAGCAGGGTCGGATCGGTGCTGAGGCCGCGCAGCCGGTCGAGCACCGCGCGCCGGGACCGGACGTACGCCTCGGGGGCCGAAGGCGGGTCTTTCAGTACGGCGACCAGCCCGAGCGCCTCGATCTCGTACGCGAGCTGGCGCGGATCGGCGTCGGCGCGCAGCTCGCCGGCGGCGACGGCCTCGGCGGCGAAGCGTTCGATCAGCGCGAGCCAGGCGAGGGAGTGCGCGGTGAGGCGGTCCTGGACCGGGCCGGGGCGGGCGTTGAACTCCAGCCGGGTCTTGCCGAAGAAGCAGACCCCGGGCAGCTCGGCGGTGGCGTAGTAGTCAAGGCGCGCCTCGTGCAGGGCCCAGAGCCGTCGTACGCCGCGGGGGGCCTGCCGGGCGCGGCCGATGACCTGCTCGGACCATTTGGCGGCGGCGTGGTCGATGGTGGCGAGCTGGAGCTCCTCCTTGGAGCGCCAGTGCGCGAAGAGGCCGGATTTGCTGACCTGGAGGGTGCCGGCGAGCTGGGTGAGGGAGAGCCCGTCCAGGCCGGCGGAGGTGGCCAGTGCCATGGCGGCGTCGAGGACGGCGGCGCGCGTGCGCTCGCCGCGGGCCATCCGTCCGTCGATCGTCATGCCGGGAGCGTAGCAAACAAAGCGACTGACCGGTCGTATTTATTTGCCTGGGCTCTCGGTGAGGCGACCGCGAGCGCCGCTGCTGCCGCACACTCGATCAGGGGTGCCTTTGGGCGGCACCGGATACGGCGAACGCCGGCCGCCCCCGTGGGCGGCCGGCGTTCCCGGTCGAGCTGTGCTTGTGGCAGGTCAGGCGATGATGGTGTCCAGGGCGACCTTGATCATCTCGCTGAAGGTCTCCTGGCGCTCCTGGGCGCTGGTCTTCTCGCCGGTCTTGATGTGGTCGGAGACCGTCAGCACCGTCAGCGCGCGGGCCTTGTAGCGGGCCGCGATCGTGTACAGCGCCGCCGACTCCATCTCCACGGCGAGCACGCCGTAGTCGGCGAGCAGGTCCGACAGGTCCGGGCGGTCGGTGTAGAAGGCGTCCGCGGCGAAGACCGGGCCGACCTTCATCTGGATGCCGTGCCGGGCGGCGGCGTCGACGGCCGTACGGAGCAGGCTGAAGTCCGCCACCGGGGCGTAGTCGATCAGGCCGTCGAAGCGCATCCGGTTCATCGCCGAGTCGGTCGACGAGCCGCTGGCGGCGATCACGTCACGCAGCTTCAGATCCTCCGACAGGGCGCCACAGGTGCCGACCCGGATCAGGCTCTTCACGCCGTACTCGGTGATCAGTTCATGGGTGTAGATGGAGGCCGAGGGCATCCCCATGCCGGAGCCCTGGACGGAGACGTCAACGCCGTTCCACTTGCCGGTGAAGCCGTACATGCCGCGGACCTCGGAGTAGCAGGTTGCGCCCTCGAGGAAGGTCTCCGCGATCCACTTGGCCCGCAGGGGGTCACCCGGCATCAGGACCCGTTCGGCGATCTCGCCCGGCTTCGCGCCGATGTGCGTACTCATGCCCCCGATCCTGCCAGGTCGACGGCGGTGATACCCCCGCGACGTCGCTGCCGGGCATCGGGTACCCTTCTCGGCGGTGGCGTGTCCGAGCGGCCTAAGGAGCACGCCTCGAAAGCGTGTGAGGGTTTACGCCCTCCGAGGGTTCAAATCCCTCCGCCACCGCTCGTGAGAACGCCCGGCAGATCCCCTGGATCGGCCGGGCGTTTCGCTTTGGGGCGCGGTCAGGCCAGGGCGTTGATCACCAGGGTCATCGTCTGCTGGACCGCCGTGCGGGACTCGTCGGTGTGGTCGAGCTGGTCGAAGGAGTGCCGGCCGTTCGGCACGTCGACGATCTCCAGGTTGGTGCCGGCAGCTTCGGCGGCGTCGGTGAAAGCCGCGACGGTGACCGCGATCTGCGGGGCTTCCCGGCCGACCCGGGTCAGCACGATCGGCAGCCGCCCGGATTCGGCGACGGCCAGGTCGGCGCGCCAGCGCTCCTCCAGCGGCCAGTCTGGCAGCTCACCGAGGAGCGGGTACGTCAGGCCGACGCAGCGCAGCCAGGACGGCGGGTTGCGGAGCCAGTCGCCGGCGAGCAGGCCGCCGCCGGAGAAGAACCAGAGTGCGATCCGGTCGGGGTCGACGCGCGGGTCGGCGCGGACCAGTTCCACGGCGGCGCCGATGTCGGCTGCCCCCACGGCCAGGTCGTGCGGCTCGTGGAAGCCGTGGTCGAGGGTCACCCCGAAGGCGCCCTGGTCGGCGGCGAGCGCCGCGTACCCCTGGAAGACGGGCCAGTCGCGAGGGCGGGGCGTCAGGGCGGCCGGCAGAGGGCCGCCGTGCACGAAGACGATCGCCGGGGCGGGGCCGGTGGCGACCGGTAGATAGAGGTCGACGCTGCCGATCCGCTCCACCGTCGCCGCCGGCACCGGCAGGACGAAGGGCTTCGTGAAATCGGGGGTTGTCATTGCCCGACCGTACCGATCGCAGGCAACCCTCGCGAGCCCACAGGGGCTGTCCACACCCTGTGGATAGAACATCTGTATGAACGTTCTCGGTCTATGGTGCGAGGATGCCGGGCATGCGTTCATCCGTCGCCGCCGTCCATGACCTCGTCTCCCGGCTCGTCCCTGCCGACGACCTCGAAGCCGTCCACCGGGCGGAGGCGCTGGGGTGGCTTGAGCGCACGGATGACGTCTTCCGCCGGGTCAAACCCGCGACCCCACCGCGGCACCTGGTGTCGTACGTGGTTCCGGTCGATCCGGCCGACGGCGCGGTGCTCCTGGTCGACCACGTCAACGCCGGGCTGTGGCTGCCGCCCGGCGGGCACGTCGAGCCGGATGAGCACCCGGCCGACACCGCCCGGCGCGAGGTGCGGGAAGAGCTGGGCGTCGACGGCGACGGCCTGGTGGGCGTACCGGCTTTCCTGACGATCACCGAGACCGTCGGCATCGGCGCCGGGCACACCGATGTCAGCCTCTGGTTTGTGCTGCCGCTGGCGGCGGGCACGGCGCTGACCCTGGACGAGAACGAGTTCCGGGGTGCGCGCTGGTGGTCGCGGGCCGAGGTGGCGGCGACCGATCCGGGGCGCTTCGACCCGCACCTCGGGCGGTTCCTGGCCAAGCTGGGCTAGTCGCCCCGCCCCGCTGTCAGGCGGCGGGCCAGCTGTGCAGGACCTCGACGTGGCGCAGGCCGCCGGAGGCGGAGATGTGCCGGAACCACTCGGCGCACTCCGGCACCGTGTTGATCGCCAGGGCGGCCGCCTCGGCTTCTTCCCGGCTGCGCCAGACGAGGACGTCCAGCCAGCTGCCGTCCTCCTCGCGGGTCAGGTACGCCGCCAGGCAGGCCGGGAAGCGTCGCCGGAGCGCCTCGATCATCGCGGGACGTTCGGCGAGCAACTTCTTCTCGGCGTCGTCGTGGATCTGGAAACGGGCCAGTTCGATCACCATCGTCACTCCCCGGACACTAACCCCCGTCGGCTGCCGGCTCTGCCGTTCCCGGTGGCTGTGACCAGTGACACCCGCCGCGAGGGCCGGCGACTCCCGCCCGCGGCGGTTTTGCCGACAGGGTGTCGGTATCGTTTACGACGGGCTGTAGGACATAACCGATGCTCGTCGAGGAGGACGGATGTTTCTGGCGTTGCGCGAACTACGTTTCGCGCGCTCGCGATTCGCGCTGATGGGTAGCGTGGTCGCTCTCATCGCGATTCTTGTGGTGCTGCTCTCAGGTCTGTCGTCGGGGCTTGTCCGCGACGGCGTCTCCGGCCTGCAGAAGATCGAGGTCACCCACTTCGCGTTCGACGAGGGTACCGAGATGAGCTCCGCCTTCTCCCGCAGCGTCGTCACCGACGAACAGGTGAGCACCTGGGCCGCGCAGCCCGGTGTGGAAGCCGCCGAGCCGTTCGGCAACACCCTCGTCAACGCCCGCAGCAACCGGGACGTCCCGGTGGACCTGGCGATGTTCGGCGTACGGCCGGACGGCTTCCTGGCGCCCACCCCGGTCGAGGGCGACGGGCTGGCCGGCAACCCGGACGGGATCGTGGTCTCGCAGACCCTCATCGACGCCGACCCGGGCCTGCAGGTCGGTGACGTCGTGACCATCGAGCAGCTCGGCACCGAGTTCACCGTCGTCGGCGTCCTCGACGAACAGCACACCTTCGGTCACGTGGACGTCGCGTACGTGTCGCTCGACGCCTGGCAGCGGCTGCGCGCCGGCGCCGGCCCGGGAGAGGAGCTGCGCGAAACCGAGTCCCAGAGCGCCACCGCGGTCGCCATCAAGGCGAACGACGACATCGACCTCGCCGCCGGGGACGCCGCCGCCGGCACCGAGACCGTCACGCGCGAAGCCTCCTACGACGCCTCGCCCGGCTACAGCGAAGAGACGCTGACCCTGTCGATGATCCAGTACTTCCTCTACGTCATCTCCGCGCTCGTCGTCGGTGCCTTCTTCACCGTCTGGACGATCAACCGCAAGCACGAGCTGGCCGTGCTGCGGGCCATGGGTGCCTCCAAGCCGTACCTGCTGCGCGACGGTCTGATCCAGGCCGTGGTGATCCTGGCGGCCTCCATCGGCCTCGGTCTCGCCGTCGGCGTCGGCCTGGGCGCGCTGATCAGCGGCTCGGCGATGCCGTTCGCGCTGGAAGCACCCGCGATCGCCGTCGCCACCTCGCTGCTGGCCCTGCTCGGCCTGATCGGCGCCGCCGCGGCAATCGTGCGCGTCGCCGCCATCGACCCGCTCGCCGCCCTGGGAGGACAGCGATGAGCACCACCGCGACCGACACCGAGGTACGTACCGGCCTCGCTCTGCAGGGTGTGACCCTGCGCCTGGGCGACGGCGATAACACCGTCACCGCCCTGGACAACGTCGACCTGATCGTGCGCCCGGGTGAGCTGGTGGCAGTGGTCGGCCCGTCCGGCGCCGGCAAGTCGAGCCTGCTCGCCGTGGCCGGCGCGCTGACCACCCCCGACGAGGGGATCGTCACCATCGACGGCCGGGACATCGGACGGCTCAGCGCCAAACAGCGGGCGCAGCACCGGCGCGACCACATCGGTTTCGTCTTCCAGAGCGGCAACCTGCTGCCGTCGCTGACCGCGGTCGACCAGCTCCGGCTGGTCTCCAACATCAGCAAGAAGCGGACCGAGAAGCGCGACCCGAAGGAACTGCTCGCCGAGGTCGGCATGGCACACAAGGCCGACCGCCGCCCGCACCAGCTCTCCGGTGGCGAACGCCAGCGCGTCGGCATCGCCCGCGCCCTGGTCGGCCGCCCGTCACTGCTGCTGGTCGATGAGCCGACCGCGGCCCTGGACCGCGCCCGCAGCCATGAGGTCGTGCAGCTGCTGGCCCAGGAGACCAAGCAGTGGCAGGTCGCTACCGTCATGGTCACCCACGACCATGACGTGATCGAGCACTGCGACCGGGTCATGGAGATGATTGACGGGCAGCTGTCACCGGCCAAGTGAGCCGGTAGCGAGAGAGGAGGGTCCGCCATGCCGCGGATCACCGCACCCACCGTGGCGCAGCACCGCGCCGAACGGCACCGGGCCCTCCTCGACGCCGCCCAGGCACTTCTCGCCGAGGACCCCGGCCAGGCGCCCTCGCTCGCCGCCGTCGCGGCCCGCGCCGGCCTGGCCCGCTCCTCGGTGTACGAGTACTTCCGCTCCCAGCACGACCTGCTCGTCGCGCTCGTCCGTGAAGTGCTGCCCCGCTGGTCGCGCCGGGTCGCCGAGGCGATGGCCGCGGCCGGCACCCCCGGCGAGAAGGTGCTGGCGTACGTCGGCGCCAACCTGCAACTGGTCAGCGAGGGCGAACACGCCGTCGCCACCGCGCTCGCCCAGCACGTCCCCGGCGAGGAGCTGCACAGCAGCAGCCACGAGATGCACGAGGGGATGCGCGCCCCGCTGATCGCGGCGCTGACCGCGCTGGAACTCCCCGATCCGGCCGCCACCGCCGGCCTCGTCAGCGCCGTCGTCTACCACGCCGCCCGCATGATCGAGGAAGGTGCCGACCCCGCCGCCACCGAGCAGCGGGTACGCGAACTCCTCGCCCCGTTCCTGCTCGCCGCTCCGTCCTGACCTCGGCGTAGGCTGATTTCGTGATCAACGAACGGCGGCTTCTGTCAGTGGCCGGAACGTCCGCACAACGCGCCGTCCAGACGGGCATCGGGCTCTTCTTCGTCGCGGTCGGCATGTCGGTCGTGCTGCTGCCGCTGATCGCCGACGGCTACCTGCTCCGGGTCATCGGCGAAGAGAACGAGTGCACGATCTCCGGCGACATCCCGCCCGGTTCACTCCCGCCCGAGTTGCAGGAGTGCCTGGCGCAGGGCAGCTGGTCGGACCTCGGCGGTCTCGGTCCGGCCCGGTTCATCGGGCTGCTCGGCCTGCCGTTCGCGCTGCTCGGCCTCTATCTGACGCTGCGGGCGCTGCGCGCCGGCGCCTGGCTGCAGGGGAACACGCTCGGCGTCCGCGGCGCTTTCCGCACCCGCACCGTGGACCTCTCCCGGGCCGAGGTCACCGTCGGCGCGATGACCCCGCCCGGCCCCGCCACCCGCTCGCTCCCCACCCTGGTCGCCCGGGACCCCGGTACGGGCCGGCGGATCACCCTGCCGCTGCACAGCCCCAACCTGGCGCCCCTGCCCCCGGCGGAGCTGCGGGCGCTCGCCGACGCGATGACAACCGGCCGTACGGACGGCGACGCCGACGTGCAGACGATCGCCCGGCAGCTGCGCACCATGTCGGAGAACCCGCTGCGTCTCTGAGCAGTCCCGGCGCTCATATGATGATCTTCATGGGACCTGATCATCGGATAGTGGCGCTCGCCGCCGTGGTGGGAGGTTTCCTGCTCGGATTCCTCGACTTCGTGTGGATCACGTCGGTGCCGTACCCCTTCGCCGAACTCGGCAACTCCATCGCCACGTGGGCGGTCGCCGCCTTCGCCTTCGGGTACTGGGTCCGGTCGGGTCAGGTGCGCGCGGCGCTGGGCGCCACCGTCCTGCTCGTCGTGGCCGTGCCGAGCTACTACCTGGCGGCAATGCTCCTCCAGGGCGACGATCTCGCCACGATCTGGGCACCGGCGTCGCTGGTCTGGATGGGCTTCGGCGTACTCGCCGGGGTGGTCTTCGGCATCGGCGGCACCTGGGCACGGGAGACGGGCCGGCGACAGATCGTCGGGACGGCGCTCCCGGCTGCGGTGTTCTTCGCGGAAGCGGCAGGGTTCGTCCGCAAGGCCGCGGGTCCCAACGACGGTTCGGAAGTCCTGTGGAACGTCGCCATCGACGTCGTGCTCGGCGTCCTGGTCGTCGTGCTGATCGGGCGGACGGCTCGACAGCGAGTGCTTGCACTTGCTGCGGCCCTGCCCCTGGCCGCGCTCATCTTCGTCGCATTCGCGCTGGCCGGCGGCCGCTAGCGCCCGCGTTACGCCGGACGACAGCGACAGGGAAGCGCGGCGACCAGGGAAACGCAGCGACCAGGGAAACGACGTAGGGCCGGTCCCGATGGGACCGGCCCTACGCTGCTCAGAGAGCGGAGGATACGAGATTCGAACTCGTGAGGGTGTAAACCCAACACGCTTTCCAAGCGTGCGCCCTAGGCCACTAGGCGAATCCTCCGCGAGCCAGAATACAGGTCCCCGCCGCATCGATCACCCCCCCACCCCTGAAGATCGACCAGAGCTGGGGGTAGACTGTCGGTACCCCTCGTGCGGCGTGTATCTCGTGAACCTCCCCAGGGCCGGAAGGCAGCAAGGATAAGCGGGCTCTGGCGGGTGCACGAGGGGCCTTTCTGTATCCGGCCTGTGGTCGGACCCCCGAGACAAACGTCCCACCCGGTGGCTACCGTCCACAGGGCGACTGGTCGCCCGGGGCAGACCGGCGGAGAATGGCCCGGTCGAGAGGAGGCGGAGCGGGTGGCACTCGCGCTCTACCGCAAGTACCGGCCGAGGACGTTCGCCGAGATCATCGGCCAGGACCACGTCACCGAGCCGCTGTCGCAGGCGCTGCGCAGCGGGCGGCTCAACCACGCGTACCTCTTCTCCGGTCCGCGCGGCTGCGGCAAGACCTCCAGCGCCCGGATCCTGGCCCGCTCCCTCAACTGCGAGCAGGGCCCCACCCCGGAACCCTGCGGCACCTGTGACTCCTGCCGGGCGCTGGTCACCGACGGCGGCTCGATCGACGTGATGGAGATCGACGCGGCCAGCCACGGCGGCGTCGACGACGCCCGTGAGCTGCGCGAAAAGGCCGTCTTCGCCCCCGTGCAGAGCCGCTTCAAGATCTATGTCATCGACGAGGCGCACATGGTCTCGTCGGCCGGCTTCAACGCGCTGCTCAAGCTCGTCGAGGAGCCGCCGGAGTACGTCAAGTTCATCTTCGCCACCACCGAGCCGGAGAAGGTCCTCGGCACGATCAAGTCGCGAACCCACCACTACCCGTTCCGGCTGATCCCGCCGAGCGTGCTGCGGCCGTACCTGGAGCAGCTCTGCGAGGCCGAAGGGGTCAAGGTCGAACCGGCGGTCTTCCCGCTGGTGGTGCGGGCCGGCGGCGGCAGCGCCCGGGACAGCCTCTCCGTGCTCGACCAGCTCATGGCCGGCGCCGGCCCGGAGGGCGTCACCTACGCCCGCGCCGCCGCGCTGCTCGGCGTCACCGACGCGGCGCTGATCGACGAGATGTGCGACGCGCTCGCCGCCGGTGACGGCGCCGCCGCCTACAGCACCGTCAACCGGGTCGCCGAGGCCGGGCACGACGCCCGCCGCTTCGCCTCCGACCTGCTCGAACGGCTCCGTGACCTGATCGTCCTGCAGCAGGTCCCCGACGCCGCCGCCAAGGGGCTGATCGACGGCCCGGCCGACCAGATCGAACGGATGGCCGCCCAGGCCCAGCGGCTCGGCCCGGCGACCCTGTCGCGCTGCGCCGACATCGTGCACGAGGGCCTGGTCGAGATGCGCGGCACCACCGCCCCCCGGTTGCTGCTGGAGCTGATCACCGCCCGGATGCTGCTCCCCGGTGCCTCCGAGGCCGGCCTGCTGCAGCGCCTGGAGCGGATGGAGCGGCGGCTCACCGTCGGCGGCGTGGAGCTCTCCGTCCCGGCGTCCGCCACCGCGGCCCCCGAGGTCCGGCCGGTCTCCCCGCCGGTGCCCGCCAACCCGCAGCCGTCCGTGTCCCCGACTCCGGCCGCACCGACCGGCCCCGCCGCACCGACCGGCCCCGCCGCGTCGGCTGGGCCGGCCGAGACGAACGGGTCGGCCGCGCCGGTGGCGTCGTCGGCTCAGCCGATCCGCCCGGCGGTCCCGCCGGAAGCGGTGATGCCCGACCCGGCCACCCCGCCGCCGCCGCGACCCGGCGCCGCCGCCACCGGAAGGCTCGACGCCGCCGCCGTACGCCGGGTCTGGCCCGACGTGATCGCCATGGTCAACCGCACCAACAAGCGCGCCGCCGCCCTGATGCGCGACGCAGTCGTGCGCGACCTCGACGGCAACACTCTCGTGGTGACCGTCAAGTCGCCCGCGCTGGTCAGGATGATGGCCACGCACGCCGAGGTGATGACCGCCGCGCTCTACGAGGAGTTCGGCGGGCGCTGGGAGATCCGCTGCGAGGTCGCCGGTGAACGCGGTGGCGTGGCACGCTCCGGCCCGCCGCAGCCGCCCCGTACCGACCCGCAGCCGGGCACCACGCCGCCGGCGGCGCCATCCCCGGCCGCCGCCACGCCACCGCCGGCCGCACCGCAGCCTGCCCAGGTGCCGACTGCGCCGTCCGCGTCGCCGCCGCACTCCGGTGGCGTCGCGCGGCCCGTGGCACCGTCGCCGGCCGACGACGACTGGCCCGAAGCGGCCCGCCCGGGTGGCGCCGCGAACGCCTCCGCGACGGCGACGCCGGACGGCGGCGAGGACTGGCCGGAGACCGCCCAGCTCGGCGGGGCACCGGCGACCACCACCACCGCCACCACCACCGCACCCCGGCCCGCGACCCCGGCTGCCACCCCGGCCCGGAACGCGACCGAGCCCGCGGCCCGTCCGGCGGTCCCGGCCCAGCCGGGTACGGCCACGGCCCCGGCCGCCACCCGGGCGGTCGGCGGCGGGCTCGCCGCGGCCCGCGCGGCCGCCGCCGGCCGGGGAACGCGCACCGCGGTGAAGACCGCCGACGCCGACTGGGCCGGTGAACCCCCCTACGACCCGGAGTACGACGGCCCGTCGAAGGCGCCGGTCGCCGCGTACGAGGGCTTCGACCCCGGCGACGAGCCGCTCGACATGGCCGTCGACGAGGGGACCGCCCGCCAGTCCAGCGAGGAGCAGGCGTTGCGTCTGCTCAGTGCCGGGCTCGGCGCCGAGAAGATCGACGAGATCGACGTCCGATAGCGGCACCGGCCCGAGCGACTAGGCTGGGCACGGCCGAACAGCGAGTACGAGAAGGAGCCATCCCGTGCGCCCAGGTGGACAGCCGAACATGCAGCAGATGCTGAAGCAGGCGCAGAAGATGCAGCAGCAGATCGCCGCGGCGCAGGAGGAACTCGCCGCCGCCGAGGTCACCGGCACGGCCGGCGGTGAGCTGGTCACCGCCACGGTCTCCGGCACCGGCGAGCTCAAGAGCATCAAGATCGACCCGAAGGTGGTCGACGCCGACGACGTCGAGACCCTCGAGGACCTCGTCGTCGCCGCCATCCGCAACGCCAACGAGGCCGCGCGGGTGCTGACCGAGCAGAAGATGGGCCCGGTCACCGGCGGCATGGGCGGCCTCGGCCTGCCCGGATTCTGAGCCGCCGGACATGTACGAAGGTGCCATCCAGGACCTGATCGACGAGCTGGGACGCCTGCCGGGCGTCGGCCCGAAGAGCGCCCAGCGGATCGCGTTCCACATCCTCTCGGCCGACACCGCCGACGTGGCCCGGCTCGCCGGCGCGCTGCGCAAGGTCAAGGAACAGGTCCGGTTCTGCACCACCTGCTTCAACGTGGCCGAAGCCGAGCAGTGCCGGATCTGCCGCGACCCACGCCGTACCGACGAGGTGCTCTGCGTGGTGGAGGAGTCCAAGGACGTGGTGGCGATCGAGCGGACCGGTGAGTTCCGCGGTCGCTACCACGTGCTCGGCGGGGCGATCAACCCGCTGGAGGGGATCGGCCCCGACAACCTGCGCATCCGCGAACTGCTCGGCCGGCTCGCCGCCGGCACGGTCAAGGAGCTGATCCTGGCGACCGACCCGAACACCGAGGGCGAGGCGACCGCCACGTACCTCGCGCTGATGATCAAGCCGATGGGGATCTCGGTGACCCGGCTCGCCAGCGGGCTGCCCGTCGGCGGGGACCTCGAGTACGCCGACGAGATCACCCTCGGCCGGGCCTTCGAGGGCCGCCGGGCCGTCTGATCCGCGCCCCGGCCGGTCGGCCGGGGGTACACAGTGGCGTTACAGCGTCGTCGATCAGACGACAGGGCACTGTAATGACACGATCCGATACCAACCGGATCGACACGTGTTCCGGCATCGATGCGCGCCCGCTAAGGTCACCGCAATCGGTGACCTCCGTCACCGCTGTCCGTATCCCCTAGGACGAGGTGAAGCACGATGCGTGCATCCAGGCCCAAGGTCGCCATCGCGGCCGTGGCGGTCGCGGCGCTTGCGGCCGCCGGCTGTGCCGAGAGCGGCCGCGACGGCAGCTCCGGAAACAACAAGGACACCCTGGTCTTCGGCGTCGCCGGTGACCCGAAGGTCCTCGACCCGACCTTCGCCAGTGACGGTGAGTCGTTCCGTGTCTCCCGGCAGATCTTCGAGACCCTGGTGCGCGCCGAGGAGGGGGGCACCAAGATTGTCCCCGGCCTGGCCGAGAGCTGGGAGCCCGACGCCGCCGGCACCACCTGGACCTTCAAGCTCCGCAGTGGAGTGAAGTTCCACGACGGCGAGGCGTTCAACGCCGAGTCGGTTTGCGTCAACTTCAACCGCTGGTACAACTCCACCGGTCTGATGCAGAGCCCGGATGTCACCCCGTACTGGCAGGACATCATGGGTGGCTTCGCCAAGAACGAGGACCCGGAGCTGGGCGAGAGCCTCTTCAAGTCCTGCACCGCCAAGGACGAGCTGACCGTCGACCTCGCGTTCAACCGGGTCTCCAGCAAGGTCCCGTCGGCGCTGCTGCTGCCGGCGTTCTCCATGCACAGCCCGAAGGCGCTCGAGCAGTACGACGCCAGCACCGTCGCCGGCACCGCCACCGACATCAAGTACCCCTCGTACGCGATGGAGCACCCCACCGGCACCGGCCCGTTCAAGTTCAAGACCTGGGACATCTCGAACAAGAGCCTCACCATCGAGCGCAACGATGACTACTGGGGCGACAAGGCCAAGCTGAAGACGCTGATCTTCAAGACCATCTCGGACGAGAACGCCCGCAAGCAGGCGCTGCGCTCCGGTGACATCCAGGGCTACGACCTGGTCGGCCCGGCCGACGTCGAGCCGCTCGCCGCGGAGGGCTTCAACGTCCTGACCCGCCCGGCCTTCAACGTCCTCTACCTGGCGATCAACCAGAAGGGGAACCCGAAGCTGGCCGACGTCCGGGTCCGGCAGGCCATCGCGCACGCCCTGAACCGTCCGGCCCTGGTCGACTCGAAGCTGCCCCCGGGCGCGAAGGTCGCCACCCAGTTCATCCCGGACACCGTGGAGGGCTGGAGTGACTCGGTCCCGACGTACGAGTACGACGTCGACAAGGCCAAGAAGCTCCTCGCCGAGGCCGGTGCCACCGACCTGACGCTGCGCTTCCACTACCCCACCGAGGTGACCCGCCCGTACATGCCGAGCCCGAAGGACCTCTTCGAGCTCCTCTCGGCGGACCTGCAGGCGGTCGGCATCAAGGTCGAGGCGATCCCGCTCAAGTGGAGCCCGGACTACCTCAACGCCACCACCTCCGGCAGCGAGCACGACCTGCACTTCCTCGGCTGGACCGGTGACTACGGCGACGCCTACAACTTCATCGGCACCTTCTTCGACCGGCCGAAGGACGAGTGGGGCTACAACAACAAGGAGCTCTTCGACCTCTTCGCCAAGGCCGACACCACGCCGGACATGGCCGAGCGGGCCGAGATCTACAAGGAACTGAACAAGAAGATCATGGAGTTCCTGCCGGGTGTGCCGATCTCGCACTCCCCGCCGGCGATCGTGCTCGGCAAGGACGTGATCGGGGTGACGGCCAGCCCGCTCACCGACGAGCGCTTCTTCACCGCCGAGTTCAAGTCCTGATCTGACAGCAGAACGCGGGCGGGCGCCCCACCCCGGGCGCCCGCCCGTCACCCTCTCCACCCGTCGAGGCCGCCGTGTTCCGGTTCATCGTCAGACGCCTGCTGCAGCTGATACCCACGCTGCTCGGGCTCTCCATCCTTCTGTTCATCTGGCTCCGCAGACTCCCGGGCGGTCCCGAGACCGCGATCCTCGGTGAGCGCGGCACCCCCGAGAGCCGGGCGGCGATCCGCCGCAACCTCGGCCTCGACGAGCCGATCCTGATCCAGTACGGCCGCTTCATGAAGCGGATGCTGCGGCTGGACCTGGGCGTGTCGACCTCCACCAGGCGGGAGGTCACCACCGAATTCCTGCAGCGCTTCCCGGGCACCGTCGAACTGACGGTGACGGCGCTGATCATCGCGATCGGCGTCGGTATCCCGCTCGGCTATCTCGCCGCCCGCAAGCGTGGCCGGTTCCTGGACCACGCCTCGGTCGGCGGTTCGCTGATCGGCATCTGCATCCCGGTCTTCTTCCTCGCGTACGTCCTCAAGGCGATCTTCGCCGAGAACCTCAACTGGTTCCCCTCCAGCGGGCGGCAGGATCCGACGATCGGCGCGACGCGGGTTACCAACTTCTTCGTCCTGGACGGACTGCTAACCCGGGAGTGGGACGCCGCGTTCGACGCGATCTGGCACCTGGTGCTGCCCGGAATCGCGCTCGCCAGCATCCCGCTCGCGATCATCGTGCGGATCACCCGCGCCAGCGTCCTGGAGGTGCTCGGTGAGGATTACGTCCGTACCGCCGAGTCCAAGGGCCTGACCGAGTCGGTGGTCCGCCGCCGGCACGTGCTGCGCAACGCGCTGCTGCCGGTGGCGACCTCCATCGGCCTGCTCGCCGGCAGCCTCCTCTCCGGGGCGGTGCTCACCGAGACCGTCTTCGCCTTCAACGGCATCGGCGCCTTCGTCGCCGAATCGATCAGCAACCGGGACTACCCGGTACTGATGGGCTTCATCATGATCATCGCGTTGGTCTACGTGCTGGTGAACCTGCTCGTCGACCTCTCCTACAGCTTCATCGACCCGAGAGTGAGGGTGCGATGACCATCACCGGCGGCAAGAAGCGCGAAAAGCTCGACCGGCTCGCCGAACTTTCGGTCCGCGACGACGAGCGCGGCGCCAGCCTCTGGCAGGAGGCGTTCCGGCAACTGCGGCGCAACCCCGCCGCGATCATCGGCGCCGTCATCCTGACGATCTTTGTGCTGGTGGCGGTGATCGGGCCGTTCCTCGTCCCGTACGGCCCGACCGACACGATCGGCATCCGGGAAGGAGTGGTCAAGTCCGGGCAGGGCATCATCCCCGGCATCTCCGGCGAGCACTGGCTCGGCTACGACCACCAGGGCCGGGACGTCTTCAGCCGAATGATCGTGGGCGCCCGGCAGACGCTGCTCGTCGGGGTGGTTGCCACCATGATCGGCCTGGCGATCGGCACCCTCATCGGCGGGATCGCCGGTGCGGCTGCCGGCCTCGGCGGCCGCTGGGGGCGCTGGGTGGACAGCGCCCTGATGCGCTTCATCGACATGCTCCTGGCGATGCCGAGCCTGCTGCTCGCGGTCAGCATCGCCGCGCTGCTCGGCGCCAGCCTCACCACCGTCATGATCGCCGTCGGCATGGTCTCGGTGCCGGTCTTCGCCCGCCTGCTTCGCGGGTCGATGATCGCCCAGTCCGGCAGCGACTACGTGACGGCGGCGGTCTCGCTCGGCGTCTCCAAGCGCAAGATCGCACTGGGGCACGTCCTGCCGAACTCGCTGGCGCCGGTGATCGTCCAGGCCACCCTGACGCTCGCCACCGCGATCATCGAGGCGGCGGCGCTGTCATTCCTGGGCCTGGGCAACCCCGACTCGGCGACGCCCGAGTGGGGCGTGATGCTGGCCGACGCGCAGTCGTACCTGGGGATCCGGCCCGGTCTGGCGATCTACCCGGCGCTCGGGATCATCATCACCGCGCTCGGCTTCACCCTGCTCGGTGAAGCGATGCGCGAGGCCCTCGACCCCAAGCTGCGAAAGTGAGGCCGGGGACCGTGGCAGGCAACAGGCCGGGAAACCCGGCAGACGCGAGCGGAGGCACCCGCTGATGGCACTGCTCGAAGTGGACAACCTCTCCGTCACCTTCACCCGGCGCGGGCAGCGTCCCGTGCACGCCGTGGACGGAGTCTCCTTCTCCGTCGATGCAGGCGAAGTGGTCGGCCTGGTCGGCGAGTCCGGCTGCGGCAAGAGCGTCACCTCGCTGGCGATCATGGGGCTGCTGCCGAAGCAGCGCGGGCTGCGCATCGGTGGCAAGGCCGTCTTCGACGGCACCGACCTGCTCCAGCTCGACGACCGGTCGCGGCGCGACATCCGCGGCCGGGAAATCGCGATGATCTTCCAGGACCCGCTCTCCTCGCTGAACCCGGTCGTCCCGATCGGACGCCAGGTCACCGAGGTCCTCGCCCGGCACCGGGGGATGAAAGGGGAAAAGGCGCGCCGCGAGGCGGCGAGTCTGCTGGAGCGGGTCGGGATTC
This sequence comes from Melissospora conviva, assembly GCF_049523535.1. Lineage (NCBI taxonomy): Bacteria > Bacillati > Actinomycetota > Actinomycetes > Micromonosporales > Micromonosporaceae > Melissospora > Melissospora conviva. Next base: position 27,939 of record NZ_JBLLDT010000014.1, read on the forward strand.
CGGATCCCACCCGGCGGCTCAAGGAGTATCCGCATCAGCTCTCCGGCGGCATGCGGCAGCGGGCACTGATCGCGATGGCGGTCGCCTGCCAACCCCGGGTGCTGATCGCCGACGAGCCGACCACCGCCCTCGACGTCACCATCCAGGCCCAGATCCTGGAGCTGCTCAAGGAGATGGTGCGCGAGTCCGACACCGCCCTGGTCATGATCACTCACGACCTCGGGGTGGTCGCCGGACTCTGCGACACCATCAACGTGCTCTACGCCGGTCGGGTCGTCGAGACCGCGTACCGCCGGCCGCTCTTTGCGAACCCGCGGCACCCGTACACGGTGGGGTTGCTGGGGTCGATTCCGCGGCTGGACGCCGGGCGCGGCGAGCGGCTCACACCGATCCCCGGCTCGGTGCGCGACCTGCTGCCCTGGGCCGACGGGTGCGCCTTCGCGCCCCGCTGTGAACGGCAGATCGACGCCTGCCTCGGCGAACCCCCGGCGTTGGTACCGGGGGCGGGCGGGCACGCGTACCGCTGCGTCAACCCCGCGCCCACGCCGGGAAGCGTGCCGGCACCGAGGGCTGCGGCGGCGGACACCGACGCCGTGCCGAGCCCTGATCCGGTGGGCACCGAGGTGCCCAGTCCTGTCCCGGCGGAGACCGACGTCCCGGCGGAGACCGACGCCGCGCCGGGCCCCGGCCCGGTGGGCGCCGACGGCAAGGAGGGACCGGCGTGACCGGCAACGACAACCTCGTCGAGGTCCGCGACCTCAAGGTGCACTTCCCGATCACCCGGGGGGTGGTCTTCGACCGCGTCGTCGGTCACGTCAAGGCCGTCGACGGAGTGGACCTCGCCATTCCCCGAGGCAAGACGTACGGGCTGGTGGGGGAGTCCGGCTGCGGCAAGTCGACGCTGGGCCGGGCGATTCTGCGGCTGACCGAACCGACCAGCGGTGAGGTCTTCTTCGACGGCGCCGAGGTGACGGGGATGCGGGCGCGGCCGCTGCGGGCGCTGCGCCGGCGGATGCAGATGATCTTCCAGGATCCGATGTCGAGCCTGGACCCCCGTCAGAACGTCGAGTCGATCCTCACCGAGGGACTGCAGACCCACGGCATCGGCACCAGCCGGGACGACCGGCGGCGCATCATCGGCGAGACGCTGGACGCCGTCGGGCTGCCCCGCTGGGCGCTCTCCCGGTACCCGCACGAGTTCTCCGGGGGCCAGCGGCAGCGCATCGGCATCGCCCGTGCGGTCGTCCTCGGGCCGGAGCTGATCGTCGCCGACGAGCCGGTCTCCGCGCTGGACGTCTCCATCCAGGCACAGGTCGTCAACCTCCTCGACGAGCTCCAGGAGAGCCTGGGGCTGACGTACCTGGTGATCGCGCACGACCTGGCGGTGGTCCGGCACATCTCCGACATCGTCGGCGTGATGTACCTGGGGGCGCTGGTCGAGGAGGCGCCGAGCGACCGGCTCTACCGCGAGCCGCTGCACCCCTACACCCGGGCGCTGATGTCGGCGGTGCCGGTGCCGGACCCGGAGATCGAGGACCGCCGGGAACGCATCCTGCTCGCCGGTGACCTGCCCTCGCCGGCGAACCCGCCTTCGGGCTGCCGGTTCCACACCCGCTGCCCGTGGGCGCAGCCCACCCGCTGCGCCGACGAACGGCCGGCGCTGCGCCCGATCGGCGAGAGCCGGGTCGCCTGCCACTGGGCCGAGCAGATCGCCGCCGGTGAACTGCGCCCGCACCAGGTCGACCCGAAGCTGACCCGGCCCGACGGAGAGGGCCTCAACCCCGCCGTCGTCTCGGCCCCGTCGGAGCCCGGTTCGTTCGTGTAGACCGGGTCGGGGCGGAGCGCAGGGTTCGTCCCTCCACCGGGTTCGGCCCCTGCGCCGGGGGCGTCCCTGCGGCAGGCGTGACACGCAGACCGGCCACCGGAGTGATCCGGTGGCCGGTGTCGTCTGTGGGGCCAGAGGTGCCGTACGCCGCGGGTGGGCGCTGGATCTCGCGGATCAGCCTTCGGGGCGGTCGAGCAGCCCGACGGCGATCTGGTGCACCGCGTCCAGCGCGGCGGGGTCGGCCAGCGGGGCACTGCCGCCGGTGACGGCGTACCACTCGTCGGCGTCCTTGTACTGCACCTTCACCACGACCCGGTCGCCGTCGAGTTCGGTGCGCAGCGTCAGGTCACCGGTGACGACGCCGACCTCGTCGGTCATCACCCCACCGGGGCCGGGCACGATGTCGGTGTTCCGCGCCGACGTCGCCTCGCCGGCGGCGGGTTCGCCCGCAGCGGCCGGCTCCCCGGCAGCGGCGGCCGGCGCCGCGGCAGTATCCGGGTCGCCGGCGACGGCCTCGGCCGGTGCGGCGTCGGCACCGGGGTCGGTCACGGCGCGCTCGTCCATGTGCAGTCCTCCAGCATCCCGGTCAGCGCCGTCTTCTCGGCGGCGGTCACCGACAGCTTCCAGTGGTGCTTGACGGCTACCCAGTCCCCAGCGTACTGACACCAGTACTCACGGTTCGCCGGCTTCCACTGCGAGGGGTCCTGGTCACCCTTGGAACGGTTCGAGCTGGCCGAGACCGCGAAGAGCTGCGGCCGGTCCAGGTCGTTGGCGAAGTCACTGCGGTCCTTGTCGTTCCACTCGTCAGCCCCGGAACGCCACGCGTTGGCAAGCGGCACCATGTGGTCGATGTCCACCTGCAACGGCTCGGAGAGGGTCTTGTTGTCGTAGACGCTCACCCAGGTGCCGCCGACGACGTTGCAGCCGGAAAGCTCGATGTTCTTGCCGTCGCGCTCCAGGACCGTGTCCCGGACGTCGCAGTTCTTACCGGTGCTGCGCCAGTGGGAGAACTTGTTGCGGCTGTAGCCCTTCATCGGACGGGCGTCGGCGACGGTCAGCTCACCCAGCAGTTTGCTGGCGTTGCCGTTGCCGTTCCCGCCGCCGGCGGTATCCGGGTCGGGCTCGAGGGGCGGCACGCAGGCGGTGGTGGCGAGGAGCGCGAGCGCCGAGACGGTGACCGTCGCGGCGGCGGCGCGGGACTTCAGTCGAGCAAACAAAGGGGGCACCAGCCAAGCTTGAGGGGCGGCCGCGTTCGGCGCATCTTCCAGGACAGTCTCGGCGTTTCGCGGGCAACCGGTCCGCCGAGGACGCTCCCGCGCGGTGGGCGATCCATCACGAGGGCGCGCCGTGCACATGGTACGCAGCACCGCCGACCGTCGCCGGAAAGGCGGTTCACCGCGATGCGACCAGCTCGACGACCCGGATCCGGTGGAACTGCGCTACTCGCGCCACGACGAAGCGGTCCCGCAGCGCCGCCCCGCGCGCCCCGTCGACCCGGCGCAGCGGATCGGTGCCGCCCTGGGTGGTGACCAGCCAGACCCGGCGTACGTCGCCAAGGCACTCGGCCGGCTTGCGGCACTCCGCGGCGGCGTAGCTGCCCCGTTCCTGCGCCGGCTGGGCGAGCAGCACGTCGACCGGCCGGGGATCGGCGTCGCGCAGTTCGTAGGCCATCGCCCGGCGCAGGTGGCGGTAGCCGTCGAAGACGATGCCGTCGCCCGGGGCGGCCTGCGCGGCGACGAAGGCACCGGCGTCACGGAAGCCGTGCTCGTCCTCCACCAGGTCGCTGCGGAACATCTGCTGTCGCGGCAGGCCGAGCACGGCGACGGTGATCAGCACTACCGCCACCGCCGCGGCCCGGGCCGGGGCCCGCCCACCGCCGACGGCGCGGGCGACCCGCAGGGTCCCGGCTGCGGCCAGCAGCACCCAGGCCGGCACCGTGTAGAGCAGGTAGCGGAAGAAGAAGAGCTGGAACTGGTCGAAGGTGGCCAGGGCCAGCAGCGGGCCGGTCAGTACCCAGGCCCCGAGCAGCAGCGCCGGCCACCGGCCGGCGGTCACCCCGATCAGCGCCAGCACCAGCAGCACCGCGGCCACCGCCACACCGCCGGCGAGGTTCGCCGGCAGCTTCAGCACGCCCGCCCAGGTCGGCTCGTCGATCCAGGAGATCTGCCCCGACTGCCGGCTGCCCAGGTACGCCATCGGCGCGACCATGACCAGCCCGGCCCCGGTCGCCGCGGCCCAGGGCGCGGCGCGGCGCAGCACCTCGCGGTGCGGCAGCCGGCGGGTCTCCCGCAGCACCGGCACGGCGTGCGCCACCAGCACCGTCAGCGCCACCAGGTGGCTGAGTCCGGTCGCCGCCACCGCCAGCGCGTACGCCACCCAGCGCAGCCGCGACGGCCGCTCCAGCGCGCGCAGCAGCAGCAGGGAGGAGGCCGTGGTCAGTGCGATTACCTGGGCGTAGGGGCGGGCTTCGGCGGCGTACCGGGAGACGATCGGCAGCAGGGCGAAGAGCAGGCCCGCGGTCAGCCCGGTCGGCGCACCGTAGAGGCGCCGGCCCAGGAGCGCGACCAGCGCCGCGGCTGCCGCCATCCAGAGCAGCGACGGCAGACGCAGGGCCGGCGCCGACTCACCGAAGACGGCAGTCCAGAGATGCAGGCCGCCGTAGTACGGCGCGAAGACGACATCCCGCGACCGCAGCAGCTCGATCAGGTCGGGGTAGGACAGCCTCGCCGCCCACCAGCTCGCGTGTTCGTCGCGCCACAGCTGCCGGCCGCCGAGACCGATGCCGGCGACGAGGAGCGTGAGCAGGGCGGGCAGTCCGGCGATCACCGGCGTCGAGGTGAGCCGCGGATCGTTCCACCGGTGGAGCCGGGCCGTCCGGGACATCGGCTCCGTCGGAGTCCCGGACGGGAGCGTGACAGCTGACAAGGCCGACACCTGCCCTTCCATCGTGGAATGCCAATCAATCGCCACGATATAGACAGCGCGGCCGCGATCGGGTGAGGATCGCGGCCGCGCCGGGCAGGTGTCGCGCAGGTGGCGACGGTCGGGTCAGCGGGTGCGGTTGACCGCCGAGGTGATCGCCTTCATCGAGGCGGTGACGATGTCCGGGTCCAGGCCCGCACCCCAGACCGTACGGCCGTCGACCTCGCACTCGACGTACGCGGCGGCGCGGGCGTCCTCGCCGGAGGACATCGCGTGCTCGTGGTAGTCCAGCACCCGGGCGTGCACGTCGAGCGACTCCAGCGCGTTGACGTACGCGTCGATCGGGCCGTTGCCGACGGCGTGCAGGGTGTGCCGCTCGCCGCCGTGGCCGACCTCGACCTCGATCTCGACCTTGCCCTCGCTGCTGCGGGTCGTGTACGCGCCCAGCGTGACCGCCGGCTGCGGCTGGTGCTCGACCAGGTAGTGCGTGGCGAAGATGTCCCACATCTGGCCGGGCTCGACCTCGCCGCCGGAGTGGTCGGTGACCTGCTGCACCACGCCGGAGAACTCGATCTGCAGTCGGCGCGGCAGGTCCAGCTGGTGCTCGGCCTTCATGATGTACGCGACGCCGCCCTTGCCGGACTGCGAGTTGACCCGGATGACCGCCTCGTAGTTGCGGCCCAGGTCCTTCGGGTCGATCGGCAGGTACGGCACGCCCCAGGTGTACGCGTCGACCGGCACACCGGCCGCTTCGGCGTCGGCGGCCAGCGCGTCGAAGCCCTTCTTGATGGCGTCCTGGTGGGAGCCGGAGAAGGCGGTGTAGACCAGGTCGCCGGCGTACGGGTGGCGCTCGTGCACGGGCAGCTGGTTGCAGTACTCGACGGCGCGTTTGATCTCGTCGATGTTGCTGAAGTCGATCATCGGGTCGATGCCCTGGGAGAAGAGGTTCAGCCCCAGCGTCACCAGGTCGACGTTGCCGGTGCGTTCGCCGTTGCCGAAGAGGCAGCCCTCGACCCGGTCGGCGCCGGCCAGCAGCCCCAGCTCGGCGGCGGCCACGCCGGTGCCGCGGTCGTTGTGCGGGTGCAGGCTCAGGATCACCGAGTCGCGCCGCGGCAGCCGCCGGTGCATCCACTCGATCGAATCGGCGTAGACGTTCGGGGTCGCCATCTCCACCGTCGCCGGCAGGTTGATGATCAGCGGCCGGTCCGGCGTCGGGTCGATGACGTCGATGACGGCGCTGCAGACCTCCAGCGCGTACTCCAGTTCGGTGCCGGTGTACGACTCCGGCGAGTACTCGTAGTGGATCTCGGTGTCCGGGGTGTGGATCTCGGCGTACTTCTGGCAGAGCCGGGCGCCGGTGGTGGCGATGTCGGTGATGCCGTCGCGGTCCAGCCCGAAGACCACCCGGCGCTGCAGGGTGGAGGTGGAGTTGTAGAAGTGCACGATGGCCCGCTTGGCCCCGCGCAGCGACTCGTAGGTGCGCTCGATCAGGTGCTCACGGCACTGGGTCAGCACCTGGATGGTGACGTCGTCGGGGATCAGGTCCTGCTCGATGAGCTGGCGGACGAAGTCGAAGTCGGTCTGGCTCGCCGACGGGAAACCGACCTCGATCTCCTTGTAGCCCATCTGCACCAGCAGCTGGAACATCCGCCGCTTGCGCTCCGGCGACATCGGGTCGATGAGGGCCTGGTTGCCGTCGCGCAGGTCGACCGCGCACCAGCGGGGGGCGGTCTCGACCCGCCGGGCCGGCCACTGCCGGTCGGGTACGTCCACGGCGAACTGGCGGTGGTACGGCTCGTACCGCCCGAAGGGCATGCCGCTGGGCCGCTGCGGGCCGTAGGCGTACGGGTCGGTGGTGCTGCCGGCGGTTTCACGCATGCTGGAGGCTCCCGTGCTGGTCATGTGGCGTCGGCCCGGAGGGCGAGGGTCGCGTCCGAGGAAGATTTCGACGCCGGGTCGAAGTCGGCGGAGGCGGTCGACCGGAGTCGACCGAAGAGCTGGTCGGCGCGCGCTCAACCCCGCGGCGAGGTGCCGGCCGTAGAGGCCTCGCCGCGGCAGCGAAGGAGCATGACCTGCCACATGACATCAGTGACACTACGTTGTCGGCCTCGCGGAGAACATCGTTCTTCCAGGTTCTGGGATCTCCGCCACTGCGGTCAGGAGTCGGCGGCGTCCTGCTGTGACGGCGACGGCGTGGGGGTCGGCGGTGCCGCGCTGCCGAGCGGTTCGCCCGGCACGACCGCCCCCGGCAGCGGGGCCGTGGCGGGCGCCGGGCCGGGCGGGCCGGCGAGCAGTAGCGAACCGAAACCGGACCGGGCGCCGGTGAGCGTCCCGGCCTCGTCGAAGCAGTAGGTGCCCACATCCACCATCGCCTCGAGCGAGGCCGAGGTCGACTCGATCGCGAAGCAGGTGCCGGCCGCGCCGGGCAGCAGGTCGGCGGCGGTCACCGAGACGGCGGGCTGGCGGCTGGTGAAGATCGGCAGCCAGTCGCTGAACGGGTGCTGCAGTCGCGGGTCGACATCGGCCGGCACCTTGCCGTCGGCGTCGGCCACGCGTACGCAGGTGGCCGCGACGGGGTTGGCGGCCGAGGGCAGGGCGCACTGGAAGATGCCGTCGCTGTTGCCGGCCATGGCGATGTCGGCGTCGCCGCCGAGCGCCCAGCCGGGGATGTCGACCCGCCAGGTGCCGTCGGTCGCCCGGGTCACCTCCACGGTCCGGTCCGGGCGGCCCTTGCTGCGCAGCGTGTACCGGGCGGTGAAGTGCCGGTCGAGCCCGGCGGCGGCGAGGGCGGCGAGCTGGTCGCGGGCCTCGGTCGTGACCGGCAGCGGGGCGGTGGTGGCGGGTGGGTCGTCGGGCGGCGGCTCGCCGGAGCAGCCGGCGGCGACGAAGAGCGCGCAGGCGAGTGGGGCCGCGACGCGGCGGGCGGCGGGTCGGAAGCGGACACCGAGGGGCACGGGGCCATTCTGATCTGTCGGGCCCGGTCTTTGTGCATCGCTGCCCGCGTGCCGCTCCCGGCGTGTCGCGCCGGCCGGGGGATCGCCGGAGGTGGCGGGGGCCACGGCCGGATGCTGGGAAGTGCTGCTCTCTCCTCGGGAACCGACCGATACCCTGAACGCGTCTGACAAGCGCCGCCGGCTTTTGCCACCCGGCGGCGTCGGCACGCTCGCCGGCCGCTGAGAGGGAGGTGCACCGTCGTGGGACTGGTGGTGCAGAAGTACGGCGGGTCTTCCGTCTCGGACGCGGAACGCATCAAGCGGGTCGCCGAGCGCATCGTCGCCGCACGCAAAGCCGGTGACGACGTCGTGGTGGTGGTCTCCGCGATGGGTGACACCACCGACGAGCTGCTCGACCTGGCCAACCAGGTCAGCCCGGTCCCGCCGGGGCGCGAACTGGACATGCTGCTGACCGCCGGCGAGCGCATCTCGATGGCGCTGCTGGCGATGGCGATCCACAACCTCGGGTACGAGGCGCGCTCCTTCACCGGCTCGCAGGCCGGGGTGCTGACCACGTCGGCGCACGGACGGGCCCGGATCATCGACGTCACGCCGGGGCGGCTGCAGGGCGCGATCGACGAGGGCTCGGTGGTGATCGTCGCCGGTTTCCAGGGGGTCTCCCAGGACACCAAGGACATCACCACGCTCGGCCGGGGCGGCTCGGACACCACCGCGGTGGCGCTCGCCGCGGCGCTGCACGCCGATGTCTGCGAGATCTACACCGACGTCGACGGCATCTACAGCGCCGACCCGCGGATCGTGCCGAACGCCCGCCACATCAAGCAGATCACCTACGAGGAGATGCTGGAACTGGCGGCCTGCGGGGCCAAGGTGCTGCACCTGCGCAGCGTCGAGTACGCCCGCCGGGCCAACCTGCCGATCCACGTCCGCTCGTCTTATTCCCAGAACACCGGCACGATGGTCACCGGATCGATGGAGGACCTTCCCGTGGAGCAAGCACTGATCACCGGCGTCGCGCACGACCGGAGCGAAGCGAAGATCACGATTGTCGGGGTGCCGGACGAGCCGGGCGCCGCGGCGGAGATCTTCAACACCGTCGCGGGCGCCGAGATCAACATCGACATGATCGTGCAGAACGTCTCCACCGAGGGGACCGGCCGCACCGACATCTCGTTCACGCTGCCCAAGGCTGACGGCCCCACGGCGATGACGGCGCTGAACAAGATCCAGGAGACGGTCAAGTTCAAGGGCCTGCTCTATGACGACCACGTCGGCAAGGTCTCGCTGATCGGGGCAGGCATGCGCTCGCACCCGGGCGTGGCCGCCGGCTTCTTCGCCGCGCTCGGCGCGGCCGGCGTGAACATCGAGATGATCTCCACGTCGGAGATCCGGGTCTCGGTGGTCTGCCGCGACACCGACCTCGACGCGGCGGTACGCGCCATCCACGACGCCTTCGAACTCGGTGGCGACACCGAGGCGGTCGTCTACGCCGGCACCGGGAGGTAGGCCGTGGCGCGGCTGCCCACCCTCGCTGTCGTCGGCGCCACGGGCGCGGTGGGCACCGTGATGTGTGAAATCCTCTCCGCCCGCAAGAACGTCTGGGGCGAGATCCGCCTGATCGCCTCGGCCCGCTCGGCCGGGCGTACGGTGCTCTGCCGCGGTGAGCACCTCCCCGTCCGGGAACTCACCCCGGAGGTCTTCGACGGCGTCGACGTGGCGATGTTCGACGTCCCCGACGAGGTCTCGGCGAAGTGGGCGCCGCTGGCGGTGGAGCGCGGCGCCGTGGTCGTCGACAACTCCGGCGCGTTCCGGATGGACGACCGGGTGCCGCTGATCGTGCCGGAGATCAACGCCGAGTGGATCCGGCACCACCCGAAGGGCATCATCGCCAACGCCAACTGCACCACCATGGCGATGATCGTGGCGATCGCCCCGCTGCACGACGAGTACGGCCTGCGTGAACTCGTCCTCGCCTCGTACCAGTCGGCCTCCGGCGCCGGACAGGCCGGCGTCGCCGCCCTGCACAGCCAGCTCACCAAGGTCGCCGGGTCCCATGCGCTCGGCTCCCGCCCCGGTGACGTACGCGGCGCCGTCGGCGACGACCTCGGACCGTTCCCGGCCCCGCTGGCGCTCAACGTGGTGCCCTGGGCGGGTTCGCTCCTCGACGACGGCTGGTCGTCGGAGGAGATGAAGATGCGCAACGAGACGCGCAAGATCCTCGGCCTGCCGGATCTGAAGGTCTCCGCCACCGCCGTACGGGTGCCGGTCGTCACCGGCCACTCGGTCGCCGTGCACGCCGTCTTCGGCGTCGAGGTGACCGCCGAGGCGGCCCGGGCGGTGCTCAAGAACGCCCCCGGCGTGATCGTCGTCGACGACCCCGCGACCGGCGAGTTCCCGATGCCGATCGACGCCGTCGGCACCGACCCGTCCTGGGTCGGCCGGCTGCGCCGTGCGGTCGACGACCCGCGCGCGCTGGACTTCTTCGTCACCGGCGACAACCTGCGCAAGGGAGCCGCGCTCAACACCGCGCAGATCGCCGAACTGCTCGCCGCCGAGTTCAGCCGCCGCTGACCCGTTTCACCCCCGGTCCGCTACCGGCTTCAGCCGCCGCTGACCCGCTTCACCCCGGTCCGTTCCCGGTTCAGCCGCCGCCGACCGGCTCCTTGTCGCCGGCCGGGTCGTTGTCGCCGCCCGGTTCCTTGCCGCCCGGCTCCTGGTCGTCACCGGCGGCCCGTTGCCGGGGCAGTGGGGCGTCCGGCGTCGCCGGGGTGAGCGCGACACCGTCGCGGCCGTTGCGTTTCACCGTGTAGAGGGCCTCGTCGGCGCGGCGCAGCGTCTCCTGGGGCGACTCGTCACCGTCGGCCAGCGCGACCCCGACGCTGATGGTCCGCCCGGTCTGCCGGGCCGCGCCCACCAGCCGCTCGGCGATGCGTACCGCCTCGTCGGCGCGCGCCACGTCGATCACCGCGACGAACTCGTCGCCGCCGGTGCGGTAGAGCTCGTCGCCGGCGCGCAGCGCCCCCTCCAGAGCGCGGGCCAGCCCGACCAGCACCCGGTCACCGGCCTGGTGGCCGAAGGTGTCGTTGACCTCTTTGAAGTTGTCGACGTCGATGGCGAGCAGGGCGGTGCGCCCCGGTGTCGTACGGCGCATCCGGCGGCCGAAGGGCCCGGTGTGCGGCAGCCCGGTCAGCGGGTCGGAGCTGGCCTGCTCGCGCAGCCGGATCAGGGTGCGGAGCCGGTCCAGGCAGGTCCAGGCCTGCGCGGCGAGCAGCTCCATCAGGTTCACCGTGGTCGGGTCGGGGCGGATCAGCTCCTCGTCGGCGACCAGCAGCACACCCCCGGACTCGGGGGTACCGAACGGCACCGCCACCAGGGTCCGGACCCCGGCGTCGATCAGCGGCCGGTGTGCGCCGACGGCCGGGTGGCCCGGCTCGCCGAGAGTGTAGGAGGCGCCGTACCGGTGGGCGTGTGAGATCAGCTGACGCAGCGGCGCCGGACCCGCCGAGTCCAGCTCCGCGCGGATTCGCGTCTCCAGCGGGCTGGGTGTGCCGGTGCGGCGGTTGAGCTGCGGACCGTCGGGTCGGGTCGCGATGAGTACGGCGACGTCGAGTCCGGAGACGTCCCGGGCGGCGACGAGCGCCGCCACCGTCAGGTCCCGCTCGGTGGGGGCCGCGGCGAAGGCAGCCGCGTGCCGCAGCAGTTTCTCGCTGCGGCTCTCCGCTGGCGGTCCGCCGAGCATCGCGATGCGGCTGCCGAGCAGTCCGGCGATCCGCTCGGCGACGTCGCGCCACTGCTCGAGATCCGCCGGTTCGTTCCACTGCAGGTCCAGCACGCCGATCGGCCGGCCGGCCGAGAGGATCGGCACGCAGATCTCGGAACGTACGTCCGGGCGGATCGGCAGGTAGTCCGGGTCGGCGGCGACCGACGGGACGACGGCGGGCAGACCCGATGCGTGGACCCGGCCGACGATGCCGCTCTTGGGAGGCACGGTCGAGAAGACCTGCCAGGAGCCGGTGGCGGCGATGCAGCGCAGGCGGTCGGAGACCTGCAGCAGGACCGAGATGGTGGCGGGGGCGTACTCGCCGAGGGCGTTGACCGCCCCCTGGCAGGCGGCGCGCACCGTCGTGGCCACCGGCAGGCGCACGGCCACGTCTCGGATGACTCGCTGCTGATCCACCGTCGTCCCCGCTCGAAGGCAGCTCAGCGGCGCTGAGCCCTGCGACCAGCGTACTCAGGGCGGGCGTCCCCTGCCCTGGCAAGATCACCGAACGTGTCGGGGACCGCACAGGCCGGGTCCGCGGTCGCGGACCCGGCCTGCGCCGGAGTGCGGTTACCGCGTGGCGCGGTGCCCGTGCCCGTGGCCGTGGCCCTTGCCATGGCCCTTGCCCTTGTGCTTGCCGTGTCCCTTGCCCTTGCCGGGTCCGGCGGGTTCGCCGTTGACCGCGGAGGTGTCGTAGGCGAACGTGATCACCGCGGTGGCGATGGCGTCCGAGTTGACGTCCAGGGCGTGCACGTTGATGTTGCCCCGCAGGTCGTACGCGCGGTTGAGCTGCGCGTAGATCGCGGCGTCGCCACCGTCGGCGACGGGGGTCATGCTGTCGCAGGCCGCGTGGTAGCACGGGTCGTACGCCGCACCGGCGACGCCGCCGAACTGGGCCGCCTCCTCGGCGGTCTTGAGCCCTTCGGCGCCGGTGAAGAGGCCGCCGGCCGGGATGCCGATCGCGATGAACGGCCCGTAGTCGGAGCGGCCGGTGAAGTCGGCGGCGGCGGTGGCCTTGCCGCGAGCGGTGAAGAACCGCTCGAAGACGGTCTCGATCGCCGCCGAGCCCTGCGGTCCCGGACCCTCACCCTCCTGGGCGGAGTCGTCGCCGTCGTAGACGCCGAAGACGTAGTTCGGCGAGGCGACCATGTCGAAGTTCAGGTAGAGCGCGATGTCGTCGGCGGCGGATTCGGTCAGCTGGCCGACGTAGTACTCGGCGCCGAGTAGACCGTTCTCCTCCGCACCCCACCAGGCGAAGCGCACCGCGTTGTGCGGCTTGACCTTCGCCATCTGCAGGGCGACCTCCAGCAGCGCGGCGCTGCCGCTGCCGTTGTCGTTGACGCCCGGACCGGCCAGGTCCGAGTCCAGGTGGGCGCCGGCCATCACGACGTTGTCGGTACGGCCGTGCCGGGTCTGGGCGATCACGTTGGAGGTGCTGCGGGTCTCGATCGTGGTCTGCGCCTCCAGGCGCAGGACCACCCCGGGGGTCTGGGCCAGGTCGACACCGAGGCCGTACGTGGTGGCGAAGGTCGGGATGCCGATCGGCACCCCGAGCGTGCCGGCGTAGATCTCGTGCCGGGACGGGTCGGTGCCGTTGCCCTGGTTCATGATGATCGCGCCCGCCGCACCGGCGGCCTCGGCGTTCGCCGCCTTGTCCCCGAAGGCGCAGGTGCCGCGCTGCATCAGGGCGATCTTGCCGGTGACGTCGACGCCGTCGAAGTCGCTCGCCTCGCAGCCGGAGGTGGTGGCGGCCTGGTCGGTCAGGTTCAGGTCGATCGCGACGACCGCCGACTCCACCGCGCCGGAGCCGGAGTACTCCATCAGGTCGAAGTCGACGCCGTCGACGAAGTCGCGCGGGGCCGGCCCGGTCTGCGTGAAGAGCCAGTGCTCCTCCTCGTAGAACGGGAAGTCGAACTGCTGGCGGGTGACCTGGTAACCGGCCTTGGTCAGCAGGCGCTGCACGTAGTCGGCGCTGGCGTCGTAGCCGGGGGTGCCGGAGGCCCGGGTGCCGTCGTTGGCGTCGGCGATGCGCTGGAAGGCGTCGATGTGCTTGAGGACGCCCTTGGCGGTGACCGCCTTGGTGAGCTTGGCGGCGGAGTTGTTATTCGGTGCGGCCTGGGCCGGATTGGTCAGTGCGAAAGATCCGACGAGCGCGCCGGCGGCGAGACCCGCGAGCACCCGTCGGGTGGGAAAGGACACCACTATGTGCCACATCCTTCCTGGGAAGGGAGAGGCCGGCGCTGATGTGCCGGTTGTTCCGCAATGTAGACGTCAGCCCGCGGAATGTGAAGACATGCGAATGCGTGACTGATTCGAGAGTTTCGCCTTTGAATCGATGGGAATCCATTCATTTACGGGCGGGAGGTGCGCTGTCCGACGGCGCACCGCCGGCCGGTCGAAACCGGTCAGAAGCGCAGCTGGTCGCGGAGGTTGCGGGCCACCCGGGCCATCACCGCCTCCGCGCCCGGCTGGCTGCCGGCCGCCACCCGCGACTCGGTGAGCGCGGCGACGGCGAAGGTCTGCCCGTCGGCGTGCTCGACGACACCCACCTCGTGCCGCAGGTTGAGCAGCGTCCCGGTCTTGGACGACCAGCGGGACGCATCGGAACTGAAGTCCGGGGTGAGGCGCTGCCGGATCAGGTTGGCCGCCATCAGCTCCCGGACCCGGGCGGCCGGCGCCGGCCGGATCGCCGACGGGCGCCACAACCCCTGCAACAGCTCCACGAAGGCCCGGGCCGATCCGGAGTTGGCGCGGGTGACGTCGAGCTGCGGCAGCGGATGCCCGTGCCCCGCGGTCGCCGCGGTGATCGCGATCGAGTGGGCGAGGTGCAGCTGGTCGGGCGGGAGCTTCTCCGCCGGGGTGTCGATCAGGGCGGCGGTCCGGTGGCGTACGGCGATGCCCTCGAAGCCGAGCCGGCGCAGTTCGGCGGCGACCGCGGTGGGCGGGGTGAGGGCGAAGAGCGCGTCGGCCGCGGTCTCGTCGCTGAGCGAGGTGCTCAGGTAGAGCAGGTCGTCCAGGGCGACCGTCGCCGGGTGACGGAATCGGCTCAGCCCGGTCGGTCCCGCCGTGGTGGCCCGGCCGGGGGCGACCACTATCGGGGTGGCGGCGTCGAGTTCGCCCCGGTCGATGCGTTCCAGGGTGGCGAGGGCGAGCGGCACCTTCACCAGGGACGCCACCGGAAACTCGATGTCCGGGTCGATGCCGAGCTCGTCTGCGGAGTCGAGGTCCCGGACCAGGAACGACCCGCGCAGCCCTGCCTCGTCCAGCGCCTCCCGGGCGGCGCCGAGAACCCTGGTGACACTCACCGCGCGACCTCCTCCACGCCGCCGAGACATCGGCGTACGGCGGCGTGCAGCAGCGTACGCACCGCGTCGGCGTCCTCGCGCCGGCCGGCAGCGATCCGGTAGCCGCGCGCGGCCGTCGCCAGCTCACCGACCGGGCGCCAGTGCAGCCCCAGCTCCGCGGCCTGCAACTGGGAGCAGAGCAGCAGGTCCGCCGAGCCGAGCACCTCCGCGGCGGCGGCGACCAGCGAGGCCGCCACCCGCACCTGCCCCGGCCGCAGGCCGAGCGCGTCGCGCAGCCGCATGACCGGGTCGCGGACGTGCGGCACGTCGTCCTCGGGCTGTATCCACACCCGACGGGCCGGCGCCTCGCCGTCGGCGCGCCCCACCCGCAGGGTCTCCAGGTAGAGCGCGGGAAGTGCAGGTTCCGCCCGCCCGGCGAGCCCGAGCGGCACCCGCCAGGTCGCCTCGGCCGGTGGGACGGCGACCAGGGCGGCGCGGACCTCCAGCACACGGGCTAGCTCGGCCCGTTCGGCGGGCTCGGCCGGGTGCGCCTCCAGCAGCAGTTCGTGCCGGCGCGCCTGCGCGACGAGCCGGGCGAGCGCCCGCGGCGCGCAGACCGCCGGGACGGCCAGCCGGAATGGGCGCAGCCGGGCCCGAACGGCGGCGTGCTCCATCGCCTCGGCGAGGTCGACGAGGCGCCGCGCCGACGGCAGCATGTCCCGGCCGAACGGGGTGAGCGTGACCGTACGGGTGGAGCGGTCGAAGAGCCGGGCGCCGAAGTGCCGCTCCAGGGCGGCGATGCGCCGGCTGGCGACGGACTGCGGGATCTGCGCCGCGGCCGCGCCGGCGGTGAAGCTGGCATACCCGCTGACGGCGACGAAGGCCCGGCAGGCCGCGACGAGATCCACGGCCAGGGAGTATGCCGTAATCGCATCAGTTGGCGCGTTTCCGTCTTTGAACGCATCAACGGTCGCTGGCACCGTCATCGATGTCACGGCAGGCGAGGGGACCGGCCGGGCAGATCGACAAGGAGTCATCGATGTCAGTTGCTCTTTCGAGGCGCGCGAGGATCGCGGCGGTCGCGGCGTTCCTGCTGCTCCCGGCCGCCGGCTGCGCCACCGGACCGAACCCGGGCGCCGCGCCGTCGGCGAGCGCCTCCGCCGCGAGTACCGCACCGTCGGCGGCGCCCGCCGACTTCGCCCGGCTGGAGACCGAGTTCGGAGCCCGGCTCGGCGTGTACGCCATCGACACCGGAACCGGACGCGTCGTGGCCCACCGCGCCGACGAGCGCTTCGCGTACGCCTCGACCTTCAAGGCGCTCGCCGCCGCGGCGGTGCTGGACCGGACCACGACGGCGGAGCTGAACAAGGTTGTCCGCTACACGGAGGCGGACCTGGTGCCGTACTCGCCGGAGACGGAGAAGCACGTCAAGACCGGCATGCCGCTGCGGGACGTCGCCGTGGCGGCGGTGACCCTCAGCGACAACACCGCGGGCAACCTGCTGCTGAAGCAGCTCGGTGGCCCGGAGGGGTTCGCGGCGGCGCTGCGGGAGATCGGCGACGACACCACCCGCCCGGCGCGCTGGGAGGTCGACCTGAACGAGGCCACCCCGGGCGACATCCGGGACACCAGTACCCCGCAGGCGCTCGCCGCGAGCCTGCGGGCGTACGTGCTGGGGGATGCCCTCGACGCCGAGGACCGGGAGCTGCTGACCCAGTGGCTGAAGGCGAACACCACCGGCGACAAGACCATCCGGGCCGGCGTGCCGGACGGGTGGACCGTCGGCGACAAGACCGGCTCCGGCGGGTACGGCACCCGCAATGACATCGCCGTCATCTGGCCGGCCGAGGGCGCCCCGATCGTGCTGGCGGTCATGTCCAGCAAGGACGCCGAGGACGCCGAACGTGACGACGCACTGCTGGCCCGGGCGACCGAGGTGGTCGTGGCGGAACTGCGGGGCTGAGTAAGGGGTCAGCCGTACGCACATGCCACTCGTCACGCTTGAGATTGCCGAGCGTGACGGTGGGTAGGAGGAGCTCCGAACTCACAAGGAGGATCTTCTGTGCGTACGGCTTCCCGACTCTGCGCCGCCACCGTCGGATTGGCGCTGCTGGCCTCACCCGCTGTGGCGAACGCGAACCCCGCGACGGCGCCGACGACCGGCGCCCCGACCTGCGTGGTGCAGTCGACGCAGAGTGAGCAGCAGCGGCTGGTTGCCCTGACCGACGTCGGCACCCTTGCCGGGATCGAGGACGCCCGGGCCCGGGTCGTCGAGATCAACGAGCTGCTCGCCGCGCGCGGTGACAACCGCGGCACCTTCTCGCTGGTCTACAAGGAGATCCTCGACAAGACCATCCCGGCGCTGACCGACGGCACGTTCCGGGACCCGCGCTGGGCGCGGAACCTCTCGGTCGACTTCGTCACCCGGTACCTGGAGAACTTCCACGCCCACCTCACCGGCGGCACGCCGACGCCGTACTGGCAGTCATTCTTCGACCTGGCCGCCGACTGCGACCGCAGCCCCGCCCGGGTCGTCGGCGAAGGCATCTCCACCCACCTGGTCGTCGACTTCCCCGACTCGCTGATCGCCGTCGACACCCGCACCCGCCACCTGCGCGATTACACCGTGTACGGCGAGGCTCTCGTCGAGGCGGCGCCGGGCATCGTCGAGCGGATGCGCGAGTACTACGGCGTCGACATGCGGCCCTTCTTCCAGCTCTGGCTCGTCGGCGAGGTCTTCGGCGAGACCACCGCGACCACCGCGCTCTTCCAGTCCGTACGCGCCGTCGCCTGGACCAACGCGATGGGTCTGCGGCTGCACGAACGGCACGCCCGTACGAAGATCGACCGCACCTGGCGGGCCGCCGGTGTGGTGCTCGACGGCCTGGAGAAGACCGGAAAGATCTGACGCGGCGAGCCGATATCGGCGGGGGTGTCGGGGGTCGGTGGCATGGTGTTGGCCATGGCATCGGAGTCCCGGCACCTCAGCGCCTCCCCGAACCTCAGCGTCTCCCGGCACCTCAGCGCCTCCCCGAACCTCAGCGTCTCCCGGCACCCCAGCGTTTCCCGGCACTTCAGCGTCTGCATCGACCGGCCCGCGGGGGCGGTCTACGCGTACGTCTCGAATCCCGCGAACCTCATTAAGTGGGCCCCGGGCCTCGGCAGCGCGGTCGCCCGGCGCGACGGTGACTGGTACGTCGAAACACCGGACGGCCAGGTGAAGATTGAATTCGTCCCGCCGAACCCGCACGGAGTCCTCGATCACGACGTGACGATGCCCTCCGGGGAGGTCGTCTACAACCCGATGCGGGTCATCGCGGACGGCGACGGCTGCGAGGTGGTCTTCACCCTGCGCCGTCGGCCGGGCATGACCGACGAGGAGTGGGCCCGCGACGCCGACCTCGTGGCCGGCGACCTCGCCCGGCTGGCCCGAGTCCAAGGTGGCTGAGCAGCCGGATCTGCCCTCGTCGAGCGGTTTCCTCCTTCTCAGCTCTTGAACATCCAGTAGCGCCCTTGTCGGCTGGTCACCTTGAGGGTGGCGGGGGGCGCGGCGGGGGCCGGCCAGATCTGCAGCAGGTACTCGTCGACGACGTCGTCGTATTTCAGGTCAGGGTTTCTCGTCTCGTCCATTCCCCTGCAGTGGTAGCGGATCCGATACGCGCCGGGGCCCGCCGGCAGTGGCGGCAGCGCATGTGGCGCCACGCCGTCAAACAGGAACAGCTTCAACTCGGCCGCCACCGCCTCGAACGGCACCTCCACGACGTCCTCGTACGCATCGAGTTCAGCGCCGGGGTCGGCTTCGTCGATCGTGATCGAGAGTTCGACGAGGCCCGTATGGCGACTCGTGATGAAGAAGACTTCACCTGGCGCGGTGGCGATGAGACCCGGCGGGCGTCTGCCGAAGAACTCCTGGGACCAATCGGTGCGGCCCTCCGACCGGATATCAGCGAGCCTGAGAGAGCCGTAGTGCACGTCGACCAGCGCCGGAAAATCCCCCATCCGGCGACACTAGACCCGTGAACCCGCCGCCGGGGATCGGGCATGAACGGGTGTGAACGAACTACGCTCGCCGCCGGTGCAGACCGCAGACGACGTCCTGATCCGTGAGTCGATTCGGGAGCCGGAGCGGTTCGCGCCGCTCTTCGACCGGCACGCGGACGCCGTCCACCGGTACCTGGCGCGCCGGATCGGTGAATCCGCCGACGACCTGCTCGCCGAGACCTTCCTGGTGGCGTTCCGCCGCCGGGCCGCGTACCAGCCGACGCAGCTGGACGTACGGCCGTGGTTGTTCGGCATCGCCACCAACGTGCTGCGCCGCCACGTCCGCCAGGAGGGCCGTCGCTACCGGGCGCTCGCCCGGGCGGGCTGGTCCGAACCTGGCGCGTACGCAGACGACCCGCCCGACGACCGGCTCGACGCCCAGGCGCTGCGGGCCGAACTCGCCGCGGCGCTGGCCGCGCTCAAGCCCGCCGACCGCGACGTGCTGCTGCTGCTGGCCTGGGCCCAACTCTCGTACGCGGAGATCGCCGCCACGCTCGACATCCCGATCGGGACCGTGCGCTCGCGGCTGAACCGGGCCCGCCGCCTGACCCGCGCCGCACTGACCTCGCTGGAGGAGGACCGATGAACGAGATCAAGATCCTGGAAACGTACGGTCCGGACGGCCCGTCCCTCTCCGACGAGGCACGGCAGGCAGCTCGCAGCCGCCTCCTCGCCGAGATCACGGCAGTCACGGCGTACGCCGATCGGCCGGCGCTACCGGTCACCCGGCGCGTCGCGTCCGGGCTGCTGCGGCTGCCGCCCCTGGTGCGGATGGCCCTGGCCGGGGCGGCGGTGACGGCGATGGCGGTTCTGGCGGTCACGGTCCTGCCGCAGCCGCCGGAGGCCACCCAGGGCCCGCCTGTCGCCGGCGGCGAGGAGCCACCCCCGGTCCTGCCGTCCACCGGTCCGGTCAAGCTGGTCGCCGCGACCGCCCTCGAGTTCCCGTACGCCCTGCCGCTGCTCGGCGAGCCGTCGTTCACCAGTGGGCCAGCGGACGTCATCGCCGTCTACAAGTCGGCCGACGCCATGAACGACGTGCTCCTCTGGCCCGAGGCAAACCCTGACGAGTCGTACTTTCCGACCCGCGACATCAGCGTGGACGGCCGTCCGGGACACATCAGTTTCTATCACGACGACACGTCCGACATGGCAAGTC
This sequence comes from Melissospora conviva, assembly GCF_049523535.1. Taxonomy (NCBI): domain Bacteria; kingdom Bacillati; phylum Actinomycetota; class Actinomycetes; order Micromonosporales; family Micromonosporaceae; genus Melissospora; species Melissospora conviva. Next base: position 47,881 of record NZ_JBLLDT010000014.1, read on the forward strand.
TCACCTGGGAGCGCCGGCCCGGCGAGTGGGTGACCATCGTCGGCAACGGCCGGTACGGCAGCGAGGAAGCGGTACTGCAACTCGCCCGGCAGGTGGTGGACCAGCCCCAACGCGTCCCCTTCCAGATCGCCATCGGTCTGGTGCCGGACGGCTGGGAGCTACGGGGGTTCAAAATGGACGGCGCGATCGTCAGCTATCGCGACCCGGCCCCTCCCCACCTGAGCCTGGCCGTGCAATGGAAGCCAACGCCCGATTGGCACCCGGACTCCGATGTAGATGGCTTCGAGGCGGGGCAGGACGTCACGGTCGACGGGCGGCATGCCCGTCTCGTCCGGACCAGGGAGACCTGGATGCTGACCACCACACTCCCCGACGGATCCGGCTTCACTCTGCAGGTGCCGCGCTCCTTCACCCCAGACCAGGTGATCGCCGTCGCCGAAAGCGTCCGGCGGGGCGATTCTTAGACGCCTTACCGCAGCGGGCCAGGTGAACCGATCTCCCACCTGGCCCGCTGTCTCGGCTCGTGGTCAGGCGTCCTTCTGCTGTGACATGTCGCTTTCCTGGCAACAGCCGCGGCTCTCCTCGTCCCACAGTCAGAGGTGCAACAGGATTAGCGTGACGGTATGAGCACTCGCGACGCGCCCGCGCAGATCGGCGACCTTCCCCCGATCGGACGACCGGCCAACAGCGCTTTCCTGGAAGCCGGAATCACCACGCTTGTACAGGTGGCCACCCACAGCCGGCGGGAGTTGCTGGCCATGCACGGGGTCGGACCGAGAGCGATCCGGATTCTCGCCACCGCGCTGGCCGAGCGGGGTCTTGACTTCGCCGACTGACAGCGAAGGTCATCGGGCACCCACCGGGTGCCAACGGGTGGCACGGTTTGGTCGTAGCTGGCTCTTAAGATGACCGGCCATGACCCGCACCACGCCACCGCGGCCGGTCGATATCACCGCCGTCTTCCCCGAGTTGCCCGAGCACTCGACGACGGCGACGCGTCTACATCCGCGGCGCGGCCGTCCGACAACTGCCGAGAGCTCGGTCGGGGGACCCCTGCTCTGGCCGGCTGACGAGCCATGGCCGGTGTGCGGCGACGGCGACGCTCACGAGATCTCCGAACTCGAGACGCCGGCGAGTGTCCGCCGTCGCCGGGAGATTTACGAGGCGGCGAAGGCGCGGGCAGCCGCGACCGGCACCCCCTACCAGTTGACCGACGACGAGCGGGCGGAGCTGCGGCACTCGGAGTTCTCCGTGCCGTACGACCTGGTGGAGCAGCCGATCCCGATGGTCGCCGTGGCGCAGCTCTACCGCCGGAACATTCCCGACTTCGTCGGCCCGGACGGCGCCGACCTGCTGCAGGTGCTGTGGTGCCCGCTGGATCACCCTGATGAGGGCTACAACCCGCGCGTACGGCTGCGCTGGCGGCGTAGCAGCGACGTCGCCGACCCTTTGGCGGCGGCTCCCGAACCGCCAGTGGTGGTCGGCTCCTATCTGCCGACGCCGTGCGTAATTCATCCGGAGCAGGTCCGCGAGTACCAGTACGGCGGCCTGCTACCCGAGGAACTGGCGGATCGGATCACCGCCTGGGAGGAGGGCGATGAGGATGATGACGAAGCCGAGGTCAGCTATCAGTACGACCTGTCACTGGCGCCCGGCTGGAAGGTGGGCGGCTTCGCGAACTGGTCGCTCAGCGATCCGCATCCGATGGAGTGCGCCGACTGTGGCACCACGATGACGCTGCTCTTCACCGCCGACTCCGCCGAGTGGAGCGGCCCCGGATGCAGCTGGCGGCCGGTGGAGGATCCACCGGAGGCTGCGCTTGACCCCACAGACATCTGTATCGGCAGGGGTTACGCCTTGTACGTCTTTCGCTGCCCGGTTTCCTTTGCGCACCCGCCGGCTGTCGCCATGCAGTGACTTCTCCAAACAGTGGGGCCTCGCCGGCAAGCCAACAGTCCACCGACGCCCGTGGTAGTCCGTGATTGCACGCCCTGGTGGTGACCCAACTCGTCACTCACTACCGGGCGGGTGTTCGCGTCGCAGGCGTGCATGTTCAGCGGTCGCCCTCATCGCCCTCGTCGTCGCCGTAGACGTCCAGCCATAGATCGCCCGGCAATTTGAGCAACCGATGGAGAAGGTCACGGTCAAGTTCGACGGCATGTTCTGTGGCGTGGGAGCCGAGGAAACAAAACCAATTCGCCCAGTAGCCCGCTTCGACGAGCTGCCATAGCCGGTCCGCCACCGGCTCTAGAATGTCGAGCAGGCTCCCCAACTGCTCGACAAGTTCGACGTCGCTCTCGGGACTCTCCGCACTTCTGAGCGACCAACCGCACTCCTCATGCCGCGTCGCACTTCGGGAGCCGACCGGTGTGCCCGCCTCGAACACGTCGCTCGGTTGAATGCCCAGGAGCTGCGTCACATGCGCAGTGGGCCTGCCCCGCTTTGACGGACATCCGAGATCAGGGGACCTGGGGTCTCCGGGAGGATGTCCATCATCATGGAG
>NZ_JBLLDT010000015.1:0-3390 GCF_049523535.1 Melissospora conviva
TTGTCCGGCGGCGTCCTACTCTCCCACACCCTCCCGGGTGCAGTACCATCGGCGCTGGAGGGCTTAGCTTCCGGGTTCGGAATGTTGCCGGGCGTTTCCCCTCCGCTATGGCCGCCGTAACTCTATCGACTTATCGATACACGGTTGTCACGTGTTCGTTTGTCGGGAGTTGCACAGTGGACGCGTAGCAGCTTTGTAGGTCAAGTCCTCGGCCTATTAGTACCGGTCAACTGAACCCGTTACCGGGCTTACATTTCCGGCCTATCAACCCAGTCGTCTAGCTGGGGGCCTTACCCCACCAAGGTGGGTGGGATACCTCATCTCGAAGCGAGCTTCCCGCTTAGATGCTTTCAGCGGTTATCCCTTCCGAACGTAGCTAACCAGCCGTGCCCCTGGCGGGACAACTGGCACACCAGAGGTTCGTCCGTCCCGGTCCTCTCGTACTAGGGACAGCCCTTCTCAAGTATCCTACGCGCACGGCGGATAGGGACCGAACTGTCTCACGACGTTCTAAACCCAGCTCGCGTACCGCTTTAATGGGCGAACAGCCCAACCCTTGGGACCTGCTACAGCCCCAGGATGCGACGAGCCGACATCGAGGTGCCAAACCATCCCGTCGATATGGACTCTTGGGGAAGATCAGCCTGTTATCCCCGGGGTACCTTTTATCCGTTGAGCGACACCGCTTCCACTCGCAAGTGCCGGATCACTAGTCCCGACTTTCGTCCCTGCTCGACCTGTCAGTCTCACAGTCAAGCTCCCTTGTGTACTTGCACTCAACACCTGATTGCCAACCAGGCTGAGGGAACCTTTGGGCGCCTCCGTTACCTTTTAGGAGGCAACCGCCCCAGTTAAACTACCCACCAGACACTGTCCCTGAACCGGATAACGGTCCGAAGTTAGATACCCAAATCAACCAGAGTGGTATTTCAAGATTGCCTCCACCCATACTGGCGTACGGGTTTCACAGGCTCCCACCTATCCTACACAAGCTAAGTCGAGTACCAATGTCAAGCTATAGTAAAGGTCCCGGGGTCTTTCCGTCCTGCCGCGCGTAACGAGCATCTTTACTCGTAGTGCAATTTCGCCGGGCCTGTGGTTGAGACAGTGGGGAAGTCGTTACGCCATTCGTGCAGGTCGGAACTTACCCGACAAGGAATTTCGCTACCTTAGGATGGTTATAGTTACCACCGCCGTTTACTGGCGCTTAAGTTCTCAGCTTCGCCCCGAAGAGCTAACCGGTCCCCTTAACGTTCCAGCACCGGGCAGGCGTCAGTCCATATACATCGAATTACTTCTTCGCATGGACCTGTGTTTTTAGTAAACAGTCGCTTCCCCCTGGTCTCTGCGGCCATACAACGCTCCACCCGCAAGGGGCTTCACGTCTCCGGCCCCCCTTCTCCCTAAGTTACGGGGGTAATTTGCCGAGTTCCTTAACCACAGTTCGCCCGATCGCCTTGGTATTCTCTACCTGACCACCTGTGTCGGTTTGGGGTACGGGCCGCTAAGAGCTCGCTAGAGGCTTTTCTCGGCAGCATAGGATCACTGACTTCACCTGAATCGGCTCGGCATCACGTCTCAGCCTCATGGTGTGCGGATTTGCCTACACACCGGCCTACACGCTTACCCCGGCACAACCACCGGCCGGGATCAGCTACCTTCCTGCGTCACCCCATCGCTTGACTACTACCTGCCAGGGTCCCACGCTCCCCACCATCAACCCGAAGGCATCCGGCAGTTCGGGTGGTTAGCACAACAAGGTTCGTCATGGGCGCTCTTTCGCGGGTACGGGAATATCAACCCGTTGTCCATCGACTACGCCTCTCGGCCTCGCCTTAGGTCCCGACTCACCCAGGGCGGATTAGCCTGGCCCTGGAACCCTTGGTCATCCGGCGGAAGGGTTTCTCACCCTTCTTTCGCTACTCATGCCTGCATTCTCACTCGTGCCGCGTCCACAGCTGGGTCACCCCGCTGCTTCACCCCCGGCACGACGCTCCCCTACCCATCCACACACCTGCACCAACACCCGAAGGCGCCGGCGGGGTTAAAATGTGAATGCCACAGCTTCGGCGGTGTGCTTGAGCCCCGCTACATTGTCGGCGCGGAACCACTTGACCAGTGAGCTATTACGCACTCTTTAAAGGGTGGCTGCTTCTAAGCCAACCTCCTGGTTGTCTATGCGACCCCACATCCTTTTCCACTTAGCACACGCTTAGGGGCCTTAGCTGGTGATCTGGGCTGTTTCCCTCTCGACTACGAAGCTTATCCCCCGCAGTCTCACTGCCGCGCTCTCACTTACCGGCATTCGGAGTTTGGCTGATTTCGGTAAGCTTGTGGGCCCCCTAGATCATCCAGTGCTCTACCTCCGGCAAGAAACACGCGACGCTGCACCTAAATGCATTTCGGGGAGAACCAGCTATCACGGAGTTTGATTGGCCTTTCACCCCTAACCACAGGTCATCCCCCAACTTTTCAACGTTGGTGGGTTCGGCCCTCCACGCGGTCTTACCCGCGCTTCAGCCTGCCCATGGCTAGATCACTCCGCTTCGGGTCTAGGACACGCGACTGAACGCCCTGTTCAGACTCGCTTTCGCTACGGCTCCCCCACACGGGTTAACCTCGCCACATGCCACTAACTCGCAGGCTCATTCTTCAAAAGGCACGCCGTCACCCCTAAAGGCTCCGACGGATTGTAGGCGAACGGTTTCAGGTACTATTTCACTCCCCTCCCGGGGTACTTTTCACCATTCCCTCACGGTACTTGTCCGCTATCGGTCACTAGGAAGTATTTAGGCTTACCAGGTGGTCCTGGCAGATTCACGGCAGATTTCAGGGGTCCGCCGCTACTCGGGAACAATCACAGGAGACCAGCCACTTTCACCTACCGGACTATCACCGACTACGGTTGGCTTTTCCACACCATTCGGCTAGCAACTGGTTTTGTAACTCCTCGGACACGTGTCAGCGTATCCCGCAATGTCCCACAACCCCGACCACGCAACCCCTGACAGGTATCACACGCAGCCGGTTTAGCCTCATCCGCTTTCGCTCGCCACTACTCACGGAATCACGTTTTGTTTTCTCTTCCTGCGGGTACTGAGATGTTTCACTTCCCCGCGTTCCCCCCACACACCCTATGTGTTCAGGTGTGGGTGACACCACATGACTGGTGCCAGGTTTCCCCATTCGGACACCCTGGGATCATAGCTTGGTTGACAGCTCCCCCAGGCCTATCGCGGCCTCCCACGTCCTTCATCGGCTCCTAGTGCCAAGGCATCCACCGTTCGCCCTTGACAACTTGACCACAAAGATGCTCGCGTCCACTGTGCAATTCTCAACAAACGACCAACCCACAACCCACCACCCCACACCAGACCGACAAACCCCCAA
>NZ_JBLLDT010000016.1:0-2010 GCF_049523535.1 Melissospora conviva
GGATCAACATTCGCCCCCAGCACCAAATGGCACGACTACTTCGGCCTCAACGGCGAAACAACCCTCTGAAAACCACCCTCACAGACGCACTCCGTGCCGCGGTTCGCTCTCCCATTCCACGCGGCCCCATCAGATGGAGGATCCATGAACCACACGCCCCACCGCCCGTCGGTCAGCCGGCGACGGCTGTTGACCGGCGCCGCGAGCGTCGCCGCCGTCGGCGCGTTCGCCGGCGCCGGCGCGTTCGCGGGTGCCGTCGGCGCACCGCTGCCCGCGTCCGCGGCCGCCGGCGACGGCCACGGACTGCGCATCGTCGACCGGAACGAAAACGATGGCCGCATGCAGTACTACGAGTTCGCCACGGATCAGATCTCGCGGAACCCGCGGGTCAACGTCCTGCTCCCCGACGGCTACCACACCAGCGGCAAGCGCTACCCGGTGCTGTACCTGCTGCACGGCGGAGGACCGGACTACACGCAGTTCGCCCAGGTGGGCATCACCGACATGACCGCCGGCATGGACATGATCGTCGTCATGCCCGACGCCGGCCTCGGGTGGTACTCGAACCCTGTCAGCAGCTTCGTCGGTCCCCGCAACTGGGAGACCTTCCACATGTCGCAGTTGCTGCCATGGGTCGATGCGAACTTCCGCACCTTCGCCGAGTACGACGGTCGCGCGGTCTCCGGCTTCTCGATGGGCGGCTTCGGCGCCCTGAAGTACGCCGCGAAGTACTACGGGGACTTCTGCTCGGTCAGCGCCCACTCCGGTCCGGCCAGCCTGCGGCGCAACTTCGGCCTCGTCGGGCACTGGGCCAACCTCACCTCTGCTGCCATGGAACTCAACGGCGGCACCGTCTACGGCATCCCGCTGTGGGACGAGGCCCGGGTCTCCGCCGACAACCCGATGGAGCGCATCGAGAGCTACCGCCACAAGCGGATCTTCATGATCGCCGGCACCTCGCCGGATCCGATTGAGGGCACCATCCAGCGGGTCAGCGAACGAGAGGTCCACGCCGGGCAGCAGGAATTCCGGGCGGCCCTGCAGCGGGCCGGCATTCCGCACGACGCCCGTGAGGCGCCAGGCGGCCACGTCCTGCGGAGGTCGCACTTCATCGACGACCTGAACGGGATCTTGGGACGCCTGCGCCCCGCCGGCTGACCCCTCGTCGACGACGCGCCGCCACCGCATCGATTCCGCCCGGCGGCGCGTCGTCGACGCCCACCCGCCACCGCCTGCCCTCGGCCTCCACCACACACCGGCCGTGCCTCGGCTCGACCTGCACCACGGCCTCTGGCGAACCACCACATCGAACGGGTGCTCCCCTGCGCCCGCCCCAGCCCAGTCCACCCGAGTCGTCGCCGACGGGAGCCGCTCATGTCACGGCAGCCAAGAACCAGGGTGCGTCGCGTCCTGATCTCCATGCTCACCCTGATGGTGGGCCTCCTGACCGGGGCGGTGGTGATCCAGTCGCCCGCGCTCGCCGCACCGAACTTCAAGGCCCCGTTCCCCTGCGGACAGCGGTGGACCTACAGCCACCACAGCGCCGAGGTCCGGCAGGCCCTGGACTTCGTACGCGCCGACGGAGGGCCGACCGCGGGCGCCCCGCAGGTCGCCTCCGCCGCCGGGATCGCCCGGCTCTACTCGCAGCCCAGTGGCGCCGGCAACTACATCGTGATCGACCACGGCGGCGGCTGGACCACCCACTACTTCCACCTGAGCGCCTACTCGGTGCCGGACGGGGCGTACGTGCAGCAGGGCCAGCAGATCGGTCTCACCGGCAGCACCGGCAACTCGTCCGGGGCGCACATCCACTACGAGCAGCAGTACCAACGTGGCGGGCAGATCATCACGATCAACGGAATGTCGCTCGCCCCCTATCCCGGCCAGTACCACCAGAAGTACCTGGTCAGCGACAACTGCGGCGGGGGGGCGGGGCCGGGGGCGGACCGTTATCTCGGGGGATCACCCACCGACTTCACCGGCGACGGCAAAGACGACATCGTCACCTTC
>NZ_JBLLDT010000017.1:0-1329 GCF_049523535.1 Melissospora conviva
TGAGGTTCCCCCGGTAGCTCGGAGGCTTTCGATCATGCTCTGATGGAGCTGAAGGGAGTCATTCGTGGCAGCACCGAAGAAGTACCCCGATGAGCTGCGTGAACGTGCGGTGCGCTTGTATCGGGAGTCGGACCCGAAGCCCGTGATCCGCCAGTTGGCCCGCCAGCTTGGGGTGCATCACGAAGCGTTGCGCAACTGGATCCGCCAGGACGAAGCCGACCGTGGCCTGCGGGGCGATCGGCCGACGACCTCGGAGGTGGAGGAGTTGCGCCGGCTGCGGCGGGAGAACGCCGAGTTGAAGCGGGCGAATGAGATTTTGAAGGCCGCGTCGGCTTTTTTCGCCTCGGAACTCGACCCGACCCGGCGACGGTCGTGACGCTCGTCGACGAGCTGCGCGATCGCTTCGGGGTCGAGCCCGTCCTCCGGGTCATCGGCGTGGCTGTCTCCACCTACTACGGCTGGCTCGCCCAAGCCGCCAACCCGTCCACTCGCCGACGCGAGGACGCCGAGCTGGCGGTGGAGATCGCGGAGATCCACGACGTGTCCGGTGGCACCTACGGCAGTCCCCGGGTACATGCGATGCTGCGCCGCCAGGGCCGGCACGTGGGCCGCAAGCGGGTCGAGCGGTTGATGCGGACCGCCGGCCTGCAAGGGGCGTTCCTGCGCAAGAAGTGGCGCATCCCGTCGACCCGGTCGAACCCGAAGGCGACACCCGCTCCGGACCTGGTCAACCGGCGGTTCACCGCGGCGGCGCCGAACCGGTTGTGGGTCGCCGACGCCACCCGCATCCCCTGCGGTGAGGGCGTGTTCTGGCTGGCAGCGGTGCGGGACGTGTTCTCCAACCGCATCGTGGGCTGGCGCTGCTCCGACCGCTGCGACACCGACCTGATCCTCGGCGCCCTCGAATACGGCATCTGGTCGCGCGACGTCCGCGACGGCCAACTGATCCACCACTCAGACCGCGGATCGAACTACACGTCGTTCCGCTTCGCCCAACGCCTGGCCGACAACGGGATCCTGCCGTCGATGGGGTCGGTCGGCGACTCGTTCGACAACGCTCTGATGGAGAACTTCTGGTCGACGCTGAAGATCGAACTGGTCTACCGCAACTCGTGGCGCACCCGCGACGAGGCCGAGAACGCGATCTTCACCTACATCGACGGCTGGTACAACACCCGCCGCATCCAGAAAGACCTCGGCTGGCAATCCCCAGACGAGTACGAAACCGCCTGGCACACCCACCAGGCACAGCAGGACCAGACGGCTATCGTTCAGCCTGAGCCCACCGGCGCCAGGTAACCAACCCTCCGGCAAACCGGGGGAACCTCA
>NZ_JBLLDT010000018.1:0-1323 GCF_049523535.1 Melissospora conviva
GTGGGCCTGCCCCGCTTTGACGGACATCCGAGATCAGGGGACCTGGGGTCTCCGGGAGGATGTCCATCATCATGGAGAGCATGGGGAAGAAGCGGCCGCGGCCTCGGCGTTCGTTCACGCCGGAGTTCAAGGCCGAGATCGTTGAGTTGTGCCAGCGCGGTGACCGCACGCTTCGACAGGTCAGCCAGGATTTCGACCTGACCGAGACCGCGGTGCGTGACTGGGTCAAGCAGGCCGACCTCGACACCGGCGCCCGCGCCGACGGGCTGACCAGCAGCGAACGAGACGAACTCGCGCAGCTGAGGCGGGAGAACCGCAGGCTGCGCGAGGACGTGGACATCCTCAAGCGGGCGACGGCTTTCTTCGCGAAGGAGACCCGGTGAACGTGTACCCGTTCATCGAGGCGGAGCAGGTCGGCAAGCACAACGTCAAGCGTGCGTGTGAGCTGCTCGAGGTCTCCAGGTCCGCCTACTACCAGCGCAAATCCGATGTCCAGTCCGTTCGCGGGCGCGTGGATGCCCAGCTCACCGAGAAGATCATCCAGATTCATGCGGTGTCGAGGGGCACCTACGGGGCACCACGGATCCACGCCGACCTCGCCGACGCCGGCATGCGGCACGGCCGTAAACGCGTCGCCCGGCTGATGCGCGCCGCTGAACTGGCCGGTAAGAGCCCTCGCCGGTGGCGGGCCACGACGATCCCCGACCCGAACGCCGGCAGACGCCCTGACCTGGTCGGGCGTGACTTCACCACCGATCCGGCCGCGGTCGATTCCCGTTGGTGCGGGGACATCACCTACATCAACACCTGGCAGGGCTGGCTCTACCTGGCCACCGTCATCGACCTGGCCTCACGCCGCATCGTCGGCTGGGCCCTCGCCGACCACCTCAAAACCGACCTAATCGACGCCGCTCTCACCGACGCCCTCGTGCGGCGCCGACCCCCATCTGGGCTGGTATTCCACTCGGATCGCGGCTGCCAATACACCAGCGCCCAGCACGCCCGCCTCGCGCACCGTCACGGCATCCGCCTGTCCGTCGGACGGCGCGGGCAGTGCTGGGACAACGCGGTCGCCGAATCGTTCTTCTCCACCATCAAGACAGAACTGCTGCACCGCCAGCCATGGCCCACCCATCAAGCAGCCCGCCAGGCCATATTCGAGTACATCGAAGGGTGGTACAACACCCGCCGCCGGCACTCGACCCTGGGCTACCTCAGCCCCGCCGCCTTCGAAGCCACCGCCCCGCACCTACTACCAACGGTCCAGGCAGCCTAACTAACATCGACACATCGACCCTGTCCGTCGAAACGGGTCAAGCCCAG
>NZ_JBLLDT010000019.1:0-882 GCF_049523535.1 Melissospora conviva
CCGGCGTCGGCGATGTGCCGGGCCAGCCGCCGATTCGCCAGCATCCCGGTCACGTTGAGGTCTTCCACCACGATCGTGCCGTGTTCCCGGGCCAGCCGGGTGGTGAGCTTGTGCAGTCCGTCTCGGCGCAGGTTGGCCACCCGGGCGTGCGCCCGGCTGAGCCGTTTCGACGCGCGCTGCCACCGCTTCGAGGCGTCCCGGCAGATGCGCCGGTCGGGTCCGACCTTGCGCGACAGGGAACGCCCCAGCGCACGGAGCTGGCGCTGCGCGGCGTTCAGGTGGCGGGGGTTGGCCACGATCTCGCCGGTGGACAGCACCGCGAGAGCTTTGATGCCGACGTCGACACCGACCACGGAGTCCGGGCGGGCGGGGGTGCGCACGGCGCGGTCGACCTCGACGCAGAACGCGACGTGCCACCGCCCGCCGTCGCGGCGCACCGTCGCGGACATGATCCGGGCGGTGCCCGCGTCCAAGCGCCGCGCCAGTTTGCGTGCGGACTCGTGCAGCTTCAACCGGCCAAGCCGGGGCAGCACCACGTGCTTGCGGTCCGGTTCCACCCGGATCGTGCCGGTGGTGAACCGCACGCTCGGTGTGGTGCGGTGCCTGCCCTTGAACCGGGGAAACCCGACCGGGCGGCCGGCACGTTTACCGGCGCGGGAATCCGACCAGTTCTTCAACCCGCGGGCCAGGTTGTCCAGGCCGGTGTTGTACGCCTCTTTGGAATAGTCGGCCCACCACGGCGCCACCTCGGGCTTCGCCGTGTTCCACACCCGCCGCAACGCCGGCAGCGACCACGACAACGACGGCGTCAACTGCTCGTCCGGGATGCCGTAAGTACGTTCGGCCGCCCGCTGATCCATCACCGCCTTGACCCGCGCCAGC
>NZ_JBLLDT010000020.1:0-535 GCF_049523535.1 Melissospora conviva
GGCCGGGGGCGGACCGTTATCTCGGGGGATCACCCACCGACTTCACCGGCGACGGCAAAGACGACATCGTCACCTTCACCCGAGGCAACCTCAACGACGCCTACGTCGCCACCTCCACCGGATCATCCTTCGCCGGCACCTCCATCAAATGGAACGACTTCTTCGGCCTCAACGGCGAAACACTGCTCACCGGAGACTTCAACGGCGACGGACGCGACGACATCGTCGCCTTCACCCACGGCACCCTCGCCGACGTCTACGTATCCCTCTCCACCGGAAACTCGTTCGCCCCCTCCAGCAAATGGCACGACTGGTTCGCCCCCGCCGCCGAAGTCGCCGCCGTCGGCGACGTCAACGGCGACGGCAAAGACGACATCATCACCTTCACCCACGACACCAACGCCGACGTCTACGTCGCCCTCTCCACCGGAACATCCTTCGCCGGCACCGCCATCAAATGGCACGACTACTTCTCCATCGCCGGCGAATTCCCCGCCCTCGGCGACGTCAACGGAGACGGCAAAGACGACATCAT
>NZ_JBLLDT010000021.1:0-480 GCF_049523535.1 Melissospora conviva
GCGTCAACTGCTCGTCCGGGATGCCGTAAGTACGTTCGGCCGCCCGCTGATCCATCACCGCCTTGACCCGCGCCAGCACCCAGTTGTAGGCCTTGCGGGCCGCGCCGGCATGCCCGAGCACCGCCCGCTCCTGCGTCCGTGTCAGGTCCAGCGCGAACCGGTACGCCTGGATCGTCTTCACTCCGGGCCGTCCGGGTCTGTCGCCGCCTCGACAGCCCGCTGGGCGCGGTTCGCCGCCGCACGCCGCCCGTACAGGCGAGCACACAGCGAGGTCAGGATTTCGGTCACGTCGCGGACCAGGTCGTCGTCGACCTCGGCCGGGTCCACCACCAGCAGCCGCCGCCCCTGCGCGGCCAACGCCGCCTCGACATACTCGGCGCCGAACCGGACGAACCGATCCCGATGCTCCACCACGATCGTCGACACCGCCGGGTCACGCAACAGCGCCAGAAACTTCTTACGCCGCCCGTTCAGCGCCGA
>NZ_JBLLDT010000022.1:0-314 GCF_049523535.1 Melissospora conviva
GCCGGCAACGGCCATCACGGTGAGTACGCACTGATCTTTCGGGGTTGGTGGTGGAAAGTTGGTGGTGGTGCGGCTGGCAGGCCGGCGGATAGCACCCTGTTGGGTCCTGAAGGAACAACCATTGGTTGGTTCTTCAGTGCCTTGGAACATCCTGGTCCTGCTTCCCTTGTGGGGGGTGGGGCTGGGGTGTGGGGCGCCAGGCATGGCCTGGCCTCACATACCGCGGGGAGCCTCTTTGGGGGTTTGTCGGTCTGGTGTGGGGTGGTGGGTTGTGGGTTGGTCGTTTGTTGAGAATTGCACAGTGGACGCGAGCA
>NZ_JBLLDT010000023.1:0-314 GCF_049523535.1 Melissospora conviva
GCCGGCAACGGCCATCACGGTGAGTACGCACTGATCTTTCGGGGTTGGTGGTGGAAAGTTGGTGGTGGTGCGGCTGGGAGTCGGCGGATAGCACCCTGTTGGGTCCTGAAGGAACAACCTTTGGTTGGTTCTTCAGTGCCTTTGATCATTCTGGTGCTGCTTCCCTTGTTGGGGGGTGGGGCTGGGGTGTGGGGCGCCAGGCATGGCCTGGCCTCACATACCGCGGGAAGCCTCTTCGGGGGTTTGTCGGTCTGGTGTGGGGTGGTGGGTTGTGGGTTGGTCGTTTGTTGAGAATTGCACAGTGGACGCGAGCA
>NZ_JBLLDT010000024.1:0-200 GCF_049523535.1 Melissospora conviva
GTTGCTCTTTGTCGGTGTCCGTCACCAGTGCTGGGCGACCAGCTCGGCGGCCTGGGTCTCCCACTGCGCGTACGCGTCCGGGTACGCCGACACCTGCACCTTCTGCGCCGCATCGGTCAGGTCCATCTGCTCCCAGCCCTCAACCTCGTCAAGGGAATCAAGGAACGCAGTCGTCGAGTACTGCGGATCCCGAATCTGCT